>CAVWUP010000031.1:0-276583 GCA_963758155.1 uncultured delta proteobacterium
CACCGAGTACACCGGAATGGACAGCGACACCTCGTACAACCTGTACAAACACGGCACCCTGCTCAAGAACGTGACCGATAGCACGAACTACCTGATGCGGCTGGTGCCACCACCTCGAAGTACTCGGTCAGCTGCGTGTTCAAAGGGACTGAAGGGGCGCAGTCTCCTGCGGTCACGCCCTGGGCGTAGCAGGACACGAGCATCCCGTTGACTCCGCCCAGCTCATCACACAGCGCGAACGACGGAAGCACGGGGGATCCCGATGGCGACGGCAAACTCGATATCGTGCTCAAGTGGGATCGATCGAACTTGAAAGACAACTCCCAGGCGGGCGTTACCGACGACGTCTACATTGACGGGTACACGCTGGACGGCAAGAAGCTCTGGCGCATCGACTCGGGACCGAACATTGGTGCCGGCGCGCACTACACGCAGATGTCAGTCGGCGACTTCGACGGCGACGGCAAGGCGGAATTGGCAGTCAAGACCGCACCAGGGACCAAGGACGGAACCGGCGCGTATCTGAGCACCGGACCTGCTGCCAGCGACGATGACAGCGCCGTCTATCGCAATGCCTCTGGCGACATTTTGACCGGGCCCGAGTACGTGACGGTTTTCGCCGGAGACACCGGCAAGGAACTGGCGACGATTGACTATCCCGTGCCCCGTGGGGTCGTGACTTCTTGGGGCGACGGCGACGGCAACCGCGTGGACCGCTTCAACGGCGGCATGGCCTTCGTGAAGCAGAAGGGTGTTGCGACCGGGCAGCCGAAGATCATCCAGCAGCGTGGCTACTACACGCGTCCGACGGTGTCCGCGTTGACCTGGAGTGGCGGAACCCTGGCGCAGAACTGGATCTTCGACAGCAACAACACCGGGAACAGCAAAGCCGCTGGCGGGGGCGACCACTCATGCATGGCGGCCGATGTGGACAACGACGGCGGACAGGAAATCATCACCGGCGCAACCACCATCGAGAGCGACGGAACCTTCAAGTGCTCGTCCGGAATGGGCCATGGCGATGCCATGCACATTGGGGAGCTGGTGGTTGGCAAAGGCATCTCGGTGTTCACGGTTCACGAGACTTACGGCGGACTGGATTGCCATGATGGTGCCACCTGCTCGTTCTACTTCAACATCACGAGTCCCGGCACTGACACCGGCCGCGGCGTTGCCGAGTATGTCGACGCATCCGACACCACGGCCGCAACCTGCAGTGGTATGGGCAACGTGAATTGCGGTACCGGTGCCAACGTCAGTACGAGCGCTGGGAGCAACTTCCTCATCTACTGGAACGCCGAATGTGATTCGTTCGACCATGAATGGGACGACACTGCCCGGGGTGAGCACCACCGGGACCGCGTCGAACAACAGCTCGAAGAGTACCCGCAACGCTCACCGCGGATTCTGCTGGGCGATCGGCGCGAGGAGGCGGTGCTTCGCGAATCGAGCAACGCGAACTTGCGTGTGTACACGACGACGAACGTGACCACGCACCGAATCTACACCCTGTAGCGGGCGGCCAGACGCTCGGCGAGGCGGTTCATGAGTTCCTCGCCGTAGCCCGCGCGCTTCTTGCCGTGTTGCTCGACCTCGACGATCTCCCTGCCGATGAGCCAGTAGGCGTGGACCATGGCTGAGTTCACCGTGCGCGCGACGCGGCCCCGCGCTGCCTCGATGATCTCGCCGACCCGATCGAACAGCGCCTCTTCGCGACGGTTGGCTAGCTTCGTCATGACGGCACACCTCCTCCCTGGCGCCTCGCCAGTGGACTCTAACGGCTCCGCTTATATGTCATCTGAGTGGCGTTTACAATGCGGATGTCGCAGTAGCTTGGTGGACGCACTCTGCCTGGGTAGGGTCGAGGGCTGGTGCGGTAGCGACGGAACTGGCGGAGCATCGCCCACCCGGCACGAAAGGATCGTGCAAGTCGGTGCCGGTCCGCGAGAACAGGCCTGGAGGCTCTACTCATCGAGCAGTCCCATGATGAGCAGTCCCATGATCGCCGTCGCGCCGGGGTGGCTGGCGTCGAACGTCTGCTTTCTCGACCAATACGAGATCCGTTTGGTGCAATAGTGGTACAGAGATCCGGCATTGCGCTTCTCATGCCTTCGGAGGAAGTCGAGATTTTCTCGCGGAATCAGCAGGTTGTACAAGCAAGCGCGGCGGCTTTCGAACCCACCACCCCCGGCCTCCGGGCCGGGAGCCTTTCGCGCCACAGTTTCGAAGCGGATCGGAATTCGCGAATAATCTCGCTAACTTGCTGCGCGCCCAGCAGGAATTGAACCTGCAACCCCCGGCTTAGAAGGCCGATGCTCTATCCACTTGAGCTACGGGCGCCCAGCAGAAAACTATCACGCCGCCTCGCTCGCCGCACGCCAGGACAGGCAATCTGCGGTTGCAGGTGCAAGTCTACGTCTGGTCGCCAAGAACGTCACGCACTCTGGCGATCAATTCCTCACTTGTGTACGGCTTCTGGATGAAGCCAGCCAGACCCTTGCCGGCGAACAGGTTGACAACGTCTTGCTCATTGTAGCCAGAGCTGAGGATGACCTTGACCGTCGGGTTGATCAGGCGCAGCTCGCGAAAGCAGGCCTCGCCATCGAGGTGGGGCATGGTCAGATCGAGAACGACCAGATCCACCTCGGCCGCAACTTGCTGGAAGATCTCGACTGCCTGGCGGCCATCCTCGGCAGTGAGAACGGTGAATCCCACCCGCTCCAACATGCGGCGGGTCAGGGTCCGCACCGTCTCCTCGTCGTCGACCACCAGCACCTGGCCATGGCTTTTCCAGGCGCGGGCGCTCGGTCTGGCGCTCGCAATATCGGGCGCCTGGGTTTCGGCGGCCGGGAAGAGCAACTTGAAGGTCGAGCCGCGGCCAACCTCACTGTAGACCTTGATGGCGCCCTTGTGGCCGCGCACGATGCCCAGCACCGCGGCCAGCCCCAAGCCGCGGCCGGTGAACTTGGTAGTGAAGAAGGGATCGAAGATGCGATCCATTGTGGCCTTGTCCATGCCGTGCCCGGTGTCTGCCACTTCGACATAGACGAAGTCGCCGGGCTGGATGCCGTCTGCGACAAAACATGTCTTGAGATACTCGGCATCGCAATGGGCCAGGCCGGTGGTGACCGAGATGACGCCGCTGCGATCGCCGATGGCTTCCGAGGCGTTGAGGATGAGGTTCATGATGGTCTGCCGCATTTGCGTGGCATCGGCCTCGATGGCGGGCAGATTCTGGGCGAAGTGGTACTTGAGCACGACCTTCTTGCTGATGCTGACCGCCAGCAGGTGTCCCATCTCCTGCACCAGCTCCATCACGTCGAGTGGCTGCACCAGGAAGCGTCCCTTGCCACTGTAGGCGAGGAGCTGCCGGCACAGCTCGGCCGCGCGCCGAGCCGCGGTTTCGATGGCTTCCAGACTCTCGCGTGCCGGCGCGACCGGGGACAGTTCGGCCAGCGCCAGATCGGCGTTGCCCAAGATGCCGGTCAGCAGATTGTTGAAGTCGTGCGCGATGCCGCCGGCGAGCACGCCCAGGCTCTCCAGTTTCTGGGTGTGCAGGACCTGCTGTTCAAGGTTGCGCTGCTCGGTTACGTCTTGCGCGCCGGTGAGGATCAGCGTTTGCTCACCGATTTCCACCCGGCGCGCCGAAATCCGCATGAAGGCCACCTTGCCATCCTTGCGCCGAAGTTTCGCTTCAAGTCCGGCAAGTTCTCCCTCTTGCGCCAGCGCGGTGTACATGGCCTCGCGCTGTTTCGAATCGATCCACAACCCGACTTCGGTTGGGTTGTGTCCAACAAAGTCTGCCTCCGCGTAGCCCGCGATCTTGCAAAAGGCGTCGTTGCATCTCAGCAAACGGCCGTCGGGCGTGGAGATCGTGAGAGCGTCAGGCGCGAAATCGAAGACCTTGCGGAAGCGCTCCTCGCTTTTGAGCAGGGCTTCGGAACGGCGCTTCTCCTCGGACGTGTCGAGAAAGATGGTGGCAAAGAAACCCGGGCCAAGGGGCGCGATGCTGATGGCAAAGTGCCGAGCCAGCGGCGGAAAATAGACCTCCAGCCTGGACGCCTGGCCAGACTGGGCCACGGCAGAGAATTCGGCCAGATACGGCGGCTCCGGCGTGCCATAGGCTTCGGTGGCCAGCTTGCCGACGACCTGCCCTGGCTTGAGGCCGGTGCATCCTTCATATTGTGGATTGACCGCGAGAATGCGGTAGTTGATGGGCTTGGCGGCGGAGTCGCACACCACTTCGTGCAAAGCCACCCCCTCCGCCATGTGGCGGAAGAGCGAGCCGAGGAGCTTCTCAGCATCGATTTGCAGGTTGGGCATGAAACTCTGGTCGTCCATCCAGCCTCCGATCCGGAAACTGACCCCAGCGACTACGGCCCACATCGCTGGCGACAGTGTATCACTGCTTGGAGATATCGGCTGGGGAACCGTTGCTCAACCGCCGGAAGAAGCTGCGGCGTTGTATGCTATGGCCATGCCCACCGTCCTGGCCCGCCGGCGCCCCGGCCTGTTTCGCGGGTTGCTCTGCCTCGTTGTCGTTGCGGGATGTTGGAAGCCGCCCACCGAGGTCGTGGTCTTCCACGCCTCCAGCTTGACGGCGGTGCTGGGCGACGCGGCGGAGAAGTTCCAGCGCGAAAACCCGCAGATTCGCCTGCGGCTGGAGCCGAGTGGTTCCCAGGTTGCGGCCCGCAAGGTGGTCGAACTGGGCATGCGCGCGGACATGGTGGCCGTGGCCGATGCGGGGATCATTAGCAACATGATGATCCCGCGCCATGCCAGCTGGAACGTGACATTCGCGACCAACGAGATCGTGGTGGCCCACAAGGACCACAGCCGCTTCACCGACGAGATCAGTACCCAGAACTGGCCCAGCGTCTTGATCCGGCCCGGTGTCCGTCTGGGCCGAGCCGATCCCGACACCGCACCTTTGGGCTACCACACGCTGCTGACGTGGGAGCTTGCGGAAAAGTCGGGGACCTACGGCGAGGCCGGCGCGAACTTGGCGGCGCGGCTTGCCGGCCAATGCGCCAAGGAGCATGTGACCCACGACGAGGCTGAGCTTTTGACCCTGCTTGAAGCCCGCGCCATCGACTACGCCTTCTTGTTTCGCTCCACGGCCGAGGATCATCATCTGAAGATCACCGCGCTTCCCGCGGAACAGAATCTCTCCAAGCCCGAGCTAGCCCAGCACTATGCCAGCGTCAGCGTCGAGGTCCGCATGAAGCAAGGGGAGGGCAAAGCGCGCATCACAGGCGGCCCCATCACCTATGGTGTCACCATTCCGACGGGCGCGGCCCACGCCCCCGAGGCGCGGCGTTTTGTTAACACTTTGCTGGACGAGGGCGGCAGGCACCTTCTCGAGAAACGTGGCCTCCGGCCAGCCAAGCCTGCCTGGTGCAATCCCTGTACAGCGCTTCCCGATGAGCTAGGCTCGCGCGTGGTAAAGAGCCCGTGAAGTTGGCGGCCAAACAGATCGGCGTCGCCATCGTGGCGCTGGCCGCAATCCACGTGGGGTTGGGCCTCTTGCCCGATCCGCCGTTCACGGTGCCCATGAATTTGGTGCTGTTCTTCACCAACCTCTTCGTGTTTCACGCGGCGGCAGCCACCCTATCCCGACGGTCGGCGCGCACGGTGGGGCTTTTCCTGGTCGGCTACTTTGCCCTTTTTCTGCTCGTGCTGGTCCTGCTGGGCAAGACGCCGCTTTTCATCCTTCTCGTGGTCGCCTACGCCAGCCTGTTCGCCTCGCCGGTCTTGCTCGGGTTCTTTGCCATTTTCGTGCTGTCGTTCGTGATCTTGCAGCCCTACGCCTTCGAGACGTTCATTCCGCTGGCGCTCATCTACAGCACGATTTGGCGCGTGCGCCGGGCAACGTCGCGTTTCGTCCGTCTTTGCCTGGGCGGTGGGTTGGTGGCTTTTGGCGTGGTGTTGTTTCCCATCATTCACCTGGCGACCGAGGATTCGGTGCAGACCCTGTGGCGCACGTTTGTGCGTCCCGAGGTGCGCGAGGCCCTGTGGATGAGCCTGGCGTCGTCCACATTGGCCACGTTGGTGGTGGGGCTCGTGGGCATTCCTCTCGCTTACGGCATGGCCCGCGTGGACTTTCCGGGCAAGCGCTGGGTTGAGTCGCTGGTCGATGTGCCCATTCTGGTGCCGCAATCGGTGGCGGGTGTGGCGCTCATCGTGTTGCTCGGGCCCGGCAGCATATTGGGTGACTTCTTGGAATCAGTGCACCTGCCCATCTCAGGATCGCTCATGGGCGTGGTCATCGCCCAGGTCTTCGTGGCCTCGCCCTTCCTGATCAAGACGACCATGACGGCTTTTGAATCGGTACCCCTGCGTTTGGAGCTGGCCTCGCGCAGTCTGGGCGCCTCGCCGGCTGCAACCTTCTGGCGCATTTCGCTGCCTTTGGCCTCGCGTGGGATTCTGGTCGGTGCCACCTTGGCCTGGGCGCGCGCCATCAGCGAATTCGGCTGCATCGTCCTCTTCGCCAGCTCGCCGGTCACTGCGCCCGTGCTGGTGCATACCGAGTTCTTGCGCGCGGGTGTCTCGGAGAGCCGTCCCATCGCCGTGCTGTTGCTCGTGATCTGTTTGTGGGTGTTCGTGATGCTGCAATTCGGGCAGACCTTGATTCCCTTTGCCTTGCAACGGCCACGTCGGGAGCGCCGCCCATGATCGACATCCAGCACCTGGGCTGTTCGTTCGGGGATTTCGCCCTGCAAGACGTGTCCCTGCGCATCGGCAAAGGGCAATACTGGGTGTTGCTCGGACCCAGCGGCTGCGGCAAGTCGGTTCTGTTGCAGACCATCGCCGGTTTCTTTTCGCCCACGGCAGGCCGGATTCTGATCGACGGCCGCGACGTGACTGTGCAGGCGCCCGAGCGACGCAACATCGGCCTCGTGTTCCAGCAGGCAGCGCTGTTTCCGCACCTGTCCGCGCGTGGCAACATCGAATACGGCCTGCGCGCCCGTCGGGTGCCTGGGGCCGAGGCGCGCCGCACGGTCGACGACTTGATCGACCGTTTGGGTCTGGCCGCGGTTCTGCCCCGGCCGGTCGCCACCCTCAGCGGCGGCGAGGCGCAGCGGGTGGCCATCGCTCGTGCGCTGGCGGTGCGGCCGGTGCTCTTGTTGCTGGATGAGCCACTGAGCGCACTGGATCACAACGCCAGGCTGGAGTTGCAGGCCGAGCTCGCGCGTCTGCACAAGGAACTCGACCTGACCACGTTGCACGTGACCCACAGCCGCGACGAAGCGGCAGTGCTGAGCGACTTTTTGGCCGTGATGCTGGGAGGACGCGTGATTCAGACTGGCACGCTGACCGAATTGCGCGAGAAGCCGCGTTGTCCCTTTGTGGCGCGCTTTCTCGGGCTGGATCCGTCGTCGGCACTGTCCCAGCCGCCTTGTGCCGCGGCTTGCCTCGACCAGCCGGGGTGCTCTCCTTGCGAGACTGTCGACGGGAAAAGCGAGGGCTAGTGTCGGTGCGGAACGCAAGAGCAGCTCGGACGTGTCAGACTTCTGCTCAGATTCGATTCGTGACGCCCGCTCTTCAGTAGCACCATGCAGCCCGAACGTCTTCCCCTTGGCAAGGTTTTCGATGTTCCCTTCCTGTCGCTCGACGGGACCAGCGTGGAGATGGCGTCGCTCATTTTTCTTTTTCTCATGGTGCTCGCCATCAGTGGCGTACGACGCCGGCGCCAGCTCATACGTCGTGCGGTGCAGGTCGCTTCGTTCCTGGTTTTCTTCTTCGTCGTGTATTCGTGCCTGGGCGTGTTCGGCATGATCCGCAACGGGCTCTATGGAATGACTCTGCTTGGTTCGGCCTATTCCGAGTCGTTCTATTGGCTGGCCCTTCCGGTGGTGATCATCTCGGTCACGCTGTTGCACGGAACGGTTTTCTGCGGGTGGATCTGTCCCACGGGTGCAGTGCAAGATCTCGCGGGCTGGCTGCGCAAGCGATTTCCCCGACGCAAGGAGCGGCTGACACGTGGCAAGCTGATTGGGCTGGCGATATTCGTCGTCGGTTTTCTTGCACTGTTGGTATGGCTGGGGATCAAGAAGCAATTGATGATCGAGGATTCCAGTGTGCACTGGGCGGCCATGCTGATTTTGCTGTGCTACTTGGTGCTAGCCGGCGTGATTGATGATCTACCCTCGCGCAAGCTGCGCCTGTTCAGTTTGGCGGCCATTTTTTTCACCGCGGTGTCGCACTTGGTGGTGACCTCGCCCGTGCACTTCGCCTTCACCGCGCGCGACGATCCCGCGTCCGCGCTCACCACGCTGGTGATTCTGGTGTCGGCGATCTTCGTCCTGCGTCCCTGGTGCCGCTATCTCTGTCCCTGGGGCTACTTGATGGGATTCTTGCATCGCTTTTCGCGCCTGCGCATCCTGAAGGCGCCAGGCCAGTGCGCGGAATGCGGCGTGTGCAACACCACCTGCGATGTGGGCGCCATCAAGAATGGTGCGATTCGCCTGGACCAGTGCCAGTTCTGCTATTCGTGCGTGGACCATTGCCCCAACGGCGGGCTGCGCGTGGTGGACATGTGGAGTCAGCCCGCCGAGAAGGCTGCGCTTCCGGCAAAGAAGGCGGAGGATCTCGCGTGAACGGCGCCGGCGGATCCCGGCGATTGATACGAGTCGTTCTGGGTGGGGCAGCTATTGGCGTGTTGATCGCTCCTGGCCATGTGCAAGCCGCTTGCTCGCTATGGTCGCAGAGTCGTTGCGATGCCCAAAACACTGCGGCCATCGAGCTCGACACGCCGGCCAGCGAGACGCCGCGGGCCTGGAGTTTCGACGGCAGTGGCCGCGTCTGGGGCTACGAGCCAGGCATGACCGTGTGGTCGTCGCCCGCCTTGGCCGCGGTCGATGGCCGGGCTCTGCTGGCCGTGGGCAACTACGACCACACCCTGTACGCGCTCGATGCCGCCACTGGCGAGCGACAATGGATGTTCACAACCGGCGGTCCGATCTACGCCGCGCCGGTGTTCTTCCGCGACAGCGACCGCACGTTGCTTCTCGTGGCTTCGACCGATCGTCTGGTCTACGCCCTCGATGCGGCCAACGGTCGGCAGGTTTGGGTTCATTCGGTCGAGGACTACCGGCCGACCCTGGGCGGCGCGCGGCTGGCCGCACCCTGTGTTGGCGGAACTGGCGACAGCGACAACGCGGCCTTTGTGGCCTACTGGGTTTGGGATCGCTCTCTGGCCAACAGCCTGCAGAAGAGTGGGGTGCTCGCCCTGGCTCTGGCCGATGGCAAGCCCCTGTGGCGTCAGGAGTTGGGGGACAACGATCTCACCGCGCCCATTTTCGTGCGCACGGCCGGGCGCGGGCAGCTCTTTCTCGGTTCGGCCAACGGCAACATCTACTCTCTCGACGCTGCGACCGGCGCCGTGCAGTGGAGAAAGACCGAGCTCGACGCGGTTCGCAGCCCGCCCGCGTTCTTCGTCTCGTCGGCCGGTCCGCTCGTGGTCACAGGTTCCAAGTACGGAACCGTTCGCGGCCTCGACGCGGCCACCGGCGCCGAACGCTGGAACTACAAGACCGGCGATCGTATCACCGGCTCGCCGGCCATTCTGATCGAGCGGGGCTCCGCGCGCGCCTTTGTCGCTTCCTACGATCGTCTCCTGCACGCGATCGATGCCACGGACGGCTCGCCGCGCTGGCGCTACGCCGCCCGTGGCGGCCTCTATTCGTCGCCGGCCTTGGTCGCATCCGGCGGAGAGGCCATGGCCCTTGTCCTGGGGTGGGACCACATGTTGCACGTCGCTGCACTCGAGAGCGGCGCGCCACTCTTTTCTGCCTTCACGGGTAGGCCGCTTTGGAACGTCGCTGGGATGGACGACAGCAATTGGTCGTCGCCCCTGGCAGGACGGATTCGCGGCCGCTGGATGGGCTTTGTGGGCAGCTACGATGGCACTCTGCGCGCGTTGCCGTTGGGGGAGGCTGACCGCGCGGCACCTGTGGTGTCCTCCAATCGCTGGTTCTGGCTATCGTTCCCTCTCGTGCTGATTCCCTTCCTCGCGCTCGCGGTCGGGCTCACCGGTCGCGAACGGCGGAGGCAGCGCGTCCGGATCACCCCGGCGCGTTTGTAGACTTCTTGCGCCCTCGGCTCACGACAAACCAAGCCAGGAACACCAGCAGCGGAACCACGACGTACGCGAGGTAGTGCAGCCGGGAAGGCGCCCGCCGCAGGCTTCCCTTGGCCAGCTGGATCATGCCGCTGTCTTCCGGGATCGGACGCCTGTCGGTGTTGATTCTCAAATCGAAATCCACAAGGTGCACCCGGCCCACTGAAGTCGAGAGAAAGATGGGATACGGTCCCTCGGCTGCCCCAGCTGAGCGAACGAATGTCAGGGTGAAGTCGACCAGTTGGCCCGGTTGCAAGCTGGGCAATTCTGCGGGCGCCACATCGACGCTGCACCCCGGGCTGTGTCCGGACAGGACGAAGTCGTCCATGGGCCGCGTCGAGGTGTTCATGAGCGTGACCCGGGCCTGACTGATGAGTCCGCGCAACCGGGCCAGCATCGGGCCGTTGACCGAGAGTCCAGCAGCCTCGGTGGTGTCCACGGCTGCGATCTCCATGGCGGTGCGTCCCTGGGGCGTGCGGATGCGAAGATCCGCGCCGCGATCGATGAGGGCCTTGGCCACGCTGCCCTGCCGACCGGTATGCAGCGGCGTCCGGCCGCGCTCATCGAGGGCGTTGACCTGCGCGCCAGCGGTGACCAGCACCGCGACGACCTTGTCGTCGGCGGCCAGGTGCAGGGGGGTCATCCCATACGCGTTGCGAGCGTCGACGCGAGCTCCGCGGCGAGTGAGCAGGCCCACGACTGCAGCGCGGCCTCGCATGGCGGCCCAGTGCAGCGGTGTCATGTCGAACCGTGCCTTGGCGTTGGGATCAGCGCCGCGATCGAGTAAGAGAGCCGCCACGTCGCTCCATCCGCCAGCAGCGGCGAAGTGTAGGGCTGTCCAGTCGGATGCGTCCCTGCCGTCCACGGGCGAGCCTTGCGCCAGCAGGGAGCGCACGACTTCAGCTCGCCCAGCAGCCGCCGCCTGCAACAAGTCAGGAGGCGCAACTGCGGCGCTGTCCGCCCTGGCCGGCCCTGATGTCATCCAAGGTAGGAGAGAAAGCGCCGCTAGACACAAAGATGAGCCGGCTTTTCCGTGGGGTCGCACTACAATAGTGTCAAGTCTAACTGACATCGGATGGCCCTAGCGAGATGTGACTTGGGCGAGACTACCAGAGAACCACTCACCTTTGATGGAGTCATGAGCATGCGAACGAAGTTCTGGCTTGGGATCTTCCTGACGATCTGCCTGCTGCCGCTGGAGGCTCGTGCTCACTGGTGCGACGATCTCTGGGCATCGAGTTACAACATTGTGGTTCGGCCTGCCACGGACACCGTGACTCTCTCCGCCTCGGGCACGGCCACGATGAATATCTCGGTCCAGAACAATATGGGCTACGCCTTGCCGAACTTTGTGCTGACGGCCAAGGTGGGCACTGCCGGTGCGACGATTACGGGGACCCGCGTGGCCGGGAAGATAGCCGGGACCACGCTGTATCCTGGCGAGAAGGCGCAGTACACCCTGCCGGTAACAGGAACTGCGGGTGGGTCGGTCGCGATCGATTCAATCAGCTTCTTCGTTTCGTTTGGCAACTCGGGCGAGAACAAGTGCTACCCCACTAAGGGCGCCGACGCGGTGATGGTGAAGAAGAACGATGGGACGCTGGTTCCGTCGGCCCCACCGCCAGGTCTAAGCACGGCCGTCAACCCCGGATGTACGGGCGACATGACGCAAGCGCGGCAGTTACAGTACTCCGCTCAGACCGATTTCATAAATGTCGACTCCGGACTAGATACATTGATGAACTACTACTGTGCGGGCCGGGGCACGTGGAACTCGCAAAGCGATGCGGTCATTGCGACCGCATGCACCGGCACTGCCACCGTCTGCACCAAGGCCACGGGCACTGGGGCGGGTACCAAGTGGCAGTACCCGCATTTGTGGGCTTCTCTGGAGCTGGTTGCGCGCAAGAGTGCCCTTGGTGCCACCCGCATCACGACACTGCGGCAGCGGCTCCAATGTGGGGCACAGGACGCGAACACCGGTTTCGCGGGCTTTGCCATGATGATGCTCGGCTACCTGGGTGACGATGGTGCTGGAAACACGTTCCTTGTGGGGCAGGCGGGCGGCACTGGTGACTTGGCCACGATCGCCAAGGCCGCGCTGCTGCTCGCCACAAGCAACAAGACAACATACGAAGCGCCTGTCAAGGCAGGGCTGACCGGCAGCACGTTTGTGAAGGCGGCCTGTGCCGCAGCTCTGGGCATCGTGGAACTCGACGACGCGACCGTGACCTCGGACTTGGTTCCCCTGGCGCAGTGGACGGAGCCTGATACCAGCGACAATGGCCAGTCAATCTATGCGGCCTATCTGCTGTCGTTGGTGGCATGGGATCGTCGTTGCTGGGCGGCAGACGCGGGTGATGTCGGGTCCGTGTCCTTCTACGAGGGCGGCACTCCGGCCCGCTGTACCGGTGCTGGCGGGAGCACAGGCGGAAGTACTGGCAGCACAGGCGGGACCACGGCAGCAGGCGGAAGCACTGGCAGCACAGGCGGGACCACGGCAGTGGGCGGGAAGAGTGGAACTGCCAGCGGCGGCAGCACTGGGACGCCCACAGGCGGAACCACGGCCACGGGTGGAAAGACAGGGACCGCGGCCGGCGGAACCACGGCGACGCCTACTGGCGGGACCACCGGAACACCGGTTGGTGGAACCACTGGAACATCCGTCGGCGGGACCACTGGAACGCCAGTTGGCGGGACCACCGGAAAGCCAGTTGGTGGGACGGCTGGAACGCCCCTCGGTGGAAACACGGAGACTGGCGGAAACACCGTCCCAGCCACGGGTGGGAGCCCGAGCGGCGGCATTCTTGAGAACAGCGCTGGTGCGGCAGGCGGAGTTCCCGTCGAGACTGGTGGAAACACCGGCCTTGGCGTGGGCGGCCAGACCGGATCCCCAAGCAGCGGAAGCGCGAGCAACAGCGGCTCTGCCAGCGGATGCGGGTACGCACCGTCCGGCCGTGCGACGATCCCGCTGGGCTTCCTCCTGGCGGGCGTGGGACTGGCGTTTGCCATGCGTCGCCGCCGTCGATAGCACCACTGCTGCAGAAACTGCCTCGGATCGCCCGTCACTCGGACGATGGGCGGGCGGCCGGGGATGGTTTCCAACTATATGTGGTCAGCCCGGGATCATCCCTTGACTTGTGCCCCGGCTGCGCGGCATACATTCGCCGTCGACCAAATTGCGCCCGTAGCTCAACTGGATAGAGCATCGGCCTACGAAGCCGGGGGTCGCCTGTTCGAATCAGGCCGGGCGCGCAACGCGCTTATGACGGATCGGAAACCAGCGTGATCCTGGTAATCTCGCCTCGGGTTCCCAGGCGCATGGGCGGTCCCCAGTAGCCGGTTCCGGGACTTACATAGAGCTGCGTTGGGCCCACGCGGTGGAGGCCATTCACGAAAGGCTGCTGAAGGTGGACCATATAGTTGAAGGGCCAAATTTGCCCGCCGTGAGTGTGGCCTGACAGCATGAGCGCGACTCCGGCCCGCGCCGCAACGTAGATGGCGCGCGGTTGGTGTGAGAGCAGGACCATCGGGCGCTTAGGATCATGCCCGGCAAGAGCACGCGGAAGGTCGGGCCCGCCGTCTGGCTCTATGCTGCGGCCGTTCCAGTCCTCGATCCCGGCCAGCTCCCAGCCGTTGCCCTTGTCGCCGTCAATGACGACATGTTCGTTTCTCAGAACGCGAATACCGAGACGCTGCAACTCGGGCAGCCATTCGCGCAGGCCCGAGTAATATTCGTGGTTGCCCGTGACCATGAAGACACCCTGACGTGCACGGAGGGCCGCCAAGGGAAGCGTATCCTCGCGGCCGGACCCGAACCGGCCCTCGACCAGATCGCCCGTGATCACGACGACGTCCGGGGAAAGAGCGTTGACACGGCGGACGATGTCGCTGGCGAAGCTGCGCCTCTTCGTCGCTCCGATGTGCAGGTCAGTCAGCTGCACGATGGTGGTTCCTGCCAATGCCGGCGGGAGCCCGGGGATCGCTATGCGAAGCTCCCTCAGCACGGGTGCGCGCAGCCCCTGGAAGATCGAATAACTTCCGACCACGGCGCTCACCGCCACGACCGCGACAGCCAGCCCGCGGGCCAAACGGATTCGCGTGGCCGGATCCAGTTGAGGACGCGAGGATACGGCCCTGCCAATAGCGAGAATGAGCCTCAAGAGGTCGGTGGCGACCAGGGACACCAGGAGCAGCAGCATGAAGCCGAGCCAGATATACCCAGGCCAGGCCGCCCAGGCAGCCCACGGCCGGGGCAACAGCCGAGGCGCCATGAGCGACACTGGAACCGAGCACGCGAGGGCGACGCAGGCGGCGGTTGCCCATGTGCGGTAGGGCAGGGGCATCTGCGTGTCGCGCACGAGCCGAACCCAGAAATAGGAATGAATGCCGGCCAGGATGGCGAGCGCGACGAGAAAGAAGCTGATGAATCTGTACAGCAGAGGCAGTCCCTCCGAGAGTGGTCCTTCAAGGCGACGTCGATCGACCAGATGGCCGGGAGCGTCGCTGCCAGGCCAATGCTTCTTCCTACCACGGGATCGGGAGGTTGAGGGTTGGGCATGCCGAGCACGACATATATGCGGCATCAATGTCGCGGTCGCCTTGGATCTTCATGCGCATTCCCCTGGAAAATCGCGGAAAGACGGACAAAGAGCGCCCGCGCGGATTGGTACGCATGGTGCATCGCCAAGAAGTCGCATGAACCCAGCCGCATCACTCTCGGTCGTTGAGTCGGCCTCTCAACTTCGCGACGTGAGCGCCTATCCGGCTTTTGGTGCTCTGCGTAACTCGCGCTGGTTTGGGGGGCTGTCTGTTTCAACACTTTCTCAGCTGGCCAGGAGCGCCTCCATACGCTCCTTTGGTACAAGACAGCAGGTTGTGCTGGACGGGCGCTGGATTGGAGCTGCGGCATTGGTTGTCAGGGGCTGCATCTGTGCCGTGCGCAAGGCAGACGGCTCGCGCGATCTCACCTTGGAGGCGTTCCTGGCTGGCGACATGCTTTTGGACTCGCTGGTCGATCAGGAAAGCGCTCCTTCCAGCGACAGCCTGGTCGCTGCCGAAACCAGCGTGCTGCTCCTTGTCCCAAGAGAGGAATTCCTGGCAGTGGCCCGCGCCATTCCTGATCTCGCGCTGGAGCTTGTTCGGGAATTCGAGCGGCGTTTGCGCGGAATCAAGGCTCTTGCCTGGGGACTTGCCACGACTGACGTGGAGAGCCGGCTCTACCGGCTGCTGCTCAACTTGGCCCGGGACCAGGGCGAGGTGGGCGCAGAAGGCACGGTCATCGCGCGCTTCCCCACGCAGCGCGAGTTGGCCGGTCGGATCGGCGCGTGTCGCGAGACGGTTTCCCGAATCGTGGCTGACCTGAACCGGCAGGGCCTTCTTACTCTGCAAGGACGGCGCTTGACCCTGCTGCCGGGCTTCTTCGCCATGGCGCGGGCAGCCGACTCCTTCTGAAAGCATCCGTTCGTTGCACCATCCTTGGGTGGTGAAAACTCTTGAACCTCGGGTCGGAATTGACGCTATACCCACCCGGTGTGACAATCCGCCGAGCTTTGACCGCGCAGTCGACAGGAACATCCCTTGGGCTGGTTTCCTCAGCGGCGGACACCTGTGTCCTGCATGCGCCTGAGACAACGGGACTTGCCGTTCGTGAAGCCGACCTTCGCACATCGATCCGGCCCACTGTGGCCGAGATCGATCTTGGGGCCCTTCGTCGCAATGTTGCGCGCGTACGTGCCATCGTGGGTCCGAAGGTGGCCATCTACGGCGTGGTGAAGGCGGATGCCTACGGGCATGGCGCCGTGGCGGTGGCCGGCGTGCTCGCGCCGTTGGTTGATGCGCTCGCGGTTTCCTTGGTCGAGGAAGGTCTGGAGCTTCGTGGTGCGGGCATCACCTGCCCGATCTTGGTGTTGGCTGCCTTCTATGGGCAAACTCACTCGGAGGTGCTGGAGGAAGGCCTTACGCCAGTCATCTATGACGTCGGCGAGCTGCACCGATTCGGCACCGCGCCTCGGCGGCGCCGGCCGAAGAGTGGCCAGGCCGAGGTTGCAGGCGGACTGCAGCCGCGCTGGCCGGTGCACGCGAAGATCGACACCGGCATGAACCGACTGGGCATCCAGCCCAAGGCGTTGCCCGCGTTTCTCGAGGTTGCGGCGCGCTTTCCCCACCTGGGATTGACTGGGCTATGCACGCACTTCGCGTCGGCCGATCTGAAACGTCCTGGCGCCACGCGCGAGCAGATCGCTCGTTTTGAAGATTGCCTGTCGGTCGCGGCCGCCCGCGGGGTGGTTCCTGATGTCGTGCATGCAGCCAACAGTGCCGCAGCCGTGCGCTTTCCCGAGGCGCGCTACCGAGCCATCCGGCCCGGACTCGCCCTCTACGGTGCCATGCCGTCGACGGTGGTGGCTCGTCCCGAGTTGGAACCTGTGCTGAGTCTGCGCACCAAGATCATGGCGTTGCACGATGTGGCGGCCGGCCAGGGCGTGAGCTACGGCGGACTGTGGCGTCCGCGGCGCAAGGCACGCGTGGCTACCTTGCCCATCGGCTATGCCGACGGCTATCCCAGGCACATTCGCGGCGCCGAGGTGCTCATTCGGGGACGCCGCGTGCCCGTGGTCGGCGCCGTATGCATGGACATGATGATGATCGATGTGAGCCGGGTGCCGGACGCGTCCGTGGGCGACCCGGTGACTCTCATCGGGCGCGACCGCGGGGCGGCCATCACCATCGACCAGGTCGCCGGCTGGGCTGATACCGCCAGCTATGAAATTCTGTGCGGGATTTCCAAGCGTGTTCCGCGCATCTATCGCACCAGCCAACTGGATGCCCGGCCATGAGCGACGCAGCTCCGACCAAGCCGAGCGGTGGCGCCCAGGAGTTTTCGCTTGCACAGGTGGTTCGACTCGCGGGTCGAGTTTTCGGACCCTTGCTGGGGGGCGTGGCGATCTTCGGCCAGCACGTGCTGCTCTTGGGCCGCGCTTTCGTGTGGCTTTTTCGGCGGCCCTTCCGCACGCGCCTGTTCCTCGAGCAGATGGAATTCATCGGCGTGGGTTCGCTGCCCATCATCATGCTGGTGGGTTTCTTCAGCGGAGCCGTGACGGCCCTGCAAGGGATCACCGCGCTGGCCATGTTCGACCAGCAACGCTGGGTCGGCTACGCCGTGGGCGTTTCCTTGGCGCGTGAATTGGCGCCTGTGTTCACCGCCCTCATGATCACGGCGCGGGCCGGATCGGCCATGGCCACCGAGCTGGGTTCGATGCGCATCACCGAGCAGATCGACGCGCTGACGACCTTCGCGGTGAACCCGGTGCACTACCTGGTCACGCCTCGGGTGGTCGCCTCGATCTTGATGTTGCCGGTCATGACCATGGTGTTCAACGTGCTCGGCTTGCTCGGCGGCTACGTCATTTCGATCTTGGTGTACCAGATCGATCTGGGACAAGTGATCGAGCTGTTTCGCCATTGGGTCGACCCGGTCGACTACGTGCAAGGGCTGATCAAGTCGGTGATCTTCGGCATCGCCATGGCGCTGGCCGCTTGCTATCAGGGATTCAACGTACGCGGCGGGGCCAAGGAAGTGGGCCGTGCCACCACCGCCGCGGTGGTGTCCAGTTCGGTTTCGGTCCTGATTCTCGACTACTTCTTGATCGAGATCATGAATGTGATCTGGCCCTCGCATGGAATGTAGATGACCAACGGCATCGGCACCCGTGACGAACGCTGGCAGATCCAGATTCGGGGTCTGCACAAGAGCTTTGGCTCGCAGCAGGTTCTGCGCGGGGTCGATTTGGACTTCGAGCGGGGGAAGACCAACATCGTCATCGGTGGCTCGGGGCAGGGCAAATCGGTGCTGATGAAACACCTGATGGGCCTGCTGCAACCAGACAGCGGCCACATCTACGTTGACGGCGAGGATATCGTGGGCCTCGACGAAGTGGCCATCGCGAAGATCCAGCGCAAGTTCGGCATGGTTTTCCAGTACGCGGCGCTGTTTGACTCGCTCAACGTGGTCGAGAACATCGCCTTTCCGCTCATCGAGCGCTACCGCCTGCCCAAGAGCGAGATTCTGGAACGAGTCAGGGACCTGCTACGGCGTCTGGATCTGGACAATGTCCCCGGTGTCGAAGAGAAGTTCCCAGCCGAGCTGTCTGGTGGTATGCGAAAGCGTGTGGGTTTGGCTCGCGCGCTGGTCGACCGGCCCCAGATTTTGCTCTACGATGAGCCCACAACCGGCTTGGACCCGATTGCCACCAAGAACGTCGACGAAATGATTAGGCGCACTGCAGACGATTTCGGGGTCACCTCCGTCGTGATTTCACACGACATGGCGTCGACCTTTCGCATCGGCGACCGTGTCGCCATGCTATATGACGGCATCATCATCGCCTGCGGCACGCCCGCCGAGTTGCTGGCGGCTCCCGACCCAAGACTGCGCGAGTTCGTCGAGCCCTCGGGCGCGGTGAAATTCGGGGCGTCATCATGAGGCGGAGCCTGGCTGGCCTCACGGTGGGTGCCTTGGCGCTGGTGGTTCTGGCGACGACATACCTGCTATTTCAGTACACCAGCAAGAAGATGGCAGGCGGCGGCGGCTACCGCGTGCACGCCCTTTTTCACAACGCCCTGGGTGTTTACGAGCGGACGCGGGTTCTGTCGGCCGGCTTGCGCATCGGACAGGTCGAGGAGCGCGTGCTCGACCAGGAGTCGGGCAAGGCCAAGGTCTTCATCCGCATCATGCCGGAGATCAAGCTCTACGAAAACGCCGTCATTGCCAAGAAGGCGGCTTCTCTCCTGGGCGAGTACTACATCGAGATCGATCCGGGTTCGCCCTTCACCGTGCGCAAGGGCGAGCGCGTGGCTCTGCGGGAACTGCACGACGGCGACGAGATCGCGACGGTGACCGAGCCGGTGGAGATGGGCGAGATCATGAACTCGGTGGGCGAAACCCTGCCCATCCTGAGGGACATTCTCAGCGACGTGAAGGAGCTGACTTCGGGGCCGGTCAAGGACATAGCCAAGAACGCCGACCAGTTGCTGGAAAGAAACTCGGTCATCGTCGAGCGCCTGCTGACACGCATCGACAACATCGCGGCGACTGTTCAAGGAATCACGCGCTCCGAGGCTGAGGATGTTCGCGTCACCCTTCACAACGCGCGCGAGATCACCGAGGCCCTCAAGGGGCTGGTGGGCACCACCCAGGGTCAGGTTTCGGGTGCGGGCGAGGACCTGCGCAGTTCTCTGCACAAGTTGCAGAGCAGCATCGACAGCTTGGACAAGTCGTTGCACAACGTGGACAAGATCACCGGCCGCATGGCCGAGGGTGAGGGCACGGTCGGCCACCTCCTCACCGACGATACCGTGGCCAAGAATCTCGACAACATCACGGATGACATCAGCGGCATCACCCGTGGCGTGAACCGACTGCAGACCATCGTGGGGCTGCGCGCCGAATACAACTATCTGGCCCACACGTTGAAGTCCTACGTGCAGCTCTATTTGTACCCGCGACCTGACAAGTTCTATCTGATCGAGTTGGTTGACGATCCGCGCGGCTATCGCAACGCCCAAAGCGTCGTAGGCTACAACTCGACCGTTGGCGCGTATTCCAGCCAGCAGATAACGACGACCGAGCAGCTGCGCCTCAGTTTCATGTTCGGCAAGCGCTGGGGACCCTTCCAGGGCCGTTTTGGCATCAAGGAGTCGACCGGCGGCGTGGGCGGCGACTTGTTTCTGTTCAACGATCACCTGATGCTGTCGACAGATATCTACGACACCTATTCGAATCAATACCCGCGCTTGACTGTGCGGGGGTATTTGGCGATCTACAAGAAGTACCTCTACCTCGTGGGAGGGGTCGACGACATCCTGAACTACACCAGAACCCAGGGCACAGCCGGCGGGTTCTTCGATTGGTTCATGGGATTGCAGCTCTACTTCAACGACGAGGACCTCAAGACCCTGCTGCTCTTCGGCGGTGCTTCGGCGGCCTCTTCAGCTGGAAAGTAGTCGGGGAATTCGGATCGGCGAATAGGCCGGGTGCGCTTGACGTCAGGCCGGCGCCCCCTATAGTTACGGCCTTTCCCATCACGGGCTCGCGCCCGCCCCCTGCCATGCGTTACAAGATCAAGGATATCGGCGACGAGGGCCTGGACATTCACGTGGCGGTGACCGAAGCCTGGCTCAAAGCCGAGTGCCCCGATGTGGACGCGCGACCGGCAGCGGGGGGCATCGTCTTGGACGGCCACCTGGAGCGGGCAGGCGACGAATACCTTCTGCGCGGGGTACTTCGCGGCGGAATGCTTACCCAGTGCGTTCGCTGCCTGGAGCCGGCCACGCTGGCGCTGGACGTGCCCGTGACGCTGACCTTCGTTGAAGGCGACGAGCCAATAGCCGAGCAAGAGGAATTTGACGGCAAAGAGGATGTCATCACCTTCCAAGATGGCGTGATCGACCTGGGCCCGGAGATTCGCGACGAGTTATTGCTGGCCCTACCCATGGGGCCGTTGTGTCGGGAAGATTGCGCCGGGATATGTCCCACTTGCGGCGTCAACCGGAACCTGACACCCTGCGATTGCGCTCAGCGGCCGGCGGGCGGCGGAAAATTTGCCGCGCTGGCAAAAGTGAAGTTGTAACGGTTTTCGACAACAGGAGATTCGACCATGGCAGTTCCGAAAAGACGACAATCAAAGTCCCGTTCCGCGATTCGCCGGGCTCAGGTGATGAAGCAGCCGATTCCTCATTTCATTCCCTGCCCGCGTTGTGGCGAGGCGCGACTGCCTCACCGGGTCTGCGCGGCGTGCGGCTACTACAAGGACCGCATGGTCATTGAGAAGCCTCAGGACGAGCAGACCTAGCACGCGCGTCGACTGCTTGAGGCGGAATTCCGTCCCATGACCGATCCGGCTCGGGTTCGCGTGGCCGTGGACGCGATGGGGGCCGAGGGCGCTCCGCGCGTCGAGGTCGAGGGCGCCTTGAGTGCCCTGACCAGTCCTGCAATCGACATCGTGCTAGTCGGCGACCAGGAGCGGGTTCGTCCGTTGCTCGACGAAATGGGCACGCGCGTTCCTGCGGGGCGCATTCAGGTTCGCCACGCCCCCGAGGTGGTGGGCATGGATGAGGCGCCCGCCAGCGCCTTTCGACAGAAGAAGGCGTCCTCCATGCGTGTGTGTTTCGAGATGGCCCAGCAGGGCGAAGTGGACGCCGTGGTCTCGGCAGGCAACTCCGGTGCCATGCTGGCCGGGGCGCTCTTGGTGTTGGGGCGGATCGCCGGAGTGGAGCGGCCAGCCATCGTGACCACGTTTCCCACGCGGACTGGCCAGTGCGCGTTGCTCGACATGGGAGCGAACGTGGACGTGCGGCCTTCGCTGCTGGCTCAGTTCTCGGTGCTGGGGGCGGGATATGCGCGCCTTCTGCACCGAAAGGCACGTCCGCGGGTGGGCCTGCTGTCCAACGGCGCCGAGGGGCATAAGGGCACGGTGCTCACGCGCGAGGCGCATCAGTTGCTCACGCGCGCGGGAACCTCGGGGCGGCCAGCCGGCTTCGACTACTTGGGGTACGTCGAAGGGCGGGACATTTTTCGGGGACAGGTCGATGTCGTGGTCACGGATGGCTTCACCGGGAACGTCGTGCTCAAGAGTTGTGAGGGCTTGGTGGGGTGGCTGACCCATGCTATCCGCGAGGAAGTCGAACAGGGGAGCGTACTGGAGAAGCTGGGGGCTCTCTTGATGCGGCCGGCGTTGCGTCGTTTCCGCCGACGCAGCGACTATGCCGAGACCGGAGGTGCGCCTCTTGTCGGCGTGGATGGTGTCGTGCTCGTCTGCCACGGATCCTCGGACGCGCGGTCCATCAAGAATGGCGTGCAGGTTGCCGGTGAGTTGGTTCGAGCTCAGCTCCGGCAGGAGACGGCGCGGGCCGTGGCCGAGCACTCCTATCTGTGGAGCGACGACGCGTCTCCCAACGGCGCAGGAGGGGCAGCGTGAGCTTGCAGGGCAAGGTGGCCGTGGTCACCGGGGCCTCACGCGGGATCGGTCGCGCGATCGCCGTCGCTTTGGCGGCGCACGGCGCCCGGGTGGTAATGAACTACCTGCACAACGAGAGCGCGGCGGCCGAGGCGGCTGCGGCCGTGGGGGCCGCGGGCGTGCTGCTACGTTTTGATGTGGCTGACGCCGAGGCAGTCAACCAGGCGTTCAAGCAGATCGTCGCGAGTGAGGGCGGGGTCAACATTTTGGTGAACAACGCCGGCGTGGCCGTGAACGGCCTCACCCTGGGGGCCAAAGATGCGGACTGGCAGCGCGCGCTCGCGGTCAACCTGGGCGGAGCCTTCAACTGCACCCGCGCATCCCTCCGTTCGCTCATGCATGCTCCTGGCGGCGGTCGCATCATCAACATCGCCTCGGTGGTGGGCGAAATGGGTTCGGCAGGACAGGGACCGTACGCAGCCGCCAAGGCGGGCCTGCTGGGCCTGACCAAGACCTGGGCGCGCGAGTACGCCTCGCGCGGGGTCACGGTTAACGCGGTTTCGCCGGGGTTCATCGAGACCGACATGACCGCAGAGGGGCTCTCGCCCGAGCGGCGCGCCGAGCTTGTCAAGGCGATTCCTCTGGGATGTGTCGGAACGCCGGACGATGTGGCCGCGGCGGTGGTATACCTGGCCAGTCCGGGGGCCGCGTATGTCACAGGACAGGTGCTACGGGTCAATGGCGGACTTTTGATGTAAGGTACGCCGCTCAAAGGCGCTTGCACGCACAAGGAGAAGGACGCGAACCATGGCAGAGAATCTGGAAGAAAAAGTCATCAAGATCATCGTCGAGCAGCTTGAGGTCCCGGCCGACAAGGTGACCATGAGCGCGTCGTTTTCCGACGACCTGAAGGCCGACTCGATTGACCGTCTCGAGATGGTGGTGGTGTTGGAAGAAGCCTTCAAGATCGAGATTCCCGACGAGGATGCTGAGAAGATCAAGACCGTGGGGGACGCGGTCAATTACGTCAAAGGGCGCGTGAAGCAGTAGGCTGGTCCCGCCGATGCGGCGAAGGGTTGTCGTCACGGGCGTGGGTCTGGTCACGCCGGTCGGCATCGGCACCGAGGAAACCTGGCAGGCGCTGCTGGCCGGGCGGTCTGGCATCGCGTCCATCACACGGTTCGATGCCAGCTGCTTTTCCACGCGCATCGCCGGCGAGGTGAAGGGCTTCGAGCCCACCCGCTGGATGGGCGCGCGCGAGGCTCGCACCACGCTCGCCGATCCGTTCATTCAGTACGCCATTGCGGCCGGGGCCATGGCCATGAGCGATTCCGGGCTGACCATCGAGGGCGAGCTGTGCGAGCGAGCCGGCTGCTTCGTCGGCTCTGGCATGGGCGGGCTTGGCACCATCGAGGCCACGCACAAGAGCTTTCTGGAAAAGGGACCGCGCCACGGCATCTCGCCCTTCTTCGCGACCCAGCTCATCATCAACTTGGCGGCCGGGCACCTGGCCATGAAGTACAACGCCAAGGGTCCCAGCTACGCTCAGGTGTCGGCCTGCTCCAGCGGAGCCAACGCCATCGGCGACGCATTCCGCGCCATTCAGCGGGACGACGTTGACGTGATGATCTGCGGGGGCACCGAGGCGGTGGTCACGCCGCTCGGGGTGGGCGGCTTCTGCGCCATGCGCGCCCTGTCCACGCGCAACGACGCGCCCGCCGAGGCGTCGCGCCCATTTGATCTGGATCGCGACGGCTTTCTTCTCGCCGAGGGCGCGGGCATCCTGGTTCTCGAGGAGATGGAGCACGCCAAGAAGCGCGGCGCCCGCTGCTACGCCGAGTTGAGCGGGTACGGCGCCAACGCCGACGCCTACCACGTGACCGCGCCCGCGCCCGAGGGCGAAGGCGCCCAGCGCTGCATGCGCTTGGCCCTCAAGGACGCGCGCCAGGCTCCCTCGGACATCGACTACATCAACGCGCACGGAACCTCGACCAAGTTGAACGATGCCACCGAGACCGTGGCCATCAAGCACGTGTTCGGCGAGCACGCGCGTCGTCTGATGGTCAGCTCGACCAAGTCCATGACCGGGCATTTGTTGGGCGCGGCGGGCGGCGTCGAGGCGGCGTTTTGCACGCTCGCCCTGGCGCGCGGCCAGGTGCCCCCAACCATCAACTACACCACGCCTGATCCGGCTTGCGATCTCGACTACGTGCCCAACACCGCCCGCGATGCTCGCTTGCGCCACGCCATGAGCAACAGCTTCGGTTTTGGTGGAACCAATGCCTGCCTCGTCTTCAGCGCGTGCGGCGACTGAAGAATTGCCAAGGAGCGGCATCCGGTGCGGACTGGCACACACGTGATGGAAACTCAGCGCTTTGCGCACTATCGCGATACAATCATCCTGCCTGCATGGCACCTGACATCTGCCCGCGCTGTGGCAAGCCAGCCCACGGCCCCAACTTCGATTTCGAGTGCCCCGCGCTGATCACCAGTCCCGGGGCCGCGCCCGCCGTCGTGACACCAACACCGCCCGCCGCTCGCGCGACGGGGTCATTCCGCGTGACCGATGGCTCTTCCATCACGCGGCTGCAACCCGGCACCTTGGTGGGCGAATACCAGATTTTGGACCGCATCGCCGAGGGCGGAATGGGGACCGTGTACAGCGCCGTCCATCCCATCATCGGCAAGAAGGTCGCGATCAAGGTCCTGTCAGGCAGATTGGCCAAGAACAACAATGCCATCCGGCGCTTCGTGCTCGAGGCCCGCGCGGTCAACGACATTCGCCACCCGGCGCTGGTGGACATCTTCTCTTTCGGCCGGCTCACCGACGGGCGGCCGTACTACGTCATGGAGTTCCTCGACGGTCGCAGCCTGGGCGCCGTGCTGCGCACGCACCGGCGGCTGGCGCCCTTCGATACCTATCCCGTGTTCATGGACGTGGGACGGGTGCTGGTGGCTGTGCACGACCACGGCATCATTCATCGCGATCTCAAGCCCGACAACGTCATCCTGATTCCTCAGGGCGTCGACCGGCCGCCCAAGGTGAAGCTGGTGGATTTTGGCCTGGCCAAACTTTTGTTGGTGACAGGCAGTCAGACGTCGAGCGGGCCGCACACCGCGATCGGTGTGAACGTCGGAACGCCACACTACATGGCGCCGGAACAGTGCCGGGGGGGCAACGTCGATGCGCGATCCGACCTGTACGCCTTGGGCGTGATGTTTTATGAGACCGTGACCGGGCTGCTGCCCATTGACGGGCCCACGCCGGTCGACATCTGGCAGGCCCATGTCGAAGTGGTTCCGCGGCCGCCCGACCAGGTGGCGCCGAGAGTGGTGAGTGCCGAGCTGAGTGCGCTCATCATGAGGTTGCTGGCCAAACGTCCTGAGCGCCGGCCGCAGAACGCGGCCGAGTTCTGCGACGCCCTGGAAGCCCTGGCCAAGGCAGACAAGCTGGGCGTCCACGCCACGCCTCCGCCGGATGACCAGCCCGACGCCGGGATGCTCGATCTGGCGCGCGCGCTGTCAACCACGCCAGTCTCCAGCGAGCTGGTTGCTCTCGATGGTGCGCGAGCGGGGGCGCCGGATACACCGCCGGCGGGCGTCGGAGTGGGGCTGGGCCCGCCGCTGATTGCGCGCAAAGAGGCACCCCAGCCGGTGGGGCGCGCTCCGCAGCTGCAGAATCCTGTGGCCATCGCCGAAGATCTGTCTTCCACGCTGAGGGATGTTCCGATCATCGAGTTGCCCGAGCAGCGTCAGAGGTCGGCGGAGCGCTTGCAAGAGGTCGAGGGACTGCGCGCCGCTCTGGGGCTTCGCATTGAAGAGCCAGGCGACGATCCTGGTCAGGCCAGCGCCCTGGTCGTCAATCTGGAAGCAGGGGCGAGCGAGACCGAAGCGCCCGCTTCAGCGACCGGGAACAAAGATCGAGCTTCGGGTGGCCCATCCCAAGAGGGTTCGCTGCGGGCTCGCCGTCTCGTGCGTCCTGTGGAAGAGCGACAATATGTGCCGCGACTTGCGGCACCCACCCGGCGGCCGGCCAAGCCGTCGAGCGTGCCGCCCAACCTGGCCAAGTCTCGGTCGCGATTCGGCCGCGTGATTGTTGGGGTGGCGGTTGCGCTTGCGGCTGCGGGTGCAGCCGCAGCGGCGTACTGGTTTCTTCGCTAGCCCATTTCCTTTTCGATCGCGTCGGCTCCCTTGCGAATGGCGGAGGTGAGCACCTCGTTGCCGTCGCTGGTGACCAGCACATCGTCTTCGATACGAATGCCACGGACATCGGCAAAGGCGGCCAGCCGATCACGCCGCAGCCGATCGCCGGCCAAGGCCGTGCGCGCCGGATCGTCAAGAATCGCCGGCACCAGATACAAGCCAGGCTCGATGGTCACGGCCATGCCGGCGCACAGGTCGCGGTCGAGTCGCAGCGTGCGCAGACCCGGCTGGGTGGAACGGGTGCGGCCGGGCGCATAGGTGGCGCGGTCACCCAGATCTTCCAGATCGTGCACGTCCAGCCCGATGAGGTGGCCCAATCCATGCGGGAAGAAAAGCGCCACCACGCCGTCGGCAGCCAGTTCCGCGGGATCTCCGCGCAGCACGCCCAGGTTCACCAGGCCCTCCGCGATGAGTCGGCCGGCCAGGAAGTGCAGTTCGCGAAACGGCACGCCCGGCCGCACTGCCGCGATCACGCTCTGCTGGGCGTGCAGAACCACCTGGTAGAAGTCGCGTTGCGTGGGCGAGAAGCATCCGCTCACCGGCCAGGTGCGCGTGACATCGCCGGCCCAGCCGTCGAAGGTCTCCGCGCCCACGTCGACCAGCAGGAGATCGCCGGATTTCAGCTCGTGGTGGTACTCCTCGTTGTGCAAGACCTCGCCGTGGACCGTGACGATGGAATTGTAGGACGCGCCCATGTCTCGGCGGATGAACTCCACTTCCATCGCCGCACGTACAACGCTCTCGTTGATGCCGGGACGGACCGCACGGATTCCGGCGTGAAAGGCGGCCGCAGTGGCGTTGGCGGCTTTGCGCAGGGCTGCGATGGCCGCATGGTCGTGGACCAGCCGCATCTCGATGATCGCGTCGGCCAGCGGGTGGTCGAGGGCATCCAGCTTACCGTAGGCGATGGGCCGGCCCAACAACTCCGTTTGTTCGGCGCAAGTCTCACGATCCAGAGCGGGCAGCGTGGCCACCGGTCGCCCGGCCACGGCCTCGATCAGCGCAGACCGTAACTCGACTGGGCAAGCCAGCGCTGCGCTGAGCTCGGCCGGCCCCGGCGCGTGTCCGTGCCACAAGGCGAAGTCGGGGCCCGGCTCTGGCAGGAACAACACCCAGCGCTCGCCCGTCCACAGGCCAAAGGCGCGCGGCAGATGCAGGCCGAAGAGATAGAGGAAGTGGCTGGCCGCGCGAAAGTAGTAGGCATTGCCAGCCGAGGTGCGGGGGCGCGGCGCTCCGGCGGCAATCAAGGCGGGTTGCGGTCCCAGTTTCATGGCCAGTCGCGACCGTCGCGCGGCGCAGGCTCGTCCGTCGAAATCGCTGAGTTTCATTTGATGAGAAAGTATACGCCCGGCTGTGAAGACGCACGCGTCTTTGCCAGCTGGTTTCGCGGCCAGACCGTGACAAGCTACGATTGTCAGGCTGACCATGCCCAAGCGAGAACTCGACCGAGAACGCGATCTTGCCACGCTCGACCAGGTGAGCGTCGAGCGGCCTCGCCTGTATGAGGTCGTGCTTCACAACGACGACTACACCACGCAGGAGTTCGTGGTCTACGTGCTGATGAAGTTCTTCCAGCACGACGCCGCGACCGCGCAGCAAATCATGTTGAACGTGCATACCAAAGGAGTGGGCGTGGCCGGGGTTTACCCGCGCGACATCGCCGAGACCAAGGCGGCGCAGGTGGTACGTTATGCCCGCGACAACGAGATGCCGCTTCGCTGCTCGGTGCAAAGGCAATCATGCTAGGCGCGGAGTTGGAGCAGGCAATTCGGCGGGCGCTGGAGGATGCCACGCGCCGGCGGCACGAGTTCTCGGGCATCGAGCACCTGCTGCTGGCCCTGCTCGACGACAAGAGGACCAGCGAGGTCATCCGACAATGCGGGGGCAAACCGGCGCGCGTGCGTGCGAAGCTGGAGGAGTTTCTGGCAGGCCCGCTCCCGAGTTTGCCGGTCGAGGAAAAGGCGAGCAGCGCGGGGGAAGAAGGGGAGCTGCGAGCCCAGCCCACCTTGGGCTTCGCGCGCGTGATCCAGCGGGCGGTCAACCAGATCTTCGGCGCCGGGCGTTCCGAGATTCACGGCCCGCATGTGCTGGTGGCCTTGTACAGCGAGCCCGATTCACACGCGGTCCATTTTCTCAAGGAGGAGGGGATCAGTCGGCTGGATCTCGTGACCGCTATCTCGAACGGGGCATCGAAGATGCTGCCCGATCGCGACGGCCACCTGCCTGGGGCGCTGCCCGGGGTCGAGCCCGACGAGGAATCGGGGGAAGGAACCAGCAAGGATCCGCTGGAGAGCTACGCCGTCAACCTCAACGAACGCGCCCGCCGCGGTCTCATCGATCCTCTGGTCGGCCGACAGGCGGAAGTGGATCGCGCGCTCCACATCCTGGCGCGACGGCGCAAGAACAACCCGCTCTTCGTGGGCGACGCCGGCGTGGGCAAGACTGCCATCGTCGAGGGCCTGGCCGTGCGCATCGAGGCTGGCGAGGTGCCGCCCGCTTTGCGCGGGGTTGAGATTTACGCCCTGGACATGGGCTCGCTGGTGGCGGGCACGCGCTACCGCGGCGACTTTGAAGAGCGGTTCAAGGCGGTGCTGCGCGCGACCGAGGCCAAGGGCAACGCGATTCTCTTCATCGACGAGCTGCACACCATCGTGGGCGCGGGTGCGGCCTCGGGCGGCACCATGGACGCGTCGAATCTGTTGAAGCCACCGCTTTCGGCTGGACTCATTCGCTGCATCGGTACGACCACACACAAAGAGCTGCGCGGCTACATCGAGAAAGACCGGGCTTTGGCCCGGCGGTTCCAGCCCATCGAGGTGTCGGAGCTGAGCGTGGACGACACCATCAAGGTCTTGCAGGGTCTGCGCAAGCACTACGAGGAATTCCACGGTGTGCACTACACGGATCGTGCCTTGCGCGTGGCCGCCGAGTTGTCCGACCGGCACCTCGCCGACCGCAAGCTGCCCGACAAGGCCATCGACCTTATTGACGAGGCGGGCGCAATCTTGAAGCTGCGGGCTGGCGGCGGTCTGGCACCCGCGGCGGCCGATGCGGCGTCAGAGCGGTTGACCGTGCGTGCGCGCGACATCGAGGCCGTGGTCTCGACCATGGCACGCATTCCCGCGCGGCGGGTGGAGACCGACGACCGCGAGCGCTTGCGCAATCTCGAAAGCGAGATCAAGACCAAGGTCTTCGGCCAGGACCAGGCCGTGGAGCGCGTATGCCAGGCCATCCGCACCAACCGCGCAGGGTTGGGCACACCCGAGCGACCCATTGGCTGTTTCTTATTTGCCGGTCCGACCGGCGTGGGCAAGACCGAGCTGGCCAGGCAGCTGGCCGAAGTCCTGGGAGTGGCCTTTCTTCGCTACGACATGTCCGAATATATGGAGCGCCACACTGTCTCGCGGTTGATCGGCGCCCCGCCTGGATATGTCGGATTCGATCAGGGCGGTCTTCTCACCGATGCGGTCCACAAGACGCCGCACGCGGTGCTGTTGCTCGACGAGATCGAGAAGGCGCACCCGGATCTCTTCAACATCTTGTTGCAGGTGATGGACCACGGCGCGCTCACCGACAACAACGGGCGCACGTCGGACTTTCGCCACATCATCCTCATCATGACCAGCAACGTGGGCGCGCGCGATCTGTCGCGGCGGATGCCGGGTTTCGGCGCGGGCGAGCGCTTCGGCGACACCGACGAGGCATTCAAGCGCGTGTTCTCGCCCGAATTCCGCAATCGCCTGGATGCCAAGGTCGACTTTGCGCCGCTCGGCGAACGAGAGATGTTGCTCATCGTGGACAAGTTCGTGGGCGAGTTGGGCAAGCAACTCGGCGAGCGCAACGTCACCGTCACGCTCAGCCCGGCGGCGCGGGAGCGCCTGGCCAAGAAGGGCTACGACCCGATGAACGGCGCGCGGCCGCTGGCCAGGGTCATGCAAGACGAGGTCAAGCGTCCGCTGACTGACGAGTTGCTTTTCGGCGCGCTGGTCTCAGGCGGCAACGTGAACATCGACGTGGCTGACGACAAGTTGACCTTCGCGTTCACCAAGGCCGCGGCTGCGGTCAACGCACCGGATGGCTCTGGCCAGGAGGAAGCCGACGATGAGTGACAAGCACCACCTGAACGTTGCCACCGGGGCCATGCCGCCGGCACAGGCTGTGTCTCTCGCGGATTTGGTCGCGTATCAGCCGGGCGCGGTGGTGAGCCGCACGCTGGTCAAGAAGAATGCCGGCACGGTGACATTGTTTGCCTTCGACGTGGGGCAGGGGCTGTCCGAGCACACCGCGCCCTTCGACGCATTGGTGTCGATCCTGGATGGCGAGGCCGAACTGACCATCGGCGGAAAGAAAGTCGCCGCCCGCACCGGCCAGTCGGTATTGATGCCCGCCAATGTGCCGCACGCACTTTCCGCCACGGCCCCGTTCAAGATGTTGCTGGTGATGGTGCGCGAGGCGGGGTAGGCGAGGGCCGACACCTCTCCCGTGTAGGGGCGACCTGCGGTCGCCCGAAGGAAGGCAGGGATCCCAGATGTCCACAGACAACAAATACACTTCGATCCTGACCCTTTTCCTCGCACAGTGTTTGCTTGTTGCCTGTGGCAACGGTCGCAGCGGTGGCGTGGACGGCGCGGTGGCTGGGCGTAGTGGCAGCGGTGGTTCCCTCGCCACGGCAGGCACCGTTGAAACTGGCGGTGCGACGTCTGGCGGCGGGCAACGCACAGGCGGCGCAACCGTGAGCGGCGGCAGCACGATGAGCAGCGCAGGGCAGACGGACACAGGCGGCGCCGTGGCGAACGGTGGAAGTTCAGCGACTGTCGCGACGACGATGACCGGTGGTTCAGCCAGCGCCGGGAGTGAGACGTCCGGTGGTGGAGCCAACGGCGGATCGATCAGCAGCGGCGGATCGCATTTGGACAGTGGCGTGGACGCTGCTATTGCAGGGTCAACTGGTGGTGGCGGCTTGGACGCTGCCGAAAGCGGTTCTACCGGCAGCGGTGGCTCGCGCTTCGACGGAGGCGTAGATGCAGCCAGCGGCGGAGCGACCAGCAGCGGCGGCTCGCGGCCGGACGCCGGCCTGGATAGAGCGACCGGCGGGTCTGACGCCAGCACGAGTACGAGCGCTGGGGGAAAGACCGGCGCGGCTCAGACGATCAAGAACGTCAACTATGCGGGAACCTCATCGGCGTCCCAGACTCTCGATTTGCTCTTGCCCGCGAATGCGTTGCTTCCGCTTCCGCTGGTCGTGCGTATCCACGGTGGCGGATTTAGCAGCGGAGACAAGGCAGGGGAGGAAACCGGTCCAGCAGCGAATGCCATCATCGCCAAGGGATATGCCCTGGCCAGCGTGAACTACCGTCTCTCCGGTGAGGCGCTTTTTCCTGCCGGGGTCCAGGACGTCAAGGCCGCCGTGCGCTGGCTGCGCGCGCACGCCACCCAATATGGACTAGACACAGATCGCTTTGCGTCTTGGGGCGAGTCGGCAGGTGGCTATATGGCGGTGATGCTCGGGGTAACCGGGGATCAGGCCACCGTCTTCGATGACGACTCCTTGGGCAACCCCGGGGTGTCGAGTGCGGTTGCGGCCGTGGTGGATTGGTATGGCCCGGTCGACCTCGCGACGATGGACAGCCAACAGACGGCTCACCCTCCTGCCAGTTGCCCGAGCAGTTGGCTGCAGCACACACCGGCGAACTCTCCCGAGGGGACATGGCTCGGTGGCGCGTTGAACACGCCCGCCGTGAGCGCGAAGCTCTCGCAGGCGAACCTCATCTCGTATATCGCCACGGCCAAAACCTTGCCATTCTTCATCATCGCTCAGGGCAACAACGACTGTCAGGTACCCTATGGCCAGTCGCAAGAACTCAACGACGCGCTGGCGAAGATGGGCAACACGGCCAACCTGACCATCATCCCGGGTTACTCGCACGGCGACAGCCGATTCGAGACCACGCAGAGCGCGCCAGATCTGGCTCTGCTCGCGACGCTCTTCGGGCGCTGACCAAAAGAAAAACGGCCGATGCCACTCTCGCAGCACCGGCCGTGTTTAGAGTGAACGCGCGCTACTTTGCCTGCGCTTGCTCGAGCGCCACGGCCACCGCCACGCTGGCGCCGACCATGGGGTTGTTGCCCATGCCCAGGAAGCCCATCATCTCCACGTGCGCGGGCACGGAGGATGAACCGGCGAACTGAGCGTCGCTGTGCATGCGGCCCATGGTGTCGGTCATGCCGTAGGAGGCGGGACCGGCGGCCATGTTATCCGGATGCAGGGTGCGGCCCGTGCCGCCGCCGCTGGCCACGGAGAAGTACTTCTTGCCCTGCTCGATGCATTCCTTCTTGTAGGTGCCGGCCACGGGATGCTGGAAGCGCGTCGGGTTGGTGGAGTTGCCGGTGATGGACACGTCCACCCCCTCGTGGTGATTGATGGCTACGCCTTCTCGCACGTCGTCGGCGCCGTAGCAGCGGACTTTGGCCTTCTCGCCCTTGGAGTAGACAATTTCCCGCACGATGTTCAACTTGCCCGAGGCATAGTCGAACTTGGTCTGCACGTAGGTGAAACCGTTCACGCGGCTGATGATCTGGGCGGCGTCCTTGCCCAGGCCGTTGAGGATCACGCGCAGGGGCTGCCTGCGGGCCTTGTTGGCGCTGCGGGCGAGACCGATGGCACCCTCGGCCGCCGCGAAGGATTCGTGGCCTGCCAGGAAGGCGAAGCACTTGGTTTCTTCCTTCAGCAGCATGGAGGCCAGGTTGCCGTGACCGATGCCCACCTTGCGATCGTCTGCCACCGACCCAGGGATGCAGAAGGCCTGCATGCCTTCGCCCAGCGAACAGGCGATGTCCACAGCCTTCTTCTGGCCCTTCTTGAGGGCGATGGCCGCGCCGAGGATGTACGCCCAGCAGACGTTCTCGAAACAGATGGGCTGAATTTCCTTCACGATCTTGTAGACGTCGACGCCCTTGGCATCGGTGAGCTTCTTCGCTTCTTCAAGGGAGGCAATTCCGTACTTGGCCAGCACCGGGGTGATCTGGCCGATTCTGCGTTCATATGATTCAAAGAGAGCCATGATCTGTGTCTCCTTCTCGCTTACTGGTGCCGGGGGTTGATGGTCTTGGCAGCTTCGTCGAAGCGACCGTACTTGGAGGTAGCCTTTTTCAAAGCCTCCCCAGCCTCCACGCCCTTTTGGATGGATTCCATCATTTTGCCCAGGTGGACGAATTCGTATCCGATGACCTCGTCGTGGTCATCCAGTGCCAATCGGGTCACGTAGCCCTCGGCCATTTCCAGATAGCGCACGCCCTTGGCCACGGTGCCGTACATGGTGCCGATCTGGCTGCGCAGGCCCTTGCCCAGATCTTCAAGGCCAGCGCCGATGGGCAGGCCGCCCTCCGAGAACGCCGTCTGCGTGCGGCCGTAGACGATCTGCAGGAAGAGTTCCCGCATGGCGGTGTTGATGGCATCGCACACGAGATCAGTGTTGAGCGCTTCGAGAATGGTCTTTCCCGACAGGATCTCGGCGGCCATGGCCGCGCTGTGGGTCATGCCGGAGCAGCCGATGGTTTCAATCAGGGCTTCCTGGATGACGCCGTCCTTTACGTTGAGCGTGAGCTTGCAGGCGCCCTGCTGAGGCGCGCACCAGCCCACTCCGTGGGTCAGACCGGAGATATCCTTAATCTCCTTGGCCTGGACCCAGCGGCCCTCCTCGGGAATCGGCGCGGGACCGTGATTGGGTCCCTTGGCCACGCAGGTCATGTGTTCGACTTCCGCCGAGTAGATCATTCGTGAACCTCCTGTATCGGACTATGTGCAACGGATGCGGGTTTCGGGTTTCGTGCCGAGTCGGGCGAAAGCTAGCATACGCGACCGGGGTTCTCGGACCAATGCGCAGGCCGGCAACCAAACAGGATCTCGTAAAGTGCGATCCAAAAAAGGGCCGGTGGCTAGCTTTTTTCACCACAGAGAGCACAGAGAACACAGAGATCGGAAAGGAAGAAGGGGTTCGGACTGGACAGAACACAGCCCTTCCCTTTCCGGTCCGGCTCTGTGGCCTCTGCGATCTCTGTGGTGAAATAGCTAACTTTGATCCAGGGTCCCCGCGATGCTGGCTAGCTCCCGAGAATCTTGGTCACAATGCCATCGAGCTGGTCGAGCGATCCGTAGTGGATCTCGACGTGGCCGCGACTCGGTCCTGTCTCGACCAGCTTGATCCGCGCCGAGAGGGCGCGCTGCAGGCGCAGCGCCAGGTCACGCGCGGCCGGCGATTCTTTCGCTTCGGGCGGCGGGGCCGGGCGGTTTGTGTCTTCACGTTCGCGGCGGACCAGGGCCTCGACCTGGCGGACGGAAAGCCCGCGACTGGCCGTCTGGCGCGCCAGCCGCTCGATGACCGCGTCGTCCTCGAGACCGAGCAGAGCGCGCGCGTGGCCCATGGAGAGGCGGCCCTCGACCACCATGGCCCGCACCGAGGGCGGCAGCTTGAGCAGGCGGAGAGCATTGGCCACGGTGCTGCGCTCTTTGCCCACGCGCGTGGCCAGCGATTCCTGGGTGTAACCGAATTCGGCCGCCAGACGCTGATAGCCCTCGGCTTCTTCGATAGGGTTGAGATCTTCGCGCTGCAGGTTCTCGACCAGCGCCATCTCGAAGGCCTGGGCCTCGGCCACCTCGCGAATGATCACTGGCACCTGGTGCAGCCCGGCGCGCTGGGCCGCTCGCCAGCGCCGCTCGCCAGCGACCAGTTCGAAACCGCCGGCCGGTCGCACGCGCACCACCAGGGGTTGGATAATGCCCTGGCTGCGGATGGACTCGGCCAGCTCGTTGAGACGGGCGTCGTCGAACCGCTTGCGCGGCTGCCTTCCCGAGGGATGGATGTTCTCAATGTCGACTGTGCGCAGGCCGGTGCCTGATTTGGTCTGGGCCTTGTCTTCCGGATCGGACGCGGCCGCAGCCGGGATCAAGGCGGCCAGACCGCGTCCCAGCGCCTGACGCTTTCCTGGAACGGTCACGAATTCTCCGCCTTGGGGCGCGCGTGGCGGGCGAGAAACTCGCGCGCGGCCTCCATGTAGCTCTTGGCGCCCTTGGATGCGACGTCGTAGAGGAGAATCGGTTTGCCAAAAGACGGCGCTTCCGACAGGCGCACGTTGCGCGGGATGGGTGTGTCGTAGACTCGGCCGCCGAAGTGGGTGCGCACCTCGCTGGCCACCTGCTCGGTCAAGTTCTGGCGCGAATCGACCATACAAAGGAGAATACCCTCGATGTCGAGGCCGGGGTTGAGCGAGCGGCCCACGAGATTGACCGTGGCTTGCAGGTCGGAAAGACCTTCCAGCGCGTAGTACTCGCATTGCAACGGGACCAGCACGCCGTCCGCGGCGCACAGGGCGTTGAGGGTGAGCAAGCCCAGCGAGGGCGGGGTGTCGATGATGATGAAGTCGTAGTCGGGCGCCACCAGACGCAAGGGATCGCGCAGCTTCATCTCGCGGCCAGACTCCGACACGAGTTCGATCTCGGCGCCCGCCAGGTCTTGGCCCGACGGCATCAGCTTGAGGAACGGCAGCTCGGTGGCGCGCGTGACGTCTGCCACGGATTTTTCGCCGATGAGCACGTCGTACACGCTGCCTTGTTTCGTGCCCGCCGCCTGGCGGGTGTGGCCGAGCCCGGAGGTGGCGTTGCCCTGCGGGTCCATGTCCACCAGAAGAACGCGTTTCTCGGCCACCGCCAGGGAAGCGGAAAGGTTGACGGCGGTGGTCGTCTTTCCGACGCCCCCTTTCTGATTCGCGACCGCTATGACCCTGCCCATGGTGCTGTGATCCCGTCGAGCGGGCTCATCCTCCTAGCATCAACAGGGCCACGGTTTCAACCGAGCCGGCTGGAGCACAGAGCCGGGCGTGCAGAAAAACGACACACAAACTTGACGGCTCCTGAGGTTGCAATACTACTTGAACCTACATGTAGCGTATTTCCCTGCAACCCAAGGAGAACCACCATGAGCTACGGCGATATGAAGACCTACCGGACCTTCGAAGAGTTCGAGCGCGAGGAGCTTCGGCGAATGGATGCTGTGGGCAATTCGGTTGACGAGATGATCGACACCATCTTCAACGAGGAGATGGACCTGGACTTCTCCGCCGGGAAAAGGCGCGCTGCCGTCGACGAAGACGACGAAGAGTAGGGGCTGCCTTAGTCTACGGCGTCCACCAGCTCAGGCGGCCGCTCGGCGCTGGCGGTTGGCCAGGAGCGCTCCTCGGGGGACGTCCATCAACGGCCGCGCTGCGCGCGTCCATGATGGACTCGGGCGTCGCCTCGCATCCGAGCCTCGCAGACGAGGCTCGGAGCGGCTCCTTACGCCCCCTCGGAGTCACTCCTGCCGCCCGCTATCGCGCCTCGCTTGCTGCTGGGTGGGACTGTTTGAGGCGTCTGGCCGTGCACGCGGTCGTGCTGAGCCCGCTGCACGTCGATTGAAGTGTTGGCTTCGCTCGGCTGTCCACACACGGAGCCATCCTATCCGGCGCGCGCGTCCTCCAGGAATCTCTGCAGCTCGGCGGACGCCTTTTCCCAGTCGGCCATGCGCCGGCCGAGGAGATCGCCGAGCTCGCGTTCGCGATCGGCCAGCGCGTGTAGCTTCTGCCAGTCGCCTCCGTGGTCAGCGGCCAGTTGCTCGCGCAGTGAAGCCAGCTCGGCTTCGATGCGCGCGACTTCGGCCTCCAGCGACTCGACCAGGCGTTCCAGCCGGCGTTGCGTGCGCTCCCGGTCCTTTTTCGCGGCCCGGGTGATTTCGGTCGATGACTGGGTGACTGGGGATGGCGCCGCCGGCACTGGCGCAGCCGCCGCTTGGGTCTTGCGGTACTCGCGCCAGTCCGAGTAGTTGCCGACATGCGCTTCGATCGTACCGTTTTCGAAGACCAGCAGGCGCCGGCACACTCGATCGAGAAAGTAGCGATCATGGCTAACCACGATGAGGGTTCCCTCGTATCCGTCGAGCGAGTGCTCCAGCGTTTCGCGCGCGGGGATATCCAGGTGGTTAGTTGGCTCGTCGAGCGCCAGCACGTTGCGCGGAAACAGCAGCATCTTGGCCAGCGCCAAGCGGCTGCGCTCGCCGCCCGAGAAACCACGCACGGTGCGAAAGGGATCGTCACCGAAGAAGCGGAACTTGGCCAGATACTGCCGCACCACCTCGGGAGAAAGATCGTCGCGCACCGACTGGATTTCTTCGATGGCGGTGCGGTCCTCGGAAAGCGTGCTCAGTTTCTGGTCGAAGTATCCCAGTCGCACAGCAGCGCCGCGTTCCACCACGCCAGCCAGCGGCGCCAGCTCGCCGACCAGGGTTTTCAACAGAGTGCTCTTGCCGCAGCCGTTGGGCCCCACGATGCCCACGCGATCTCCGCGGAAGATGTTGACCGTCACGTCGGTCAAGATCGGCTTGCCCGGGTAACCCACGCTGATGTTCGGCGCCCGCACGATTTCCTTGCCACCCAGATCGCCGCCGGTCTGGAAATTGAGCGCGATCCGGCCGGCCATCTGCCAGTTGTCCTCGGGACGTTCCAGTCGCTCCAGCTTTTCCAGCATGCGGCGCCGACTTTGCGCCTGCTTGGTTTTCTGTCCGGCCAGGTTGCGCCGGATGAAGTCCTCCGTCTTCTCGACGTGATCTTTCTGGCGCTGGTACTCGACGCGCGCGCGTTCTAGCCGTGCGTCGCGCTCCACCACGTACTGATCGTAGGCAAAGGAATAGCGGACGAAGTCGCCGTCCTCCAGCTCGACGATGGCGCGACAGGTGCGCTGAATGAAAGCCCGGTCGTGCGACACCAGCACGAAGGCGCCCGGATATTCGTTGAGGCGCGCCTCCAGGCGCTCGATGGCGGCCAGATCGAGGTGGTTGGTAGGCTCGTCGAGCAGCAGCAGATCGGGCTGACGGACCAGAACCTTGGCCAGCTCCAGCCGGCCGCGCTCGCCGCCAGACAGCGTGGCCAGAGACCGGCCCAGGTCGGCCTGCGACAGCCCCACGTCCTGGGTGAGCTCGCGCACGCGGGTTTCCAGGTCGTAGCCGCCCTCCAGACGGTAGCGTTCTTGCAATTCACCGTAGTGCTTCAGCTCCGCCTCGGAAGCATCGGCCAGCCGTGCTTCGAGTCGCTGCAACTCCTCGTGCATGGCTTGCACGTGGGCGAATGGCTCCAGCAGGGCATCGAGCACCGTGCCTTCTCCGCCCAGTTGGTGCGACTGGCGGAGGTAGGCCACGGTCTGCCGGCCCAGGATGCGCGCGTCTCCCACGTCCACCTGCAGCTCGCCGGCGAGCAGCTTGAGCACGGTGGACTTGCCCGTACCGTTGGGGCCGAGCAAAGCAAGCCGGTCGCCTGGCCGGATGAGCAGCGACGCGCCGGCCAGGATCTCGGTGCCAGGATAGCTGAAATGTGCGTCGGCGAACTGGGCGAGACTCAACCGTTGGCCTTCATGAACTCGCGCATGTGGTCGGCCAGTGCCTGGCAGCCTTCCACGGGCATGCCGTTGTACACCGAGGCCCGGATGCCGCCGACGGTGCGGTAGCCCTTGAGCGCCAGCATGTTCTTGCCCGAGGCTTCCTTGAGGAACTTCTCGGTCAAAGGCTCGCTGGGCAACTTGAAAGTGATGTTCATGTGGCTGCGCACGGCCGGATCGGCCACGGTGCCCTTGTAGAAGCCGCCCGAACCGTCGATGGCGTCGTAGATGAGCTTGGCCTTGTCGGCGTTGCGCTTCTCGATGGCGGGCAAGCCACCCTGACGTTCCATCCAGCGGAACATCTCGAGCAGCACGTACACGCCGAAGGTGGGTGGCGTGTTGAGGCAGCTCTTGGCCTCGGCGTGCACCTTGTAGTTGAAGATCTTGGGCACGCTCTTGCCAATTCGGTCGTAGAGATCCTTGCGCACGATGATCAGCACGAGCCCCGACGGGCCTAGGTTCTTCTGGGCGCCGCCGTAGACCATGGCGGTGCGTGCGATGGGGTGCGGCCGCGACATGATTTCCGAGCTGGCGTCGACCATCAGGGTCGGGTGCTTTGGCCATTCGACGAAACGGTTGCCGTGCACGGTCTCGTTCGAGCAAATGTGCAGGTACGAGGCGTTCGGGTCAGCCGTCCACCCGGTCGGATGGCGATCGAATCCAGTGGCTTCGCCCGAGGCAATCACCCGCACCTTGTCCGGGGCGATGCCTTTGGCGGTATCAGCGGCTTTCTTCGACCATTCACCGGTAATCAAATAGTCGGACGTGCCATTGAGGAAGTTCATGGGAATGAGCGCGAACTGCTGGGTCGCGCCTCCCTGCAGAAAAAGCACGTCGTGCGTGTCAGGGATCTGCAGCAGGCTGCGGCAGCGGGCGATGGTTTCGTCCAGCACGGCATCGAATTCCTTGCCCCGGTGACTACACTCCGCGATGCCAAAGCCCTTGCCCTGAAAGTCCAGCAGGGCAGCGGCCGAGGCCTCGAGAACCTCGTAGGGAAGCGTGGCAGGACCGGCAGCGAAGTTGAACGCGCGTTTCTTCATGGGGCCTCCGTTGGATGGAGCCGGAAGCATAGTCGATCCCGGGCGCCAGGAAAACCCCGGTTGCACTGGCACGCATCGGCGCAGAACGCGCGACGCGCAGTCGTGCTACGGACTGCCCGCGGGCTGACAGGATGCAGGAAGGCGAGCAGGCACCGCCTGGAACACGTCGCGGGCAACCTCCAGGGCTGCTTCGGCTTCGGTCCGTAGGGACGTGGGTTTCCCGCCGACCGCGGTTCCCGTACGCGGGGGGAACAATGTCCAGGCCGTGTCGGTGGGGCGCGTTTCGGATCGGGCTACGGCGTGCGTGCGACGATGCCCGGCATTTTGGAGAACCGCTCGTCGTAGGTGTAGATGGTCTGGATGCCGTTCTCCAGCATCGTCGCCGCCAAGGTGACATCGAAGACATGCCGGCCGGTGTAACCGAGCGTGCCCAACAAGGCTAGCGTCCGGCCGATCATTTCGGTCGTCGGCAGCCGCTCTAGGTCCTCGATCGCCTCCGGGGCGGTGAGCGGTGTCGTCATCTGTTTGGCGCTCGTCACCACCGCGTAGTACTCGAAGAGGATCTGTCGGGTCACACAGACGGCGACATCGTCGACCAAAGCGCGTTCGAGGAGAGCCCGACAGACCGTATCGTGTTCCGCATCCTTGTTCATCGCATAGACGAGGATGTTGGTATCGAGGAGCGCCGCCTCAGACGAGATCGCCATAGATCTCCTCGCGGTCCAGGCTCCCCTTCGTCGGTCCAAGATTACGAGCCGGGAAGACCGAATGGGCCGGGGGACGTGGCGCTGGCGGAAGCTCGACCGTGATGGCGACCCTGAGTCCCTCGGGAAGGTCGAGCGGCTCGAGCAGTTCCAAGTTCCGGCCATGACGCACAGCGGGAACGGTCTTGGTCATCGCGATCCTCTGATTGGATGGTGGCCCGGCTCTTCAAAGCGCGCAAGGCCGGTATGGGACAGCCGGTACGCGAGCCAGCATACCGCCACCCGCTCGGCCTCCAAAACCATGTCAGACCCCCGCGCCACCCTGGGCGGATGCCTGATACATTACCCGGTTCCGACTTTGCCCGCGTGCCCCCGCACAACCTAGACGCGGAACGGTCCGCCCTTGGCGGCGTGCTGGTCAAGCCCGTCATGTTCGACGAGCTGGCCACCACGCTGGGTACGGACGACTTCTTCCTGCCCGCCCACCGTGAGATCTTCGACGCGATGATGGAGATCTCGCGCCGGCAGCAGCCCATCGACGTGGTGTCGCTGGGCGACGAGCTCAAGAGCCGCGGCAGCCTGGCGCGGCTGGAAGGCGGCGCCGCATACCTCATCGCCATCGCCAACGCCGTGCCCACCGCGCGGCCGGGGCAACCGCAACAACGACTCGCGCGAGCGCGAGATCGCCGAAATCTCGCGCGGCAATTCCGTGTCAGTCCCCGGTCAGGCCTTCCCAGACGCTTCTGTGCGACGTTTGGAATGGACCCCGAAATGAACCTGTACTAGAAACCCTCAGGCCCAAGCCGGGCCGCGGTTTTTAGATGCCCGAATTCCACTGCCCAACGAAGGATTGTCGTGCCCAGGGTGGGCCATTTCACGGGGCGACGCTCACCCGGACGCGGAGAGACACATGGCCGTCGTAGTTGTTGTCGGCGCCCAGTGGGGCGATGAAGGCAAGGGGAAGGTCGTCGACCTTCTGACCGAGCACGCGGACGTGGTGGCGCGCTGGGGAGGAGGCGCCAACGCCGGCCACACCATCGTCGTCGAGGGAAAGAAATACGTCACGCATCTGATTCCATCGGGCGTCCTGCGGGCTGGCGTGACCTGCGTGTTGGGCGAGGGCATGGTCATCGACCTGCGCACCCTGGTCGAGGAGATGCGGGCCTTTCGCAGCCACGGCCTGCTGGCTCGGAACACTGACCTGGTGGTCGCTGGCCGCGCCCATTTGACCTTCCCGCACCATCGCGAGCTGGACCGTCTGCGGGAAGAGCAGCCGGGCGCCATTGGCACGACTCGTCGCGGAATTGGCCCGACGTATGAAAGTAAGGCTTCGCGCACCGGCGTTCGCGTCGAGGATCTGCTGCGGCCAGAGCGGTTTCGGCGCAACGTGGAGCGCAACGTGGCCTATGTGGCCGGCGCGCTGGCTCGCAACGGCGGTGCGCTTCCTGACGTGGACGCCTTGGTCAAGGAATACCTGGCGCTGGGTGAGGAGATTCGACCCTTCGTTCGGGATGCTTCGCGTTTCCTTTACGACGCGATCCGAGCGGGTCGCAACGTGTTGTTCGAGGGTGCGCATGGCGTCTTGCTCGATCTGGACCACGGCACCTACCCGTTTGTCACGTCGTCGTCGACCACCGCCGGAGGTGCTTGCACTGGATGCGGCATCGGGCCGACTTCCATCGACACGGTCATCGGAATCGTCAAGGCCTACGCCACGCGTGTGGGCAACGGGCCCTTCCCGACAGAGCTGAACGATCCGATGGGCGAGCGCCTGCGCGAGGTGGGGACCGAATTCGGGTCCACCACGGGCCGGCCCCGGCGCTGCGGGTGGTTGGATATTCCGGCTCTGCGCCTCACCTGCCGGCTTTCCGGTATCCGGGCCCTGGCGCTGACCAAGCTGGACGTTTTGTCCGGTCTCGACCAGATCAAGCTTTGCGTCCAGTACAAGCTGGCTGGACAAACTCTCGACGAGATGCCGTTGGATCCCGACGATTTGGCGGCGGTCAAGCCGGTCTTTGAGACCCTTCCGGGGTGGTCGGCACTATTCGCCGATGGCGCTTCCTCGCCAGGCAAAATGCAGCTTGACCCGGCGGCCGAGCGCTATGTCGCGCGGATTTCCCAGCTGGTTGGCGTGCCGCTGGCCCTGGTTTCCGTCGGGCCAGGGCGTGACGAGACCATAGTCAAGGACAACCCATTCGTAACAAGGAATGCGCGCTAACTCATCGCACGGAACCTATCGCGGCGGGTACCTCGCGAATCTGCCGTCAGGGTCGTGCGCGGTGTTACGGGTGGAAATGGGACAGAAACCGTCTTGCCAGACGGAGACTGATATCTATAATCGCGCGGTTGCTGCCTCTTCGTGGTACGCCTAAATGAGGGCCCAATGAAAATCGTCTGTGACGCTTGTCAGGCAAAGTACTCGATAGCGGACGAAAAGGTCCAGGGTAAGGCCTTCAAGATCCGGTGCAAGAAGTGCAACCACATCATCGTGGTCAGAAGCGGCGGTGAAAAAGCCGCGGGCGCTGCCGCAGAGCCCAAGCCGGCGCCGGCCGAAGCCCAAGGCTCCTGGTACGTCGTCGTTGAAGGCGAGCAGATGGGGCCGCTGGCCGAGCCAGATATCGCGGCCCGCCTGGCGCGTGGTGAGATCACGGGTGAGTCACTGGTCTGGAAAGAGGGGCTTGCCGACTGGGTGAAGTTGTCGTCCGTGCCAGAACTGGCGCAGGTATCATCGCCGCAGGCAACTCCCGGTGCCCAGCGGACGGCAGAGCCCGCGCCGGTCCGGCGCAGCTCCGCGGCCATGCGCGCCCACGGTTCTTCCAGAGAGGCGCCTGTGGCGGCTGCTCCCTCTGAGGACATCTTCTCCAAGCCTGCCCCGGCGGCCGATCTGTTCGCCTCGCCGGCCGTCGCGCACTCGTCGGCGGCGTCCGAGGCTCCAGCCACGGCATCGGCGGCGTTTGCGTTTGGAGGCGTGGCGGCTCCCGCCCCTGAGCCCGCAACCAGGACTCCAGGCAACGGTGCCGGGGAAAGTCACATGACGGGCCAGCGCAACGAGAACTCGGTCCTGTTTTCGCTGGCCAACCTGGAGGCGCTGGCGGTGCCCAGTTCGTCGACCAGCGCGCGGGCGCCGTCCACGACCTCGACCACCGAGGGCTCGGGCCTCATCGACATTCGTTCGATGGCTGCCAGAACCATTGGCGAGTCCGGCCGAGAAGATGCCTTCGGCGGCTCGGACTCCTTGCCGACTTTCTCGACGCCGCAGTTCTCGCCGGTGGCTCCCGTGTTTCTTCCCATGGCCTCGAGTGGCCCGCCCAAGTGGGTATACCCGGTTCTGGGCGTGCTCGGCCTCGGCATCGTGGCTCTGGGTTTTGGCATCTACAAGGTCGTGTCGGTGCCCCCTTTGCCGCCACCTGCGCCTCCGCAGATCGTCGTGCCCGCGCCGGTGCCGGCGCCGGCTCCAGCGGCGGCAGCGGCGCCAACCCCCGGTGCGCCAGCGGCGGCCCAGCCGGCCAAGCCCGCGGTCACCGAGGAGAAGCCGAGCGAGGAGAAGGCGACCGAGAAGAAGAAATCATCTGGCCGAGGTGGCAAGTCTTCGGCCAGGGCCCAGAGCGAGTCTGCGTCGTCGGCCAAGGGTGCGCAGCCCGCGCCTGAGCCGGTGGCTGCGCCAGCCCCAGCCCCAGCCCCGGCCAAGCCCAAGAAGGGTGGCTCCATCGATGACTTGCTTGATCAGGTTAACACCAACAGGCGCGGCGGCGACGAGCCCAAACCCAAGAAGGTAATCACCGCGGCGGCGCTGCCCTCACTTTCCCAGAGTGACATCGTCAGCGCCATGAAGGCCGTGCAGCCAAGAGTCAAGGAGTGCTACAACCAGTACAAGGTTGCGGGCATCGCGAACGTGAGTATCTCGATCTCCAAGGGAGGCCGTGTCGCCTCAGCGACGGTGACGGGCAAGTTTGCGGGCACGCCCAGCGGCACCTGCGTGGAAGCCGCGGCCAAGACCGCGAAGTTCCCGCCTTGTGAGGCGATGAGTTTCCCCTGGCCGTTCCAACTCCACTAATTTTCGTCTCAGCGTGAGGCGCCGGCGTCTGGCTCTGCTGGCTCGGGCTTGCGGGAAGGGGCAGGCGCGGGCGAGCCGTGGTCGTCGCGCAGTTTGGCGGCCAGCTTGTCGAGCAAGAGCTGCTCAAGGTAGTGGGGCAGGTCGGGCAGGGTGGCCACCACACGCGTGATGTTGCGACCGTCGCCATCGCTGGCTCGGATGAGCTCGAGTGACCCTTTGTGGAGCTTTTGGCCTTCCGGGTAGTCGAACAGGATGTAGCCGGCGGTCTCGTCCTTCTCGCGAATCACGCAATTGCGGTCGATGCGCAGGAAGCGCACGGCTGTCGGCCACACATCGGCCATTGGATATTGGACCGTGCTCACGCTGCGCGCCTCTGCCGGCGGCGCGATGCACAGCCCCGCCAGGATGAGCACGAGTAGCGCTCGGCGTGGCAAGCCTCGTGTCACGAGGGATCTCCCTCCTCGACCGCGCGCTTGGATTCGACCACCATCGTGCGCAGTGAATGGGAACCTTCACCCACGGCCGATAGGGCGAGAAATCCCCATCCCACGTACCACACAAACTGGATACCATGCAGAGCAATGGCGTAGGCCCCGCCGAAGTGGCTGACCGTGGTCGCGGGCAAGTAGGCGCCCAGAGCAATGAGAACGCCCGCATGAAACTGGCCGACCAGACCTGGGGAATTGGGCAAGGAGATGAGCACGCCGGTAAAAGCCATGGTCGCAAACGCGCCGGTGAGCGGGATGGCAAGCTGCATATCCCGTGCGAGCAGCCACATTCCAAATCCGTTGCTGAACCAATAGAGCACCGTCTGGGCCAGGAAAGGAATCATGTCGCGTGCCTCGCGCAGGGCTCGAAAGCCGTGGATCAAGGCGCGCAGCTTGTCGGCCAGGCGCTCGGCCATGGCAGGCGCCAGGCGCCGCAGAAGGGTTGCCGCCAGGACGAGCCGAATCGTCGCCTCGGTCCAGCGCAGGGCGCAGGCGAGAAAGATGGTCAGCGAGAGGAATCCAATCAGGGACAACCAAGCGGCGCCGGCCAGAACCGACGAGTAGCCCGACACACCCGCCCGAAAAGCCAGCAGGTATGTGACAAAGAAGAGAATGGAGATCACCAGCCCGTCCACGATGCGCTCCACCGCGACGGTGCCCAGCAGGGCGCTCATGCGCGACTGCCCGCCGCGCACGACGTAGTACGGCCGCGCGAATTCGCCGAGCCGGAACGGTAGGGCCAGGATGGCCATGAACCCCACCGTCGAGATGATCATCAGACGGCGGAAGCTCAAGGACACGCCGATGGGACGCAGGAGGTACTTCCAGCGCCACGCTCTGAAGAGATGAGTGGGAACCATGGTGGCCGCGTAGAGCAGAACCGCCGAAAGAGGCAAGCCTCGCAGCACCGACGCCGTGGCTGAAAGGTCCATCTTGCGAATTGCCAGCCAAAGACACAGCGTACCCACCAGCAGGGACAGGAAGATCTTGACAAACAGCTTCAATGGAATTGACCTTTTCGGCGCGGGGCGCCTCAGGGGAGTTCGCCGACCAAGATACGGCGGGGATTGTCGCCGAGCAATCGCGTGACCACGTCGGGGCCCAAACGCTTCTCGATCCACACCACCCCCGAAGCGACAGGCCGGCTGTCTTCCGGGGTGTGCATGTCAGAGGCCACAGCATGGGCCAGGCCTTCCTCGACCAAGCGGCGGGCTGTCTTGACTTCAGCGCGGTCGCCGGTACCTGACAGCGCAGCCAGGTCCACCAGCAAAGCAGCTTGGCGGCTCAATCCCTCGGCCACGGCCGGATCGCGCTGCACGGCCGAATACCGTTCGGGGTGTGCCAAGACTGGAAGTCGCCCGGAAACCCGTATGTCGAATAAGGCTGCCTCGAGCCGAGGCGGCATGACCACGGGGCTGATCTCGAAAAGAAAGGCTTTGCCGCCGTCATAGCAGGGCAACTCGCCTTGGCGCAGCCGGGTGGCGAAGATGTCGTCCCAATAGTTCTCAGCGCCCAGACGCAGGCGAACCTCAGGAAGCAGCTTGGCGACTTCCCCGCTTACCTGGTCAAAGGTCAGTCTCACCTCGTCGAGCGGGGGTTGAAACCTTCCGGCGAACTGGTGAGGAGTGGCGCACAAGTCAGAGAAGCCCATTTCGCACAGGGCCCGCACCATGTTGAGACAGGTCGCGAGATCGCCGGGGCCGTCGTCAAGGCCAGGCAGGAAGTGTGAGTGGAGGTCGACGTAATGCGCCACGGAGTCTGCCGGGAGACAATAGCGAATTCGGCGCGGGTTTGAGCGTTTCTTTTCGTGCCGGCTGACAGGATACAGAAAACGCGTTCAGCGTACGCTTCGGACTTGCACAAAGGCGCAAAGAGATCGAAGAGTGATCGTGCTGGGAGGCACAAGTTTGATGAGCGACAAGGTCGTGCTGCCACGTCTGGACTTACCGGGTCAAAAGACCCACTGGGCTGTTGTGGCCGTCATTGGCGGCGGCGTTTTGGTGTTGTTGATGGCCGCCATTTTTCTCATCGTCGTGCACAAGCAGCAGGCTGGACAAGAAGCAGCGGCTCGCGCAATGGAAGCCCGCGCCAAGGAGGCCGCCGCGCAGGTCGAGAAGTTGAAGCTCGAAGCGGTGGCTGCGGCTGAGAGGGCCAAGGCAGCTGCGGCGGCTGCGGCGGCAGAAAAAGCCAAGCCCACGACTCCGGTCGCGGCTGGCGACGATGCCAGCAAGGCGACGGGGTCGTCGGATGGCGATTCGGGCAAGTCCGGACAGAAGAAGAAGGCGCGAAAGTCATCGGGGGGGCGCAAGCCGGGAAGGGTGGCAGGAGGCAAGGGTGGCGGTGAGCCGTCGGAATCGACCAAGAAGACTGACGCGTCCGTTGATGCGTTGTTGCGCGGCCTGAAGTAAAATTCGAGAGTCGCGCAGGGCGCGAGCTGCTAGCGTCGGTCCCGTCGAGGCGTCAGCGGTTCGCGCTGCGCGCGCGTGAATTTGTGTTAGATACTAGGTCGATAGGTGACCTTTCCCCAGTGAACACCGCACATCGCAAGGAGCTACATGGCTGAGGCACAAGAGAACTCGGTGCTGACGTCTCTCAAGGAACTTCGCAGGCAGGAAGAGGAGCGGGTCAGCCAAGAGAAGGCAAAGGCTGCTGCAAAGGCAGAGGCTGACCGGCGGGCGAAAGAGGAGGCTGACCGGCGGGCGAAGGAAGAGGCCGAGCAAGCACGCCTGGCGGAGGAGAACCGCAAGAAGCGCGCCGAAGATGAGAAGTTGGCGCGTGAGCGCGAGGAGAAATTGCGGGTCGAGGAGGCCGAGCGCCGAGCGCGCATCGATGCTGAGATGAAGCTGCAGCATGAGCGCATGCGACTCGAGGTCCAGGCCAAGGCGGCGGTGCAGACCAAACCCGCGCCCAAGGGCCTCATCATCGGCATCGTGATCGGCGTGTTGGTCATCGCAGCCGGCGTTGTAGCCAAGATAAAATCCGACCATGTGGCTGACGAGGCGCAGGCCAGGATTGCGGCCCAGAAGGAACGTGACGAACTGGTACGCAAACAACAGGAACAGGAGATGGCCTTTCAGGCACAGATCGCCAGGCTGACCAAGCAACTGGGCGAGGCCAAGAGCGATGCCGACCGCGAGGCCCTGAAGCGACAGATTGAGGAGGCCAGTTCGCGTCGTGCCGCCAGCAGCGCCGCCAGCCGTCCCCGTGCGCAGAAGGAAAGCGCGGCCAAGCCCGAGGCGCCGCAGAAGTTCATCAAGGACAAGAAGAAGGTTTCGGACGATCCGCTCGACGGGATCTAGAACGTTCGTCCCGCGATAGCCGCTGGTCGTGGCCGCGGCCACCGTCGACCATGGCCGCGACTTTCTGGGAGATCGAGGGAACACGGAACTGCCCCTCTTGGGGGCGGAGCCGTGGTAAGAACGCGGCCATGAGTGGCAGTGAGCCTTTTGAACGCAACCGAGCTCGACTCCTCGATCTGCTCAAGCAGCTCGCCTACGAGGAGCGCGAGGTCATCCTGTCTTCGGGGCAGAAGAGCAACTTCTACATCGATTGCAAGCAAGCCGTGCTGAGCGCCGAGGGCCACTTCTTGGTCGGTTGGTTGTTCAATCGGGTGATTGCCGAGCATGCCCCCGAAGTGGAAGCCGTGGGGGGCTTGACCATGGGAGCGGACCCGTTGGCTTCGGCGGTGGCCACGGTCAGTTATCTAGGCGGGCGGACGCTGGATGCTTTCTACGTGCGCAAAGAGGCCAAGGGCCACGGTACGGGACAGTGGCTGGAGGGACGCAAGCTGCTTCGCCCCGGGATGCCCGTGGCGATCCTCGAAGACGTGGTGACCACGGGCGGCTCCGCTCTCAAGGCGATCGCGCGCGCGCGTGAGTTCGGCCTCAAGGTCAGCCTGATTGTCGGTTTGGTGGACCGCGAGGAAGGCGGCCGTGAAGTGTTGGAACGGGAGGCACCCCTAGCAGACTCTCTTCCGACGGAGGGAGTTCATCTGATGCCGACGCGGAGGTCGATGGCAAGCGCGTTGGTCTGTGCTGCGGCGCTGGTCGGGTGTGCCCAGTCGGCTTCCAAGCCCGTCAATTTCTCCGACGCCACTCGCAACTATCGACCCACGGACTATTCTTCCGTCTACGACAGTTGGACGCGACACGCGAAGCTGTGGCAGGAGGTGGGCACAGTCATTGAAGCGTGGGCGACCTACAAGAGCTGGGATTTCCGCCAAGCCTATGTGTCGTACTACGCCAGTGTTTATGACTTGTCGGACAGCGATCGAGCCACGCTGCTTCGCTCGCAGCTGGAAGCGTCGCGGGCCAGTCACGAATTCCATGTGGCGGTGCAGATGACCACCGACAAGTGGAACGATCTCGAACGCAAGAATTCGGCCTGGCGGGTCACGTTGCTCGACGCCACCGGGGACGAACTGAGCCCCACTTCGATCCAGGTCGTGAAATTGCCTGAGCTGTACGAGAGTCAATTCTTTCCCAGCCGCACTGAATTCACCCGCAGCTACGAGATCAGCTTCGCCCGAACAGGAAGCGGTGGACAGGCATTTTCTGGCCCGGCCAGCGGTCGCCTGGTCTTGCGCTTCACCTGCCCGGCAGGTCGCATCGAACTCGTTTGGGACTCGAAATAGGAACTCAGGCGCGTTTCTTGGCCGCGCCGCCGCCAGGCGAGTGCTTGCCATTGCGTTTACCGGCGGGCTCATCGAGGTCAGCGAAGTTGTCCTCTGCCTCGCGCTTGTACAGGTCGGCCTCGCGGTCAAAGAAGTCACGCTCGATGGCGCTGAAGGCACCGCTGATGCGCTTGCCGGTCTGCGAGGCGCCGTCGTCTGACGAGCGGGGCGTGGGCCGGGCGGCCGCATGCGCAGTCCGGCCACCACTGGTTCCTCGGACCTGGCCCTTGCCCGAGCCCGGCGCAGCCGTCGGGGATTCGGGCGCGGGCCCCGGCCCCGGCCCATGCGGCGTCGCGGCCGTCAACTGAGGCTTGGCCCCATCGAGCTTCTGTACCTCGGCCACCAAGTCCGGATCGAGTGCGACCGAGATGCCTTTGGCGGGAGTCCTCAAGGCGTTCGCCGACGCGCGTGAGGACGGAGAAACGGAAAGCGTACCGGTGGCCCGGCCGGTGTGACCTGATCTTGGCGGGGGGGACGCATCCACAGGGTGCGCCTCGAGCCCGGCGTCCGAGGGAGCGGCCACGGGCGACGGGCCGGGTTCCGCATGCAGGGGCTCTGCCGAGGTCGGTGGACCCAGGGGCGTGGTCGCCCTTTCCAGGTTGCCTAGCTCAGCCATCAAGACCGGATCGAGCTCGACGGAAACAGCCCTGGCGCGGGCCTTGCCTGTCGCAGATCGCTGCGAAGGAGTGATTGAAAGTGTGCCGGTGACCCTGGCAGTGCTGGGCCTATCGCCTGGGCCGGTCCCGGCCGTCACAGGTTGCGCAGCGCCGGAAGACCCAGCCTGTGGAACCAGCTGCGGGGGCGAAGGAGAAGCCGCCATCCCAGTCGAGTTGGTCTCGGTGGGGAGTCCCGGATCGATCTCGATGGAAATGCCACCACCCGCGCTGGGCGGAGCCCTGTTCTGATGTCGTTGGCCCGAGGGCGGAGCGGCCGGTAGCGTGCCCGTGGCACGATCGGTGTGTGCCGGAAACACGGCGGGCATGGCTGTGCTTTCGACCGGCACCGCAGCTGAGGAGGCTGCGACTTCCACGAGAGCGGCGTCGATGGTGACCGAGGGGCGGTTCCGCCTGTCGGACTTGGCCTGACGACGGTTGCCGGCCCCGCTGACGTCAATACTGCCTGAGGCCCTGGCCGCACCTGCCCCCGCAGCTTGCGCGACCAGTACCGCAGAGGTGTCAGGCGGACTGGGCGCGGGCATTCCAGGCGCTGTGTCCTCGATGACGGGCATGCCCAGGGTCGGCGTCTGAACCGCTGCGCGCCGTTGGCCTTTTCTGCGACTCGGCTCTCCCCTGCGTACGTCGACCTGAGCGATACGTACGGGCGTCAGCCTTTGCGACGAGGAAAGGCTGTCCTCAGGATTTGCGATGCGGGCCGTTTGCCAGAATTTCTCCAAGGCTGGGGCGGACGCGGGGGCTGCCTCCTGGGGCTGACGCCGGGTCAACACGCCGAGATCCACCAAGCGGGTGAGGATGCGAACCGTGTCGAAGACACGGAATGGGCTCTCGTCGATGATGTCGGTGAGCGTGCGCCGCCCGTCGCACAGGCGGAGCACCGGCGTGATCTCGGAGGGCACGGTGGACTTGGCCAGCCTGTCGTCATTCTTTTCGTACACCGACGAACCGGGCCCGATGCCCTGGATGGCGTGGGCGTAGTCGCGCACAAAGCGTTCCGCCTCGTCCATGACCTGATCGAATTTCTGGTGGAATTGGGTGCGTCGGGCGACGGTGCGCAGGCGCAACTCGATCTGGGCGTCCTCCCACAGCAGGAGATGGTGAATGGCAGGCGGGCCTTGCAGCGATCCCACCTGGGCTCCAGCTATTTCGCCCTCGGAGAAGAAGATTTCGCCCCGGTGATTCGCGCGTTCGAGTTGCAGCACGCCCGAACGCGGCAGCGCACACATCACGCGGATGAGGGAGAAGAACCCAAAGTCGGCCAGCGTGCCGTCGACGCTGGCCTCGCGGCCCTGTGCGCGGGCATCGGGACTGTCGAGCGAGACAAGAATTCGGCTGGCTGCGATTACGTCGCGCACGAAGACCGGCGTGGGCAGAAAATCCATCGACCCGCACTCAAGCACGCTGGGGCGCAGATTGGCAGGGCCGAGGACCAGGAGAGGCAGAGTGCGGGTTTCTTCGCTGGCGCGCAGCTGGCGAAGCAGGGTCAGGGTCTTGTCGTAAGGAGGGCGAGCAGCCATCACCGCGATTTCGGCGGCCGACGCGTTGATGAGAGAGGCCGCGGTTTCCGGGGCCGCGCACGCGGTGCTGCGCCAGGAAGCGCCCTGGAAACCGTAGACGAGCGATTCGAGCCCCTTGAGGTCTGAGTCAACCAGTAGCGCTGCGAATGTGCGGGCCATTTTTCTGCTGGGAAGCGAGGACCGAGAAGCAGAGCAAATCCAGTATAGCCATGGAGCGACGCAAGCACACGCCGATTAACTCGTGATGGGCTTGCACGGATGCGTGTGCGCAGGGTGTGATCCCCGTCACTCTTTTTGAGGTGCCGCCCGGATTTGAACCGGGGAATAAGGGTTTTGCAGACCCTTGCCTTACCACTTGGCCACGGCACCGGAATTCTTTGCTCGCGTATCTAGCACAAACTCAGCCGAAAGCGGCAAACCTATCGCCAGGCGGCGCGACCCGGCGAGCCTGCCTGGATTTTCCGGTCATCGCGTCGCCTGAACATTTGAGTAGCCGAGGCCGGGCTCGCAAGACGGGCAACCACCCATTGGAGCAACTCCAGTCGCTACTCGATGCGGCCCAGGAGACGGAGCAAACCGTCGAGGATGGTGAGCGGGTGGGGCGGACAGCCGGGAAGGTAGAGATCGACAGGGATGTCAGCGGGGACGCCGTCGCCACAGGTGGATGAGCCGGCAAACGGGCCGCCGCTAATGGCACAGGCGCCGGCGGCGATCACCAACTTGGGTTGTGGCACGGCTGCCAAGGTCTCGCGCAAGGCGAGAGCCATGTTCGTTGTGACCGGTCCGGTGACCACGATGCCATCGGCGTGACGGGGTGACGCCACAAACTGAATTCCGAAGCGGCCGATGTCGAACACCACGATGCCCGTGACGTTGAGGTCGGCCTCGCAGGCATTGCACCCGCCGGCGGACACCTGGCGCAGCTTGAGCGAGCGACCGAGGAGTCTGCGCATTTTGCGGTCGAGCGCAGCGGCCAGGGTCATTTCGCTGCCAGAAAGTACCAAGTCGTTGCGCGTGCGTGCGGCGAGGCGGAAGTCGTTGGTGAAGTGGATCGCGCCCTGGCCACAGGCTTCGGCACACACCGGGCAAAAGAGGCACGCGCCCAGGTCGAGACGCAGCGGATCGGTCTTGATCGCTGCGGTTGGGCAGGCATCCGCGCAGCTTCGGCAGTCAGCCTGGCACCGAGACGGATCCAGGGTGGGCCGGCCGCGAAACTGCGATGGCAGTTCGGTGCGGCCCTTGGGAAAACCGATCGTCCGGTAGCCTTGGCGAAGTCGTTCCCAAAGACGGCGCATTAGAGATCGTGCCCCGCGTACGACAGATTGAAGCTCTTGTTGCAGAGGGGAAAGTCGGAGATCTGACCGCCTCGCATGGCCATGGCCAGGCCGAGCCAGTTGTGAAAGGACGGGTCGACGATCTTGTAGGCAGCCAACTTGCCCTTGTCGTCGGTGGCCGCCACGTGCGCGATCTCGCCCCGCCAGCCCTCGACCAGCGCAACCGCCAGCGTGTGCGGGTGGGGTTCGTGAAGTGCGATGCTCCTGGCTCCGTCGGGCAAGGCCCCCACCTGTTCGCGAACCAAAACGATGGAGTGTTCGGCCTCGCACCGGCGGATCTGGGCTCGCGCCATCACGCCGCCCGAGGACGTAACGGCGGGATCGAGGCTCAAGCGGCGGTAGATCCCCGCGGGGTGGTCGCGGCGCACGTCGCGGGCGCAGCCGGCGGCGCGGGCAGCAACTCCCACCAGGCCGAGTGTCTCGGCTAGGGCGGCGCTAACCACGCCGGTGCCTTCGAAACGCGAGACCACGGCCGAGGTTTGGAAGACCACGTCGGCAATGTGGCGCAGATCAGTGCTGGCGGCCTCCAGGCGCGCCAAGAAGGCCTCGCGGCTCGCGGCTGGCAAGTCGAAACGCACGCCGCCCGGGATGACCAGGCCGCGACCAAAGCGGCTGCCACAGATTTCCAGCGAGAGATTGAGAAACTCGCCACGCAGGCGGCCGAACCAGGACGCTCCGGGCAGGTAGCCCACGTCGTTGCACAAGGCGCCGAGATCGCCGACGTGGTTGGCCAACCGCTCCAGTTCCAGCGCAATGCCGCGCATGGCCTCGGCTTGCGGCGGCGGCGTGGCGCCCGTCAACGCCTCCAGCGCCATGCTGTACGCGAGAGCGTGTCCGACGCTGGTATCGCCGGCGATGGTCTCGGCAATGGCCAAGCGGCGCGCCGGCGACGAGCGGAGCAACAAGGCCGCAGCGTCCCGGTGCTGATAGCCGAGCTGAATCTCCAGGTGCAGGACGGTTTCGCCATGACACTGGAAGCGGAAGTGGCCGGGCTCGATGATGCCAGCATGCACCGGGCCGACCGCCACCTCGTGGATTCCGGGACCTGCGACGCGGAAGAAGGGATACGCGTCGGGACCGACGCTTGAATTCCTTGGCCCTTCCAGTTCGGCATGGCGGCGGAGAGGCTTGGGCCAGGGGTGGCCTTCGGGAACAAGACCGTACTGTTCCAGTATCTCGCGCTCGAAACCCTGGGCCTGCGGCAGGTCTGGCGTTAGCGCTGGGTAGCGATTCACGAGCGGAAAGCCGGTGCAGAGCAAGCCGAGGCGTTGGCTCTTGTCGTCGGCGAGCACGGCCAACAAAACCCGGCCGGGTACCTGGCCAGGCAGAACCGCCATCGCCGCCAGTCGAGCTTTCGCCGAGCAAGCGCTGAGCACCGTCCGTCGAAAGTCGTCCATCGGTACCGATGGGATATCAGCCCGCGCTATGGCTTGGCCGTTGCGGACGATGCGGATGGGCTGAGCCAAGACCGAGGGCAGAAGCGTGCTGGCGTTGCTGTCCATCACGGCGCTCGCCTCACGATGCGGGCGGCCTGTTCCAATATGTCGCGCAAAGGCTGCGGCATCCACACGCCCAGGATCGCAAGCACAACCAGCGGAAACACGACCACCACACCGTCGAGTAAACTGGTCTTCTCGGCCATGCCTTCGCGGGGAGGCGCGCCCCACGCCATGGCCATGGCGTGGCCGAATATACCGATGAAGGCTGTGCCAGCGGCGGCCAGAAAGACCACCAGCACCACGATTGCGCGCGCATCGACAGCGGCTTTCGCCGTCAGCAGCTCGCTCATGAAAATGCCCGAGGGCACCACACCGATGAGGCCCAGCAGTCCAAGCAAGAGGCCGGTCCCCCACAGCGGCGCGGCCCGCAGAGTGCCGCGCAGAGATTTCATTTCGTGGGTGCCGTAGATCTGTCCCAACCGACCTGCGCAGAAGAACCCTGTGGTCTTGGCCAGGGAATGGTTGGCAGCGTGAAACAGGGCCGCAAAGGTTCCCAGCCCGCCCAGGCTCAGCCCAATGGCGACGATTCCCATGTGCTCGACGCTGCAGTACGCGAGCAAGCGCTTGGCGTCGCGCTGAAAGAGGATGAAGGCGGCCGAGACGACCATGGAGATCACCCCGAAGAGTGCGAGGAGCCGTAGCGACCAGCCGGTACTGCCCGTGGCTGCTTCCACTACTGGGATGTAGCGCATGATGCAGTAGAGGGCGGTGTTCAGCATCACGCCCGAGAAGATCGCGGACACCGGCGCAGGAGCCTGGCTGTGGGCATCGGGCAGCCAGGTGTGCATGGGGGCCAGTCCCGCCTTTGTGCCGTAGCCCACCAGGAGGAAGATAAATCCGATCTTGAGCGGAGAGGGATCGAGCAGAGGCGCCACCGCGCGCAGCCGCGTCCACAACATGGCGTCCGACGGCACCGGCAGGGCGCGCGTGGCCGAGGCGCCGACCAGCAACGTGCCCATGAAAGCGATGGCGATGCCGACCGAGCAGATCACCAGGTACTTCCAGGTCGCCTCCAGCGATTCGCGTGAACGGTGCAGGCCGATGAGAAAGGTGGTGACCAGCGTGGTCGATTCGATGCCGACCCACATGAGCCCAAGGTGGTTGGAGAGAAGCACCAGGGTCATGGCCGCCATCGAGCCGAGCCAAAGAGCGCCAAAACGACGCGCGCTGCGAAGATCCAGTGCGTGCGCGTGGCGAAAGTAACGACTCGCAAAGACGGTGCTCAATGCGAATACCAGAGCCAGAAGCAAGAGGTGATAAGCGGAGAGCGCGTCGAGAAACAACCAGCCGCCCACGGCGTTCAAGGGACCGACGCCGAACACCGCGGCGGATAACCACGCCGCAGCCAGCGCGGTGGTGAGCACACCCGTGGTGATCACGGCCCGCACAGCGCGAGCCGACGGCAAGAGCAGGCACAGTCCCGCCCCGGCAACGGGAATGGCCAGCACGGCAACCAGGAGCATGGCCAACGGGTGCACCATCACCCCTTGAGCAGGTTGAGCTGATCCACGTCGATGGAATCGAACTCGCGGTTGATTTGCAAGATCACGATGCCCATCACGAAGACACCGACCAGCAGGTCGAGAAGCAAACCCAGTTCCACGATGAAGGGCATCTGCGCAGCCAGGCTTTGACCGAAGACGTAGGCACCGTTTTCGATGAGCAGGTAGCCGATGACCTGGCTGATGGCCTTGCGCCGGCTGACCAGCATGAAGAAGCCGATGAGAAAGGTAGCGAACGAGGTGGGCACGAAAAGGTGGGTGCTGCCCGCCGCAGGCAGGGCCAGCACGCTGGCCAGCCAGAACGAGATCCCGACCAGCACACCAGCCAGCAACACCGAGAGGTGAAGGCTGACAAAAGGCTCGACGTCGCGGCGCACGTTTGCGCCACGCAGGGCGCGCATGAGCAAACGCGGAATGAGGATCGTTTTCAGCAGCAGCGCACCGGCCGCCATGATGAGGACGTGGGCGGGATGGGCCGAAGGGTTTTCCAGATAGTGTGCGACAGGCAGAAGCGCCAGCGCCGCACCCTGCAAGGCCGAGGCGCGCACACAAGCCGCCAGACGGCTCGTGTAGACGACGTAGAGGTCGAGCGCGAGAACCGCGAGCAAGAGAAGATCCGCGTATCCGGTCACGGGGTGCCTCGATAGAGCAGCACGGCCAATCCCAGAGCCGCGATGACAGAGGCCCCGATCAGAAATTGCGGCACGCGCAGCAGGCGGATACGCGCGGTCACCGACTCGACGACGCCCACCAGCACGGCCACCGCGACCGTACCGGCCACAAACACGCTGGTGCCCAGCGCACCTCCGGCCGGCGGAATCGGAAAAACCATGTGCACCAGCAGGCTGGTGAAGAGAAACAGTTTGAGCGCACTGGCGTAGAGCACGAAGGCGAGATCCGGGCCGCCGTGATCCAAGACCATCACCTCGTGAATCATGGTCAGCTCGAGGTGGGTTGTGGGATCGTCGACGGGCATGCGCGAGTTCTCTGCCAGCAACACGCCGAAGAGCGCCAGCGCGGCCGCAGGCAGGGCCGGGTGCGCGGGCCCCCAGGTTTGCCAGGGCGAGGCCCAGGCCTCGGCAAACGAGGCGGTGCCCGCAGGCACGCAGACGATGGCGAGCACCAGGAAGAGCGCAGGTTCCGCCAGGGCCGAGAAGGCAGCCTCGCGGCTGGCGCCCATGCCCTCGAAGCTGGAGCCGGTGTCGAGTGCGGCCGCCATGGTGAAGAAACGGCCGAGCCCGAGCAGATAAGCGAAGAGGATGACGTCACCGGAAAACCCGAGGGGCCCGGTCGCGGCGCCCAGCGGAGTGAGAAGCCCGGCTGCCAGAGCCGTGGCCAGGGCCACAATGGGGCCGGCGCGGAAGACCCAGGTCGTGGTGCGGCTGTAGACGGCGCCCTTGTGCAGAATCTTCCACAAATCGAGGTACGGCTGCCACAGCGGCGGCCCTTTGCGGCCGGCGAACCAAGACTTGGTGCGGGTGATGACGCCGACCAACAGGGGCGGCAAGGCGAGCAACAGACAGAGATGGATCAGGATGGCCGTCATGTCAGCGCCCCACAGCTCCCGACAATTGCCACAGGACCAGCGCCACCAAGGTCGCCAGGATGTACACGAGATAGAGTTGCATTCGTCCGTGCTGAATCACTCTCAGACCGTGGGCTGCGCGTAGAAAGCGGCGCCATGCCGGCAAGAGCACGCGCTCGCCGGCCATGTCGCCCACGTGTTTTTCATAGTGGGCCTCGGCGGGAAAGACTCCATCGGGCAGTCCGCCGTCGCTTCGGATGTGCAGCGCACTGGAGAAGGGTGCAAGCACCGGGTCCGCGAACGAGGTGGCCGTGTACTGCATGCGTGCGGTGGCGTGGGGGTAGCCGCAGCCCCAGGTGGCGGCCTGGGCGACCGGGCGGCCCTTGAGCAGCCGAGCGCGCAGCAACGCCAGCACGGCGATCAGGGCGACCAACACCGTGGCGAGCAAGCTGATCTTGAAAAGCGGACCCAGGTCGGCGGGCAGGGCTGTTCCGCTCAGGTTGACCGCCGCGGGCGCCACCAGGGTGAGTACGCCGGCAGGCCACAGACCGATGGCCAGGCAAGCCACCGCGGCGGCGAGCATGGGCGCGCGCATGGCCAGGCCGACTTCGTGTGCGTGGCGAGCGTGATCGCTGCGCGCCTGGCCCAGAAACATCACGCCGAAGACCTTGACGAAACAGGCCGCCGCCAAGCCGCCGATGAGGGCCAGGGCCGGCAAGGTAACCAGTGCCACCACCGCGCCAGCTGCGGGCAGGGTGGCACCGGCGCGAAAGGCACCCAGGTAGATGAGCCATTCGCTGACAAATCCGTTGAGCGGCGGCAAGCCAGAGATGGCGACCGATCCCACCAGAAAGGTGGTCGCAGTCGCCGGCATCCGTCGGTAGAGCCCGCCCAGCGATTCGAGATGTCGTGTGCCCGACCCGTGCAGCACGCTACCTGCGCCTTGAAACAGAAGCCCCTTGAACAGACCGTGATTGAGCGTGTGCAAGAGCGCGCCGGCATAACCAAGCGTGGACAACGCCGGGTTACCATAGTGCTGGCCGAGAAGTCCGAGCCCGATGCCCAGCGCGATAATGCCGATGTTCTCAACACTGTGATACGCGAGCAAGCGCTTGAGGTCGTGCTGAGCCAGCGCGTGCAGCACGCCCGCCACCCCCGAAACCGTACCGACCAAAATGAAGACTCCGCCCCACCACGCAGGCGGCGGCCCTAGGAAAGGCAACACACGCAGCAGACCGTAGATGCCCATCTTGATCATCACGCCCGACATCACCGCCGAGACGTGACTGGGTGCCGCCGGGTGAGCGTCGGGCAACCAGATATGCACCGGCCAGAAGCCGGCCTTGGTGCCGAAGCCGCCCAGGGCGAGCCAGAAGGCGACATTGGTCAGTCCGGCCGCAGCGATGCCCATGGGTTTCATGGCGGCGAAATCAAACGTTCCTGCCGAGCGTGCCAACAGGGCGAACAGGGCAATGAGCAGAATCACGCCCACGTGGGAGGCGATGAGATAGGTCGTGCCCGCACGCCGGACATCGTCGCGGTCGTTGTCAAAGGTCACCAGGAAGAACGACGAGAGCGACATGGCTTCCCAAGCCAGCAGGAACAGCACGGCATCGCGCGCCAGCACCACGCCCAACATGGCTGCCAGCAACAGGTTGAAGCAGACAACAGCCGGGGCGACCCGCCGCTTTCCGAAGTAGGCGTGCAGATACCCCGCGCCGTAGACCGCAGCCAGACCCGACACAACGCAGATGCACAGGGCGAAGAAGGCTGACAGCGGATCGATCCCCACGCGCCACTCGCCAAGCGGCAGTGCGAGCCGAGCCCGCCAGACCAGCGTGGTTCCGCGGCGCAGGGCCAGCAGGGAAGCCACCGCGCCCATGAGCGAAGCCGCTACGGCACTCGCAGTGCCCACATTCAGGGCGGCGCTGTCCCGCCGCCCCAAGATCGCAGAGAGAGAGGCGCCTCCAGAAAGAAGCGCCATCGAGACAAGTAGAAGTTGCAGAGAAATCGACGGTGCTTCCTTGAAATCCAGGGTACTTGTACGCCAAGCAGTCAGGCTGTCAAGGTCTGAGTGCGGTGCAAGCGACGCTGCGAAACGCGCGTCGGTGGACTAAGATGGGAAGCTGTGCTTTCTTTGCTTCGTCTCGGGAAGTACCAACTAGACAATTCGCTCGGGCCCGAAGGGGTGGTCGAGAGCTATCGCGCCCACCACGTTGCCAGTGGTCCATGTGAGGCAGGTGCCGAGAGGTTCGTGGTCAAGTTGCTGCGGGCGGATCGCGTACGGCAGCAGGCCTATCCGCGGCTGGCTTCGCGCTTTCTTGCGGCAGGACGACGGCTGCTCGCCAGTTCGCCGACGCACCCGGGGCAGGTACTCGATGTCGGCGAGGAGGCGGCGGGCGCCTTTGTCGTCTCTGGATGGCGGGACGGCGTCGATCTCGTGGGGTTGCTCCGGGCGGCTCAGCAACAAGCAGCAGGCTGCGCAGGATTGGACCCCGCCGTGGTGGGCGTGGTCGGCGGCCAGATGGCGCGGGCGCTCTCTGTCGCGCACACAGGCGAGCCGCCGCTTTTTCATCTGGGGCTCTGTCCGGGCAACGTCTTGATCGCGCCGACGGGTGAAGTCGTGGTGCGGGATTTCGGCCTGTTTGCCTCCTTGCGCGGACTGGTCGACCATCCCATGGAAAAGTGGCTGTTCGTCGCGCCCGAGCTTCTGGGTGCGGCGATTGGCCCCGACACGCTCGGCAGCGGGAGAACCGCGGATCTCTATTCTTTGGGTGCTCTCTTGCACTTTCTCCTTACCGGCAAGCCACCGGCTGAAGCGGGATCGCTGGCCGAGCTTTCGGATCGGAGCTGGGAGCCCTTGCCCGACATCGCTGGCGTTCCGGCTGCGCTCAGCGCAGTCGTCCGTGCCTTGACCGCGCCTGATCCCGAGGAGCGGCCCCGCGGCGCCCGACTGCTGAGCGAGGCGCTGGCCGGTCATTCGCCAGCGGCTGAGCCCGCGCGGTCGCCCGCCCCGATGGATCTCAAACACGATGGGTCAGAGCACGTCGCTGCTGTGGTGGCGCCGGCCGGTCGCGTGGCCACGCGGCCCGGACGAGGAGGTGTCGCCGCTGCGCTGCCTGGGCGCGGCCGCTCGGTGCGTTCGGGCTGGCTGGTCGCTCTGGCGGCGTTGGTTGGCCTGCTTGTTGTGGCGGTTTTCAGTCTGCTTGCTTTCCGCCTGGCGCGAACCTTCGCGGCCAAGCGCGCTGCTGCGGGTGTGGCCATCGCGCAGCGCCGAGCCGGTGAGATGCCGCCGGTCGCAGCCCAGGTCCAAGGACCTTCACGCCGGCGCTCGCCGGAATCGTGGCTGCCCGCTGTGCCCACTCCTTTGCCCGACGCCGGCACGAAGCGGGTCGCGGACGCTTCTTTGCCACGGCCACCCGAGACCGATGACATCCCGGTATTCCCGGCTGGGCGCTTTGTCGTCGAGGAATCAGACACGCCCCAGCCCCAACGCGTGCCCAATCACCTGTTCGTCGACACCCAGCCCCACGGCGCGCAGATCTGGGTCGAGGGCGCGTGGAAAGGCAACACGCCGCTCGACCTGCTGATCGGCGCAGGCGCCAAGCGGCTGGTCTTGGTGGCCGCGGGATACCACATGTTGCGCACCACCGTGGATGCGAGCGAGGGCGCCGTGATTCGCCTTGCACTCGAACCGGTCGCGGGCCTGGTGCGCGGCGACGCTTTTCTCAACGTGGTTTGTCGCACCTCGGGAAGGTACCCGCTGTTCATTGACGAAGTGGAAACCGGGTTGCTTTGTCCCGCCCACCTGGTGCCGGTGGCGGCCGGCACACACCGAGTGGGCGCGTTCGTGCCTGCCGAGCGCAAGCTGGCGGCCGTGGAAGTCACGGCTGCTGCGGGTCCCAAGCCGCTCGATGTTCATCTCGCGCCGTGATTGACTACTCCAGCACCTCGGTCCAGTTGTAGCGTGAGAACTGACCGGAATAGGGCGATGCCTGCACGGCACTGCCTGCGCTGATGGCGTCAGGCAGGAAGGGCGTGACATCATCGAACGTGGTGGTACCGCCGAACACATAGACGCGGCCTCCGATGATCACCGGCGAGGTGGCCGGATTCGTGCTCTGGACCAGGTAGCCGAGTCGCTGGGAGACGGCGTTGGACGCCATCTGATGGATGGTCAGGTAGGTCTGGCCAACGCTGCAGACGTTGGACGGAGCGGCGTACCACATGGTCACCACCTCGAATCCGTTCCCATCGGCCTTGAGTATGCCCAGCGGTGTCGAGGTCGGCCGCGCGTTGCTGGGCAGTTGCGAGTCGCAGACCACGCTGCCGTTGGTCGCCAGGTGGGTCACGCCGCAAATCTGGTTGGTGCCCGTGGTGAGCACGATTTGGCCACCCGTGCCCCAGGTGGTGTCCTTGACCACGCCCGTGATGTTTCCGTTGCTGTCGGCTTGTGCCAGTTCCTTGGCGAAGATCATCTGCGAAGCCGGCAGGCTGACCGTGTCCAGATCGAGGTTCGAGTTGGTCACCTGGACCAGGTAGATCTCGTGCGCGTGACTGGAGGCCACGCTGTCGCGGTCGAGTTGCACCACCGTGGGGGAGAAGTGCAGCGGTTGGTTGCAGGTGAAGTTGTAAGCCAGGGTGAGTCCGCCGGCCAGGGTGTAGCGCCACAGCTGTCCCGACGTGTCGCCGAAGTAGGCGGCGATGATCTTGTCGTTCTGGCTCTTGGCAAAGTCGCGCGCGGTGGCCACATCGGTCAGCGCCGTGTATTCCTGCGCGCAGGTGGCGCTCGGCGATACGCTGCTGGTCGCGATGATATTTCCGGTGATGGCCGACGCCGTGACCAGGGTCCGTCCCTGCGTTGTGCTTCCGTCGGACACGGCGTAGCCAGAGGTGAAAATGAGTCGGTAGTCGCTGAGACTGGTGGTGTTGTTCAGGAAGAACGCAGGCAAAGAGATCGTGTCGCCCAAGACTTGGTTGTACGTGTCTGCGCTGGCGCCGACGCCGGTGTGCCACTGCACCGTGAAGGGCGGGTCATTCAGCGCGTTGGTGCCGAATGGGTTGGTGACGTCGAGCATGAAGGTCTCGGCGCCGCCGTAGCCCTCGGGCATCAAGAGCAGCGTCTTCCACACCGCCGTGCTGTCATCGGTACAGCCCGACACGCACAGGCTCTTGACCTTGGGCGAGTCGGCCAATCCGAAGATGTGATTGTAGGGATTGAGATCCTGCCCGCCTTGCGCATACAGCCTGCGCAGATTGGTGAGAAAGTCGGGCGGGATGAAAGCAAAGGCTTCGCTGCCAGCGGGGTATGTGGTGGTGCCGACCTTGGTGTCTTCCAGGAAGAAGGCGTGCAACATCATGTCCGACGAGCCGACGTAGATGAGATGCGGGCGATTCATATACTTGAGGAAGAAGTTGTGCCCGCCCGGCAGCGCCACATCGCCCGGGCTGGCTACGTCGATGGGCGTCGAATTCACGATGGCGCCTAGGATCGCCGGGTTGTTGGAGGCGGGACTTCCCAGCGCCCACTGCGCCACGGCTTGCGCTTCATCCGCCGTGGCGCCCAGGCCCAACCCAGCTAGCGTCGCCGCATTGGTGATGGCCCCAGTCGAGGCGTTCACCTGGAACTTGACCATGTTGGTACCGTCCCAGGTGTAGACCCTGCGGTTCATCCAGTTGCTGGTATTCGAGAGCTGCGTACTCGCGTCCCAGGAGAGCACCGGCGTGGTCCCCGCAACGTTGTAGGCGTATAGATGCCCCTTCCAGGAAGGAAACTCCATGCGCGAGTCGAGCGCGTACTTGCCCTCGACCACCGTGACGGCTTGCTGGGTGCCCGCCGAGGTGCTGCCGGCCGAGGAAGAGTAGTTGCCCTGAATCGCGGTGTAGACAGCCGATTGCAGGGCGTTCTCCAGATCGTCTTCGTTGGTGGCCAGGTAGGCCGAGCCAGAGCCGCCGGCCTTGGCAACGTTGTTGTTGGCCGTTGCGGGCGCGCCGGCGCTCACGTCGCCCGAGAATCCCACCACAAAGACCGTGACGCCTAGGTGGTGCTTGAGATCATAGGCAGCCAGAACCGACTTGCACTTGCAACCTGCGGTGGCCGGGTTGGCGGCGGAGCAGGTTGTATCGGCGCAGACGTTGTTGCCGTTGCTGTCTACGTCGCCCGGCCCGTTGGCTGCGCCGTCGGTGATGAGCAGCATGAAGTTGGTGCGGCAGGAAATCGGATCGGCTGGAATAGTCAGGGCTGGGCTGGCACTGGTGTAGCCGTTCGTGACCGCCTTCATGTAGTCGTAGGCGCTGGTCTGCGGGGTCTTGGCCACGTCGTTCTCCAGCGTGCAGCCGGTGGGCGTGCCGTAGTAGGTGATCAGCCCGCCGTCCGCAGCGTACGCCATTTGTGCGGTGATGGCCTGGGCCGCGGCCAGGGCATTGTTGGGGTCGTCCGACGTGTCCAGAAAGGGTGCCAGCTGCGTGTCCCAGCGCGCGCCGCAGGTGGCGCTGCAAGCCGAGCCACAATTGGCCACGCTGATGGGTGGAGCGGCGCCGCCGTTGTAGTAGTTGGTCAGCGGCGTGTAGTAGGTGTAATTGCTGCCGTTGACTGTAATGTCGTGGCCGTCGTAGGTGTCGCGCACAAGCAGGGTTGAAGTCGTGGTCTGCGTGGTTCGGTCGTACTGGTAGTAGCTGCCTTGGTAGGAGCCCCAGCCCAGGTTGTTGGGCATGTTGCACGAGTCGCCACAGAAATCGACGTCGTAGCGATCCCAGGAAGACCAACCCTTGCGTACGCGGTAGCGGCTGTCAGCGGTGGCTCGCAAGGTCATCTGGTGGCCAGAAATCGTGCACGTGGCGGAGGGGCCGCCTATGTGCGTCTGGTTGTTCCATGAGTAGCAGCCCGCTCTGCGCAGCTGGTCTTCACTCTCGAACACGGTAATGGTGTCGGTCGAGCTGCTCCCCGAGACTTTGTAGTAGGGGTAGTAGTTGTCCTGCCAGAAGGTCATGAGTCCGAAATTGACGAGCGGGTAGTTGCCCATCACCAGCTTGCTGATGGCGCGTTTGGCGATCACCGTGCGCGAGGTGGCGGGCCCGCACAGGTCGCTGCTGCCGCAGTCCGAGTCCTTGGAGCACACGACCTGCGAACTCTTGCACATGCGGATGGGACCGGCTGTGCCATGCGTGTTGGATACGCAGGTGTCCGTCGCGCTGGCGGGCAACTGGCAGGTGTTGGCCGGCGGCAGGTTGCAGTTATTGGCGGGGATTGAGCAGGTGTTGGTGGTGGCCGTGCACTTGTTGTCAGTGTGCATGTTGCACGTGGCCGACGGCAAAGTGCAGACGTTAGGCGTGCCTGTGCACTGGTTGAGCGGCGGGGTCACGCACTTGTCGTTGCCATGACAGTAGGAGCTGCTGGAACAGGACTTGAGGTGGTTGGTTGGCGGCCAGTAAGAGGTGTCACCGTAGCAGATATTGCCGGAGTACACGACGCAGGTTGGTTGGCCGGTCGCCAGCCCGCAGGAATCGCCGCTGACCTGGCATTTCATGGTTAGGGGGCAGTCGCTGGTCTGGCTGCAGCCTCCCCAGGGTGTGCTGCCTTGCGAGCAAGTGCCGCCGCTAGTGATGGGTGGACAGGTGCTGGCGTCCTGGCAGGTTTGGCTGCTTAGGGTTGAGCAGGTGCCGATGTTGGGGCAGTAGCTGCCGGGATTGGTGCACAGAACGTTCGTCCCATACTTGCAATAGCCCACCGCCGGGCAGGCAATCTGGGCGTTGCACGAGTCATTGGTCGTGGTGCACGTCCCCATCTGAGCCGGGCAAGGTGAGGTGGCGGTGCAAGTCCCGCCGGTGTAGGAGCAGGCGCCTGGGTCTTGGGCGCAGTCGTCGTTGCTCGCGCAGATGGTGATGTTGTCCTTCGAACAGTAGCCGTGACGGCAATCATCGTCCGATAGACAGCTGCGCGTCGTCCAAGCCTGGCAGATCCCCTGCAACCCGCCCTGACGGCAGTTCACGCCGTTGTCGCAGTCCACGCCGCACTCGGAACTGTTTTGGAACTGGCCGCCGGGCACGCCGGTCATCGAGCCCGAGGTGTCGAGCACGATGAGCATGTTGGCCTTGCGAATCTGGCGCTCGATGACCGCCAGCGGGTTCACGCGCGCATCGGCCAACTGTGGGGCCGCGGTCCAGGTCAGGGCTGTGGCCACGGCGACCAGGACAAATAGCTTCGTCCTTGGCCCGCTGGCGACCTGGCCTGCGAGGGATCTCACGCGGCGAACCATCGGCAGAAAGACGAGCTTCATTGAGAATACACACACGCTACGCTTGCGCCTGCGAGCGAGGGGCACGAGATATGTTGTTTGCTATAAGCTGTATTCTACATTACTAGAAATACAGTTGCAAATAGCTTCGGCTGGCTGCCTGCAGGTCTGGGCTTGGCGGTGGGGAAGGGGACACGGCTCGGTCCCCCGGCGGTAGTCAACCGGTCAGAGAGCGCTATCGGCCTCGGCCCCTCGTTTCGAGAGCGGTCTCCACCAGCCTGATCTCGACCATCAGATCGCTGGCCATGCGCTCCAGCCCGGCGCGCAGGCGGGCCACGTCGGCATGGGGCGGCAGCCGAACGCGCGTCTTGGCGGAAAAGAGCATCTCGCCTGACATGGGCGCGCTCGACCGGTTGGTGGACAGCTCCTCCACGTTGGCGCCGCTGCGGGCCAGGATCTGCGAGATCTCGCGCACGATCCCCGGCCGGTCGAGCCCGACCAGCTCCAAGTCCATGGTGCGCGCCTCGTCCGTCGCGGAGGGCTCGCTGCCGTCGCTGGGCTCGGCCACCACGCGCAGACCGCGCTCTTGCAAAGCAGCCAGCGCGTCGGAAAGCGGCGCCACCTGGGCGGCGGGAACTTCGACGCGAAGAATGCCGGCGAACTTGCCGGCCAGATGGGCCATGCGGCTTTCCAGCCAGTTGCCTCCATGGCCCGCGATCACTTCGGCCACGGCTTCGACCAAGCCGGGTCGATCCGGCCCGATGAGCGTGAGGACCAGATCGGACATTTCAGACCTTCAGGTGAAGGGCCACGTTTTTGTCCAGCGACTCGCTGCACCCGTCGAATACGAGCTGCCAGATGTTGCGCAGCTGGGCCTCGATGACCGTGCCTTCGTCGGAGTCGTCCTCCTCGTCTTCCTCGTCCTCGTCGTCCTCCTCGTAGTCTTCGTCCTCGATGGACAGCTCCTCCTTCATCTCCTCAAGAGTTTCGGACAGAGAAACCGCGGAGGCCACGCGCAAGTCGCCCACGTGCAGGCGGCCGTCGAACTCCACCGGCAGAAAGATGTCAGCCGCCATGTCGTGCGCCTCGAGGCGGTCGAGGAATTCGGTCATGGCGTCCTCGGGTAGACGCTTGGCGATGGTGTGCGTGGTGCGCTCGTCAATGGCAGCCAACCGGGCGCCAGCCTGTTCCACCAACTTGTGCAGGGTTTTCATCTCGTCCTCGTCAAGGCGATCGGAGAGGGGACCGAGCTCGATTTCAGCCATCCGCATACGGTGCCGCAGCCAAAGCCATCCGTCAACGTCCCGTAATGTTAACGTCGCGTTTACTCGCAAGCTGGGATGATGATCGCTGGTATGGATTCGCCACACGCCATGACCGAGACTCTACAGCCCACCGCCACTTGGATTTCTGCACAAATGGATGCCGCCCGTGACCAGTCCGCGGCGGGTTTGCGCGCGGGCCAGTCCGGCGTCACGCTGGCCGAAAATATCTCGCAGCAGGTGGAGGCGGTTGTGGTCGCGCTTCTCGCCTTTCACCTGGCCCGCGCGCGCAAAGGAACAGCATCTGAGATCGCTGTCTTGGCCACCGGCGGATTCGGCCGGCGCGAACTGGCGCCGTATTCCGACCTGGACTTGCTCTTTCTGTGTGCGAAATCGCCCGACGGAGCGGTGGAAGACCTGGCGCGCGCGATCTTGGTTCCCCTGTGGGACGCCAAAGTCGATGCGGGACACGCGGTGCGTTCGGTTTCCGATGCCTTGGCCCTGCCAGCCAGCGATCTGGCCGCGGCCACAGCCTTGCTCGATGCCCGGTTTCTGACCGGCGACCGAGGGCTGGCGGACCGTTTCTTGTCGAGCTACCAGACGCGTGTGGCCAAGGCTTCGGCTGATGGCTTTGTGGCACGACTGCGCTCGGAGCAACACGGCCGTCATTCGCGTTTTGGTGACACGATCTTCATGCTCGAGCCTGACCTGAAGAACGGCCCGGGCGGGATTCGCGATCTCTGTGTGGGGCGCTGGGCAGCGCAGGTCCGTTTCAAGACCGCTGATCCGCAGAAGCTCTGTGAGCTGGGAGAAATGTCGGCCCGCCAGGCTGCTGCCATGCAAGCGGCCCGGGACTGGTTCTTGCGGGTGCGCACAGCCGTGCACCTCACTGCGGGACGGCGCCAGGAGCAGCTCCGCTTCGATCTTCAAGAAAGCATCGCGCCCCTCTTCCACCCCGACGCCACGGCAAGGCCAGGCGAGGTCAGGCCGGCTGTCGCTCCTGCCGTGGAGGCGCTCATGCACGATTTTCAGAAGCACGCGCGCGCGGTCAGCCGGGAGACCGAGCGCCTGCTGCTGCGGGTATCTGGAGACCGCAACCGGCGGTCGACCGGGCAGACCATGCGCATCGAGAAGGGCGGCAAGGCGGACCCCAGTTTCGAGATTGCGGACGGTGCAATAGAGGTAAAGGAAAATATCATATTCGAGAAAAAACCATCGGAGATTATTAGACTTTTTGCACTTGCGGGAGAGTTGAATCTTGCCATAGGTCGGCGCACGGCCGACCTGGTCTCCGAGAACGCCGCCACCCGAGGCGCGGCCCTGCGCGAGGATCCAGAAGCGGCTGCGTACTTCCTGCAAGTCTTGTGCGACATCCAGGACTCCGGCACGCCTTCGCGGTTGGAGCAGATGCACGACCTGGGCCTCATCAGTGCCCTGATTCCGGAATGGGAGCCGGTCGTGGGCCGCGTGCAGCACGACCTGTATCACGTGTACACGGTGGACCAGCATTCGCTCTATGCGGTGGCCACCTTGAAGGCTGTTGCGCGGGGTGAGATGGCGGCTGACTACCCGCAAGTGTCGGCAGAATTTCCCGCGGTCACGCGCCGGTTGGCCTTGTTCGTAGGGGTGCTTTTGCATGACGTGGGCAAGCCGCTCGGATCGCCTCACGACGAAAAAGGCGCCGTGCTATCCGAACGCATCGCCGCGCGTCTGGGTCTCATTCCCGCCGACGTGCGACTGGTCGAGTTCCTGGTGCGCGAGCACCTCTTCATGAGCCATACCTCGCAGCGTCGCGATCTGGAGGACGTCAGCCTGATCGTGCACTTTGCCAAGCGCTGCGAGAACGAGGAGAAACTGCGCCAGCTCTTCTTGCTGACCTTCTGCGACCTGGCCTCCACGGGGCCCAAGACCATGACCCACTGGAAGAGCGAGCTGATGGCCGACCTTTTCGAACGCACGCTCAAGTTCATGCGGCGGGGCGCGGATCTTTTGCAGGCCGAGCAGGCGGAGCTGGTGCAGGAGAGGCAGAGGCAGGCGGCCCAGCTTCTGGCCGAGGAGGTGCAGGGGCCTGCGCTCGCCGACTTTTTTGCCGGTCTGCCTGACCGTTACTTCACCGAGAACGAGGCTGACCAGATCGCTGGGCACATGCGCCTGTCGCTGCGGCGCAAGGGTCCGTGCGCCGTGGAAGTCAGCCACTCCCCGCGAGGAACTTCTTCGGAGCTGGTGCTGGTGGCGCTCGACGTGCCCGGCCTGCTGGCCCGGGTCGCGGGTGTGCTGTTCGCCAATCGCATCGACATCTTGGATGCGGCCATCTACTCGCGCGAGGCGGTGACAGGCCGCGACCAGGGCGAGGCGCTGGACGTGTTTCGCATTCGCAAGGAGCCTGACGGTGCAGTCACCGATGAACGTCGCATCGCCGCCATCCGGGACGATCTGGAGGCTGTGCTGGCCGGACGCGCGACCGTCGAGGCATTGCTGGCGCGGCGGCCGCGAGCGCCATCCATCGTCGACCGAGCCAAGCCCGAGGTGCCAGCGACTGAAGTGCGCGTGGACAACGAGATCAGCCCGATCTTCACGGTGCTCGACATATTCACCGAGGACAGGCCGGGCGTGCTCTACACCATCACGCGAACCTTGTCGGAGCACGGCCTGGACATCCACCGCTCGCGGGTGGGCGTGGCCGGCGACCGAGTGGCCGACATCTTCTACGTCCGGGACATTGCCACGGGCGGGAAGCTGACCGATCCGGCGCGTTTGAACGCGCTGGCTGATGCGCTCAAGCAGGCGCTGCCGACCTCAGCGGGGCGCAAAGTGTAGCCGCAAACCCGTTGACACGGCCCCGCGCAGGGGCTGAACTTGCGCTCATGCTTAATCTCGTCGGCGTGGCCGCAGTCGTCATGCTCGCACAGGGCGGGGCACGTCCCGGGCCGCAGAATCCCGCGGCAGCCCAGCTGGAACGAGGCCAGAAACTCATTCAGTCGGGCGATCTGGCCGGAGCGCTGGAGGCTTTCGATGCGGCGGCCAAGGCCGAACCCAAGAACCCGCGTGCCTACTACTTGCGGGGAGTGGTTCTGGAGAAGCGGCACGATCTGGCCGGGGCCGAGAGAGCCTATCGCGAGGCTCTGGGCCGCGACGCCCGCTTCGCGCCTGCGCACAACAACCTGGGCGCCATGCTGCTGGACAAGGGCGAGACGGCGGCGGCCGAGAAGGAGATCCTGGCCGCCATCGGTGGTGACCCCAAGTACGCCGACGCCCACTCCAACCTGGGCCACGTGCGCGATGCGCAGGGCAAGCCGGCCGAGGCGGCCAAGTCGTACCGCGAAGCCGTGCGCTTGCGGCCCGCGGATGCCAGCTTTCACGTCAGTTTGGGCGCGGCCCTGCGCAAGACCGGCGACATTGACGGCGCGCTGACCGAGCTTCGCCAGGCGACGCGCCTGGCACCACAAGACGCATTAGCGTTGACCTACCTGGGGCTCTTGCTTTCCGACAAGAAAGTCTACGACGAAGCCCACGAAGCGCTGGAGAAAGCCTCCCGCGCAGACCCCAAGCTGGCGGCGGCCTGGACCGAGCTGGGGCGGATGGAGTTGCGGCGCAAACAGCCAGCCGCGGCTGCCGACGCGCTGGCACGGGCTCGCGCGCTGAAACCCAAAGACGCCACCATCGCCGCCGACTACTGCAGCGCGCTCGCCAAGAAAGATCTCAAAGCAAAATTGGCGCAGGAAGAATGCCGGGCCGCCATCGCCCTCGACGGCGGCAGCGCCCTGGCTCGCTACGAGCTGGGCAAGGTTCTGGTGGCTCGTGGCGACTGCGCTGCGGCCCAGGTCGAATTCGACAAGTTCTCCGGTTTGGCCGGGGTAAAGCCCGAGGCCAAGGCCAAGGCTCAGGAAATCCTGAAGACCTGTACGCCGGCCAAGCTGGGAAAGAAGTAGCTACAGCTCGTCTGCAATTTCCGGCCAGCGTGAGCGGTCGCGTGAGCGGTAGCGACCAGCGGCAAGCAACCTGGGTGGGCGGCTGGCGTGAGCGTGCGCGGCCCGCGACCCGCGGAGCGCTCACGCCCTCGTCCCACGCCTTCCGCCTCCCGCGTATCCCACACGAACTCGCTCACGCTCTCGCCCACGCGACCCGCGAGCCGCGGGCCGGCCCTCCGGGCGGCCCGTAATTACCCGACAAGCTCTAGCCCAATAGGTCGTCTTCACGCTGATGCCAACATCGCTGCAAACCGCACTTGAATGAACGCCCTGCGCTCGGCTAATCTCCCGAGATGCTGCCCGACGGTCCCCTGCGCGAAGCGCTCACTTTCGATGACGTGTTGCTGGTTCCCGCGGAGAGCGATGTCCTACCCAAAGACGTCGACGTCCGCACCGAGTTGACCGCGACCATTCCCTTGGCCAATCCGATCATTTCGGCGGCCATGGACACGGTGACCGAGGCGCGCACCGCTATCAGCATGGCGCGCGACGGTGGTCTCGGCGTCATTCACAAGAACCTGGGTATCGACGAGCAGGCGCTGGAGGTCAGCAAGGTGAAGAAGGCCGAGACCGGGGTTGTGCTGGACCCAGTGACCATCGGCCCTGATCAGAAACTGTTTGCGGCGCTCGAGTTGATGAAGCGCTACGAGATCTCGGGCCTGCCGGTGGTGGCAGAAGACGGTCGTCTGGTCGGCATCCTGACCAATCGTGATGTGCGCTTCGAACGGCACCTGGACCAGCCGGTGCGCAATCTCATGACCACCAAGCTCATCACCGCGCGAGAAGGCCTGAGCCTGGAGCATTCCAAGGAGCTGCTGCACAAGAATCGCATCGAGAAGCTCCTGGTGGTGGACGACGCGGGGCTGTTGCGTGGACTCATCACCATCAAGGACATCGAGAAGGCCCAGCAGCACCCGAATGCCGTGAAAGACGAGCTGGGCCGGCTGCGCGTGGGGGCTGCGGTAGGCACCGGGGCAGACCGGGCCGCGCGCGCCGCTGCCCTGTTGCAAGCGGGCGCTGACATCATCTGCATCGACACGGCCCACGGCCATTCCCGCTCCGTGCTGGAGGCCGTGGCCGACATCCGCAAGACCTTCCCCAAAGCGCAGATTCTAGCTGGAAACGTGGCAACCGCCGAGGGCGCGCTGGCCTTGGCCAAGGCCGGCGCCAACGCGGTCAAGGTGGGCATCGGCGCAGGCTCAATCTGCACCACCCGCGTGATTGCCGGCATCGGTGTTCCCCAGATTACGGCAGTGACCGACGCCGCGCGCGCCCTGGCCAAGCTGGACGTGCGCATCGTTTCCGATGGCGGCGTGAAGTACTCAGGCGACATCACCAAAGCCATCGCCGCGGGCGCCCACATGGTGATGATCGGCAGCCTGTTTGCCGGCACCGACGAGGCGCCAGGGGAAATCATTCTGTACCAAGGCCGCAGCTACAAGGTGTACCGAGGCATGGGATCGGTGGGTGCCATGCGCGTGGGCAGCAAGGACCGCTATTTCCAATCGGACGTCACCGCCGACGCCAAGTTGGTGCCCGAGGGGATCGAGGGACGCGTTCCCTACCGAGGGAGCCTCTCGCAATCGATGTACCAGCTCATCGGTGGCCTGCGCTCAGGCATGGGCTACTGCGGCTGCCGCAACATCGCCGAGCTACACAGCAAGGCGCGCTTCATCAAGATCACGCAGATGGGTCTGCGCGAATCGCACGTGCACGACGTGATCATTACCAAAGAGGCGCCCAACTACAGAGTGGAACAGTAGTCCCTTAGTTCGCGAGCCAGGTGATCTCCGATGTCTCACAGCCAAACTATTCTCGTTCTTGATTTCGGTTCGCAGTACACGCAGCTCATCGCGCGGCGGGTGCGCGAGCAGAAGGTGTACTCGGAGATTCATCCCTTCAACTTGTCGCTCGACAAGATTCGCGCCATGCGCCCGTCGGGCATCATTCTTTCGGGTGGGCCGTCGTCGGTGTACGACCAGGGGGCTCCGCGCGTGGGCGTCGAACTGTTTTCGCTGGGCGTGCCGATTCTCGGCATCTGCTACGGCGTGCAACTCTCCAGCCTGCTCCTCGGCGGCAAGGTGGAGCCGGCGCAGAACCGCGAGTATGGCCGCGCTTCCGTCAAGCTCGAGACGGCTTCCGAGCTGTTTGCCGGCTTCGAGGTGGGTGACGAGATCGCGGTGTGGATGAGCCACGGCGATCAGGTCGAGTCGCTGCCCGACGGCTTTCGTCGCCTTGGTGTGAGCGACAACTGCCCCTTCGCGGCCGTGGAATCGGTGAAGCACAAATTTTGGGGCGTGCAGTTTCACCCCGAGGTCGCTCACACCCCGCGTGGCAACGAGATCCTGGGAAACTTCCTTTTTCGCGTCTGCCGCTGCGAACCCAGCTGGACCATGGCCAATTTCGTCGACGATGCTATCCAGAAGGTCAAGCAGCAGGTGGGCCAGGGCCGCGTGATTTGTGGGCTTTCCGGTGGCGTGGATTCCTCGGTGGCCGCCTCCCTGGTCCACCGAGCGGTAGGCGACCGCTTGACCTGCATCTTCGTGGACAACGGGCTTCTGCGCGCGCGCGAGTCGGTCCAGGTCGAGAGTCTGTTTCGCGGCGCCTTCAGGATGAATCTTGTGGTGGTCGACGCTGCCGAGCGCTTCCTCTCGAAGTTGGCCGGAGTGGAAGACCCCGAGCAGAAGCGCAAGATCATCGGCCGCGAGTTCATCGCCGTGTTCGAGGAAGAGGCGCGCAAGGCTGGCAAGGCTGATTTCTTGGTGCAAGGGACGCTCTATCCCGACGTCATCGAATCCGTGTCGCACAAGGGACCGTCGGCCACCATCAAGTCCCATCACAACGTGGGCGGTTTGCCCGACAAGATGAACCTCACGCTAGTGGAGCCGCTGCGCGAGCTGTTCAAGGACGAGGTGCGCGCGTTGGGCGAGGAGCTGAGTCTTCCGCACGACCTGCTGTGGCGCCAGCCATTCCCTGGACCAGGGCTGGCCGTGCGCATTCTGGGGCCGGTCAACAAAGAGCGTTGCGATCTTCTCCGCCAAGGGGACTGCATCATCGACGAGGAGATCCGCGCGGCTGGCCTGTACGAAAGCATCTGGCAATCCTTCGGGGTGCTGCTTCCGGTGCGCAGCGTGGGCGTGATGGGCGACGAGCGCACCTATGCCAACGTGCTGGCCCTGCGCGCCGTGCATTCCAAGGACGGCATGACGGCCGACTGGGTTCCGCTGCCGCACGACCTGCTGGCCACGATCTCGTCGCGCATCGTGAACGAGGTGCGTGGAATCAACCGCGTGGTATACGACATCTCGTCCAAACCGCCGGCGACGATAGAATGGGAATAGCCACTTGCCGGCAGGGAGTCGTGGCCGTGGGCGCGACGGGCGTGCGCGGAGCGCGCGGGGGCTGGTGGGGTGGGTTGTCCGTCCCGAAGCCCCCGAAGGGGGTGGCCGCGGTAGCCCTGTTGTTGTGGGTGAACCTCACGCAAGCAGCCGCGCCGGCTTCATTGATCCGTCCCCTGGCCGGAGCCGAGGTGGACTGGTCGGCTGGTATGGTCACCGCCAGCGGAGGTGCAGCGGCCGACATGCGTATGCCCTCTCCCGCGGCGGCGCGGCCCGGTGCAGAACGGCGTGCCCGCGCCGCGGCGGTCGAGAAATTGCGGGCCGCTTTGAGTGCGCTGCCTGTGCGAGGCAGCCAAAGGCTAGGCGAGAAACAAGTCGAGGCGGCGCTGGGACGTGCGAGTACGACGCGCATCGAGTACCAGTCAAATGGGGGCGTGGTGTTGTGGGTCGGGGTGAGGTTCACCGATCTCGTAGCAAGTGCCACGGCCACGACCACGGCCATGACCACGGCCACGGCCACGGGTTCGGTGGTGCTTGCGGTAGGGGCGATGCCCTTGGAGCTAGCGCCCTTGCTGGTGAGTGGCGGAAAAGAGACCGTCGTCTGCAGCGCGCGCTACCACCAGAGACCACCACCCGCAGGTGCCATCAGCGTACGGCGCGATGACAAAGGGCGGTTGCTTCTGCCCAAAGGCTCCGAGTCGACGCTGGATCAGCTCGCCGCCGGGCTGGTTGTGATCTACCTTCAGAAGGTTCTGCCATGACACGGGCTCTCCACGCGGCTGCAACCAGAAGAACCGCTTGGGCGATCGCGGTTATTCTTTTCTCCCCGCCAGCCGCTGCGCAGCCGGCCGACCGCGTGGTCACGGCCGAGGCGCCTGTCGTGAACGGCAACGCGGTCGTGGCCAAGCAGCGAGCGTTGGCCGATGCGTTTCGCCAGGTGGTGGAACGCGCCTTCGCGGACCTGCTCAAGGAAAGTGGCGGTGAGGCGCAGCCCCTTTCGCCCGGGCTGGCGCAGATCAAAGCAACGTTCGCGAATCGCGGCCAGCGCTTCGTACGCAGCTATCGCGTGCTCGATGAGGAAGAAGGCAAGGGCCGCTTGCGTGTGCAGATCGACGCGGAGGTGGATACAGCCCTGCTTCGCCGGGAGATGGAGCGTGCTCGCGCGACAGCTGCCCCAGAGCCCGCGACCACCGTCGCGCGGCCTGCGGGACCGTCGCTCCTCGTGGGCGGCGATGACGAGGCCAGCATCGTCGTGGTCAAGGCGCTCGCGGCTGGCGGTGTGCAGGCGCAATCGGCCGCTGCGCGGGACGAGGCTGCGCTGGTGGCGGCGGCGGGGCGCCAGGCGGCGCAGGCACTTTGGTTGGTGGCCACCTCGTTTGGCGAAGGGACGATTCGCGGGGCATCGCCGATTTCCGTGCGCTGCGAGCTGCGCGCACGGCTCTTGTCTGCGGGCCCGGGTGCAGGACCCGCGCTCCTCGACAATACCCAGTCGGAACGCGGATTCGCCGGCGACGAGTCCGCTGCGCGGCTGGCGTGCTGGCAGCGTGTCGCAGGGGGGCTGGCGCGCCAACTGTCCACTTTTCTGCGGCCAGTTCCCGCGGGTGCGCGCTACCTGACCCTGGATCTGGACGTGATCGAGCCGGCTGCGCTTATGACGCTGATTCGGGTCGTGAAGCGCTTGGGCGCGGTGAATGCGGCCGAGGTCCGTCAGGTGACCACTCGCCGGGCCGAGATTCGGGTATTCACACGCATGAGCGGCCGAGAGATCGAGTCCGCTCTGATTCGCGACATCGCAGGCCGGCTGCTTGTGACCGAGGTGAAGCCGCCAGCCGATCGGGTGACGCTCCAGGTTCGTCTGGCTCAAGCCGACGAGCCACTACCGGCCGCAGGGGCCGAACCGCCTGCAACAAAGCCATGAAGTCGTTTGCGCTCGTCCTGTTTGCTGTTTCGATTCTCGTCGGCTGTGCCTCGCTCAGATCCGAGGGCTCGGTTGTGTTCCGAGTCGAATGCAACGTGCCTGATGCCGCCGTTCTGCTCGACGACGTGCCCATGGGACGCGCTTCACAATGGACAAAGCCGGATCGTTTCATTCGGCCCGGGTTCTACCGGGTCGAGATCCGTCACCCGAGCTACTACTCACACTTCGAGGAGATCACAGTGGCTGATGGCGGCTCGGCGCTGGTAAAGGCGGATCTCCATCCCCTGCTGGAGTAGCTACGCAAACTCGACCCTGGCCGGAACCTTGTGCGGGGCCAGGTGCTTGGCGCAGTGATCGATGAGCTGCTTGGGCGTGCAGGGACCGTCGCGCTCCACCCGGGCGACCACACGCGAAGCGCCGACCTCGTCGTACTCCAAGCGAGCCTCGGCGCTGCGCACGTTGGTGAAGGCTTCCAGGCAACCTTCCACCTCGCCCAAGGCCACGCGCCGCCCGTCGACCTTGACCAGATCATCTTCCCTTCCGCAAAGGGTGAGCCGGCCCTCGCGATCAAGCGTGCCGAGGTCTCCGGTGCGCAGCCAGCCGTCGCTGTCAGCCCGGCCGATGGCTACCTCGCCGCCGCGCACGCGCAGCTTGACCGCTGGCACAAAGGTGGACGAAACGCCCGGCCCGCGCACCCACACCGGTCCACTCGCGCCGGCGGGTATCCCGGCGCCTTGACCATTGGCCACGCGAATCTCGACCCCCGCGACAGGCAGGCCGACTGTGGCGGGATTGCGGCCTGTCAGATCGATGGCCACCGGCCCTGTTTCCATGGCCTGGTAGCAGGAGAGCAGCGGCACCTTGAATCGCTGGCGGAAGGCCCGCGCCACGGCGGGGGCGAGCGGCTCGCCTGAGCTGATGCAACGAATGTCGCGCGTTCGGCACGGCTTGGCGGTGGGCATGCGCGCCAGGGCGGCGAAGAGCGTAGGTGCAGCAGTCACGACGTCGGCGCCTTGTTCGGCCAGCAACTTAGCCAGGCGGGCCACGACCAGCTCGTCGTCGAGAACCAATCCAGCCCCCTGAGCCAACGCCATGCAAAGCCCCAGATCGAAGCCTTGGCTGGCATGGAGTGCAGCGGCCGGGCTCACGCGGGTTGTGGCGCCGATATCCAGGGTCGAGGCGAGGGACGCGCCGATGCCTTCCAGTTGGCGGCGTTCGCGGACCACGCCCTTGGGATCGCCGCCGGCGTCCAGGGTGAAAAGCACGACTTCGGGGATCACGTGCAGTTTGAGCGGCGCGCGTTCGAAGGTGGCACAGGTCAGCAGTGTGCCGGAAATGCGGCGCCGGCTCTCGAGCACGATGCGGGGCCGTTCGTGGTTTGCCTCCGCGGATGGCGCGCCGGTAGGAGTCGCGAAAGGGGTCAGGGCATTCGGGCGCGTGACCAGCGCCCGCAGGTGCGTGGCGGCGAAAACCATGTTGAGGTCTCGTCCGCTGAGGGTCGGGTCGAGCGGCACCACGACGGCCTCCAGCTTGGACAGGGCGAGGGCCAGCACCACGAATTCCGGCACACTGCCCAGCATGAGGCCGACCCAATCGCCGGCCCCGATGCCGAATCCCTTCAGTTCATTGGCGCGGCGATTGACCCGGTGGCGCAGTCCGTGCCACGAGAGGTAGGTGTCCCGGTAGATGAGGGCCTGGCCACCGCCCATGGCTCCCTGTCTCGCGCCTGCGGCGTTGTCAAGCCATTCGTACAGCAACGACATGCATGCACCCAGGACGAACCGCCACCCAGTGTAGCCGTCGCGTCCGTCGGAAACAAGAGCCAGCTTGTTCACGGCAGGTGGTGAACTCAGCCCTTGGCGAAGCACCCGATGCTGGCCCTCGGGTTCCCGGTCTCCAGCGAAAATTTCTTCCAGCGACAGCTCCGTTGCGCGAACCTATTGGGGAAAGCCAACAGCCAGTTCCACAATCCACGTGGGCGCCACAACCTTGCGAGAAATACTTTTAACGTGTACGAAATGCATGACCACATGGCCCTACATGTGGGATGGCGTGTCGGCCAAACCGCGGCTTGATGCATCTTTACCAGATCGCAGTCCTGGCCTAACCTGAGATGTCACGTGCCACGGGTTCCCCCTAAACCAGCCGACCGCCTCGTAGACTCCGATCATGTTCGGGCGAAAACGGTCGTCACCAGCATCAACAAGATAGCCGACCACGCGCCAACCAAAGAAGCGTGCCTGGTCGTCATCTACGGGTCCGATCTGGGCCGCAAGTACAACCTGGAAGCGCCGACGCTGGTGGTGGGGCGCTCGTCCAAGTCCGACATTCAGATCGATCAGGAATCGGTGTCGCGCGCGCATTCCAAGATCGTGAATTCCGAACGTGCCATCCGCATTCGCGACTTGGGATCGACCAACGGCACCTACGTCAACGACGAGATCATCGACGAACGCACGCTTGAGGACGGCGACTTCATCAAGATCGGCCGCACCATCTTCAAGTTCCTTTCGGGCGGCAACATCGAGCGCGCTTACCACGAAGAGATCTACCGGCTGACCACCGTCGACGGGCTGACACAGATTTTTAACAAGCGCTACTTCCAGGAGTGCATCGAGCGCGAAATCGCGCGCGCGCTCCGCTATCGGCGCGACGTGTCCCTGGTCATGTTCGACATCGACCACTTCAAGCAGGTCAACGACACCCACGGGCACTTGGCTGGCGATTCGGTGCTCAAGACGCTGGCAGCGACGGTGAAGAACAAGATCCGGCGTGAGGATCTGTTCGCGCGTTACGGCGGTGAGGAATTCGCCATTGTGTTGCCCGAGATCGACGGCCACAACGCCCACCAGTTTGCGGAGAAGATCAGGCGCATCGTCGAGGCCACGGACTTCCGCTTCGAAGGCGTCAAGATGGATGTCACGATCTCTCTGGGCGTTGCGGTCTTGGACCAGCAAACCACGGACGCGGCGGGGTTGATCAAGCGCGCGGACGAGCGCCTCTATGAGGCCAAGAACGCCGGGCGCAACTGCGTGCGTGGCTAGCTGGGGCTAGCTTTTTCCACCGCAGGGAGCGAAGTGTAGCGCGAAGTGATCGAAGGTCTATGCTCGGGGGCTACACTAGCCTATTCTTACCACCTCCCGCGAGAGGGACCTGATGCCCCAGCATGACACCGATCACAGCCCCGATGGCCCCGTGCCGTCCACCCTGGCCGGCCTGACCGACGAGGTGCTGGTGGGGCGCGCCCGCAGCAAGGACGTCGCAGCCTTCGAGGAACTCTTGGGCCGCTACGAAGACAAGCTCTACCGCTTGGCCATGCGTTTCGTCCGCAACGAGAACGACGCACAGGAAATCCTGCAAGACGTGTTTCTGTCGGCCTGGCGGAACCTGCCGGGGTTCGAGGGTCGGGCGCAGTTCGGGAGCTGGATGTATCGTGTGACTGTGAACGCGGCGCTCATGTTCCTGCGCGCGCGCAACCGACACCCCGAGGTCATGCTGGACGACATCGAACCCGGTGCCTTGCACAAGGCGGCGGAGCAGTCGGTGCATGGCTCGTCGGAGGATTGGTCGCAACGGCCGGACGAGCAGCTCCAGTCCGAGGAGCTGCGGCGCCACATTCAGACAGCCGTGGAGGCCTTGCCCGACGGGCTGCGCACGGTTTTTCTCGTGCGCGACGTGGAGGGTTTGTCGACCGAGGAGACGGCCGAGCTGCTCGGCCTGTCGCTGCCCGCGGTCAAGACACGCCTGCACCGAGCCCGCCTGGCCTTGCGCGAGGCCATCGGGCAGTACTTCGCGCCGTAGACTCGCGCAAGGCCGTGATGAAGATGACGTTTGTCCGGCGATCGGCTGGCGCCGCAGCGGTGCTGGTCACTGGGCTGATTCTGGTGGCGGAACGCCAGGCGCATGGTGACGTCTACGAAGATCGATTTGAAGCCGAACGCACGGCACTTCTGACCCGCAGAGCGACCCCTGGAGCTGTGGCGCCGTTGGCCGCTCTCGTGCGCATGGATGCCATGCTCAGTCCAGGGCGCCTGGCGGCCGTGCTGCACGACTTCGTGGAGGGAAAGGACGCGAAGAGCACCGATCCCTTGGTGGCAGCCCAGGCGTCCTATCTTCTTTCCCTCGAAGAGGACCATGCCGGCCGGCACGAACAGGCAGACTCCCGTCGGCGTGGGCTGGGGTTGCTGCGCGACTTCTGGGTGCTGGGGCCTTTCGATGCCCAGGGCCGTAGCGGCCTCGAACGCGTCTATCCGGCTGAGCTGGCTTTGCCCGATCCGCGCGGCAGTCAGTGCTACCCGGGCAAGACGCACGAAGTCTGTTGGCGCCGAACGCCTTCCGAGGTGGCGCGCCAGGGGGCGGTCGTACTCGGCGCACTCCTGCGCCCGGACAACGACGCCGTCGCGTATCTGCTCGCATATGCGCACAGCGATCGCGGGCGCTGGGCAACTTTGCGCCTGGGCTCGCCCGGACCGATCAAGGCATGGCTCAATGGCCGTCCGGTGATGAGTCGGGATGTGGTGCGGCCGGCGGCTCTGGATCAGAATTCGGCCGTGGTTTGGCTTCCGCGCGGCGATAGCGTGCTGCGGGTGAAGACGGTCGTGACCACCGGCACATGGCAGGTGTTCGTGCGCTTGACCGATCCGCAGGGCGATGTTCTGCCCGGGGTCACGGCAAGCGCAGAGGCGCCGGCTTCGGGCGTGGCAGCCTCGGTGCCACCGGCTCACCCACCCGCCGTGCGTGACCTCGGCGAGATATTGCGCCGTCGCGCCGAGCGTGCCCCAGCAGCCGACGTGGCCGTGTGTTGGCTGGATTTTGCGCGATTTTTGGATCTTCTGCGCAGCGAAGACAACGAGAGCAAGGCAGCCGAAGAGGCGGCGGGCAAAGCGGCGAACGCAGAGGCGGCTTCCCCGGCGACGCGCTTCGCGGCCCTGGGGTTGTTGGGCCAGGTGGCCCGTGAGGAGGACGACGCGCGACAAGCCTGGGAGCGAGCGTTGGCGCTGGCGCCTGGGTCGGGCGAGCGAGCGTCGCTGCTGGCCGAACTGGGCGAGCTGGCGGAACGGCAACACCGTCCCGAGGCGGCGCTGCGGCGCTGGCATGAGGCGACCACAGCCGCCCCGACCTCGGTTCTAGCCCAACTCGATTTGGCGGCTGCCGAGCGGGAAATCGGCCTCGATGCGACAGCCTTGCTTCGCATCGAGGGACTGCCGACCGTAGCCAAGAGCGTCCCAGCGGTGCTCGCCGCGCACGCCCGCACACTGGAGGCATTGGGCCGCTGGGCTGGTGCCGAGGCGGATTGGCACCAGCTGTGGAGCGTTCGGCACTCCGACCCGGAATTTCTGCGAGAGCTGGCCGCAGCCGCGCACCGTCGCGGGGATCTGGACGCCGCAGCTCTGCGCTACGGCGAAGCCGCGGAGTGGCGGCCCGATTTGCATTTTCTGACCATCGAGCAAGCGAACATGCTCGAGGGAGCGGGACGGGGCGCGGAGGCGGAGGCGTTGCTGCGCGGGATCCTCCTGCGCTTGCCCGACGAGCCACGTTTGCACGAAGAGCTGGGGCGCCTGTTGGCGCGACAGGGACGTACCCAGGAAGCGGCGGCGAGCCTGCGCCAATCGCTACACCTGCGACCGCAGCAACCGGTGCTACGACGCTACGCTGAGTCGTTGGCGGCGGCTTCCGACGGGACCCACCTCTTGGCCGGCGTTGAGGATCTGGCACGGACCTTTGCCGCTGACGGCGCGACTCTGAGCCGGGCCGCGCTGCTTGCGCCTGCGGCCGAGGGAGATTCGGCCGTCATTCTGCTCGACCGCCACGTCACGCGGGTGCACGAGAATGGCCTGGCTGACACTTTCGTCCAGCGCATCGTTCATCTGCGCACGGATCGTGGGGCGCGTGACAACCAGGAGGTTCTCGTGCGCTATGTGCCTGGCGAGCAGGAAGTGGAGATCCGCGAGGCGCGCATCTTTCGCCGAACCGCCGGGGGTGAGATCGAGGTTTCCCAGGCGAGCGGGCGCGACGATCGCGACCTTTCCGAACCTTGGTACGGCCTGTACTACGACGCGCGCGCCGAAGTGGTGAGCTTCGACAACTTGCGGGCCGGCGACGTGATCGAGGTGCAATACACGGTCGCTGATATCTCCTACCAGAACGACATGGCCGACACCTACGGTGAGCTGGCCATGATCGGCGACGTGCTGCCCAAGCGGACCTGGGACTACACCTTGATGGTGCCGGCCACGCGATCCTTCTATTTCAACCAGCCGCATGTGCCGGGCCTGAGCCATCAGGTGGAACGCCAAGGGAGCGAAGTGGTCTATCGCTGGGCTGCGGGCAACGTGGCCCGCGTCGACGTGGAGCCGGCCATGCCTGGGCTGACCGAGGTCGCGCCCTACCTGCACATCAGCACCTACCAGAGCTGGCAGGAGGTCGGTCGGTGGTACTGGAGCTTGGTCTTGGACCAATTGCAGAGTGACCCAAGCATCAAGAAAGCGGCGGCCGAGGTCACCGCCGGATTGCACAGCGACGTGGACAAGGTGCGGGCTCTGCACCGGTTCGTGATCGAAAAGACACGCTACGTGGGACTGGAGTTTGGCATCCACGGATACAAGCCCTATCCGGTGAGTCAAGTGTTGCTGCGCCGATTTGGTGACTGCAAAGACAAGGCTCTGCTGCTGGTGGCCTTGCTGCGCGAACAGGGCATCGAATCCGAACTGGTCTTGCTGCGATCGCGCCGGGCTGGCCTGGTGGACAGCCAGCCGGCCTCGTTGGCCATCTTCGATCACGCCATCACCTATGTTCCCCGTCTCGATCTCTATCTCGATGCCACGGCGGAGTTTGCCGGCATGTCCGAGTTGCCCAGTCAGGACCAGGGGGTGATGGTCCTGCGCGTGGGATGGGGCAAGACCACTCTGGCGACCACTCCGGTACTGCCTGCTTCGGCCAATCGCGCTTTGCGCGTCTGGAAGGTCGCGCTGTCCGCCGACGGCAGCGCACGGGTCGATGAGACGGTGACGGTCAAGGGACAGGCGGCACAGGAATGGCGCGCGCACTACCAGACACCAGGCGAGCGGCGCGAGCGCTATGCCAAGGTGTGGAACGGCCGCCACACGGGCGCGCAACTCGAGACGGTGGACATGGCCGGCATCGAGGATCGCAATCAGCCGGTTTTCGTGCGGGCGCGGGCCCTGGTCCCGCACATGGCCCAGGGCAACGGGCGGGGCGAGTTTCGTCTGCCTTCCAGCTCGCGTGAGGCCGATCTGACCCAGACCTACGCGCGTTTGGGCACGCGGCGCTGGCCGTTGGTGCTTGGTTTCCCCTGGCAACATGAAGAGGAACTCGAGTACCGCCTGCCCGACGGATTTCGCCTGCTGCGCGCGCCGACGGCGCGCAAGTTGCAGTCTGCTTTCGGGAGTTTCGACTTGAAGGTGGACGTGTCCTCCGACGGTCGCGCTATCAAAGTGCGATCGCTGCTTTCCGTGGAACGCGATCAGATTGCGCCCAGCGACTACGAAAGCTTTCGCGCCTTCTTGCGCGAAGCTGACATTCTGCTGAGCGAACCGATCGTCATCGCGGGGGAGAACACACAATGAGGACAGGGGCCGGGGACAAAGTTGCTAACCACCCGTTGCTCGGGATTCCTCGGCCATGTGCGCGATCCGGAGTTTCACCGCAGAGAGCACAGAGGCCACAGAGCCCGGAAGAAAAGGGTTACGGAGCCGATCCGAACCCTTCTTTTCCATCCGTCTCTGTGCGCTCTGTGCTCTCTGTTGTGAAATCCGCGGCTGACTCGCGGGACACGTTGTGGTTGGCACCAATGGGGGGCGGGGATAGAGTGAGCAGGCCAGGTCGTGTGGTTTGCCTGCTTCTGGCGTGTCTCGCTGGCTGTGCGGGGATGCTGGCCGGTGGTCGACGGCTCGACCCCACGAGCGACACGGGCCGGGCATGGCAGGCGCTGGTCGACGGCAAGGACGACGAAGCGGCCGCGATGTTCGCGAGCGCGATCGCCTCGGGTGCGGATCGCGAATCGCAAAGCCTGGCCTTCTTCGCAGCCGGCAGCTTGGCCTACGAGCGGGGCGACGACGAAACAGCCATGAACTCCTACCTCGATCTGATCGAGGCCGCGGCCGCGAGCGGCGATGCGCGCGACGGCCTGCTGGCCGAGGCAGCGGCTGTGCGTTTGCGGCGACTTCTCGACGAGTTGCCCGACCGGCGCGCGGCTGAAAAGCGAATCTTGGCCGTGCCGCGCGACCTTCTGCCTTGGCGCGCGCAGTATCTGCTGGCATCACTTTCCATCGAGATCGCTCGGCGCAGGGCTGATCCGGAGCTGCTGGAAGGCGAGGCACGTCGATCAGGTTGTCTGTCCGCGCTACGCCTGGTGGGCGTGGCCGGCCGCCTGCCGTATCTCGATCTCTTGTCCGACCAAGTGCGGCCGGCGAGTCCGGCACGGACCCTGGCACGCTCAGGCTGTCAGTTCACCGCGCCCAGCACCGATGCGCTGCCTGGCGTACGCACGCTGCAATCCGAGGTTGACCTGCGCGCCGGTCACTACAACATCGTCCTCGACTACGTGGGACCCGCCTTGCTTCGCGTGGACGGCGGTCCCTGGCATCACCACGCCGACTCGCCCGACGCGTTCGGTCCGCGCTTGTCAGCGCTGTCGGTCGCACTCCATGAAGGTCGGCACCGGGTGGAATTGCGCCTGGGCAGTCGCGGCGGCGGCATCGACGTAGGGCTGATGCTGGCTCCTGATGCCAGCCGCAGACAGGGCGACCGGGAGAGCTGGCCGGAGGGTACCGCGCTGGAAGTGGCCGTGTTCGATCTGGCGGCGGCTTTGTCTGCACATCTGGCCGGCGATGTGGACCAGGAACTGGTGCACGCGGCCGCCCTTGTCCAGCGTCCCCGTTTTGCCTTGGGCCTGTCCGCGGCGGGGCGGTTTTCCGAAACGGATTCCACGCGGCCCGAGGACATGAACCGGGACCGCGCGCGAAGTCTGCACCTCCGTGCGGTGGCCGCGGACCCCCGGCTGGCGCGGGCTTGGCTGGACTTGGCGCGGATGGAACTCGACAACAACCGGCCGCGCGAGGCGGCGGCGGACGCCCAGCGGGCGCGAAGCGCGGCAGCCGACTGGTGGCCAGCGGCCTTGCAACTGGCAGACGCTCTGCGCGCGCGTGGCTTGGAGCGCGACGCTGATGCCGCCCTGGCCGACGCCGTTGCGCATGGGCAAGCAGGGCAGGGGGCGTGCGTGGCCGTCGAGGCTGGGCTTCACCGGGCGCAAGAGCGCGCCCTGGTCGGCGAACAGGAACGACTGACCAAACTGCTGTCTGGCTGTGACGCGCAGACTGAGGCGCCGGCGCAGTGGTATCGCCAGCGCGGTGACGCCAGCGCAGCGGAGGCGGCGCTGCTGCGCATGAAACCCACCAGCGCCGATCCGGCGTGGGTTCGTTCTGAGTTGGCGGCGCTGCGACTGGAGCGGGGCGACGCGGCCAGCGCCGCTTCGGAACTGCAGGGGTTGGTCGACTGGTCTCCGCGGGACAGTCAGCTGCGCCTCCGCCTGGTCGACGCTCTGACGGCTGCAGGCGCGACCAAACAGGCGCGCGCTGCCCTGGCCGAGACGCTGCGGCTTTTTCCAGGGAGCGGCGCCGTTCGTCAGGCGGCGCATATTGCCGGGCTGCCCCTGCCGCTCGACGAATTTCGACTGGATGGCAGTCAGGTGATCCGCGATTTCTTGGCGTCGGGGCATCGCTACCAAGCACCGGCAGTGGTGGTGTTGGACCGTGCGGTCGAACGGATTTTCCCAGACGGGGGGCGCGCCAGCCTCACCCACACCATCACGCAGGTCTTGAGCAAGGAAGGCATCGAACGGGCGGCCGAGGTTTCCGTGCCATCTGGAGCCGAGGTGCTGGCCCTGCGAACCCGCAAGGCCGACGGCACCGTCCGCGAGGCCCAGGAGATTGCTGGCAAGCCCACGATTTCTGCCACCGACGTGGCGGTGGGCGACTACGTGGAGTGGGAGACTCTGGAATACCACCCAGCTTCTGAGGCTTTCGCGCCCGGATTTTTGGGCGAACGCTTCTATTTTCAGTCCTTCGAGGCGCCTCTGGATCGCAGCGAGTATCTTCTCGTGGTCCCCAGCGAGCTGTCGGTGGACCAAGATCGGCGGGCCGGGGCGCCCGAAGCCACAATTGCGCCCGGTCCCGACGGTGCCCGGGTGTTGAGCTTTATCGCGCGGCAAATGCCGCAGCTTCTCCCCGAGCGCGCGTCTTTCGCCGCGGAGAATTGGATTCCCTCGGTGCGCGTGTCGAGCGGCGTCGACTTGGGGCGCTGGTCGCGCTTTCTGGCCGACCGCTTGTACACCGTGGCGCGCAGCTCGCCTGATGTGCGACGGGTGGCCGCGCAGATCAGAGCCGAGGCGATTGCCGCGCGGGCGACCATAGCCGAGGCGATCTCCAGATGGGTAGACCAGCAAATCGAGCCCGAGGCCAGCCTGTTCGAGCCGGCCACGGTATCGCTTGCTCGAGGACAAGGAAACCGCGCGGCTGTGGTGATGGCCCTGGCGCGAGCCCTGGGGCAAAAAGCGGAATTGGTGTTGGCGCGTCCGCTGACCCGCGCGCCGGCGGCGGCGCCGGCCTCGCCGCAGGAACTGGATGATTTCAGCGAAGCCCTCGTGCGGCTGCCTGACCCTGCGGGACCGGCGCGATTCTTGGATCCGCGCACACGACGCGCTCCCTTGGGCTATCTGCCGCCAGCATTGTCAGGTGCACCCGTTTTCACTGTTGGTGACGATGCGCTCGCCATTGCCCGCAGCGCAGTGCCAGATGGTCGCCACGTGCTCATGAAGATGCGACTGGCGGCTGATGGCAGCGCCGCCGCAAGCGTCACCGAGGATCTGAGCGGATGGCCCGCGCTGGAGTGGGGCGAGATCGTGGAACGGGCGGGACAGGATCGAAACAGGCTCCGCCAGGAATTCGAGCAGCGTTGGCTGAGTCAGCAATTTCCGGGCGCAGGTCTGGGCGAACTTTCGCTGGAGGAGGGTCGGGCCGGAGGCAGAACCGTCAGCTACACCCTGACCAACCCGTGCATGGCCACGCGCACGGGCAACGTCCTGTGGCTGCGTCCCGGCTTCTTCCTGTCGCAACCGGGTCGGCGCTACTTCACCGAATCGCAGCGCCGGACGCCGCTGCAGCTCGGCTACGACGTGCCGCTCTTGCTCGATGTCGACATCGAGTTGCCGGCGGGGTCGCAGGTACTCGATCTGGGATCGAGCGGGAGCATCACGGCCGGCGGGGCGCTCTTTTCCGAGGAACGGCAGGTGCAGGTCGACGGGCCGCACGGCGACGCACCGGGGGCGGCGCACCTGCTTCTGCGCCGACGTTGGCAGCTTTCCCTGGCGCGTGTGTTGCCAGCTGACTACGACGAGATGGCCAGCAACCTGCGCCAGGTGGATCCCTTGGAACAAGGTGAGATCCGCGTCGAGCTGCCGCCCCAGCCAGGCAAGTAGTGCTAATCTCCGGCCATCCACCATGGCCGCTTTTGTTCCTGATCGAGCCCACTTCCTCGACCTCGCCCGCCACGGGCGCCTGTGCTTCGTCTATCGCGAGTGGCTGGCCGACGCGGACACGCCTGTTTCCGTCTTCGCCAAGCTGGGCCGGGGACCGTACTCGTTCCTGCTCGAAAGCGTGGTGGGCGGCGAGAAGTGGGCGGCTTACAGTTTCGCCGGCGTGCGACCGCGCGCCGTGATTCGGGCGCGGGGCACCCAGGTCGAACGTCTGCGACCCGAAGGCGACGGGTTCGTTCTGGAAGAAAGTGTCAGCGAAGCCAGCCCGCTCGACTATGTCAGCCGCGCCTTGGCCAGCTTTCCGCCCGCGGTCCCGCCCGGGCTGCCGCGCTTCTTCGGTGGGGCCGTGGGCTGGCTGGGCTACGACGCCGTTCGGCGCTTTGAACGTCTGCCCGAGCACGCGCCCGACGAGCTGGGCCTGCCCGACCTGTGCTTCGCGCTGACCGACACGGTGGTGGTCTTCGACAATCTGCGCGGCACCATCAAGGTGGTGGCTTCGGTGGACGTGGCGGGCGTTGATCCCAACCGCGCCTACGACGAGGCCTGTCGCAAGGTCGAGGAGATCTTCGACCGGCTGGCCAGGCCCAGCCGTGCCCTGCCGCTGCTCGATGTTGGGGCTGTCTCCGCATCGACGTTGCGGCCTGTGCCTCGCACCAGCCAGGCCGACTACCAGGCGGCTGTCCGTCGCATCCAGGAGTACATCAAGGCGGGCGACGCGTTTCAGGTGGTGCTCTCGCAGCGCTTCGACGTGGCCCGCGCTGGGGTGGACCCGTTCGACGTGTATCGCATCATGCGCGTCACCAATCCGTCGCCGTACATGTTCCACCTGGAATTCCCAGAGGCTGTCGTGACTGGCGCCTCGCCCGAGGTGCTGGTGCGCCTCGACGGCCGCCGGGTGGATGTCCGGCCCCTGGCGGGCACGCGGCGCCGCGGACGCAGCGTCGAGGAAGACGAAGCCCTGGAAAAGGAGCTGCGCGCGGATCCCAAGGAGCTGGCCGAACACGTCATGCTGATCGACTTGGGCCGCAACGACGTGGGCCGGGTGGCAGAGCCCGGCAGCGTGCGCCTGGACGACATCATGGTCGTGGAACGCTACTCGCACGTCATGCACCTGGTTTCCAACGTGAGCGGCACCCTGGTCGATGGCTTTTCTGCCAAAGACGTTGTGCGCGCGGCGTTTCCCGCCGGCACTCTCTCGGGTGCGCCCAAGATTCGCGCCATGGAAATCATCGACGAGCTGGAGCCGTCCCGCCGTGGCGTCTACGGCGGCGCGGTCGGCTACCTTTCGTACACAGGCAACATGGACCTTGCCATAGCCATCCGCACCCTGGTCACCACGGGCGACACCATGCACGTGCAAGCCGGGGCAGGCATCGTGGCGGCCAGCCAGCCCGAGGCCGAGCACGAGGAGTGCGTGAACAAGGCGCGCGCGGTGATCGGCGCCATCGAGCTGGCGCGACAATCGGCCGTCAACGGGGGGCGCTAGCCATGTTGCTGGTCATCGATAACTACGACTCATTCACCTACAACCTGGTGCAATACCTGGGCGAGCTGGGGCAGCAGGTCCGGGTCGTACGAAACAATGAAGTTTCAGTTGATGATGTTGTACATATGTGCCCAGAAGCTATAGTTATTTCTCCTGGTCCGTGTACCCCGAATGAAGCCGGAATTTCGCTCGAAGTGATCAGCCGTCTGGCCGGAAAGATTCCCATCTTGGGCGTGTGCCTGGGCCATCAGGCCATCGGCCAGGCCTTCGGCGGAAATGTCATCCGCGCCAAGGAGGTTGTGCATGGCAAGACCTCGCGCGTTTTCCATGACGACAAGGGCCTCTTCGCCGGTTTGCCCAACCCATTTGAAGCCACCCGCTACCACTCCCTGATTGTCGAACGCTCCAGTTTGCCTGACTGCCTGGAGATCACCGCCAAGACCTGGGACGAAGAAATCATGGGCCTGCGCCACAAGACCATGCCGGTGGAAGGCGTGCAGTTTCACCCTGAGTCGTTCCTGACCAAGGTGGGCAAGGACCTTCTGCGCAACTTCCTGCGCCTGGCGAAACCGGCATGACCGGCGCAGCTTCGAGCACGACGCCCGCTTTGGGCATCCGCGAGGCCCTGGTCCAAGTCGTGGCGGGCCGCAGTCTGTCGGCCGCGGACATGACCGCGGTGGTGGGGTGCATGATGGACGGGCAGGCCACTCCGGCTCAGATGGGCGGACTGCTCACCGCCTTGCGCATGAAGGGCGAGACCGTGGACGAGGTCGTGGGCGCGGCCTCGGCCATGCGCCAGCGCATGGTGCGCGTGTCCAGCGACGAGCCTGTCCTGCTCGACACCTGCGGCACCGGCGGCGATGGCTCGGGCACGGTCAACATATCGACCCTGGCGTCTTTCATCGTGGCTGCCTGCGGGGTCAAGGTCGCCAAGCACGGCAACCGGGCGCTTTCGTCGCGCTCCGGTTCGCACGACGTGATCGAGGCCATGGGCATTGACCCGGGCCCCACACCGGAGATGGCCCAGCGCTGCTTGGCTGAGGTGGGTCTTTGCTTCATGTTCGCGCCGGTCTTTCACGCGGCGACCCGGCACGTGGCTGGTCCGCGCCGCGAGCTGGGCTTTCGCACCCTGTTCAATCTTCTGGGGCCGCTCACCAACCCGGCCGGCGCGCGCTATCACATGAATGGCGTGTTCGCGGCCGAGCGCTGTGAGTTCATGGCGCGAGCCCACGCCCAACTGGGCTCGCTGCGCGCCCTGGTGGTACACGGCGCGGGCGGGCTCGACGAGATCGCTCCGGCTGGGGCGACCCAGGTGGCGGAGCTGCGCGACGGATCGGTTCGTTGCTACGAGATCCGGCCTGCCGATTTTGACCTGCCGGAACAGGATCCGGCAGGCTTGGCCGGTGGAGACGCAGCCACCAATGCGCGTCTGCTGGAAGCCGCGCTGGCTGGCGCGCCCGGGGCGATTCGGGTGGCTGCGCTCTTGGCAGCAGCTGCTAGCCTCTACGTGGTGGGCGCGGCGCCCGATCTGCGGGCTGGCGCTGGCCAGGCAGCGGCGGCGCTCGACAATGGTGGGGCACGTGTCGTGGTGGAGCACTTGCGCCGCCTCTCGCCTGTGCAGAAGAAAGAATGATCCTCGACGATATTCTCGCGCAGACGCGACAAGCCGTGGCCGCGGCCCAAAACCGACTGCCGCTTGCCCAGCTGGAGCAACAGCTCGCCACGGCGCCGCCGCTGCGGGATTTCTGCGCCGCCCTTGCGGGCAAGTCCGGGCTGGTCTGCATTGCGGAGTTCAAGCGGCGCTCGCCCTCCAAGGGTTGGATCAAGCAGGACGCCGACCCAGTCGTGGTGGCAAGAGCCTATCAGGCGGCCGGGGCAGCTGCCGTTTCGGTGCTGACCGATGGACCGTTTTTCGGTGGCTCGCTCGACGATCTGCGCCGGGCTCGCGCTGTGGTCGATATCCCGATTCTGCGCAAAGACTTCATCGTCGACCCGTACCAAGTGGCCGAGGCACGCGCCGTGGGCGCAGACGCGGTTCTGCTCATTGTCTCAGCCTTGCCCCAGGATGATCTGGTCGGGCTGCTCGCACAGGTCAGGCGCCTGGGCATGGAGGCGTTGGTGGAAACCCACGACCGCGCCGAGGTGGAGCGCGCCCTGTCGGCCGACGCGCGCGTGATCGGGGTCAACCATCGCGACCTTCGCACCTTTGACATGGACATGACCTTGGCCACCAGCATGCGGTCCTTCATTCCCTCGAGCCGGCTGCTGGTGGCGGAGTCAGGAATTCGCACCGCTGACGACGCGCGCAGGATGCATGCAGCTGGCATCGACGCGGTCCTGGTGGGCGGAAGCTTGATGTGCGAACCTGATCCTGGATCGGCGTTGCGCAAGCTTCTGGGTGGTCCATGAATTTTCTGGTCAAGATCTGCGGCATCACGCGCCCCGAAGACGCCGCACAGGCGGTGGCGGCTGGTGCTGATCTGATCGGTCTGAACTTCTGGCGGGGATCGAAGCGCTTCGTGCCGGACGACCAGGCGCGCGAGATCATCGCGGCCATTCCCAAGGGGGTTCTGCGGGTGGGTGTCTTTGTCAACGCCCATCCTCTGGTGGTCAGCGAGACGGTGGAAGAGCTGAAGCTCGACCGCGTGCAACTGCACGGCGGCGAGATCCCGACTACCTGGAACTGGTTGCGGCCAGAGCAGATCATCCGCACCATCCGGGCCCGTGACCAGGCATCGCTCAAGGAGGCTCTGGGCTGGGAGGCAAGCCTTTTTCTCTACGACGCCTATGCCGAGGGGTATGGCGGCAGCGGCAAGCGAGCGCCGTGGGAGGTCGTGGCCGAGGGCGCGCGGCGGCCGTTTCTGATTGCAGGCGGCCTCAATCCCAGCAACGTAACCCAGGCCATCGAGGCCACCTCGCCGGACGGTGTAGACGTGTCGTCTGGGGTCGAGTCGGCGCCTGGTATCAAGGACACCCGCAAACTGCGCGCCTTCATCAAGAGTGCCCGCGCCGCCGCGGCCAGGCTGAAGTGACCACGGCTTGTCGGGAAATTCCCGGCGCAGATCGGCCCGCGTGAGCGTGAGCGGTAGCGTGAGCGAGCTGCGTGCAGCGGCTCGCGTGCGGACTTGCGTGAGCGTGAGCGGCACCCGCCTTCCGCCTTTCGCGTCCCGCCCGCCTCGCGCGTTCCGCCCACGAACTCGCTCACGCTCTCGCTAGCCGCGACCCGCTAGCCGCGAGTCGACCTAGCCAGCGGCCTCGAATTTTCAGACAAGGCGTAGCTAGCCCGTCAGCCGATTGGCCGGGCCCAGCCCCTCGCGCAGAACCGTCACCCAGTCGTCCACCAGACTGACCACCGTCGAGGGCGGGCCGCTCAAGGTTCCGCCGTCCAGGATGAGATCGAGCTGGGCGCCGTATTCCTGCCGGATTTCGGCGGCCGTGGTCAAAACATGTCCGTCGCGCGATTTTGCCGTGGCGGTCAAGATGGGCCGGCCTAGCCGCCAGGTGAGCTTTTCGCACAGGGCGCTCTGGGGGATGCGCACTCCGATGGTGCGTCGTTCGCCCTGCACGAAAGGCGAAGGAACTTTGGGATGGGCCAGGAGCTCGACACAGTAGGGCCCGGGAAGGATGCGGTTAACCATCCGGTAGCCTGACTCGCTCATCCTGGTGAAACGGGGAAGTTCGCCCAGGTCGGGCAACAGGAAGGTCAGCGGCCGGGTCGTGAAATCGAGACCGCGCATGGTTTGAATCCGTTCAATGGCCTGGTTCTGGCCGAAGCCACATCCGAGGCCGTACAGCGTGTCGGTGGGGAAGGCGATCACGCCTCCTGCCGAAAGGACGCTCACCGCCTGCTGCACGACGGCCTCGGCAGGTTCAAGCAGGGACACTTCCACGATGGGCGCTCGGGTCGATGTCATAATGCCGGTATAGTGGCAGGGGAAGGCCGCGCAAGCAAAAGCTCGCTTGCATGGCCATACGCGAGCCTGATCGGTAGACTCCGCCCGCGATGCTTGCGTCCCTCTGTGCCACCTGGCTCGTCCTTGTCACGGGTTCTCCTTTCCGTGCGCCCGCGCCCGCGCTTGAGCTGGCCCATCGCGTTTCGATTCGCGTGGTTGGACCCGTGGCCCTGGTCCAGGTGGAACGCGAGGTGCTGGTCGGCAATCCGCAGATCCCGGCGCGCGACACCGTGGTCGACCTCGACTTGCCCGAAGGCGCGTCGTCGGTCGACTGGGGCGCGCAGGTTGCCGGCCGTGCCATCAGACTGGCGGCCGCAGCGGGACCCACCGCCCGTGCCGACTACGCGAAAGTGCTTTCGTCGCGCAACCTCGCGCCTACGTCGTCGCCGCTTGACGATGTCGTGCGGATCCGCGTGCATCTGGCGCCTCTGGCTGCTGCCGGTCGCGTGCTTCTGCGCTACCGCTACACCGCGCCTGCTTCTTGTGTCGACGGTCGCTTCGTGCTGCGCCTGCCACCCAGCCTGGACGAGAATCCGGTTGCGGCGCAGGTGACGGTCAGATTCGACGATCTACCTGTGGATGCAAGACTCTCACAGGCAAGCGTTGCCGGTGTGCCGGTTCCTATCCAGCCCTATGGGCGTGCTTCCGTCGTCCATGCAACCGCGCCTCTACGGGCCGCCTGGGACGTGAGCTTCACCCTGCGCCAGCCGGCAGCAGGGTGGCCGGGCCAATTGAGCGTCGTGCGAGCCGCTCAGCGTGCGACGAGCACGTCGCGGGCATCTGACGTGGTCGCAGTAGGTCTGTGCCGGCCGCGCAGCCCAGCCATCGAGCAGCCGCCCGGGGAAGTTACATTGCTCATCGATCGCTCGCGCAGCGTCGGCAGCGGCGGCATGTCCGGCCAGCGTGCCTTGGTGCGCGCCCTGCTCGAGGCGCTGCCGCCGGCACAGCGATTCAACGCCATCCTGTTTGCGCGCACCGCGACCCAGGTCTTTCCCCTTCTGCGCACCGCCACGCGCGAGGCGCTGGACGCGCTCGACGCGGCCGTGGATCCGAATCAACTGGAGAACGGAACCGATTTGGTGGCAGCACTCGGCCGCGCGGCCGAGTGGGTGAAGCGCGACGGGCCGCCCGCCGATGGGGAATCTCGCCTGTTGGTCATCGTCAGCGACGGAGCCTTGCCTGAATCGCAGACCGCCGAGAAGCTCGCGAGGGCGCTTGCTTCCGTGGCTCCTGACCATCGGCTTCGCGTGCTGGTGTTGCTCGTGCGTCCGGCCGCTGACGAGCCCGTCCCGGCCGACGCCGTCGAGCGACTGGACGAGTTGGTGGGACGCTTTGGCGGAGTCGTGCGCGTGCTGGCGGCCGAAAATCTGCGTGGTGAGGCGCGATCCGCGCTGGCCGCGCTGGCACAGGGCGGAGACTTGTTCAACGTCCGCATCCAAGGGCAGCGAGGGTTGGCTGCTGGTGTGGCTCCGGGCAACGGCGTGTTGAGGACGTGGACTTTGTTGCGGGGGCAGGCTTCCCACCTCGTGGCAGCGGGAGAGTACGGCGGCACCATGGTGCAAGGTCGCGCATCCGCCGCGAGCGTCGCGATTGAGTGGTTGCAGCCCCTGGTCGATCCTAAGCCGCCCAAAGCCTGGGCAGGCGCGCTGCCAGATGTCGCCGTCTTTGTCGAAGCACGAGCGCCCAGTCCGAAGGCGCCCACAGACAACATGGCGCGGGGAGAGATGGACCCCTTGGTCCTGCGCAACGCCTTGGCGCTCGCCTATTTGCCGCGGGCTCGCGCCTGCTACCTCTTGCGCCGAGTGGCCAACGGCGTCGATTTGGCCCTGCGCGGCCGTCTGCGGCTGGAGCTTCATCTCGAACGGGGCGAGCTGGAGGACGCCCTCATCCGACGGTCCAGCTTGGACCGACCCGAGATCGAGCGATGCGTGCGCGATGCTGCCTTCGAGGTGGAGTATCCGCGTCCCAGTTTACGGGATGCGCCGACGGTGGCGGCCGTGAATCTGGTCTTCCGTCCCCGCACGCCCGAGGAGAATCCCCGCGATGCTTCTCCGCTGGATCAGCAGCTGGATCTCATCTTGGGACCGGTCACCTTTGACCCGCGGGATCTCATCGAAAACGAGGCACCGCAGAGCGGTGCGCCAGAGAAACGTAATGGCGACTAAGTCAACTTGACCTGGTGCTAGGCGCCGACTATAAAGCCACGTTCTTTCAAGAGGTTTGCAAACCATGTCGCTGAAAATGGGCCTGCTCGGCCGAAAGTTGGGAATGACCCGCGTGTTCCACGATGATGGAACGTCTCTGGGATGCACGGCGCTCGAGGTCGGGCCCTGCGTGGTCACGGCGCAACGGACGCCGGAAAAGCACGGATATGTGGCTCTGCAGCTCGGGTTCGAGCAGCGCTCGGTCCGCCACCTGCGTCGGTCCGAGTCCAAGCTTTTCGAGAAGCTGAACATACCTGGGACTCCCGCGGTGCTGCGCGAGGTTCGCCTGGAGGCGAACGATGCGGCCACCAAGTTCGAGATAGGCAAGGTGTTGAAGGCCGAAGAGGTCTTCAAGTCGGGTGATGTCGTCGACGTCGTGGGCGTCACCAAGGGCAAGGGCTACCAGGGCGTCATGAAGATGCACAAGATGGCCGGCTCGGTGAACGGTCACGGGTCGCACGAGTTCTTCCGCCACGGCGGTTCCATCGGCTGCCGCCTCACTCCCGGCCGCGTGCACAAGGGCAAGCGCATGTCCCAGCACATGGGGCATGTCCGGTGCACCGCTTCGGACCTGGTGGTGGTCAAGGTCTATCCCGAAACCAATGTCGTGCTGGTCAAGGGCCCGGTCCCTGGGCCGGCCCATGGTCTGGTCTTCCTCAAGGGCAGCTCCAAGAACGTGAAGAAGTACATCGTTCCGGTGGTGCAGAAAGAGGTCGAGGCCAAGAACCCAATGAAGGCGTCGAAGAAGGGCCAGACGACTAAGTAGTCATCGTCTGACTGGGCAGGCAGGTTGGCTTCGCTGCGCGATCGCAACCGGCGCCACGACGCGTTCTTTCGCAAGGCACGCAGCGAAGGCTTCGCGGCGCGCTCGGTTTACAAACTGGAGGAGATCGACCGGCGCATGCACCTCCTGCGTGCAGGTGCCCGCGTACTCGATCTGGGCTGCCGGCCGGGTTCGTGGCTGCAGTACGCGTGCAAGGTGGCCGGGCCCCATGGCGTGGTCATCGGCGTGGATCGCCAGCCCCTGCCGAAGCCGGTTCCTGGCGCACGGGTTCTGGTCGCCGACATCTTTACCCTGTCCGACCAGGAGCTTCTGTGTGGGCAGGCTGCCTTCGACCTCGTCCTGTCCGACATGGCGCCCGACACCACCGGCATCCGTGCCACCGATCAGGCGCGCTCGGCGGCTTTGGTCGAGGAGGCGTTGGGCCGGGCCGAACGCCTCCTCGCGCCGCTGGGCGCGTTTGTGGCCAAGGTCTTCCAGAGCCCTGAGGTGGCCCGCATCCGCACGCGTATGTCGACGCGCTTTTCGGAGGTACGCTTGCTCAAACCCGAGAGCTCGCGCGGCGAGAGTACGGAGCTGTATCTGGTCGGCAAAGGATTTTCGCCCTAATTCCCCCATGGCGACAGGGCCATTCGCCTGTCGATCACGATGGCTCGCCACATGTGCATTTGGGACGCGGAGAGGCCGCCGAAGGGTTGGCCGGTCCACTCGCGGATGCGCTGGCTCAATCTCTCTCGCACCTCGGTCGCGGCCAGTGGTTCCGCATCGTCACGGTCCGCGACCGGTGGATACTGCGACAGCAGCTGTCTGAATTCGTCCAGGTTCTCCTGCCGATTGAGCAACGATTTGTACAGGCTGCGAAGCTGTTCCTGCGGTTCGGTGTAAAGAACGGTGTCCATGCGATTCCCTCCGGCGGGAGGCCCTGGCGCGGACGAACTGGAGCCCGAGGCTGGCATCAGCAAGAGAACATATCGCCAGGTCGCCAGGTTTTCTTAAGCCGCCGGGCTGATCGATCCGCTGCCTCCGGTGTCGGTGCATGCGGGTCGATCGGCGGCCATGTGGACATGCCACCGAACCGTCGCTGGCCGAGGAAGCTTTCTAGGTGAGGTCGGCGGCGAATCCCGCTTCAGCGACGGTCCGCTTCTTCCGAGAATAGTCAACGACGTGAGACGTGCCCTGGTGACCATGGTGCAACCTGTCGCACCCAGCCGAGCCACCGTGGGATCGGATCGACAGGTCTCGCTTGGCCGCGACAGGATTGTCCTGCCCGCGCGGCCGGGCAGGGTGTGGTGTTCGCTTGCCTGATCTGCTGCGCGTTCTGATCCTCGAAGGCTCGCCCGGCGATGCCGCTCGGCTGGTGCAGCACCTGATTGATGCGGGCCTGGCTGTGGAGCACCAGCATGTCGACACAGCCGAGCGCATGCGGCAGGCCCTCAGGCTGGAGCCATGGGACGTCGTTCTCTGTGACATCCCCACGCCTGGACTCGGCATGGCCGAGGTGCAACAGATCGCACGCGACGCCGGGACGGACTGCGCATTCGTGGCGGTTCTCGCAGAGGTTTCTGAGGATGCGAGAGCCGCCGCCCTGCAGGCTGGCGCGCACGCTTGCGTCTTCAAGGACAACTTGGCGGGGTTGGTGCCGGTGGTCGAGCGCGAGATGTGTGAGGTCCGCGAGCGTCGGGAACGACGTCGGGTAGAGCAGACTTTGCGCCGGACTGAGGAGGATCTGCGCAACCTGCTGGAGATTTCGCCCTTTGCTGCTGTCGTCTTCGGCGACCAGGGCTTGCCCATCTACGCCAACCGCAGATTTCTCAACTTGTTCGGCTATCGCGCGGGCGAACCCGCCACGGTGGACGATTGGTGGCGCCTGGCCTATCCCCAAGTGGACTATCGCGAACGCGTCCACGCCGACTGGATGGCCCGCTTGTCCGATGCGGCTCACAAGGGAACCCCTATGCGGCCGATGGACACCGTCATCACCTGCCAGGACGGCTCGCTCCGCCATGTGGAGTTTCATGCTGCGCGGGTGGGAGATCGGCTCCTCATCATCGCCGTCGACTTGACCGAGATCGAGCGAGCAGAGGCCGCGCGCCGGGCGGGCGAGGAGCGCTACCGTCGCTTCGTTCAGATGAGCGGGGAGGGGGTGTGGCGCTACGATTTGCTGCCGCCGGTGCCGGCGGACCTGCCCGAGGACGAGATGGTGGCGGCTCTGTTCGAGCGCGCTCGGGTAGGCGAGTGCAACGACGAGTTCGCGCGCCAGCATGGCTACAACCGCGCACCGGATGTGCTGGGCCGGCGCCTGTCCGAGCTGATGCAAGCGGCCCAGACGGAGCAGCTGGAGTTTCTGCGCTGCTTTGTGCGCAGTGGATTTCGGGTTGCCGATCTGGTGACCGCGACAAGCGGCCCCGAGGGACATGACGCCTGGGCGCTCAACAGCCTGGTCGGCATCATCGAGCAGAACTGGATGGTTTGCATCTGGGGCACCCGTCGCGACATCACGGCACAAAGGCAGGCGCAGCTGGCCCTGCAGCGGAGCGAGTCGGAGTTCAGGGCCATCTTTGACCGCGCGCCAGTGGGCATCGTGCTGGTCGACGGCCAGGGACGGCCGCTTCGTTGCAACGGTGCCTTGCGCGAGATGCTGGGCTACAGCCAGGAGGAGATCGGGCCGTTTCCTTTCTCCGAGTTGGCGCACCCCGAAGACCGCGAGCGCGTCGTCCTGGCGCAGGAAGAGCTGACCAGAGGCAGGCGAGAGTGGGAGCAGATCGAGGCACGTCTTCTGCGCAAAGACGGGACCGTGATCTGGGTTGATCTGGTCGCATCAGCCAGCCGCGACGACAAAGGTCGGCTTGTACAGGGCATCTGCGTCCTGCACGACATCACCCGGCGCCGGATCGCGGAGCAGGAGCAGGCCCTGCACCAACAGGAACTGGCGGCGCTGAACGAGATCGTCACCGCCACGACGTCTACGCTCGATCCCCGGCAGATCCTCGACAGCGTTCTGAGCAGCGTGCGCAAGATGTCGCGGGTCGATCGCACCAGCATCATGTTGCTCAACCGCGAGACTGACTTCCTCGAGACCGCGGCGGCAGCGGGAGCCGATGGTCCCATTCCCGCCAACCTTCGTCTGGGCCGCGGCGAAGGCGCGGCGGGACGGGTGCTGAGCGACCTCAAACCCCTGGTCATCTCCAACGTGCGCGAATCTTCGCAGTTCGTCGCGCCCGGAGATGCCGCGGCCGAGTGGAACGCCGCCGAGCAAAACGCGCTCGGCTACGTGGGCTTTCCCTTGGTTTCACGAGGCAGGACCATCGGCGTTCTTTCTCTCGTCACCACAAAATATCGCGACTTCTCCGTTGGGGAGATTGCGTTCTTGCAAGCCATCTGCGGCGCGGCTGCGGTCAGCATCGACAACGCGCTCATCCACCAGGACATTCAGCGGCGCGCGGAGAAGCTGGCAGGCGAGATCGCCTTGCAGAAGCAATACGCCGAGAACGTGGTCCGCAGCATCACCGACGGCGTGCTCACGGTCGATACCAAGAATCGCATCGTGTCCTGGAACCGTGGGGCCGAAGCCATCACAGGCTATTCCGCCGCGCAGGCCGTGGGACGTCGCTGCAGCGAGCTGGGGTTGCACTTCGATGCCGAAGGAAAGAGTCTGTGTCAGGGCGAGGGATGTCCTATGGAGGAGATCAGGAACACGCGTCTGCCTGTGGGCACGCGTGAGGTGTCGTCCCGCCATCGCGACGGACGCACCCTCACCATCAGCATCAGCGCAGCGCCGCTGTACGACGACAAGGGCAAGTTCCAGGGTGTGGTCACCGTGTTTCGCGATGTTTCGCGCGAACGCGAGTTGGTCGACGGCATCCAGCGGGCTGACCGGGCCAAGAGCGCCTTTCTGGCCAGCGTGTCGCATGAGATTCGCACGCCTATGAACGCCATCATGGGTTTTACCCAACTCCTGCTGCGCGACCCCTCGCTGAGCGCGGGCCAACGTCAGTACCTGGAAACCATCGGGCGCAGCAGCGAGCATCTGCAGACACTCATCGACGACGTTCTCGAGATGTCGAAGATCGAGGCGGGACGCGTGTCGGTTGAGCCGTCCGCCTTTAACCTGCGGGCTCTGGTGGCTGACTTGACCGGCATGTTCCGTCTGCGCACCGAAACCAAGAAGCTGCGCTTTGAGGTCGAGGTGGACAAAGGAGTGCCGGACAGCGTGGTGACCGATGAGCGAAAATTGCGTCAGATCCTCATCAACCTGCTGGGCAACGCCATCAAGTTCACCGAGCAAGGCCACGTGTTGTGGCGCATGTGGGTCGAGTCTAGCAATACGCTCCCGACCCGCCTGTCGGTCGACGTGGACGACAGCGGGCCGGGAATTGCTGCCTCCGACCGCGAGCGAATCTTCAATCACTTCGAGCAGGCCGCGGCCGGTATCAGAACTGGAGGCACTGGCTTGGGGCTGGCCATTAGCCGCCAGTTCGCGCGTCTCCTCGGGGGAGACGTCACGGTCACCAGCGAGGAGGGGCGGGGCAGTTGCTTCCACGTCGAGATTTCCCTCGGCCAGATGGACCCGGAGCGCCTGCCGGTCGCGATTTCCTCGCGGCGGGTAATCGGCATCAAGCCCACCGCCGAGCCCTACCGGGTGCTGGTGGTCGATGATCAGCCCGAGAATCGCAAGGTGATGGCGCGCATGCTCGAAGCGGTCGGGTTTCGCATCCGTGAGGCGAGCGATGGGGTCGAGGCCGTCGCTCGCTGTGCAGAGTGGAGGCCGCATGCCATCCTCATGGACATGCTCATGCCAAAGATGGGAGGGGCCGAGGCGATACGGCAGATCCGCACAACGGCTGTCGGGCCGCCCCCTTTCATCCTCGCTGTGTCGGCCAGCGCGTTCGCCGAGAATCGGCAAGAGGCACTGGGCGCTGGGGCCAACGACTTCTTGAGCAAGCCCTTCCGGGAGGCCGATTTGCTCGAGCGCCTGCGTGCACCGCTGGGGGTCGAGTACATCTCCGTCGATTTGCCGGCGCAGCGAACGCCTGGGGCGACGCCTGTCCCCGGCAACGGTCCGGCCAGTCCGGTTCTGGCGCAGATTCCTCCGCCCTTGCGCGAGGAAATTCACACCGCCGCGGTCCACGCCGACTATGACCGGCTGATGGCACTGGCCGATCAGCTGGCGGTGCTCGATGCGGACGGGGCACGCCTTCTGCGTCAGACGGTCGAGCGCTTCGACTACCAGAAACTCATCGACCAAGTTCAAGGGGGACAAGGGCATGTCTGAGGACACATCACGCTCGGAGAGCGGGGCCAGCATCCTGGTGGTCGACGACACGCCGGCCAATCTGCAGGTCTTGGTCGGCATGCTCAAGGAACATGGACATCGCGTGCGGCCGGTCTTGGAGGGACGCCTGGCTTTGCGCGCGGCCAGGGCCGAGGTGCCTGATCTGGTCTTGCTCGATATCAACATGCCCGACATGAACGGCTTCGAAGTGTGCGAGCAGCTGAAGGCCGATCCCAAGCTGGCCGACACGCCGGTGATCTTCATCAGCGGGAACACCGAGACGGTCGACAAGGTGAGGGCGTTCTCCGTCGGGGGCGTGGACTACGTGACCAAGCCCTTTCAGATGGCGGAAGTGGAAGCGCGTGTGGCCACGCATCTGGAACTCCGGCGCAAGCGCCGCGAACTTCAGGAAAGCTACGAGGCGCTGCGCCGCCTGGAGACCCTGCGGGACAGCCTGGTGCACATGGTGGTGCACGATCTGCGCTCACCGCTGGCGGCCATCTCGGCCTGCCTGGAAGTCATCAAGTGGGACGCGGAGGAGCAGCATCGGGCCGAGCTGGCGAGCGATGTGGAAATGGCCCTGCACGCAACCCGAACCATCATCCGGCTGGTCAATTCCGTGCTCGACGTGAGCAAGATGGAAGGCACGGAGATGCGCCTCCAGCTCGCTCAGTGCGATGTCGCAGCGGTAGCCAGGGAAAGCGTGGACGAACTGGAATCTCTGGTCGGGACGCGAAGGTTGGTGCGAGAGTGGCCCGACGAGCCGGTGATGGCGCTGGTAGACCGGGACGTGGTGGCGCGGATCATGCAGAATCTCCTCGGCAACGCGCTCAAGTTCACGCCCTCGACCGGGGCCATCACAGTGGCGGTCGAGGCCAACGACGATATGGTGCGGGTGGCGGTCACCGACACCGGGCCGGGAATCCCCCGGGAGTACCGCGAGCGGGTGTTCGAGAAGTTCGGTCAGGTCGAGGCCGCTTCGCGCGGCCAGAAATTCTCCACCGGCCTGGGTCTTACCTTCTGCCGGCTGGCCGTGGATGCGCATGGCGGCCGCATCGGAGTCGACAGCGAGATGGGCCGTGGCAGCACCTTCTGGTTCGTGCTGCCACGCAAAGGCCCGCAGTCGATGCGGTCCTAGTTGCCCGCCTCGCCGCTGGCGCGCTTCAGCTTGTCGAGCAGCGTGGTGCGGCTCAGTCCCAGGAGCTCCGCGGCGCGGGTCTTGTTCCCGCCGGAAGTGCGCATGGCCCGGTCGATGAGGGCGGCCTCGATGCGCGCCAGGGTCGCCACCAGGTCGATGGCCTCGGTCGATGCGGTGTTGGCGGTGGCAGCGGCAAAGTCCGCCGACGGGCTACGCACCGCTGTCGGCAGATCCTCGAACCCGATAACCCCGGTGCGATTCAAGATGACCAACCGCTCGATCAGATTCTCCAGCTCGCGGACATTGCCTGGCCAGCTGTAGAGCTGAAGCGCCAGCAAGGCCGCCTCGGACAAGGTGGTGTTCTTGTGGCTGCGCCGATTGGCTGACGCCAGAAAATGGTCCGCCAGTGGCGCCACGTCCTCGGCACGCTCGCGCAGAGACGGCAGCAGAATGGGCACCACGTTGAGACGGAAGAAAAGGTCGCTGCGGAATTTTCCTTCTTTGACCAGGCCTTCCAGATCCTGGTTGGAGGCCGCCACCACGCGCGTGTTCACCGATCGCGTCTTGGATTCGCCCACCGGCGTCACCGTCCTGTCCTGCAGCACGCGCAGCAACTTCACCTGCAGTGCCAGGGGCAGCTCGCTGATCTCGTCGAGAAACAGGGTTCCGCCGTCGGCCTCCACGAACTTCCCGGCGCGGGCGTCGGTGGCGCCGGTGAACGCTCCCCGGGCATGACCGAAGAGTTCGCTCTCGACCAGACCTTCGGGAATAGCGCCGCAGTTGACCGCCACGAAGGCATTGCCCAGGCGGGGTGAAAAGGCGTGAATGAGGCGCGAGACGACCTCTTTGCCCGTGCCGCTCTCTCCCAGGAGCAGCACCGTGGCGTCGGTGGGGGCCACCTGGCTCACGATCTCGATCACGCCACGCAAGGCGGGCGAATCGCCGACCAGGACGGCCTGAGGTTCTGCCAGGTCGTTGCTGCGCGTGGCCGACGCACGCGGGCTGGGCCGTCCCTGTGCCAGGGCCGCTTCCACCACCGCCTTCAAGTCCTCGCCGTTGCAGGGCTTGACCAGGAAGTTGAACGCGCCGAAACGCATGGCCTCCACGCATTCCGACATGACCGTACTGGCGGTAAGGATGATGACCGGCGTGCGCAGGGTAGGTTCCTGGGCTTTGCGCAGCACCGCGAATCCATCCGCACGCGGCATGCGCAAGTCGCTGACCACCAGATCGAAACCGCCCCCATCCAGGGTCTTGATGGCTTCCTGGCCATCCCCTGCCTCGGTGACTCTGTGTCCCAGACGTTCGACGGCACGCCTGACAACCTGACGAACTTCAGGCTCATCATCGACAACTAGGACCCGTGACACAGGCACGAGTGTATCACACACAGCGATGTTCACTCGCTCGCTCGCCCTTCCTGTGCGACGAGGCACTGCAAGCGCAGGACCAGCGAATCCGCCTGGCAAAACCACGAAGACGCTGCGCGGGCGGCGACAAACCGACGGCCTGTCGGCCCGCGATGCGTCGAGTCCCCGGCGGGCCATCCCGTATCTCGTTTTCGCGCGCGCGGCTCCCTGATACCCTGGCTGCGCAAAGCATGGAACTCCACACGCCCGCGCCCCGCATTCATGTCCTGTCGCAAGAGCTGGCCAACCAGATCGCCGCCGGCGAGGTGGTCGAGCGCCCTGCCTCGGTGGCCAAGGAGTTGTGCGAGAACGCGGTCGATGCCGGTGCTCACCGCATCGACGTGGAGATCGAGGCTGGGGGCCGGCGGCTGATCCGCGTGGTCGATGACGGCTGCGGCATGACCGCCGAAGAGGCGCGCCTGGCACTGCAGCGCCACGCCACCTCGAAGATTACGTCCGCAGACGATCTGTGGGGGCTGGCGACTTTCGGCTTTCGCGGCGAGGCGCTACCCTCCATCGCCGCGGTTTCGCGGCTCACCCTGCGCAGCAAGAGGACCGGCGCCGCTGCCGGTTTTCGCCTGCTGGTCGAGGCCGGGGTCGAGACCGACGCGGGCGAAGTCGGCATGGCCGAGGGAAGCCAGCTTGAAGTGCGCGATCTGTTCTTCAACACGCCCGCGCGTCTCAAGTTCCTGAAATCCGAGGCCACCGAGGCGGCCAATGTTTCAGAGGCGATTCTGCGTCTGGCATTGGCCAATCCCGAGGTGCATTTTCGACTGCGCGCCAATGGTCGCGTCGCACTCGACTTGCCGCCTCACCGAGACATGGCCGAGCGGGTGCGCGCGGCGCTGGCCCGGCGGGGCGCCAGGGTGTTACACGAGGCCGAGGGAGAAGAAGGCGGGATCAAGGTGCGCGCTTTCCTGGCGTCGCCCGAGGAGGCCGCGCCGGCCGGACGCTCGACCTTTCTGTTCGTCGGGCGCCGCTTCGTGCGCGATCGGGCCCTGCTGCATGCGTTGGCCCAGGGCTACGGCGAGTTGCTGGAAAAGGGGCGCTATCCGCTGGCCGCGCTTTTTGTCGACGTGGCCGGCCCGGAGCTGGACGTCAACGTTCATCCGCAAAAGCTGGAGGTGCGCTTTTCACGGCCGCAGGAGGTCTACGCGGCGGTCCGGCACGTGGTGGGCCAGGCTGTTGCGCGCGCTCCTTGGCTGGCCGTGTCTCCTATTCGCGCCTACACCCTGCCGCCCGAACGCATAGCCCAGGCGCAAGACGAACTTCCGCTGCCGTCCCGGCCGGCACGCGATCGGCAGGAACCGCTTGTGCGATCGTCTGAGCCTGGCGACCGGCGCGCCTCGCCACTTCTTCCGACCCTGCTGCGCGACGAAGCTGTGCCGGCGGCCGCTGAGCCGGTGGCGGGGGGCTTTTTCGGCGGACTCGAATACATCGGTCAGCTCCGCCGGACCTATCTCGTGTGCGAGGGCCCGTCGGAGTTGGTGCTGGTGGACCAACATGCGGCGCACGAGCGGATCATGTTCGAACGCCTGCGCGTGGCGCACCGTCAGCGAGCCGTGGTTCGCCAGCGCCTGCTCTTTCCCATTCCCATCGAGCTCGACGAAGTGGCGGCTGCAGCGGCACGCGAAGGGGCGACTCTGGAGGCCTTGGCGGGACTTGGCTTCGAGGTCGAAGGCTTCGGGCCCAGGACGATGCTTTTGCGTGCGGTGCCCGACTTGTTGAAAGACGTGGATCCCAAGCCCCTGCTGCGCGACGTTCTGCACCAGGTGGCGGAAGGCGATTCCCTGCGCCGGGCCGAAGAGAATTTCGAACAGGTGTTTGCGACCATGGCGTGCCACGGGGCTCTGCGCGCAGGCGACATCGTGGCGCGCGAAGCGGCCCTTACCCTGCTGGGCCAGCTCGATGCCGTGGATCTGCACTCCCACTGCCCGCACGGACGCCCGGTGCTGCTGCGCATGTCCATCGCCGAGATCGAGCAGCGCCTGGGACGCACGTAGCGAGACTCTTTTCACCACAGAGAGCGCGGAGGACACAGAGATCGGATGAAAAGAAGAAGACCGGACCGCGCCAAAAGGACCGGCCCGCGGGTCGCGGCTAGCGCGGGCGTGAGCGCGAGCGAGTTCGTGGGCGGTACGCGGAAGGACGGATCGCGTGAGCGCGGCCCGCGACACGCGGAGCGCTCACACTCTCTCCCCACGTTTTCCGCCTCCCGCGTGCCCCACACGAACACGCTCACGCCCTCGCTCACTCGACCCGCTAGCCGCGCCCCGGGCTGCCCAGCGGCCCCGAATTTCCCGACAAGCTGTAGTTAGCTTGGATCCACGGCCCATCACATGGTCATCGCTATCCTCGGACCCACCGCCTCGGGCAAGAGTGAACTCGGGCTGGCGCTGGCCGAGCGACTTGCTGGCGAGATCGCGTGCTGCGACTCCATGCAGGTGTACCGCGGAATGGACATCGGCACGGGCAAGGCCAGCAAGGGCGAGCAGGCACGCTGCCCGCACCATTTGCTCGATCTCGTTGATCCGGGCGAGCCGTTCCATGCGGCTGCGTGGGCCGCACGAGCCCGCGCCGTCATCGATGACATCCACCGCCGCGGTCGCACGCCCATTGTGGTGGGTGGCACCGGACTGTATTTTCGCGCCTTGCGGGTCGGACTCTTCGATGCGCCCGCGCCCGATGCGGCCATCAGGGCCCGTCATCAAGCCGAGGCCGCCGCCCTCGGTGTCCCTGCCTTGCACCGCCAACTGCAGGAAATCGATCCTGAGGCCGCGGACAAGATCCTTCCTGGCGATCTGGTTCGCACCAGCCGCGCCCTCGAGGTGTACGAGCAGACGGGCATCCCGATCAGCGAGCTGCGTCGGCGCGCCGTCGGTCAGCCGTTTCCAGGGCGCCTCTTCGTCGTCGTTCTCGACTACCCCCTCGCCGAGCTGCGCCTGCTCATCCAGCGCCGGGTCGAGCGCATGATGGCCGCCGGCTTTCTCGCCGAAGTCGAGGCCCTGCGCCTGGCCGGCTTCGGCCGCACCCGCGCCCTGGCTGCCTTGGGCTACAAGCAACTCGGCCAGCACCTCGACGGCCAACTGACTTTGGCAGAAGCCGTCGCCCAGACCAAGACCGCGACCTCGGCCTATTCCCGGCGCCAGCGCACCTGGTTTCGGCGCGAACAAGCCGATCTTCGCGCTTCCGCGCCCCCAGATCCCGACGCCCTCGTTCGGGATCTGTCGAACCGTCGCTGACTCTCCTCACAGATCTCTTGCCACTGCCGCCGATCCGAAACAGGATGGTACCCCGCATGCCACACAGGAAAGAAAAGGCCAGGGAAGCTCCGGTGCTCGATTTCGAGCGCCCCATCGTCGAGCTGGAACGCAAGCTCGACGAACTCAAGCAGCGCACGCGGCTCTCGGGGGAGATTCGGCGCGAGATCGACAACCTGGAGACGCGCGCGCGTGAGCTGCAGCAGCAGATTTTCTCGGACCTGACGCCCTGGCAGAAGGTGCAGCTTGCGCGGCACCCGGCCCGGCCCTACACGCTTGACTATGTCAGCCGGCTTTTCACCGATTTCATTGAGCTGCACGGGGATCGCCGCTTTGCCGACGACGCCGCCATGATCGGCGGGATCGGCTTCTTTGAAGGCGTGCCCATCTTGTGCCTGGGCCAGCAAAAGGGACGCACCACCAAGGAAAAGCTGGCGCGCAACATGGGCATGGCCAAGCCCGAGGGCTATCGCAAGGCCAAGCGCTTGATGGACCTGGCCGCCCGTTTCGGCAAGCCTGTCATTTGCCTGCTCGACACGCCGGGGGCGTTTCCCGGCATCGACGCCGAGGAGCGCGGACAGGCCGAGGCAGTGGCCAAGAACCTGGAGATCATGGCTGCGCTGCCGGTCCCCATCATCGCCGTGGTCATTGGCGAGGGCGGCTCAGGCGGGGCACTGGCCATAGGGGTGGCGGATCGCATCTTGATGCTGGAATACGCCATCTACTCGGTGATTTCGCCAGAGGGCTGCGCTTCGATCCTTTTCCGCAGCGACGAGCGCAAGGCGGACGCGGCCGAAGCCATGAAGGTCACTGCCCCGCAACTGGCCCAGCTGGGCGTTGTCGACGAAATCGTGCCGGAGGCGCCGGGCGGCGCGCACCGCAACTTCGATCTCACCGCGCGCAATCTGGCCGCGGCCCTGCGTCGCCATCTGGCGGATCTGTTGCCGCTTCCGCCCAGCTTGCTCAAAGATCTCCGCTACCAGAAATACCGGCGCATGGGCGCCTTTGTCGAACCGGGCGGTGTGGCTTCGTGATCGCCATCGGCTAGGAGGCAACAGGCGTGGCGGACTCTCACTTGCAGAACACCACCAGGCGAACGGTCAGCCCGGGGGCCGAGGAGATCCTGGGCCTGTACTTCCCGGCGCTGGATCATGGCTTTGTCGCCTTGGTCGACTACATGGGCACGGACGAGGACATCGAGCGCGCCGCGCGGGTCAGCTATGGCTTCGGCACGCGCCCGCGCAGCCAGACGCGCGGGCTGCTGCGCTACTTGCGCCGCCACCGACACACGACCCCCAGTGAGATGGTGGAACTGAAGTTTCACTGTTGCATGCCCATTTTCGTGGCCCGCCAGTGGATTCGCCATCGCACCGCTAACGTCAACGAGATGTCGGGCCGCTACAGCCTCATGCCCACGCTGTTCTACACGCCGCCTGACGATCAACTGCAGGCTCAGAGCGCGCACAACCACCAGGGACGCACCGGGGGGCCTCTGCCGGCCGGCCTGCGCAGCGAGGCCAAGCAACGGTGGCAGGACAGCCGCTCGGGCACCGTCGCGACCTACGATTGGCTGACCAGTCACGAGGTGGCGCGCGAGCTGGCACGCATCGACCTGCCGCTGTCGACCTACACCCAGTGGTACTGGAAGATCGATCTGCACAACTTGCTGCACTTTCTTACCCTGCGGGTGGACGCGCACGCGCAGTGGGAAATCCAGCAATACGGCCAGCTGATGGCCGGCATGCTCAAGCGTGTGGCACCGCTCTCGTACGAGGCCTGGATCGACTACGACGTGTGCGGCGCCCGTCTTTCGCGCATGGAACTGGATGCCTTGCGGGCGCTTGTACGTGCCACTGAAGACGGCGTCGAAGGGCAGGGGAGGAGCCTAGGTCGCGATGGGCTGCAAGCGTTGGGCTTGAGCAGCCGCGAAGTGGACGAGTTCCTGTCGACCTTGCGCCGCAGCCAAGTGCCTGACTTCGAGCTGGACCTGGCCAGCGCGCGTCCCGCGTCCGAATTCGCCGATCGCTTCGCTGCTGCCGTGCCCCGGGGCGAGCCAGAACCTGGCGAAGGCTAGAAGCCCCAGAATCACAAAAGCCACTCGCTGGGGCGGGCGGCTTTTGGTCGGCCGTGCTGCCCGCGGTCCGCAACGCGAACCGCGGTCTTACCGCACTATCTATTTGTTGCACGTATCTGCATTGGGGCAGGTTAGGCACTTCATCGCCAGGTTCGTCCCAGGCTTCGCCACCGTGCCCGTCCTGCGCAGGGCCGAGATCCTCTGGCCATTGAATGCCTTCTGGCAACCGAGGGCGGTATTGTCGTAAGAGAGGTACCAGCAAGGCCGAGCGCTGTCGGTGTCGGGCACACTATTAGGATCAGGGGTGGCGGGGTCAATAAGATTCCCATTGCTGTCCTTGCACTCGTGCATGGGCGTTTCCTGGTAGCCACTGTCCAGACAACCGTTCTTGCCTGGGGTATCGCACGGGACCTGGTCGTTGACTTGGCATTCGGGCTGGACTCCAGGCGTGTTGGGGTCCGTGTCGATCAAGGGGTAGTAGACACAACCAGGCGTCAACACCTGAACGATCGCGTTTCCAATTTGAACCATCGCGTTCGTGAAGTCCGAGTTGCAGATGCTGAACACCTGCCCCTTGGTGCCGAAGGATTTCACGAATTTGTCCAGGCGAAGACCGCCGTAGGCCTTGTAGATATTGCCATCGGCGGATTTCTGGTTGGGATCCTGGCAAATGGGCATGTAGTCCCACAGGCTCTGCTGCGATGGCGGTTGCGAGGTAGGGTCTTTGTCGATCCGCCAGGTGTCGTACTGCACGAGGCTGGCCGGGAGGTTCGTGTCGACATTCGGATCCGGGGGCCAGCCGATGATGCCAGACACCAGGATCTTATCTTGGGGCTGGGCCTTGAGCGCATTGATGTTGTCGATGACGTCCTGAACATCGATGAGCGGCAGATAGACGTAGTCAGGATGGCTGCGGTCAAGTTGCGTCTTGGCTGAGCAGTCGGAGAAGGGGTGGCTGAAAGGCGCCGTTCCCTGATAGCCGTTTGTCGTGTCGAAGTTGGGAATGGGATTGCCGCCGCAGAGATGACCGCGTGCCGCGCACCGCAGGCTGGTGGTGTCGCCCACGTCTCGCTTGGTCACCATGTCGAACATATCGTCGTTGTCTTGGTTGTTGTTGCTGGCGGAGCAGTCATCTTCATCGGTGATTAACACGATGGCGAGGTAAGCGTCGGAACGCAGGAAGCCGGCGTTGGCGTCGTTGATACCTGGCTGGGGAATGAGCGCCACGCGCGTGGCTTGCAGCTGGTGCTCTTCGCCGCACCCCTGCACCCCCACGGCCTGGGCCAGGCAAGAAAAGACATCTGCAAGCTGATGATTGGCGGAATCATAGTTCTGTATGCGCCCGGGGTTGTTGGGATCCTGAGTGTCCTCGATCCAGCGGGCACCCGGGTTCAGGCCGCAACCTGGGAAACTCGGCGTGTAGGCACTGCCGGCCGCGACCGAGGCAATCATATTGTTGGGATCGTTTCCCCACAGGAGGCCCTGGTCGCCCAGTCCGGTGCCGCAGTTCCCGCCCATGGCGCCATTGCCAGCCCCCATGTTGCTGCTGACCACGCCGATGTGCACGTCAGGCAAGCCGCCAGGCAGCTGTTCCAGCGCATTGATCATTTTCGGGAAGTTGGTGGCCAATGCGTGCTGTTTGGGATCCATGGACGGCGAGTTGTCCACCATGAACAAAATGTCGATGTTGCGATCCGGGGCAACCAGAACTGCGAAGTCGGTTTCTTGCTGTGGCACCGGCGTGGGAGTCTGCAGCTTGTGTCCGTTGCAAGCCCACAGGGCCAACGGAAGCGCAGGGAGCAGCAGCGCCCAGCGGAGATACTGCCAGCGGAGAAGCGGCAAACGCCTTGAAGAATTGCGGGCCATGGAAAGCCTCCTCATGGACTAACCGTGAAAGTGGTCAGGACTCGAAGTAACCTTACAGCAAGATGTGGGCCGAAGGTACTCTTAGTTAGCTATTGAAAACACTGACTTGCTTGGGGACGCGGTGCCAACCAAGTTGTCGCAGCAGCCGCCATGGTTGGCAGAGTCGATTGATGCAGATATGCGTCATCAATCACGTGGCTGGGCAGTGGGTGCAGCATCGGGATCTGGGCGCCTCGGCAGGGTGGCGGCGTCTGGAATCGCCGGAAAACCTTCAGGAAGCGGCGGCCCCTGCACCGTCACCGCAGCGGCCAGCTTCGCCTTGTGCGTGACGATCCAGTCGACCACGCGGGCCACGTCTCCAAACCGGGCGAGCTTCCCCTCGGTGCCGAGCAGAGCCATGCCGTAGTTGTGGCCATCGACGGCAATGGCAATCACCAGACAGTAGCGGGCCGCGTCGTTGTAGCCGGTCTTGCCACCGAGAATCTGCAGGGTCGGCCGGGCTGCGGGCCGGTGCGTGCTGACGTATTTGATGGGCGGTCGACCCACTGGGTGGGCGTCGTATTCTGGCTTGCGCACGATGGGTCCCAAGATTGGGTGGGCCATGGCTGCGCGGAGGAGCTGCAGGATCTCGCGCGGGGTGGACGTGTTTTCCGGGGAAAGCCCGGTGGGTTCGCGGAAGCGGGTGGCCCGAAGCTGCAGAGAGGCAACCTTCCGATTCATGGCATTTGTGAGCTGGGTGGCATTCAGCCCGACCGCGCGGCCCAGGGCGGAGACGGCCCGGTTGTCCGAGCCCAGCAGGGCCGCGTGCAGCAGATCCCGGTTGGACAGGGTCATGCTTTCGAGCAGGCGCGAGGGCGCTCCACCGCGGGCAACCTCGGAGTCGACTTTCTTCATGGTGGTCAACCCATCGAGGTCCAGATCGTGGTCCATCACGGCGAGCGTCGCGGCCAGCTTGGAAATGGACGCAATCGCGCGCGGCTGGTCAGGCTTGCGCGCGAAGATCTCGTGCCCGTTGTCCATGTCCACGACCAGCGCACCCAGGGACAGCACATTGGGCAGGTTGTTCTTGACGGCCACCACGTGCCTTTCCAGGAAGACCTTCTTCTTGCCGACTTGCTTCTTGCCGTTGCTCTTCTTCGCCGACTTGCCGGCGGGCTTCTTCTTCGCGTTCTTTTTCGCTGTCGGCTTGCCCTTCTTCTTGCCGTTCGACTTGCCCGACGACGGCTTGGCCGAGGTCGCCTGCGCGCCAAAGGCAGCGGCCGGCGCGATGAAAGGCAGGCAGCAGGTTGCAACAAGAAGCAGGGTCTTGGGGACGAAGCGCACGGGCCGTGCAGGTTAATCATCCGCGAGGCGATGAGCAACAGGCAAGGTACACTCCACCCATGCCCATCTCGCTGGCCTATTCGGTCGACGCCGACGACGCGTTCATGTTCCACGCCCTGCACACAGGCGGCGTGGCCACGCGCGGGCTGGAGTTCACCCATCGTCGCGGCGACACCTCGGAATTGAACGCGCTGGCGCAGGCTGGAGAGATCGACGTGGTGGCCATCTCGGCCGGGGCCTATCCGGCGGTTGCGGACAAATATTTGATTCTGCCGCACGGAGCTTCGGTGGGGCGCGGCTTCGGGCCTGTGCTGGTGGCGCGGCAGCCGATGGCATTGGCCGACCTGGCTGGTCGGCGCGTCGGCATTCCGGGCCTGTCCACCACGGCGTGGCTGGTGCTTCGTCAGATGCAATCCGGGCTGGTGCCCGTGGTCGTTCCCATCGCGCCCTTTGGCGCCATCTTCGAGCGTCTGGATACCGGCACCATCGACGCAGCCCTGCTGATTCATGAAGGGCGACTCATCTACGAAAGCCGCGGTTACGCGCGCGTCGCCGAGATCGGGGAGTGGTGGCAGGCCGAAACCGGATTGCCCCTGCCGCTCGGGGTGAATGTCATTCGCCGCGGGCTGGGCAGCGAACGCATCGCTCTGGTTTCGGCAATCTTGCGCGAGGCGGTCGACTACGCTCTGGATCACCGCGACGAGGTGATCCGCGCACTTGCGGCCGAGCAGCGAGGAGAGGCGGCGTTGGCCCAGACGGCGCTTTTGGATCGCTACCTGGGGATGTACGCCAACGAAGACACGCGCGCGATGGCGCCTGATTCTCGACGGGCCATCGAGGTTCTCTTCGATCGCGCAGCCAAAGCCCGCTTGCTGCCCGCCGGCTGCTCGATCGAGTGGGCACCGTAGCTGCGGCTTGTCGGGAAATTCGCGACCTCTGGGCAGGCCGGGGCGCGGTTGGCGGCTAGCGAGGGCGTGAGCGTGAGCGAGTTCGTGTGGGCTACGCGGAAAGACGGCTCGCGTACCGCGGGCCGCTCACGTTTGCCGCTACCGCTCACGCGAGCCGCATCACGCTGGTCGCTACCGCCCACGCTACCGCTCGCGCGCACGCAAGCCGCCCTGCCGGCTTTCACTTCCCCGAAAGGCTCTTGCGGGCGATGATCGCTCTCTCGATGACTTCGAGGGCTGCGCGGCAGGCGGCGGCGGCGGCGCGGGTGGCATTGCGTTTCCATTCCGCGTGCGCAGACGGACCCACGCTGTTGCTGATGCCCAGAACGGCCGCAAAGGGCAGGCCGGCAGCCGCAGCGGCGCGGGCCACGGCGAAGGCTTCAAGGTTCTCGAGGTCGCTGGCCTGGACGCGGCCATGAAGTCCGACGGGAGCCGGTCTGGACGTGATGGCGAGCGGACATGCCACGTCTGCCATGAGCAGCCCGGTTGCAGCGGCAACTCGGCGCAGGGTCAGGGTGGTTTCCTGCGCGGAAGGCAGGGCCGGTGGAAGATACGCCTGTCCCGAGGCCACCCCGTCGGCCGAGAGAACCAGGCGCCGCGCGGCCGCCACGCCTGCCCAGCCAAGGTCGGGGCGCCGGTTCGGATAGAGCCCGGCGGTGCCGACAAAAATCACGGCATCGGGTTTCACCTCGGCGATTGCAGCCGTGGCCCCGATCGCCGCCTCGACCAGTCCGACGCCCGCAGTCCGCACAAACACGCGTTTTCCGATCGGCCTGCGTTTGAGCAGACGATGAAGCTCCGCAAGTTCTGGCGGCCAGGCTGCCAGAACCAGCCAGAGCTTGGGCGCGTGCCTTTGCTTGCTGCGGCCAGTTCGCGAGCGCAATCCGAATGATCCTTCCTTTTGTCAAAGTTCGATGAGGCCGCTTGGGCGTTCACCAGGGGCTTGGTATACCTCGGCGTTCGCAAACAGGTCCATGGGCCAGAGGATCAACATCATGTGGGCATTCAGCCAAGCCGTGAGCCAACTTCGCCGTGTGCGTTCGCATTCCGCAATTCTGGTTTGGTTGGCATTTGTCGCCGGCGCTCCGTCGCCCGCACGCGCGGCCGACGTGTTGGCCTCTCCCTTTCGTGGCGTGATGGTGCCCGGGGGTGCGCTGGCTGGCGATGCAGACGGGACGGCTGTCGAACTCAATCCCGGGCAGTTGGGCGTCCTCGGCGGGGCGTCGAGCGCATTGGTGGTCGATGCCTGGGGACACGACGTTCGGCGGGCCGGCCGCGGCGGCGCCCTCATGCTCGCCACGCCGCTGGTTGCTGGCACGGCGCTGGGCGCTGGCTTCCAGTGGCTGCGTCCCACGCTGCCCGGGATGCCGAGCGACTACCAGAAGCTGCAACTCGGCCTCGGCTTGCGCCTGGGTCGTGGCGCGGGATTTGGCGTGTCGTGGGAACACATCTTCAGCACCGGATTCGCGACCACCAACAGCTTCACCTTCGGGTTGGGGATGCGACTTGCGTCGATGTTGGCTGTGGGCGCGACGGTGCGCGATGTTGGGCGTGCGCGCTTGCCAGCGGGGACGGTGCCCCGAGAATGGGATTTCGAGGCGATTTTGCGGCCGCTGGGCACCGACCGTCTGGAAGTCGCAGGTGGCGTGCGCCTGCTGCAGGCCAGCGACACGACGGCGCTGCCGCGCGTGCGCCTCTCAGCTCGGCTGGCGCGAGGCTTGCTGATTTTTGGCGAGATGGATTGGCCGCACTACCACGCGGCGGAGCCGGGCGGCGTGGTCACACCACCGGCGGACTACGCGGCTCTGGTCGGGCTGACGATCGAGGAGGAACGACTGGGCGTCACGACGGCCGGCATCGGCAACTGGCGCGCCGGCGACGAGAACGGCGCGGGTTTCGGCCCGGGCGGCTCGTTCATGCTGCGCACCTTTCCCGCGCGACATGCGCCGCTGTGGGCCAGCTCGTACGTCGCGCGCGTGCGGGTCAACGACCTGGAGGCAGACCGGAACTTCTTGACGCTGGTGGTGCGTTTGCGCCAGCTGGCCGACGACCCGGCCGTTGCCGGCGTGTTGCTCGATATTGAAGAACCGGAGCTAGGTCTGGGCCGCATCGAGGAACTGCGCGCGCTGGTCGCTGACCTTCGCCAACGCAAGCCCGTGCTCGCGCGCCTGACCCAGGCCGACACGCGCGCCGTCTACCTGGCTAGTGCTTGCGACCGCGTGTTCATCGATCCAGTGCTGGGGCTCACCTTCGACGGCTTCGCGCAGACCGTGACCTTCTACAAGACCGCGCTGGACCGCCTGGGCGTCGAGGTCGATCTGGTGCGCATCGCCGAGTACAAGGGTGCCATGGAACCGTTCGTGATGAACGGTCAGTCGTCTCCTGTGGCCGCCAACCACAATGCCATCCTGGATGACGTCTTCGGCCGCCTGCTGGCCAGCGTGGCCGACGGGCGCTCGGCGCACGGGCTAGACCAGGACAAGGTGCGCGGGTTGGTCGATCGGGCGATGTTCTCGCCGGAGGAGGCGCGCGAGGCTGGGCTGGTGGACACGGTCGCGGACGACGCCGAGCTGAAGGCGATGGTGACGCAAGCCTTGGCCCCGTTGCGCGACGCTGATTCAAGTCCGCGCGAAGCGGGCCGCTGGCGGCCCGGCCGCGTGGCCGTGGTGCTGGTCGACGGAACCCTGGTGGACGGTGAAGGCAGCGACTTTCCCTTCCCGTCGAACGAATTCGCCTGGTCCGACAGGATTATCGCCGCCCTTGAAGAGGCGGCTGACGATCCTTCGGTGCGTGCGGTGGTGCTGCGGGTGAACAGCCCGGGTGGCTCCGTGCTGGCTTCCGATCGCATCGCGCGGGTTCTCGTGCGTTTGCGGAAGTTGGGCAAGCCGGTGCTGGCCTCGATGGGCGACGTGGCGGCCTCCGGGGGCTACTACGTGGCGGCGCCCGCGAGCGAGATTTTCGCCTCGCCTTCGACGCTGACCGGATCGATAGGCATCTTTGGCTTCAAGGTGAACGTGGAGGGGCTGTTCGGCCGTCTGGGCATTGCCAGCGAAACCTACAAACGGGGGGCGCACGCCGATGTGTTCTCCACATCGCATGGCTGGAATGACGAGGAACGGGCTCTCATGCTTCGCCGCATGGAGCAGATGTACCGAGGATTTCTCGAAACCGTGGTGGAGGGTCGCCAGAGCCGCGGCATGACCATCGAACGCGCTGATGAGGTGGGGCGGGGGCGGGTGTGGACTGGCTCGCAGGCGGCGGGTGTGGGCCTGGTGGACCGCATGGGAGGCATCAGCGCGGCCATCGACGAGGCAGCCCGTCGCGGTCGTGTATCGCTGGGCCCGGGCGGCCTGCCCGAACTGGTGGTGTTGCCACGGCCCGTGCCGTCCTTGTTGGGCGCGCTTTCGCGCATTCCGGGCGGTCGTGCGACGCTGCGCTTGCTGGCGCCGCTGGTGGTCCAGGGAGGCACCGGCATCCTGGCGCGCATGCCCTACGACATCGAAACCAAGTAGGAGAGGGGAAGTGCTTTTTCACCACAGAGAGCACAGAGGTCACAGAGACGGACCCGAAAGGGAGGGTCGGCTTCCGTCCGGTCCGAACCCCTTCTTTCTTTCCGCTCTTTGTGTGCTCTGTGCTCTCTGTGGTGAAAACAGCTAGCCAAATGGTGAGGACGTCGGTTGCTGCGGAGAAGCGCGTGCTGGTCGCCATGAGCGGCGGGGTGGATTCATCGGTGACGGCCGGGTTGCTGCGCGACGCGGGCTTCGAGGTCACGGGCGTGTTCATGTGCCTGGGCACGGCCGGGGATCCCGACAGCGACTCGCGCGGATGCTGCTCACCGCAAGACGCCGCCGACGCGCGGGCGGTGGCGCACAAGCTGGGCATCGATCTCTATGTGCTGAATCTCGCCGACGCGTTCCAGCCCATCATCGAGTACTTCGTCGACGAATATCGTCGCGGACGCACGCCCAATCCCTGTGTTCCGTGCAACGCCCAGATCAAATTCGGGCGGCTCATTCGTCACGCGGATTCGCTGGGAATCCCCTGGGTGGCCACCGGCCACTACGCGCGCATCGCTTCGGCCGGCGGTCTTCCCGCCATCTGGCGCAAGTCGCCGCGGCACAAGGATCAGTCCTATGTGCTTTTCGCCATCGCGCGCGAACTGCTGGGGCGAATCCTGTTTCCCCTGGGCGAAATGCCCAGCAAGCAAAACGTGCGTGAAAAGGCGCGCGCCTACGGACTTGCCGTGCACGACAAGCCGGACAGTCAGGAGATCTGTTTCGTTCCTGACAACGACTACGTCGCCTATCTCGGCCGGCGTTGCTCCGAGATTTTTCGGCCGGGCTCCATCGTCGATTCCAGCGGCAAGGTCCTGGGCCAGCATCGCGGCGTCGCGGCCTTCACCATTGGCCAGCGCAAGAGACTCGGTATCGCCGCCGAGGCTCCTCGCTTCGTCACGCGCATCGATGCGGCTTCGGCCACCGTCACGGTGGGCCCGCGCAGCGAGATCCAACACCGCCACTTACAGGCGACCGGGGCCAACTGGCATTGCGATCCGCCGGCGGAATGCCAGGCCACGGTGCAGGTCCGCTACACCCACGCCGGCACTCCCGGCCGCGTGCGCCTCACCGGCCCGGCTAGCTTCGAGGTCGATTTTGCCGAGCCGGTCATGGCCGTGACGCCGGGCCAGGCCGCGGTGTGCTACCAAGCCGATCGTCTGCTGGGCGGCGGCTGGATCCAGTCGGCCTGGTAGTCGTGGCTGTCGGAAGATTCCAGGGCGGTCGAAGGGCCGGCCCGCGGATCGCGGTGGCGTGGGCGTACCCGTGAGCGGTAGCGTGGGCGGTAGCGACCTGCGGGGTGCGGCTTACGTGGGCGTCTCTCGCGTGAGCGTGAGCGGCACGCGACCCGCTCTCCGTCTTCCCGCAAGACGCCCACGAGCTCGCTCACGCTCACTCGCCCCGCGATCCGCGGCCCGCCCCCTCGACTGGAATCTACGGCTTTCCGCCCGCCAGCTTGATTCCTTCGGCGACCAGCGCCTCGCTGTCGCCTGACAGCTTGACCCAACCCAGGGTGAATTCGCTGCGCGCGTAGAAGACTTTCTTGGCGGCGGGCGCCGCGCTCGACACACTCTGTAGCGCCGGGCCGGCGCCTTCCGCGATGGTCAGCCAGCCCAGGCTGCGACCATGCGCGGTGTAGTCGAGTCGTAGCCTTGATTGCGGCTCGCCTTCGGCGGGCAGCTCTCCTTTGCCCAAGGACTCGCTCGGCCACAGGCCAAGAACACGTTCGTGCCAAGCGCGCGCCGTCGGGTCGGGCTTGTCGGGCGTGGCGGTTGCCGCAATTTCCACGCCCTTCCCGTCGGACGAGCGGGCCACGCGATACTCCTTCTTGGCCGAGCCGGCGGTTATCGTCACACGGTCTGCCTCCTCCAGGCGGAAACCATGCAGATGACGTTCGACCAAGCTGGTGGCCCCGGTCTGAAAGTCGCTGAGGATGGAGCGCGACACCACGAACACCCGGCCGTCCACCCGGTCGCGCAGATAGGGCTCGGTTCCGCCCAGGGGCGCGGACGCGATGTCGAAGACGCGTCGGCCAGCTCCGGTCACCACGGTGATGTGTTTCTTGCTGGCGGCGAGCCCCAGGTCCTTCAGCTTGGCCGCGTCCAGCACGCCCAGCGCGCGTGTGGCCCGCAAAGGCGCGAAGCGCTCGTACGCCGTTTTGGCCGCGTCGCCGCCACGTACGATACGCTCCGGGATCGGCTTGGCCGCGTCGGGCGAAGAGGCGGTGGACTTGGCCTCTGGCGCCGCCCGCCCCGAGAGGCGAAGCACGAGGAAGCTGCCGTTGTCGTCGCTGTCCCGCTGCAGCTCGACCCAAGTCTTGGCATCTTCATCGTCGAAACGCAGCGTGTGCAATTCGTTCTTGGTGATGTCGAGAACGAAGACCTCGCCCGCCTGCAGCTCGGGCTGACGTTGCCAGGTGAAATACGCTGCGACCAGCCCCAATAGGGCCAGCCCGCCTTGCACAACGACGGCCTTGCCGGTCACGACGATCCCTCCGACGGTGGCACCGCTGGCGCGGCCTTGCGTCGCGAGGCGCGGCGGCGCACGGTCAAGCCGATGCCCAGCACCAGGGCGGGCGCGGCGAACACGCTGGCGTAGAACCAGATCACATCTTGCTTGCGGGTGTGGCGAACCGGCACGTCTTCCTCGTTGTTGATGGTGCCGGCCAGGCGCTCGTCGCCGCCCAGCCAGCGCATGAAGTCGACCGCCAGCAGGGTGTTGGCCCGGTTGACGATCAGTTCGTCGGCCAGGACGTCGGAATCGGCGAGCACCAGGGCGCGTGATTCCTCCTCGGGTTTGTCGCCTTTGCTAACCGCAGCGGCCAGTTCGTAGGCCTTTCGCGTTTCCTTGCCCGAATCAAACTCGAAGTTGCCGTTGACGTCATTCCAGGTGCTGGCCTCGGCATGAAGCACGAAGTTCACGCTGGGCGCGCCGGGCGCAGGCTTGTCGGTTTTGCTAAGAAAGCCCGCCCCCAGCAGAACGGTCGGCAGGCGCAGGCCGAACGGGCTCAGCGTGGCCACTGAGGCGTGGCTGGAGTAGCTGCCAGTGGCAATGCCGATGCGGTCTGGCTTCTGCCGCGTGCGCGCCCAGAAAATCTGGTCATTGGCCAGGGTGGTGGCATTGAAACGCAAAGATAGCCGGTCGAGCAGCGCCGCCGCGGCATCACCGCCTTCTGGATCGAGGGCCACCAGCAACCGTCCCTTGCGATCGAAATAGCGCTGCAACGAGTCCGCTTCCGCGGGCAGAAGCGGGCGCTTCGGCCCGAGCACGAGCACCAGGGCCGCGTCGGCCGGCACGTCGTTGCCCAAGCCTTGGGCCAGGCTCAGCTCCTTGGCTTGGAAGCCCAGATCGGACAAGAGATCGCGCAGCAGGCGCACAGTGGCGCGGCGATCGGTTTCGCCAACGTTGCTGAAAGTTCGTTCTTCGTGTCCCTGCACGAAGTAGGCGACGCGGGTGCCGCGCGACACGCTTACCAAGCGCTTGTACACGTCCTGGTCGATGGTGCGCAGCTTGCCGCGGGCGCTCTCCAGCTTGACCGGCATGGGAATCTGTTCTCGCCGTTTGTCGCGCGCCACGACGATGACTCCGTTGCCCGACACGCCCAGCTCGTGCGCGCGCGCTGGTTCGACGGCCTGATCCATGCGACTCACGCTCAGTTGCGACGACTCGCGGGTCAGATCGGCGAAGTAGCTCGCCACCAGTTCGCCGACCTCGTTGGCCGGCGGAAAGAACAGGTACACTTGCACCGGCTGGTCGAGGGCCGCCACCAACTTCTTGGTCGCGCTGCCGGCCCGTGCGCTGCGGAAGTAGGCCAGATCGACCTTGAGATTGCGCTCGGCCGTCACATACGCGGCGGAAAAGCAGAACACGATGGCCAAAGCAATTCCCAATCCGGAGAGCAGGGCAGCCTTCAGGCGGCGGGTGTCGAGAACCGGCGCGTGCGCCATACCGGCCAGCGCCAGTTCGACCAAGAGCACCGGCACTGTGCCTGCCAGCATGAGGGCCGGCCAGAGCACAGCCAGGGCGCCGGCCAGCCGGGGCATGCGGATGTCCAGGGGACGGCCAAGCAGGCGCGCACCCGGATCGCCGCCCGCGAAATGCAGCAGCAGCGCCAGGGCGCCCAGGCCGTAGAGAAAAAACAGCATGCGGGCCGTGTTGCGAACGCCGCCCTCAGCCTTGCGGGCAGCGAGCCCGCACCAGGCGGCCGCGGCCAGCACGGCAAACACGCCAATCACAGTGAGTGCAACGCTGGCACCCCCAGCGGCAAAAATGCGCTCGCCGACGTAGACCGAGAGCAAGCCGGCGGCGTAGACCAGCGACGGCCAGTGTCTTATTGCCATCGTCGCGCCTCCAGCACTCGCGTGGCCGCGAACAGGGCGAAGTAGGTCACCAACAGGTAGTAGGCCACGTCGCGCAGGTTGATGACGCCAGCTTGGAAGGGTGGAAAATGCCGACCCCACAGCGCCAGGGCCATGAAGACATCGTTGAGCGGCCGCTCGCTGACGGAAGCCAGCAGCCACACCACGATCAACCCGACCAGCATGGAGCCCGAGAGAATGGCGGCCAGGACCTGCGAGCGCGCCAAGGCCGAGCCCAGCGTGCCGATGGCCAGGGCGGCGCTGCCGAGCAACAAGAGCCCAAGATATCCAGCCGCCACCTGGCCAATCGAAAGCTTGCCATTGACCATGATGAGCGCCGGCATGAAGGCCGTGGCCAGGGTCACCATGGCCAAGAAGGCGAGGGCCGAGAAAAACTTCCCCAGGACGATGGCTCGGTCACGCACCGGCGACGAGGTGAGCAGGACCAGGGTGCCGTTTTGGCGTTCCTCTGCGATGAGACGCATGGACAGAAACACCGCCGCGATCATGGTCGTGCCGCTGGAAAAATAGAAGAAGTCGCTCAGCACCTCGGCCGAGTGTTTGTCTTGTTGAGCCCCCAGGGCGAAGGCATTGAACAGGACGCCATCCACCAGAAGCACGGCGGCGGCGATGATGTAGCCGCTCATGGTGCGCAGGTAGGCCGACAGTTCCCGACGGGCGATGAGCAAGGCGGCGCTCATGACAACTTCTCCCGGTGGGTCAGTTCGAGGAAGATCGACTCCAGTCGTGCGGCCCCGCGGTCGAGCCGCAAGAGCTGATGCCCGGCCAGCACCAGGGCACGCGCGATTTCGGGCCGGCAGTCTTCGCGCGCCCGGATCTTGAGCACAGTCTCGTGGGCGGCGGACTGCACGACCTGCGCATCCAGCACGCCGGAAACCTGCCGGACCACGTCCAGCGCCGTGCCCGCGGGCCCACGCAGCGCCACCTCGATCTCGCCGGGGGTGCCCAAGGTGGCTGCAATCTCGTCCTCGGTCCCCTGGGCCACGATTTCGCCGGCCTGGATGACCAGCAACCGATCGCAGGTCTGGCTGATCTCGGCCAAGAAGTGGCTGGAAATGAGCACGGTGTGCTCGCCGCGCAGCCGTCGCACCAGGTTGCGCATCTCGACGATCTGGACCGGGTCGAGTCCCGCGGTGGGCTCGTCGAGAATCAGCAGGCGAGGGCGGTGAACCAGGGCCTGCGCCACGCCCACCCGCTGGCGAAATCCGTACGACAGGCTACCGATAATCTCGTCGTGCATCTCGCGCAGGGCGAGCTTGTCTTCGCTTTCCTGCACGCGTGCCTGGGTGTCGCGGGCGGTGACCCCGCGCAGGCGCGCGGCAAAAGCCAGGTACGCGCCCACCGTCATTTCGTCGTAGAGAGGCGGCACGTCGGGCAAGAAGCCGATCTTGCGCCGCACTTCGTGTGGCTCGGCTGTCACTTCCAGACCGTCGACGCGCACCTGACCCGAGCTGGGAAGAAGCACGCAACCCAGGATCTTGAGCGTGGTGGTCTTGCCCGCGCCGTTGAGCCCGAGAAATCCGACCACCTCGCCTGGCCGGATGTCGAAGCTCAGGTCGCGAATCGCCGCGCGTTCTCCGTAGTATTTGGTTAGCTGTCGTACCTCAATCATGATGACGCCATACAACTACACAGGCCAGGTGTGCCCCTGCAACAAGAAATAGGCGAGCGCAGTCGTGCCGCGACATGCACCGTACAACCCAAGACGCTCCGAGATCATTCCCAAGAAAGATCACGCCGTGTGGGCGGCTGACTCGAAGCTGGTAGAATCACCGGCCATGCGAGTGCCTGTCGCACTATTCACTCTTGTGCTGGCCAATGCTGGGGCCTGCGCGCGGGATGGCGACCGCACTGCGCGCGGGGATGGCGGGGTCGACCGACCCGGCGGCGCGGATGCTCCGACTGGTCCGGCGATGCCGTGCGCGACCGACGCAGCCGTGAACTTGGATCCCAGCGACGTGGACGTCTTGATCTTGTTCGACAGGTCCGAGTCCATGGGCATTGGCTTTGGCTCGGGAACGCGCTACAGCGTCGTGGCCGACGTGCTTTCGCAGTTGGTGGACGACTACCAAGGGTGGATTCGCTTCGGCTTCGCGCAGTTTCCCGGGGCAGATTCGCTTTGCTCTGACTCGACAGTGACCGGGTGTTGCGCCGGACCTCCGGTGGTCGAGGTCGCGCTCGACAACGGCGCGGCGGTGCAGGCAGCTCTGAACCAGATGCTACCGCTGGCCGGGAATACGCCCACGGCCCTGGCGTTGCAATTCGCGCATGCCTACTTCGCGCGGCTCGGCGACAAGGTGGCCAAACGCTACGTGTTGCTGGCCACCGACGGTTTGCCGAGCTGTACGCTCTCGGGAACGCTTTCGCCGAGCCAGCCCGACGACGGCAGCGGAGGCATTTCCGAGGCCTGCCAGGATGCGGTTGCCCAGGTTCAGGCCCTGGTCGTGGACAAAATCCAGGTGCTGGTGTTGGCAGTGGGAGCCGAGCTGACCGGCGATCCAGCAGGGCCGGCCAACTGCCTGGATCTGATGGCTCGGGAAGGCGGGATGGCGCAGTCCGGTTCTGGGCGGGGATACTACTCGGCAGCCAGCCCCGAGGCTTTGCAGTTGACCCTCGATCAAATTTTCGGCGGCGTGGAGAAGACTTCTTGTTTTCTCGAACTCGACCTTCCGCCCGGTTCGAACGAGCCGGTGGCGGTGTACTTGGACGGGCAGCAGATACCCTACAACTCCGACAACGGGTGGGATTTCGACCCGGTCGGTGACGCTGGAGCCGAAAGTCGCGTTCGCATCGTCGGCGAGTACTGCGACCAGATCCAACAGTTTCGCTATTCAAAAATCCAAGCGAAATTCGGCTGTTCGCCGTGCGACAAACCTGGTTCCTGTCAATGACATCGCTACGGCAGAACGTAGTGCGCGTCGTAGCTGAGGGATGCGCCCAAACTGTCGGTGGTGTAGTGCATGGCGTGGATCGCGCCGGTTTGATCCACCGAGAGAGAAATGTAGGCAAGGTCGCCTTGATACGGCTGACTGTGCACGGTTGACCAGGTTTTGCCCGCGTCGTTGGTGCGATGAATCTCCAGATAGCGGCTGGCGCTCGCGTCCGAGAAGATCCCGGCCAGGTAGGACGTGACCGAGCCAAGGTAAGCAAAGGCCAGGCCGTCGCTCAGGCCGACGACGCTGTTGCTGGTCGCGCTGCTCCCGCCCAGGAGCTGCTGGAACGTCATGCCGCCGTCAGTGGTCGCGTACACCCAGAACGGCGAGGCCCAAGCGGGCAGGGGGCCGCGATCCACAAAGAGAACCCCTTCCACGTTGGGCGAGGCCCGCCACCAGGTTTGGCTCTGGTCGCCGGCCGATGAAGCCGGAAAGACGCCCTCAACAGCGACAAAGACCGAGCCGTTCCAGCGGTACAGGCCCATGGAATTGTCAGTCCTGAGGAAACGCAAGAGCAAGTTGCCCTGGGTGGCGATCAGACTGCGATTCGAAGCCGCGCCGAAATCGCCCGGAGGCACGATCTTCTTCCAGATCGTCCCGCCATTTTGCGAGGCGAGCAAAGTTCCCCCTTGCGGCAAGAGCCAGGTCATTCCGCCAGCAGAAGCGAGCTGCCAGATAGGAACGCCGGACACGCCGGCGTCGCCGGGCGTGGCACCGAGGGCGGCGTTCACGGTGCTGGTGAGCGAAGGCCAGGTCTGTCCGCCGTCAATGGAGTGGCCGATGCTCCCCGACTGGCCTGCGGCGACGAAGCCCGTGGTGAACCACATGTCACTGGCCGACAGGAAATAGACGTTGATGCTGGCGTCGGTGGTGGTGGCTTCCGTGGGGATTGCGTTGACGAAATTCCAAGTCTTGCCCCCGTCAGAAGTCGTGAAGACATTTACGTTGACGAGGGGAGCCGCTGGCGGGAATGAGACCAAAGCCGGCGCCTCCGTGCAGAAGCCAACGGTGGTCGAGAACCAGGTGCAACTGGAGAAGGTGTGGTAGCCGAAGGATGTCCAGCGCTGCGCACCGGTGTGGATGTCCGCGTCCGCCAGCTTTTTTCCATCGAGTCCGGCTGCTTCAGGTCCGCCGTCGGCGCGCCCGCCGACGCCGGCCGCATCACCCGAGTCTGCGACTGGGGCGTCAGCCGGCGCGAAGCTGGCGTCCGCTCCGCTGTTGCCGCCCCCCCCCATTCCTCCCGGACCGCCGGTGTTGGGACCGGCTGCGTACATGACCGGAGGATTCGCCCCGGGACTGTCCCTGTTCGACTTGGAAAACAGGTTGCACCCGAGCGCCAGCCACGACACCGACAAGATTGCGACCTTTGCGAAATGCATCAGTGCCTCCGATGGTGGCAGGCGAAAAATGACATGCGAACGTGACCCAGCATATAATGAGGATCGCACAGGGCCAGGGCGTTGGCTAGTGAGCGCTCGTGTCTGTCGTTGACCGCCTTGGCGACAGTGGGTAGGCTCGCCTCATGTTCAACGACGACGTCAGGTGGATCCCGAGACCGCAGGATGTGGTGGGGATGAGTACGGAGCAGTTGCGGGACTCTTTTCTGATTCCCGCTCTTTTCGGCCCGGGCGAGCTGCGCGGCGTGTTCACCGCCCTTGACCGTCTGGTGGTGGGTGGGGCAATGCCGATTCAGCCCCTGGAACTGACGAATCACGCGAAAACCGGGCGGGCTTTTTTTCTGGAACGGCGCGAACTCGGGGCCATCAACGTTGGCGGGTCGGGCACCGTCCAAGTCGACGGCAAGTCGTTTGTGATGCCGCGGCTGGCCTGTGCCTATGTGCCGATGGGTACGCGCTCGCTGGTTTTCGAGAGCGCGAATGCGAAAGAACCGGCGCAGTTCTATTTTCTGAGCTGCCCCGCCCACGCGGCGTATCCCGCAGCGGTGATGAAGAAAGAGGACGCCACCGCGGCGAAGCTTGGCAAGCAGGCGAACGCGAACCAGCGGACGATTCACAAGTATATCCACGCGGGGGGGATGGCCAGCTGCCAGCTCGTGATGGGCTTCACCGAACTGGCGGAGGGCAGCGTGTGGAATTCGTTTCCGCCGCACACACACGACCGGCGCGCGGAAATCTATTTCTACTTCGACCTCGGCGATGGCGCGCTTGTGCACCTGATGGGCCCGCCCACGCAGACTCGGCACCTCTTCATGCGCAACCAGGAGGTGGTGCTTTCGCCCCCGTGGTCCATCCACTGCGGCTGCGGTACGGGAAATTATCGCTTCATCTGGGGCATGGCCGGTGAGAACCAGACGTTCGACGACATGGACGGCGTGGGGCCCACTGACTTGCGATAGCCAGCGCAGCCCGGCCTCGCCGCTTACAGGTTCTCGATCTTCTTGAAGCGCGGAACCAGCAGTTTCATGACCGACCAGGCGACGACATAGGCAAGGGCGCAAATCCCGAACATGATCGAATAGGATTTCGTCATCTCGGACAGTACCAGCTGCGTCTGCAATTTTTTGAGTTCAACGAAGGCGTTGGCATTGATGGCCTGCAGTTGGGTGACGACCTCCTTGGGGAGGCTGCCCAGTTCGACCTTGTTCAGATCGATCACGCTGCCGTGCTTGTTCAACAGGTGCAAGGAGCGAATCTGATCGAGGTACGCGCCCAGCGTGCCGGCTTTGGCCTCCGCCCAGGTCTTGGCGATGCCGGCCTGCCGATACGCATCGAAGAGCCAGCCAGCCGACTTGGTGACCAGGATGCCGCCCAGGCCGCCAAACATTCCGCCAATGCCCGTGACAGAAGCCACGGCCTTCTTGGGGAACATATCCGAAACCGTGGTGAACAGGTTGGCTGACCAGGCCTGGTGCGCGGAAGCGCCGATACCGATGAGTAGGACCGGCATCCAGTAGCTGTAGCCGCCCAGGGGCTGAGCCAGCAGCACCACGAGAGGGAATAGGGCGATCAGCATCATCGCCCGCATGCGTCCCGCGTATGGCTCGTAGCCGCGGTTGATGAAGAACATCGGGAACCAGCCACCGCTGATGCTTCCCACGCAGGTCATGGTGTAGAGCACGGCGACGGGAAAGGAAATCTGCGTCCCCGACATCCCGTACTGCGCCTTGAGATACGCCGGCAGCCAGAAAAGGAAGAACCACCAGATGCCGTCGGTCAAGAATTTGCCGCAGGCAAAGGACCAAGTCTGGCGATAGGTCAGAAGCTTCCCCCACTCGACGTACCAAGGGATCTTGGGTTGCCCGGCGGAGGCGGCCTTGGCCTCGATAGGCTTGGACTGCTCGTCAGCGTCGCTGTGAATGTAGTCGAACTCCGCCTTGCTCAGCCGCTTGTGCGCCGCCGGCGCGGCATAGAGCCAGAACCAGAAAATGAGCCACAGGAAACCGATCGCGCCCACGATGATGAACGCACCCTGCCACCCAAGGTGTTTCGCTATCCAGGGCACCGTCAGGGGAGCCAGGATGGCGCCGACGTTGGCGCCGGAGTTGAAAATCCCGGTGGCCAGCGCCCGTTCGCGCTTGGGAAACCATTCGGCGGTCGTCTTGATCGCGGCAGGGAAGTTCCCCGACTCGCCGAAGCCGAGCACGGCCCGGGCGAACATGAATCCGCCAGTCCCTTTGGCAAATGCGTGCAGGATTGCGCCGATGGACCAAACGATCAGCGCCCAGGCAAACCCCAGCTTGGTGCCCAGCCAGTCGATGATACGACCAGCAAACAGCATGGAAATCGCGTACACGAACTGGAAGACCGTCACGATGTTTGCGTAGTCGGTGTCGCTCCAGTTGAATTCGACCTCCAAGGCCGGTTTCAGCAGGCTCAAAACCTGGCGGTCCAGGTAATTGACTGTGGTGGCGAAGAAGAGCAGGGCACAGATCGTCCACCTGTACTTGCCGATTCTTTGGTTGACGCGATCCAAGTTGTTCATTGGTGTTGCTTGGGGGTTGAAGGAAAGGCCGCCAGCCAACAGCGCTTCAACCCATGACGACGCCGAACTGCCGCTCGCGGCTGGCGTTCTCTGCCAAGAAGAAAGGCCGCGAAACCATGCGATCCCGCGGCCCTAGCTTGTGGGCGTTGCAGGATTTGAACCTGCGGCTCCCACCGTGTGAAGGTGATACTCTTCCACTGAGTTAAACGCCCGTACAGGGTTTTGTGTAGGCCGAAACCTCCGTTCCGTCAAGGGGTGGCTGACAGTTTCGTTTGCGCGCCCAGACACCCGCCTGGGCACTGGAGTGTCCGCGATGCTCTGCGCGCAACTCCCGCAACCAGCGGGAGTTCGCGCTTGGAATCCGGCGTGCGTCGGCGACGGACTACGATGACCGGCGCTGACGCTCACCACGGCGGCGAAGCCTGGTGGCAAGCATCGCGCCGAGCACCAGAATCGCACCCCACGGGGCAGCGCTGCGGTCGGCCCCGGCCAAACGACAGCTGCATCCTGCCTGGCCGGCGGTGTGCGTTTCGCTGGTGGCGGTGGTGGAGCCTCCCGTTGCGCTGGGAGCAGATGTTGCGCCTCCCGTTCCACTGGGCGTTGCGCTGGACGCGGCGGTGGAGCCTCCAGATCGAGAGGTGTTGGTGATGGTGCCGCCGATTCCACCCGTCTCAACGGGCGTCGAACTCGCCGCAGTGGTGCCGCCCGTTGGCGAGGTGTCGATAGGAACCGTGCCGCCTGCGAGCGGCGTCGTGTCAGAGGTCGCTACCGCTCCTCCTTTGGCGCCGCCAGCGGCAGTCGTCGTGCCGCTCTTGGCGCCTGTCGATCCACCGATCGCGCCGCCCGGGCTGCCCGTCGATCCGCCGGTGACAGTCGTGCCACCCTTGGGCCCGGTCGCGCCGCCGGTTGTACCGCCAGGGCTGCCCGTCGCGCCGCCGGGGCTGCCCGTCGTGCCGCCGGGGCTGCCGGTCGAGCCGCCGGCGCCTCCGGTCGCAGGCGTGCCGCCTGTGCCACCTGTTGGCGGCGTCGCGCCATAGTATTTGATGCTCGGCTTCGTCTCCGGCAGCGTCATATTGGGGCCGATGTAGATGCCCGGCTCTGGCGGCTGGTTGTAGGCTACGTTCTCCGTGGCGACGCTCATCCGGTAGATCGGGTCGTGCATGAGCGTGTAAAGACGATGGGTAGTCGGCGTGGTGGTCGTGTAGATCCGCAAGGCGTCGTTGCCGGTTGTTCTGTACACGACTTCCTCGCGCCAATCGCCGAAGATGTCTGCAGTAAGGGCCGGATCTGATTTCGAGCCGTTGTTCGAGGTGCAGCCGCTGGCGTTCAGACCCGTGCCGCCGCCGGTGCCGTAAGGAGTGATCGAAGTCCCGTTTTCCAAGAAACGATTCAGCTCGGCGCCCCACCATATCGTGAAGTTATCCGACCCAGGCACGCTCCCCACCGTCTTGAAGCTGGCGTCATAGAGCCCGCCCGCACCCGACCACATCTGCCAGCCCGTGGTCCCGGCAATCAGCGGTCCAGTGCAACCACGTCCGTTGTCGCCCGTACCCTTTTGCTCCCAAATAATCGAGCAGTCTTTGGCGTCCTCGTAGTGCGTAGATATCCCGCCGTTCTCGCTGGTCTGTTCATCCACCATCCATATTTCCAGTCCGGGTCTGTTGGGATCAATGTCCGTCATGTGAAGGGCATCCCCGTGCCTGAGCCCGGTTGAACAGAGGCCCTGGCCGTCGTGGTCAACGTTCATGGAACCGTAGACGATTTCGTCGAATCCGTCGCCATCCACGTCGCCTTGGCGGAGGCTGTGAGACCCCTGACTTTCGTATCCTTGTGAAGACTGAAGAAGTTTTCCATCTTTTCCGGTGGCGCCTTTGACCGCCGCCGTGTCGAACAACCAACGCTGGGTCAGTTTGCCGTCCCGCCAGTCGAGTGCCCAGAGCGAGGTTCGCCAGTAATAGCCGCGGCAGGGAATCAAGCTGGGCCGTTCGCCGTCGAGATAGGCCACGCTGGCCAGGTGGCGGTCGACGAAATTGCAGACGGTGTCATCTCCCCAGCCCAGATCGCCAGCAGGAGAGGCGATGCCCTGGATGGCACCCCAGACACCGACGGCGCCTCGACCTGGCTGGTAGTTGATCGTGGCGAGTTCAGCGCCCGTTTTGCCCGCAAAAACCGTGTACCATTCCGGGCCCGAGGTGATTTTCCCCGTCGTCGCACCCGAGGTACTAATATAGCTCGCAGTATTGTCGGCGCCGGCCGCGTCTCCCGTCTTCAGAAAATTGCCGGTGCCATCCTTGGTGCCGGGGGCTGTCTTCATTGCCACCTCGGCCATGCCGTCGCCGTCAAAGTCGTACACCAGGAACTGGGTATAGTGAGCACCAGCGCGGATGTTCTTTCCAAGATCTATGCGCCACATCTTGGTCCCGTCCAGCTTGTACCCATCCAGAATGCAAGTGCCCGTGTACCCTGACATCTCGTTGTCCTTGGCATCGGACGGGTCCCACTTCAAAACGAGTTCATATTGGCCATCGCCGTCCAGATCGCCGATGCTGGCATCATTGGCCGAATATGAATACGATTGCCCGCCCGCATTGGTTCCGTTGGGAGGCGGCGTGATGGGGATATTGAGATAAGCGTTGTCGATGACAATGGCGGGTGCGGACGTCTCGCCTTCGACGCCGTTGGTGACCGCCTTAACCGTATAGGTACCGGTGCCGCCGGCTGTGTCCTGATAGTTGGTAGAGTCCGTGATCACCGTCGCGTTGAGCTTGGTCGTACCGCGGTAGACATTGAACCCGAACGTAGTGTCCTGAGGGTCGGTCCCGAAAAGGCGCCAGCTCAGGAAATAGCCGCTCCCGGATTTCACGGCAACGAGACCGCGATCGAGCTCCTCCATATATCGCTGGGCGCTCGCGGCCCCCGCAATCGTGAATGCCACTGCGAACGCTGCCGCGGCAGCCACCAGAGACTTAGACTTCATACGGCGCCTCCTCATTGTCAGAAGTTCAAGGGCAGAACCCAGCCCACAATCCCGTTTTGAAAGGCTTGTCCAAAAAGCCACGCTCGTGTTGTCTACGCCATTTTTGGCCAAACTTGGACAAGATTGTGGGCGCAGTGGCTTTTGCTCTGCCGCTGGCTCAAAATTCGTCGCGTCATCGCAGCGCGCCGCGTCTTCGCCGCGGCAAAGTTTGCCCAAAGGCCAGTCCGGAGCGAACCACATGGTCTGCAGCAGGGACGCGCCAGCGCGCCAGTCAGGTCAGACGGTTGTCGTATCCATCGGGCAGCAGGACACGCGGAAACACACCACGCCTGACGACGGGGAATCGGTTGCGGGTCGGGAAAGTCTGCCCGCTACGTGGCCAGGCCGCAGGACTGGGCCTACCGACTTGCGCGCCGGCCACGGCGGCGAAGTCTTGTGGCCATCGCCGCGCCGAGCGCCAGCATCAGACCCCATGGGGTGCCGCTGTGATCGCCTCCGGCCAGACGACAGCTGCACCCTGACTGCCCGGCGGCGTGCGTTTCGGTCGTGGAGGCGCTGCCTCCCGCTGCCGACGTGTTTGGGGCGACGGTGCCGCCGATTCCGCCGGTCTGGGCGGGCGTCGAGCTTGTTGCGCTGGTGCTGCCCCCCGAAGCAGAGGTCTGGCTGGTGACGGTGCCGCCGGTCCCTCCGGTCTCAGTGGGCGTCGAGCTTGTTGCGGCGGTGGTGCCCCCGGAAGCAGAGGTCTGGCTCGTGGCCGTGCCGCCGGCTTGGCCCGAGCCACTGGTCGCCACGGCGCCGCCAACAACTCCGCCAGTGGAGCCTCCGGCAACAGTGGTGCCGCCCTTGGCCCCTGTCGCGCCGCCGGCACCGCCGGTCGTGCCGCCTTTGGCTCCGGTCGCGCCGCCGGTCGCACCTCCCGTGCTTCCAGTCGCGCCGCCAACACTGCCTGTCGATCCGCCTGTGCCGCCAGCGCCGCCTGTCGGATTTGGCGCAGCACCGTAGTACTTGATGCTCGGCTGTGCCTCGGGCAGCGTCATGTTGGGACCGATGTAGATTCCCGGCTCGGGCGGCTGGTTATAGGCCACGTTCTCCGTGGCGACGCTCATCCGGTAGATCGGGTCATGCATCAAGGTGTACAAACGATGGGTGGTTGGCGTCGTGGTTGTGTAGATCCGCAGCGCATCGTTGCCGGTGGTTCGATACACCACTTCTTCGCGCCAGTCGCCGAAGATGTCCGCCGTGAGCGCCGGATCTGATTTCGAGCCATTGTTTGAGGAACAGCCGCTGGCGTTCAGGCCAGTGCCGCCGCCGGTGCCGTAGGGAGTGATCGAAACGTCGTTTTCCAGGAAGCGGTTGAGCTCGGCGCCCCACCAGATAGTGAAATTATCGGAGGACGGCACGGTCCCCACCGTCTTTTGGCTGGCGTCAAAAAGTCCTCCGCCCGTGGCCGACCACATCTGCCAGCCTGTGGTGCCGGCAATGAGCGGCCCGGCGCAACCGCGTCCGTTGTCACCCGTACCCTTTTGCTCCCATATTATTGAGCAGTCCTTGGCGTCCTCGTAGTGCGTGGATATCCCGCCATTTTCGCTGGTCTGTTCGTCCACCATCCATATTTCCAGCCCCGGTCGGTTGGGATCTATGTCCGTGAAGTGCAAAGCATCCCCGTGCCTGAGGCCAGTCGAACAAAGGCCCTGGCCGTCGTGGTCAACGTTCATGGAACCGTAGACGATTTCATCGAATCCGTCGCCATCCACGTCGCCTTGACGGAGGCTGTGCGACCCCTGGCTTTCGTATCCCGACGAAGAATGGAGAGGTTTTCCATCCTTTCCGTTGCCGCCATTGATCGTGTCGAACAACCACCGCTGGGTCAGCTTGCCGTCCCGCCAGTCGAGCGCCCAGAGCGCCGTTCGCCAGTAATAGCCACGGCAGGGGATCAGGCTCGGCCGCTCTCCATCAAGATAGGCCACGCTGGCCAGGTGGCGATCGACGAAGTTGCAGACGCTGTCATCTCCCCAACCCATGTCCTCGGCGACGGCGACGCCCTGCTGGGCTCCCCAGATGCCAACCGCGCCTCGCCCCGGTTGGTAGTTGATCGTGGCGAGTTCAGCGCCCGTCTTGCCCGCAAAAACCGTGTACCATTCAGGTCCTGAGGTGATCTTCCCCGTCGTCGCCCCGGAGGTGCTGACGTAACTTGCAGTATTGTCGGCGCCGGCCGCGTCCCCCGTCTTGAGGAAATTGCCTGTGCCGTCCTTGGTGCCAGGGGCTGTCTTCATGGCCACCTCGGCCATGCCGTCACCGTCGAAGTCGTACACCAGGAATTGGGTGTAGTGAGCGCCGGCGCGGATGTTCGTTCCAAGATCTATGCGCCACATCTTGGTACCGTCCAGCTTGTACGCATCAAGAATGCAATTGCCGGTGTACCCCGACATCTCGTTGTCCCGGGAGTCGGACGGATCCCATTTCAGGACGAGTTCGTATTGGCCGTCGCCATCCAGATCGCCGATGCTGGCGTCGTTGGCAGAATAGGTGTATGCACCGCCTGCGTTGGTCCCGCCAGGAGGCGGGGTGATGGGGATGTTGACGTAGCCAGCATCGATGACCAAGGCAGGTTCGGAGGTCTCTCCCTCGACGCCGTTGGTGACAGCCTTGACCGTATAGGTTCCCGTGCCGCCGGCAGTGTCCTGATAGTTGGTGGAGTTGGTGATCACCGTCGCGTTTAGCTTGGTGGTGCCTCGATAGACGTTGAAACCGAACGTCGTGTCTTGCGGGTCGGTTCCGAAGAGGCGCCAGCTCAAGAAATATCCGGTTCCGGATTTCACGGCGACAAGACCGCGGTCGAGTTTTTCCATGTATCGCTGGGCGCCGGCAGGCCCGGCAATCGTGGACACCACTGCGATCGTGATCGCGGCAGCCACCAGAGACTTGGACTTCATACGGCGCCTCCTCTTTGTCAGAAGTTTGGGTGTCGAGTCATAGAGCGCTATGCCTCTACTCAGTGAAATGGGCCACGACATTGGCTCAAGCATTCGCGACGTCGCCTCAGCACACCGCGCCGTGTGCTGAGCACGGGGCGGTCACCGCCGCGTCGAAACCCGCCATCGGGCTTGATTGACGCCGACCAACGGCCGCCACTCGCGACACTGCCAGCCGCTGACGCGCGCCCAACGTGGGTCGTCTGCTGCACCCGCCGCAGCGACCTTGAGACAGTTGGGCTAGCGGCCGTCGCTCAATTGGATTTCGTCTTGAGAGCGTCCAGGAACTGCTGAGCCAGCGGACACTCTGTGCAGGTCGAAGTCTGGTCGCCAAGTCCACTCAGGTAGATCTCAAAATACGTCGCCCCAAAATGGGCGTAGACCGTGAGACCGGACTGCGCCGCATCTCCGGTGGCGATTGACGAATCATAGGGAGGGATTGCGGTCGCGGTGGTCACGAAATTCAGCAGCGCAGAAGCGTACATCGCAGTGGCCTTGGTGGCGGTGCCGAAATCCATGGCTCGGATCGTGCATGTTTGCGAATTGGGACCATCCAGAGTCTGGAACATGCCCTGCACGAAGCCTTGGTCGGTATAGGCCCCGGCGGCGCCGTCGAGGCTTGTCCCCGAGATCAAGTCTGTGCCCGCCCAGAAGGCATCCGAAGCCGGGTCCTGTACCCACCCTTTCATCTCGTTGTCGGCGAACTTGAACCTGTCGCCAAATGGCGGTTGGGTGTTGCTGCCGCACGCCGAGGCGATTGAGGCAAGAAGGATGCACACGACAGACAAGAAGGTCTTCATGATCTTGGTCTCCACAAATCTACCCTGGTGATGAGGCGAAATACTGGGCAGGATATTTCGCGCACGGGAGGGGGTCAATCGCCTTTGTGAGCTGCCAAGCAGTTGATCCGACGCTGGAGCAGCCACATGGAGCCGCCAGTCACGATCTTCACGACGACCGGCCTAGGATGATCGATCATCGTCGCTGACCAGGCCGCGGAGCTTTGCCGCCAGCAGCGCCCCGATCGCCGCCACCGTACCCCAGCGGGCGGCATTGCGGTCGTCCGTTGCGACGCTACAGCCGCCCCCGGAAGTGCCATGGGTCGCGTTTGTGTTCACGGCGCTTCCCGTGCTGCCGCCCGCCGCACTTGTGCTTGGCCCGGTATCGGTGCGCGTTCCGCCGGTCACGGTCGAGCCTCCCGATGGAGGGACGGCGCTTGTGGCAATTTCTCCGGTTGTCCCGCCGTTTGCAATAGCGCCACCGTTGGCAGTCGTCCCGCCCCCGGCAAAAGTTCCACCGTTGCTGTCACCCGCCGCCCCCATGGTACCGCCGCCAGCGGTCGCGCCGCCATTGCCGGCAGTTGAGCCGCTGCTGCTGGCCGTCGTGCCACCGCCTGCTTTGGAACCGCCGCTGCCGGCGGTTGTGGCGCCGTTTGCATTCGATCCACCGGCGCCGGTCGTGCCACCGGCTCCGGTGGTGCCGCCACCGCCGCTTCCTCCGGTCCCAGTGCTGCCGCCGCTGCCGCCCGTCGGAGTGACAACGCCACCAGGGGTGAATTCAACCCAGACCGGATCCGTCTCGGCATAGCCGAATTCCGTGACAAACTTGGGCAAGTTGTTGTTCGCATCGGGCTTGCCCATCACGTCGCTCATGATCTTCGTCGCGGTGAGATAGTCGACCATGGGGGCAAATGTCCCCATGACCAGCCGGTCGACTCTGGTGTCCCATGTGCCCCCGGCGCCGTTGCCGTTCGCCAGCAGGCCGTCCACTATGCACAGCTGCTGGCGGACAGGATCGCCACCGAGAACGGCGGGGTGCTTGTTGATTTCGAAGATGGCGGCCAGAGTGTGCAGCCCCGTTGCGCTCGCGTCTCCTGTGCCCGTCTCGCTCCCTTTGTTGATGAAGGTGCCGAGATGGTTTTTCATGCACAAGGAACAGCTGCCGAATGAGTACGAAGTTCCCGGACCACTGTGTCGCTTCACGACAGCGATATCCACCAGGATGTCCACGACACCGTTGACAAGATCGGCGACGCCGGTGATGGCCCTGCCCGCTATGGCGACATTGGTAATGGTGACGTCCGCCATGCCGCCCAGTGACTGGGCTTTGACGCTCACGACGGCGCGAATCTTGGTGGCGTCAGTCAAGCTGGCATAGGTGGAATAGGTCTTCGATGCGTCGCTGTTGGCGTCGTAGAGAACGATGTTTGCCGCTGGAACTCCCAGCTGATCGACGAACACATCGCAGATTTTCTTGATGACCGCAACCCGGGGATGGTTCCCGGTCGAGCCCAATATCGCATTCGTCTTGATCGCCACCTTGGTGGTGGCCCATGTCTTATTCGCTCCCGTGCGAAAGATCGCAGCCCAGGCGTCGGTCGCGCTGGTTTTCTGGGCTAGCTGCATGGCCATCTGGTCAAGGTTGGAGGCGACCTTGGCCGAATCAACAGCCGCGTTTTGTGCGGCAAAACTCGTTGCCGGCGTGCTCGTGAGCATGGTCGTGTCGTAACAACAGACGACACGCTTGTTGTCGATGTTGGGGTTCACCTGCATGCCGCTGGTCCACCCGCCAGCCGTCTGGGCGAAGGCCCGATCGAGTCTCAGCGTACTAAGTGCCACCGCGCCCGCCGCGCCCGCCGCGGCAGTCTTGAGAAAATCACGGCGCTGGGGGTTTGAGTTTTGAGACATTGGTGCTCCCCATTTGCAGTTGGTTTTTGAAAAGTGGCTTGCGCACGAAGATGCGGCTCATCTTTCGCGAAGGCGGCGAGCAAGCTTGTCTGACGAGGATCTGCCCGAAATAGCACGGGACCACGCGGCGCAGTGGCCGGTGGTCCCGTTTCTGGATTCTGATTATGCGGTGCGGACCGGGGAGAACGGCCCACCCGTAGTGATCGGTCTCCCCGACGACGGACTAGGACGACTTCTCGTCGTCACCCATCAGGCGTCGGAGCTTGGTGGCCAGCACTGTGCCCAGCGCCAGCATCGCGCCCCAGCCGGTGGCCTTGCGGCCGCTGCCGGCGACATCGCACCCGCCGGCCCCTGATTTCGCACCGACGGACGCCGAGCTCGATCTTGCGACGGTTCCGGTGCTGCCACCCGCAGGGCTCGCGCCCGTGCTGGATTGAGTGGTGGTTCCGCCGGCTGCAGGAGAACCGCCGGTGTTCGACGGGGCGCTTGTGGCTACTGCGCCGGCTGCCCCCGTGCTGCCGCCGTTTGACGTCGTACCACCGTTGCTGGTGTTTCCGCCAGCAGCAGTCGTGCCACCACCGGGGTCACCCCCGATTTCAGTAGTTCCACCGTTGCTGGCAGTCGAGCCGCCGTTGCTGGCAGTCGAGCCGCCGTTGCTGGCAGTCGAGCCGCCCTTTGCACTGGAGCCGCCAGCGCCGGTCGAACCGCCCTTGGGGCTGCTGCTGCCGCCCGCTCCGCTGGATCCGGTCGAACCGCCCGCGCCGCTCGATCCACCCGAGCCGCTCGTTCCACCCGTTCCGGGCGTGGGCGGACTGGCCGCTTCGTATTCGAGCCAGACTGGGTCCGTGGTGGTGTAGCCGAAGCTGGTCAGGAATTGCGGCAGGATGGTGGCTGCGTTGGTCTGCCCCAGCGCTGGAATGGGAGACGTTGACATCAGGGTCGCGTTGAGAAGGATGTTCGTGGCCGCGCAATAATCCACTATGGGCGCAAAGGTGCCCATCACGAGACGGTCGGTACGGTTGTCCCACGCTCCGCCAGGACCGCTGGCCCCGTTGGACAGCAGAGCATCCACGATACAAATCTGTTGACGGACAGGATTGCCGCCGAGGACGGCGGTGTGTTTGTTGATCTCGATGAGTGCCAACGGAGTCGGCGGAGGTGAAGCGCCGCTGTTTCCAACGTGCAGATTGTCGGAATGCTGGGCTTGCGCACCGTCGGTGAAAGTGCCGAAGTGGTTCTTCATGCACAGGGTGCAGCTGCCGTAGTTGTAGTGGCCGCCCGTACCGTTGTGTGATTTGCACGCGGCGACATTGACCAGGATGTCGATGGCGCCGCTGAGAAGGTCGGCAGCCACAGAGATGCCAGTGGCATTGGTAAGGTTGGCTGCCGCGAAACCGCCCATGCCCGCCGCTCGCACGCTCACCGCGGCTGAACGAATCTTGGTCGAATCAGTCAGACTGACGTAGGAGGTATAGTAGGTCGAGGCATTGTCGCAGGCATCGTACAGGACGATGTTTGCCGGCTGCACCCCGAGGTTGATCAGCACATCGCAGATCTTCTTGTAAATCGCCCATTTGGGGCGGTTGGTGGTGGTGCCACCAATCCCATTGGTCTTCATGGCCACGCGCGTGCTTGCCCAGGGTTTGCTCGACCGGAAGATCGTGCTCCAGGCGTCGGTGGCAGTGGCCTTCTGCGCGAGCTGAATCGCCATTTCGTCGAGGTTGGAAGCAACCACGGCCGCATCGACCGCGGCGTTGGTGGTTGTGAAGCTGGTGTTCGCGGGAGTGCTGGTGAGCATCTTGGGATCGTGGCAGCAAACGACCCGTCTGTTGTCGATGGCCGGATTGATGGCCATGCCGTTAACCCACACCGACCCAGTCGTGGACTGGGCCGCAGCCCGGTCCAATTTCAGACCACCCAGGCCCATCGCTCCGGCCGCGCCAATTGCGGCTGTCCTGAGAAAATCGCGGCGTTTAGGGTGTGAATTTGTGGCCATTGTGGTGTTCCTCTTTCAATGGGTTTTCGACTTGAGCACGGTCAGGATCTGCGCCGCCGTTTGGTATGCCGAAGCGGTGTCGCTACCAAACCCGCTTACGACCAATTCGATGTACATTGCGCCAAAATGGGCAAAAACGGTCTCGCTGGCCAATCCCGGATACCCAATGGCGACTGAAGCATCGAATCCCGGGATAGAGCCGGAAGCAGCGAAAGTGGTCTTCTGATCGCTAAACATCGTGGTGGCATTGGTAGCCGTGCCGAAATACATGGCGTAGAACGTGGCGGTCTTCGGATAGGTAGCGATTAGACTCTCATATATCGTGATCGTGCACCCGTTGTTGGTGTAGAGGTCAGAGCCGCCGTCCATGAAGCTGTACAAGTCCGTTGGCGTGCCTTCCTGAAGAACCTGAAAGTTCGCTGGATCGTTCGGGTCCAGCTGCCACCCATTCAGGTCAGTCGGCGAGAACTTGTACTGGTTGCCGAGTTCCGTCGCGGTGGGTGGGCCGGCATCCGCTACCGTGGGTGGACTGGAATTTGAATTGCTGCTTCCGCAACTTGAGCCGCCGAGGATCAGGAAGAACGATGCGACTGCGAAACAGGTACGGGCAGGCTCGGATTTCCATGGAGGCTCTCCTTGTAAGGTCAGGGGGTGACGGAAGTAGTTTCTTAGGCAGTGGCCTGAGTTATCCGCATTGGCTCAAAGATTTGCGAGATGCCAGCCGTGATGATCCCGTGTCGACCACGGGGAACCGCCACGTCCTCCAAGCCCCCTCACACCATGCACGAAACCCGGCGTTGCGGCCGTTTCCGGGTGCCGATGAAACAAAATCGAGCACGGAGGACACTCTACGCGATCGCGATGTACTTGGCATCCCCTCAGTTAGGGCGGATTAGAGACGCGCCGTGCAAAGAGATGGGCAACGGGCGGCAGATATCCTAGAACGACGGCGCCAGTACGCCATCCTCGTCCATTGTCCTGCCGCTCTTGCCGCGTCTGGGCCCGCCGGACCTGCCCGCCGATGGCTTCGCACCTGATTTAGCTGTCCGCGCCAATGGCGTCGGGACAGCGGCGGTCGCGGCTTCCAGCGTCGCATCCAGCAGGCCCGACTCTTGCGGTACGATGGAACGTGACACGTCTTTGAAATTCGGCTTCTTGAAAACGACGGCCAACGGAGACTTGTCCTGAGGGACTTCGATCTCAAAGGGCGTCACGCCCAATTGCTCTCCGCTGTCCGCGCGCGCGACCGCGGCGCCGGGCGGTTCGGAGCGGAACTCGATCGTTACTTTGGCTGGCGGCGCGGGAGCAGCCACAGGTGGAGGAGGCGCTGGCGCGAGTGCTGGTTCGCTGACAGCTTGTTGCACAGTCGCGGGCTGCCCACTCGATCCCGAACGCACCACCAAGAAGGCCGCCACACCGCCGGCCACCAACGCGGCCGCCAAAATGCCGACCAGCAACGCCCCGCGCGACTTGGGAATGGCATCTTCGCCGTCGGCCGAACCCACGCGGCCGTCCAGATCCACGCCTTGTGCGGGGACGACCCCGCTGCCCGCGGCGTTGTCCATCAGGCGCGCGGGGGCACTCCCGTCTGCGCCGTACCCAGAAAGCGGGCCGGGCGTGGGCACGATTGAAGGCGACAGCGCATACCGCTCGGGATCGAGCATCGCCACCCGGAAATCGTCCATTCCGCGGAACCGCTCGTCGCGGTTCTTTGCCAGGGCACGCAGCAGGATTGCCTCGTGGGCAGCCGACAGCCGCGGGTTGAAGGCGCGCGGCCGAAGGCACCGGCGCGGTGATGTGTTTGACGATGATCTCGCCGTATCCTTCGCCACCGAAAGGCACCTGGCGGGTCATCATCTCGAACAGGATGACGCCCAAGGAATACACGTCGGCTCGATGGTCGATGTTGGGCCGGCCTTCGCACTGTTCGGGCGACATGTAGTAGGGCGTGCCCATGACCGAGCCGGTGCGTGTCTTGTGAGAAACCTTGTCGTCGCCCGAGGTCAGCTTGGCCAGGCCGAAGTCGAGCACCTTCACGAAGTCGTTTGTGTTGCCCTTGTGGATGAGGAAGATGTTCTCGGGCTTGAGGTCGCGGTGGATGATGCCGTGCGCGTGTGAGGCGGCCAGAGCGTCCGCAACCTGAGCCGCAATGTCCAAGGCGCGAGCGGGATCCAGGGGCGCTTCGCGCTTTATGCGATCCGACAGGGCCTCGCCCTGCAGGAACTCCATGATGAAGTAGAAGTCGCCATCCGGCGTGGTTCCGAAGTCGTGGATGTCAACGATGTGCTCGTTGCCGATTTGGTTGACCGCTTTCGCTTCGGTGACGAAGCGAGACACCACCTCGGGGTTGCGCGAAAGTTCGGGGTGGATCGCCTTCATGGCGACCTTGCGCCCGATGACCGGGTGCTCGGCCAGGTACACCACGCCCATCCCGCCCTCGCCGAGCTTGGCCGTGATCGTGTAGTTGCCGATCGTCTGACCGACCGCAATCAAGGGTGATGATGCAAGCGAAGCCACGCTAAGATTCCTGCACCAGCGTATCGCGTACCTTCGGCAATTTCCAGAATTCCGTCAAGGGGTTCAAGCGGTGGGGTTACAGCGGCCCAGCCCGTTCGTGCCTGGGGCCCCGCCAGTCGAAAGGGCCACAACTCTGTCAGAGATGGCGGAAGGGAGGCTTCAGCCAAAGAAAATTGACCGCCGCTCAAGCAGCAGATCTGCGATCATGCGGTCGACCACGCTCCGCACCTGTTCCGCGACTTCCAGAATGTCGCGGTCGGGCTGCGACATGGGCGAGATCGCTTCCCCGATCTGGATGCTCCACTTGGCTGGCACCGGCAGCAAGCCGAGCGGTCCTAGAAGGGGAAAAGTGGGTGTAATCGGAATATAGGGCAGGCCGAAGACTCTTGCCAGTTGCGTTACCTTGGCCACCACGGGATTGGTTTCCTCGGCGCCCACGATGGCCACTGGGATGATTGGAACGTTGGCCGTACGCGCCAGTCGAACGAAGCCGCCGCGTCCGAACTTGGTCAGCCGGTATCGCTCGCGGTACGGCTTGCCCGCGCCGCGCAGGCCCTCGGGGAAAAGACCCACCAGGTGACCGCGCTGGCAGAGATCGAGGGCGTTGCGCATCGACGCGCGCACGCCCCCTATGCGCGTCACCACCGGCCGCATCCACTGAGATCGAACCGCAAAGGTTGCGACCAGCGGTCGCAGAGGTCGGTGCGCCGGATGCAGCGAGTGGCAAGCGTGGATGAGCATGGCCCCGTCGTAGGGCAGGCCGCCCGAGTGGTTGGCCACCAGCAGCGCGGCCCCGGTCGCGGGAATGTTTTCCAGACCGCGCAGCCGCACGCGGAAGTAGCGCGACCACAGGAATTCCAGGGCAGGGGACGTGCGTTCGAGAAAGCTGGGGTCAAACCCATAGTCGGGCAGGCTGGCCGGATCGGGCATAGCCTGGCGCAAGGCCTCGACGATGGCTTTGAGCGCGTTCTTGATCGCGGGGTCCATCAGCGCCGACCGAGTACTCACGATTCGATGAGAGTCCGCAGCCTTTCGCTCCAGCGTTGCACGACATCGCCCAAGGTCGCATCCGCAGGCAAGGCAGCCCCACCTTGCGCCATGTCCGGCCGGCCGCCGCCCTTGCCGCCGAGATCCTGCAAGAGCAAGCCCACGACTTTCCCAGCGTTGAGCTTGTCTTGCGCCCCGGGCGTGACCGCGCACACCATCGCGACCTTGCCATCGGCCGCGCCCACCAGCACCAGCACGCCAGGATCCATGCGCGCCTTCAGCTTGTCCGCGGTTTCGCGCAGAATCTTCGGATCGCCCACGCCCACGTCGTGCACGAGCAGCGCGTACTTGCCCACCTGCTGGCGGTTGGACAGGGGATCGCGCGAGCCGCCCGAGGCGATCTGCGCCTTGAGCTTGCCGATATCCTTGTCGCGCTCGCGCAGTTCCGTCTGCAGCTTCTCCAAGCGCGCAGCGACCTCGAAAGGACCAGCGCGCAAGATCCCGGCCGCCTCGGCCAGTTCGTTCTCCATGCGCCGTACCAGCGTCAGAGCGCCGAGGCCGGTCACAGCTTCCAGACGTCGCACACCTTGGGCCACGCCACTCTCCTCGACGATCTTGATAAGTCCAATGTCGCCCGTCTGGCGCACATGCGTGCCGCCGCAGAACTCCTTGGACTCGCCCATGGTCATGACCCGAACCGTGTCGCCATATTTTTCGCCGAAGAACGCGATGGCGCCGGCTTGCTTGGCTTGGGCAATGGGCAGCACGTCGGTGGTGACCGGCAGATTGCGCAGCACCCGGGCATTGGCCAGATCCTCGACCTTCTGCTTCTCCTCGGGCGACAGTGGCGCCAGGTGAGAGAAATCGAAGCGCAAGCGATCCGGCGCCACCAGCGATCCCTTCTGTGCCACGTGCTCGCCCAAAACCGTGCGCAGGGCCCAATGAAGGAGATGGGTGGCCGAATGGTTCCGCCGGATGGCATTGCGGCGCTCGATGTCCACGGCCAGCTCAAGCGTCTCGCCGACCTGGATGGATCCTCTTTCGATCTCGCATAGGTGAACGGCGAGCGACGAGAGCGGCCGCTTGCTGTCGACCACCTTGAGCGTGCCTTGCGGTCCGGTCGCGGTACCCGTGTCGCCGACTTGGCCGCCTTGCTCGCCGTAGAACGGGGTTTCGCGGCAGATGACCGCGACCGGACCTTTGCACGGAGCCGCGACGCCGGGGACTTCTTTCCCCTCGGCCACGATGGCCACGATCTGGCTCTTGGCCGTCGTCTCGTCGTAGCCCAGAAACTTCGTCGCGCCCACTCGGTCGAGAATGCTCTGGAACACGCCTTCCACCGCCAACTCTCCCGAGCCCACGAACTCGGCTCGGCGGCGCTGCTCTTCCATGCTGCGCTCGAATCCGGCTTCGTCGACGCTGAACTGGTTCGCGCCGGCAATCACACGGGTCAGATCAAAGGGGAATCCGTAGGTGTCGTAGAGTCGAAATGCGATCGGGCCAGGGATCACGCGATCCGCACGCTTGGCCATTTCGTCGTCGAGCATACGCATGCCTCGGGTCAGCACGTCGCGGAAGCCGTTTTCTTCCTCGCGCGTGATGGCCTCGATGACACTGCGCCGATCGCGCAGTTCGGGGTACACGTCTCCCATCATGTCGACCACCATGCACGCCAGCCTCGGGAATTGGCTGCCGCTGCGCAGGCCGAGCAGCCAACTTTGGTAGATGGCGCGCCTCATGATCCGGCGCAGAACGTATTCGCGACCGGTCTTTTCTGGGAATACGCCGTCGGCGATTAGAAAAGCAGCCGCGCGTGCGTGGTCCGCGATGGCGCGCATGGAAACCGCGACCGAGCCTTCGGCGTAGTCCGACGGCGCGAAGGCTTTCCCGGTCAGCTTCTCGACTTCGGCAATCAAGGGCCGAAGCAGATCGGTCTCATAGTTGGATCGGAAGCCGCCCAGCACGGCACACAGGCGCTCCAGCCCCATGCCCGTGTCGACCGAGGGTTTGGGTAGCGGTCGCCGCGTCCGATCGGGCAGTTGCTCGAACTGCATGAAGACCAGGTTCCAGATCTCGATCCAGCGATCGCAGTCGCAAGCGGGACCCAAGCAGGCGCGGCCGGCGGCCGCTTCGGGACAGGGGACATCGTCGCCTTGATGGTAGTGGATCTCGCTGCATGGCCCGCACGGGCCGACCTCGCCCATGGCCCAGAAGTTGTCTTTGTCGCCCAGGCCGAGGACCCGATCGTCGCCCACGCCGGCCACCTTTTTCCACAGGACGCGCGCTTCGTCGTCGCTGTGGTGGACGGTGTACACCAGGCGCTTGGGATCGATGGCGTAGTCTGCGACGAGGAGCTGGTAGGCGAAGCTGATGGCATCGGCCTTGAAATAGTCGCCAAAAGAGAAGTTGCCCAGCATCTCGAAGAAGGTGTGGTGCCGGGCGGTGCGGCCGACATTTTCCAGATCGTTGTGCTTGCCTCCGGCGCGGACGCATTTCTGCGAACTGCAGGCGCGCGAGCGAGCCCGCTGCGTCTTGCCGGTGAAGATGTCCTTGAACTGGTTCATCCCCGCGTTGGCGAAGAGCAGCGTCGGGTCGTTGGCGGGCACCAGGGATGAGCTGGGCACTTCTTCATGGCCGTGGGCTACGAAGGTGTCGAGAAACTTGCGGCGGACTTTTTGCGAGATCCAGGCTGACATGGGCCGGGGAGACTAGCCTGAGTCACGCCGTCCGTCGACTGCCGACTTCGTCTGGCCGAGGGTGTCGCGGTTGCCGGGCCAGGCTCGCTATTCGTTCTTGAACCGATCGCCGCCGTATTGCCCCGGCGGCGCGGTGCCCTCGCCGCCAGGTTGGCTGGTCATCGCGTTGAAGTCCTGACCCACCTGTCCGCCCTTGCTGACCCCGCGGAAGTAAAGCGCGAAGTCGTCGGGGTTGGTCGACGCGGCCACGGCGTCCTCGTAGGTCACGAAGCGGTTCTTGACCAGTTCAGTCAGCGACTGATCGAAGCTGATCATGCCATAGGGGTCGCGGCCGGTGGCGATGGCCTCGTGGATCTCGCGCGTGCGATTCACGTCGGCGATCAGTTCGCGCACGCGGGCTGTGCTGACGAGGATTTCCACGGCCGGCACCATGCCCATGCCGTCAGCCCGGCTCACCAGGCGCTGCGAAACCACGCCCTTGATGACCGAACAAAGCTGCAGACGAGCCTGGGTTTGCTGATGAGGCGGATAGATGGACACGATGCGGTTGATGGTCTCGACGGCGTCGACGGTATGCAAAGTCGAGAGCACCAGGTGCCCGGTTTCGGCGGCGGTCAGCGCGATCTCGGTGGTTTCCAGATCGCGCATTTCGCCCACCAGAATGACGTCCGGGTCTTGGCGCAGCGACGCGCGCAGGGCACGCGCGAACGAGGTGGTGTCGAATCCCACTTCGCGCTGGTTGATAACACTGCGCCGGTCCTTGAATGCGTACTCGATGGGATCTTCGATGGTCACGATGTGCACGGCTCGGCTGGCGTTGATGTAGTCGACCATGGCCGCGAGGGTGGTGGACTTGCCCGAACCGGTAATCCCGGTCACCAGAATCAGGCCGCGCTCTTCATCGGCCAGTTCCAGCACCTTGTGTGGCAGATTCAGGCGCTCGAAGGGCGGCACGTTGGGCGGGATGAGGCGCATGACCACGCCCATGAATCCCCGCTGCTGCAGAATGTTGACCCGGTAGCGGAAGCCGTCGGCCGTGGCATAGGCGAGGTCGACGTCCCAGTTCTTGTCGAAGAGGTCCCGCTGCCTCGCGTTCATCATGGTCTGGCCGAATTCCTCTACCGCTTCTTTGGTGAGAGGTGGCACGTTGGCCACCGTGCGGAGTTCGCCCTTGACGCGAAAAATGGGTGGCAATCCCACCTTTAGATGGACGTCGGAGGCGCCCAGCTGGCGGGCTGCCTGTAGCACCCTGTCGAGTACGCTCACCATTTTGGTTGCCGATTGATGGACGTGTTGCGGGACGGACTTGGACGGCCCTAGGCCAGGCGCCCAGAGTATCACGACGTCCCCAATTTCGCGCTGTGATGCCTCTTTTTGACCTTTGCCCGGGTCTAACCTAGGGTCATAGGGTGACTGTTCAGGAGGCCAAGATATCCTCGGCCCAGGAGGTGCTCGTTCTCGACGCCGAGTTAAACGTGCTGAAGGCTGTGGAGAGCGTGTTGCTTGAGGCCGGCCTCACGGTCACTGCCCTGACCTCGCCCGAGCGCGCCTACGACCAAGTCGTCAATCGATTTTTCTCGGTCGTGCTCTGCGATCTCGATACGCCATCGCTCGACGGGGCTATCGGCTTCATCCGGTTTGTCCGCGACAAGTCACCCTTGACTGCGGTCATCGCCATGACCCGGCGGACCACCTTCGACGTTGTCGCGCCAGCGTTTCGAGCGGGCGCCACCGACGTTATGCCGGAGAACCGCGACAGCGTTCTTGCTCTGCGCGACCGCGTGGTGCGGGCTGCGCGGGACGTCCAGTCGGCGTTGGGCCGCGATCAACTCCTGACCGAGTTCGCCGATGCCAACGATGAGCTGGTCCGCAAGTTGATGGAGCTGTCGGGGAGGGCCACCGAGCTGGAAGACAAACTCCTGGCCAGCGATCGAGAATCGTCGTCGTCGGCCAACCTGCTGGGCGCCCTTCAACTCTTGGTGGTTGATGACCAACCCGACCTGGTGACAGAGCTGGAGAAGGCCTTGCCCGCGGACAAAGGTTGGCGCGTGCAGCATGCGCAAAGCGGGGGTGAGGCGCTCGACATCGCCACTCAGGTTCCTCCACAAGTCCTCGTGGCCAAGGAGTCGCTGCCCGATCTGACGGGAAGCATGGTCATCAAGACCATCAAGGCAAGCGTGCCGAGCCTGGTCGCCATGCTGGTCGTGCCCGCCGCCGGAGGCAGGGAAGGCGAGGTCAAGATGGTCGAACAGAGTCGGCTGCACACCTTGATCCCGCGTTTCAAGAGTGCCTCGGATCTGGTGGCTCAGCTTTCCGAGGTGCGCGATGCCTTGCAAAGGAAGGTCCGCGAGCGACGCCACGTGAAGATTTTCCAGACCCAGTACCTGGAGATCCTGCAGCGTTGCCATCGACTGCAGAAGCAGCTCGAAGCCCTGATGAACGAGAAGAAGTAGGAAGGACGGGCGTCGCTGTCGTGGTCGACGGTCTGCTACTCGTCGACCACCGCGACATAGGGCAAGCTTCGGTACTTCTGGTCCGCATCCAACCCGTAGCCCACCACGAAACGATCGGGAATTTCGAAGCCCACGAAGTCGAGCGGCACTTCGAGTCGGCGACGAGACGGCTTGTTGAGTAGCGTGCAGACGTGAAGGCTGGCGGGTTCCTGCGTCTGCAGAAGGTCGAGCAGGTAGCGCAAGGTCAGTCCCGTGTCCACGATGTCCTCCACAAGAAGGACATGTTGGCCGGCCACGGGCAGGCTCAGATCGCTTGTGATCTGCACCACGCCGGACGTCTCGGTGGCGGCGCCATAGCTGCGCACACCTAGAAAGTCGCAGCGGACATCTCGCGGGATCGCGCGCACGAGGTCCGCCATAAACACGAACGCGCCGCGTAGGACGCCGACCGCGGTGAGCGCCCCGTCCGGCAGCCGAGCGGCGATGTCGCTGCCCAGGGCGGCCACCCGTGCGGCGATATCTTGGGCTGAGATAAACAGGCGCGGCTGCATGGCTGCCTTGGGGACGCTATTATTATGCCTATCGACGGGCGATGGGAACCGCGTCGAGGGATGAGTTGTCCGATCGATCATGAAAGCAATGCATCTTCCAACGACTTCTGGTTCTCGGCGGAATCTTGGTTGCGTAGCGATCTTCGCGGCAGGTCTGGGAGCCTGCGCGACATCTGGCACTCACCCGCCGGCCGGCCCCGAGTCAGGCCCGGTGGTCAAGTACGAGATGGATCCCATCAGAATCGACGCCACCCACGGGCCTGCGGGAACCCAGATCGATGCCTACGACGCGCCCGATCTCTTTGAACGGGCTGGGGTGGCGCTGTCCGACAAGCGATTCGATGTCGCGGCCAAACTCTACGCCAAGCTGCTCAAGGGATTTCCGGACTCAGCCTATGCGAGAGCATCGCTGTACAACCTGGGTCTGGCCCACATTGGCAGCAAGAACTGGGCAGAGGCCGTCGACGCCTTCAAAGGTCTCATTGACAAGTACCCGACCCACGCCGATGCCAAGGACGCATCCTTTCAATTGGGCGCGTGCTACGCCGAGCAGACCAACTGGCCGGCATCGGCCGAGGTGTTCGCGCGGATTCTGGAGCGGTCGGATCTGTCAGCCGACGATCGCATCGAGGCGCTTGGGCGGCGGGGTTTTGCACAGTTCAACCTGGGAGATCTCGACACGGCCGAGAAGACCTTCCGTGCCGTCCTGTCCTATCGCAAGCAGATTGAGACCGAGGAACGGCTGGCGACCGATTTCTATCTGGCTTTCTCGCAATATCATCTTGCGCAGATTTCACACCGGCGCTTCCAGGCGGTCGAGCTGCGCCTGCCCGAGGCGCAGATGGACAAGGATCTCGACCAGAAGGCCAGCCTGCTTCTGCAGGCTCAGCGCGGGTACATCGAAACCATCAAGTACGGCAACCCGGCTTGGGCGTCCGCCGCTGGCTTCCAGGTCGGTTCGCTCTATGAAGAACTTTACGACGCCTTCATGCGGGCCCCGGTCCCGGCAGAGCTTCGAGGAGAAGCGCGGGATGTCTACCAAGAGGAATTGCACAAGAAGATCCGGGTGCTGATTGAGAAGTCCCTGCGCTGGCAACGCGAGAACCTGCTCATGATCGAACGTCTGGGGGTCAACACCGACTGGGCCGAGAAGAGCAAGCTGGCCTACGCCAAGCTGCTCAAACTGCTGGATCCCCAACTGCCGGGTGCGCCTGCCGATACGGCAACGCCTGAAACACCACCGGCGGCAGTTCCTCCGCCCACGCCGCCAGCCCCGCCGCACCGTGGGGAAGAGCCGGAGCGGACGCCACCAGCCGATTCTGATACCGCTGGCCGACAGGTTCTCTGATCCCGGGCGCGACACTGGATGGCCCGCGGCTCGGTGCCGTGAGTGAAATCCGAACAGCCAAATGACGCTGCGCTCTCAGGAACGGCCCGGATTCTGCTTGACACGCCTGCGATCCCGAAATATACGTTCGCCCCTCTGACTGCGGGGGAGACAGTTGTACCCCGTGAGCGAGACCACTTAACTAGGCGAAATCGCAGGATATCCGATGAAAACCCGGCGCTGGCGTAGCTCAATGGCAGAGCAGCTGATTTGTAATCAGCAGGTTGCGGGTTCGATTCCCATCGCCAGCTCCGCCATTTCAGCGTCCATAACGGAGGGGTTCCCGAGCGGTCAAAGGGAACAGACTGTAAATCTGTCGCCACTGGCTTCGAAGGTTCGAATCCTTCCCCCTCCACAGAAAGCGAGAATGGATCGAATCAGCGACGTAGCTTACGGAAGCATCGCGAAATGCGGGAGTAGCTCAGTTGGTAGAGCTCCAGCCTTCCAAGCTGGACGTCGCGGGTTCGAACCCCGTCTCCCGCTCTAGGGGTGACCCGCGGATGGTCGTGGCGATTCACCAAGAAGAAAGAGGATTACATCACAGAACTAGGGTAGACAACCGAGCCCATGCTGCCCACGTAGCTCAGTTGGTTAGAGCGCGTCCTTGGTAAGGACGAGGTCACCAGTTCAACTCTGGTCGTGGGCTCCGTAGAGTTGATGCTGGACACGAAATAAACAGAAAAGCGTTCTTTCGGAGATCAGACGATGGCCAAAGAAAAGTTCATACGAAACAAACCGCACCTGAACGTAGGGACGATCGGGCACGTGGACCATGGCAAGACCACGCTGACGGCCGCGATCACCAAGGCGCTGGCGAAGAAGAATTTTGCGAAGTACACGGCGTACGATCAGATCGACAAGGCGCCCGAAGAGCGGGAGCGCGGGATCACGATCGCGATTGCGCACGTGGAGTACCAGACGGAGAAGCGGCACTACGCGCACGTGGATTGCCCGGGTCACGCGGACTACATCAAGAACATGATCACGGGCGCGGCGCAGATGGACGGCGCGGTGCTGGTGGTGTCGGCGCCGGACGGACCGATGCCGCAGACACGCGAGCACATTCTGCTGGCGAGGCAGGTGGGCGTGCCGTCTATTGTCGTCTATTTGAACAAGGTCGACATGGTGGCCAAGGAAGACCAAGAGTTGCTGGACCTGGTGGAGCTGGAACTGCGCGAGCTCCTGTCGAAGTACGAGTTTCCCGGGGACACGACGCCGATCGTGCGCGGCAGCGCGCTCAAGGCGCTGGAAGGCGACCCGTCGGATATCGGTGAGGGGTCGATCTGGAAGCTGATGGAAGCGCTCGACACCTTCATCCCTGAGCCGAAGCGCGAGATCGACAAGCCGTTCCTGATGCCAGTAGAAGACGTGTTCACGATTTCCGGACGCGGGACGGTGGTGACGGGGCGAGTGGAGCGCGGGATTGTGAAGGTAGGCGAGGAAGTGGAGATCGTGGGTTTCAAGGACACGCAGAAGACGGTGGTGACCGGGGTTGAGATGTTCCGCAAGCTGTTGGACGAAGGGCGAGCGGGGGACAACATCGGGGCGTTGTTGCGCGGAACGAAGCGCGAAGACGTGGAGCGCGGTCAGGTGTTGGCGAAGCCCGGGTCGATCACGCCGCACAAGAATTTCCGTGGCGAGATCTACATTTTGAAGAAGGAAGAAGGAGGGCGCCATACGCCCTTCTTCAAGGGATATCGGCCGCAGTTCTACTTCCGCACGACCGACGTGACTGGGGAAGTGAAGTTGCCCGAGGGGACGGAGATGGTGATGCCGGGAGACAACGTGAACATGGAGATCAACCTGATCACGCCGATCGCGTGCGAAGAGAAGCTGCGTTTCGCAATTCGCGAAGGTGGCAAGACGGTTGGCTCCGGTGTCGTGACCAAGATTCTTGAATAGGCAAACTCACAGTACGTGAATCAGGAGAAATCCCGTGGCAGCATCCGCCCGAGTCATCATTACATTGGAATGTGCAGTCTGCCGCGAGCGCAACTACTCCACGACCAAGAATAAGCGCGCCAACGCAGAGAAGTTGAAGTTGTCGAAATACTGCGGTCGATGCCGAAAGCACACGGAACACAAGGAGACGAAGTGACGAGTTTTTTGTGGAGGGCAGTAGCTCCAATGGTAGAGCAGCGGTCTCCAAAACCGCGTGTTGTGGGTTCGAGTCCCGCCTGCCCTGCTACTGTCCACTGTCTGCAACCAGGAGCTTAGAGGCCAGCCATGGGCCCCAACAAATACATACATCTGACCTTCGCGGTGGCCATCCTCCTCGCCGCGTTCTTGCTTTTCAAGACCGGCGACTGGATCTGGAGCTACTTTGCCAAGCCGAATGAACCACTGCTGCAGGCTGTGGGCTTGGTGGTGGCCGTGGTGGCTGGCCTGGTGGCGTATCGCAACGAACGTGTGTACACGGTCGTCGTGGACGTGACCCGGGAATTGGAGAAGGTCGCATGGCCCACGCGCAAGGAAACCTACTACGCGACCATCGTCGTGATTGTCACCGTCTTCATCTCGACGGTCATCCTGTCGACATTCGACGCCATCTGGGCGTTCTTGGCCGGCAAGGTTATCAAGTGACGGACCACGGAATCTGACCCATGGCGATGAAATGGTACGTCGTGCACACATACTCGGGACACGAGAACAAAGCTCGTCTGTCGTTGCTCGACCGGGTACGACAGGCCGGGTTGGTGGCGAAGTTCGGCGAGGTGCTGATCCCGACCGACACCGTGGTGGAATTGGTAAAGGGTCAGAAGCGTTCCACCACGCGAAAGTTCTTTCCCGGCTACATGTTCGTGCAAATGGATCTCGACCAGGAAACCTTCCATCTGGTCAAGAACACGCCTCGCATCACCGGATTCTTGGGCGGGATGAATCCCCAGCCGGTCAAGGAAACCGAGATTCAGAACATCAACACCGCCATGACCGAGGGCGCGTCGCGCCCGCGCCCGCGCGAGAGCTTCAAGGAAAGCGACAACGTGCGGGTCATCGAGGGACCGTTTGCCAACTTCACCGGTATCGTGGTCGAGGTGAAGGCCGAGAAGCAGAAGTTGCGCGTCAACCTCTCCATCTTCGGTCGGGCCACCCCGGTCGAACTAGATTTTGCTCAGGTCGAGAAGGTCTGAGTGGTTAGGGCAGATCCATGAAGAAAGTCACTGGTTACATCAAGCTGCAGATTCCCGCCGGCAAAGCCAATCCGGCTCCGCCTGTCGGCCCCGCGTTGGGCCAGCACGGCGTGAACATCATGGACTTCTGCAAGCAGTTCAACGCTCGGACTCAGGCGCAGGCCAAGGACGACGTGACCATCCCCGTGTTGATCACGGTGTTCTCGGATCGTTCGTTCTCCTTCATCACCAGGACACCACCGGCCGCCATCCTCATCAAGAAGGCGGTAGGACTGGCCACGCAGAAGAAGCCGGGTTCTGGGTCCAAGGAACCCAACAAGATCAAGGTCGCCAAGCTTTCCAAGAAACAACTCCGGGAGATCGCCACAACGAAGCTTCCGGATCTCAACACCACCGACGTCGAGGCTGCGATGCGGACCATTGCCGGGACCGCACGCGCCATGGGCGTAGAGGTGGAAGGCTGAAAACAGCCGAAAGCAGGAGAGCATGCCCAACAACGGAAAGAAGTACACCAAAGCGGCGTCCAAGGTGGACCGCACGAAACGCTACCCACTGGCCGACGCCTGCAAACTGTTGCCCGAGACCAAGGTGGCGAAGTTCGACGAGAGCGTAGACATCGCCGTACGCTTGGGGGTCGATCCCAAGCACGCGGATCAGATGGTCCGCGGCGCCATCGTCCTGCCCCACGGAACCGGCAAGACCCTCAAGGTCGCGGTGGTGGCCAAGGGCGACAAGGCCAAGGAAGCCCAGGACGCAGGGGCGGATTTCGTGGGTGCCGAAGATCTGGTCGAGAAGATTCAGAAGGAAAGCTGGACCGACTTCGACTCGATGGTCGCGACCCCGGATATGATGGGTTTGGTGGGGCGATTGGGCCGCGTGCTGGGACCCAAGGGCCTCATGCCCAACCCCAAGGTGGGCACTGTGACGGCGGACGTGGCCAAGGCCGTGCGCGAGCTCAAGGCTGGTCGCGTCGAGTTCCGCGTTGAGAAGGCCGGCATCGTGCACGCCCGTATCGGCAAGGCGTCCTTCGGCGGCGACAAGCTTCTGGACAATGCGCGTGTCATGGTCGAAACGCTGCTCAAGCTCAAACCGGCCTCGGCCAAGGGCACCTATATGAAGTCGGTCACGCTGTCCACGACGATGGGCCCGGGCATCAAGGTGGATGTCGCCCCGCTGGTCGCTGAATTCGCTGCCAAGTAAGTCGCGAGGAGACCCGCCGTGAATACCACAGAGAAGAAAGAAAACATCAGCACACTCAAGGACAAGCTCGCGCGCGCGCAGAGCCTGATCCTGGCGGATTTTCGCGGCTTGTCGGTCGAGAGCGACACCAAGTTGCGGCGGGAATTTCGCGCCGCCGGTTGCGAATACCGGGTGGTGAAGAACACCCTCCTGGGCCAAGCCGCCAAGGGAACGCCCATGGAGGTGCTTGAACCCTTGTTGGCCGGACCCACTGCCATCGCCTACTCGTTCGAAGATCCCTCGGCGCCGGCCAAGGTGGCGACCAAGGTGGCCAAGGGCGAGAAGAGGTTCGTCATCAAGGGCGGGTGCATTGATGGCCGCCTCTTGGACGCGAAGGGCGTGGAAGGCCTTTCAGCGCTGCCGGGCAAGGACGAGATGCGGGCGACCTTCCTGGCCACACTGCTGGCCGTGCCGCAGAACCTCCTGCGTTTGCTGCAGGCGGCGCCACAGAATTTCGCGTATCTGCTTTCAGCGCGTGAGGAAGCGTTGAAGGCGACTGAAAAGAAGTAGTTAGCCGCGACTGTCGTGGCCAGAGTTTCGAGAAGAACGCTTTGAAAACGAACAAGGAGATTCGGAAATGGCCGATGTGAGCAAGGAGCAAGTAGTTGACTTTCTGTCCAAGATGTCCGTCATGGACTTGGCTGCTCTGACCAAAGAGCTCGAGGACAAGTGGGGCGTCAAGGCGGCTCCCGTGGCCGTTGCGGCCGCGGGTCCGGCTGCCGGTGCCGGCGGCGCTGCCGCTCCTGCGGCTGAGCAGACCGAGTTCACCGTCATTCTCAAGGAGGTGGGCGCAAAGAAGATCGAGGTCATCAAGGTGGTACGCGAGCTGACCCAGCTCGGTCTCAAAGAGGCCAAGGATCTCGTGGACGGCGCCCCCAAGAACGTCAAAGAAGGCGTGTCAAAGGCCGACGCCGAGACCATGAAGAAGAAGCTCGAAGAGGCCGGCGCGAAGGTCGAAATCAAGTAGGCACGACGGCAGTTGACAATCTACGGTCGACCATCGGTCGGCAAGCAAAAGCATTTGGTTACCGGGGGCGCATGGGCGCCTCCGGGTATTCGACTGTGCAGAGTCCGCGACTGACGAACGGACAGGGGAGAACGCATGGCGTCCCAGATCCAGAACAATTTCCGAGCGCGCAAGAGCTTCGCAAAGATCGCGAAGATCATCGATATCCCCAACCTCATCGACATCCAAAAGCAGAGTTACGAGAAGTTTCTGCAAAAGGATATCCCCGTGGAACAGCGGGAAGACGTCGGGTTGCAAGGCGTGTTCAAGAGCGTCTTTCCCATCAAGGACTTCTCGGAGACGTCGTCTATCGAGTTCGTCAGCTACACGCTGGACAAGCCCAAGTACGACGTGGACGAGTGCCGACAGCGGGGCATGACCTTCGCCGCACCCATCAAGGTGACGGTGCGCTTGGTCGTGTGGGACACCAACGAAGAGACCGGCTCCCAGTCGATTCGCGACGTCAAGGAGCAGGAGGTTTTCTTCGGCGAGATCCCGCTCATGACGGACAACGGGACCTTCATCATCAACGGCACCGAGCGCGTGGTGGTGAGCCAGCTGCACCGCAGCCCCGGCGTCTTTTACGATCATGACAAGGGCAAGACGCATTCCTCGGGCAAGCTGCTGTACAGCGCCCGCGTGATCCCCTACCGCGGCTCCTGGCTCGACTTCGAGTTCGATCCCAAGGATTTGCTCTATGTTCGCATCGACCGTCGGCGCAAGCTGCACGCGACGGTGTTGTTGCGTGCCCTCGGCTATTCCACCGAGGAATTGCTCAATTACTACTACGACACCGAGCAGGTGTTCCTGGAGCCGGGCAAGAAGTATTCGAAATCGGTCGAGTACGACTTGTTGCCAGGGCAGCGGGCGACGCGCGATGTGCGCCACCCCGAGTCGCGCGAGATTCTGGTCAAGAAGAACCGCAAGTTCACCAAGCTGGCCATCAAGAAGCTCAAGGACTCGAACATCGAGCGGCTGCCGGTCGAGGTGTCGGAGCTGGTGGGCAAGGTGGCGGCAACCGACGTCATCGACGAGACCACGGGCGAAGTCATCCTCCAGTGCAACGAGGAAGTGACCGAGTCCAAGCTGGACGAACTGCGCGAGCACGGAATCGCCCACTTCACGGTCCTGTTCATCGACAACCTCAACGTCGGGTCGTTCTTGCGCGACACTCTCATCGCCGACAAGCTGCAGAGCCCGGACGAGGCGATCATGGAGATCTACCGGCGCTTGCGACCCGGTGATCCGCCCACGGTGGAGACCGCGCAGAACCTGTTCAAGAATCTGTTCTTCAATCCCGAGCGCTACGACCTGTCCAAGGTCGGCCGCCTCAAGCTGAACTACAAGTTCAAGCTGGATGAGTCGCTGGACAACACGGTTCTCACCAAGCGGGACATTCTCGAGAGCGTCCGCTACCTCATCGATTTGAAGAACGGCAAGGGCCAGATCGACGACATCGACCACCTCGGCAACCGGCGCGTGCGCGCCGTGGGCGAGCTGATGGAGAACCAGTACCGCATCGGCCTGGTGCGCATGGAGCGTGCCATCAAAGAGCGCATGAGCATGTCGCAAGAGATCGAGACGCTCATGCCGCACGACCTGATCAATGCCAAGCCAGTCTCGGCGGTGGTCAAAGAGTACTTCGGCTCCTCGCAGCTGTCGCAGTTCATGGACCAGACCAACCCGCTGTCCGAGGTCACGCACAAGCGGCGGCTTTCGGCCTTGGGCCCGGGCGGTCTCACGCGCGAGCGGGCCGGCTTCGAAGTGCGCGACGTGCACACCACGCACTATGGGCGCATCTGCCCGATTGAGACGCCGGAAGGTCCGAACATCGGTCTCATCGCCTCGCTGTCGACCTACGCGCGGGTCAATGAGTTCGGCTTCATCGAGACGCCCTACCGCAAAGTCACCGAGGGTCGCGCCACCGACGAGGTCGGCTTCTACTCGGCACTACAAGAGGAAGGGCACTTCATCGCGCAGTCCAACTCGCCCATCGACAAGAAGGGCAAGTTCACGGCCGAAATGATTCTGTGCCGGCACAACGGCGAGAACGTCATGTGCAAGCCGGAAGAGGTCACCCTGATGGACGTGCTGCCCAATCAGTTGGTGTCGGTGGCCGCCTCGTTGATTCCCTTCTTGGAAAACGACGACGCCAACCGCGCCCTCATGGGTTCCAACATGCAACGGCAAGCGGTGCCGGTCATCCGCACCCGTTCGCCTCTGATTGGCACCGGCATGGAAGGCATCGTGGCGCGCGACTCGGGCGTGACCGTGGTGGCCCGGCGCGAGGGCGTGGTCGAATCGGTCGATGCGGCCCGCATCGTGGTGCGAACCACATCGGAGTCCGACGACTTGGCTTCCGCCAAGCCCGACATCTACAACCTGGTCAAGTTCCAGCGATCCAACCAGAACACGTGCATCAACCAGCGTCCCATCGTCGAGCCCGGCGATCACGTCAAGCCGGGCGACGTCATCGCCGACGGTCCTGCCACCGAAAAGGGCGAGTTGGCGCTGGGCGAGAACATCTTGGTCGCGTTCATGCCCTGGGGTGGTTACAACTTCGAGGACTCCATCCTCATCTCCGAGCGTCTGGTCAAGGACGACCACTTCACCTCGATTCACATCGAGGAGTTCGAGTGCGTGGCCCGCGATACCAAGCTGGGCAAGGAAGAGATCACTTGCGACATCCCCAACGTGGGCGACGAGGCGCTCAAGGATCTCGACGAATCGGGCATCGTGCGCATCGGGGCCGAGGTCAAGCCGCAGGACGTGCTGGTGGGTAAGATCACGCCCAAGGGCGAGACCCAGCTCTCGCCGGAAGAGAAACTGCTGCGCGCTATCTTCGGCGAGAAGGCCGGTGACGTGCGCGACAGCTCGCTGCGCGTGCCGCCGGGCGTGCAGGGGATTGTCATCGGCGCCAAGGTGTTCTCGCGCAAGGGCACCGAGAAGGACGAGCGTTCCAAGGAAATCGAGGACCAGGAGAAGGAGAAGCTGCTCGCCGATCAGCGTGACGAGACCCGCATCATCTCCGAGTCGTACTACACCAAGATGCGCAAGTGGCTGTTGGGCAAGACCACAGCCGTGCGCCTGGTGGACGACAAGGGCAAGGTTCTGTGCGCCAAGGGCCAGAAGATCGACAACCCTATGCTCGACGAGATCCCGAGCCGTCACTGGCCGGAAATTCAGATCGAGGCAGGCAAGGGTGACAACCGGGTCGAGCAACTCGCGGCCCAGCTGGAGCAGGAGCTGCGGGTGATCGATGAGCTGTATCGAGACAAGATCTCGAAGCTCACCAAGGGCGATGAACTGCCACCCGGCGTGATCAAGATGGTCAAGGTGTACGTGGCCATCAAGCGCAAGCTGTCGGTGGGCGACAAGATGGCGGGCCGCCACGGCAACAAGGGCGTGGTTTCGCGCATCTTGCCCGAAGAGGACATGCCCTACATGGTGGATGGCACCCCGGTCGACATCGTGCTCAACCCGCTGGGCGTGCCGTCGCGTATGAACGTGGGGCAGATTCTCGAGACCCACCTCGGCTGGGCGGCCTTGCAACTGGGCCGACAGATCGAGGGCATGATTCAGAAGGAATGGAAAGGCGAGGCTCTTCGCACCAAGTTGAAGAAGGTCTTCACCGAGGAGCATCACCAGAAGTTCATCGATACCCTCAACGACGATGGCCTGCGCCGCTTTGCTCAAGGTGTGCGGCAAGGCGTGCACCTGGCCACGCCGGTGTTCGACGGAGCCAAGGAGGTCGACATTCGTGCGGCGCTGGCCTTGGCCGAGTTGCCGTCCACCGGACAGGCAACGCTGTTCGATGGAAAGACCGGCGATCCATTTGACCACGACGTGACGGTGGGCGTGATGTACATGCTCAAGCTTCACCACCTGGTCGACGACAAGATTCACGCTCGCTCCATCGGCCCGTATTCGCTGGTCACCCAGCAGCCGTTGGGCGGCAAGGCTCAGTTCGGCGGCCAGCGCCTGGGAGAGATGGAAGTGTGGGCCATGGAGGCGTATGGCGCGGCCTACGGCCTGCAGGAGTTCTTGACCGTGAAGTCCGACGACGTGATCGGTCGAACCCGTATGTACGAGGCCATCGTCAAGGGCGAGCAAACCCTTGAGTCGGGCCTGCCCGAGTCGTTCAACGTTTTGCTCAAGGAGCTGCAGTCATTGTGCTTGAACGTCGAGCTGATCGAAGATCCCAATGCACCTCGCAAGCAGGAATCGACGATCGAACTGATGGCCCGAGAGGTGGCTGCCAAGGCAGGAGCGGGCGCTCCGCCAGCCGCGGCCGCTTCGGAGTAAATGCAATGACGATCTGCGCGCAGGGGAGTAGCGAACTATGACGATGAAGGATATTTTCAACTTCTTCGAGAAGCCGAAGGATCCACTCTCGTTTTCCGCGATACGGATCTCACTGGCGTCGCCAGAGAAGATTCGGGAGTGGTCGCACGGCGAGGTGAAGAAGCCCGAGACCATCAACTACCGCACCTTCAAGCCCGAGCGCGATGGTCTGTTCTGCGCAAAGATCTTTGGGCCGGTGAAGGATTACGAGTGCAACTGCGGCAAGTACAAGCGAATGAAGCACCGAGGGGTGGTGTGCGAGAAGTGCGGCGTCGAGGTCATCCAGTCCAAGGTGCGCCGCGAGCGTCTCGGCCACATCAACCTGGCCACACCGGTGGCGCATATCTGGTTCTTGAAATCGCTGCCCTCGCGTATCGGCAACCTGCTCGACATCGCGCTCAAGGATCTCGAAAAGGTCCTTTACTCGGAAGCCTTCGTGGTGGTGGACCCCAAGGAGAGCGGTCTCCAGCGGGGCGAGCTGCTCACCGAGGAGCGCTACCTGAAACTGGTGGAGGAAGTGGGCGAGAACGGATTCGTCGCCGGCATGGGCGCCGAGGCGGTTCGCGATCTGCTCAAGGCCATCGACGTGCACAAGATGTCGGAGCAGCTGCGACAGGAAATGAAGGAAGCGACCTCGGAGGCCAAACGCAAGAAGATCGCCAAGCGCCTCAAGGTTGTGGATGCCTTCCGCGAATCGTCCAATCGTCCGGAATGGATGATGCTGGAGGTGATCCCGGTCATCCCACCCGACCTGCGACCATTGGTTCCACTCGACGGTGGCAGGTTTGCTACCTCGGATCTCAATGATCTTTACCGCCGGGTCATCAACCGCAACAACCGTCTCAAGCGACTACAAGAACTAAACGCGCCTGAGATCATCATCCGCAACGAGAAGCGGATGCTGCAGGAGGCGGTCGACGCCCTGTTCGACAACGGCCGTCGCGGCAAGACCATCACCGGCCCCAACAAGCGCCCGCTCAAGTCGCTCTCCGACATGTTGAAGGGCAAGCAGGGGCGCTTCCGCCAGAACCTGCTAGGCAAGCGCGTCGACTATTCCGGTCGCTCGGTCATCGTGGTCGGCCCGGAATTACGGTTGCACCAATGCGGGCTGCCCAAGAAGATGGCGCTCGAGCTGTTCAAGCCCTTCATTTACAACAAGCTGGAAGAACGCGGGCTGGTCACCACCATCAAGAGCGCCAAGAAACTGGTGGAGCGTGAGCGTCCCGAGGTGTGGGACATCCTGGAGGAAGTCATCAAGGAGCATCCCATCCTGCTCAACCGCGCGCCCACGCTGCACCGCTTGGGCATCCAGGCCTTTGAGCCCTTGCTCATCGAAGGCAAAGCGATTCAGCTGCACCCACTGGTGTGTGCGGCGTTCAACGCAGACTTCGACGGTGACCAGATGGCGGTGCACGTGCCGCTGTCCCTGGAAGCCCAGATGGAAGCACGCGTGCTCATGATGTCGACCAACAACATCTTGAGCCCGGCCAACGGACGGCCGATCATCCTGCCCTCGCAGGACATCGTTTTGGGCCTGTATTGGATGACCCGCGAGCGAACCTTTGCGCGCGGCGAGTTCCGCGACGGCAAGGGAGCGGCCGCGGTTCGTGGTGTGTACTCGACGGTGGAAGAAGTGCGCATGGCGTACGACGCTGGCGAGCTGGATCTGCAAGCCGCCATCAAGGTTCGCATCAGCGGCGAGTTGGTTCTGACCACGGTGGGACGCGCCTTGCTCTACGAAATCGTCCCCAAGAAGTTGCCTTTCAAGCTGGTCAATCGCGTGATGGGCAAGAAGCAACTGGGCGATCTCATCGACAGTTGTTACCGCGTATTCGGCCAGAAGGAAACCGTGCTGCTGGCCGATCGTCTGCGCCACCTGGGCTATGGCTACGCGACCAAGGCGGGCGTCTCCATCTGCGTGGACGACCTGCTCATCCCGAAGCGCAAGGTCGAGCTGCTGGAAACGGCCCAGAAGGACGTGCAGGAGATCGAGGAGCAGTACACCGAGGGACTCATCACCGACGGCGAACGCTACAACAAGGTGGTCGACATCTGGGCGCAAGTCTCCGAGCAAATTGCCGAGGAGATGATGAGCGAGATCGGCGCCGAGAACGTGACCAACGAGGAAACCGGCGAGAAGAAGCGGGTGCCTTCCTTCAACCCGATCTTCATCATGGCCGATTCCGGGGCGCGCGGCTCGGCCCAGCAGATTCGCCAGCTGGCCGGAATGCGCGGCCTCATGGCCAAGCCGTCAGGCGAGATCATCGAGACCCCGATCACCACGAACTTCCGCGAAGGCTTGTCGGTTCTGCAATACTTCATTTCTACCCACGGCGCGCGCAAGGGCTTGGCCGACACCGCGCTCAAGACCGCGAACTCGGGGTATCTGACCCGCCGTCTGGTCGACGTGGCGCAGGACTGTATCATCGCCGAGTACGACTGTGGCACGTTGGAGGGCATCGAGATCACTCCTCTGGTGGAGGGCGGCGAGATCATCGAGAAGCTCGGTGACCGTATTCTCGGCCGCGTGTCGGCCGAAGACATCTTCGACCCGTACACGGGTGAAGTGCTGGTGCAGGCCAACGAGGAGATCACCGAAGACAAGGTGCGCATCGTCGAGGATGCCGGCATCGACCACGTGAAGATCCGCTCGGTGCTCACCTGCGAGACACGGCGGGGAATCTGCGTTCTGTGCTACGGCCGCGATCTGGCGCGTGGCCACATGGTCAACATCGGCGAGGCGGTGGGGGTTATCGCCGCCCAGTCCATCGGTGAGCCGGGCACTCAGCTCACCATGCGCACGTTCCACATCGGCGGCGTCGGCCAGGTACGAACCGAGCAGTCGCAGCTCGAGGCGCGCTACAGCGGCATGGTCAAGCTGGAAAACGTCGAGCTGACCAAGCGCGAGAACCACTACATCGTCATGAACCGGCACGGCGAGATCGTCATTCAAGACGAGACCGGCCGCGAGCGAGAACGCTACGGACTGACCTATGGCGCCCGCTTGCACTTTGCCGACGGGGCACGGGTCAAGCAGGGTGAGCTTCTCTCGGAATGGGATCCCTTCTCGGTGCCCATCCTCACCGAAGTCACCGGCGTGGTGAAGTTCGGCGACGTCATCGAAGGCGTCACCATGGCCGAGCACATCGACGAAGTGACCGGTTTGTCACGCAAGAGCATCAGCGAGTCCAAGGACGCGGACTTGCGCCCGCGTATCTCTCTCAAGGACGACGCCGGCAAGACCCTGCGCATTCCCAACTCGGAGAATGAAGCCCGCTACTTCTTGCCCGTGGGCGCGACCATCGCCGTGTCCGAAGGTGATCACGTGGAGGCGGGCGACATCGTGGCTCGTATTCCGCGCGAAACCACCAAGACCAAGGACATCACGGGAGGCCTGCCGCGCGTGGCGGAGTTGTTCGAATCGCGCAAGCCCAAGGAGCACGCCGTGATCTCCGAGATCGACGGCGTGGTCAGCTTCGGCAAGGACACCAAGGGCAAGCGCAAGGTGGTGGTGACGCCCGACAAGGGCGAGGCCCGCGAGTATCTCATCTCCAAGAGCAAGCACTTGTCGGTGCGCGAAGGCGATCCCATCCACGCGGGTGAGCCGCTCATGGATGGGGCGGCCAACCCGCACGACATTCTGCGGGTGCTGGGCGAGAAGGCGCTGGCCAAGTACTTGGTGGACGAGGTGCAGGAGGTGTACCGGCTTCAAGGCGTGAAGATCAACGACAAGCACATCGAGACGATCGTGCGGCAGATGCTCCGTCGCGTGCGCGTCATCGATGTCGGCGACACCGGTTTCTTGGTCGACGAGCACGTGGAGAAGTACATCTACGAAGAAGAGAACGATCGCGTGTTGGCGCGGAGCGGACGCCCGGCTCAAGGCGAGCCCCTCTTGCTCGGTATTACCAAGGCGTCGCTCTCCACCGAGAGCTTCATTTCTGCCTCGTCGTTCCAGGAGACCACCAAGGTCCTCACCGAGGCAGCTGTATGCGGCAAGGTCGACTATCTGCGCGGGCTCAAGGAAAACGTCATCATGGGCCGACTCATCCCGGCTGGCACGGGCTTGGGGGCCTACAAGCGGCTCACGCTCAAGGTGGACGAGCCGGAGGGGGCTGTGGCGCCGGCTTCTCCTGAGACTCCTCCCGCTCCACCCGCTGCCACAGGCTCAGGCGTATAGCAGTCGTGGGATTCGCCGCCAAGGGCCGGCCCCTGTGCGCTGTGGCGAGCGCCTGTGCGCGGCAAGCGGGAGCGGCCATAAGCTATGAAAAAAGCGTAGGTCGTCGTTGACTTTGCGATCTCGATTCCTATAATGCACCCCTCCTCGGGCCCCGGGACTGCCGGGTAGGATCGTTGCCCGCGTGAGCACGGTCCAGTTTTGGCGAGAGACGAATCAAACATGCCCACCATTAGTCAGCTTGTAAGGAACGGCCGCGATGTCATGCGGCGGAAGACGGATTCGCCTGCCCTCAAGGGCTGCCCGCAGCGACGCGGGGTCTGCGTCCGCGTCTACACCACGACTCCCAAGAAGCCGAACTCGGCGTTGCGCAAGGTCGCGCGCGTGCGGCTCACCAACGGGATGGAAGTAACGACGTACATCCCGGGCGAGGGACACAATCTGCAAGAGCACTCGGTGGTCCTGATTCGCGGTGGTCGCGTCAAGGACTTGCCCGGCGTTCGTTATCACATCATCCGCGGAAGCCTGGATACATCGGGGGTGACCAACCGCCGCCAGGGCCGCTCAAAGTACGGAGCCAAGAGGCCCAAGTAGGGTCTGGGGTCGTCTACAGATGCCACGCAAAGGTGAAGTTCCCAAACGAAAGCTGTTGCCGGATCCGAAATTCACGGATCAGACGCCGGATATGCGTCGGCGCATTACCAAGTTCGTCAACACGGTGATGAGTTCGGGCAAGAAATCCGTCGCCGAAGGGATTGTGTACGGGGCGTTCGATCTGGTGGCCGAGAAGGCAGGCGATGATCCGGTGAAGGTGTGGGACAAGGCGATGGCCAACGTGCAACCCAAGATCGAGGTGAAGTCCCGCCGCGTGGGTGGCGCGACCTACCAGGTTCCTGTGGACGTGCGCCCGGATCGGGCCTTGGCCCTGGGCATGCGCTGGCTCATCCATTCGGCGCGCGAGCGTTCCGACGGACGCACCATGCGCGAGAAGTTGGCCGCCGAGTTGCTCGATGCCTCGGCCAACAAAGGCGCCGCGGTGAAGAAGCGCGAAGATACGCACAAGATGGCGGAAGCGAACAAAGCGTTTGCACACTACCGTTGGTAGGGCGGCAACGCCAGAAGGAGACAGACGACGGTTCGTTAGCTTATACATAAGGTAGAGAAGATTCGGGCTCGTAGGGGGTTGAAGGGGTGGGCCGAAGCGTGGTGCTTCGGGGCATCCTTCCAGCCGACCGAGTCAGTCCGGACCAGTTCTCGACCGTTACACCCTTAAAACTGCGGACCTTGCAGTCGTTCGAAGGCCAGTCAGCCTGTCGGATGATCTGTATGCGCGCGGAGGTTCAAGATACTCGTGGTTCGGCAATTTCCCATCACTCAGACCCGGAACATCGGGATCATGGCGCATATCGATGCGGGGAAAACCACGACCACCGAGCGCATCCTGTTCTACACCGGCGTGTCGCAAACCATGGGTGAAGTCCATGACGGCACCGCGGTGATGGACTGGATGGAACAGGAGCAGGAGCGCGGCATCAGCATCACCTCGGCCGCCACGACCTGTTTCTGGCGTGAACACCGGGTGAACATCATCGATACCCCAGGCCACGTGGATTTCACCGTCGAAGTCGAGCGTTGCCTGCGCGTGCTAGACGGGGCCGTGGCGGTTTTCTGCGCCGTGGGGGGAGTGGAGGCCCAGTCGGAGACGGTGTGGCGCCAGGCCGACAAGTACCGGGTCCCGCGCATCGCCTTCATCAACAAGTGTGACCGCCGTGGGGCGGATCCGGGGCGCTGCGTGGAACAGATGCGCGCCCGGATCAAAGCCCATCCGGTGGTGACCCAGATCCCCATGGGACTGGAGGACTCGTTCGTCGGCGTGATCGATCTGGTCGCCATGCGGGCCCTTGAGTGGGTGGGTGACACCACCGGCGCAGCCTTCTTGGATCGTGAAATCCCTGCGTCGCTGGTCAAGCCGGCCAAGGATGCGCGAGTGGGGATGATCGAGGCTTTGGGCGAAGTCGACGATGAGATCTTTGGTCTCTACGTCGATGGTGCTGAGATCTCGGCCCCGCGGATTCGGGCCGCCCTTCGCCGCGCCACGATCGCGGGCAAGGCTGTGCCGGTTCTGTTGGGCGCGGCTTTCAAGAACAAGGGCGTGCAGCCCTTACTGGATGCTGTGGTGGACTACCTTCCCTCGCCAGCTGACATGCCGCCGGTGGCTGGTCATGCGCCCGACGGGGTGCCGTGTCTGCGCGCTGCCTCTGACGACGAGCCTTTCTCGGCGCTGGCGTTCAAGATCATGAGCGACGTGGTCACCGGGCCGTTGACCTACTTCCGGGTCTACTCGGGGCAGGTGGAAGCGGGCGCCACCGTGTACAACGCCACCAAGGGGAAGCGCGAGCGGGTGGGGCGGCTCTTGCGCATGCACGCCAATCACCGCGAAGAGATCCGCCGCGTCTCCTGCGGAAACATCGCCGCCGCCGTGGGCTTGCGCACAACCACCACCGGCGACACCTTGTGCGATGTGCGCGCGCCTATCGTCCTTGAGTTGATCGATTTTCCGCGCCCGACTTGCTCGGTGGCCATCGAGGCCCGTTCCGAGACCCAGCAGCAACAGCTGACGCAAGCGTTGTCGCAGTTGGCAGTCGAGGATCCGACCTTCTCCGTGCGCACCGAGGCCGAAACCGGACAGACCCTGATTTCCGGCATGGGAGAGCTTCACCTCGAGATCATCGTCGACCGGCTGGTGCGGCAGTTCGAGGTCGAGGCCAAGGTAGGGCGTCCCCAGGTCGCTTATCGCGAGATGATCGGGGAGATGGCCGAGGCCGAGGGATCGTGCATTCATCAGGTCGGCGGGCGGGGATTGTTCGCACAGGTGAAGCTGAGGGTCGAGCCATGGCCTGACGCTCGCGGAATTCTGTTTGTGAACCAGGCTTCTTCCAGCGCTGTGCCACGCGATTTTGTGGCGGCCGTCGAGCGAGGCGCGCGGACCGCGCTCGAGCGTGGAGTTCTCGGCGGCTACGGCCTCTCCGATGTGCGGGTGACTTTGCTCGACGGCAAGCACCACCCTCTCGATTCCAACGAGATGGCTTTTCAGATTGCAGCGGCGCAGGCGGCGTCTCAGGCCGCGCAGCGCGCCAGGCCTGTTCTCTTGGAGCCCATCATGCGGCTCGATGTGTTGGTTCCTGATGAATTCGTAGGTGGGGTGCTCGGAAATCTTTCCGCGCGGCGGGGACGTGTGCTAGGCATGGACGCCCGCGGCGGGGTGCAAGAGATCTTCGCCGAGGTTCCACTAGCCACCATGTTCGGATATTCAACAGATGTTCGCTCGCTGACGCAGGGACGAGCCACGTTTACCATGCAGTTCCTGCGCTACGCCACCGTGCCTCTCCCGGTACGAGAGGCGCTGTCCACGCGATCTCGGGGTTCTTGATCAGTCTCGTCGGTAGGAGGACGTTATGGCCAAAGAGAAGTTCATACGAAACAAACCGCACCTGAACGTAGGGACGATCGGGCACGTGGACCATGGCAAGACCACGCTGACGGCCGCGATCACCAAGGCGCTGGCGAAGAAGAATTTTGCGAAGTACACGGCGTACGATCAGATCGACAAGGCGCCCGAAGAGCGGGAGCGCGGGATCACGATCGCGATTGCGCACGTGGAGTACCAGACGGAGAAGCGGCACTACGCGCACGTGGATTGCCCGGGTCACGCGGACTACATCAAGAACATGATCACGGGCGCGGCGCAGATGGACGGTGCGGTGCTGGTGGTGTCGGCGCCGGACGGACCGATGCCGCAGACACGCGAGCACATTCTGCTGGCGAGGCAGGTGGGCGTGCCGTCTATTGTCGTCTATTTGAACAAGGTCGACATGGTGGCCAAGGAAGACCAAGAGTTGCTGGACCTGGTGGAGCTGGAACTGCGCGAGCTCCTGTCGAAGTACGAGTTTCCCGGGGACACGACGCCGATCGTGCGCGGCAGCGCGCTCAAGGCGCTGGAAGGCGACCCGTCGGATATCGGTGAGGGGTCGATCTGGAAGCTGATGGAAGCGCTCGACACCTTCATCCCTGAGCCGAAGCGCGAGATCGACAAGCCGTTCCTGATGCCAGTAGAAGACGTGTTCACGATTTCCGGACGCGGGACGGTGGTGACGGGGCGAGTGGAGCGCGGGATTGTGAAGGTAGGCGAGGAAGTGGAGATCGTGGGTTTCAAGGACACGCAGAAGACGGTGGTGACCGGGGTTGAGATGTTCCGCAAGCTGTTGGACGAAGGGCGAGCGGGGGACAACATCGGGGCGTTGTTGCGCGGAACGAAGCGCGAAGACGTGGAGCGCGGTCAGGTGTTGGCGAAGCCCGGGTCGATCACGCCGCACAAGAATTTCCGTGGCGAGATCTACATTTTGAAGAAGGAAGAAGGAGGGCGCCATACGCCCTTCTTCAAGGGATATCGGCCGCAGTTCTACTTCCGCACGACCGACGTGACTGGGGAAGTGAAGTTGCCCGAGGGGACGGAGATGGTGATGCCGGGAGACAACGTGAACATGGAGATCAACCTGATCACGCCGATCGCGTGCGAAGAGAAGCTGCGTTTCGCAATTCGCGAAGGTGGCAAGACGGTTGGCTCCGGTGTCGTGACCAAGATTCTTGAATAGGTAGACCTGGCGGAGTTTCCCAAAGGACATCAGAAGGGGGCGCAACGTGACACCCAAAATCAGGATTCGGCTTAAGGCCTACGATCATCGCCTGCTCGACCAGTCGGCCGGCGAGATTGTGGACACCGCCAAGCGGACCGGCGCGAAGGTCGCAGGCCCCATCCCGCTGCCGACCAAGATCAACAAGTACTGCGTGCTGCGTTCTCCCCACGTGGACAAGAAGTCGCGCGAGCAGTTCGAGATCCGCACGCACAAGCGGTTGCTTGACATCCTCGATCCCACACAGCAGACGCTGGACGCGCTCATGAAACTCGACCTGTCCGCCGGCGTGGATGTCGAGATCAAGACCTAAGGAAAGCCATGCAGATCGACGTCGTCAACATGGAAGGCCAGAAAGTCGGCCAGATGGAACTGGCCGACGAGGTGTTTGGCTGCAAGGTGCGCGAGAGTCTCCTGTGGGAGTCCGTCAAAGCGCAGCGGGCCGCGCGACGCTCAGGCACGCATGCGACCCGCACGCGCGAATTCGTGCGTGGTGGTGGCCGCAAGCCCTACCGTCAGAAGGGCACCGGCAACGCGCGCCAGGGTTCCACGCGCTCACCCAACTTCGTGGGCGGCGGCAAGGTCTTCGGACCTCACCCGCGCGACTACGAATACACCTTGCCGCGCAAGGTGAAGAAGGCGGCGCTGGCTTCGGCCCTGTCGTTGCGGGCGCAGGAGAAGAAATTGGTCATCGTCGAGAGGCTGGTCATGGAGACGCCCAAGAGCAAGCGCATGGCGGGCGTGCTCAAGGCTCTGGGCGTGGACTCGGCGGTGGTGGTCGACGAAAAAGACAATGGCAACCTGGTCAAGTCGATCCGCAACCTGACCACCTTCACCTGCCTGCCGCCCGAGGGGCTCAACGTCTACGACATTCTCATGCACTCCGGTCTGGTCATCGCCAAGGACGTCGTCAAGGCGGTCGAGGCGCGTATCGTGGGCACGGGCGGCGAGGCCGCGGCTTAGGAAAGGCAAGTCATGCGCTCCCCTGAAAAAATCATCAAGCGCCCTCTCTTGACCGAGAAGGGATCCTTGCTCAAGGAGACCGGCGGTCGGCCTGAAAAGGATATCGATCCGGAGCAGGTCGAGCCCCAGCTCTTGCTCGAAGTGTCGCGCGACGCGAACAAGATCGAGATCAAGCACGCGGTCGAGAAGTTGTGGAACGTCAACGTGCTCAAGGTGCGCACCTCCATTGTGCGCGGCAAGCAACGGCGGGTAGGCCGCCACATCGGCCGGCGCTCCAACTGGAAGCGCGCATTGGTCACGCTGGCGGCCGGCCAGAAGATCGATTTCTTCGAGGGAGTCTAGTCCATGGGTCTTCGCACCATCAACCCGACAACGCCCGGTGTGCGCGGCAGGCTCGCGCCCGATTTCTCCGATCTCAGCCAGGGCAATCAGCCGCTCAAGGCGCTGACCGAGTCCAAGCCCTCGACCGGTGGTCGCAACCACTACGGTCGCGTGACCTCGCGCTTCCGTGGCGGCGGCCACAAGCGTCGCTTTCGCGTGGTGGATTTTCGCCGCGACAAGCTCGGCGTGCCCGCCAAGGTGGCCACCATCGAGTACGATCCCAACCGCAGCGCACGCATCGCGCTTCTGCACTACGCCGACGGCGAGAAGCGATACATCCTGTGGCCGGTCGGTCTGGCCGTGGGGGACACGGTGATTTCGTCGGCTGCTGCTGACATCAAGCCGGGCAACGCTCTTCCCCTGCGCAACATCCCGCTGGGAACGACCATTCACAACGTAGAGCTGAAAAAGGAAGGTCGTGCGCAGATGGTTCGCTCCGCTGGAAGCGGGGCGCAGCTCATGGCCAAGGAAGGGCAGTGGGGTCAGGTGCGCTTGCCCTCGGGCGAGGTTCGCCTGGTCCACCTGGATTGCCGGGCCACGGTCGGGCAACTGGGCAACGTCGAGCACAACAGCGTTCACAACGGCAAGGCCGGGCGAACCCGCTGGTTGGGTCGACGTCCGCACAACCGCGGCGTCACCATGAATCCCGTGGATCACCCGATGGGTGGTGGCGAAGGCCGGTCGTCCGGTGGTCGCCATCCCTGTTCGCCCTGGGGCCAGCTGAGCAAGGGGCTCAAGACCCGCCAAAACAAGAGGACGGATCGCATGATTGTCAAGCGCCGGGGAAAGAAGGCCTAGCCATGGCACGTTCAGTAAAGAAGGGCGCGTTCGTGGATCGTCACCTGATGAGCAAGGTGACCGACATGCAGGCGCAGAAGGCCAAGAAGGTCATCAAGACCTGGTCGCGCCGCTCCACCATCATTCCCGATATGGTCGGGCTGACCTTCGCCGTCCACAACGGGCGCAAGTTCCTGCCTGTGTTCGTGACCGAAAACATGGTCGGGCACAAGCTCGGCGAGTTTTCGCCGACCCGCATTTTCCAAACTCACTCTGGGGATCGCAAGGCAGCCGCGGGAGCGGCCGCGCCGGGCGCGCCCGTTGCTGCGGGGGCGACTGCTGCGCCCGCGGCCGCGGCACCGGCTACTGACAAGAAGTAGGAAGAGAAAGACGACGAACATGGCACACGCAGTGTTGAGACGGTTTCGCCAGTCGCCGCGCAAAGTGCGCATGGTGGCTGACATGATCCGCGGGCGACAAGTGGCCGAGGCGCTGTCTATCCTCAATCTTCAGCCTCGCAAAGCCGCCAAGATGTTGTCCAAGGTGCTGAGCTCCGCAATCGCCAACGCAACCACCAATGACAAGGCCGACGCCGACGCGCTGATGGTGACCAAGGTGAGTGTCGATCCAGGGCCGACCGAGAAACGCTGGCTGGCGCGATCCATGGGACGCGCCAACCGGATCAACCGCCGAACCTCCCACGTGACCATTGTGGTCGACGTGGCGCAGGAGTAATCGCAATGGGGCAGAAGACACATCCGGTAGGATTTCGCCTCGGTGTCGTTCGGGGCTGGAGTTCGCAGTGGTATTCGGAGAAGGACTTCGCGAAGTGGTTGCATGAGGACATCCGCCTCAAGAAGTTCGTGAAGGAAAAGCTGGGCCATGCCGGCGTGGCCTCGGTCGAGGTCGAGCGCGCCGCCAACAAGGTGAAGATCAACATCTACACCGCGCGCCCGGGCATCGTGATCGGCAAGCGCGGCGCCGGCGTCGAGACCTTGAAGAAGGAAGTCCAGGCGCTCACCTCCAACGAGGTGTTTCTCAACATCCAGGAAGTCCGCAAGGCCGAGACCAACGCGCAGCTGGTGGCGGAGAACGTCGCGACCCAGCTCGAGCGCCGCGTGGCCTTCCGCCGCGCCATGAAGAAGGCGGTGCAAACCGCCATGAAGTTCGGCGCCAAGGGCATCCGTCTGGCTTGCTCTGGCCGCCTGGGCGGTGCCGAAATGGCCCGCTACGAGTGGTACCACGAGGGCCGCGTGCCTTTGCACACCCTGCGCGCGGACATTGAATACGGATTCACCGAGGCGCACACCACCTACGGCGCCATCGGCGTGAAGTGTTGGATCTTCAAAGGCGAGGTCCTTCCGCAACGGTCGGTTCGTCTGGCCTAAGCGCAAGGAGAGGAAACCATGCTGGCACCTGATCGAGTCAAGTGGCGCAAGCAACAGAAGGGCAAGATGCGCGGCGTCTCAAAAGGCGGCGCCTTCGTGTCATTCGGCGAATTCGGACTGCAGGCCATGAGCTGCGGCTTCGTAACCGCGCGCCAGATCGAGGCTGCGCGTACCGCGATCTCCCGCCACGTCAAGCGCGGTGGAAAGTTGTACGTGCGCATCTTCCCGGACAAGCCGATTTCCAAGAAGCCGGCCGAAACCCGCATGGGTAAAGGCAAGGGCACCCCGGAAGAGTGGGTAGCCGTGATTCGGCCCGGCCGGGTGATGTACGAACTTGAGGGCGTGACCGAAGAGCTGGCCAAGCAAGCATTCCACTTGGCCGAGCACAAGCTGGCGGTTCGTTCGCGGGTCATCGGACGGGAGCACGCGCTATGAAAGGCAAGATTCAGGCGAAAGACCTGCGCGGAAACGACCCGGCCGAGCTGGTGCGTACGCTCCGGAAGTTGGAAGAGGATCTTCTCCAGTATCGGTTGAAGAAGAACACGAACCAGCTCGAGAACACGATGCTGGTGCGCCACACCCGACGGGACATTGCGCGGGTGAACACGGTGCTGGCCGAGCGGCAACGCTCTGTGGCTGCGCCGGCTGCCCCTGCGAAGGAGAAATAGGCCGTGGCCAATCAAGCATCCACTCCTGCCAAGGCCGACCAGGCCGCAGCCAGCACTCGGCCGGTATCGCGGAAGCGAGAGCTGGTTGGGGTCGTGACCGGCGACAAGATGAACAAGACGCGCGTGGTGACGGTCGAGCGCCGCCTGGCCGCCGCCAAGTACGGCAAGTACATGACCAAGCGTGCGAAGTACAAGGCGCACGACGAGAAAAACGAATACCGGGTGGGTGATCGCGTGGTGATTGTGGAGTCACGTCCGCTGTCGCGCCAGAAGCGCTGGCGGGTGGAGCGCCTTGTGAAAAAGGCCCAGGAAGTCTAGCCCGGCCTGCAGCCAAGAAACGGACGACAGGTTCAGATCATGGTCCAGACGACAACAACTCTCGATGTGGCCGACAACTCGGGTGCCAAGAAGATTATGTGCATCCGGGTGTTGGGTGGCACCAAACGCAAATACGCCTCCCTGGGTGACATAATCATCGTGTCCATCAAGGAAGCGATACCCAACGCCAAGGTGAAGAAGGGCGAAGTCGCCCGGGCGGTCATCGTGCGCACCAAGAAAGAGGTGTCGCGTCCGGATGGCTCCTACATCCGCTTCGACGCGAACTCGGCGGTCTTGGTCGACAAAGACAACGAGCCGGTGGGAACCCGCATCTTTGGGCCGGTAGCCCGTGAGCTGCGTGCCAAGCGATTCATGAAGATCATTTCATTGGCCCCGGAGGTGCTGTGATGCACGTTCGCAAAGGCGACACCGTGGTCGTGATTGCCGGCAAAGACAAAGGCAAGCGCGGTCGCGTGCTGCGCATCCTCACCGCCAAGGGACGCCTGGTGGTCGAGCGAATCGCCATGGTCAAACGCCACACCAAGCCCACGCAGCGCAATCCGCGCGGCGGCATTCTGGAAAAGGAAGGCTCGATTCAGGCCTCGAATGTGGCGTTGTGGTGCGGGAAGTGCAGCGCCGGCCGGCGTTGCCGGGTCGACATCAAAGAGGGACAGAAGAAACGGCGCGTGTGCGTGAAGTGCGGGTCGGCAATTGAGTCGGCATAGGCACCAGGGGCAGAAGGAAAATACCGATGGCTGAGCAGAACGACAAACCCGAAAAGGCAGCAGCGGACAAGCCCGCCAAGGGCGGCAAGCCGGTGCTGACACCCGAGCAAGAGTCGGAGGCCGCGGCCAAGAAGGCTGCGCGCGCGGCAGGCAAGGGCAAACCAGGCAAAGGCGGGCCCGCTGGCGCCGGCAAGACCGAGCTTGCCGCTGAGCGGGTCAAGCGAAGTCAGCCGTCGCGCCTGCGCAAGCTTTTCGAGAGCGAGCTGCGCACGCGCCTGATGACCGAGTTGGGCCTGGCCAACGTGATGCAGGCCCCGCGCATGGTCAAGATCACGGTGAACATGGGCCTGGGTGAGGCCGTCACCAATCCCAAGATCCTGGACTCGGGCGTGGAGGACTTGGCGCTCATCACCGGCCAGAAGCCGATCGTCACCAAGTCCAAGAAAGCCATCGCGGCCTTCAAGCTCAAGGGCAACCAGAAGATCGGCGCCATGGTGACTTTGCGGCGCGACAGCATGTACGAGTTTCTCGATCGCCTGGTCAGCTTTGCGCTGCCGCGCGTGCGCGACTTCAAGGGCGTTTCGCCCAAGGGGTTTGACGGCCGCGGCAACTACACGCTTGGGATTCGCGAAGGGAACATCTTCCCTGAGGCGAGCTTCGAGCGCGTGGAGAAGTCCAAGGGTATGAACATCACCATCACCACCACCGCGCGTACCGACGAGCAAGGCCGCGCGCTGTTGCGCCACCTCGGGATGCCGTTTAGGAGCTAGCGAAAAATGGCGAAGACTGTCGACATGTTTCCCCCAACCCCCAAGTTTGCCGTTCGGCACAAGAATCGCTGCAAGCAATGCGGCCGTTCGCGCGCCTACTATCGCAAATTCGAACTGTGTCGTATTTGTTTCCGGTTGCTCGCCCTGCGCGGCGATGTTCCCGGTGTTGTCAAGTCGAGCTGGTAGGTGCCCATGACCGATCCCATTGCTGATTTCCTTACCCGCATTCGTAACGCCATCATGGCCCGACAAGGCGACGTGATGTCTCCTTCGTCCACGCTCAAGGTGCGCCTGGCCGAGTTGCTCAAGGACGAGGGCTACATCACGGGCTTCGATGTCCACGATAACTTCAACGGACAAGCCGAAATCGTGGTTCGTCTGCGCTGGCCGCAGCCGGGAACCAACGCCATCACCGGCCTGCGCCGTCGCTCGCGCCCCGGGCAGCGCGTGTACGTCGGATGCGATCGGATTCCCAAGATCCGATCCGGGCTGGGCATCGCCATCTTGTCCACTTCCCACGGCCTCATGACTGATCGGGCGGCTCGCAAGGCCGGGGTCGGGGGCGAACTGCTTTGTGAGGTCTGGTAGATGTCACGCATCGGTCGCAAAGTCATTCCGGTTCCCAAGGGCGTGACGCTCAGCCAGAAGGCTGGGCAGTTCTCGGTCAAGGGACCCAAAGGTGAGCTGACCAAGCTTCTCCCGACGGGTATCAGCATCAAGCTGGAAGGCGACAAGTTCGTCGTTTCCCGCGCGGACGATTCCAACGAGAAGCGGGCGCGGCACGGCCTGGTGCGCGCGCACCTCGCCAACATGGTCAAGGGCGTGACCGAGGGCTGGACGCGCGAGCTTGAGATCAACGGCGTCGGCTATCGCGCCGAGGTGACGGGCGACTCGGTGACGTTTGCGCTGGGCTATGCCCATCCCGTCGTCTTCAAGTTGCCCAAGATCGTCAGCGCCAAGGTGGAGAAGAACCGCCTCAGCCTGACCTCAGCCGATAAGGACCTGCTTGGGCAGATCGCCGCCAAGATCCGCGAGCTGCGGCCCCCTGAGCCCTACAAGGGCAAGGGAATCAAGTACGTCGAGGAAGTCATCAAGCGCAAGGTGGGCAAGGCTGCTGCAACCGGCGCCGCGGCGGGCGGGGGCTAGCCTTCACCAGGTTGAGAAGAAGAGCGAAGAAGAGGAACCATGGCACGCAAGAACAAGATCGAAAGTCGCACGCGCCGGCAGCACTCGTTGCGCAAGCGGATTTCGGGAACGCCGGAACGGCCTCGCCTGGTGGTTTCCCGCAGCGCCAAGCATATCTACGCCCAGGTGGTGGACGACTTGGCGGGCAAGACCTTGGTGGCATTCTCCGATCTGCTGCCCAAGAAGAACCCGCCGGCCGATCCACCCAAGGGCAAGAAGCGGGATCGGGCCAAGCAAGTGGGCGCCTTGGTGGCGAAGAAGTGCCTCGAAAAAGGCATCAAGCAGGTGGTTTTCGACCGTGCCGGCTATCGTTATCACGGTCGTGTCTCGTCGATCGCCTCCGGCGCGCGCGAGGCGGGTTTGAAGTTCTAGGGTGGCAGTGCAAGGCGGACGATTCGGTTCATCTAGGAGCAAGAATGGCGATTAACTACGAAGAAGTTGGCGAGCTGGTCGACAGCGTCGTCTTCATCAACCGCGTCGCCAAGGTCGTCAAAGGCGGCCGGCGGTTCTCGTTTTCTGCGCTGGTGGTGGTCGGCGATCAGCGCGGATATGTGGGCGCGGGCTTGGGCAAGGCCAATGAAGTTCCCGAGGCGATTCGCAAGGGAACTGAGCAGGCCAAGAAGAGTCTGTTCAAGATTCCCCTGGCCGGCACCACCATCCCCCACGAAGTCAAAGGGACGTTCGGCGCGGGCACCGTTCTTTTGCGGCCCGCCAGCCCCGGCACCGGCGTGATCGCGGGCGGCGCGGTACGACCCGTACTTGAGGTGGCGGGGATACAGGACATTCTCACCAAGTGCATCGGCACGTCCAATCCACACAACGTCATCCACGCGACCATTGATGCGCTCAAGAAGCTGAGCAGCGCGGCCAACATTGCCTCGCTTCGGGGCATGCGCTTGGAAGACATCACGGCAGCAGGGTAGGCCATGGCCAAGAAGCTGAAAGTCACCTTGATCCGGAGCGGCATCAACCGCCCCGAGCCACAGAAACTGACCATCTGGCAGCTGGGCCTGCGCAAGATGGGGCGCAGCGCAGTCTTGCCGGACAATCCCGCCGTGCGCGGGATGATCCGTTCCGTCTCTCACCTGGTCAAGGTCGAGGTCGCGGAGTAGATGGCGAGCGATAGCCGAAAGGAACTTGGATAATGGGTACCACGCTACACACCTTGAAGGGACCGCGCGGCGCACGCCGGAATCGCAAGCGTATCGGTCGCGGTCCGGGCTCGGGCACGGGCGAACAGTCAGGCAAGGGCGTCAAGGGTCAGAAAGCCCGCACCGGCCACCATGGCGCGCGCCTCGGTTTCGAGGGCGGTCAGATGCCCATGCAGCGCCGGTTGCCCAAGAGGGGCTTCAAGAACATTTTTGCCGCCAAGACCTTCGCGGTGAATCTGCGCGACCTCGAAGAACGATTCGAGGAGGGGACCGTCACCATCACGGAGCTGCACGGAGTGGGTCTCATCCCGCGGCGCTGTCGCTGGGTCAAGGTGCTGGGTTCGGGAGACTTGAGTAAGAAGTTCGTGGTGAAGGCCAACGCATTTTCGGCCAGCGCCAAGGACAAGATCGAGAAGAAGGGTGGGCGCGCCGAAGTGATCGAGAGCTGAGGCGTCCATCAGAAACATACAAAGTTGATTTCTAGGGGGAACTAACATGGCCTCTGGCTTCCAAAATATGGGGAAGATCCCTGAGCTGCGGAGGCGCATCTTCTATACGATCGGGCTCCTCGCGATTCATCGCATCGGCGTGGTGGTCACCACCCCCGGCGTCAACGCCAGCGTGATGAGCAAGATCGTCAACCAGGCCTCGGGCACCTTCCTGGGCTTGTTCAACATGTTCTCGGGTGGCGCGTTGGAGAAGATGTCGATCTTCGCCCTGGGCATCATGCCCTACGTCAGCTCGTCCATCATTTTGCAGCTCCTGACCGTGGTTATCCCCAAGCTCGAGCAGATTCAGAAAGAAGGCGAGATGGGGCGGCGGAAGATCAACCAGTACACACGCTACGGTTGCATCATCCTGTCGTTCATCCAGTCCTTCTTCATCGCGCGCTGGCTGGTGTCGAACAACTCCGCCTACGGCCATTTGGGCGAGGTCGTGCCTGACCCCAATTGGCACTTCTACCTGCTCACCATGCTGTCGCTGACCACTGGCACGGCTTTCATCATGTGGTTGGGCGAGCAGATCACCGAGCGTGGCATCGGCAACGGCATTTCGCTGATCATCTTTGCCGGCATCGTGACCGACATTCCCGACGCTTTGGCTCGTCTCTACATACGCGCCAAGGACGGCAACATCACCGCGTTCTCGCTGGCCTTGATGGCGCTCATCGTAGTCGTGGTGGTGGCGACCATTATCTTCTTCGAGCGCGGCCAACGCCGAATTCCGGTGCAATATGCCAAACGGGTCGTGGGACGAAAGATGTTTGGCGGACAGTCCACCCACCTTCCCCTCAAGGTCAATACCTCGGGCGTGATCCCGCCCATCTTTGCGTCATCGATCTTGATGTTCCCGCAGCAGGTCGCTTCGTTCTGGGACAATCCTATCGCCAAGGCGTTTTCCGATGCCCTGCACCCGGGCGATTGGCGCTACGGGGTTCTCTACGTCGGCCTGATTGTGTTCTTCTGCTACTTCTACACAGCGGTCACGTTCAATCCGGTGGACGTGGCAGACAACATGCGCAAGTACGGCGGGTTCGTTCCTGGCATCCGTCCGGGCAAGGCCACGGCTCAGTACATCGACAAGGTCCTGACACGCATCACCGCGGGCGGCGCTATCTACGTGTCCGCGATCTGCGTGCTGCCCACGCTGCTGAGCACCCACATGGGGGTTCCCTTCCACTTCGGCGGCACCGGCCTCATGATCGTGGTTGGGGTCGCGCTGGACACGGTTCAGCAGATCGAGTCCCACCTCATTACGCGTAACTATGAGGGCTTCACCGGACCCAAAGGACCGCGCATCCGCGGACGCGGCGGACGCGTGACAGCTCCGGTAGGCGGCTGAGATTGCGGCTTGTCACAACCCAGGCTCATGACCACCCTGTGCGCATTCAGCGCTCGTCGTGTCGACGAGCAAACGAGGCGGGCGTGAAGGGGATCCAGCTGAAGTCCGCTGCTCAGATCGCCAAGCTGCGCGAGGCAAACCTTGTGGTCGCCGACGTTCTTGACCTTCTGGCCGCGGCGGCTGCGCCGGGCCTGAGCACGTGGGAACTCGACCAGCTTGCGGTCAAGCGGCTCAAGCAGCTCAAGGCCGACTCGGCATTCTTGGGCTATCGCGGCTATCCCGCGGTTCTGTGTGCGTCTCTGAACAGCACCATCGTGCACGGAATCCCTCGCAAGGATTTGGTGCTCAAGAATGGCGACATCCTTTCTTTGGACTTTGGCGCCTTCAAGGACGGTTGGTGTGGCGACTCAGCCAGGACACTCGAAATAGGCGCGGTCTCGCCGCAGGCTCATGCCCTGGTCGAGGCGACGCGGGAATCGCTGGAAGAGGCGCTGGCACAGTGCGTGGTTGGACGCCGTCTAGGAGACGTGAGCTGGGCGGTTCAGAGTCATGTCGAGGCACGCGGATTTTCCGTCGTACGGCAGTTCGCGGGACATGGTATAGGGCGGCACATGCACGAGCCTCCCCAGGTTCCCAATTACGGCGAAGCCGGCAAGGGTCCCCGCCTGATGGCTGGGATGGTCATTGCGGTTGAGCCCATGGTGAATCAGGGTGGCGATGATGTTGTAATCGAGGACGATGGGTGGACTGCGGTTACCAAAGATGGTAGCCTTTCGGCCCATTTTGAGCACTCGGTGGCAATCACCGAGAACGGCCCGATGGTTTTGTCACGGGCGTGAAACGGGGCAAGGTCCATGAAGGTCAGAGCATCAGTGAAGAAGATCTGCGACAAGTGCAAGATAATCCGCCGCCGCGGGGTTGTGCGCGTCATTTGCGAAAATGCGCGCCACAAGCAGCGGCAAGGCTAGCCCGGATGAGAGCAGGAAAGGAAACCGCATGGCTCGTGTAGCAGGCATCGATCTTCCCCGAAACAAGCGCATGGAATACGCGCTGACGTATATCAACGGGATCGGGAGGACCAAGGCGCGCGAGATCCTGAAGGCCTCGGGGGTGTCGCTCGACAAGCGCAGTGATACGTTGGACGACAACGAAAGCCGCCGCATCCGTGAAGTCATCGAGCAGATGGGCCTGAAGATCGAGGGCGATCTGCAGCGTGAAATATCGATGAACATCAAGCGCCTGATGGATCTGGGCTGCTACCGCGGGTTGCGCCACAGGCGCAGCTTGCCGGTTCACGGCCAGCGCACCAAGACCAATGCGCGCACCCGCAAGGGCCCGCGCAAGGGACAGATGATCAAGCGCAAGACGGAGGGTACGGGGGCCTAGTAGCGAATCGGTCGGTGGTCTTCGCACAAGAAGACGTCGGCCGCAACCTCACGAGAGAGACGAGACGGACGGAACATGTCGACTGACCAACCAGTAGCAGCCAAGCCAAAGACCAAGGCCAAGAAGGCCAAGAAGAGCATCCAGAGCGGCATCGCGCACATCACGGCGTCGTTCAACAACACCATTGTGACCATTACCGATGTGTCCGGGAACGTGGTGTCCTGGTCGTCTTCGGGCGTGAAAGGCTTCAAGGGCTCGCGCAAGTCGACGCCCTTCGCGGCCCAGCTGGCCGCCGAGGATGCCGCCCACAAGGCCATGGAGCACGGGATGAAGTCCATCAACGTCTTCATCAAGGGCCCCGGTTCGGGGCGCGAGTCGGCGTTGCGCGCGCTGGCCGCCACCGGTTTCAAGATCAATCTCATCCGCGATCTGACCCCGATTCCCCACAACGGTTGCCGGCCGCCTAAGCGACGCCGGGTGTGATGTTCTTTCAAGTTTTCAGAGTCAAGTGAACGCACGAGGAAGGTAACTCAGAGATGGCGAAGTATTCCGGTCCCGTTTGTCGCCTCTGTCGCCGCGAGGACGTAAAGCTGTTCCTCAAGGGCGACCGTTGCTATACCGACAAGTGTGGCTACGAGAGGCGCGCCTATGCGCCTGGCCAGCACGGACAGGCCCGCCGCAGGAAGCTGTCCAACTACGGCTCCCAGTTGCGCGAGAAGCAGAAGCTGAAGCGCATGTACGGCTTGGCGGAACGGCAGTTCCGCGGCTACTACCACAAGGCCACGCGCATGAAGGGCGTGGCGGGCGAGAACCTGCTGCAACTGCTGGAGCGCCGTCTGGACAACGTGGTGTACCGCTTGGGTTTCGCCTCGGATCATGCGGAGGCGCGGCAGCTTGTGCGCCACGGGCATTTCGTGGTCAACGGCAAGAAAGTCAACGTGCCCTCGTTCCTCTGTTCCGCCAACGACAACGTGGCGGTCAAGGAGAAGTCCCGCAAGGTGACCCGCATCCTGGAGAACCTGGGGGCGGTCGAGCGGCGGGGCGTGCCCAAGTGGCTGCAATTGGACAAGGACACCTTTCAAGGCAAGCTCGCCACGCTGCCCGCGCGCGAAGACTTGACCATGGCGATTCGCGAACAGCTCGTCGTCGAGCTCTACTCGAAGTAGATCACCCGCCCACCAGGATTTCAGATAGGAGAACAGAATGTCGACCGCGAGTTCACCCACTGTGGCGGCGTCTCAGCCGGCGTTTGTTGCGAAAAATTGGCGCGATCTCATCCGCCCACGCAATTTGGAAGTGGATACCGAGTCCCTTACCGCTACCTACGGCAAGTTCACCTGCGAGCCATTGGAACGGGGCTTCGGCACCACCATCGGCAATGGGCTGCGTCGGGTGCTGCTGTCGTCCTTGCAGGGCGCGGCCATCACCGCCATCAAGATTGAAGGCGCTGTGCACGAGTTCACCTCGCTGCCCGAGGTGGCCGAGGACGTCACCGATATCGTGCTCAACCTGAAAGAGGTCATCATCCGCTCGTTGGACGGCAAGGCGCGCACCTTGCGACTGGAAAAGGACGGCGCGGGCAAGGTGACCGCGGGGGACATTCAGTGTCCCGATGGCGTCGAGATTCTTAACCCCGACCACGTGATCATGACTTGCTCCAAAGGCGCCAAGGTGCGCATGGACATCGAGGTGGCCACGGGGCGCGGCTATGTGCCGGCCGAGCGCAACAAGACGCCCACCATGGGCGTGGGGACTGTCCCCATCGACTCGCTCTTCGCGCCCATTCGCAAGGTGAATTTCGCAGTCACCAATGCGCGCGTGGGACAGCAGACGGACTACGATCGTCTGACCCTGGAAGTGTGGACCAACGGCACGGTCAAGCCGGAAGACGCGGTGGCCTTTGCCGCCAAGATCTTCAAGGACCAGTTGACCATCTTCATCAACTTCCAGGAAGGCGCCGAGCCGGCGCCCGAGGCCACGGTCTCCGAAGAGCAGCAGAAGCTCAACGAGAACCTGTGGAAGTCGGTGGACGATCTGGAGCTGTCCGTGCGTTCGGCCAACTGCCTGCAGAACGCGAACATCCGCTGCATCGGCGAGTTGGTGCAGCGGACCGAATCAGAAATGCTGAAGACCAAGAACTTTGGGCGCAAGTCGCTCAAGGAGATCAAAGAGATCTTGGCCAGCATGGGTTTGTCATTGGGCATGAAACTGGAAGGCTGGCCGGGAGACGGTCCGCCCAAGAAGGCCTGATCGACAGGCCGCCCCCACCAGCCAACTTCACCAGCTGCTAGGCGAACATGCGACACAAGAGAGCAGGACTGCACCTTTCTCGGACTCCGGCCCACCGCAAGGCTTTGTTTTCCAACCTTGTGGCGGCCCTATTGACCTACGAGCGCATCCGGACCACGGAAACCAAAGCCAAGGAGGTGCGCCGACTCGCGGAGAGGGCCATCACCTGGGCGCGGCGACTGGGCCCGATACTGACCAAGAAGCCGGAGAAGCGCACCGACGAGGAGAAGGCGCGCGTGGTGCATGCCATGCGCATGGCCTTGCGGGCCGTGCGCGACCGGGAGGCCGTGCTTAAGTTGTTCGAGGAGATCGGACCGCGCTACCTGGCCCGACACGGCGGCTACACCCGAATCATGAAGTTGGGGCCGCGTCCTGGGGATGCGGCGCCCATGTCGTTGCTGGAACTTGTTCCGGGCGAGGGTGAGGCCAGCAAGCCTGAACCCAAGCCAACCCCAGAAAAGGGGAAGGCCAAGCCCAAGAAGGAACCAGCCGACAGGGACAAGGCCAAAGAGGAGACCGGTCGGCCCAAGAAGGCCGCGCCTAAGGCCGCGGCGCCCAAGGGCGGCGTCAAGAAAGAGTCGGCGGCCCGCGCTGCCAAGCCCGCGGGTGCCACTGCCCGGCGCGGGGCACCTCGCGGAAGAAAGGGCGGCGGCGAGTAGGGCACGGGCGGGTCGCGGCTCGCGAGGGCGTGAGCGTGAGCGAGTTCGTGGGCGGTACGCGGAAGGCGAGGAGCGTTCCGTGGGCCGCTCGCGCATTGCCGCCCACGCAGGCCGCTTTCCGCAGGCCGCTCACGCTATCGCTACCGCTCACGCTGGCCGGACAAGGCTGACCGGGAAGCCTGCTCGCCGCGTGGGCGAGCCAATTCCCTGGTTGACAGCGCAACACGGGCAGGGGTAACACGACGCCATGGGTGCGTCAGCGACTGACTTGCCTGGCCTCGGGAGTTCCTTCGCGTTGTCGCTTGTGTCCATGGCATTCGTCTGCCTACTGGCCTACGTGGCCTTGCGCTGGTTTTCGCGGCGAGGCGCTGGTCGCAACGAAGGTCCGCTGCGAATCCTGGCTCGCTGCCCGCTCGAACCTCGGCGCGCCGTCTATCTCTTGCAGGTGGCGGGGCGCTGTTTTCTCGTCGGAGTAGGCGACGGTCCCATGTCGTTGCTGGCTGAGATCGATGCCGCAGCCGTAAAGAGCGAGATTAGTGCGGGGGCGGCTGGTCCGACTGGTCCGCGATTCGTCGACGTGCTGTCTCGGTTTACCGGGAGGTCAAAGCCGTGAGCGCGATGCTGCTGGGGACGGCGGTGGCGAGGGATACGGGCCTGGCCTCACGGCCGCTCGTGCTGCTCGTGGTGATCGCCGCGCTTTCCTTGTTGCCATTCGTCCTGCTGCTCATGACCAGCTTTGTGAAGATAGCGGTGGTTCTGTCGGTGTTGAAGAGCGCCCTTGGCACGCCGCAGATCCCGCCTGCCCAGGTGGTGACCGGGGTGGCGCTGGTTCTCACCCTGTTTGTGATGGCTCCCACGGGCATGCGCATGTTCCAGGCGGTCGAGCCGCTGCTCGGCCAGGGCGCGGGTGCCGATCTGTTGAGCGGAAAGACAGCAGAGGCCTTGGTCGCCGTTACCGCAAAGGCCAAGGAACCTTTGCGCGAGTTCTTGCTCAAGAACGCCGGCGCGCGGGATAGGAGCGTCTTTCACAGCCTGGCCCTGCGCATGCGCACGGCCGAGGAACGTGTCGGGATTTCCGATCGCGACTTCTTGGTGGTGATGCCCGCGTTCCTGGCGTCTGAACTGCGCCGTGCGTTCGAGATCGGGTTTCTGCTCTTTGTTCCCTTCCTGGTCGTCGATATGGTGATCGCCAATCTGCTCTTGGCGCTGGGCATGCACATGCTGTCGCCCACCACCGTGTCGCTGCCTTTCAAGTTGCTGCTCTTCGTGCTGGCTGACGGCTGGCAGCTTCTCTTGCGGGGCTTGGTGGAATCCTATGTTTAGTGCCGTGGGCAGCGAATTGATCCTGCGCGCGGTGCGCGAGGGGCTGCTACTGGTGATCCTGGTGTCGGCGCCACCGCTTCTGGCCAGCTTGGCGGTCGGGTTGATTGTGGGCATCCTGCAGGCCGCGACGCAGGTTCACGAGCAGACCCTGGTCTTCGTGCCCAAGCTGCTGGCCGTGGCCCTGGTTCTGATCGCCATGGGGCCGCTCCTCGGCGCTCAGGTGCTGCGCTTCACGCAGGCCTTGTTGCTGGCCATCCCGACCATCCACTGATCGCCGTCATGCCGCCCGATCTCGAACCGGCCTTGGCTGTTTTCGCCCTGGGCAGCGCGCGCACAGTGCCGTTCGTTTGGCTGATTCCGGCCTTCGGAGGTCCGAGCCTGCCTGCCCGGGTCAGGCTGGCTCTGGGTTTCGCGCTCTCGGCACTGTGTTTTCCCCTGATTGCCGGCAGGGTTCCCTCGGGAGGGCCGGTGCTCCTGCTTCTGCTCGCACTGCGCGAGTGTGGGGTAGGGCTAGTCATGGGTTTCGTGGCTGCGTGCATGTTTCGCGCAGTGGAGGCAGCCGGGTGGCTCACCGACACTTTGCGCGGGGCGAATCTCGCAGATGTGATCGCGCCCGGGGAGGGCAGTCGCAGCAGCCCGCTGGGCGAGTTGCTGCTGCTTCTGGCGGTGGTCGTCTTTCTGGAGGCTGGGGGCGCGGGTATCCTGGCCAGGGCCTTGGCTCGCAGCTACGAGGCGGTGCCCCTCGGGGTCACAGCGACGAGCGCGGTTGGGCTGCGGGAGGCGGCATCGCTGGTCATTGTGGCCTCGGCCAAGTTGATCGAGTCGGCCGTCGGGTTGGCGGCGCCAGCTTTGGTCGCCCTGCTCCTCGCCGACTTGGCTTTGGGTGCCTTGGGCCGCGCGGTCCCGCAGATCCCGCTCTATTTCGTGGGCATGCCGGCCAAGGCCTTGCTTGGCGTGGGCGCGGTGCTGGCCGGGCTGGCCACACTGGATTCGGCATTGACCGTGGGGTTCCGCGGCTTCTTGGTTTTGCTGGAAAGGGCGGCGCAGCTCGGGCGCTGACAGTTGTCCAATGGCAGAACGTGCCTCCGCTGCCAAGACTGAAGAACCAACACCGCAGCGCCTGGCTGAGGCTCGCCGTCGTGGCTCGGTGGCGGTGAGCCGCGATCTGCTTTCCGGTGTGACCGGGCTCGCACTTTGCGTGGCGTTGGTGCTTGGCGGGCGCGCCTGGATTGGGGGTCTCGTCGCGTACTTGCGAATGGCTCTTGACGATGCCACCTCAAACCCCAGCCTGGCGTCGGCCGGCTGGGCCGCTTTGAGTGCGGTCCGGGACGGGTTACTGTGGCCGCTCGCGATCGCTGTCGTGGCCGGGCTTGTTGTTGGGCTCACCCAGACGCGCGGTTTGTTTTCTACCTATCCGCTCAAGTGCGATTTCACGCGCGCGATGCCGTCAGCCCGCCGGCTGCTGGGGACCGCTGCGCTTAGCGAGATCACCAAGAACCTATTCAAGGCCGCGGTGGTGGCCGTGCTGGCTTGGTGGACGCTGGCCCCGGTCTTCTCGGATGTGGCGCATCTGGCGGGCAGACCAGCGGGCTCTGCGCTTGCGCTGTTTGGTTTTCTCGGCGCAAGGCTGGGGCTGCGTCTGGCAGTGGCCACGGCGGTGCTGGGAGTTGCAGACTATTGGTGGCAACGCCATCGACACGGGAAGTCTCTGCGCATGAGCCATGAGGAGGTCAGGCGCGAGCAAAAGGAGAGAGAGGGAGATCCTCTGCACAAGTTGGAGCGCCAGCGCCTGCACCGCGAGATCCTGGAGCAGCAGATGATCGACGACGTACGCCGGGCCAAGTTGGTAGTGGTCGATGGTGACCGTATTGCCGTGGCGCTTGGCTATGACCCAGACCTGGCAGATGCTCCGGTGATTGTTGCCAAGGGCGAGCGGCTGGTGGCCGGCACGATCAGAGACGTGGCCCGCGAAGCCGGGGTGCCGCTGTGGACTGACGTTGCCTTGGCCCAGGCGCTGCGCGTGGTGGAGCCGGGCGACGAGATTCCCGAGTCAGCTTTCGAGGCCGTGGCACAGTTGCTGGCGCGAGTGGATAGGTCGTAGCTGGGAGCCGTCGAAAAGAAGCCGTCAGTAGTAGTAGGCAAAGCGCAGGCGCACCGAATACATGTCGGCGTTGAGCGTCGTGCTGCTAGTGTCGCGGTGGAGTTGTTGGAATCCATTGGCTTTGGAAAAGACCAGCTTCACGACTGCGTTGCTGAAGCCGAGGGCATGGCCGATCCGGCCGCCCACGGATTTCAGGCCAGCCTGCGCAAGCCGTTTGCAAGAGCTGAACTGGCAGAGCTGCTGGAGGGCCGCATCGAAAGGAGCCAGTCCGCGAACAGCCGGCCCCTGCTTCGCGAAGGTGTTGGCCGTCGGAAAGTTCGCCGTTCTGGCCCCTGATACGGTACTTTGAAGGGGCATGCGCCACCCCTTTGCATCTTCGATTGGTGCTTCTGGGAAGGCTGCGAGCAGATGCAGGAGACGACGATGCGCAAAGCGATAGCCATGGTTTTCGCTGGTGGGCGTGGCGAGGATCTGTCAGTCCTGACCGAGCGGCGCCCCAAGTCGGCGGTCATCTTCGGCGGCATCTATCGCTGCATCGACTTTGCCCTGACCAACCTGGCCCGCGCCGGGATCGGACAGGTGGGCATCCTGGCACAGTATCGACCGGCGTCGCTGATGGACCACGTAGGCACAGGCATGGCCTGGGATCTGGTGGGCGCCAGCCGCGGCGTCCGTTTTCTGCCGCCCTATCTCAAACTCTCCGTCAGCGAGTGGTATCGCGGGCCGGCCGATGCCCTCTACCAGAATCTCGATTTCGTCGAGCGCGCCGACGCGACCGATGTGGTGGTGGTATCAGCCGACCACGTGTACTCCATGGACTATGGACCGTTGTTCAGCTTTCACCACGAACGCGACGCTGACCTGACCATGGTGTTCGCGCCGCGCGAGGCCGATGCCGGCCGCTTCGGCATCGGGGAACTGAATGCCACCGGGCAGATCATCAACTTCACGGAGAAGCCGGAGTTTCCGCGTACCAACCTGGCATCCATGTCGGTCTACGTGTTCAAGAAGGAAGTGCTGCTTGAGGAGTTGCGCCGGGCGGTCAGTGGCGAGGACCAGACCGTGACCTTTCAGATCCACGAAGTCTTGCGTCGCATGATCTCGCGGCGCCGGGCGTACGGGTTCATCTTTCGCGGCACCTGGTCGTACTCGCGCACGCTGGACGAGTACTACGCTTTTCACCAAGACATGCTGGGGGCGACGCCAGCCGTGGACATCGCGGCCTGGGACGTGCAGTCCAACCTGATGGCGGGACGTGCGTCGCCGCGGCCGCCGGCCCGCTGCTTGCCCGGCGCGCGCATCGTCAACTCGCTGGTCTCGGCGGGCTGTGTGATCGAAGGGACGGTCGAGAACAGTGTGTTGTCCCCGGGTGTGCGGGTGGGGCCGCGGGCGGTGGTGCAGGGATCGGTGTTGTGGAACGACGTCATGGTCCAGGCGGATGCCCAAGTGTCAGCCGCGATCGCGGACAAGCGCGTGGTGTTCGCGGCTGGCTGCCACGTGGGGGCAGGGGAATGCGTGGCCAACGAAGAGAGACCGACTTCGCTGTCGTGCGGGGCCAGCGTGCTGGCCATGAATGTGCGCCTGCCCGCCGGCGCGCGCGTGGGCAAGAACTGCCTCATCCACGTCGAGGCCACGCCAGACGACATCGGATTGGAGGTGCCCTCGGGCAAGAGCGTGTGGCCTGCCGCCACGGGCAGGCCGGTGCGGACATGAAGGTGACCTTTCTTGCGCGCGAGTTTCCTCCGCACGTCTACGGAGGAGCCGGCGTGCACCTCAAGAATCTGGCACGCGAGCTGGCCAACAGCATGGACGTGGAAGTGCGCTGCATCGGCGATCAGGACATGACCGACGGCCGATTGCGGGTGCGCGGGTACCAAGCCTGGCCGCGCATGTGGGAAGGCGAGGACAAGCTTTTCAACAGCACGCTGGGGACGTTCTCGGTCAACCTGTCGCAGGTTCGCGATCACATCGATGCCGACGTGGTGCACTCGCACACCTGGTATGGCGCCTTTTCAGGCTACATGGCCAAGGTTCTCTACAACGTTCCCTATGTGGCCACCGTGCACAGCCTGGAGCCTTTGCGGCCGTGGAAGGAAGAACAGCTCGGCCGCTCCTATCACCTGACCTCGTGGATGGAGAAGGTGGCGCTGGAGAACGCGGATCGCGTGGTGGCGGTGTCGAACGACGCGCGCCGGGAGATCCTGGAGTTGTTCAATGTCGATCCGCGGCGGGTTGTGGTGATCCACAACGGCATCGAACTGGGCAAGTGGAAACGGGCCGACAGCCGCGCCACCTGCAAGGCCTACGGCATTGAAGACGACTACATACTGTTCGTCGGGCGCACCACGCGACAGAAGGGGATGGTGCACTTGATCGAGGCCATGAGGCACGTGACCCCAGGCGCGCAGCTGGTGTGTTGTACCAGCGCGCCTGACACGCAGGCCGTCGAAGAGGAGATCGCGGCCAAGATTGCCGAGCAACCGCGCTGTGTGTGGATCAATACCCTGCTGCGCGAGGAGCAGTACATCGAGCTATACAGCAACGCCGCGCTGTTTGCCTGTCCTTCCGTATACGAGCCCTTCGGCATCATCAATCTTGAGGCTATGGCTTGCGAGCGGCCGGTGGTGGCCAGCGCGGTGGGCGGCATCAAAGAGGTCGTGGTGCCGGAGACCACCGGGCTGCTGGTGCCGCCGGCGGACCCGCTGGCTTTGGCTGAGGCCATCAACCGCGTGCTCGGCGATCGGGAGTGGGCGCGCCAGCTGGGCCTGGCCGGCCGCAAACGCGTGGAGGAGCATTTCTCCTGGACCGCCATCGCCGAGACCACCAAGAAGATGTATCAGCAGTTGCTCGACGAGCGCGCGGGTGGCTTTCCGATTTGACACTTCACGATCTCAAACCGTGGTTCATGCCACGCGTGTTTGGCTGACCCGTCCGGACAAGCCCCGGTACGCCGTCCGTAGACAACCGGAGATGCGAGCGCGCCACTGGTCCGCACGCCGTTTCTTGAGCTGCTCCTGCGCTGTCGAGCATCTAAGGGTAGGGAGGAATCACCATGGAAGGTCAAGCGGTACGCATCTCGAAGAAGCGGCTGTGGGTCGGGCGAATCATGAGCGGTTTGGCCGTGCTGTTTTTGTTGTTCGACAGCGCCACCAAGCTGCTGCGGGTAGAGGCGGTGATGAAGGCGGCTGCGCAGATCGGATATCCCCCCAGCACGATGCTCCCCATCGGGCTGATCCTGCTCGTGTGCGTGGTCGTCTACCTGATCCCGCGGACGGCGGTGCTGGGCGCGGTGCTGCTCACCGGCTATCTGGGCGGCGCTGTCGCGACCCACGTGCGCGTGGGCGATCCGCTCCTGAGCCACACCCTGTTCCCGATCTATTTCGCGGTTCTGATCTGGGGCGGCCTCTACTTGCGCGACTGGCGGGTTCACGCGGCCATCGCACGACAGGATGCGAGCTAGCCACTCCGGCCACGACCACGACCACGGCCACGATCGCGGTTGCTTCACCACCGACGCGCGGAAAATCGCGTTCTTGTAGTACAAGAAGATCATGCAGCAAGTGCGGATCGTGATCGAGAACGTGACGCCGAGGGTCGACTGCGGCCGGTTTGCGGCCAAGGCCGTGGTGGGCGACAAGGTGGAAGTTGCGGCTGACATCTGGAAGGACGGGCATGAGGTGCTGCGGGCCGCGGTCCGCTGGCGCAAGTTGGCGGCGGACGAGCTAACCCACGGCGCGCTACCCGCGGCTCCGGATGCTACGCGGCCCGACTGGCACGAGTCGTCCCTGTTGACTGATCCGGCGTTCAACGATCGCTGGTACGCGAGCATCAGCCCGCATGAAGTGGGGCCGCACGCCTTCACCGTGGTGGCGTGGACCGATCGCTTCGGCACTTTCGTGGGCGAGTTGAAGAAGAAGTTCGAGGCAGGGCAGGACGTGTCGAGTGAAATTCTGGAAGGCCTGCACATCATCGACCGCTCGCTGGAAGTGGCTCGGGGTCGCGACAAGGCGTCGCTGCGTGAAACCCGGCACGCCATCGCGGCAGCCAGCAGCGCCAGCCAAGAAGGTCGAGTTGATGCTGGATCCCCTGCTGTTCGAACTGATGGCGGCCTGCGACCCGCGAGACGACTTGCAGACCTGCCCAGTGGAATTCCCACTCTGGGTCGATCGCGAGCGCGGCGGCTTTCGGCGCCTGGTACGAGCTCTTTCCGCGCTCGCAGGGTCAGGATCCCGCGCGCGGTTCGACCTTCCCCGAGGCCGAGGCGCGACTGCCTGCCATCGCGGCCATGGGATTCGACGTGCTCTACTTGCCGCCCATCCATCCCATTGGCCGCAGCCACCGCAAAGGACCCAACAACGCGGAAGAGTGCCAGCCTGGCGATCCGGGCTCGCCCTGGGCGATTGGCAGCGACGAAGGCGGACACGATGCCATCCATCCCGAGCTGGGCACGCTGGCCGACTTCGAGCATTTCGTGGCGGCGGCGCGCGCTTTCAAGCTCGAGATCGCGCTCGACTTCGCCGTGCAGTGTTCGCCCGATCATCCCTGGGCCAGGCAGCACCCCAACTGGTTCAGCAAGCGGCCCGACGGAACCATCAAGTACGCCGAGAATCCGCCCAAGAAGTATCAGGACATCTACCCCATCAACTTCGACACCGAGGATCGCGAAGGCCTGTACCAGGCGTTGCTCGATGTCGTCTTGTTCTGGGTAAAGCGGGGCGTGCGCATCCTGCGCGTGGACAACCCGCACACCAAGCCGATCAGCTTCTGGGAATGGCTGATTGTCCGCGTGCACCGCGATCACCCGGACGTGGTCTTTTTGGCCGAGGCGTTCACGCGGCAGAAGCGCATGAAGATGCTGGCCAAGGTGGGCTTCACTCAGTCGTACAGCTACTTCACCTGGCGCAACACGCGCCTGGAACTGGAAGAATACGCCACCGAGCTGTTTCTCACAGACACGGCGGATTTCCTGCGGCCCAACTTTTTTGCCAACACGCCGGACATCCTGCACGAGTATCTGCAGCACGGAGGACGGCCGGCTTTCATGGTGCGCCTGATCTTGGCCGCGACTCTGTCGCCCAGTTACGGCATCTACAACGGTTTTGAACTGTGCGAGAACCGCGCGGTCGCACCTGGCAGCGAGGAATACCTAGACTCGGAGAAGTATCAGCACAAGGTCTGGGACTGGGACCGGCCGGGAAATATCAAAGAGCTGGTCACCACGGTGAACAAGATCCGGCGCAGCCATCGGGCGCTGGCGCTGGCCCGCAACATCAAGTTCCTTGAATCCAGCAACCCCCACATCATTGCCTACGCCAAGACCACGTCCGACCTGGCCGACGTCCTGGTGACCGTGGTGAATGTGGACCCGCACAACGTGCAGGACGGCACCATCCGGCTGGTGCCCGAGCTGTTTCATCGGGCAGAGCGGGGTAATTCCGTGGCTGGCGGGGTACCGGAAAGCTACGAGCTGACTGACCTGCTCACGGAATCGGGTTACACCTGGCGCGGCGAGTGGAACTACGTGCGCCTCGATCCGAACTGGATGCCAGGACATGTTTTCCAAATCAAACGACCGACAACGTGACCCGCGACGTCGGTTAGGCTACGCTAACAAGCCATGGCGACCGTGAAACCAGTTCGCAAGGCAGTCCTGCCGGTTGCCGGAGTCGGGACAAGGTTTCTGCCGGTGACCAAGGCTGTCGCGAAGGAATTGCTGCCCATCGTGGACGTGCCGGCCATCCAGATCAACGTCGAGGAGTGCGTGGCCAGCGGCCTTCGCGATCTGATCCTCGTCACCAGCCGAGGCAAGGACGGACTGATCGACTACTTTGACCGCGCGGCTGAGCTGGAGGCGCTGCTCGAACGCAAGGGCAAGCAGACCGAGCTGGCGATGATTCGGCGACTGACCGAGCTGGCGCAGATCTCGTCTGTGCGCCAGCCCGAGACGCGCGGCCTCGGACACGCGGTTCTGTGCGCCCGCGCGGCCGTCGGGGACGAGCCCTTTGCCGTGCTGCTGGGCGACGATCTTTTCGAAGGCAACCCGCCTGGAACCAAGCAGCTGCTCGACGTTCACGCGAAATATGGCAAGGGCGTGGTGGGCCTGGTGGAGGTGCCTCCGGGGCAGGAGCACCTTTACGGAATCGTGGCCGGCGAGTCGCTGGGCGGCGGCGTGTTCCGTCTCAATCGATTGGTCGAGAAACCCGAGCCGGGCAAGGCCCCTTCGCGCCTGGCCATCGTGGGCCGCTATGTCTTGCCGCCCGAGATCTTTCCCATCCTCGCCAACACCAAGCCAGGCCAGGGCGGCGAGATTCAATTGACAGATGCCCTGGCTGCCCTGTGCGCCAGCGACGGCCTGTACGGCGTGCAGATGAGGGGCGAGCGTTTCGACGCTGGCGACCGGACCGGGTATGTGCTGGCCGTGCTTCGCTATGCGCTTCGCCGATCGGATATCGGCGCGGCGGTGCGCGCGGGCGCGGAGAAACTTCTGCGCGCGACGTGACCGCAGCACCGGGAACCTCGGCAGCGCTCCCGGGCACGTTGGTGCAGGTGGCGGTGACCCTTCCGCTGGAGGAGACCTTCACCTACCGCGATCCACGCGCGGGCGTTCGCCTGCCACTGGGCACCGAGGTGATCGTGCCGTTCGGTCCGCGCCAGGTGACAGGCTTCGTGGTGGGGCATCCAGAAAGCGCGGCCGGCCCGGTGCGCGACATCACCGACGTGGTGGGCGAGGGGCCCGCCATCGACGAATCGATCCTGGAACTGTGCCGGTGGGCAGCCGGGTACTACCTGGCTCCGCTCGGCGAAGTCCTGCGTTCTGCGCTTCCGCGCGGCGAACGGGCCATTGCCTCGCGCCGCATCCGTCTCACCGAAGCGGGACGGCGCTTGGTCGACCTCGAGGCTGACGGCCGTTCGCACATGGCTGGGATCACTCTTGATGCGCACGATCGGGCGTTGCTGGCCCGCCTGCGCACGTCGCGCACCCTGAGCCCGACGGCGCTGGCGCGGGTGGCCGGGGCCACCGCGCGCATGGCGCACCTGTTGGAGCGCGGCTTGGTCGAGATTGTCGACCGAGTGGCTGGTCCTACCAAGCGCCGGCGCAAGGCCGAGGCGCGAACTGACGCGGTCTCTTCGCTTGAACCCCCTGTGCTCAACCCGCACCAGCAGGCCGCGTTCGATGCCTTGGCAGCGGCGCTGGGCAAGGGATACAGCGGTTACGTGCTCCATGGGATCACTGGCTCGGGCAAGACCGAGGTTTACCTGCGTCTCATCGCCGAGGCGCGGGCCCAGGGCAAAGGCGCACTGGTACTGGTGCCCGAGATTGCGCTGACCCCGCAACTGGCGGCCCGCTTTCGTGCGCGTTTCGGTGACGACGTGGCGGTTCTGCACAGCGCGCTGCCGCCCGCGGAGCGGCTGGCGGCCTGGCGCCGTCTGCGCAGTGGCGAGGTTGGTATCGCATTGGGCGCCCGCTCGGCCGTGTTCGCGCCGGTGCACGCGCTGGCGGTTGTGGTGGTGGACGAGGAGCACGATGGCTCCTTCAAACAAGAGGACGGCGTGCGCTACCACGGCCGCGACATGGCTGTGATGCGGGCGCTGCAGGCCAAGGCTGTGGTTGTGTTGGGCTCGGCCACGCCGTCGCTGGAGAGCTATCGCAACGTCCTGCTCGGGCGCTTTCGTCGTCTGCTCCTGCCCACGCGGGCCAACCCCGCGGCGGCCACTCGGCCTTTGCCGCCCGTCGAGATCATCGATCTGCGCCGCCACCGTCTCGGCCCGGACCACCTCCTGGCTCCAGGACTGGCCCAGGCCGTGGCGGACGCCCTGGCCGCGGGCGAGCAGACCATTCTCTTTCTCAATCGGCGCGGTTTCTCTACCCTCATGCACTGCCAGGCGTGCGGCGAGGTTCTGCGCTGCTCGGACTGTGACGTGTCCATGACCCTGCACCGTGGGCGCGCCAAGCTCATCTGCCACTACTGTGGACGCGCGTCGGCCATTCCCGCGCGCTGTCCATCGTGCAAACAGGCGGAACTGGAGGGCCTGGGAACCGGGACCGAGCGGGTGGAGAGCGTGGTGCGGGATCTCTTCCCCGGGGCGCGTGTGGCGCGACTGGACCGGGACACCACCGACGGCCAGCGCGACCAGCTGGAGAAGCTGCTGGCGCGCGTGCATCAGCGCGAGATCGATATTCTGGTGGGCACGCAAATGGTCACCAAGGGCCACGACTTTGGCGGTGTCACCCTGGTGGGCGTATTGCAACCTGACCAGGGCATGCACCTGCCTGACTTTCGCGCGGCGGAGCGGACCTTCCAGCTTCTGGAGCAGGTCGCGGGTCGGGCCGGCCGCGGAGACAGGCCGGGGCGCATCGTCGTGCAGACCTACTGCCCCGAGCACGCGGCCATCCAGTTTCTGCGCAATCACGACTACGAGGGTTTTGTGCGCGACGAACTGGCCCGGCGAGAAAGCGCGAGCTATCCGCCGTTTTCGCGTATGATCGCAGTTCGCTTGGACGGTCGTCATGAAGCCTCGGTTCGCGCTGCTGCCACGGATGCGGCCATGCGCGCCCGCGCGCAGGGGGGCACGGCCGTCCAGGTGCTGGGCCCGGCTGAGGCACCGATTGGCAGGCTGCGCGGCCGCAGCCGATATCAAATCTGGCTGGCCGGCACGGACCGGGGCAAACTGACGGCTGCGGCGCGGGCCGCTGCCCAGGTGACCCTGCCGCGTGACCTGCGCCTGGCTATCGACGTGGATCCACAAAGCGTGCTGTGATGGCAACGGTGAACGAAGATCTTTCACATCTCCTTGGCCGGCTGGCTGCGGGAATCGACGATGTCATCGAGGCCGAGATGTCCACGGCCCTGGAAGCCGTGGGCCAGGAAGGTCCCCGTGCGGCCGGCAGTCTGGTCGAGATCGGCCTGCCTGTCCTCATGGGCCGCATCTTCAGCGACGGCACCACCGGTCGTTTGAGGGTTTGGTACGAATCGGTGGAGAAGAGCGTGTATTTCGAGGCGGGCTTGCCGGTGATGGCCGCATCAAATGATGTGGCGGATCGCATGTTGGCCATGCTGGTTCGCGAGCGATCCGTGTCAGCAGCCCAGCGCGAGGAGGTGGAGAAGGTGGTCGATGCCTCTGGCCGCAAGGTGGGCGGCGTGCTGGTCGACCTGGGTGTCCTGCGTAGCGACGAGCTGTTGCCGGCCGTGCGCCGCCACTACGAAAGCATCATCCTCTCGCTGTTCGGCTGGAGCGCTGGGCGTTGGCAGATCGAACCTGGCGTGACCGCCGGGCCGGAACGGACGCGCCTTCTGCGCCATCCGGCGGCTCTGGTACGCGAGGGGCTGGCGCGGGGCTACGCCATCGAGAAGATCGCGGCCCACGTCGGGTCGGGCAAGAACCTATTCGCTCTCGATGCCTCGGGCACCTCGGCTGATGTGGTCAGGCAAATGCTGGTCGATCCAGCGGAAACGCGCGTGCCTCTGCTGTTCGATGGCGTGCGTTCCTTGGACGAGGTTGCTCGTGCCAGTGGCTTGCCCGATGCGACGGTCTGGCAGATTGCATTTGCCTTGTTGGGCTTCGGGGCTCTGCACCCCGCGCGGTCGGGGGTTGGAGCCAGCGAGGGCTCGCACACCGGCGTGCGCGACTTGCAGATTGCGCGCGAGCGAGCCATGGCCCGGCATGCGCTGGCACAGGAAGGTGACTACTTTCAGGTTTTGGGCGTAGACCGACAGGCGGACGCAACCGACATTCGGCGTGCCCACCAGCGGCTGGCGCGGGAATACTCGCCCGAGGTTCTGGGGCCTGAGCTGGCCCATGAAATGAAAGAGGCGCTGGAGACCATTCGCGAAGTCTTGGACGAAGGGCTGCGCATCCTGGCGACGCCCGCCTTGCGAGCGGCCTACGAGGCCAGCTCGCCGCCAGAGCCCGCCGCGCAGGCGGACCCCGCGCTGGCGGCCGAGGCGCCCGAGGGCTAGCGGCATGCGTGTGGTCTTCTTCGGCTCGCCGACCTTTGCCTTGCCGTCGCTGCAAGCGGTGGCGCGCGAGCATCAAGTGGTGACAGTGGTGAGTCAGCCAGACCGGCCAGCAGGGCGGGGCAACAGGTTGCACGCGCCTCCGGTGAAGGAACTAGCCCTGCGCCTTGGCTTGCCAGTCGAACAGCCCCTCAAGGTGCGGGACGGCGCGCTGGCTAGGACTCTGTCGGCTTTGCAGCCCGATGTCTTTGTCGTGGTGGCCTATGGTCGCATCCTGCCCCCGGATCTTCTGGCTGTGCCGAGGCTGGGCGCATGGAACGTGCACGCCTCGCTGCTGCCCAAGTTCCGCGGCGCCGCGCCCATCCAATGGGCCGTGATCCGCGGCGAGAGCAAGACCGGCGTGTGCGTGATGCGCATGGAACAAGGACTGGACACCGGACCAGTGGCAGCTCGCGCAGAGGAGCCGATTCACGACGACGACACCGCGGGCACGCTGGCCGAACGGCTAGCTGCGCTGGGGAGCAAGCTGCTGGGCGCGACCCTGCCACGCATTGCTGACGGCAGCGTCGCCTTGCAAGCGCAGGATGAGGCAGGCGCCACGCTGGCGCCGCTCATGAAGAAGGAGGACGGCTACCTCGACCTTGGCGCTCCAGCCTCGCATGTGTCAGCGCAGGCGCGCGGCGTGGATCCATGGCCAGGCGCAACTGTCTTTCTCGATGGCGAGGCGGTGAAGGTCTTTGGAGCGCGCGTGATAGACGCGCAGGGAACCCCGGGCGAGGTCCAGGGCCTGGTGCCGCAGGGGCTGGTCGTCGCCTGCGGGGGCGGGGCTGTGGTTTTCGCCGAGCTGCAGATGCCCGGCCGCAAGCGCCTGCCCGCAGCGGCGGTGCTCGCCGGCCACCCGATCCCGGCTGGCACGCGTCTGCAGAGCGCGCCGCCCGATGGACGCGGGCCACAAGACGGCTCAGGTGCTTGACTTGCGCTGGAAGACCAGGACCTGCGGATCGATTTCGGGCGGCAGAAGCATGCGGGTCAGGCCTTCGTCCGCGTGCCAATCGAAATCAGTCTGACTTTCGTAGGCCGACCAGTCACCAGCGGCGAAGCGGTGCCGCGTGGTCAGCACCAGATACAGATCGACAGACGGGGTGCGGAAGACGGCTTGCTCGAAGGAATTCCTAGGCGGCGGAAACGAGCACAGCACAGCCTTGGGCTGGTAGCGGGCCAGCGCCACCCCGGCGTCCATCTTCTCCACCTCGTCGGGATAGCGGATGACGTTCGCCCAACTCTGATCGTCGCTGGCTCGCATGGCGACTCCCGCGTCGGACAGAAACCGGGTCAGCGTTCCATCCCCAGCCGCGATCTCCAGGCTGGGGCGGTCGCCGATGAGGGCGGCGAGGCCCTGCACCAACTCCCGGGAGTAGAAGGCGTAGATCCCGCGCGGTTGAACGAGAGGCATGAGCAGGCGTTTCTGCGTGACGAAGCGCCACCAGAAGCGGAAGGCGGACAGAGACACCGGCTTGCGCACCAGTCCGCGGGAGAAAAGCAGCCGTTGCACCAGCAAGCCGCTCCACAGGCCGAAGCGCACGCGCCCCCCGGTGCCCCCCACGGCCGCCGCTTGCAGCACGCGCTGGGCAGCCAGATGAGCCATGCGCGCGCGGACCAGGTACGGCAGAGCGCTCGCCATGACCTGGGGGTTCTTGTGACTCTTTTCCAGGCGCTGGCGGAAGGGTGCTGCCGCCTGGCGCGCGCGTACAACAAAGGCCTCGATCTCCTCAGGGCGTTTGCTGGCGGTGGCGGCCACCAGATCCTTGCCGACCGTTTCCCATTCCTCGGGAAACCGCTCCATCAGGGCATCCAGCGAGGCCGAGTCCAAGGACTCCAGTTGCCGTTTCGCTCGCTCGGGGTGGGCCATGTCGCGCTCGCCTGCGACTGTACGGCTTTCCGCCGCTACCCATTAGAAAGTGAGTAGGGCCGCAACTCGATGGTGGTTGTCGGGGCGAGAGGATTTGAACCTCCGGCCTTTCGGTCCCGAACCGAACGCGCTACCAGACTGCGCCACGCCCCGAACTGATATTCTTCGACCCGGAAGTTTGCCGGGCCGAAACCCAGCCTACTTCCCCCGCCGCCAAGGTCGGGAAAAGTTAGCACGACCGGTCGACCTCGCCACCAGAAAACGACGGCCGCATCACTGAGGCTCGCCCGTCTCGTCCTCGTCGCGTGCCACGCCCTGGTCCAGGTCCTCTTCAGATATTGACCGGCTGATGCGAAAGCCCCCATCCAACCAGCTCCCCAGGTCCGCCATCTTGCAACGCTGCGAGCAAAAGGGACGAAAGGACGCGCTGGCCGCCTCAGGAGGAATGGCCCGCTTGCAGGTGGGACAGCGACCGGCGCCTGTCACGCACTCAATCTACCACGCCCGACCACAAAGCAGGCCCGCAACGTGCTACGGTTGCGGCGGTGAGGCTAGCTGTCCTCTCTTGCATCCTCCTGGCTGCCTGTAGCCACGAATGGCCGACCGGCGCCTCCGGGGTGACGCAACCAGAGGCCGCAGCCAGGAGAGAAAAACGCGTGATCTTTCGCCTCGACAACGGACTGGAAGTAGTTCTGGAAGAGAATCACGTCGCACCTGTGGTGGCATTCCAGGCCTGGGTCAAGATTGGCTCAGCCGACGAGCCCCCGCAGCTGGCAGGCATCGCGCATGTATTTGAACACATGCTGTTCAAGGGGACCAAGCGGCGCGGCGTGGGCCAGATCGCGCGCGAGGTGGAGGGATCGGGCGGCGAGATCAACGCCTGGACCAGCCACGACGAAACCGTGTACCACTTGGTCCTGGCCAGTCGGTTCTTCGACGCCGGCCTCGACATCTTGGCTGATACGCTGCAGAACGCGGGCTTCGACCCCGCAGAATTCGAACGCGAGCGCCACGTGGTGCTCGAGGAGATCAAGCAGGGTCTCGACGACCCGGAACGCCAGGCCGGGCAGGGGCTGTTTCACGCGGCCTTCGATCAGCATCCCTATGGGCGTCCCATCATTGGAACCGAAGCCACGGTGGGGCGCTTGCGCCGGGACGATCTGGTGGCGTTCTTTTCCAAGTGCTACGTGGCCAGCAACCTGACGTTGGTCGTGGTGGGTGACTTCGATGTGGACAGTGCGCGCAAGAAGATATCCAAGGCCTTTGCCGCACTCCCCGAGGGAGTCCCGGTCCCGGCCCGGCCCGAGCAGGCCGAACAATCCCAGCTGCGCGTGGTCGTCGCAGCCCGTGACGTCAAGGAAACCCAACTGCTCTTGGGTTTTCGCACGCCGGCCATCAACCACGCCGACGTGCCTGCGCTCGATCTTCTGGCCGTCGTGCTCGGCCAGGGCGACAGCTCGCGGCTCAATCTCGAGGTGGTGCGCAATCGCCAGTTGGTGACCAACACCTCGGCCTATCTGTTCTCTGCCCGCGATCCCGGGCTCATGGTGGTGGCCGCCAGCCTTCCTCCGGGTCGCGTCGACGAGGCGACCCGCGCCTTGCTCGACGAGATATTGCGTCTGTCGCGCGAAGAGATGGCGCAAGAGGAACTGGCCAAGGCGCGCACCATCCTCGAGAGCGACCGCGTCTACGACCGCGAAACGGTTCAGGGCCATGCACGCAAGCTGGGTTTCTTCGCGGCCATCGCGGGCGACGTGGGCTTCGAAGATCGCTATCTGGACAGCGTACAAAAGCTGACCCCAGCTGATCTGAAGCGCGTGGCGGCCCAATATCTGCGGGTGCCGAATCTGACCATCTTTGCCCAGGTGCCCGAACCCAAGACTGACAAGCAGAGGGAGAAGACCGACAAGATCACCGCCTCGATCAAGAAGCTAGCCGAGGCGGCCGAGGCCAGAGCCGACGCGCGTTTTGCGCGGGCGACGGTCGCGGGCGAGGGAGATCGTGTCGTCACCCACGTCTTTCCCTCGGGGCTCAAACTCTTGGTCCTGCGCGACGCCTCGGTGCCCATCGTGGCTGTGCGCGCGACCTGGGTGGGCGGCCTGCGCTACGAGGACGAGCGCTCAAACGGCATCTCCCACATGCTGGCGGCGCTGCTCTCACGCGGCACCAAGACCCGCAGCGCCGAGCAAATCATGCACGAGGTCGAGGGCATGGCCGGCAGCATCTCGGGCTACTCAGGCCGCAACAGCCTCGGGCTGCAGGCCGAGTTTCTTTCGCGCTATCTTGAGCGCGGTTTCGATCTGGTGGCGGACTGCCTGCTCAACGCCACTTTCTTCGAGGAGGAGTTGGACAAGGAAAGGCGCATCGTCATCGACGACATCCGGGCGCAGGAGGACAACCTGGGCCAGGTGTCCTTCCGGCTTTTCCATTCGGGCATGTGGAAGAGGCATCCCTATCGTCTGGATCCTCTTGGGACGGTCGATTCCGTGGCCGGCTTCACCCGGCGCAAACTGTTGCAACACTTCCGCCGCTTCTACGCGACCAACAACCTGACCCTCGCGGTGGTGGGCGACGTGGATCCGAGCCGCGTGATCGCCAGGGTGGCAACGCTCTTTGCCGACGCGTCTGAAGCGGACGCCCAGCAGCCCGATGTGGCGGTCGAGCCGGCCGTGCAAGAGTCCAGGCAGGTTTTCAAGTTTCTGGCCAAGGAGCAGGCGCATGTCGTGCTTGGCTTTCCGGGCGTGACCTTTGCCAATCCTGATCGTTTTTCCCTGGAAGTGCTGGCGCATGTGCTGTCCGGCCAAGGCGGCCGCCTGTTCAGTGAGATTCGCGAGAAGAGGGCGCTGGCGTATCGAGTGAGCGCATTTTCCTTGGAAGGAATCGACCCAGGCTATTTTGCCGTGTACGTGGCCACCAGCCCCGGGAAAGTCGAAGAAGCCATTCACGCCATCCGGCAGGAACTCAAGACCGTGGCGGAAAAGGGCATCTCCACCGACGAATTGCAGCGAGCGCAGCGCTATCTCATCGGAACCCACGCGATCGGGCTGCAGCGCAAGAGTGCGATTGCGGCGGCGCTGGCCTTCTACGAAGCCTACGGTCAGGGGTGGAAATCCTATCGTCTGTACGGCGACAACATCATGAAGGTCACGGTTGCCGATGTCGTGCGCGTGGCGCGCAAGTACCTCGACCCCAAGCGGGAAGTGGCTGCCGTGGTCGAGCCACCGGCGCAGACCCCCGGCGCGGCGCGTGCGGCGGCGCGTTCTGCCAACGGCCCGGCCGGATCCCGCAGCCGATCGGCTGACGCTGTTCCCAACCTGCCGCTGTGGAACGATCGAGAGGCGCGACTGGTTCCTCGGTAGAGTGTCATGCCTGCCACCGCGGACAACTCCCGTAACCTACTGACAAGCCTTATCCTCGTCTTCCCGCTCTTTCTCATCTATCAGGTGGGAGTCCTGTTCACGTTGCCCATGTTGAATGGCGCGGACTTCGTCACCACGCTGCTTTTTCGCACCTTCGGCCTGACCCTGACTGGCTATCTGGGCTTTCTCGGAGGCGTCCTGTTTCTATTCCTAGTAACCGTGGTGGTGCTGGGCCGGCGCCAGCATTTTAATCGTTCGGTGGTGCTCCCGGTCGTTCTCGAAAGCGTGGTCTGGGCACTCACCATGGGGTCGCTGATCGTCTTTGTCATGACCAAGGTGCTCGGAATATCGCCCAGACTTGCGGGCGGGCTCGAAGGCCAGGGGCTGTTGACCCGTTTTGTGATGTCACTGGGTGCGGGCGTATACGAAGAAAGCGTATTCCGTCTGGGTCTGCTGAGCGGCTTGGCCTTTGTGCTGGAGAAGCTCGTGCGCGTCGCTCGATGGGCCGCGTTGATCAGCGCGCTTCTGCTCTCTTCAGCGGTGTTCTCGGCGATGCACCATTTTCCGCCCTACGGCGACCCGCTCCTGCTTGGCCCCTTTGTGTTCAGAGTGCTGGCCGGCCTCTTTTTTGGCCTTCTCTTCTGGCGGCGTGGGTTCGCGGTAGCCGTCTATACTCACGCTTTCTACGATATCTTCGTGCTCGTCATCCGGTAGGGATGGCGGCACCAGCAGGCGCTAGCGCCCTGGCTACTTGCGCTTTTTGGCGGCTGGCTTCTTGGCAGCTGGCTTCTTGGCGGCTGGCTTCTTGGCGGCTGGCTTCTTGGCGGCTGGCTTCTTGGCGGCTGGCTTCTTGGCAGCTGGCTTCTTGGCGGCCGGCTTCTTGGCGGCTGGCTTCTTGGGTGCGGCTGCCTTTGGCGCGGGCTGCGGGGATGCCACCGCGCCCCCCTTGTGCGCTGCGGCTGCCGCGGTCTCCTTGGCGGCTGGCGAGGGCTTGACTGGCGTTGGCGTCTTCTTTTCTTTGCCCTTGGTCCCGGTCGCGGGTTTTGCGGAAACTGCAGTCGACGGGAGCCCGTCATCCTCAGCAGCCAGAGGCGATCCGGGTATGTCCTTGCGGTTGTGGACCAAGATGCGGCGCGCATCCGCAAAGGTGATCTCGACCTTGCTCTCCGAAACAATCTCGGAGACGAATCCCTTGCCGAACTTGGGATGGAAAACGATCTGGTTCTCGCGATAGCCCTCGCGGAACTCGTACGGCTTTGCGTCTTTCTCCCCGTGCTTTGCGAAGAACTCCTCCCAGGTGTACTTCTTCATCATGGCGCGCTTGCGCGCCGCGACTGGCTCTGGCACATCGTCTTCCGCCTCACCGCGGGGCTTCCTGAACGAATGCACATCCCCGCAAGGATTGCATTGGACGCGACGAATCTCGTCTTCGTACTTAGAAATGACGACGTGAGTCGTATCAGCCTTGCATTTCGGGCAAAAGGCTTCTACATCGGATCCGACCTCGTCGACCTCATCTTCGAACATGAAGTCCATTATCAAAGCCCTGAATTCACGACAACTTCGGCTAGTAACACAGCTGACTGCGACGTGCAACAAATCACACTGAGTAACACCATAGAAATCATGGCATTTGTCTCGGTTTACGCCACGGAATATTGGATGTTCTCAAATAATTTCAACTTGTTAGGCATTGAAACATCAATCAAGACTCAATTTTAATGAAACATTGGCCGACCAGGCCGACGAGCGTGGCGCGACCGGGTGCTGCTGTTGTAGAACAGAGCGTAGGCAGTAGATGCGCTATTTCGACGCTCGAGTCATTGAGAACCGTTCGCTCGGCGGTGGGTATTTTGTTTTTCGTCTGGGGGGCTGCGAACCTCTCACAGGAAGTCGACCTGGTCAGTTCGTGATGCTTCGCGGCGATTGGGGCCGTGACCCACTCCTTCCTCGGCCGCTTTCGCTTCTGTCCGTGGCTCACGACGGCCGCGCAGACTTGCTTGCGAAGGTGGTCGGCAAGGGGACCGCGCTGATGGAACGGTCGCCCCCAGGATCACGAGTCTCCGTCCTGGGGCCGCTCGGCAACAGCTTTCCCGTGCCTTCGCCCGAGGTGACCGATTTGCTTGTGGCCGGGGGCGTCGGCTTGCCACCACTCTTCATGCAGGCGGAGTCGGCCGCGCGGCTGGGCTTGGCCAGCAGTTCTGAGTTGCTCTACGGTGGCAGGACGTCGCGGGACCTGGTATTGCTGGGCGAGCTGCGCGCTCTAGGGATCCCCCTCCGGCTGGCAACTGAAGACGGCTCGCTGGGCCGCCGAGGCCGTGTGACGGACGAACTGGAAGCTCGCCTCGAGATCTGGTGCGGAGCAGCCTCCAGCCGGCGCCTGCGCATCATGGCCTGCGGCCCACGCGCGATGCTCTGGGCAGTGGGTCGCATTGCCCAGAGTCGCGACGTCGAGTGCTATCTCTCGCTGGAGGAGCAGATGGCTTGCGGCATCGGTGTTTGCCTGGGCTGCGCCGTGGCGGCGCGGACGCGCCCGTACCGCTACGTGTGCAAGGACGGTCCGGTCTTTCCCGCCTCTGAGGTGATGGCCCACGCGGAATCGACCCGCCCGAGCGAAGGGGGGCTGCGATGACCTCCGCTCTCGACACGCGACAGGGAGCAGCAGCACCATCGCTGCGCACGAGCTGTGGTGGAATCGAGTTCCAGAATCCTGTGCTGACCGCCTCAGGAACCTTTGGCTATGGCCAGGAATTCGACTCCTTGCTGTCTCTGCGCGGCTTGGGGGGGCTGGTCACCAAGGGGATTTCCCCCATGCCTCGCCTGGGCAATCCGCCCCCACGCATCTGTGAGACGGCCGCCGGTATGCTGAACTCCATCGGCCTGGAGAATGTCGGCATCGAGGACTTTGCTCAGGAGAAGCTGCCCTTCCTGCGTTCCTGCGGAACCCGAGTGTTGGTCAACTTCTTCGGCACCACCTTCGACGAGTATGTCGATTGCGGCGCCCGCCTGGCCGCGCTCGACGGTGTGGACGGCCTGGAAATGAATGTGTCGTGCCCCAACATCAAGGCGGGAGGAATCGAGTTTGGTCGGGATCCGGCGGTGCTGGGCGACCTGGTGAAGGCCTGCCGGACTGCTATTGGCAAGCCCTTATGGGTGAAATTGACTCCCAACACGTCGGATATCGTGGCGCTGGCGCGCGCTTGCGCCGAAAACGGGGCCGACGGGCTGTCCATCATCAACACCATCACGGGTATGGCCATCGACGCGCGCACCCGCCGGCCGAAGATTGCCACGGTATTCGGGGGCTTGTCCGGACCGGCCATCAAACCGATTGCCCTGCGCATGGTCTATCAGGTGTATCGCGCCAAGGTTGGCATTCCCATATGCGGAATAGGCGGCATCCAGGACGGCAACGACGCGGTCGAGTTCCTGCTTGCGGGCGCCAGTTGCGTGCAAGTCGGCACGCAGACCTTCGTTGATCCAGCGTCGGCGGAACGGATCATCCGTGAGATGGAAGAGTACTGCCGCGCCCAAGGCGTGACCGACGTTCGCGAGCTCATCGGGGGACTGGCGGTTGGCCAGTAGCCGCTGCTGACAGGAAATGAGGGAGGCTCGGAAACACATGCCGCGTTCCGGCTAAGGCATGTTGTTGAGATTTGGCGTTCGGCCCGCCGGGTTACGCCGAATTAGCCAACAGGAAATACGCCGGAAACTTTGGATCGCTAATCTTCTTTTTGGTTGGCTCACGAAGAGGATTGAAGCAAAGGCCAAGCCCCTCTAGTCTCTGCGCCCGGTGACTCATGAAAAAGATCGAAGCAATCATCAAGCCGTTCAAGCTCGATGACGTCAAAGACAGGCTCCGCGAGATCGGCGTGCAGGGCATGACGGTCTCGGAAGTCAAAGGATTCGGGCGAACGGGGGGCAGGAAAGAGGTGTATCGCGGTTCCGCCTACGTCGTGGACTTCGTGCCCAAGGTCCGCATCCAGATCGTGGTCAAGGACGACATGGTCAAGGATGTGGTGGAAGCCGTCATGTCGGTGGCCCGCACCGGCCACATCGGTGACGGGAAGATCTTCGTGTTGCCCGTGGACGAAGTCATTCGCATACGTACTGGCGAGCGTGGCGAGGACGCCCTCTAGCCAGAGGGATAGAGTGGTTCGCCGAAGGACAAACACGCGCATGAAACGCGCAGGAGGAGCGTAGCAAATGTCACCAGCCGAGGTTCTAAAACTAATCAAGGAACGCGGACTCAAGCTCGTCGACTACAAGTTCGTCGATCTCTTGGGCCAGTGGCAGCACACCACGATGCCGATCCACCGGCTCAAGGAAGAATCCTTCACCGAAGGCTTCGGCTTTGACGGCAGCTCGATTCGTGGCTGGAAGGCCATCAACGAGTCAGACATGACGTTCGTGCCCGACGCCAGCACGGCGTGCGTCGATCCGTTCTTCAAGGAGCCGACGCTCTCGCTCATCTGTGACATCGTCGACGCCGTCACGCAACAGCCCTACAGTCGCGATCCGCGCTATGTCGCCAAGAAGGCCGAGGCGCACATCAAGCAGACCGGCCTGGGCGATTCCGTGTACCTCGGACCGGAGCCGGAGTTCTTCATCTTCGACGAGATTCGTTTCGGCGAGGGACCCAACCAGTCCTTCTACAAGATCGATTCCGCCGAAGGCCGCTGGAACAGCGGACGCGAAGAAGAGGGCGGAAACCTCGGCTACAAGCCGGACTACAAACGCGGCTACTTCCCCGTGTCACCCAACGACACGCAGTACGATCTGCGCGCCGAGATGGCGCTGACGCTGCAGGGGATCGGAATTCCCGTCGAGGTCTTCCACCACGAGGTGGCGACGGCGGGACAGGCCGAACTGTCCATGCTCTTCGATAAGCTCACGGTCATGGCCGATCGAACCATGTGGTACAAGCACGTGGTCAAGAACGTGGCCCGTCGCAATGGCAAGACCGCGACCTTCATGCCCAAGCCGCTCTTCGGGGACAACGGTTCGGGGATGCACTGTCACCAGTCGATCTGGAAGGGCGAGAAGAACATCTTCGCCGGCGACAAGTACGCCGGTTTGTCTGAGACGGCTCTCTACTACATCGGCGGTCTCATCAAGCACGCGCCGGCTCTGCTGGCCATCACGAACCCGGGGCTCAACAGCTATCGCCGCCTGGTGCCCGGTTTCGAGGCGCCTGTCAACCTGGCCTACTCGTCGCGCAACCGCTCGGCCGCGATTCGTGTTCCTGTGGCCGCCTCAGCCAAGGCCAAGCGCATCGAGTTCCGCTGCCCGGACCCAACGACCAACCCCTACTTGGCTTTTGCCGCCATGCTGATGGCGGGTATGGACGGCGTCGAGAACAAGATCAAGCCCGGCGAGCCGCTGGACAAGGACATCTACGCCTTGTCGCCCGAGGAAATGAAGGACGTCCCCAAGGCACCTGGTTCACTTGAGCACGCCCTCGAGGCGCTCAAGAAGGACCACGCCTTCTTGCTCAAGGGCGACGTGTTCACCAAGGACGTCATCGACACCTGGATCGATTGGAAAGAGGAGAACGAGATCAAGCCGTCGCGCCTTCGCCCGACCCAGCTTGAGTTCGCGCTCTATTTCGACGCGTAACGCATTCGCGCGCGAGGCGCGCAGGAGGGCGTTGTCGTAGACGTGCACGGGCAAAAATGCCTGTTAGCGACTGCGTCAACGCCTTTCTTGCGTCGTGAAAGAATCCCTTCCTCGCGGGGACCCACCGAAAGCGGTTGCACAGAAAGCAAGACCTGGCCTAGAGTTTTCTCTCTGATCTTGCTTTCTTACAGCTGGTTGAACCGGAATGTCCACTCTATCCCTCGGTGAGCGGGTCGTCCGGTTCGCGTGGCGGCTGGCGCCGCAAGGAACTCTATCCGGAGTCGTCGGGTGGGGAGCAAGACGCGCATTGCCCAAGTCGGTTCGATCTTTGGTGCTCAAGTCATTTGCCAGGAAGTACGAGATCGATCTGGAAGAGGCGGAATGGCCCCTTGACAAGTACACGAGCCTGCAAGAGTTCTTCACGCGCAAGCTGCGACCCGGAGCGCGGCCCGTCGCTACAGATGCGAACGCGGTTGTGGCGCCTTCCGATGGCGTGGTTTGCGACGCAGGCGTGGTTGCGGCGGGTACGCTCTTGGAAGCCAAGGGCTCAGCTTTCTCCCTGTCCGACCTGTTGGCCGATGGTGAATTGGCAGCTCGGCTGGAGGGAGGGCCGTATCTGGTGACCTACCTTTCTCCGCGCGACTACCACCGTGTTCATGCACCTGTGACCGGTAAGATCGTCGGATGGACGCACATTCCGGGTCGACTGTTTCCGGTGGGAAGCCGCAGTGTGGCCCGCGAGACTGGACTCTTCGCCCTGAACGAGCGCTTTGTGACCGTCATCGATGGGGCAGCGGGTCTCTCGGTCGTGGTTATGGTGGCCGCCGTGGGTGTGGGTCATATCACGGCCAGCTACGATCCGGAGGTGGCCACCCATGCCCCGGGATTTGCGACCGGCCGTGTGCGCAGAAAGAGATTCGCCGATCCGTCCTGCATTGGGCGCGGCGATGAGTTGGGCGTATTCAATCTGGGGTCCACGACCATTGCCGTGTTCGAGCCGAAGCGTGTGGTTCTTGAGAAGTTCGTCGTGGGGAGCGCGATACGCATGGGATCGGCAGTGGGCAACCTTGTCCCTTCGTCATCTGGTGCGGCGTCATGAACAAGAATGATCCCGCGGCTGGCCCTCCTTCGACTGCCTCGCGGGGTACGGTCGAGGCCCCCAAAGCCGCTGGATCGCTGCCAGAAGCCTCGCAGGGCCACGATCCGACGCTCAAGTGGTGCATCCCGGATTCGCTGGGCAATCGCGAGTCAGCGGCCCCGTCGGTAGTCCAGGTTCCAGGGAGGGTGCCAGCTATCCGCGAGGAGAACGCGGTGACGCCCAAGGCACCGAGTCTGGCGGCGCCGCTTGTCGAAGGAGCCATCAAAGGGGCATTGCCACAGACCATCCTTGAATCCCCCGCCGACAAGTCTTCGACTCAAGGTGAGAGCATCGAGATCATTGTCGCCGACGGTCCAACGGGAGCTGGTCAGACTGAGCCGCTTGGCGCGCCGGACGATGCAGTGACACCGCCGCCGCGGAAACCGATGGAACCGGTGACACCGCCACCACCGAGACGCGAGATGGAAGCGGTGACGCCGCCGCCGCGGGTACCGATGGAACCGGTGACGCCGCCACCACCGAGACGCGAGATGGAAGCGGTGACTCCACCGCCGCGGGTGCCGATGGGAGCGGTGACTCTGCCACCACGGGCGCCGATGGATGAGGTGACACCGCCGCCGCGGGTGCCGATGGAACCGGTGACACCGCGACCACCGAGGCGCGAGATGGATGAGGTGACACCGCCGCCGCGGGTGCCGATGGAACCGGTGACACCGCCACCACCGAGGCGCGAGATGGAAGCGGTGACTCCAGTGCCCGAGCCGGTGAACCCAGCTCGCCCTGTGCCGGAAGTTGCGGTCGTGGCAGCACCTATCGGAGGCGCCTCTCCGCCGGCAGTGCAGGCAAGCGCCCCGACAGGCGCGCTGCCCGAGGCCCCGATTCGGCTGGTCGAAAGCGGCGAGGTCAAGGACGGCGAATTCGAGGTCATGGAGCCGGGCGACACGCCATCGACTCCTTTGGCCGCGGCCTCCACGCCGCCGCCCGTACCTGCCATTACCGGAGTTCTGCCGACGACCTCCGCACAGTCGCCGCGGCCGGAGCCTTCGTCGGAGACAAGTGGATCGGTCTCGAGTGCAAGGGCCGAGGACTTGGCGAGCGAGGAGCTGCCTCTGCCCGAGGCCTTGTCGCGCCGACCGCTCAAGAAGAGGCTCAAGCCTTGGTTCGAAGAGGTCTTTGACGAGAACTACCTGCGCACTTTGCCCTTCATGACGGCCGAGCAGACGCTGCGGGAAACGGCCTTCCTCAAGGAGGCTCTGTCTCCGCCAGCCGAGGGCGCCGTGCTGGACGTTGGGTGCGGCTACGGCCGACATGCCATCGAACTCAGCCAGCGTGGATTCAAAGTGACGGGGCTCGATCTCTCCTTGCCGCTTCTCATCCGGGCGGCCGACGAAGCTCAGCGTCGCGGGCTGTCGGTGAATTTCGTGCATGCGGATATGCGCGAGATGACGTACGACAGTCAGTTCGACGCTGCGTACTGCGTCCTTACCTCATTTGGCTACTTCGACGAGGAGACCAACCTGCGCGTCGCTTCGTCGATTTGTCGAGCGCTCAAGCCCGGCGGGCGGTTCTTGGTCGACACCATCAACCGAGACTACATCGTGTCGGATCTGCCGAGCCGGGTCTGGTGGGAAGGCGACGGGTGCGTGGTGCTGGAGGAAGTGGATTTCGATTTCCACACGAGCCGGGTTGTGGTTCGACGCTCGATTGTTTTCGGAGACGGACGCCAGCTCGAGAACGAGATTTCGATTCGTGCCTACAGTTTGCACGAGCTGGGCAGGGTCTTGCGTCGAGCCGGATTCCAGGTTCTTGAAGTGGCGGGGAGTCTGGAGAGCAAGGCGCCATTTCTCGGAGCCGCATCGCGCCACGTCGTGCTGGTTTGCGAACGTTCGCTGACGTAGGCGGATAGCCAAGCGCGGTATTTTTGCGTTTTTTGCGCCGCGAGTGCCTAATCAGGCCTCCTGGATACACCAACAGCCTATGAACCGTGTTGTTGGGTGGGAATTTCTGCCATGCCCAGCCAGGCTGGGCGTGCTTCCAGAAATAGCGCCAATGAAACCGATGGCCCGAGTCGAACATCAAAGTGTACGAAAGAGAATGAACGATGCCAGGAATATTCTGGCGCCCAGGGCCGTATACGTGTAGTAGGGAGCCGCAAAAGCAATTTACTCGTTAATGAGAATCAGCAATGGACCGTACAGCTACAAGGATGAAAGCAATACGCAGGCAGCGGGCGGCAGCCGGAAACAGCCGCGTCAAGTCTTCTCGACGCGCCGAGCGAGCCGTGGCCGAGGAGCCGGTTTCTCTGCCGCGACCAGCCAATGATGTTGGCATGGAGATGGGATTGCCCGACCCGCCTATGGTGGAGGCTATCTTCACGGGCGTGGCGGATGATCTGGCCCCGGAATTGGAGCCTATCGAAGCCGCAGTGGTCGCGGTTCCCGACGAGGATCTAGAGGTTGAACTGGCCGCGGTGCCCGATGAAGACGGCGATGAAGACTCGGAAGCCGAAGAGGAAGAGGAAGTCGTTGCGCGTCCTGCTGGGCCGGAAGGTGAGGTCAAGAAGTCCGACGAGCCCCAGAGTTTCCTGTCGATGTACTTCCGCGATATGGCGGAACTGGAAGTTCTGCGTCCTGAACAGGAGTTCGAGACTGCGCGCCACATAGAGGAGCTCGAGCTGGGCCTGTGGCGGGTCATCCTGACATTCACCCCTTGGGCAGGGCACGCGGTCGCCACCATCGAGGCCGCCATCGGCAGGCCTCTGCCTGAGTTCAAGGCCTACCGAGCCATGGCCGAGCGGGCCGGAGGTCGCGCCGGTGCCGGCAAGAACAAGAAGTTCGATAAACTGGTGGATGGTCTGGCCGTCAAGTTGAAGGAGCTGGACATCGACCGTGTATTCGTCGATGCCGCCATGGCGGAGATCTATCGCTTGAATGGTGCGGCCAAACTGGGGCGACCCATCGATGGTCTTGGCTTCCAGTCCAACAACAAGGCTTTCCGCCAGTTCGTGGACAGCGTTTCCCTGAAGGCGGCCGTGGTCAAGCGAGCGAAAAACGAGTTCGTGAAGGCGAACCTGCGCTTGGTCGTGTCCATCGCGCGGCGGTTTAACCATGGCCGTCTGCCCCTGCCTGATCTCATCCAGGAGGGCAACATCGGCCTCATGAAGGCGGTGGAACGCTACGACTATCGGCGCGGCTTCCGTTTTTCCACCTACGCGAGTTGGTGGATTCGTCATGCCATCAGCCGGGCGCTGGCTGACAAGGGCCGGGCGGTACGTCTGCCCGTGCACATGATCGACGCCTATCATCGCATCGCCAAGTCGGAACGCGAATTGCAGTCCAAGCTGGAGCGGCCGGCGACCACCGAGGAAATCGCGTCGGTCACCGGCATCGAAACCGAGAAGCTGGAGAAGATGCGAACCTTCTTGGCCGACAACCCGGTGTCGCTGGATCGTTCGCTGTCTGACGACGATGGCCGACGCCTCATCGACGTGCTGGTCGACCCCAACGAGGCGCCTGCGCCTCCCGATCAGATGATGAGCAGCGAAACTCAGCGCGAGATGCTCAAGCTGCTGAGCGTGCTCAAGCCCATCGAGGCAGACATCCTGCGCAAGCGCTTCGGCTTGGTCAACGACCGCGAACGCACGCTCAAGGAGATTGGCGACGAGTACCGTCTTTCGCGCGAGCGGGTGCGCCAGCTGCAAGAGCAGGCCCTGGGCAAGATGCGCAAGGCAATGGCCAAGCGCGAGATGCTGTAGCCCTTCCAAGCAACTTGGGGCCAGCGTCGGACGAAGATCCGACATGGTTCTGGCCGTATGGGCCTGCGCGTTCGCTTGCGGGATCGCTGTGGCGATTCTGGGCCAGGCCCAGATCGCGGCAGGCTTCGTTCTGGCTGCGCTCGGGCTGGCGGCCTGGAGACTGAGTCGGCGCGCGTGGGTCACCGCGGTTGCGGCCGGCGCGCTGGCAGCTGGCGCTGGGCTCGGCATCCGGGCGACTCGTGAAAGTCCGCCCGCCGTGCCCGAGGACACGCTGGTTCGTGTGTTGGGCCAGGTGGTCGCGGGGCCAGAGGCAGGTGCAGGAGAGGGCGACAGCAAGAAGATGCGCTTGTTGTTGGCGGTGCATTCGGTCGACGCGGCGCCGCTGGAAGCCAGGGCCTTGGTCACCGTTGTGGAGGGCGTGCCCGATCTGGCACCCGGGGACGAAGTCGCGCTTTCTGCGCGGCTCTTCCTGCCGCGCGGTTTCGCCAATCCAGGTTTGCCCGACGCGCGCCTTCTGTCCATGGCGCAAGGCGTGGATGTGCTGGCCAGTGTTCGCAGGGTGGCGGACATCCAGACGGCGTCCAGAAACGAGGGTTTGCTCCAGCAGCCGCGACGTCTCGCCTTTCGCCTGCGCTCGGCCATGGCACGGGTGATCAACCAGCGCCTCACCGGCGCGGCGGCGGCATTCGTGCGTACCATGGTACTGGGCGAGCGCACCGACGTGTCGCCCGATGTCGAGGAAGGTTTTCGCGCGGCCGGGGCCACTCATGTGCTTTCGGTTTCGGGCTTGCATCTCGCGGTGGTGGCGGCGCTGGTCTTCGGACTGCTGCGCCGGCTGGCCATGCTGGTTCCGCGATGGGCCTTGCGGGTGAATGCCACGGCTCTGGCCGCCGCGCTGTCGTTGCCAGCCGTCGCGTTGTACACCTTGCTCACCGGCGAAGCGGTCGCGACTCTGCGCTCGGCTTTCATGGCTGCCGTGGCCTTGGGGGCGATGCTCTTCAATCGACCATTCTCCCTGGCAGCCAGCATCGCGTTCGCTGCGCTGGTTTTGCTGGCGCAGTCGCCGCTGGCTCTGCTCGATGTTTCGTTTCAGCTGTCGTTTGCATCGGTGATCGCGCTGGGCTTCTTTGCGCAACGATTTTCACCAGCAGCGCCGCCCAAGGGTGCGACGCGATCGCGACGGGCGCTGGGGTGGCTCGTCCGCTGTCTGGCCGCAAGCACCGTCGCGAGTCTAAGCACCATGCCCCTTGTGGCTCACCACTTCGGCCAGGTGACGCCGGCGGCCCCTGTGGGCAATCTGGTGCTGGTGCCGCTGGTGGAGTTGGCAGTTCTGCCTTGCGGGCTGGTGGGCGCGCTTCTGGCAATGATCCATCCCGTGCTTGGGGCTGCGCCGCTGTGGATCGCAGGTCTGGCGTCGCGGGCGGCGCTCTACGGGGCCGAAGGATTTCGTCGCCTGGCGCCTGTCATCCTGGTTCGCTATCCCAACCTGTTCGAAAGTGCGGCACTGGTAGCAGGCGCGGGGTTTCTTCTCTACGGCTTGTCACGCGGCACCGGTCGCCGCGCGCGATGGCTGTTGTCGGCGTTCTTGGCGTGTGCGTTGGCGGCAGGGAGTCTGGTGGTGCGCGACCTGCGCCGGAGGACCGCCGAAGAGATGCGCGTCACTTTCATCGATGTGGGTCAGGGGGATTCAGCCTTGCTGGAAGGGCCGGGCGGGTTCGTCATGCTGGTCGACGGTGGTGGTCGTTACGACGATTCCTTTGACACTGGGGCTCGCATGGTGGAGCCGGTCTTGCGCGCGCGTGGCATCGGGCGCGTCGACCTGGTCGTGCTTTCCCATCCGCACCCCGACCATCTCAACGGCTTGCTGCGTGTGCTGGAGCGCTTCGAGGTGGGCACCTTGTGGACAAGCGGCGATGACGGGCACAACCCGAAGTACCGCGAATTGCTGGCGCTGGCGCATGAGCGGGGCGTGGCCACGCCGGTGCCGTCCCGGCTCGAGCACAAACGCATGCGCATCGAGCCGCTCGGGCCTTGGCTGGGCGACGTGGTGGGCCCGCCGCCCGGCCTCGACGCGAACAACGCCTCACTGATCGTTCGCGCCAGCTACGCCGGCCACGCCGTGCTGTTCACAGGAGACATCGGCGTCGACGGCGAGGCCGAGTTGGTAGCGCGAGGAGAGACCGGCATGGCCGTGGCCAGTGACCTCGTCAAGGTGCCTCACCACGGCAGCCGGACGTCGTCAGGTGACGAGTTCCTGGCGGCTGTGCGACCGAGTATTGCCGTGGTTTCCGTGGGCAAGCACAACACCTTTCATCTGCCCAGCGCCGCGACGCTGTCGCGATACGCTGCGCGGGGCGTGCGGATGCAGCGCACTGATCGGGATGGCGCGGTCACGGTGGCCGTCGATGCGCAAGGCCGTGTGTCGGTCGCTTGCGTGCGCGGCTGCCAATGAAACGCTACTCGTCGAACATGGTCTCGTCGGACGCGTCGGGAAGCTCCTGCCGGGCGCCGGTGAGATCGGCCGTGGTCTTGCGCAGCCGCTGCGCCAGCACCTGTACGAAGCTCCACAACAACTTGACGGAAAGCCTCTGTTCATTGCGGATGATTTCGTTGAATTCGCGGCGGCCCAGCACCAGCGCGCGAGTGCGGTCCTCGGCCGAGGCGCTGACCGAACGCGGCCGCTTGTCGATGAGAGCCATCTCGCCGAAATGCGCGCCCGGTCCCAGGTTGGTGACGAAAGCCCCGTCCTTGTGCAAGCGAACCTTGCCCTTGAGCAGAATGAAAAGGTCGTCGCCCGGCTCGCCCTCGCGCAGGATCTGGTCGCCGACGTTGAAATCGACCACCTGGGTCACCGAGAGGACGCGCAGGATCTCCTTGTAGGTGAGGTGGCGGAACAGCGGCATCTGGCGCAACACCTCGACCTTGCGATTGAGCTCCTGCGCGCGCGTCTGGCCCGCATCCGTCGTGTCGGATTGCACGCGCAAGATGACCGCGGTGATGTTGTCCTGACCGCCGCCCTTGTTGGCGTGGTCAACCAGCTTCTGCGGAATGGAGGTCACATGGTCGGCGCCGAGGAAGGTGGTGACGTCGGTTTCCTTGAGATAGCCATGCAGACCATCCGAGCACAGCAGGAACTGATCGCCCGGGAGAACTTCCAGGTCGATCGTGTCGAGCTGGGTGGTTTCGTACACGCCTAGCGCGCGCGTGACGGCATTCTTGTACGAGGCGTAGGGCGAAGTCGCCAGCGACTCCCGCGTGACCTTGCCGTGGCGGATCAGCTCGTTGACCAGGGAGTGGTCCTCGGTCAACTGCACGGTCTGGTTCTGGCGGACCATGTAGACCCGGCTGTCGCCCACATGGGCGATGAACGCGCGCTCGCCGAGAAGCAGCAGGGCCGACAGGGTGGTGCCCATGCCGCGCTTCTCGCGTTCCTTTTGCCCGCGCTCGAAGATGGCCACACCAGCCTGTTGCGCGGCGTTCTCCATGGCCGCGAGGATGTCTTGCGTTGTGACGCCTTCCTCGTGGCGCGTGTACGCGTCCAGCAGATCCTTGCGCGCCTCCAGTGCGTTGCGGAAATCGGTCACCGCGATCTGCGACGCGATTTCGCCCGAGGCGTGGCCGCCCATCCCGTCAGCGACGACGAAAAGCGACAACTTCTTGTCGATGAGGAAGTTGTCCTCGTTGTGTTCTCGCTTCCGACCTACGTCGGTCGCGGCCCAGAAACTCAACTCCATGATGTGTCCTGCACGGTGACCGCTTCGTCGGGATCGTGCCTGAATAGCATCTATCGCACAGGCCAGCAAGAACTGGCGCAATGGCCGGCGCGAACTGGCGCAGCAAGACGGATTGCTGGGGTCTTGACACGCCCAGTGCGACTGCTACAACTTTCCCTCCCGCCGCGGGCCGCCTTGGCGGGCAGCACTCGGGGATCGTCTAATGGCAGGACGCCAGACTCTGGATCTGGCTATCAAGGTTCGAATCCTTGTCCCCGAACACAACTTAGCGTGAGAGCATTTAGAAAGTTACGACTGGCCCCATGGTCTAGCGGTTAGGACGGCGCCCTCTCACGGCGTAATCTCGGGTTCAAGTCCCGATGGGGTCACCACCTTCGTCTCACGTTGACGCACTCCTTGTGCACTGCTCGTGCGCCGCTTGTGTAAGGCACAGGTTGCACAAGAATTCTTGTGTAAACGAATCGTGCGATATGCTTTACACAAACTCGGCGCCTCGTGAGCACCATGAAACCAGCCCTGCCGTCGAAATTGCCCGCAGCGGACGTCCAGTGGGAGCCGCTTATCCCGGCGCTCGGCAGGGCCAATCGTGCGCTGTCACGCTACGACGGAATCCTGTTCAGTGTTCCCGACCCCGCGATTTTGCTATCGCCCATGACCACGCAAGAGGCCGTACTTTCGTCGCGCATCGAGGGAACGCAGGCGACGTTGAATGAGGTCTTGAGATTCGAAGCCGGGGACGAGCCCGAGCAGGAGTCCAGGCGCTTCGACATTCAGGAGATCATCAACTACCGTGCTGCCCTCCGCCGCGCCCAGGAGTCGCTGCACAGTCGGCCCTTCAACTTGAACCTGCTTCTGGATCTTCATGCCCAGCTTCTCGACAGCGTTCGCGGGCGCAACAAGGGGCGCGGCCATTTTCGTCGCGTGCAGAACTGGATTGGAAGCGCGGGCTGCAACATTGAGCAGGCGGACTTCGTGCCCCCCGATCCCATGGTCCTCATGGAGTACCTCGACAACTGGGAGAAGTACTACCACTCGGACCGACCCGATCCGCTGGTTCAGTTGGCCATCGTGCACGCCCAGTTCGAGATCATCCACCCGTTCCTCGACGGGAATGGACGCATCGGGCGCATCCTGATTCCGCTGTTCCTGTTCGAAAAGCACCTGCTGTCACAGCCAATGTTCTACCTCTCCGCGTACTTCGACCAGCATCGCGACGAGTACGTGGCCCGGCTTCGGGCGCTCGGTAGTACCGCCCAGTCCTGGAACGCATGGATCGAGTTCTTTCTTGCGGCCGTCGAGGCGCAGGCCATGCAGAATGCGGACAAGGCTCGCGACATCAAGGCGCTGTACGACCGGCTGAAATCTCAGGTTATCGAGCTGACCCGTTCGCAGTTCGCGGTGCCTCTGCTCGATGCGCTCTTCGAGACCCCCGTGTTTCCCAGTACCCACGTTCGGCTGCCCGGCCGCAAGCAGCCCAGCCGCCAGGCCGTTGCCCAACTCCTCCGCGTACTGCGCGAGGAGAAGATCCTCAAGGTCGTTCGCGAAGGCAGCGGACGGCGCGCGCAGGTGCTTGCGCTGGCCGAGCTGATCAACCTGGCCGAGGGCAGGACCGTCATCTGACCACGGTTGCGCGACGTCGCGGAGTGCGGCTAGCGGGACTGGACGCGGCTTCGCTGGCGGTGCGGTCGGCGCGGATGCGGGCGAGGAGGGCGGAGGCGGGTTCGTAGTCGCGGGCTTCTTGTCGGGCCAGCTCGGCCTCGGTGGGGACGAGTTCGCCGCGGAAGGCTTTGGCGAGGATCGCCTGGGTGATCTTGTCGGCGCGGGCGGTGGCCGCGGCTACGCGCGCCTCGATGGAGTCGGCGAGCTTGAACAGGGCATCCACGCGGCGGACGATTTCGTGCTGCTCAGGGAGGGACGGGACTGGAACCGAAACATCCATGACATCCCGCTGGTTGATGCTGGACTGGTTCACCGCGTGCTTTGCGTTCCTCCTCAGTTCTTCAAGGCCTTCCAGGCTGGAGAGAAATCGGACTGCAAATTCGGGGTAGAGCCGGCTCTCGTCAGGGTGGCATCGCATGATGTTGCTCTCGAAGACGGTAGGTTCAGGAACCAGCCGAACGAGGGCGGACTTGCCGAGAAACTTCGGGCTGTTCACCCGGTTGATCAGTAGGTCGCCAGGTCGCAGGCCGTAGGTGCACAGGTCGTCCTTTGTCGCCCGAAGTTTCTTGAGATCATTCCACGCTCCGATCTCGCCTTGATAGAAGCTGTCAATTCGGACAATCGGCGTCCCAGATCCATAGTCCTCTTGCGGCCGGTATAGACCGTTCTGCGGTTTCACAGCGAGCAGATCGCCAAACTTGGATTCCTTCCAATCTTCTTCGTCGACCACGGATTTCTGAGTCAAACGCCAGCCTTCGGTCAGGCGGCCGGAGCAGGCGGCGGAGAGGATGGATTGGCGGAAGCGTTTCAGGATGGTGGGGACTCTGGCGAGGCGGGCGCGGGCGGCGTTGACCTGGGCCAGCAGCGCCTCGACCTTCTCGACGATCCGCCGCTGCTCGGCGAGGGGTGGAAACTGAACGGGTATTTCCTTTGCGCGCCCTCCAGAGATCTCGGCGAAGGTCGATCCACTTCCCATCTCTTGAAGTTCGTGGTTGATGGCCTTCAGCCAGAAGAGGACATACTCCGGTTGGAGCGCATCGGAACAGATGAAGCTCTTGAAGCCCTGGTTCGTACAGATCTCGTTCGCAGCGACGGCAAGGTATCCGATCGGTGCCCGGCTGGACATCAGCACTGTGCCCGCAGGCATCAGCTTCGCGGACGACGTCGCGAGACCCTGCCGAGTAAGATTGCGCCCTCCTCTGGATACGTACATCCCCTCGAACCCGCTGAGATCCGCAGGCGTCAGCCACGGGTGACCGCCCTCCTCGCAGAAGTTCGTGCTGTCCTTCGCGGGGGGCGTCCCGCCGCCCACAACATCCGCTACCTCGCCGAGTTCCGCGTCCGCCCACCCCTCCGGCAATTCCTCCTCGCTCATCGCGCCGACTTCCCCGCGGCCTTGCCGTTCCCGTTTCCGTTCTCCAGCAACGCCAGCACCTTGCCGAGGTCGGCGACGGCGCCTTGCAATTCCTCGATGGCGTCGCCGGCGAGATCCTCAGGTTCGGCCAGATCGTCGGCGTCGTCGAGGGATTCTTCTTTCAGCCACTTGAAACCGTCGAGCTTGAACTGGCGCTCTTTCACCTCGCTGATGGGGAAGCTGTGCCAGCGGTCTCCTTTCGAGTCGCTGGGCTTGCGCTTGGCATTGCCGTTGGGGTCGGCGCCGAAGCACTTGTCGAACTCGGCGAAGTGGGCGGGGACGAGCGGGCGATCCTTCTTGGTGATGCCGGGCACGTTGGTGCGCGCGTCGTAGATCCAAACCGTCTCGGTGGCGCGGTCCTTGGTAAAGAAGACCACGTTGGCTTTCACGCCTTGACTGTACGGTGTGAACGTCCCCCGGGGCAGACGTAGAACCGTGTGCAGGTCGGCGTCTTCGGTCAGGATCTTGAACACCTCGCCGGCCTGGTCGGCGAACAGGCAGTTGTCGGGCAGGACCACGGCCGCGCGGCCACCTGGCTTGAGGATGGTCAGCACATGCTGCACGAAGTTGAGCTGCTTGTTCGAGGTGGCGACGGTGAAATCTTCGCGCACGGGATTCTGGTTGGCGCCCTTGGTGCCGAAGGGCGGGTTGGTCAGGATCACGTCGAAGCGGTCGCTTGACGGCGGCTGGTCGATGGAATCTCCCAGACGAATGGTGGGCTCGATGCCGTGTAGGTACAGGTTCATCAGGGCCATGCGGCGCGGGCGCGGGACCAGCTCTTGCCCGTGGTAGGTCGACCGCTTCACCCGCTTGGCCACGTCGCGGTCGAGGGCGCCGCCCTTGCTTTCGGCGGCCAGCCATTCGTAGGCGGAGACCAGGAAGCCGCCCGTGCCGCAGGCCGGATCGCAGACGGTGAAGTCGCGCGACTTGCGCGGGTCGGGCTTCATGCAGCGAACGATCGACTGGATCAGCACGCGCGGGGTGAAGTACTGGCCCGCGCCTTTCTTGCCCTCGCTGGCGGCCTTTTCCAGCAGACCCTCGTAGGCGGCGGCCTTCACGTCCACGCCCAGCTCGGTCCATTCGGTTTCGTCGATGAGTCCGACCAGCCGCTTGAGGTTGACCGGATTGTTGAAGCGCGACTGCGCGCCCGCGTAGATGTCGCCCAGCATGCCGGGCTGCGCGCCCAAGGCTCGCAGCGTATCCACGTACTGGTTCACGAGGTCGTTGCCCGACTGGGCGACCAAGTTTGCCCACGAGCAGTCGACCACCTCGACCTTCTTCTGACGCTCGACCTTGAGCTTCGTGAAGTCCAGGCCCTTCTCGTCGGCCATCTTGAGGAACAGCAGATAGGTGATCTGCTCGATGTAGTCGCCGTAGTCGATGCCATCGTGGCGCAGGGTATGGCAGAAGCCCCAGAGTTTCTGGACAACGTCGGTCATTTCGGCGGCGATTGTACGCTGCCGGACCTCTCAGCCCAACCTTCTCAGCCCAGGGCACTTCGGGTCCGCCACGCCCTACACCAGCCCCCGCGGCTTCGCCGCGCCCTCGTCCGCCGGACCGAACGGGCTCGGCTCATGTAACCACGACAGATGGATCGCCCTTGACGTCCGTAGCGTATAAGATACGCTGATCGTATGCGTGACGGCGGCGCCAAGCGCGTCAGAACCTCGTTCGACTTGGAACTCGATGAACAACTTCGGGATCCGAAGTTCGCGCGTGAATTCCACGCTGCGCGCACCGAGATCGCGTCCGTCGACAGGGCGACCAACGCGTTTCTGCACGGACTGGACAAGGCGCGAATTCGGCGCGGGCTCAGCAAGGCCGAACTGGCGCGACGAATCGGGGCCGAGCCAGCTGTCATGCGCCGACTTCTCTCGGCCGATGGCCAGAATCCGACGCTCACGACCTTGTTGAAGATCGCGACCGCCCTCGATATGGCGATGGAGCTTCATGACGTGGAGCCCGCGAGGTACCACAAGGCCGGGTAGCGCAAGCGCCTAGCCCCGCTCCACGCTCCGCGGGACTCGCCGCCGGAATTCGTCGCCGAGGGCGCGAACCTTCTTGTAGTCTTCGTCGGATAGCTCGGTCAGGAAGGGTTTGGACTTGCCCGTGATGATCACGATGCTGGGACCATCCAGCCCCACGGTGCCGCCGTGACGTTCGAGCAGGCAGAACAGGCGAAAGTGGCGGCGTTGTGGTCCATCGACCCGGACTTCGTAGAGCCCGCCCATTTCACCGTGCATGGCCTCCCATTTGCCGCCACCACTGAACGCGGGCGGCGGCGCGGCAGCGACGGCCACCAAGACCGCCTTCATTGTGGCCTGAACCTTGGTCGGACAACCAGCCAGAAACTCTCGGCCCGGGACGGCGCACTTGGGATCATCGTCCCGATGCCGTTGGAAGTAGTAGATGAACCACGGTGCTGCAAGAGATGATCGACCCACGCCGTCCTCCAAACTATGCTGCTACGGCACCGTTCAGGTCACGGATCAAGTGGTCGAAATTCTTGCCGAAGGCGCGGCGGGCGGCGGCGAGGCCGCCGGCGCGGTCGAGAATGGGCAGGATGCCGAAGTCGTCCGGTTCGAGGGAAAGGTTCTCGCGCAGGGCTTGGCCGATGCGATCCAGCCAGGCTTGCTGGTCGGGCGTGAAGGTCTGGCCGGCGGTCAGGCGGGCGAGGGCGCGCGTCACGCGCTCGTCGGCGGTCAAGAGCGGCTGGCCTTCGTCGGCGGCGTGCTTGACCATCGAGATCACGTCGACCAACGCCCGCTGGTAGCGGATGCGATGGGCCTCCTGTAGCTGCTTCTCGCTGAATCGCTGGCTCTGCGTCAGTAGCGTGCGCAGCTCGCGCAGGGCGTTCACGTTCCAATCGGCAGGGCGGTCGAGCAGGATGCGGATCGCCTCGATTTGGGCGCGGTTTTCGCGCACGAAGCGGGCGAAGGTTTCCAAGTAGTCCTCGGGCCGCTCCGCATCGTGCATCATCGGCCGCGAGGACACCTGGTCCTCGACCCCGTCGGCGACCAGGAAAGTCCGGTGCGCGCGCGAGTAGGTTTCGAGCAGGTTCTGAAAATTGGGATCGCGCAGCCGCTGCATGGTGCCCGTGAAGTCCTGGCGCAAGGACGCGGGCAAGCCGCTGGCGAAGCGGCACAGGTCGCCGTCGGGCACGAAGGCGGCGAACTGCTCGCGCGCCTCGGCTGACATCTGCTTGTCGATGCGCTGGAGGCGCTTGACCAGGCAGCGCGTGTTGTATTCGCGATCCCGGTTCTGCCAGACGTCCTCGACGATTTCGGCAAGGGCGCGCGTGGGTGGGGCAGGGTAGTCGCTGGTTTCGTCGGAGGTCTGGCGAAAATACGCGAACAGGGTGCCGTCGAAGCAGTCGAAGACCGTGAAGTGCGACTTGTCGGGATAGCGCTCGCCCTTGCGTGTGCCGCGGCCGAGCATCTGCGTGAACAGGATGCGCGACTTCACCGGGCGCAGGAAGACCAGGAACTCAAGATCGGGAATGTCCACGCCGGTGGTCAGCAGATCCACCGTCACCGCGATGCACGGATTGGGGCGGTTGCGGAATTCGCGGATGCGCTGAAGCGGACGATCTACGGTGCCGGTGATCTTCTCGACGAAGGCGTCGCCGCGGCCGAAGGCGTCGCGGCAGAGTTGCACAATCTGCTGTGCGTGCGACGTGTGGGGCAGGTCATTGGCCGCGAAGATCAGGGTCTTGGGAAAGCGGCCGAATTCCTGCTCGTGGGCCAGGGCGTACTTCTTGACCTCGTCGACGATCTTCCGGTTCGAGTCGGGCGCGGTGATCTTGCGCTCGATCTCGGTGGGGTCGAACTGGCGCTCGTCCTCCAGCAGGTCGAGCTGGCGCGCGCCAGTCTCGGTATCCACGCGCTCGACCTGCTCGCCCTCCTTCAAGAACACGCCGGTCATGCGCACATCGGAGCGGATCGAGATCAGGTCGTAGTCGACAAGGTGGCCCTCATTGACCGCCTGCTCGTAGCTGTAGCGGAACACGGGCGCGCCGAAGTAGCCGGTGGTGTGCTTGGCGGGCGTGGCGGTGAGCCCGATCTTGATGGCGTCGAAGTGGTCGAGGGTGCCGCGCCAGGCGGACAGCTCGGCCGAGGTGTAGCCGCGGTGACATTCGTCGGCCACGATGAGATCGAAGGCGTGGATCGGGATGTCCAGGCGATCCACATCGGTATCGAAGGCCTCGTCGCCCACGCCGAAGATGGCGTCGCGGCCGAGCACGTTGATCGCCATGCGCTGGATGGTGCAGACGTAGACGAAGGCGTGGCCCACGTTCGGCGCGGTCAGGTACTCGTTGGGCATCAAGGTGGGGTCGAACTTCTCGTCTTCGTCGAAGTCCTCGCGCTGAAATCGGTTGCTGTAGACCTCGTAGACCTGATTGAACTTCTGCCCCGGTTCGGCGTCGAAACTGGAAAACGCGCGCACCGCCTGCGCCGCCAAGGCGCGCCGGTCGACCAGGAAGAGCACGCGCTTGGCTACGCCAGTCTTCATCAGGCGGTAGACCTGATTCACGACGGTGAATGTCTTGCCGGTGCCCGTGGCCATGGCAAGCAGCAGGCTGCGCTTGCGCTCGGCGATGGCCCGCTCGGTGGCAGTGTTCGCTTGCCGCTGGTACGGCCGCAGCCGTTCGCTTGCGTTGGGCAGTTCGAGTAGGCGCCTGCAAGCCCCGTCGAAGTCCCGCGAAAGCATCTCGCCCAGAGCCTCCGGCGTGTGGAAGTCGGCCACGCGCCGGGATCGGCTGTCCGGGTTGCGCGCGTCCCTGAACCAAATCTGCTCGCCGTTGGTCGAGTACAGGAACGGCACGTGGATCCCGTCGAAGTCGTAAGGGCTATCAGCGAGCCCGCGCGCGTACCGTTCCGCCTGGGTGAGGACATTCTGCGGATCCACCGCCGTCTTCTTCGCCTCGACGATCGCCACCGGCTGCCCGTCGAGAAACAGCGCATAGTCCGCCGGCCCGTGCGCCGTGGGGTGCTCCTCGGTCCGGCACGCGCCGGTGGGCGAGGGCGCTTTCACACGCCGCCACCCGTGGGCATCGAGCTTGGGATCGATGCGGGATTTGCGGGTGAGGGATTCGGGGGAGTGCTCCGGCATTCAGGATAGGCCCACGGCGACGGCAACCCTTTCTCTCACCAAATCCTGCTGTAGGGTCTGAAGGTCGCGATTTCTGGGATGGATCTTCAACCCGTTTGTCACTTCCTGCTCAGCCAGCGCCAGAAGAGAAAGTCTATTTACAGGCGCAAGACCGGCAACACGGGTCCAGGCCAGAACCTGCGATCCAATCACGTGGTAGGGATAAGAGTCGAACCTGCCGCGTGCTTGAATAAGATCCTGCAGTTCATCAAGAGCATTTCGGACTCGCTCATCGGCGCCAACCGCGTGAGGGGCTGAGATCGCTTTCTTCAGCCATGCGTATGCGCGTTCGACTCGCACGAAGGCGTCGTTGGGTGCGAGGCCGTAAGCTTGATTGACGAACAACTCTCCTTGCTGTGCATCGCCACATTCGATCTCCAAGCAGCTCCTTTGCAGCCAGTAGTGGGGCTCTCTTGCCAAGAGCGTTTCGAGTTCTTCAAACACATGGCGAGCGCCTGTCACCCCGCACACATTCTTGAGGTACTCGTGGCTTAGGAGCCGTTTGACGTTCTTCCATGGACGAGACTGGCGGTTTGCGCTGAAATCCACCTTCAGGCAGAGAGCGGTCAGGAGTCCGGCGAGAACATTCGGCATTCGGCCTTGAAGAATGAGGCGGTCCACGACCTTGTCCGCAATAACGCCGTGGCGCAGTCGAAGGGCGCCGCCCTGCCTAGCAGCCCGTGGTGAAAGTCCCGAATGGCACCAGACGCGCTTGGGCGCGTCTGGTGCGCACCGGATGACCTGAACATCTGATCAAGATCGACCGCAGATCTCTGGTAGTGCACTATGGCCGGCATGGCGATGGGCACGCGCGACGGCGAGCAGGAAGACCTGTTCATCACGCACCAGCAGCTTCGTTCGCAAAGCCACCCCTACTATCAGGCGGTCAACAAGGTGTTGGCCGAAAAGGGCTTCGACAAGTACGCGGAAAAGAGCTGCGCGAAGTTCTACGCGAAGAAGATGGGTCGGCCGAGTATGGCACCTGGGGTGTATTTCCGATGTCTACTGCTGGGGTACTTCGAGGGCATCGACAGCGAGCGAGGAATCGCGTGGCGAGCCGCAGATTCGCTGAGCCTGCGCGACTTTCTCGGTATTCCAGCAAGCAAGGAGACACCGGACCACTCGACGATTTCGCGCACACGGCGACTGCTCGATTTGGAAACGCACCAGGCGGTCTTCAGCTGGGTTCTGGGCGTGCTGGACAGCGCGGGGCTCATTCGAGGCAAGACCCTCGGCGTGGATGGCACGACACTGGAAGCGAATGCCGCCATGAAGTCGATCGTGAGGCGCGACGACGGGCGCAGCTATGAAGAGTTTCTCGCGGAGCTGGCCAAGACGTCGGGTATCGCGACGCCGACGCGTGAAGATCTGGCGCGCATGGATCGTAAGCGGGAGAAGAAGGGGTCGAACGCTGACTGGTACAACCCGCACGACCCCGAGGCGAAGATCTCGAAGATGAAGGACGGGAGCACGCATCTGGCGCACAAAGAAGAGCACGCCGTCGACATGGACACTGGCGCTGTGGTGGCAGTGACCCTGGACGGTGGAACGGCAGGCGACACGACGACGCTGGAGGGAACTCTGGAAGCCGCCAAACAAAATCTCGAAGAAGCCCGAGAACATGCCGGAAAAGATTCGAAGCGCACGCAAGAGCCGAGCGAGGTGGTGGCCGACAAGGGTTACCACAGCAAGATGGTGATGTTGGCATTGCAGCTCGGGGGATGGCGCAGCTACATCGCCGAGCCTCGTCGTGGCCGACAGCATTGGGAAGGCGAGACCGAGGAGCGGGACGCCGTTTATGCCAATCGTCGACGGAAGAACGGCAAACGCGGTCGGCATCTCATGCGCCGTCGCGGAGAGATCATCGAGCGGACCTTCGCCCATGTACTGGAGACTGGTGGCATGCGAAGGCTCTACCTGTGCCACCAGGAGAACATCGCCAAGCGGTTGCTGGTTCACATCGCCGGGTACAACCTCGGTCTACTGATGCGCAAATGCTTCGGCGTCGGCAAACCGAGGTGTCTCCAGGGCCAGTCGGCCGCCCTTTGGGCTGCCTTGATCACGCTTTGGAACCTGCTGGCTTCGCTCATGCGGCTGTCAGGGACCGCCGACCGCGATAATCTGCAAGCAACCCGCCAATCACACGACCCGTGGCTCGTTCAGGCAGCCGCATGAGCGAAGCCATTCCCAGCACTTTCACCACGGGCTGCTAGCGATCAGGCCGCGGGTGACCATCTTCTCCAAGGCATCGATTGCCTCATTCGACTTCTGATCCGTCGAAAGTACACAGTCCTCGCGGCCAAGGGTGATCTGTCGGCTCGTTGCCACGGCCGCCACCGCATAGAATGCCTTTTGTATGTCGGTCAAACCGTCATATTCGCTTCGGCACTTCTCATCGAAACGAACCCCAAAGGTCGCCTCGATCATTGCCACCAGAAGCTGACGTCCGCATTTCACCCGCAGTATTTGGCGTTGCTCTTCCTGGGAAACTCCCGACATGACCCCGAGTCGATTGAAGCGGGAGAGACTCTCCAGTAGGGCGTCGATATCTGAATCGTCTAGGTCTGGAACGACAAACTCCCCGTACTCAGGAGCCGTGCCAAGCAGACGGTCTACAAGATTTGAGCGCAAGCCGAGCACGAACAGCACGGGGAACTCCGAGGCCCAGGCGGCGAGAACGACTTCGACTAGGGATTTGCCGTATACGGCGGCGTCGTCAATTATCACAATTCTTGGTCCCTGCTCGACGGCCACAGCATCGCGAATCGTCAAGATGTGGGGGCGGTGCATCTGATCGATCCAACCGACCTTGTTCCCTTCCTGGACGAGGGAAAATGCGAGGCGTTTCAAGACGGTGGACTTTCCGCATCCCGCTGTTCCAGTCACGACAAGCAGAGAGGACGTCTTGGCTGCGAGTAGCTTCTTGCATTCCGCGCCGAGAGCACCCTCGCATGTCCGAAGCGCGGCGGCACCACCACCGATCACGTCACTCCATGAAGGTTCAGTTCCATAGAGGAAGTTGTGCCCGGTAGAGCGCGGGTTGAGTTGCGACGCCACAAGAAAACGATCCGCGGTGAATAGCTCGCGGTCGTTTGCCTCGTTTTCCTGCACGTCTGCCGCGAGCGATCGAAGAGCGTCGAATCCTCCCAGAACGAATGCTTCGGGGATTGGAGACAGGACCTTCTGGACGAATTCATCCAACGTCAGGGGCAGCCACACCACATTGAACTCTTCCAACAAAGCGGCGCGTGCCTTGGACAGAGTCGGCGCGACCAAGAAGGATCTCAATCGGCGTTCCACAGCCTGTCCCCTTCGGCGGCGCTCCTCAACGTATTTCCATAGCGAAGGCTCGTCCAGGCTGGTTCCGATGAAAACCATGGGGTGCAGAAGCAACTCGCTCGAAAGAATCTCGTACCAAGGATCGCAGCCTGCTGCTCGGGCGCCGTACTGCAAACGTCCAAAGGTTACCCCTTGAGGGGCATTCTCCAGAAGACCGTGAAGATGCGCTACGAACAGACAATCTGCGATGGACCCTTTGCGCTCGGGGTTGTCCAAGGTCTCGGGTGATGCGTCGAATGGCACGATCCGCCGCTTGAATCGACACGCGCCTCCAACTGCGCGCGCAAGCGTGTCGATGTTGAGCGTGTAGCACCGAAACCAAGGTAACGAGAAGACCTTCTCGTACAGCCCAAAATCGGTCCTTCCAGAATCGACCATCAACTGCCGGACAAGAAGATCATGTGTAGCTTTGGCGTTCTTTCGCTTGGCAATTTCGAAGATATCCTGGAGCTGGAGATCCGATTCGGGCGGCTCGCCGGGGTAGACGAGATCCCAAAGAGAATGCCCAAGTTGCCGACCTGATGGGATCGACTGTCCGTCCACGTTTAGCGCGTTGCTGCTAAACCCGGTACCCGTGAAGAGAATCGGTCTGCCCAACTGGAATTGGTTCCCGAGGAATGCTGACGCAGCGACGAGATCATCTTCGGAAATGGCCATGACCATCCTCCCCCGACATCTTGCGGCAAGAGCAAACGGATATCAAGCGCGCCAGGGGAGAGCCAGCCCCCAGGTTGCCTTTTGCTACTCGCCCACTTCCTTCAGCACGTCGGCGCAGACTCGGTCCGACAAGTACATCCCGCCCCGGCGCAAGCGTTCGAGGGCGTCGCGGGCCGAGTCGATGAGTCCGGCGCGGCGGGCGCGCAGGACAAGGCCGACGGTGCCACGCAGCGGGACGCCCAGCGACTCGGCACAGCGCCTGCCTTCCAGATCGTCGATGATGGCGCGGGTGCCAGGGTGGGCAATCGCCCACGCGAGCACTGACGACTCGCCGTCGCCCAGATCCCAGGCCAGGATGCCCGGTGGGATGGCAGGGTCTTCCACCTGTTTCAGCCAGGTCGAATTAGCCAAGACGACCGCAGTCGTGTCGCGCAGGCCGCGGGCCAGGATCTCCCGTGCTACTGCGGCGGGCACGACGATCGTCTGCGCTGCCTGCCGGAGCAGATCCACCAGACCGGCGCGACTCAGGCAGATGAGCGGGGACGCGTTGACAACGGCTGTGTCAACCATCGGCCAGTTCACGCCGGAGCGAGGTCATGTCTACCGCGAAGGCGTCCACGCCCTCGCGCGCGAGCGCCAGGATGAAATCGGTACGGTCAAGCCCGGCCACCTGCGCCGCGCGTTCCTGGGAGATGAGGCCGCGCGAGTACCAGTGAACGGCCGCGGCAAGACGGAGATCGCCGGCCATCTCGTCGGGCGACCGGCGAAGCGCCGAGAAGGCTTCCTCGGGAAGTTGCACGTGGACAGTGACCATGGCCCTGTGCCAAGCGTACCACGGATAGACGCGACCATCTCGCACGCGTCGGCCAACGCCCCCGCCGGCCGCCTCCTGGCTAGGGGTTGCCGTCCCTCGGGCCGGTCCATCGCAACCGCTCGGCGATCTCGGCGTGGACCTCGTCCGCATCGACCAGATCGACCTTGCCGTCCAGCCACCTCTCGCGCTCTTCGCTCAATCTCTGTCGCCCAGAGTGCATCAGCTTGCGGATCGGTCGCGTCGGGCTCCCGTTCTGCGGGGCGCGCGTCAGGCGTTCTCTGCATCTCGGGCGATCTCCAGATCGGACAGCTTGAACACCGGCACGCCGTAGTCGGCCAGCTTGGTCATGAAGACCGGCTTGGGCAGGCCGGCAAGCTGGGCAGCAGCGCCACCTGACAGCCGACCCATTTCGTAGAGCTTCACGGCCAAGACAAGCAGCACCTCATGCTCAGCGGCATCGCCACTCAGCTTGAGCGCCAGAAGGGTTTCGTCCGGGATGTTGAGTCGCACGACCATAGCCGAAATGATCTTGCCACCAGTTTGCCACGACACCCCACTTTTCGGCGGTTTCAGCCGGAATGGCACGGTCCGAAACGGGTTGCTCCCACCGGGGAGAACTCTCGAAGATCCTTCAGAAAACCAGCGCAAGGCCGCGTCGCGCCTAGGTTTTTCCTAAATGAGCTTCGAGCAGTTCAAGTCCCGATGGGGTCACAACGATTCTAGGTTCCTCCTCCAGGGCTCACTTCGGGGCACTGGCCCCCGCGTCTTCCTGGGCCTCACACGCATGGGCCGCACCAGCGGAAGGAACAGGCTGGAAGGTCGCCGTCTGCTTCCCTGTTGAATCTTGCTCCCAGCCGTGAAGGACGGGCACGTATCTGCCCATGTCTCGCACCCATTCCGTCTCGACGAGGTAGCTGTATCCGGCCTTCATTGGAAAGGTGAAGGTCGTCGGGGCGAGGGGTGGGACGAGGGGTCCTGAGTACGCCGGCCCCCGCGCTCGCACATCGAGTTCCACGACATGGCAGCCGGGCAAGAGTTCGAACGTCCAACCCTTCGCCAAGACATCCACTCCATCCACCATCTTGATGGGAACTGCTCCGTCGTCCCGTATTGGACGCCCCTCGCCCCGAGCCAGCACGCCGAGTGTTGCCACTTTGCTAGCGGGAAGGGACGCACCTGCGTAGAGCCGAGAACCACGGGACGTCATCGAGGGAGCGACGCACCCAGCTCCGAGAATGGCCACAGAAACACCGACCAAACGTGAAATCCGCACGCCAGCGAACATGGCGCCAAGATACGCCGTCGTCGAATCGGGTCAAGCCGTGGACGCCGCGGTCGTGGCGGTCACGCTCAGGTTTCCCGGTGGTGGCGATGGCACGTTCACGAGCCTACGACGATCGCCAGTGCCACGCCAAAGCGATAGGTGAAGGCACTGTAGCGCTCCGTCTTGTGGACAGCGGGGCTTGCCACCTGACCATAGGACCATGCGGGGGTGGCGAAGGCCTCGAGACGGAACCACTGCCACACGTGCCCGATGGAGAAATCGGCACCGAAATCAAGAATGGATGTGCCACTGTCGAGTCCGTCGGGTGAATGGCCGTCCGAGATGGCGGGATTGGCAAAAGTGAAAAGTGGGCCGGCTGCCCAGGTCAGGGCATCGTAGACAGCCTTGCGGCGATACCAGGCGCCGGCGCGAAGGCCCGACATGACGATGGGCTTGTGTCCTTCGTATTCCGAGGTCCACAAGATGGCATCGTAGTCTTGGAGCGCTTCGTATCCCACGCCGGCCCAAAAGTGCTCGGTCAGCGAGAACGCCAGCATCGGGCAGACGCTGGGAAAACCGTTCGGCCGAACGAAAGGTGGCGTGAGCCGCATCTCGATGCTGAGTTGAGCGGCTTCACTTCTGCGCGGGGCAATTCCGACGAGGCCCGAGACCAGAAGTGTGGCGACGATCAGGCGGCGCATGAATGCAGCTCGCTCCTATCGCCAGCGATGCCAGCGACGCCAGCAGACCAGGCCGACCATGGCCAGGCCGCACAGGGGCAGCACAAGACTGTACGCCGAGCGGCCGCTCCGGCTCACCGAGCAGGCGGAGTCGTCATAGACGTAGACGTCCTCGGTCCCGCGGTAATCTTGAGGGGCAGCCACGGTCAGGCCAACGTCCGGATCCGTCGACGCCGGATAGAAGGAAAGCGTCAACCGGGTCAGGCGATCGCCAGTCTCGGCCAAGCCCGAGAACGAGGGGACGTCCCCGGCGTTGATGGCGCCCGAGTACATCAGCACCAGATTGCTGTTGCTCCCGTCCGAGAAGGCCAGCTGCGCGTCACCGTGGGTAATGCCGAATATTCGCCACGAGAACCCGGAGTTGGAGGAACTGCCGGCGCTTGCCATGCGCGATGGCACGACCGGCGCCGGGGTAGGGAAGGACAAGGCGACCGGGCCCAAGGCCCGGCAGATCGTTCCGCCGTCGGGCGCTGCCGACTGGCTGATCCGGAAGGCAACGAAGTACCAGCCCTTCTGCACGTAGTAGGAGAACACGTCGGCAGACGCGGTCGAATACGGGTAGCCGTTGGCGGTTAGCCAGTCGGTGAAGGACGACTCGGTGTCTGCCTTGAGTTCGACCCAGTCGAGAAATCCCACCTGGCCGCTGGCGACCACCGTAGTGTCCTCGGTCGGACTTTGCCCCGCCCCGGCCGCAGAGCCGCCGCCAAGGGCACAGCCGTTGTGTTCATTGACTATCATCTTCGTCGGTTCGGACAAGGCGGCCGCGGTCGTGAAGGCCTGCTTGTCGGTCAGCGAGGGGTTCTGCGACAGGGTCGCGGGCACGGGCAGGATCAGGCCGAAGTCGGTGGACGTGCCGCAGAAGATGGGTTGGAACACGTAGGTTTCGACGTTGTCCTTCCACACCAGGATGATGTCTTGGTGGGGATCTATCGTGACGCTCGGGCCGAAGGCAGCGCCACAGGCAAAGGCTGCAGCACCCGCGAGCAGCACCGCCGCGCCGGCTGCGAATGCAAACAAGCGTTTCATGGACGCACCTCCGCGTAGGCGCAGCCGAAACCGACGTTGGGCGCCCACGAGGCCGGCAGGCCCGGCTTGCGGCAGCTCGTGCGCAGCGAGCTTTCCCCGCTCACCCAGCAGCCACCGCGCATGACCTTCAAGCTGCCTTGCGATGGCCCTGTCGGATCCTGTCCAAAGCAAAGGTAGTTTCTTCATGGTCCGTATCCCCCTCGAAGAAGACCATATTGCCACCGAAGTCGGGCGGAAGGCGAAATTCAGCAATCGGCGCGCGAGCGCTTGACGTTACCCAACGGGCGGGAATCGGTTCACGTTGCGATTTCGCATTTCCCCGTCAGAACCAGGTCACCTTCTGCATTTGGCAATAATCTAATAATCGACAGCTTTCCCATCTGCTGTCCTCTTTCGAAATGAAGCCCACCATCGAACCTGGTTCACTCGTAGAGGTGGAGGGGCGCGTCCTCGATCATTCGACGCCGAGTTTCTTCTCTCGACAACGGCGTCTTCTCGTCACGACCAGTTTTCTCACCAGCTTCGCCGAGTCGATGCTGGTGCCCATGTACGCGGCCTTCACGGCGAGAGTCGGAGGCAGCATTCTTGATGCCGGCATTGCCTTTGCCTGTTTCTCGATAGCCACCGGAGCCTTTGTCAGTCTGGTAGGCACGCGGCCGTGGTTTCAAGACCACGTCAGGGCATTCCTCGTGCTTGGGTTCCTTGGGTCAGCTTGTTGCGACATCTCGTACATCTTCGTGCAGAACCGCTGGCAGCTTTTCGCGGCTCAGGTGATCGCCGGGCTGGCCACGGGACTGCTCGAGCCGGCCTGGGACTCGCTCTTCACCGACGCTGTCGAGCGCACGTCGGCGAAGCATTGGTCGATTTGGTCCGGGGGCACACACATGGTCGCAGGAGTGGCAGCGCTCCTCGGCGGAATCATCGTGGCCTATTTTTCCTTCAAGGCGCTGTTCGTGACCATGGGCCTCGCCGACACCTTGGCCACCTTCCTGGCGTGGAGGGGAGACCTTCCGAAGGGCAGCGGAAGTTCCGTGAGGAACGTGCCTACGTGACCGGCGACTAGGTATCAAGCGGCGACGCTGCCGATTCGTTGCGGCGACGTCTCTTGGTGGGCTGAGTTCGCTTGCACGCGCCGGCGCAGTTCAGTTCGCCCGAAAGCGCGCTGCCGCGCCAATATGCGTGAGAGAAGGACATCCAGCTCCCCGCGATCCTCAAGCGAGTCGATCACATCCTGAGCACAGGTCCATTCGGTCCAGCCCGATCGATGCACTGGAATCACGGCAAGATCCTTTGCGCCGCGCAGGAGCAGGCCGCTAAGGTCGATAGGCGGCATCTCGAGACAGCCGGTTGCGACCGCGCTGGCAAGTGACGGCCTTCCCGCCCAAAGACAGGCCACGGCCTCGGCCTGCATGGGCATCTGGCGCGCAGCCAAGTACCACAGATACTCGGCACGGGCCACGACCGTCGACGTATCCCATAGCGCGCCCGCCGCCTCGAGTTGCGCCGCCTGCGCAGACGAGGCACGTTCTCCCCACCGTGCCAGGGAGAAGATTCGTCCTCCCAGCGGATTTCCTGGCACCAGCCATGCCTGTTTGCCTTGGCGATGGCAACCGCTCACGCCGACGAAGATCGCCGCGGCGTGGTCTAGCGCCTGGCTCGCGGCAACCACCGACTCCACCAAGGTCTCAGGACGGGGCACATAGTGATCGGCTGGCGTCACCACCACGCGCACGTCAGGTGCGCGCGAGAAAACTCGCCCCAATGCCAGAAGCAGGTCAAGACCCGCGCCGCAGGCCGCCGACCTGACGACAAGGTCAATGCCAGGCCATTCGCGCAACTGAGCATGGGCTACGGCCTCCTGCGTTGACGACACGACGACGACCATGCGTTCGGCGGGTATTTCTCTCGCATAGCGGGCGACTGTCTGTTGCAACAGGGAGCCGCCGCTTGCGATCAGGGCAAACTGCTTTGGGGGTGCCACGCCATCAAGCGCCTCGGTGAGCGACATCAGGCGATGATCCTCTCCACTTGCCAAAATGATCGCGTGAAGGTCTTCAGAATGGGACTGCGACATGACCGATCTCCTTGCGACGGATTCGTCGGAGGTTGTACGGCCGCTGTTGCTGCAAGACCGGGGCCACCCGGCGCCAGCATCACCGCGCGGCGGCCGACACCACGCAAATGAGCGCATCTGGCGACCGCCCATTGCGCGCATACGAGACAGCGTTACGGAGTGGTAATTCCGCGTCGGTCACGCGACACGGAATGGGGACATTTCCACGCAGATCATCGCTTCAGCGCAGGCAAACGCGCAGCCAGCTCATCGTAGGCCTGGCGCGAAACCTGCCGGCGAACGTGGGTCAGCTCGCGCCAAATCTCGGCTTCGTGCTGCTCGACACGGCCCAGCGTGCGGAGGTCGGAGGCTCGGTAGGGCGGCAGCTGGCCCAGAATGCGGCCCCGCCCTTGGCCGGCAATTTCCTTGAACACGCCAGGGCCGAAGTGGTCGTAATAGAAGATGGTGTGCGCAGTGGACAGCGAGCCGGCCCAAGGGTAGGCGCGCAGCAACCAGTGTGAAGCCAACCGGTCCAGCGTCCTTTCCAGTCGGATGCGTTCGCGGCTGCGCTTGGCCAGCTTTCTTTCGGCGAAGAACAGCGCTGTGCCCAGCTCGTCGCCTTGCACGGTCCAGATTTCGCGCAGTCCAAAGTGCGTCGGATCCCGCGCCACACGCGAGCCGTGGGTCAGCTCGAACTGCCCTACAATGAAGGCCGCAATATGTGGGGCGTGTTGTTCTACAAATCCCAAAGTCATCATGGCTTCTGCGAATTTCTCCGTCGGAAAGTCGGTGAAACACATGACCTCGGCCGCAATGCCTGCTCGGGCCAGATTGCGCAGGGCCGCGGCTGCGCGGGTCGGCGTGATCCCTTTGTCAATCAGGCGCAATACGCGCGGGCTGGCCGATTCGATTCCGAGGCTGCACGCCACGGCGCCGCCGCGACGCAGTCCCTGACAGCGCTCGAAAGTCAGAAACGGCTCGGGTCGCAGGTCCGTGCCCCAGCGCAGGTCCAGGCCAGCCTTGGCGAGCGCGTCGGCCAGCCGGCAGAGCATGGCGGGCGCCACCGAGTCCTGCGACAAATAGAAGAAGCGCGTGTTGTGGCGGGCGGACAACGCCGCCAAATGCTGGACCACTGTGTCCACTGCACGCTCGCGGTAGCGGGCCGTTCCCGTTGCCGCCAGGCCGTAGTGGCAGAAGGCGCAGCGGCCCCAATAGCAGCCGCGCGTGGGGTCGTAGGGCAGAAGCAGGTGCGGCGAAAGATAGCGGTCGAGCGGCAGGCCGTCGAAATCGGGCGCGGGCAAGGTGCGCAGATCCACGGCGAGCGGCCCAGGCAGATAGCGCGCGCCCACCAAAGGATCGCGCAGCACCAGGTTGGGGATTTCGTCGAGCGCCGGCGAAGACTTTTCGGAAAGAGCGCGGCACAACGCCAGGAGGGTGTGCTCGCCCTCGAACACCACGGCGCTGTCAAATGGACCCAGCGCCCGCGCCAGTGACTGTCCTTGCAGCCGCAGCAACACCTGCGTGAGGGCTGGCCCGCCCGCCACCAGGTGCGCCTCGGGAAACGCGGCTTTGAGCTTGAGCGCGAACGAATAGGCGGGCACGAGCTGGCCAGGGAAGCATACCGACAGGCCAATGGCATCCGGCCGTGCCTGGCGCAGACAAGGGATCAGTTTGCGGGTCAGGTAGTCGTCGAAGGGATTGCGCGCAGGATCAGCATCGCGCGCGATCTCGGCCGGAGTGGTCAGGGCGAAAGGCGTGCGATACGCGGTGAAGTCGAGCTGCAAGGGCGCGTACGCAGCCGCGACCACGCGCAGGGCCGCACTGACCGTGGCCACCGCGTCGGCATAGAGCCCTGGATCATAGAAGCGATCGCCGGTGCGCAGGATGTCCAGCGCGGCGCTGATACCGTCCGGCACGGCACGAGCCTGACCGCGCGCCTGCGCGAGCGTCAGCAATTCAAGTTGCGCGTGATGGTCGAGCGCTCGTCGGCGGCGCAGATTGGCGATGCGCCGCTCGATGTGGTCGGCGAGCCGGGTCAACGGATCGCGCTGAAGCAGGGCCAAAAAGCCATCCAGGTTGGCATCGACGGGCAGAACCTCGATGCCCTGGGGACGCAGAAATCCGGCCAGTGCCGGAATGGCCGGGTAGGGCGCCGTGGGATCACAGGCCGGCGGATAGATGAGCGCCAGCTTCACGCGCGTCGGGCTCGTGCTGTCGGAAGAGACATCGCCGAGATCCTGGCACAAACCACTCACGGATCACAGGGCAGCCTGAGGGCCGGCCTCAAGGATCAGACGGCGCATTGGGATTCCGAGATTTCCTCGGTCAGGCTGCGGACCAGGATTTCGATTTCGTCCCTGGATTCAAAGAGAAAATCGCATGTCCCGAGCGAGCATTCGAGAGGGAAGTTCGTCGCCCGCTGAGCAAGTATTTCCAGTTGCACCTGGATGGACCTGAGATCGTCGTCGCAGAACGTGCCACCGTCACCAGCTGATTCAGTCCTGTAAGCCATGGCCTTGCTCCGCTCTTGCTATCGGCACGTTTGCAGGCAAGCATGAGCGGGAAAAGGGATCTTGAGGGCAAACTGTTGTCGCGGTGCGGGAAGTCCTTGTTGTCAGCAGGGCCAACAAATATGGTGTGCCCTTCGTGGGATGGAAACTAGGGACTCCTACCGGACTGCGACGGCAACCCCAGGCCGCTGTGCATGAGGCGCACGAGCAGTTGTTCGGCTGACTCGCCCTCGGCCAGCGAGACGAAGCGTATCCACGGCAGCATCGTGGTCGCCGACGGTTTGCAGGACCAAAGCCAGCAGTACGCGCGTGGACTTGTCTTCTGGCGCGCGAGCCATGGCGGTTGCCAGCACCCGGCGCGCTTCGACCAGTCGGCCCTGGCCCGCCAAGAAGCTCCCGAGTCGTACCCAGAGATACGCGAGGTCGGGCGCCAGTCTTGTGGCCTCTCGTAGGTCGGCTTCAGCGCCCGTTTGATCGCCCTGGGCCGCGCGTGCTTGGGAGCGCATCGCGCGCAGCGCGATGGTGGCCGTTGACTGAGCGATGGCGCGGTCCAGTTCAGCAAGCCGATCGGACGCTGCAGAGGCTGTCCGCCGGTCAGCCCCGGCGCTTACAACTGGGCCGCCTCCAAGTTGGTGATAGGCCAGCCGCTCGGCCAGAGCGGCGTTGGGACCGGCGCGCCTGACATACACCTGCGCCACATCGTCGATGAAGACCAACGTCCAGTCAGGGTCGTGGGCCAGCGTGCGACTGGTGCGGCCTGGTGCCACCACGGCGACTTCGACGGCGTAGCGTAAGAACAGAGGTCGCCAAGCCTTTGCTGGATCTGGCGCGCGCTCGATGCTCACGTTTTCGATGAAGAAGTCGTCGTCGTAGACCATGCGGGTGCGGCCGTCGATGAAGACCGGAAGGTCAGGCACCTCGTGCATCAGATAGCCGCCGAAGTGGAAGGAATTGAACAGGGGCCCTTGCACGCGCTCGTGCCGGAGAAATGCCGCCGCGGCGATGGGCAGGATGCGCGCCGACCACCCGGAACGCGGCCGCTGCGCTTGCCCCAGCCACGCGGTCGGCCGATCGAAAACCAAGGTCGTAGCAAAGACCGCGAGCAACAGGATGGCGGTGGCCAGCCCGTCTAGCCACGCCCAGGCGGTCAGGCGCGGCGCCCGGGCTGGCAGGGACGCCAAGAGATGACGATAGCCAATGGGAGCCGCGACAAAAGCTGCCAGCGGCGTCATGCGCACGTGGCGCGAAATCAGCCAGCCACTGGCGAGTACCAGCAACAGCTCCCAGGGCTGGACGCGCGCGCGGTCGAGCGCAATTCCCAGTATCACGAGCAACCCGATGGCGCCAAGAGGTCCCAGCAGTGCGCTCGCTTCGGTGGGCTGCCATTCGCTGATGAGGGCCAGTGACCGACTGGCACTGAGTCCATTCACGGCCGCCAGTGGACCCAAAGGATTGGGCGAGACAAACATCGCGGTGATAGCCAGCAGCCCCACGATGGACAAACGCGCCGCTACACGCTGCCAGCCCGGTTGGCGTTCCCAGGCCCCGCGCAGCAACGTCCCCAACACGAACAGGAGGAAGAGAGCCGCTCCCAACGACACCGACGAGCTGAGATTCGACCAAAGCACGAGCAAGGCGGGCAGCGCGAGCAAGCGACCCCAACTTGGCCGCTCGTCGATACGCACCACCAGCAGCATCTCGAGAGCGGCGAGTACCCACGCGAATGTCTGCGGCCGCGGCGTGAAAAAGGGCGCCCAGGCCGCGTAGCTCAACAGCAGTCCCACGGTCAGAGGAGACCACGGGACGCGCCCGTCCCGCCGGCGCAGCGAAGTCAGCGCGACCAGCACCATGGCCAGTGCCGCTAGAACCGCGCCCAGCGCCTCCAGCCCGTTGAGCCCGGCCTTTTGGTAGATCGCCGCGAGGAGCACGTCGCCACCCCAGTCCACGAAGTGCCAGGGCTTGCCGGCATAGGTGTGGGAAAACGGGTCGACGCGAGGGAGCGACCCATGTTCAAGGATCCATTCGCCCGTGCGCAGGTGCCAGGGCGCGTCCGGATCAAAAACCGGCCGGATGCTGCCCAGGGTTGCAAAAAGCGCTACCGTCCCGATCACGCCAAACAGAAACAGCCGCTGGGCGCTGCCCGTCGCTGCGGCAGGCTTGCTGGCGGGACTGGACTCTGTGTTGGGCACGTGGTCGAGAATGGCTGAGATCGGCCGTGGCGTCCACCTCGCCTGGCCTGGTCGGCTTTCCGAGTTGGAGGGCGGATACGGTTGCTCCTGTCGGCGAACGCACATACGATGGCTTGTCAGCCCGCTCTCTGGAGATCTCATGATCAGACGCCTCGGCCTGCTTCTCGATTCCTTTCTCGTCGAGGTCCTGCTCTATCTTGGGATCTTCCTCCTCGACCTGCGGCTCTTCTACCAACAGCTCTTGGTGCCCTCAGACATGCAGGGACACCTTCGGCTGGTCTACGACTACGTGTACAACGGTGCTTACGTCCCGCATCCGCTCTTCCACATTATCGCGTTCGCTGGCCATTGGATAACCGGCCTGCCACTCGCTTTCGTCGTCCCCTTGCTGTTGTCGACGTTGTCAGTTCTCACCATTCTGCTGACCAAGAGGCTGCTCAAATTCTACCGGCCCGGGTTCCAACTCGAATTGGTGTATGTCTTGAGCGCGCTGGCAGTCAACTGCGCCATCGCCATCTACGTGCCTTGGTACAATGCACTTCCCTATCTGGGACAGTGGAGCCCGAATATCTGGCACAGCCCGACGATGATCCTGCTCAAGCCGCTTGCTTTGCTGGGTTTCTGCGGCGCCGTTCACTGCACGAGTGGCCCGGCGGTCGGTCGCCGACATATCGCGTGGCTGACGAGCGCTGCCTTGGCCCTGGGGACACTTGCCAAGCCAAGCTTCATCATCTGTTTTCTTCCTGCGCTGGCGTTGTTTCTGCTCGTCTTTCACTGGAAGAACGTGCGTCTCTATCGAGACGCCTTCCTGATGTTTCTACCCAGTCTCCTGCTGCTGTCGCGGCAATTCATTGCCGTCTACACGTCGCACGCTCGGCCATCGCAGTATCGAGACCACATCATTCTGTCGAGCTTTGCCGCGACGAGGTTCTATGCGCCGAGCGCTTTGGTGTCGACCCTCCTGGTGGGCGCGTTTCCGATCAGCGTGTTCTTGGCCATCCGGGGCCGGGCGATTCGCAACTCGCCTTTGATCGCCAGCTGGTTTTTGGTCGTGGTCGGCTTCTTGCAGGCTTCGTTCGTGTCCGAGGAGAACAAGGTCTCCCATGGAAACTTTGTTTCCGGATACGTGATCAGTCTGTTCATCGTCTTCTTCTTTTCGCTGGTCGAGTTCCTATCGTGGTTTGCTCCCGGAAAGGAGCTGGCCGTGTCCTTCAAATGGAAGGCTGTGGTCGGGGTGCTTGCGGCGGCGCATCTGGCGTCAGGGTTCTGGTACTACGGCGAACTGGTGGCCGGGAACCGCATCTATTAGAGCGATGGGACGCGACGTCACTGGGCTCGCCGCCAGGGAATCCTAAGCCGCACCCAGGGCTAAGAATTCATGCCGCCAGCCAGCATCACGGTGATTGCTCTCGTCGAAGGATGCGGCAAGAGAAGACACTCGCGTCGAAGGCGCCGTCGAGGCATGATGCGACCCCATTGACGTGAGACCACAAGTCCATTACGAAGGGCCTGACAGTTCATTAGAGCTCCCTTGACGGAGCCCCCCATCACGCGAAGGACGCGTTCATGAAGACGATCACCGAATTCTCCGGGATTCTCTTGCAGCAAGCGGCAGCCGCACAGCAGGCGTTTCTGGCCGCGCATCCCCCTGTCGAAGAGCCTCCGGCCAAGCCCACAGCAGTTGCCGAGCCCACGGCCGAAGCTGCGTCGCCAGAGGCTGCACCCGAAGAAGTCGTGGCCGAGCCGCAGGAGGCCGCGCACGAGGGCGCGTCGACCGAGGCCGACACAGGCAGCGAACCTGCCGGCGACGCCGCGTCCGAGCCAGCCGCCGAAACGGCAGCGCCCGATCTGGGGACCGGACCCGAGGCTGAGGCTGTGGCCGCGGCGACCAACATCCAGGGCGAGCGCCTGTCACGTCTGATGGAGGCGCTGGCAGTGGTGGGCATGCGCGCAGGCGGGGTGCGCCTGGTCCGCGTCCTGTCGGGTGACAAGCCGCCCGCCAACGCCCAGAAGAAGGGCGATTTTTACTACGTGGCGGACATGATGCCGCGGCCTGAAAGTCGCCGCGACAGGGACTCGCGCGGCGACGATCGGCGTGGCCGCGATCGGGATGGCGGCGGCCGCGGTCGAGGTCCGGGCGGTCCGGGTGGCGGTGGCGGCCGTGGCCCAGGGGGGCCTGGCGGCGGCGGTCGTGGCGGCCCTGGCGGGAGCACAGGATTCGGTGGACGCGGCGGCGGTTTCAATGCCCTCGGCCGCGATGCCGAGTTGCCCCGGGGAGAGATGGCCAAGGGAGGCGAAGGGTGGATGCTGACACGCGCTCCGGAGGAGCGACGGGGCGGCAATCGAGGACCGGTGGATCCGACACGACGGGAGCAACCGGCTCGGCCACCGCGGACCCCACGCTTTGATGGCCGCGGACCCCGGCCGACGGGCGACCGGCCGGCCGGCGACCGATCCCCAGGTGGTCGTCCTCCGCGCGGAGATCGTCCGCCCATGGGAGATCGCCCGCAGGGCGGAGAGCGCCCGCGATTCGGCGGACGCCCGCGCGATCCGGCTGTCGGTGACGGGCAGGGCGCACAGCGGCCTGGCCCCAGCAGCGAGCGGCCGCCGCGCCCGCAGGGCTCTGGGCCAGGCGGCCCACCACGTCCGCGCCGCAACGGCGGCGACGATCAGCGGCGTGGCCAGGGTTGGTCTGGGCCCGTGCGTCGGCGGGGTGGATGGGACGAGCCGATGGTGGTTGAATCGAGCCCTGCCCCAAGCGCCGCGCCTCCGCCACCACAGCCCGAAGCCGTCCCGGCGGTCGACTCGGCCGAAGGCGAGAGAAAATAGTTCGGCGCCGTCTGCTCTCCGGGATCTTGATTCAGGGCTCGCGGTGCGCGTGCCGGCCTAGCCCTCGCCGGGGCGCCGGTTTTTGGTCAGGGGCCGACTCCACCGGCGAGACCGGGGGAAGCAGCGTGGGCTCGCAGGTGTAGACGACCACAGCCGTGCCGTCGCTGGCGGCGACTCGCATGGCGGTCACCGCCTCAGCGGGCGGGATCCTTTCCAGGGCGCGCGTGACCTGCTCGATCGGCGCGTGCTCCCACGACGCGGGTGCAACTCGCGCGGTTGGCGTTGGGGCGGGGCTGGCAGTGATGGCGGCCGATCCATAGATAGAGGCAATCTTGGCGCGATCCTCTGCCTTGGGCGATCGCAGGCCACCGCCTCCGCCGCAAGGAAACATGAGCGCGTTCGGATCGTCGCTGTGGGCCAGCCCGAGTACATGCCCCAACTCGTGCGTGATCACCGCTTGCAGATCGAAACGGCCGTCCTGCACTTCATCGGGAGCCAAGAAGGCATGCTCACATTCGTTGATCTCCACCACGGCCGACGTCACCTCACCCGTGGAGATATCGGCGGTGAAAAGCGCCTTGCCCAGGTCATCGAGGTCGCCCATCCACTTGCCGCGACAGAATTGGACACGCACCATTGCTTCGGGCGCGGTCACCACACGAAAACGCAGCGGCAGCTCCGGGATTTCATTCCACGCTTCGAGCGCCGCCAGCAATGCCTCAGTCGCACCGGCGGGCGCGACCGTCCTACTGGGTGCACTCGCTTCGAATCCTATGGTGATCTCGCCAGTGGCCCAGTGAACCACGGAGCCGCTGCGCGTCCGCAGAACGTCAGTCTTCGCCGACGCTCGCGGGACTACGCTCGCGGCGAGCGCTGCGAGCAGAATTGTGGGCACAGGGCGCATGACCACTTCTGGTTCATCGGCTCACTGGCGCGAGTCGTTCATAATGCACCGTGGCCTTCCTGCGGGAAGGAAAGTCAGCGGCATTCGTGATACGAAAGGCTCCAGGACATGCAAGACACGAGGCCACAGGCTGCTCTTCACATCAAGACGTCGACCATCGGAACTCTGTTGGTCGCAACAACGGCGCTGGCAGCCTCCGCATTCGCCGGCCCTGCGCAGTCGCCCACCAGCGAGGCGCAACGGGCCGCACAAGCGATCGAAAAGGCCTTGCAGAAACATGGGGCCGATGTGCATCGATGCTTTGAGAAGGCGCTGGCTGACCGCCTGGATACTTCGGGCAAGCTGGAAATCGAGGTCGAGGTGGGGCCAGCAGGGCGGGTGACCGCGGCCCAGGTCCTGCCGCACCAGTCTTCCGCGCCGGCTGGGCTGTCGGCGTGCGTGCAGAAGGCAGCCGCGGGTTGGACCGTGGAAGGCATCGAGTCTGGTGCCAAGGTTGTGCTTCCATTCACGTTCCAACAGCAGGCGAGCCAGTTCGTGGTCAAGGCAGAGGACGTGCCCGAGCGCGTGCTCGGCGCAGGCCCGCCCGCCAAGACCAAGCCCGGCCCCAAGCGCGAGGCCCCGTTCACCGTCAAGGTGCTGGCCGACGAGATCAACGTGCGCGTGTCCGACATCTCGCTGACCCAGCTCAACATCGGCCCGGCCAGCCGCGTGGCCATGCACCGTCACCCTCGCAGTGGCAAGGTTCTCTACTTGCTCAAGGGCCATGCCCGTCTGCTCGGCCCCGTCGGGGTGGCACCCATCAAGCTGGACGAGGGTGTGGCGGCCTTCGTGCCCGCCGGGTACCCGCATGTGATCGAGAACATGGGCCGCCAGAGCACGGCAGTTTTTCTGCAGGCGTTCGTGCCGCCGGGGCCCGAGCGCGTGTACCGCGACTCGACCGACGCACGTGGCCGGCAGGATTTTGAGGTGATTCGTGATTCGACGACAGCGGCGCTGCCGCCCGAGGGGAACGGCCATGTGGTGGCGGTGGCAGCCAGCGAGGGGACGGCGGTGCCTGCTCTCGCCGGGAAAGGCACGTCCAAGCTTTTGCTCGATCCCAACGCCACTGGCAGCGAGGGCGTGACCGTCAACTTGTTGGAGTTCCCCGTCAATGCCGAGGTGCCGCGACACGATCACGGTCGCTCGACGGAGATCCTGTACGTGGTGACAGGGGAGGGCAAGCTGACCGTGGGCAGCGAGGTGTATCCCTTTGCCAGCGATAGCGTGCTGTATCTGCCCGCTGGCCAGCCCCACGCCATCAAGTTCAGTCTCGAGAAGACCGACAAGACCGACAAGGCCTCTGAGAAGGTCGTGGCGATTCAGTTTCTCACCCCGGCCCGCGCGACTGGAACCGCGGCCAGCCCGGGCGCGCTGGGCAAGCCCGCGGTCAAGGCGCGTCCCGCACAGCCTGGTCCCTGAAGCGGGCTTTCCTGCACGAGGTTCTCAAGAACCCGGTCATAGGATAGTCTGCTACCCATGCGCGGCACCGTCGGGCCTCTCTGGCTTGCCTGGTTTGTCGCCGCCGTTTTGGCAGGCGGATGCAGCTTTTTTGATCAAGTGGGCAGTGGAAACCTGAGTTTCGCTCTGCCGATCAATCGAGCATTCGAGATTGCCACGGCCGATTCCCGCTGGTGGCCGAGTCCCGCCCTGGGTGTGCCCGATGTGATCTGCAGCGGCCCGGCGGCGCTGGTCAGCGACTGCTGTCAGCCGCCCGAACCCATGACCGCGGTGGACTGCCAGGAGTACCCGCTCAGCTGTGATCCGGCCGATGGGTATTGCGCGCTGGCTTTTGACTACGACGATGCCGTGGAAATCGATCTGGGGAGCGATGTGCCGGCGTTGAAAGATCATCCGAACAGGGTGCTGGCCCAGGCCACGCTGGCCCCCATCGAAACCACGGTCACCTCTGGGGTCGGCACTTTGCCCCTGCGCACCGCCAGCCTATACGCGGCACCCCAAGGCACGACGTCAGCCCAGGCAGCCGGCGCCACGTTTTTGGCCGATGTTCCGCTGGGTTCGGAAAAAGGGCAGCGGGCCTATCTCGCGGCGCAGGCCGAGATTGGGCTTTCACCGTTTCTCACCGATTTCAACACGCCGTTTGTGTTGATTCTTTCTGCCCGGGTGGTGGTGAAGAGCGGAGCTGCACCCAAAGGGGTAGAGACGATCAAGGTCGGGGGAACTGTGGACGCGAGCTTCTAGCCCTTCTTGGCGGCCAGCGCGGCGGCAGTCTCAGGGGCCGGCATGGCTGGCAGTTCGCCGGTGGTGTGCATGCGATCGCTGATCCGGTCGCGCAGCTCCTTGCCAACCTTGAAGTAGGGCAGGCGTTTCTGCTTGACCTGCACCGGCGCGCCCGTGCGTGGATTGCGCCCCTTGCGGGCGCGGTAGTGCCGGGTTTCGAAACTTCCGAACCCGCGGATTTCGATGCGCTCGTCCCGGCTCAGCGCCTGGGTCATGCAGTCGAAGATCATATCGAGCAACAACCCAGCGCGGCCCTTAGGCAGCTTCTGCGCCTGCGCCAGGCGCTCGGCAAGCTCCGATTTAGTCATGGCACAAGCCCCACTACGAATCGGCCTCAGTAGTATAGATGATTTTGACTCCCAACCTCAATCGCTTCGTCGCATCAGGTTATCGGCAAAACGGTCGCAAGACTTTACCGGAGGGGTCGGACCCCCACGGCTAATTGACCGGGCACGGGCCGGTGGGGGCATGGGCCACGCGCGCCTGAGGCGCATTCAGGTGGTAGGATACCCACCGCACGCCATGGCCATCGTCACGCTCACCACCGATTTGGGTCGGCTGATGTCTACGCGGCTGCCATGATTGGGGCTCGGCGGGGAACACGTTTTCGCTTGAGGAGGACCGGATGATAACGAGCAAATCCGCGAGTTTTGGCTTGCTGCTGATGGCAGTCACCCTGTCGGCCTGCAGCGTCGGTCAGGGCGTGGGAGAGGCGAGCGGCACGCTCTACGTACTCAGCTGCTCACCCAAAGGCGACTACTGCGACAGCACAGGCGTGTGCGGAACGGCATCGGCCCCGGCCTTCTACAGCCTGAACCCCGATTTTTTTGCCGGCGAGCCCATCAACCAGCTCACCCAGTTTCCGAACGGGTCGCCGCTGAGCGGGTCGCAACCTCAGATGAATCGCATCACCATCCGCTTGCAGCACTCGGGCAAGCAAGTTGAGAACACCGACGCGCTGTTTTTCGACGTGGTGAATTCCTATGAGGTGGCTCGCTGCGTGCGCGGTCGCGAGATCGTGGTCCCTGGCCAGCCCAATGTGCACGACTATGACGATCGTTATTGCTTCCGCGCCTCGGCGACCGGACCTGCGCGCGTGCGCATTTCCGTGGAGGCAGGCTACATCCATTCGACCTTGAGTCCGCGCATGACTTGCACCCGTCCGGTAGACGCAACCGCCACCGACGTGCTTCCGGTCAACGGCGTCGTGCAGATCGTGGACAACGGAGCGTGGGAATCGTGGGTCGAGTTTGTCGCCTTCGGCTCCGCGGCGCAGAACGAACAACCAGACCCGACCGCCCGAAGCGCGATCAGCCCCGATTTCAGTGTCCAGCTGAATCAACGGTTGTACGCTTCGGCCTTCTCGCTGACTCTCCAGGATGAGAAGGTGGTCACCGCGCAAGAAGATCTCTTGCCCGTGCCCAACCCTGACATTGGGGGCTCGCTCACTGGGAATTTCGATTTCGACCTCAAGCGAGGACAGGGCGCGCAGATCTTCCCGTGATGGGCCGATCCCTGCCTGTTGCCCTGCCCATCGATCCCCTGCTGCCAGGGATTGTGGACTCGCTGCGGGCGCGAGGCTGTGTCGTGATCGAGGCGCCACCGGGCGCCGGCAAGACCACACGCGTTCCCCCGGCCTTGCTCGAAGCGGGTTTCGGGCAAAAGGGAGAGATCGTCGTGTTGCAGCCCCGCCGTCTGCCGGCGCGCCTAGCGGCGGAGCGCGTGGCTGGGGAGCGAGGCGAAAAGGTCGGCGAGACCGTGGGCTACACCGTGCGCTTCGCAGAGGAAGCCAGCCCACGCACCCGGATTCGCTTCGTCACCGAAGGGATCCTTCTGCGCCGCCTGCTGAGCGACCCGCGACTCTCCGGGGTGGAAGTGGTGATTCTGGACGAGTTTCACGAGCGCCATCTGGCCAGCGACCTGGTCTTGGCGCTCTTGCGACGATTGCAGCTCGGCGAGCGTCCTGATCTGGGCCTGGTGGCCATGTCGGCTACGCTGGACGCGCATCCGGTGTGCGAGTTCCTGGGCGCCTGTCCCTTGCTACGCAGCGAGGGGCGGCTGTTTGCGATTTCGCTGGAACATCTGCCCCAGCCCGACGCGCGGCCGCTGGCCGATCAAATCGCCAGCGCCGCGCGCCGGCTGTGCCAGGAAGGGCTCGACGGCGACGTCCTGGTTTTCCTGCCGGGCGCGGCCGAGATCCGGCGCGCGGCCGAAAAACTGGCGCCCCTGGCCGAGACGCGCGATTTTTTGGTGTTGCCACTGCACGGAGATCTGTCGCCTGCGGAGCAGCGACGGGCGGTGGAGCCAGCCTCGCGGCGGAAGGTGATCCTTTCCACCAACGTCGCCGAGACCTCGGTCACCATCGACGGCGTGGTGGCCGTCGTCGATTCGGGGCTGGCTCGCATCGCTTCGCATTCGCCGTGGAGCGGACTCCCTGTGCTGGCCTTGAGCAAGATCAGCCAGGCCTCGGCGGTGCAGCGCGCGGGCCGAGCCGGGCGCACCCGGCCCGGGCGAGTCCTACGCCTGTACACGCAATCCGATTTCGATTCGCGCCGGCCCCACGATCTTCCAGAAATCGCACGCCTCGACCTGGGCGACGCGCTCTTGACCCTGGCGGCTCTGGGTGTGCGCGACCAGGAAGATTTCCAGTGGTTCGAACCGCCAGCGGCGCTGGCTGTGCAGGCCGCGCACGATTTGCTCCGGCGCTTGGGTGCTCTCGATGGCAAGGGTGGGCTGAGCGACACGGGCCGCTGGATGCTTCGCTTTCCCGTCCATCCGCGACTGCAGCGGTTGATCGTCGAGGGCGAGCGGCGGGGCGTGGGCGAGGAGGCGGCGGCGCTGGCCGCCTTGGTCGCCGAGGGTGACATCAGCGACAGCGCGCGCACGCGATTGGGGGGACCGGGCTCACCAGCGGGCGCACCCGAAGGCGCCGATCTGCTCGAGAGGCTGGATCGTTTCCAGCAGGCGCGTGCCGCGCGTTTTGCGCGGGACCGTTTGCGTGGCCTGGGTGTGGATGTGCGCGCGACCGAGGCCGCCGAGATGGCGCGACGGCAGCTGGCCGCGGCCTTGCGACGGGGTGGGCCCGCGATACGACCGACGAGCCCCGATGGCATCGACGAGGCCCTGGCCATGGCCACGCTGGCGGCCTTCCCTGACCGGGTGATGCGCAGACGCAGCCCGGGCAGCACCCAGGCCTTGCTGGCTTCGGGTGGCGTTGCGGATGTCGGGGCCCTGCCACCCGATGATCTGCTCTGTGCGGTCGACGTCGAGGAGCGCACCTTCGCTTCGGCCCGCGGTAGCAGCCGGGCAGTGCGCGTGCGCCTGGCGGTCGGCATCCGTGCGGAATGGTTGCTCGATATCGCGCCGGGCGAGCTGAGCGAGCGCGACGAACTGGAATGGAACGCGGATCGCCAGCGTGTGGAGCGGGTGAGTCGACTGCTCTGCGGCGCGATCACCTTGGAGGAGTCACGCCAACCCGCGCCGCCTTCAGAGGAAGCAAGCCGGTTGCTTTGCGATGCTGTTCTGGCAGGTGGCCGAGGCGGGCAAGAGCACGGAGAGGTGCCGGCAGCTTTGCAGGCCAAGCTGGAGGTGTTGCGCCAAGCCTTCCCCGAGACGGGCGTTGCCGAGCTGGGCGCACAGGACTGGCAAGCCATGGTGAAGGCGGCTTGCGAAGGCATCATCAGCGTGGCCGAACTTGAAGTCGAATCCCATCGAAAGCCAATGGCTGGCCAGTCTGCCCAGCGACGGTCGCGCGTCTGCTGCGCGAGGAGGTGCCCGAGCGAATACGCCTGGCGAGTGGACGCGTGGTTCCTGTGCACTACGAGACAGGCAAGCCGCCGTGGATCGAGTCGCGGCTACAAGATTTCTTCGGCACGCCTGCCGGGCCGACTATCTGCAAAGGCCGCGTGCCGCTCACCTTGCACCTTCTAGCGCCCAACCAACGAGCGGTGCAGGTCACCAGCGATCTGGCCAACTTTTGGCGCCAGCACTACCCGTCGATACGGCGTGAGCTGGGCCGCCGCTACCCGCGCCACGCGTGGCCCGAGGACGGCGCCAGCGCAACGCCCCCGGTCCCGCACAGCCGGAAGAGCTAGCTTTTTCACCACAGAGAGCACGGAGAGACGCAGAGGTCGGAAAGGAAGAAGGGGTTCGGACCGGACAGAACCCATCCCTTCCCTTTCTGGTCCGGCTCTGTGACCCCTGTGCCCTCTGTGGTGGGAAATGCTAGCCATCCGCCTTGGGTGCGACGAGAGACGGGTGCGAGATGAAGAAGGGGATGGCCTCGGCCATGACATCGAGATCGGGATCGAGTTGCTTGCCGATGCCCTCGGTAACGGCGATGGCGATGTTCACGATGGTGAACGCGGGGCTCATGCGGATGCGATGGCGTCGCAAGATGCCCAGCATGTCAAGCAGCACTTTGCCCACCTGGACGTCGGCCAGCCGCTGGCCCCAGTAGCGGCCAACGAAATCGACGACGGAAGCGCGGAAGGCATCGTACGTCGTCTGGTCGTCGCTGTGGCTGGTGGACAGCGAGTAGATCTGTTTGGCCATGGTGTCGCCGTCGCGCTGGGCCCAGGCCGCGAAGAAGCCCGACAGGGCCGCGCGGTGAGGCGGATCGAGTTCCCCCACCAGACCCAGATCCAGCAAGGCCACCCGGTCGTCGGTGGTGATGAAGATGTTTCCCGGATGCAGGTCGGCGTGCACGAACCCGTCCTCGAAGATCATCTTCATGAGAGCGTGGACGCCCAGCCGGGCGATGCGTTTGGGATCCGATCGCGTGTGGCCCACGCCCAGAATCTTGGTGCCTTCGATGAAAGACATGCACAGGATGCGCTCGCTCGACAGCTGGGGCATCACCTCGGGAAACACCACATCTTTCTCGTCACGGAAGTTTTCGCGAAAGCGCTGGTTGTTGCGGGCCTCGATGCCGAAGTCGAGTTGTGCGAACACCGCTCGTCCGAATTCCTCGACCGCGGATTCCGGCTGCACCGGGACCAGCGGAGGCAGCTTGCCCAGCCAGTGCGCCACGGTGCGCATGATGGCCAGGTCGAAGGAGCACAGCTCGACCAGATTGGGTCGCCGCACCTTGACCGCCACCACGCGGCCGTCGGGCAAGCGCGCCTTGTGTACCTGCGCGACCGAAGCCGAGGCCAGGGGAACGGGGGCGAATTCGGCAAAAATTTCGCGCAGCGGTCGGTGCAGATCTTCTTCGACGGTGCGCACCACGTGGGCAAAGGGGAAGGGGCCGACGTCATCCTGCAGGTGCTCGAGCGCGTGCGTGATGTAGTCGGGAAGCAGATCGGGGCGCGTGCTCATGATCTGGCCGACCTTGATAAAGGTGGCGCTGAGACGTGCGAAAGAGAGCCAGCACGCAGCGGCCAAACCACGCCTGCCGGCGCTTCTTCCCCGCGAAGGTGATGAGCAGCCCCAGCCAGCCCAGAAACCAGCGCAGTCCCTGCCCGAAGAACAGGATCAAGATGGTCAGGGCGCGCACAAAGAGCCGCGTGGTGGTGAAAGTGGCTCGCTTCATCGCTGAAGGCTATGATTCTTGCATTCTCAACGAATGACGTCCACCGACAGTCCGTCGCCCTATGCCGCGCTCGAGGACAAGCTCGGCTATCGCTTTCGTGACCCCACTCTGTGCGAAACGGCGCTCACGCACAGATCGTGGATGAACGAGACGCACGAGACTGATCGCTCGGACAATGAACGGTTTGAGTTTCTGGGCGACTCGGTGCTATCCCTGGCCATCAGTGACATGCTGATGCGGCGCTATCCCGAACATCCCGAGGGCGAGTTGTCGAAAGCGCGATCGGCGCTGGTCAACGAGGCCGGCCTGGCGCGCGTGTCGGAGGATCTCTTGCTGGGGCAGTGGATCTTTCTTGGTCGCGGTGAAGAACAGGCGGGCGGGCGACAGAAGCGGTCGCTCTTGTCGAATGCGCTGGAGGCGCTCCTCGGCGCGGTCTATCTCGATGGCGGGTTCGCCGCGGCCATGGCGGTGGTGGAGCGACTTTTCCAACCCGCACTGGCCGATACGCCGGCCAGCACGGCCCGCGATTTCAAGTCACGCCTGCAGGAAGTCTCGCAAGCCCGCATGCAACTCGCGCCCCGCTACACCATCATCGCCGAGCACGGGCCGGATCACGACAAGACCTTCGAGGTCGCCATTTTTCTCGCCGAGAAGGAGTACGGCCGCGCCCGGGGAAAGTCCAAGAAGGAAGCCCAGCAGAATGCGGCCGAGATGGCGCTTGCGGTGTTGCAAGCCGAAACTGGGGATTCCTAGTTTGATCGATGCCAAACAGATCCCCGACGACGTGCTTTCCGTGTGTCGCCGGTTGCGCCAGGCCGGATTCGAGGCGTACTTGGTGGGCGGCTCCGTGCGCGATTTGCTGTTGGGACGAACTCTGGGCGATTTCGATGTGGCCACCAGCGCGCGGCCCGAGGAGATTCTGCGCGTCTTCGGCGCGCGCTTCAGCGTTCCGACCGGGCTTCAACATGGCACGGTGACGGTGCTGGCTGGCTCGCCGGCCCGGCCCGTCGAGGTCACGACCTTCCGAGGCGAAGGTGCGTATCTCGACGGCCGACATCCTTCGGTGGTGACCTTTGCTGCGACCCTGGCCGAAGATCTCTCCCGTCGCGACTTCACCATGAACGCCATCGCCTATGAGCCGGAGGCGGGCGCGCTCATCGATCTTCATCAAGGTCAGCAGGACATCGCGCGCCGGCTGGTGCGCACGGTGGGCAATCCAATTCAGCGTTTTTCCGAGGATGGACTGCGGCCCATGCGTGCCGTGCGCCAGGCAACCCAGCTGGGGTTCGATGTGGACGCGGCCACCCTGGCCGCCATCCCCGCGACCGTGGAGGTGTTTCGCAAGGTCTCGGCCGAGCGGATACGCGACGAGCTGTTCAAGTTGTTGCTCGCGCCTCACCCATCGCGCGGCATCGAGCTGATGCGCCAGACGGGGCTATTGGCTGAGGTTCTGCCCGAGGTGTTGGCCGAGTTCGGGTGCCAGCAGAACCGCTTTCACAAGAACGACGTCTACCAGCACAGCCTCGCGACTCTGGATGCCGTCAAGGCCCAGCCCATCCTGCGTCTGGCGGCGCTGTTGCACGACGTGGGCAAGCCGCGCGCGCAAACCCCGAACCCAGACGCGCCGGGTGAATTTGGTTTCTTCAAGCACGAATACGTGGGCGCAGAGATGACGGAAGCCATCGCTGGTCGATTGCGGCTGTCGCGCGCAGAGACCGACCTGCTGGTCGCGCTGGTGGCGCAGCACATGTTCTTCTACGCACCCGAGTGGACGGACGGCACGGTTCGGCGCTTCGTGAACCGCGTGCAGGTGGATCGAATTCCGCTGCTGTTCGCTCTGCGCGAGGCCGACATCATCAGCCGCGGGCGGGGCGAGGATCCTCAGTGCGAAACCCGCGAGCTGGAGGCGCGCATCGCCCGCGTGGCGGCCGAGGACGCGGTTCTGCGGGTCAAGGATTTGGTTGTGAACGGCGCGGACGTCATGCGCGTGCTGGGCGCGGATCCTGGGCCGCAAGTGGGGAAGGTTCTCAACCGGCTCCTCGAACGCGTGCTCGACGATCCGGCGCTCAATGAAAAGGAGACGCTGGAGCGGCTTATCCTCGAAGTGGCGTCGGAGTAGAACAGATCAGAGCCTCGGGTAGCTGAGCATCTCCATTTCCGCGGCTGGCTCACCCAGCGCAAGCGTCGTTTCGCCCGCGCACAAGGTGACCACCACCGGGCGTCCAATCTCGTGTAGGCCCACGACGTGCTCCCGGCCGCGGTCAGCCTGCCCACAGCGCACCACGACCTGGGCCAGCTGCAGGTCAGTGGCCGCGAGAATCTCCAGGGTCGAACACGGCATGAAGGTCGCCCCCATGCGTTCGGCCAGAGAGGGACCGAGGGCAGGGCCGCTCTCTCCCTCGGGAAAGAGAACCAAGGTCGGCTTCAGGCGTTCTGCCACCGACGCCAACAAAGGGCCGTGCGTGGCGTCCAGCGCCGGACCCTTCAGCGCTTCGTCCGCACAGCACAGGATGCGATCCGCGCCCGCTGTTCCGACTTGGCCGGCCAGCGCGGTCAATTCGTCAGGCGCGGTGGGCCCAAGGGCCAAAAGTGCATACACCGTCGCGCCGAGATCGTCGGCGATCCGGCGCGCTTCTGCCAGTGCGAAGCGGGACGGGCCCGTGATCGCGGCGTGCTGAATTTCTGTGTAGGCAATGATGCTAGCCATGCCGCCCAGATGACCATTGTACCGGGGTCCGTGGTAAAGTGCAGTCACAAGCATGGCTGTCGGTGAGAGTCCCCCGCTGGGCGAAGACCCGCTCATTTCGCAGCTCGTCGCGGATCGCTACCGGGTGATTCGGCGGCTGGGCGAAGGCGGGATGGGGGCGGTTTACCTGGCCGAGCATGTGGTGATCGAGAAGAAGATCGCGCTCAAGGTACTGGCCATCGAGCTGGCGCGCCGGCAGGACCTGGTGGCGCGCTTTCTGCAGGAGGCGCGCAGCGCCTCGCGCATCGGTCACGAAAACGTCATCGACATCTCCGATTTCGGCCAGTCCGCCGAGGGCTACGTCTACATCGCCATGGAATACCTGGAAGGCCAGGACCTGGGCCAGGTGGTTCGGGCGGAAGGCGCCTTGGCCTGGTCGCGCGTGCGCGACATCCTGGTGCAGATTTGTCGGGCGCTGCGGGCGGCGCACGACAAGGGCATCGTCCATCGCGACATGAAGCCCGAGAACATCTTTCTGATCCACCGCGAGGGACGGCCCGAGTTCGTCAAGATTCTGGATTTTGGAATCGCCAAGATCATGGGGGTGGACGCCAACGGCCCGCGCCTGACCCGCACCGGGATGATCTTTGGCACCCCCGAGTACATGGCGCCCGAGCAAGCCGAGGGCAAGGAAGCCGACCATCGCGTGGACATCTACGCCGTCGGCTGCATAGCCTACCATCTGATGACGGGCCAGACGCCGTTTGTCGCCGAGAACTTTATGGCGATGCTGACCAAACACCTCATGGAGGATCCGGTGCCGCCCAGCGTGCGTCGGCCCGACTTGGCCATCACGCCCGAGATGGACGCCCTGGTCGGCAAGGCGCTGGAGAAGGATCGCGACCGGCGTTACCAGAACATGGCGGAGTTTCTGCAAGCGGTGTCGACCTGCCGTGGGCCTGACACGCAATCGGGCCAGCTCGCGGCCGCGAGCTACACGCGCGAGATGGGAGGCGCCCATGCCAAGGCGGCCCTCAAGGTGGCCAAACCCGAAGAGCGCACGTCCGACACGGAATTGGTGGCGCCGGACTGGACAGGGGCCGCGGATTCCGAATTTGGCGAGCGGCGGGTGCGGAGCCGACCCACCAGCCAGAAGCTGATCCTGTCCGTCGTGGGTGTGGCTCTGGGTGTGGCAGGAGCCCTGTGGTTTGCTCTGTCCCGCGGTAGCACTCCGACCCCCGTCGCGGCCCCGATTGCGACGCCGGCGCCGGCCCCGACGCCAGCTCCGGTCCCGGTCGCTGTCCCGGTTCCGACGCCTGCCCGGACAGCGGTCGCAGCACCGACCCCAGTTCCGCTTGCGGCCCCGGCTCCGGCCGCGGCACCACCGGCCGAACCAGAGCCAACCGCGGCTGTCGCCCCCGAGCCGGCCAACGCGGGACATGCGTCAGCGGGGCACAAATCCAAGCGTGGCCGCGCGCACGCGGCGACCGCAGCAGCGAAGCCAGGCGCGGGCAGCATCACTCCTGCGGCTGCAACGCCTCCCGCATCCAAGCCAACCCCGCCCCGATTGCCAGCGCCACCGTCTGATTTGAAGCCGTTCCCTGGAATGTGAGAGAGCAGAGGCCTCCGTGTCCTCTCCTCTCTGTGTTCTGGGCCGGGTTCAATCTGGCCGCGCGGGCGCCCGTCTTTCCCCTCTACCTCCGCCTGGGTGGCCGTGCGGGCTCGCACATGATGGCGCGCCCGTTGCGTTCCTTGCCGACCAGGCCGGCACACAGCTTTTCACCGTCGGCAGAATCGACGTTGATGTAGCTGTGCGTGTTCATCGTGTCGATGGACGTCGCAGGCACTGACACGCCCGTGCTGGCCAGCAGGGACACGATCTCCTCAGTCGAGACGCCATCCTTGCGGCCCAGATTCAGGTACAGCCGCACCTGACCAGCGGCAGGCGCTTGGTAGCTGGGCGTTGCCGCTTGGAAGCCGGCAGCTGGCGGATTGGCCGCAACCGCCAGTTGGCTGGGCGTCTCGGCGGGTTCCGGCGCAGCGGCAGGGCTCGCATTGGGCGTGCGGCCGACCTCTTCGCTCCAAACCTCCCAGAACTCGCGGCCGTCGTTGGCTGACGCCGCGGATGCGGCCGCCGGTTGCGAAGGACGCGGGGCCCTCTCGGGTCGCGGGCTTCGCTCGAGTCTCTCGCGACGCTCACCACCGGAGCGCGGGCGATCCGACGAGGAGCGTTCGCGTTCCCGCGCCGGCCGGCCGCGACCCGGGCCAGAGCGTTCGCGATCCCGGTAGTCACCATGGCCGTGACGGGACTCGCCCGACTCGCGCGCGGGCCGAGGAGATTCGTCGTCCGTCTTGGCCGCTGGTTCGCTGACAGCCTGACGGGCCGGCTGGCTCGCTTCGACAGGGGCATTCTTCTCGGCCAGGGCCCCGCACAGCAGGCACCCGACCAGGCGTTCGCCGTCGCTGGCACCCATCAACCGTCGGGCCAGCGAGCGCCATTCCGGGCTCACCTCATCGGGCAGCAGGCTGCGCAGGCGCAACACGCTCTCGCCCTCGCGCTTGGAGCGGAGTTCCGCCTCGGACGGCAAGGCGCGCTCCTCGGGCCGGATCTTGTAGAGCAACTTGAGGTAGTAGAACGACCCGACCTCGGTGGGACCGATGAGCGATATGGCGTGGCCCGAGCGGCCCGCGCGACCAGTACGACCGGTGCGATGGATGTACGACTCGGGCGAGTCCGGGAAGGTGTAGTTGATCACGCAGGGCAGGTGCTCGATATCGATTCCGCGCGCCGCCACGTCGGTGGCCACCAGGAAGCGGATGTTGCCCGCGCGCATGCGGGTCATCACGTTCTCGCGCTCCGACTGCGACAGATCCGACGAGATGGCCTCGGCGTCCAGTCCCTGCCGGCGCAGGAACACGGCCACGCGACCGGTTTCTTCGCGCGTGTTGCAAAAGATGAGCGCGCGTTCGGGATTCTCGAAGGCGAGCACGCGGGTCAGTTCGGCTTCGCGCTGTCCGCCGGGAATGGAGTAATAGATGTGGTGAATCTCGTGCACGCCCACAAAATCGGGCGAGAGAGTCACCATCTCAGGCTGGCGCATGTAGCGGCGTGCGATTCGCTGGATGCCTTCGGGCAGGGTCGCCGAGAAGAGCATGGTCTGGCGGTCTGCGGGCGTGCGTTCCAGGATGGCTTCGATGTCTTCCTGAAATCCCATGGACAACATCTCGTCGCACTCGTCGAGCACGGCGCACTTGACCTTGTCGAGGTGCAAGGTTCCTCGTCGGAGATGGTCGAGGATGCGTCCCGGCGTGCCGCACACGATCTGTCCGCCGGCGCGTAGCTGCTCGATCTGCCGCCCCATGGGCGCGCCGCCATATACCGGAACTATCGACAACCCCGATTGGGCGCTGATGCGCGCGATCTCGGCCGCCACTTGCAGCGCCAGCTCGCGCGTGGGCAGAAGCACGATGGCCTGCACCGATTTCTGGTTGGGGTCGACCATCCCGTCGGCAAAGGGAATGCCGAAGGCCGCCGTCTTGCCCGAGCCGGTGCGCGATTGGACCATGATGTCGCGGCCCGCGCGCACCAGCGGAAGGGTCGCGCTTTGCACTTCCATTGGCTCGACAAATCCCATGTCCGTCAAGGCGCGCAGGATTTCCGGCCGAAGGCCCAGGTCGGCAAAGGAAAGTTTCTTCTCGACCGGGCCGTCACCCGCCGCAGCGGCGGGTGACCGGGCGTCGGTATTGTCTCTGACTTCTGCTTGATCGATCATTCCTAGTCTCCTGATGGCGAGCCGGTCGTACCGATGGCTTCGCCGAGTTTCTCGAGGCGTTTGTCGAGGCGGCCCAAGCGCGGGACCAAGTCCTTGGCAAAGCGCTTGAGAGCTTCGGTGTACGTGGTTTGGATGTTCCCCAGTTCCGCGTGGGTGGCGACCAGTGCTTCCATCTCCCGCCGTTCTTGGTGAGTTCCCTCCAACAGCCGGCAGCGTCGGCCGAGTCCCAGCCACTGCGTCCGCCAGACCGCGCCTTCGTCGGCCCAGCGCTGGAGTTCATCGGCGTCGTCATTGGCCAGAAGGTGATGCGATCGCTCCAGGTACTTGCGGAGCGCGACCGAAATCTCTCGCAGCTCGCCGAAGCAGCTGGCCATCTCCGCGTTGGAAACCCGCGCGCTGATCGCATCACCGGCCAGCAGCGGGTGACGGCGCCGATACAGGCTCACGCTCACCGACACCAGGAGGTACAGGCTGCCGAGCGCGATGAGCGAAAGAATCGTCCAGGAAACCAGTTTGCGGTATTGCCGGAATTCTTGCGGTTGTGATTTGGTAGGTAAGGACACGGTTCTGGGGGCGACGAGGACTCAGCCCCTGCCTGTCAAGGGGGCTCCCAGCGAGGAGCGCGCGTCGCCGGAGCGCCGACGAGTAATGCAAGGCTACGAGGCCTTGGGCCGCTTGTCAAACTTCATCGTCCATGCAGGCGACACAGGGCGACCGCAGATCGCCCTACGGGCACGCGAGATCCACAACCCAGGTCGCGCGCACCACGAAACCTTCTGCGGGCACGGAATCGAGCTGCAAGTCCGGGGGGGCCTGGTCGGCGGGCAGAAAGGGCCGGTCTGCCGCCGACAAGGTCACTCGGTGGGAGGCAGGCCCCGAGACGATTTGGTCATCCGCGCAGCTAGGAGCAAAGCGGATGATCTCCCGATTGACAAAGCCACTTGAGGGCAGTCGGTCCTCTCGTGCCAGGCGCGAAATCGAAGGGTCGTAGGGCGGGTAGTCGATGAGCCAGCGAGCCCAGAGGACGTCGTCCAGGTTGGGGTCACCGAGAGTGACTTGAATCGTGTCTGTACTGCCTGCGGGAGATCCCAACTCGGCGCCTGCGGTCGGAACGCTGCTGACGACGAAGGGCGAATAGTTTCCTCCCGGGTCCTCGAACTGTGGCGCCACCGGGACGACGCAGGCTGAAATCCAGAGAGGCAGGGCGGCCAGCCAAGCTTGCCGTGGACGTCGCGTGGGGAGCCGGCCGGCTTCGCCGGCCGCGCACCATCGCGGGAGGGGTTGGGAACCCTTCGAGGGTTCCCACGTCAATTTCCAGGTCATGAGGGATGTCCCGGATCTTCTCCGGGGGGCAAGATGTCATCAGGGCCAGCCGGGCCCGATTCTTCGCGCTCGAGGTGGCGGAAGATGGTGCGTGGATCCACGCCTAGGTCACGCGCGGTGCGGGTGCGATTGCCTCCGTTGAGGCTGAGCACCTCGTTGATGTACTGGCGCTGCCAACGCTCGCGCGCCTCGGCCAGGGTGAGGATGGCGGGCAGCTCGTCGGAGTTGATTCCCAGATCGTCGGGGCCGAGCAGGGCCTTGTCAGCCAGCACCAGCGCCTTCTTGATTCGGTTCTCCATCTCGCGAATGTTCCCGGGCCAGTTGTAGCGCTTGATGGCGGAGATGGCGCTGGCGGTGAATCCACGCACCTTGCTGGCCAGTTCCTGCGCGTAGCGCGACAGAAGGTAGCGCGCCAGCACCACCACGTCGTCGCCGCGATCGCGCAGAGGCGGCAAGTGCAGGCGCACGACGTTGAGCCGGTAGTACAGATCCTCGCGGAAGTGACCGGACTTGGTGTCGACCTCGAGATCGCGGTTGGTCGCAGCGATGACCCGGATGTCTACCGGCTCGTTAGCGGTGTCGCCCACGCGGGTGACGGTCCGGTCCTGCAGTGCACGCAGAATTTTGACCTGCAGGGAAAGAGGCATCTCGCCGATCTCGTCGAGCAGCAAGGTGCCCTTGTTGGCCACCTGAAAGCGGCCGGGCTTGCTGGCCACGGCGCCGGTGAACGCCCCGCGCACATGGCCGAAGAGTTCGGATTCGAGAAGGTTCTCGGGAATCGCGCCGCAATTGATGCTGACAAAGGGGCCCTTGCAACGGGGCGAACGGTTGTGGATCTCTCGCGCGATGAGCTCCTTGCCGGTGCCGGTTTCGCCGGTGACCAGCACCGTGATATCGGTCCCGGCCACCCGCTCGACCTTGCGAAAGACCTCCTGCATGGCCGGTGAGGAACCCAGGATTTCTCCGAAGCGCATGCGTTCGATACGTTCCTGCAGCGATCGTTTGTCGAGCTGCAGCTCGTTGACCAGCAGCGCGTTGCGAATCAGCAGCGAGGCCTGCGCCGCAAAAATGGTCAAGATCTCCAGCGCCGCCTCGTCGAAAAGCTGGGCCACGTTGTCGTTGCCCACGTAGATGATCCCGATCAAGTTGCCGCGCTCGAGCAAGGGCACGCACATCACCGATGTGAGGCGCAGGTTCATCACGGAGAGCGAATCTTTGAAGTCGTTGTCGTTGAGCGCGTCCGAGATGATGAGCGGCTGCTTGGACGCCATCACCCGAGCCAGGATGGCGTCGGAGAGATGGCTGACGGCGTCCGAGATGGTTTCGTGGCGCAGGTTGCGCGCCACCTTGACCACGGGCTCGCCCGATTCGAGCAGCACGATGAAGCCCTTGTCGGCGTGGGTGACCTGAATCACCACGTCGAGCAACTGATCGAACAGGGTCGGAATTTCGTAACTTTCCATCAGCTTCTGCGAGAACTCGAACAAACGCTTGTACGAGTTCAGTTCGGCCATGGTCTTGGCGGCGACGTCGTCGGTGACCGGCTCGTCGTAGAGCGAGAACTCCAGCTCTACGCTGCCCACCCGGATGCGATCCTCCTGGACCAAGCGATGCTTGCTGCGCCGCCGTCCGTTGATGTGCAGGTCCGCGTCCTTGTCGGTGAGCGAGATGACGAAATCGCGGCCATCGAAGTGGATGTGCGCGTGGGTGTCAGTCAACAAGGGATCGGGCAGCAGAATGTCGACCCCTTCGCCTTTTCCCAGCGAAGTGAGCTTCTTGTAGATGTGGTACACCTTCACGCCCGTTCCAGGCATGTGGATGCGCAAGGTCGCCATGGGTCGCAGTTTCCCTGTTTCTGGTCAGAAACGGAAGTACAGACCGGGGCCAAATGCGTCGCCCAGCAAGACCGGCAGCAGGCGCGGCACGCTGGCGGTTGTCGGGCCTGGGGACGCCGGTGCCAACGGGGTTTCAGGACGGAAGTAGTACAGGGCATCGACAATACCCCAGGCGACGGCGGCGAAGAAGGCCGCGCCGGTTGCCACCTGCGTGCGCAACAGCCAACGCGACCGGTTCTCGTCGGTGTGGTCGATGTCCTGAGGCGGGCAGGGCGTGGCCCCGGTGTCGATGCGGCAGCCTCGCTTGGGCCGGAATCCATAGACCGCGAAGTTAGTGGTGAAGACCGCTACCGAGGCTGCGGCCAGGGAGGCCTCCACCGCCAGAAAGGCCAAACCCTTGCGCCGGTGGCCATTCTGGAACTGTCCCGCGCCAAAGGGCATGAAATTGAGCACAAAGGAGTTGCGCCCGAAGCGTTTTTCGATGACCGTCGGCCCGGCGCGCAGTTTCTCGCACTCTTCGCGGTCACGCTGTCGCGCCAGCGCCGCCTCTTGCTGCTTCGCCTCCAGGGTTGCCACCTCGGCCTCGTGGGCGCGCAGAACCCCGTTGAAGAGGTCGATGACCTGGGGCGGATCCAGCAGGGGATCGAAGCGGTAGTCGGGCTGCAGCTGCAGAAGCTTGCGGAACTCCTGCGCGGCAGCGTCGCTGTCGCCCTGAAAGAGCTGAGCAACCCCCAGCATACGGTGGGCTTGAGCGATTTGGCCTTCTGACTCCAGGCGGATTTCAGGGTAGAGCAGGGGTCGCAGGATCTCGATGGCCCGGCCGTACTCGCCCCGGTCGAAGGAGATCTTGCCGCGTCGAAGTTCATCAGCTGCCGTCGATGGCAGGGCTTGGGGCGCTGCCTGGAAGAGCAGGAGAACGACAATTCCGGCGCACACGTTATTCGTCCAACCGCACGGTTACTTGCCGCGATTCTCCCGCGGTGATGTTGACTCGCTCAGTGACGGTTTTGTCTCCAAGAACGACCACGACATCTAGACTCTTCCGCATCTCATCGCCGACGTCAAAGGGAACCGGCACGCGTTCGCCGGGTCGGACGCTGGTGCGCCAGGGGTTGGGCCGCACGTCGCTCACCTCGCGCAGGAGGATGCTGGCGTCGGCGCGTGCCGGCTGCAAGTTCACCGTCAGGCGAGCGGGTTTGGGTTCGAGATTGACGTAAAGGTGGTCGCCGGGCGGACGGTAGGCTTGCGGCCCCACCGTCACTTCCTTGCGGTTGCAGCAGGTGTCGTTGCGGAACTCCAAGGTGTGAGGCCCATCCCAGGGAATCACAACGCGGTTCTGTCGGGGTCCGAAATCGAAACGCTTCTGGCCGTCCATCCAGACCTCGACCTTGGGGGGATGGGGACCCAGGGTCAACTCGACCTGTTTGGGCGTGGACGCGGCGGCGCTGTGGGACGACTCACGCGCAGCCTCTTCGCGCGGGTCGACCCGCTCGGCGGCTAGCGCGACTCTTCTTGCCTCTCGGGGAGCGTGGATCGAGGGCACAGGATTGTTGGACGAATGGGCTGCCGCCTTGGCAACCGGCGCCAGCGCCCTGATCCCCGCGGCGGTGACCGGGCTGGGCGCTTTCGGCAGCTGCAGGCTGGCCGCTGGTCGCTCGCCATTTCCGACCTGATTCTCCCGCACCGCCCGGCGCCAGATCGCCAGCGTGCCTGACGCCATCCCGGCAAGAACCGCCACCGCGATGGCCACTGTCACCCGGCGCCGAAGACGTTCGCCTCGTTCCAGCCGTCGCAGCTCGGCCAGCACCGTCGGGTTTTCCGGTTCCAGGGCCAGGGCGCGGTTCCACAGTTCCAGCGAACGGGCGGTGCGACCCGCTGCCTGCTCACGCTGGCCGGAGGCCACCAGGGCCGTTGCAAGACGATGGTACAATCCCTTTTCGTAGGCTTCCGGGCCTGTGAGGTAGCCTGTCAATTCCTCGCGCACTTCTTGCAAACCCGCATCAGCCACGTAGACGCGCAGGTCGTCCAACATGAGGCTCAATCGCGGATAGCGGTCGTTGGGATCTCGTGCCAGCGACCGCGCGATGACCTTGGCCAGGTGGTCTGACACCCGCGGGCTGACGGTACGCGGGTCGGCGAAACGTCCCTCGGCAATGCGCTTGAGCACCTCGTGCGGGTTCTTTCCCGAGAAGGGCAACGCACCGGTTGCCATCTGGTACAGCATGACTCCCACCGAGAAGATGTCGCTGCGGAAATCCAGGGTCTTGCCGTCGAGAACCTCGGGCGCCATGTAGGCGGGCGAGCCGAGTATCTGTCCCGTCACCGTCATCCGTTCCAGGTCCACCACCTGCGCCACACCAAAGTCCATCAGCTTGATGGCCCCGTCCTTGCGGACCATGACGTTCTCGGGCTTGACGTCGCGGTGGATGATTCCCGCCGAATGCGCGTGGGCCAAGGCGCTGCCGACCTCCAAGACAATGAGCGCCGCCAACTCGGGCACGGGCAGCTTCCGGTGGGCCAGGAATTGCTTCAAGGTCTGGCCGTCGATGAACTCGGTTACGATGAAAGACGATTGGGCGTCGTCGCCCGAGTAGTCGAAAATCTGCAAGATGCCGTCGTGGTTCAGCTTGGCAACCGCCCGCGCCTCGCGCTGCAGGCGGGCCCTGGATTCGGCCTCGGCGAGCAAGTGCGGGTGCAGCACCTTGACCGCGACTTCGCGGCGCAAGGTTTCGTCCTGGGCACGGTAGACCACTGCCATGCCGCCCTGGCCGACTTCTTCGATGATTCGATATCGCGATGGCAGGGGGTTGGGAAGAACCATAGTCACCACACGACGACAAGGCCAGCAGGACTAGGCTAGGGGCTGCATACTACGAGACCGCGGCCCCACATACAACCAGCAACTCAGCGCACTGCGTTCTAATATCGTCTGGGATCGGTTGACGCCGAGACGGGCCAAGAACGACTATCTGCCGATTCATGGCCGCCGACAAACTGAATTTACATGGGAGGCGCGCGGGCCATCTCGGCTTCTCCGCGCGGACTGCTGGCGACATTTGGCGCGGCCGAGCGCACGCGGCCAAGGATTGCATCGCCTTTCGATTTCGTGAAGGGGACGACTGGCGTGGGGTCACCTGGGAGCAGGCGGACATGGCAGCGCGCGAGATCGCCGGCGGGCTGGTGGATTTGGGAATCGGCGTGGGCGAGTGCGTTTGCATTCTGGCTCAGACGCGCCTGGAATGGGTTCTTTGTGATGTGGGGCTGGTTCTGGCGGGCGCCGTGTCGGTGCCCATTTATCCGTCGAGCACGCCCGAACAGTGCGCGTCTATAATCAAAGACAGCGGCGCGCGGACCGTGATCGCCGAGGACGCCACACAGTTGGACAAACTTCTGCCGCTTCTTGTGGGGATGCCGAAGCTTCGTCTTATCGTCATCGACGGCGGTGGCGACGGATCCAAAGAGGCAGCGTCGCCGGTCAAGAACGCCGGAGGTGCCACGCCGCTGTCGCTGGCGGCGTTGCGCCAGGCCGGTCGGGTTTGGCTGGCAGGACACGCGCCGGAACTGGACCGACGCGTGGCCGAGGCTGAGCCCGACCATGTGTTCACCATCGTCTACACATCAGGCACCACGGGGCGGCCCAAAGGGGTGGTGCTTTCCCACCGGAACATGGTCGAATCCTTTGCCAGCGCGATTCGCGCCTTCGATCTGCGCGACACCGATGTGCAGGTCCTTTTCCTGCCGTTGGCCCACGTGCTCGGGCGCCAGATGGAGTGGGCGCCGATACTGGCGGGCTCGGCCATCGCCTTTTCCACGGGATCGTCACGCATCAAGTTCGACCTGATCGAGGTGCGGCCTACCTTCATGGCCGGCGTGCCGCGCGTCTTCGAGAAACTGTACGCGGCGATTACCACGGCGGCGGGGCAGGGGAACGCGCCCAAGCGCGCGCTGGTCAGATGGGCCTTCAAAGTCGGGGCCCAGCACGCGGCTGGCGTGCGCCAGGGCGAGCCGGCAGGGTTCGGGCTGCGCGTCTTGCACGCCTTGGCGGATCGCCTCGTCCTGTCCAAGTTGCGCGCGCGCCTGGGCTTCAACCGTTGTCGTTTCCTCATCTCGGGGGGCGCGCCCCTGTCGGCGGAGATCGCGGAATTTTTCCACGGACTCGGCCTCCTGGTTCTGGAAGGCTACGGCCTGACCGAGACCACGGCTGCGGCATTCGTCAATCGCTGGAACTGTTACCGCTTCGGAACCGTGGGCCCTGCCATCGACGTAATCGAGTCTCGCATCGCCGAGGACGGTGAGATTTTGATGCGCGGGCCGTCGGTCTTCACCCGCTACCACAACGACGCGGCCGCCACGGCCGAGGCCATCGACGCCGAGGGCTGGTTTCACTCGGGCGATGTCGGTCGCATGGAAGGCGAATTCCTGAGCATCGTGGACCGCAAGAAAGACATCATCGTGACCGCAGGTGGAAAGAACGTAGCGCCGCAGATGATCGAGACCAAACTCAAGTCGCACTGCCCGTTGGTCAGTCAGGTGGTTGTGTTTGGCGACAACCGTCCGCACTGTGTGGCCCTCGTCACGCCGTCGGAAATCGCCGCGCGCCAGTTCGGCGGCGGCAGCCTGGCGCGAGCGGCTGCCCACCCCGAACTGCGCGCGGCCTTGGAAAACGCAGTCGCCGCGATCAATCGAACCCTGGCCCCCTATGAGACCATCAAGAACTTCGCCATACTGCCGGCGGACTTTTCCGAGGCCACGGGCGAGCTGACCCCCAGCCTCAAGGTCAAGCGCGAGGTGGTGAAGAGCCGCTACGGTGCCATCATCGACGCGCTCTACAAGAAGCCGGAGTAGTTAGCTTTTTCCACCAAAGAGAGCACGGAGAACACAGAGGTCGGAGAGAAGGAAGGGGTTCGGACTGGACAGAACCCAATCCTCCCCCTTTCCGATCCGGCTCTGTGACCTCTGTGCTCTCTGTGGTGGAAAAAGCTAGCCCTGCCCGGACGCAACTTAGGTCCAACGCCGGCCGATAAGAGTGCATGCTGCTTCAGCTTGCTGCTCAGCTTCTCTGGCCCGCCCGTTGCGCTGCCTGCAACACCTTTGTGCCTGAAGACAGGGCTTTCTGTGAGAGTTGCGAACTTTCTGTGTCGGCCGTGGAACAAGCCTGTGACGGCTGCGGCTTGCCTCATGCCGTTGATAGCGACGGCAAGGAACGTCGTTGTCACGGCTGCCAGGCGAGCCCGCTTCCGTTCTCGCGGGTTTGGACCGTGCTGGCCTACGGAGGCGCCGCCACGCAGGCCGTTCTCCACCTGAAGCATGGACGGCGTCGCCATCTGGCGGGCCCCTTGGGCGCTCTGCTTGCGCCTGCCCTCGCTGCTGCGATCGATGGTGGCGTGAATGCCCTGTGCCCGGTCCCGTTGCATCCCCGGCGCCTGCGCCAGCGAGGTTTCAACCAAGCCCTAGAACTCCTGCGCGTGGCCGAAAAGCTTGCGCGCCGGCCGGCGGCCCGAGCCGCCTTGGTAGTTCCAGACGGCTTGCGCCGAATGCGCGATACGCCGGCACTGGGACGGGAGTCACCTGCGTCCCGCCGGCGAATCGTGGCAGGCGCGTTCGCCGTGCACAGGCCACAATGGGTCAAGGGTCGACGGATCCTGCTTGTGGACGACGTCATGACCACGGGCGCCACGCTGGCTGAGTGCGCCGGGGTGCTGCTCAAAGCCGGGGCAGCCGAGGTGCAAGTCGTCGCATTAGCCCGAGTTGCCTAACTCTGTACTTGACTCTACCGTCGCCGTCGCTAACGTAGCCGGCCTGAACCACACGGACTCACAGGCACGTAGCTCAGTGGGAGAGCACTACCTTGACACGGTAGGGGTCGGCGGTTCAATCCCGCCCGTGCCTACCATTCGCCTTCAGGCTTCAGCGCCGGGCTTGGACGGTGCTATCCTTCCGCCGTTGCCATCGTCAACCCTTGCCTACGCAGTCCGCGCAGACCGGCGCTCAGCCGGGCTGGGTGCTCGCATACGCCCTGTTCGCCGGATGTTCGCGTTCGGAGAGCAAAGATCGTGAGTGAACGCCCGGTGATTCGCCCCCGCGACAAGGGGGATGTGCCCGAAGATCCGCTGTCCCGGCTGCGCCATTCGGCGTCGCACGTGATGGCCGATGCCGTCCAGCGGCTGCGCCCCAAGGCCAAGGTCACCATCGGCCCGGCCATCGAGAACGGTTTCTACTACGACTTCGACACCGAGCCGTTCGCGCCCGAGGACATCGAGAAGATCGAGGCCGAGATGGCCAAGATTGTCGGCCAGGACCTGCCTTTCGTGCGCAAGGTGGTTTCGCGGGCGGACGCCGTGCGCCTGTTTGCCGACAAGGGCGAGACCTACAAGGTCGAGATCATCGAGTCGATTCCCGAGGGCGAGGAGATATCCCTCTACCAGCACGGCGATTTCGTGGACCTGTGCGCGGGCCCGCACATCGAGCGCACCGGGCAGATCAAGGCCTTCAAGGTGCTGTCGTTCGCCGGTGCCTACTGGCGCGGCGACGAGCGCAACCCGCAACTCCAACGCGTGTACGGCACGGCCTTCGCGTCCAAGGACGATCTGAAAGCCCACCTGGCTCGGATCGAGGAAGCCAAGCGCCGCGATCACCGCGTTCTGGGCAAGCAGCTCGATCTGTTTTCCGTCGACGACTTGGTGGGACCGGGCTTCGTGCTCTGGCACCCCAAGGGCGCCATCATCCGCAACGTGCTCGAGGAACTGCTTCGCCGCGAGCTGGTTCGTCGTGGGTACGAGATGGTGTTCACCCCGCATGTGGCGCGCGAGCAGTTGCTGGAAAAGTCCGGCCACATGGCGCACTACAAAGAGAATCTGTTTGGTGGCATGGAACTGGAAGGCCAGCGCTATCTGGTGCGGCCAATGAACTGCCCCTTCCATATCGCCATCTACCGGTCGCAGCTTCGCTCGCACCGCGAACTGCCCATCCGCTACGCCGAGTTTGGCACCGTGTACCGCTACGAGCGTTCGGGCGTGCTGCACGGTCTGCTGCGCGTGCGCGGATTCACCCAGGACGACGCCCACCTGTTTCTGCGCGAAGAGCAGATTGAGGAAGAAATGGCCGCCTGCGTGCGCTTTCGGCCTCGACGTCCTCAAGGTCTTCGGCTTTGCCGACGTGAAAGCCTTCCTGGCCACCCGGCCGGAGAGTTTCATGGGCGAGAAGGCCGTCTGGGATCAGGCCGAGGCCGCCATCCGGCGCGTGCTCGAAGGTGCGGGTATGCCCTTCGAGGTCGACGAGGGCGGCGGCGCGTTTTACGGCCCCAAGATCGATCTCAAGATCCGCGACGCCCTTGGCCGCGAATGGCAGTGCACCACCTTCCAGCTCGATTTCCAGCTTCCCGAGCGCTTCGAACTGGAATACGTGGCGCCCGACGGCACTCGCAAGCGGCCAGTCATGATCCACCGCGCCCTGTTTGGTTCGATGGAACGTTTCATGGCGGTGCTCATCGAACACTTCGCCGGTGCGTTCCCGCTCTGGCTGGCGCCGGTACAGGCGCGCGTGCTCACGGTTAGCGAAAAGGCCGATGTTTGGGGTCGCGAGGTGCAGGCGCGCCTGCTGGCGGCCGATCTGCGCGCGGATGCCGATCTGTCGGCCGACAAGCTGGGCGCCAAGATCCGGCGTGCGCAAATGGAAAAGATTCCGTACATGCTCGTGGTGGGCGAGAGGGACATGGCTGCCCGCGTGGTTTCGCCGCGGACGCGGGACGGCCAACAGATGCCGGCAATGCCACTCGATGAGTTGGCGCAAAAGCTGGCCGCCGAAGCCGTGTCCCCCGTTCTGGGCGCCCCCACGGCAGAACAGAAACCGACCGTCTAGCGCGGCGACAAACCAGGAGAAAAGACCATCCCAAGGCCAGGCGGTTATTCGGGTCCCAGCAGCAGCGCGGCGGACAACTATCGTGTGGGGCGACGCATTCGCGTGCCCGAGGTGCGAGTCATCGGTGCCGATGGTTCACAGGTTGGCATCTTGCCCACCTATGAGGCATTGAAGCTCGCCGAAGAACAGTCCCTCGATCTGGTGGAGGTCAGCCCGCGGGCCGTCCCCCCGGTTTGCCGGATCATGGACTTCGGCAAGTTCAAGTACGAGGAATCCAAGAAGGAAAAGGCGTCGCGGCGGCACCAATCCACGGTCGTGATCAAAGAAATCAAGCTTCGCCCCAAGACCGACAAGCACGACTTGGCCTTCAAGCTCAAGCACATCCATCGCTTCTTGGGCGAGGGAAACAAGTGCAAGCTGGTGATCGTCTTTCGCGGCCGCGAGATCGTGCACCCCGAAACGGGGCAGGCCATGCTGGATCAAGTGGTCAAGGCGTCCGCCGACGTCTCGGTGGTGGAGCAGAAGCCCATCATGGAGGGCCGCCGCATGGTCATGATCATCGGCCCACGTGCCGGCGTGATCCGGCCGGCCAGCGCGTCCGGTGTGCCCGCGCAGGGCGACCAAACGAGCGGGGCCAAGGCCAGCGTGCCACCAGCGGCGCCTGCCATTGGACCGCGCTTTGGGGCGGCCCCGACGTCGCAAAAACCGTAACGCCGGCGGTCATTTCCGCTTCATGGCACTAGACTCTTGCACTGCCCGACGAGACGGATATACTCCGCGCCTCCCATGCCCAAGATCAAGATGAAAACCAAGAGTGGCGTCAAGAAGCGCTTCTCGTTGACGGCCAAGGGACGCATCAAAAGGAAGCATGCCTACCTGCGGCATATTCTCACGCCCAAGCGAACCAAGAACAAGCGGAAACTGCGTCGGGGCGGCTACATCGCCAAGACTCAGGAACATCAGATCAAGGCGATGATTCCGTACGGACTGTAGGAGTTGACCCATGCCCCGCGCAAAAGGTGGATACAAGACAAAGCGACGCCGAGACCGCGTCCGCAAGCACGCCAAGGGCTTTCGCGGCGGACGCTCCAAGCTGTGGAAGGCAGCCGTAGAAGCCGTCCATCACAAGTGGCGCTTCTCGCTCTTCCATCGGCGCAAGCGAAAGGGCGATTTTCGCGGGATTTGGATCGCGCGCATCAACGCCGCCGGCCGCGAGATGGGCGTCTCATACTCCCGGCTCATCGGCGCGATGGAAAAGCAAGGCATCGATATCGACCGCAAGATCCTTGCGGATCTGGCCATCAGCGACCCCAACGCCTTCAAGAAGGTCGTACAGGCCGCCGGGGTTGCGTCCTAGGTCCCTTGTGACTCCGGTTCCGTCGTGACTGCTAACGAAGGAACCTCCGCGGCTCAGGATCTGATCTCAGCGTTCGAGCGCCTGACCGCGGAATTCTCGGCTGAGATCGCATCGCTTGCCAGCGAGCAGGACATGCGCGCGGTTCAGGCGCGCTACCTGGGCAAGAAAGGGAAGGCGACCGAGTTGATGAAGGCTCTCGGCCGACTGGCGCCAGCTGATCGGCCGGCGGTGGGTGAAGCCGCCAACCGCGCGCGCGCTGCCATCGAACAGGCCGTGCAGGCTCGCCTGCAAGATCTGGCCGGGGCTGGCCTGGCCGCGGACCTGGAACGCAAGATCGACGTGACCCTGCCAGGCCGCGGCCGCCGCGCGGGAACCCTGCATCCGCTCACGCGGGTACGGCTGGAAATCGAGCAGATTTTTCACGGCATGGGCTTCGAGGTGCGCACTGGCCCTTGGATTGAAACCGAGTGGAACAACTTCGACGCGCTCAACACGCCGGCTGACCACCCGGCGCGGGACATGCAGGACACCTTCTATGTCGAGGGTGGCTTCATCCTGCGCTCGCACACCTCGCCGGTGCAGATTCGCACCATGCTGGCCGGCCCGCCGCCGGTGAAAATCATCGCGCCCGGGAACGTGTTCCGCCGCGACGACGACGCCACCCACACGCCGATGTTCCCGCAGTGCGAGGGGCTGCATGTGGATCGCAACGTCAGCTTCGAGGACCTCAAGGCCACCCTCATCGTGTTCGTGCAACGGTTCTTCGGTCCTGACACCCAGATCCGGCTGCGGCCCAGCTTCTTCCCCTTCACCGAGCCATCGGCCGAGGTGGATGCCTCCTGCTTCCTGTGCGAGGGCAAGCAGCCAGCGCGATCGACCTGCCGGCTGTGCAAGGGCACCGGCTGGCTGGAGATCGGTGGCTCTGGGATGGTTCATCCCAATGTGCTTGCGGCCGTGGGCTACGACAAATACGACGTGACCGGATTCGCCTTTGGCATGGGGCTGTCGCGCATGGCGATGCTCAAGTACGGGGTGCAGGACCTGCGTTTTTTCTACGAAAATGACATTAGATTTTTGCGTCAGTTTCCAACGAGTTAGGGACGAATCATGAAGATCTCGTTGAACTGGCTGCGGGAACTGGTCGAGCTACCGGCAGGCGCCGACATCGAGGCCGTGACCCGGGCGCTGACCGACCAGGGACTGGAAGTCGAAGGCTGCGAGTCCAAGGGCCGCGAGCTGGGCGGCGTGCTGGTGGCCGAGGTGCTGGATATCAAGCTGCACCCGAACGCCAACAAGCTGCGCATCGTGCGCGTGCGCGCAGGTCAGCGCGAGGAGAGCGTGGTGTGCGGGGCGCCCAACGTGCCGCCTCCGGGCCATCACGTGTGCTGGGCTCCACCGGGCGCGTGCCTTCCGGGCGGGCACACGCTGGAGGCCCGCGAGATCCGCGGCGTGTTCTCGCCTGGCATGATCTGCAGCGAGATCGAGATGGGCCTTTCCGAACAGGCCGAAGGGATCTTGATCCTGCCGCCGACCGCTGCGTCCGGCGCCGAGGTGGCCCAGTACCTGGGCGTGGCGGACGACGTGCTGGAGGTGAATGTCACGCCCAACCGGCCGGATGCCTTGTCTCACCTGGGCATCGCGCGCGAATTGGCCGCTCACTTCGGCACGCGCCTGCGGCCGCTGGACCTGTCTGCGGGATCCGAAACACCGGGCGGAATCACCATGGACGTGCGCATTGATGACGCCCAGGCCTGTCCGCGCTACACGGCCAGCTTCGTCTCCGGCCTAACGGTGGCGCCCAGCCCCGTGACCATGCGCCTGCGCCTGCAGTACTGCGGGATCCGCGCCATCTCCAATCTCGTCGACGTGACCAACTACGTGCTGCTGGAGACTGGCCATCCCTTGCACGCCTTTGATTTCGACAAGCTGGTCGGGCCCATCGTGGTTCGGCGGGCGAGGGCAGGGGAGGCCATGACCACCCTCGACGGCGTGGACCGCGTTCTGGTGGCGGAAGACATCGTGATCACCGACGGCAACGGGCCCGTGGCGCTGGCCGGGGTTATGGGCGGAAGCACCAGCGAGATTTCCGCATCCACCCGCAATGTGCTGCTCGAAGCGGCGACGTTCGAGCCGCGCAGCATTCGTCGCACCAGCCGCCGGCTGGGGCTGATCTCCGAGGCGTCCTATCGCTTCGAGCGCGGCGTGGACGCCAACAGCATTCCTTTGGCTGCGCGCAGGGCTGCTGCGTTGCTGGCCAAACTGGGCGGTGGCAGCGTGATTTCGGGCATGGTGGATCGCTATCCGCGGGCGTCGGTGCCCGCGACGGTGAAACTTCGTACGGCGCGCCTGCAGCGCGTGACCGGGGTGGACTATCCCGTGTCCTTTGCGCGGGACCAGCTTTCCCGTCTCGGCATCACCTGTGAGATGGCGGCCGATGGCCTTCTCGCCAAGGTTCCCACCTTCCGGCCCGACCTCGCCATCGAGGAGGACCTCATCGAGGAGATCCTGCGCATGGGCGAATACGGCAAGCCCGCGCAGAGGGAGCGCATTCGCAGCAATGCAACTTCACAGGCCAATCCCGAGGCGCCCGCGGATCGCGCCCGCGCCTTGCTGGCCAGCGCGGGCTTGCACGAGATCGTGACCTGGGCCTTCGTTCCACGAAGCGCGCTGGCAACAGTCAGCGCAGACGGCACGCACAAGGCTCTCTCCGACGGCATCGCGGTGCAAAACCCCATCTCGGCAGACTATGAAGTCATGCGCACCACTTTGCTGCCTGGGCTCGCCGACGCGCTCAAGCGCAATCTCGCCCGCGGGGTCAGCGACGCCTGGCTGTTCGAGGTCGGCCGCGTGGTGCGGCGTCCGGCCAAGGCTGGCGAGGCACCAGTCGAGAAGACCCACGCCGCAGGGCTGATCACAGGCCGACGGGCCGGATGGCTCAAGTCGGGCGAACCGGTCGACTTCTACGACCTCAAGCGGGTCGTTCAGGATCTGCTGCGTGGCTTCGGACTTCAGGACGTTCGGTATTGTGCCGAGGCCGACATGCCCTATCTGCACCCCGGCGTCTCGGCCCTGGTCATGAATGCCGCTGGCGCGGAACTTGGCTACCTGGGCGAGCTGCACCCGGCGATCGCGCGCCGCCTGGGCATCGAGCCGCGCGCCTTCTATTTCGAGCTGGCCGTGGCGTCGCTGGCTGCGGCTACGACGTCCCTGCGCGCGGAGGCGCCGCCTCGTTTCCCGGCTGTGACCCGCGATGTGTCCTTCTGGAGCGACGTTGCGCTGTCCGCAGACGCGCAACGGGCTGGATTCTTGTCAGCCGAGGAGCCGCTGCTGCGTGAGCTGGCTGTGCTCGAGGATTTCCGCGATCCCAAGTACGTCCCCGCTGGCAAAAAGGGGATGCTGTGGACCATGACCTATCGGGCGCCAGACCGCACCTTGACTGACGCCGAGGCCGACACCGCACATGGGCGCGTTGTCAAGGCCCTCGCCAGCCTGTACGCCATCCAGATTCGCTAGGGACGAAATCAGACCACCTGCTCAACCCTTTGACATCAAAGGGATTTGTGTCCAACATAGGCACATGACCAAGGCCGAAATCGTCGAAACGGTCTACGAGAAGGTCGGCGGATTCTCCAAGAAAGAGGCCGCCGAGATCGTCGAGACTGTCTTCGATACGGTCAAGGAGACCTTGGAGAAGGGCGAGAAGATCAAGATCTCCGGTTTCGGGAACTTCGTGGTCAGGGACAAGAATGCGCGCGCTGGCCGCAACCCGCAAACCGGCCAAGAAATCACGATCAGTGCCCGCCGCGTGTTGACCTTCAAGCCCAGCCAGGTGCTGAAGAACGCGCTCAACTCCTAGGCCCTCGACCAGCAGGAAAACGTTGCCCCGGCGTGCCTCCGTTCCCGTTGATCCGAGCACGATCCCGGACAAGCCGTTCTTCAAGATCGGTGAAGCCGCCCGCCTGTGCGCGGTCAAGCCCTACGTCCTGCGCTACTGGGAAACCGAATTCCTTTCCATCCGGCCGCAGAAGACGCGCTCGCAGCAGCGGCTCTACCGGCGCAAGGACATTGAGCTGTTGCTCACCATACGCGATCTGCTATACGGGCAGCGCTTCACCATTGCAGGGGCGCGCGCGCGGCTGCGGGAACTGGGGCACGAGGAGGGCCCGCCGCCGCCGGTGCCGCCACCGGAAATTGACGTCGAGACCATGAGAAAAATCAAGCAAGGGCTTTTGGATCTGATACGACTCGTGGAAGAATAGCCTCTAGAAAATTGAATATCGGGGCGTGGCGCAGCCTGGTTAGCGCACCTGACTGGGGGTCAGGGGGTCGCTGGTTCAAATCCAGTCGCCCCGACAAACACCGTGTCGTCAAAGCCATTCATTCTCCTCAGCAATGACGATGGCGTGATGGCGCCGGGGATCTCTGCGCTCTCTGATGCGGTGGCGGACCTGGCCGATGTGATGGTGGCCGCGCCTGACCGCGAGCGCAGCGCGGCCTCGCATTCCATCAGCTTGGATCGACCGCTGCGCGTGGATCAGATTCGGTCGAATGTGTATGCCATCGACGGGACGCCGGTGGATTGCGTGTACCTGGCGCTGTTGCACCTGGTGCCGCGCAAGCCCGACCTGTGCGTGTCAGGGATCAACAACGGGTTCAACCTGGGCACCGACGTCTTCTATTCGGGAACCGTCGGCGCGGCCCTGGAGGCGACCCTGCGGGGAGTCCCGGCCATCGCCCTGTCGGTCGAGCGGCGCTGGCCGCAGGATTTCGCACCTGCGGCGGATTTTGCGCGAAGATTGGTGAGAGAGGTGCTGGCCCAGGGGCCGGATGCCATCGAACCGGGCACGCTGCTCAACGTGAACCTTCCCGCCGGACCGGTGCGCGGATACGCCCTGACCTCCATGGGGCAGCGGCTGTATCGCGATCAAGTGGACGTGCGCGAGGATCTGCGCGGCCGGGCCTATTACTGGATCGGCGGGCCCGAGGAAAAGGGCGAGGATCTGCCGGGTTCGGACAGCGGGGCCGTGCGCTCGGGCCTGGCGTCGATCACGCCGCTTGGTCTGGGTCTCACCCACGGTCCGGCTTTGCAACGAATGGCGGCCTGGAACCTGGGCTCGTTCGCAGAAGGCGCAGCGGTTCACGCCGGGAAATAGCCCCGTGAGTGCAGGACGCCGCTCCGGCGATACGCCAGGCCCAACCGGGCCGGGGGATCCCTTCGTCAGCCAACGCGCCGCCATGGTGGCGGAACAGCTTCTTCCCCGCGGCGTCAGCGACCCGCGCGTGCTGGAAGCCATGAGCCAGGTTCCTCGTCATCTCTTCGTCGGCCGCGAACAGGCGGAACACGCCTACGACGATCATCCGTTGCCCATCGGCTTTGGCCAGACCATCTCGCAACCGTATATGGTGGCCCGTGCGACCGAGCTGGCGCTGCCAGAGGAGGGGAATGTCGCACTCGAGATTGGCGTGGGCTCCGGCTATCAGACCGCCGTGCTGTCGCTGTTGTGCGCGCAGGTCTTTGCCATGGATATCGTTCCCGCACTGGTGGACAAGGCGCGCGCGCACCTGGCCGAGGCCGGGTGTCGCAATGTCACGCTGGCCGCGTCTGACGGCAGTTGCGGCTGGCCCGAGCACGCGCCCTACGACATCATCATCGTCTCGGCCGCGACGCCGCAGGTTCCGGTGCTGCTCCTGGATGAGTTGCGTGACGGCGGCCGGCTGGTGGCCCCGGTGGGCGGATTTGAACAACAAGTCCTGACCCGCGTGCGGCGCACGGGCGACGCGTTCGAGACACTGGATGATGTCGCCTGCCGCTACGTGAACCTCACCGGACGCTATGGGGTGGGCCGTGACAAGCCACAGGCATAGCGAAGAAATCACGGGGAAACTGCGCGCTTTGGCCGCCGCGTGTGCGTTGCTGGGCTTCTGCTCGTGCGCCACCGTCCCACGCCCGACGGATGACGACAATCCGCCAGGGACCTGGCATGTGGTCAAGGCTGGTGAAACCCCGGCCAAGATCGCCAAGGAAGCAGGGATTCCGCTGGAGGATCTGCTGGAGATCAATGGACTGCGACGGGGCCAGACGCTGGAACCCGGTCGTCTGATTTACGTTCTGCGCGGGCCTGCCCAGACCGGCACGATGGCGGCCGGGGAAGTCTCCGCGCCGTCGGCAGAGTCCGCCGCGCCCGAAGCCGAGAGCGAAGCGAACAGCAAGGCGCCCCTGCGTTGGCCGCTGGCCAGGCCTGTGCTCACGTCGCTGTTTGGCAAACGTTGGGGCCGCGACCACGATGGCATCGACTTGAGCGCGCCCATCGGAACGTCGGTCAAGGCCGCGGCCGACGGCGAGGTGGTGTACGCGGGCGACAAGGTGCGGGGCTACGGCAACATGGTCGTCATCCAGCACGCTGGGGATCTCGTGACCGTGTACGCTCACAACTCGCTCTTGATGGTTCACGTCGGGGACCGCATCACCACTGGCCAGGAGATCGCGCGCGTGGGTGCCACGGGCCACGCCACTGGCCCGCATTTGCACTTCGAGGTGCGCCACAAGCAGGAGCCGCAAGATCCGCTGCAGTTTTTGCCGACCTTGAAGTAAAAACGACCCATGCCAGCCGCCAGCGACAAGTTCACAGGTGATCTTCGCTCCCTGATTCGCGACATCCCGGACTTTCCCAAGAAAGGGATTCTCTTCCGCGATGTCACGCCCTTGCTGCAGCACGGTCCTGCCTTTCGTCGCTGCGTGGAGAATTTGTGCGAGGGCATCGCCAAGGCGCGGCCCACGGTGATCGCCGGCATCGAGTCGCGCGGCTTCATCTTCGGCGCGGCGGCGGCCACCATGCTGGGTGTCGGGTTCGTGCTCATACGCAAGCCTGGCAAACTGCCCTGGAAGACGCGGCAGCAGCGCTACCAGCTCGAGTACGGAACCGATGCCATCGAGATCCACGAAGACGCCGTGGCTGCGGGCACGCGCGTGGCCCTGGTCGACGATCTGCTCGCCACCGGCGGCACCGCGGCCGCGGCCTGTCGCCTGCTGCAAGACCTGGGCGGGCGAGGTTGTCGCTGGCGAGCTTTCGTCATCGAGCTGGCGTTTCTCAACGGCCGGGCGCAGCTGGGCAATGTGCCGGTGGAAGCGCTGATCATCTATCCCTGATCGTCAGTGCCCGGCCAGCGCGCCGCCGCGGGTCTGGATGATGAAAGTGACTGGGCCGTCGTTGACCAGCTCGACGTCCATGTCAGCGGCAAAGCGGCCGCAGGCCACCGGGATGCCGTCGGCGGCGACGCGGTCAGCGACGCTTTGGTAGAGGGATTGGGCCAAGGCAGGATCCTCGGCGCGGTCGAAGCTGGGGCGATTGCCCTTGCGGATGGAGCCGGCCAGCGTGAACTGGCTGACCACCAGGCAGGCCCCCCCCGCGTCCTTGAGGCTGAGATCCATGGGCGTGCGGCCGGGAAAGATACGCAAGGCGACCAGCTTGCGCGCCAGCGCATCGGCATCGGCCTCGCTGTCGCCGCGCTCGACGCCGACCAACAGAAGCACGCCCTTGTCGATGCGCCCGACGACCTCGGCGGCGACGCGGACTTCAGCGCGAGAGACTCGCTGGGCAATGGCAATCACGATGGTGACCCCGGCCTGATTCGAACAGGCGACCTACGGTTTAGGAAACCGCCGCTCTATCCACCTGAGCTACGGGGCCAAA
>CAVWUP010000032.1:0-75026 GCA_963758155.1 uncultured delta proteobacterium
CCTAGCCGGAGACGTGACCGCGCTCCCTGATGATCACGTTGCCTACTTTGTCGGGGAGCATCCCTGCCGCCCCGATGGAAACGAAATCGCGCAGATCAAGAATTCCAGTAACGAACGGACCCTTGCCGAAGGTGTCGTCGTCAAGCATACGTTTTCAGCGAAGCCCAAGCCGGCCGATTTCTACGAAGACTACCACGCCAAGGTGACGACCTATGTTGCCATCCTTTCCGGCCCTGCCCAGTTGCTCGACCCTCTGATCACGGCGAAGACCTACCCCGTCATTGAGGTTGAGAAGGAGGATGGGGACACGGTGTTCAACTATGTCGACACCGCTTCCAGCCGGGCCGAAATTGGCCTCATCACAAAGAAGCTGGAGCTAGGAAGGGTTGCAATTGTGGGGTTGGGTGGAACGGGGTCCTACGTGCTGGATCTCGCCGCCAAGACGCCCGTAAAGGAGATTCACCTCTTTGATGCGGACACGCTCTTGCAGCACAACGCGTTCAGGTCGCCCGGTGCCCCTTCCCTTGAGGACCTCAAGGCGAAGCCACGAAAGACGGCCTATCTCAAGAACCTGTACTCGAAAATGCATCGTGGCATCATCGACCGTGCAACCTATGTCGAGGCGGCGAATGTGGATGACTTGCGGGCAATGACCTTCGTCTTTCTCTGTCTCGACCGCGGCCCGGCGAAGAAGATGATTGTCGAGAGGTTGGAGAGCTTAGGACTCCCGTTCATCGATGTCGGGATGGGCGTCACCATGACTGATGGTGCCCTGGGCGGCATCATCAGGATCACGACCAGCACGCCGAAGCAGCGCGACCACGTGCGCAACAGAATTTCCTTCTCGGAAAATGATGGCGGCAATGAGTATGACCGCAATATCCAGATAGCCGATCTCAACGCTCTTAATGCCGCACTGGCCGTCATCAAGTGGAAGAAGTTCTTTGGCTTTTACCGCGACCTAAAGTGTGAGCATCACAGTACGTATGCCATTGATGGCAATTTGCTCATCAATGAGGACCTACGGCCGTGAGACGGGAGATTGTTCTCGCACATGAATTTGTTGAGTTCATTCCGGATGAAATAGAAGAGAGGACGCTCTACGTGTCCATGAAGTTTGGGACCGTGGTCCACAAATGTTGCTGCGGATGCAAGCAAGAGGTCGTTACTCCCTTGGGACCCACGGATTGGAAGCTCATTTTCGACGGGAAGGCGATTTCGTTGGATCCCTCGATCGGAAACTGGGGCTTTGCTTGCCAATCTCACTATTGGATAAGGAATAGCAGAGTCCGGTGGTCTGCTTGGTGGTCTCCAGAAGAGATTGCTGCCGGGAGAGCGCATGACCGGGCTGCGAAGGATGGATACTTCAACGCCGTCAACGAAGGGACCAACGGTGTAGAGAAGGATTCGGCAGGGGCCGTGGAACGGGCCAGGAAGAAACGGCGTTTCTGGCATAAGGTGAGGGACTGGTGGCGGCGGTCGTGATTGTGCTCTTGATCAAGCGACTGCCATTTTCACCTCCACCGGAACAGCTTCAGCCCAGCGTCGTGCTCGAAAGCCTTGCAGATCAGGCCGGCGTGCTCGCAGCAGAAACGACCGCCGGAACTATTGCGGCCCAACGCGGCCCGACCCGGCCATTGCACTCTACAGTTGGTGCTCGCTGACTGGGTTCTCCGTCGAGACGAGGTGGAACCCACCTACATGCACTCCCAGATTCAAACAACCGTCGACGCCAAACTCGACGTAGTCGCCGAAGTCAGCAGCACTCGTGATGGGCTTACCGGCCACTGCCTCCTTCACGAATTGCAGCGTGCATGGCTCCATCAGCAGGTTCTTCCGGCAGATGACTTCGTTCAGAGACGTGCCCGAAACCTCGGCGTTGCCAAAGTCGATGCGGGTGCCGTCAAAGCGAAGCACCGTGTTCCCTTCCAGCTGAATGAAGCTTGCCCCCGCCACAGCAACCAGATTCTGGATGCGTCTGCCCGCGACGGCTGCATACATCTCGCTGAATGATGAGAGCCATCCACGCGGCAACGTGAAAAACCTGCCGTCGGCACCAGCTTCCTGATGACCCTCGAAGTCCTCGACCATGCGATAGACGAAGTCAAAAAGGGAGGGCGCCGTCTCAAGATCGTTGAAGCGGAGAAGAACCCTGGTCCGAGTTGCCCTCACCACGCGCTCGAACATCCGCATCACAGTGTCGGAAGAAAACAGAAGGCGACGACCCTTCAAGGGCGGTACGAGGCCGAGGTTGTGCGAGCTGGCCCATGCCTCACACCCGTCGCTGAACCCAGATGGCGAAACGACCAAGCCCAAGAACCGCGTCCCGGCCGAGTACCTATTCATGGCCTGCACGACAGCAGCCCATTCCTGCACTTGGCCAGGCGAGGCTCTCCTATCCAGCTCTTTGCAGCTCACGAGCAGAGAAACGCGAGGGTCGGTCCTGACCTCTGCCGCAAGGACGTCGATCTCCTTTGCGGGCGGTCCTTTGAAGGACGCCACCTCAGAGAAGAGCCCACTCTCAATAGTGAGCCTCTTGTTGTGTTCGAGCGTCACCCTCTGGCCGAGCACGCGCTGGGCGATCTCGAAGGCGCGACGCTCAAGCTCGTTCTTGTACTTCATCGGAACACCTTCTCACCGGATGCCAACACCATGCCCGGTACGAGCTTCTCCGCCCTGATCTTCTTCAGCGTCTCGCCATCGCGCACAACGAAGACCGTGTCGGCGGTCACGGACACGACTTTGGCGCCTATTTGACGTCTCAGCAGGCGCGTCGGAAAGCGGGGTCGCGAGACCTCGACAACGGGGCTGGCCAGAAACTCTCCATCGTCGGTCGGCTCCAGGCTGAACAGCCCCTGGTCCCCGACGTACAGCACAAGCCCAATCTCATCGTCCGCCAAGACGCGCTGGGATTCCCCACGCAGGCGGGAGATTAGAGCGTCCATGTCGATCAGCCTTCCGGTTGCGTCCACGAGCAAGCACTCTGGGGAGGGTTTCGCCATGTCAATCCTCCCCGTGGGGAAACTTCGCTCGCACATCGGCCAGGATCGCATCCCGTTCCCGTTTGGACAGCTGGGCAGGATGTGGCTTGGAGCTGCCCTGAACTGGCAACAGGGTTGGGTTGCCCGAAGCGTCGGCACCAATGATGTATCCTGGGTCGCCTTCCACGACCAACATCTTGATCGTCGACTCGCAGCGCGGACACACAACGTACTCATCCTGGAATGGCGGCATGATCGTCACCACACCGCCGCAGTTGCACCCGAGCTGAAAAGGGTTTCCACCTTCGAGCGCCGCGCTGGCGACGAACGTGTAGAGATCGAAACGCTTCCTATCTCCCATGGATGCCTCGCTTTGGAGAAGAGACCAAATTCACCGAAGCACCTCAAGCAACTTGGCGTATGGGCGGACGCCCAGAGTGATGCGGATCGGTTTGAAATCGGGATTGGACGGTTCTAGGGTGCCGCCGAGGAGTTTGTTGCCTTCGTGGTAGCGGGTGAGGGTTGGGGCGTACTTCTTGACGGTGACGTGGGCGCCGGTGTCGGGGTCGGTGGACTCGTGGAGTTGGAAGATGCCGATCTCGCCGGACTTGGGCGTGAGCCAGGGGCGCTGGAAGATGCACCAGGCGCCGTGGGGGATGTCGGGCTCCATTGAGTGGCCTTCCACCTGGGCGATGAACATGCCTTTGGCCAGTGGCGTGCTCGTGGTGACTTCGGCCCAATCTGTGGGGGTGCGTTCCTGGACGTCGCTGAAGGCGCCGGCCGCTGCCTTGATGGACTCCACGGGGATGCAGGTGCGGTACTTGTCCTTGGGCTTGGGACGATCGACTTTGCGGAATGGGAGGATGGGGGCCAGCGGCGGCTCGATGGTGGGCGTGGACGGCGTGGTGGGCAAGGGCGGGGTGGCGGCGGGCGCTGGATGGGCGGTGACGGCTGGCGGGGCTGTCGGGGCTGTGGCGCCGAGGCGGGCTGCGGCGGCCGGGGCGATGGTGGTGGCGGGGTGGGCGGCGCGGGGGTCGGCGGGTGGGGGGGTGAGGGGGCTGGCGAAGGCGGTGGCGGTGCGCTGGGCTTCGGCCATGGCGTCGTACGTGGCTAGGACGAGGCGCTTGGTGCGGAACTCGCCGAGCTTGGATTCCTCGTTCTTCTTGAGGACAGGGAAACTGTCGAGGATCCATTCGGCGTCGGAGCGGTCGAGGCCGTAGAGGTGCAGAAAGGCGGCGTCGAGTTCGGCGCGGATCTGGGTGCGGCGGGTCTCGTCCCATCGGAACGGCGGGCCGTCGCAGCCTAGGTCGCGGGCGAACGGGGTCATGTCGTGGGCGGTGTAGGTCAATTCCAGCACGCGGGAGGCGAACCAGGTGACGGCCGGGGCCTCGGCGATCAGCCATGGGATCGGGGCTTGGAAGGTCGCGGGTGGGATGACCGGGAGCTGGTTGACGATGAAGAACGTGAGGTGCGTGCCGCCGACCTTCTGCCGAGCGCAGTAGTCGAGCGCGAGGGATCCCAGAACCGCGCCGAGACATGCGACGAGCGGCGGTGACTCCTCTGCGAAGCAGAGAGGAAACTGGTGCCCCACGCCCGTCCTCGGAAGAAACGCCGAGATCACGGTGCGTTCGTCAGTGCTGCGGCAAATGTCACGCCAGCCGAGAAACCAACCACGCCTCGACTTGTCACCTATGGCGGCTTCAACTTCGGCTTCGGGAACCCAGAACCATGGCAAAGCAAGGTAGTCCGGGTCCGCGTGTTGTTCAGGTGTGAGGCGCGGAAGAGTGCCCTGGTTAGACTGGGCCTGGGTCTGCCCATCGTATGTGCCGAAGCGATGATCAAAGTGGTGGACCATCTTGGCTTCGTACAGCGGCGCATATCGCGCCTTACTTTTGACGAAGAGGTTGCCATCCAAGCTCCAGCCGCCCTCATCCATCTCCGTTCGATCCTTGAAGAGCCCAGAGTCGTTCGCCATGTGGAACATGACTGCGAATTGGACCCTCCAGGGGTTCTCCTCGGGAGTGCCGTCGCGCACAAGCACCGCAAGGCGACGGTAGACCAGTTTTGCGATCTCGGCATCTCGCGCCCACCGAAACGTTGGGCAGGTCCGCGTGTTTGGGTTGACCAGCAGAATGTCTTCGGCCGTCAAGCCAAAGGCCCGACCAGGATCTTGGAGTTGGGCTGTCTGTCTGGCGAAGAAGACGAAAGATGGAATATCGGGGCCAACTCCCGCTGGCGCGAGAGCGAGCAAACAGAACTTCGTAGCGTGGTGGACACCTGGGAAGATGAACTCTTCGTTTTCGAAACTCAGCAGACTGACCAGAGCCTTGCTTTCGACGATGTCCTGGAAGAACTCCTTGCTCGTGTCGTCGGTTGCAATTCCCGACGGCAAGATACAGCCGACGCGACCGACCCTGCCGAGAACAGCTCGGTTCCATTCCGCGAAGACGGTGTACGTGTTCACGTCGCCCTGGCCGCAAAGAGGGAAGCGCCCAGAGCCACGGATGAAATGGCTCTCGGCCTCTGCCTGCCTCCGCGCATCGAGGAAAGCCGCGCTCATCGCGGGATCGTCCACGGCCAGCTTCTCGATCATCTTCTTGCGCTGGGAAGCGTTGCTGGCCTCCGCGATGTCCGGCCGCCGCGAGGCAAACCACTCCTTCTCTTGCAGCTTCACCCGCTCCCAGGGCGGGTTTCCCAGCACCACATCGAAGCCGCCGATCCACCCTTGCTCGTTGGGCCGGTCGCCGTTCGATGACACGCGAAAGACCTGCGGGAAGCCGAGGTGCCAGTGGAAGAACTTGTATTGGGTGGTCAGACGCTCCACCTCGGCACGCATAGCGGGCGGCAGGGTGTTCGGGTCGGCGGCCAGCTTGAAGATGGTGTCGGTGGTGATGGCGTCGGGCGTGGTCTTCTTCCAGACGAAGGCGGCGCACCAGGTGTCGGCAAGCAGCCTCGCGTGGCTGAAGGCGGCGGAGTGCTCGAAGCCCTTGTAAGCCTGCTCCTTGGCGTGGATGCCCTGGATTGAATCGTCGGGCAGGGACTCGACCTGGGTGGCTTCTTGCGAGATGACCTTGGGCGGGCGCAGGGTCGTGCCGTCGACAAACATGTCGGTCTGGCCGCCCAGCTCGGCCTTGTTGCGCTTCTTCAACTGGGCGACGATCTTCTTGTCGTCGCCCTCGATGGCCTGGAAGGCATCCTCGGGAATGCCCTTGGCCACCAGCGCCGGGGTGGCGCCGATCAGGGCGTTGCCCACGCGGATCTTGGAATCGAGGAAGTTGAGCGGCTTGCCGGGCTCAAGCGCTTCCATCCACAGGCTGACCTTGCACAGCTCGACGGCCATCTCGTTGATGTCGACGCCGTGGATGCAGTGGCCGATCACGTCGCGCAGGGCGTGGCGGATGTCGGCGGGGCTGGGCTCTTCGTTGCCGGTGCGGACAAAAGCCAGACGCTTGGCGATGCGATGGGCAGCGGCGATCAGGAAGTGGCCGGAGCCGCAGGCGGGGTCCACGACCTTCAGGGCCAGGATGGCGGCTTCGGCGTCGGGCTTGCGGCTGGCCTCGTCCAGCACTGGGTCCAGGGCCGAGTCGAGCAGGCAGGTGACCAAGCTGGTGGGCGTGTAGTAGCTGCCCGTGCTCTTGCGCTCGTTGCCGCTGGCGGCGCGAAGTGAAAAGCCGCCCTCGCGCAGGTTGATGTCGGGGAACAGTTCCAGCAGGGACTCGTAGATGCTGCCCAGTTCCTCGGCGCCAAGGTTGCGGTAGTCGACGAAGCGGCGAACGCCGTGATCTTCGGTGAAATCGAGGGCGCGGATGGCGTCGAGAAAGGCGCGGTTCCCGATCTGGCAGGTGTGCAGGTTGCCCAGGGCGGCGAGTGACCATAGGAAGCTGCCCAGGGCGGGCAAGCCGAGGTCGGGGCAGCCTTCGTCGTGGCCCAGGCGGCCCATCACCAGGACCAGGGTTTGCCAGAGATCGCCGTGGGGCGTGCCGCGCACGGTGCGGGCGACGGAGCGCAGGCGCTGGGTTCCGTAGAAGCGGCGGAAGCGTGCCTTGGCCTCGGCGGACGCGGCGGGCATCAGCAGCAAGTCGCGGTCCTCGGCCACGAAGAGGAAGATCAGGCGATAGACCAGGCGCAGGAGCTGGCGGTAGTAATCCTCGCGGGTGAGGGTGCCGCGTTCCAGGGCGGCGTGCAGGTCGCGGTTTTCGGGGTGCTGAAGGAATCCCTGGCCAAGGGCAGTGATGGCCTTCTCGACGCCGTCGCGAAGCTGGTCTAGGGCGCGTGTGCCCTGGGCCTGGGCGGCCTTGGACCACTTTTCCTGCCAGCATTCCTCGGGGCGCTCGGCGCGCACGCGCGAGGCGTGGCACAGCATCCAGAAGAGGACGAAGTCCGGGTAGACCTCGTCGCGCAGCATGGACTCAAGGTCGAATTCGACGAAGGACTGGCGGGTGAGCGCGGCGCTGTCGCGCAGAATGCGAAGCTGAAGGCCGTTCGAGACAAAGGCCCACAGGTGTCCCTTGGAGCGATTGAGCAGCTCCTGCACCAGGCTGTGTGGACTCATCTTGGGACCGTCGGGGGCGGTAGTGGCGCGTTTGTCGAGATCCTGGCGGAAGCCGACCAGGTGGATGAGCGTGGAGTAGTGCTCGTGCGAGGCGGGATAGGCCTTCCCGTCGAAGACGTAGGGGTGGGCGGCGGCAAGCAAGCCGTAGTCGAGTTCCTTGAAGAGCGGCAGGAGCCACTTGTCCCGGGTCAGGCGGGTGCCGTCGTCGGTGGCGGGCAGGCGATCCTTGGCATCGCGGAAATTGGCCCATAGGGTGCGAGCGCGGCTCCAGGCACGGCTGATGGCCTCGTTCAGCTTCTCGCCCGCCAGCATGTAGCTGTCGGCCGAAAGGCCGTCAAGTTCGCGGGCATTGTCAGCGACGCGCTTGAGCAGATCGGGGGGCAGGATCGCGCCCTCGACGGTGATGGTGCTGAAGCGGTCGGCGGTGCGCATGGTCAGAATACGGCGGGCAGAAGGACAAAGACCCCGAGAAGGTCGGGCTCGCCAGCGGCCTGGATGCGGTGGCTGGTCCCTTTGGCTTTCGCGGCCTCGCGCACGCGGCGGTGGGCATCAAGCAATTCGGCGCCGCGAGTGTCGGCCATCTGCTTGAGCTGCGGCTTGATCGCGGCCATGCCCGCGTCGTCGAGCACACGCCGAAGGAAGTCGCGGGCGCGATCCGGGTTCACGTTGCCGGATGGGATGGCAGCGAGCAGTGCGTCCGCGTCCTGCTGGGACAGCCACTCTGCTGTCTGAGGGGCGCCACGGAAACCCAGCACCAGGCAGTCCTCGGCCAGCAGGGGCCATTCCTCTGTCCCGCGTTTGGTCAGGATGTGGAAGCGCAGGCGGACCAGCAGCAGGGTGGTGCGCTTGCTGACCGCCTTGGTCTCAATCACGCCGCACCGCTGGGCAATGGCGGCGCCCACTTGAGTGTCCAGCGCCGTGGTCAGGACGTGGCTGGCCAAACGCTCGACGATGGGATGCGTGCGCTGCAAGTGCAGGACGCCCTCGGGAACAGGAAGCTCGAAACGCGCGGTGAAGCCCTTGCCCTCGCCGATCGCCTCTCGAATCGCAAGCGGAGCGCCCTTGAGGCCCACTTCGATGGTGCCATTGGTACCGCCCACGGTCGCGCCATGGGCGCGCAGGGCCTCGGTCACGAAGCGGGCCACGTCGGTGCTGGAGCCAATGGCGCGGCGAACGGCATCCAGCTCGCGAGCAACCTCGTCGACTTTGATGGTGCCCTGGGCGTACACGGTCTGGGACAGTTTTTCGCGACCTGCGGCGGCCTCCCATTCCTGATGAATGTCGTGACGCTGGGGAAAGACGACCGTCTCCTCAAATAGGGAAAGCTGCTCGGGGTTGTTGCTGAACAGATCCAGTTGCTCTTGGCGGGGAGCGAGCAGACCCTGAAACACAGCCTCAAGCACCTGGCTGGGCGCGCCCGGGACCGGAACCGACACGCCGAGCGCGGTGCGGATGGACTTGTGTTTGCGCAGAAGCACGTCGAGCACGATGCGGTCGATGTGGTTGTCCTGGCCGTAGTAGGTGAGCACGCGTACGATGCCGCGATTCTGGCCGTAGCGATCAACACGGCCTTCGCGCTGCTCGTGCCGGGTCGGGTTCCAGGCCAAATCGTAGTGAACCACGGCATCGAAGTGGTCCTGCAAGTTGACGCCCTCGCTGAGGCAATCAGTGGCTACCAGCAGGCGCTTGGGCGACTGGGCGAGTTGCAGGACGCGCTGCTCGCGCTCGGAGGGCGCAAGCTCGCCCGTGACGGCTTCGATGGTAACGCCCTTGAGGTGCTTGCGCAGGTGTTCGGCCAGGTACGCGGCCGTGGGGATGAAGCGACAGAAGACGATCGGGTGGTAGTCGTCCTCAAGAACCAACTTCTTGAGCAGGGCAACGATCCGCTTGAGCTTCTCGTCCTTGGCGCCGCAAAGGGCGTCGGCCTCGTCGGCCATGGAGAGAAGCTGGCGGCGGGTTTCGCTCTGTGGGCCGTCCTCCTCGGTCTGGCTGCCAGGGGCCACGTCGACGGTCTCGACGGCCTCGTCGCCCTCTTGATCCATGATGGTTCGACGGCCGATCTCGTCGGCGGACTCGTTCGAGTCGGTGCCGTCCTCTTCGGCGCGGTTGCGCAGGGTAATGGCGGCGGCGGCCGGACTGGATGCCAGCGAGCGCAGGAGACCAAGGGCGGCCCACCAGCGGATGCGCTGCCGATGCGTGCCGTCTTGCGCGTTCTGCACGGTCTCGCGGGCAAAGGAAAGCACGCGCTTGAAAAGCGCCCGGTATTCGGGCGAGAGGTCGTAGGTTTCCTCCAGTTCCTCGCGTTTGGGGAACGGGGTGGTCGTGTCGAGGTACTGCTTGAGATCGCCACGGCGGCGCTGGACCACGTACTGGGCTAGCTCGCGGCGCTGCTTCTCGTTCTCTGCACCGGCAAGGGTCTCGGGCAGGGCGGCGAATTCCGGCCGCAAGAGGGCGAGCAACGAACGAAAAGCGGTTTCTTTGCCACTGTGGGGCGTGGCAGTGACCAGGATGAGGTGGCGATTGGGGTCGGCAGCCAGGCCCTTGAGAAGCTGGTGGCGCTGGTGGCGGCCGGTTCCGCCGCCGCCGTCGAAGGCGCAGGTGTGCGCCTCGTCCACAATGACCAGGTCGGGGCAGGCACGCAGAAAATCGTCGCGGCGGCGATCGCTCTTGATGAAGTCCGTGGAAACCACGACGTACTTGTGAAGCTCGAACAGCGACTGGCCGACGGCGCAGTGGCGTTCAAGACGTGGGGCCGTGCTGGCCAGGACCAGTTCGGTCTCGATGTGGAACTTGCGGCTCAGTTCCTGCTGCCACTGCTCGGCCAGGGGCGGCGGGCAGAGCACAACCAGGCGCTTGGCCTCGCCCCGATCGAGAAGCTCGCGCGCGATCAGACCCGCCTCGATGGTTTTACCGATGCCCACATCGTCCGCGATCAGCAGGCGCACGACGTCCTGGCGCATGGCCATCAGCAGCGGAACCAACTGGTAGGGACGGGGCTCCACCGCAAGCTGGGCGAAGGAGCGGAAGGGGCCGCTGCTGGAACGAAAACCGAGGCGCACGGCATCGCGCAGCAGGCGGCACGAGGCGTGATCGCCCAGGGAAGCCACGCTGGGCGGCGGGAAGGTGGCCGGTTCCACGGTTTCAAGCGGCAGGTACACACCTGCGACTTCCTCGTCGGTGCCGCCGAGCGGGCGCAGGACGAGCAGATCCTCAGCCGACTCGGGCAGGACGACCCACTCACGGCCACGCGCACGAACCAGAGCGCCGGGGGCGAAGGTCATGTGGCATTGTCGATCACGTGGGTCCGTCAGGCAAGTGGGAGAGGGACGGATCAGAGCTGGACCGCAGGGAAGGAACCAGCTGTGAGCTTGAGCCTACCAGCAAACACCTCATCCCTCCCTCGAACGCACTTCCGATTCACGCCGGTTTCGCCGCTTGACCGTGGATATCCTTTCTCGTGTCCGGCAGAACGAGACTCGACGACGCGCAATCTCGTCCCCCATAGCTGGCCTGCCGTCGGGGGCGCCATCGAGACGCCGGCCTCGCGGAGCCAGCTCACCCAGGAAATGTGCTTGACGTGAGGCGACGCCGGGAATCTACTGACCACCTCGTTGTGATCGCCGGAGGGCACGCATGAAATGTGACCGAACCCTGGCTCTCGTCGTGGTCGTGTTCTCGGTCTTCTTCAACTCGACAACCCTTGGGCAAGTTCCGGATCGTGAAGGGAACACGAGACACCGGCAGGCCGGGCTGGAAGTTTCCGGGGAAACTGAGCCTTCACTCGTCCCCGATGCTCCCGCTCCCACCGTCCAAGGCTCACGCGACGGTAGTGCGACAGAGACAGTGGCATCTCGGTTTCTCCTCGAACGACGGCTGATCAGGTTGGAGGAGCAACTAGCTTCGACCAAGCTGCTGGGCGCAATCTTGGCGGGAATCATGGCGCTTCTGGGAGTCTTGAACATCATCAAGGAATTGATCCAGCGCAAGGACTACAAGAACGAGCGCAAGTTCTATGAGCAGCGGGTGCTCAACGCCGAGGACCGGCAGGACTCGGCTGCCACTAAGAATGGGCAAGTCCTGTCTGAGCAGATCGACAACATCCAGAAGCTTGGCGGCGTGATAGGTCTCTTGAGAGACACCTACGAGCTGCAACTGAAACGGGAAGAGGCCCAGTCCGCGCTCGTCAAGAGATTGGAGGCGACGGACGCATTGGTCAGCCAGATGAGGAATGACTCAAGAGACCGATATCGCAATGCCGGGAAAATCTTCCGCGACTCCTTCGGTTCGGTCAAGGCCATGGCCTGGCCCTCGCTGTCGCTAGACCTGGTCAACTTGGCCAACCGAGCCCGTGCCCAGCTTGAGAGCACGCCGAGGTTCATCATTGATGAGGAGAGGAAGGACAACCCAGCCACGTTCGCTCGCGTAATGCAGCTGGCCGGTACGAGCGCATTCTACGCAAACGATATCGACGCCGCACTTCACAGTCTAAAGGAGGCCGACGACACGTTTTCGACTCTCCAGGCAAGTTCGGATACGGTCAATGCACGAGCCTATACTAAGCACTTTCGCGGGATCGCTGAGAAGAATTGGCGACTGAGTAGCGCTCAGGCAGGTGAGAACCTGCTTGAAGCAAAGACACTACTCGAACAGGCTGTTGAGATTTTCGGCCGCACGTCAAAGCAGTTCTTGACAATGATCACGCTTGCGGAGGTCATGTCCTACTTGGGGGAGGACACCGACGCTCTGCTTTCAGAAATGATTGAGCGTCTCGAGCAGCTGAAGGGCACGACTGCGCTCGACGGGAACCAGAGAACGCTACTGACCAGAGCATACCTGCTGCGGGGAAACAGCTTTGCGCTACGAAACGACCGAATAGCCGCCTCCAAGTGGTATGAAAAGGCTGTCGCGCATGACCCGAAGAGCTACTACGCCCACCTGTCGGTAGCGGAAGCGGGCGGTTCCGACGGTCGTGACGTCGGGGACTCGTGGCGGACAGGATTCCGACTTCTTGAGGACTCGGGGGCAACAAGAAGGCGTGAGATCACCACCCGAGTCACGGCATTGGCTTGGGGGCTCGTCGCTGCGGCCAAGCTGGGCGATGCTGACGCGCGAGAGCGCTACGGGCTGGAGCTGGCGACGATCCAACAGAGCGGGCAAGTTGGTGGCCGTGTTCCGCTCTTTTTCTCACCCATCTCGAAGCAACTTCTCGATCTTGATGCCCTTGTACGAGAGCTCCCTTCGCGGTTGGACAAGACGACGGCGGCGGACCCTGGTGTGCCGAAGGGCAGCTCGTAAGGGATTGACCCTAGATGGGCGGCCCATCCGTCGTAGAGGGTGTCTGACGCGCCGGGGGCGAAGTTCATGGGGTCTTGCCGAAGATGGACGGATACAGCGCAAACTTCGTGGGCCAGTCGTCGTGATGGGAGAAGCGAATCACCTGCCAACCCGCATCGAGCATCGCCTCTTCTTGCTGGCGGTCGCGCTTGGACCGTTCGGGGAAGTCATGCACCGGGCCGTCGACGTAGATCGCAATGCGATCCTCTTCATATAGGAAATCGGGGCGCGTCTTGCAGGATTCCACCAAGGTCTGGGCCGAGGACGGAAGGCGCAGGTTGCTGGCTTCCAGGTGGCGGAGCCATTTCCGTTCCAGTTCCGAGTCAGTGAGATTGAGCAGGCGCTGGAGGTGGTCAGCACGAGGGACAGCGCCGGGCGCAGCGCGGACTGTGGCTGAGGCGAACTGGCCAAGGACGTCGCGCACGAGGGTGCGGTCGAGGATCTCGTGGTCGCCCTGGTTGCCGTAGCTCATGAGGCAGTCGTAGCAGGCGGCCTCGCAGTCCTCGCGCGCGTTGGGGGCTCGGCGCAGATCCTTCAAGGATGCGGGGTCGAAATGCAGAAGCGACAGTGCGCGCCTGCAGACCTCGCCAAAGGCCGCGCTGTCGTCGACCAGTCGGCGCAAGACACCTGCCCCGCCTTCGGCGGCCTCGTAGAAGAGGATCAGATGGCGTTCATCGAAAAGCGGCATGGGCTCGGCCGCGAGTTCCGACTCCTCAAGCTGGAATTCGACCTGGATGGCGTTCTTCAGCGCGGCCTGGAGCGAGGCCATCACACCCTGGTCAAGCGACTGCTCGGGCCGGAGGAGCAGGCAGTTGCGTCGATCCTCCACGTAGGGCACGACGCGTTTCTTGCTGGCGCTCATCACGTCGTCGGTGTCCTCGTCGTCGAGGTCGTTCTTGGCCCAGTAGCCGCGCTCCTCGTCCAGGATGAAGCCCAGATCTTCCTTCGTCTTGCGGCGTTTCCAGCCCAGGTTGATGCGCCAGATGATCGCGGCGTGGCCGTAGGTCAGCGTGGCCAGCTTCTGGTCGCCACTGAAGACCTCGGCGACCTGCGCACGCAGACCGCCGTCGCGGTGCTCGAAGCGGACGGCAGTGCGCACCTCGTAGCCCATGCGCAGGCGCTCTTCCTCGTCAGAGTTGATGCGATCGCGGCGCTTGGTGGAGACATTCTGTAGGCGAAAGAGGTTGTGCCAGGAGATGGGCAACTCGGCATTGCAGTATTCGCACCTGTCAGGGCCGGGCGCGGTCAGGACCGGGTGAAGATAGCCGCACTCCTTGCACTGCTTGGCCTCGCCGGTGGACAGCTCGCCGGAGTCGCGGTTGCTGAAGATGACCTTGTTGATGAGGTAGCGCGAGCCCTCGTGATACACGATGGCTCGCGGGCCGAACTCGGAGATGGCCAGGAAGCGCGGACGGGACAGATAGTTGTCGGCCTTGCCCTTGGCGGTGCGGACCTGTCGGCCGGGCAAGTAGGCAGACAAAGGCAGGCGCGGAAAGTTGTAGCCGGGCAGGAAGCCCTCGCTGGCAAAGTAGCGATAGCTGTAGAAATCGGACTGGGCTAGGCTGTCCACTTCGGTGAGCAGCTCGATCTGTGCCTCGGCCTCGCGGCGCAAGCGTCGTGCTTCTTCCTTGTCGATGGCGCTGCGTGAGACGTCGTTGATGATCTTGTTCTGCACTTCGCTCTGGCCACGGGCGGCGCGGAAGAGCGTGCGCCAACGCTCGCACGAGCGATCGAACTCCTGCAACGCGCGGGCGAGCACGTCGTCGACCCAGGTGGGCGTGTACCAGTCCGAGATGCGCAGTACGCTGTCCACGCTGGCGAGAACATGGGCGGCACGCCGGTGAGCGCGTTCCACGTACGGGCCGTGCTCCATGTGTCGACGAACTTCCTCGTGGATTGCCAGCGTCGGGGCTTCGCCCTGGACGTCGAGGATGTCCTTTAGCGACTTGCCAAGATCCTTCCCAGTCTCGGCCAGCCAGATGGCCTGAATATGGGATCTGATCAGATCCTCGTTGCCGAGATCGAGTCGTGGCGGCGCCACTGCACCATGAACCATGGCCTCGGGCCGCTTGAAGAAGTACTGGTCGTGGTGGCTGGACGTCGAGCAGTACGAGAACACCAGCGCGGGCTGTCCGCTGCGGCCTGCGCGGCCACTGCGTTGAGCGTAGTTGGCGGGCGTCGGCGGGATGTTGCGCAGGTTCACCACGTTCAACTCGGAGATGTCCACGCCCAGTTCCATGGTGGGCGAGCAGTAGAGGATGGGCAGCTTGCCCTCGCGGAAGTCGGCCTCGCGCTCTTCGCGCTTCGCGGACGGAACCTGAGCGGTGTGCTCCCTAGCCTGCAACCCGACCGCATCGAGGGCATCGCCGCCGTAGAAGGCGATGAAGAACGGGTTGGCGCGGGCGCCGTCCTTGGGCGGCCTGGGCACGCGCAGGGGGTCCAGCCGAACCTTGCTGGCGTCGCCAGCGACCCATCGGAAGGCAGAGGCTGGCACCTGGTAGCCAGGGCTCTCACCCTTTTCCTGAACCACGATCTCTACCAGGCCAGCCGCGCGAAGGGCCTTCAACAAGTCCTCGATGATAGTCTGGCGCTCGGCACTCTTCAGTTTGCCGCCGGACCAGTCGGGGAAGGTGCCGGTCCGACCGAGGAACTGGCCAAAGCTGCCCCGAGGGGACAGGAACACGTTCTCGCGCCGCTCCTTGGCCTGGCGCGGGCGAGGGAACATGACCGCAGCCCGTTCAAGGCGCTCGTTCTCGTCGATGGCCCACGGCTCGCGCAGTTTCTGGCTGCTCTGCTGGCGTAGGCGATCCTGGGTCAACTCGTTCAGGTAGTCGACCTTGATGGCCAACTCGCGGCGCATGTAATCGAGAAGAACCTGTGCGATCTCTATGCGCGTGTCTGGACGGGCGCCAGCGAGCACCGGATGCAGGGGCTTCCACAGGGCTTCATCCGCGCACAGCTCGGTCAACGAGTTGTATGCGATCTCCAGGAGGCCGCATTGCTCAAGGTTGGGCGAGGTCACGCGCCAGCCTCGGCGCAGGTCGCGATACAGGCGATAGCCGAGCACGTCCTTGAGCGCGCGCTCGGTGTCTGCCTTGGCCTGGTAGCGCACGTCGGGATCGACCGCGTAGAGGGACAGCGGAAGGTTCAATGCCTCGAAGACCTTCTCGGTCAGAACCTCGTGAGAGAGGCCGCCCGCGCCCTTGCAGGCGATGTAAAGGGCGGAGCGCAAGAGGCCGATCTCGACGAAATCGTTGAAATGGCCGGCCTGCAAGGATGCGTCCTGCCGGTTGTCAGTGAAGCTGAGCAGCTTCTTCGCGTGTTTGGGCAGCGTCTCGTCCTGCTTCAGGCGGCGGATGGCAGAAAGGGTCAGGACCGTCGTGGCCGTGCTGCGCCCCTCGGAGCCGAGCGCGGTCAGCTTGCCGAACTCTGAACGCTGGCGGCTGCTGTAGGAAACGCCGCACGCCAGACAGAACCTGAATGATCCGGGAACAAAGTGGCACTTGACCCCTGCGGGGCTCTGACGCGCGTCGGGCGCCACTGCGTATGGGATGGGCAGGTTGTCCTCGCGGGCGTCGCGCAGGCGGAGCTGGCCGTCGTTCTTGTCGAGCCACTCCTCGGGCACGCGGTCGAGCATGTCCTCCTGCAATTCCGGCCATGGATCGGTGGTGCTGAGGTACAGGTAGCCGCAGCCGTCGACGCGGTTGTCGAGGAGATCGCGCAGATCGAACACTTCCATGCCGCCTTCGCCGGCCCTTCGCTGGACGACGTAGTATTCCTGGCCGCATTCGCGGCAGAAGGCGAGCGGCAGCAAACGGCGCGCGCGATTGCCCGGCACGAACTTCTGGCGCTGGAAGGTGATGTGGCGGCGATCTTCCGGCTCGACGGTGGCGTAGACGGTGTCGCCCTTGCTGATGAACTGGTGCAGGCGGAAGGCGAAGACCGGGAAGCCCGTGGTCGGGTCGGGTGTGGCGTAGCCTGTCAGCAAGGCGCGCTTGATGGCGACCTCGCATTGGGCGCGCGGAACGCCGGTGGCCGATGACAAAGCCTCGGCGGCACCGTCCTTGCCACCGATCCGGCGCGGCTTGGCGCGCACCAGCCGAGCCGATTCGTCACTCCAGCGCACGCCAAGGGTGCTCTCAATCCAGATGGACAGTGGATCCGAGATGAAGCTGTCGTAGCCAACAGCCGGCGTGGGTCGATCGTCGCCCACGCGCGTGGCCAGATCCTTGCGGAAGGTGGGATCGTCGACGTCCCGTGCCCTGGTTGCCCGGCGCAGGGTCTCGCCGATGACGTTCTCGGGCTTGACGGTGGTCCCGAAGAGCTGCGAGGCAACGCGCGCGACCTCGGCCTGCTGCTGCTGGAACGTCCCCTCGCTGGACATCGTGGCGGATGTGCCCACGCAGAGCAGGTTCTGGTCGCCGACACGATCGCGGACCCGGCGCGCCAGCATGGCGACATCCGCGCCCTGACGGCCGCGATAGGTGTGAAGCTCGTCGAACACAAGAAACCGCAGCCCCTCGGCCCGCCGGACCAGCTTGTCTTCGCGCGGACGGGTGAGAATCAGTTCCAGCATCACGTAGTTGGTCAGAATGATGTCGGGCGGGTTCGCGATGATCTGGTTGCGCTGTTCCTCCGATTCCTGGCCCGTGTAGCGAGCGAAGGTGACCGGGGGCGAGCCAGCTGGGAAACCGGCGTGGAGGAACTTCTCAAGCTCCTTGGTCTGGCTGTTGGCCAGCGCGTTCATCGGGTAAACGACGATGGCCTGGATGCCCTTGCCCGACCCACGGCGAAGGACGTGGTCCACGATGGGCACGATGTACGCCAGGCTCTTGCCCGACCCGGTGCCCGTGGTGAGAACGTAGCTCTCGCCGGTGCGCGCCCGGCGGACGGCATCGGCCTGGTGCTTGTGCAGCCGCAACCGCTTCCCGCGCGGGTCCCTTTCCGACTTCCCCGCCCGGAAGATCGCCTCGCACCCCTCATGCAGCAGCCCCTGCTTGACCAGCTCGTCGATGTAATCGCCCGGCTCGAACGCCGGGTTCAACTGGATCAACGGCTCCGGCCACAGCAGACCGCCGTCGAGTTCCTCGTCAACACGCCGGCGGATCTCAGGATCGCGGACGCGGATGAAGCTACGGACGTAGCTGCCGTAGTCCTCGATCAATCGCTCGCGAAGTTCGAATACGTCCATGGTCAGGAAGCGAGGCGGTGCAAGGCCGCCCGCAGCGGGCAGTGTACACCTTTGACGGGGGACGGTGGGGAGGGGGGAATGCCTTCTCCTCTCCCGCCTCGTAGTACGTCTCGGCCGAAAACGCCCAGGCTCCACTTCACGCCGGGTTTGCAGTAGGTGGAGCGCGCCGGCGTTGACTTGGGTTGAGATCGCGGCGGGATCACCTGCGGCCCGATCGCGCGGCGGGTTTCCAGTAACACGCCTGAGATAGGGTGTTAGGGCCACAATAGGGTGTTAGGGCCACTTCCGTACCGGGTTGTGCGCTGTTATAGTGCGGCAATGTTGCGGGTGTCGACTTCAAGGCTCATTGCGTTTGTCGTTCCCGTTTTCGCTGCCCAGGCCTTGGCTGCGGCACCTGCGGGCGCGGACACCTCAATCGAGGCGATCTGCGGCGCTAGCCCTCCGCTCGAAACGCGACCATCAGGCAGGAGTGAATTCCAAATCGGCCGCTCCGGCAGGGTCGCACGGGACAGCAAGAATGGCGAGAAGGGGACGGTCAGCTTCTTTGCCGATGCCGAGCCAGGTTCGCGCCTATTGGTGCGAGTCGATGCCGTTTCGACCCTCGATCCCAAGGTCGCACCGAGCGACCGAGCGTCGTTCTGCGGCGCGCTCGATGCCGACCAAGAACTGGTCCTTAACGCTAGTGCCATCAAAGATGGCAAGGACGTCTGGCGCTTGACCGTCTATCTTCTGCGAGGAGAAGCAGAATGGCTCAGTTTCGGGCTTCCAAAGGCGCGGACGGGCGATACCTGGACCAAGCTGGTCGCGAAGGCACAGACCGGAGAAGAACGATGGATCTACGCGCAGGCACTCAGCCCGATTCTGCAGGACGGAGATGCAATCGATCCAGAAAATCCCGGAAGAGCCGTCGAACCGGCGAGGAGAGTGGCTGAAGCCACCCGCTGGTCACTTGGTCGGTTGAAACGAACCGTTGACAGAATCGCTGAAACATACCCGGTCGCGGCACCGGGGCTGCTGCACGCGATCAGCGATCTCGGAGATCTCAGTGTTTCAGCGAGCAAGTTGGTGGAGGACAAGGGATCTTCGAGCACCGTCGGCGAGTTCGCCGCGAAGTGGAGCGTGATCCGAGCCAAGGTGGGCAACAACGTAGTCCCTAATGCGCCCGACAAGCTACGCTGTACCGACGCTGCTCGTGCCAACCTCCACGAAGCGCCAAGACTTGCTGCTCTGTGGCCCTTCGGCACCTTCGAGCTGCCAACGACGACCAAGGAACACACCATTGAGCTTCCGGGGATTGGGCCGGTACCTCCTCCCCGACCAGTGTCGGAAGACTCGCTCGTGACTGCTTGGGCAACATACCTTCCCCCCGACACGAACGCCTCATTTATGTGGGCTGCCGGAGAAAGCACGGCTCCCGATGCATTCAAAGCGCTAGGGGGCTTCCTCGCAGTGCTCGCCTCGCGGGCACCAGTTGGCACCAAGGCGATGAGGCAGCCGCCCCCGGACATCGACCAAAAGGTACTTGGGTTGACGAGCGCTGAGTCGTGCGCGGATATTCAGGTGGGGCCGGTTCCATCGCCTTGGGAGCCGCTGGCCAAATACGAAACCCGCGCTCGGACGAGCGCAACGCTGGATGGCCAGAACTTGCTGCGTGATCGCGTCTACACTGTATACGCTTGCTCAGGCGAGTGCATTCTCACCGGCAATGAGAAGAACATCGTCGCCAAGGCACAAGCAAGGACGCCCGCTGGCCTTGCCCTGACGCTGCTGGGTGCTATGGCCTACGACTTCCGGCTGAGCCATCCAACGAAGCAGTTTGGGGACTTCCGATGGGTTCCGACGTCTCTGTCCGGCAACACACAGCAGGTCTTCCAGCTTGCGGAGGTGTCACAGCCACTTCAGAGCATCTCGACGACGCTGTTGCTCACGCTCCTTCTTCCCGAATGTGGCGCCGGGCGCTTTGGCATTGGTGGCGGTCCCAGCATTCTCTTCGGGTCGGGCTCCGGCGCGCTCAAGCAGTGGACACTGAATCTAGTATGGGCGCCCCTCCGGAGTATCGACGCCAATCTGACCGACAAGATCTTCTTGACGGCTGGTGTGGGGTTCCGCCTGGTGGACAAACTGCTGACTCAAAACGTGGGCGATCGTCTAGTGCTCGATCGCACCAACCAACAAACGCCTTCCTTGCCCACAATCGCGACCAGTTGGGATACCGTCTCTGTGTTTTCCGTGGGGCTTGCTGTAGATCTTTCTGTCCTCGGGGATGCGGCAACAGCGGTCTTTGGAACAAAAATGACAGGCGCATCGCCCGCTGCTTCTGGAGGATCGCAATGAACGCCCAGGCTCTTGCCTTCTTCAGCGCTGTTGGCTTTGCGGCTTGCAGCGGTCCAGGCGTTGAGAGTACGACTCTTGACCTGTCGATCACCTTCCCCGACGGCGTGGGGTCGGAAAACCAGCTCCCGCTGGACACGGCGGACGGTTTCCCGTTCCGCGTTGCGCTGGGCACGCAACTAGGTAGTCTCCACGGTACGTTGAAGGCACATGTTTTTCTGGTTGGGGCCGCCGCTGGCGATCTCGCGCCATCTGGAACCGCGCCAAACACGGACGTGGTTGTTTCGCTCAACGATGAAGGGTCCGGCACCTACGGTGGCAACGTCAGACTCAATGCGCCTAACCCTGGAGAGCTTGTGGTGCAGGCCGAGGTGGCTGGCCAGACCTCCACCGCGACAGCCATCATGCCTTCGCCGGTGCTGAAAGGCGCGGTCGCCGCGACCACAGTTTGGTCAGGGTCCACGGCACGATACTCAGTCTGCATAGAGACATCTTCCGAGAAGGGAACCATCGACCTGGCTTCCGCAGATTCCGCCGTTCTCGCCCAGTTGAGCACGCCTGCGGGCACGCTCGTGCCGGGGCCCTGCACGCTACCGCCCGTCCCGAATGGTTCTGGGGTTTCACATGCCAATTTCGTGGTCGCTTTTCCCCCACCTTTCACTGTCACAGGCACGCTGCGCGGGAAGCCAGTAGCGGCGGACCCCGCGCCCTGGACGTGTGCCGTTTCTGCCGACACCGAACTGGTACCGACTGTGAATATCGATCTTAGGTCTGCGTCAACCGGCGTCGTCCTCACGACGGGATCGCTTTTCTCGGTGACCCTTACCGCAACGTCGACCTCGTCGAGCAGCGCAATGACAGGCGGGACGCCCATTGCTGGAGCCAATGTCGTCTTCTCGGTGTTCTCATCGTCCGCGAGTTCTGCGCCTACGCTGTCTCCCACTAGCGCCATGACCGGTGTCGACGGCAAGGCGACGGCATTCGTCGTCTTGGCACCGGGTGCCCAGGTAGCGATAGCGGCGACGGTCGCGAACGCAACGGTTTCGGTCATAGTACAAGGCCAGTGAGAGCAGCGGTTCGGGAGACGCCGTCCGCAGGATCGCGTGGGGGTCCTGTCTGGGGTTCGGGGCGCGGTTCTGGCATTGCCGCAACCGAAGGCAAGACCGCGCTGGTCTGTCGCAAGAAGGGACTGGCGCAACTACCCCACCATCCTCATCATGTCCCCACACCTTGAAAGGCCTGGCACTGAAGGCAATACGGTTTCGCCGCTGCATCTACTGCCTGGAGGAGAAGCCTCCTGATGACTTCAACAGGGAGCACGTCATCCCACAGGCGTTCGGACGGTTCGCGGGCCAAAGCCCGACGCTGGACTGCGTGTGCCGGCTGTGCAACAGCTCTCTTGGACGAGAACTCGACGAGTCGCTCAGCTACAAGAGTATTGAGGGCGTTCATCGGTTCATCTCTGGGTTGAGAGACGCTGGACAATTTCGCGCTGATCGCGCTTCCGACATTGATCGGGTCGAAATAGGGGAAGGACCCTTGGCTGGCTGCGTGGCCGACTTTGGTTCGTCGCCGGACGGAACCTCAGTGAACATGGTTCCCAGACCGCAGGTTGGTTTCGCCAAGACAGAAGACGGGCCGTTCCAGTGGCACCCTGTGGGGGTACTTCCTACCAAAGAGCAACTCCAGAAAGAGTTCGGCCCGACTCCTCCGTCTATCCGGGTGGTTGGGGCAGCTGATGAACGTGAGGTTCAGCAAGAACTCGCATCAAAAGGCCTGATGATTGGGGAAATGGCGGTGGGTCATCTGCCGAGCGGTACGGCATACGCAGAAATCGTGGCCACGATCACCCAGAAGCACCTCCGGGCGATCGCGAAGATTGCGTTCAACTACCTGGCCTTTGTGCGACCTGGACTGGCCTACTTGCCGGAGTTCAACGAAGTGCGCCGCTACGTTCTTGCCGGTGCCGACCCGTCCGCATCGACCATTCAGAGCATCGTACCGCGTCCGGCCCACAGCCCAGGACGCCTCAAATGGCACGCGATCTCGGTCGCGTGTCTGAATTCTACTGTTGCCGCGCTCGTGCTTCCGCTCGGTATCGGAAGTTGTCAACGCGAATGAGACAGTGGGTTTCATGAATTAGTGAGCAAGTTCTATGAGTGAGCCCCCGGCGGGAGCGGCGAGGACGGTCAGCTTGCTATCCACGGCTCCGCCGGCCTGCGCGCTCTGGGGGGCGCGCTGATCGGCCGGCTGCGCAGGCGCCGCCCCCGCCTCGACTGTAGGCGGTTTGTTGATCCACACGGCGTGAGGCAAGGAAGGCGGAACCGGTAAGCCGTGGGGAAACCGCTCGGGGTGAGCCCGGTAGGCAGCTTCAAGGACGGCCATGCGTTTGGCGCGCTTGTCCTCGGCGAGTCCATAGTGGACATCGTGAGGCGTGAAGAAGCCGATGCCGGAGTGGTGGTGCTCGGTGTTGTACCAGGGAAAGAAGTCCCGACAGTGGGCGCGGGCGTGTTCCTCCGAGCCAAAGCGGTCGGGAAAATCGGGACGATACTTCATGGTTTTGAAATGCCCCTCGGAGAACGGATTGTCGTCGGAGACGTGAGGGCGCGAATGGCTCTTGGTCACGCCCAGGTCAGCCAGCAGGAAGGCCACCGGCTTCGAGATCATGGGCGAACCACGGTCAGCATGCAGGGTGAGCTGGCCGGGGTCGATGTTGTGGCGCCTGCAGGTTTCCTCGATGAATGCGTGGGCAACCGAAGCACACTCGCGGCTGGAAAGGGTCCAGCCCACGACGTAGCGGCTGAAGATGTCGAGAATCACGTACAGATAGAAGTAGGTCCACTTGGCCGGCCCGAGCAGCTTGGTGATGTCCCACGTCCAGACCTGGTTGGGCCTGGTCGCTAGCAGTTCGGGTTTCTTGTAATCGGGGTGGCGGAGCTGGTTGCGCCGTTCGCGGACCTGCCCGTTCTCGTCGAGGATGCGGTACATGGTGCGCAGCGAGCAGAGCCAGCGGCCCTCGTCGAGCAATGTGGCATGCACCTGGGGTGGCGCCTGATCCATGAAGCGCGGCTCGTTGAGCACGGCCAACACTTGCTGGCGTTCCTCGGGTGGCAGAGCGCGGGGCTGGGGGCGGCTGGGCCTATCTCCGTCGCTCGTGGGCGCGGTGGCGTCCACGGGCTTGGGGCGCAGTCGCCGGTAATACGTAGCGCGAGGCAACCCCAGCGCGAGGCAAGCCGGCGCAACACCGATCTTGCTGCCGGTTTCCATCACCGCTTCCATCACGACTTGTCGCTTTCCAGCGGCGTCCCCAGCAAGGCCGCTACTTTTTTTTGAAGGTCCACCAGCGCTTCGGCCCGCTCGGCACGGGCCACAAGGCGAGTGTTCTCTCGCTGCAATTCGACGATCCTGCGATCGCGGGCATCGACCTCAGCCTTCTTTCGTCCGCGCTTCTTCGGGGTCAGCCCGGCCAACTCGCCTGCATCACGCTGCCGGCGCCAGGTGGCGAGGTGCGACGAGTACAGCCCCTCGGAGCGCAGGAGCTCGCCCAACTGGCCATGGGCCACGCAGGCCGACACCCGTTTGAGAATGTCCAATTTGTACTTGGCGCTGAACTGCCGCCGGTGTGCCTTGGGATCCACTTCGACCTCCGGAACGGTGGCCATATGGGACTCGGTCATGGTGCATTCTCCTTGTCCCGCCCTCTACTCTAATTTCCAGGGGGGCCACTGTCTCACTCACGTTGGCACAGAGGGTATCTTGGAGTACCGCGTGGTCTTGAATTCCATTCCGCTCTCGATTCCTACCCGTTTCAACTCCCTTCACACGTTTGACTTCCAGACACGCAAAGCCACGCGGCAGACTTCACCTACCTGATCTGGCCGGTTCGCCTTCCTGACATCATCGCACAGCGCGTTCTACGGCAAGAGTCCGCGATGCCGCGAACACAACAGCGGCTGACCTGGCTATTTCTCCCGTGGTTTCGCGAAGATCTGGCCGCGAGTGTTGGGAGACGCGACACCCCAAACGCGAGATTCAGCGCTCCGCCGGCTCAGGCACGATCTGCAATCTCCGCCCGGCGGCGCGTCCTCGAACCTCGGGGGCGTACATCGCTTGTGCGTGGGCGCCGGGGACCACGTAGCTGCCGGGCGCGGCGGCGCGGGCGTACACGGTGTAGTGGCGGACCAGGCCTGGTGCTAGGCGGCGCACGAAGACCAGGATGCGGTCGCGATACAGTTCCTCAGCGCCCACGTCGAGCTGGCGCAGAGGCGTGAGGTTGGGGGCGATGACGCTGGCCCCGTGGCCGAGCGCCAGATCGAATGGTTCGGCGCCGGCCGGTAGGGGGATCTCGACCACCAGATGTTCGTCCTCGCGTTCTGCTTGTAGCGCCAGATTGATGGCAAAGACATAGCCCACGGCCAGGGGCTCGTCGCTGCCCAAAACGCCATAGCGAGATCGGTACGAGGTGGAGATGCACACCAAGACCGTGTCAGTCAACCGGCGTATGATGGCCGCGTGGCGACGGCACATGACATGAACTTGCGCTCCGCCTGGAGGTTACCATCCCATGCTTGACCTTCTGTTGGCTGCCCATGATGGCGGCACGTCGTGGCGGCAACTGCTCGAACCGGGCGAGGCACGGGCGGGGTTTGAATGTGTGGGGCCGGCTGGGCTGGCGAGACGAATCGGACGAGTGCTCGGCGTGCCTGCGCGGCCAGCGGAGGCCCCACGGCGGCTGGCGGCTCTTGCCACGAAACTCGACCAGCACGACGACGGAAACCGGTCGTACTCGGCGTCGCGCAAGCACGATCCGTTCGGGGTGGTGCGGTTTCTACTCGCCTTGCGGGACGCCCTGCGCATGGCCGGCTGGGATGGTCGCGGCCTGACCGGGTCGCCGCGCCTTCGGGATCTGGCGGAGCTGGAGTGTTTGGGGATCCGCCTGCCTGCGGGATGGCCGGACGTCCTTGCGGATCTCGTGGCTGCCTTGAAGGGTCCCTTGCCCTTCCCTGTGCGCGTGCAGCTGGCGGCGCCACGGTCGGCCTTCATGCCGATGGTGCTGGCGCTGGTCGATGCGCTGACGGCGGCTGGGGCGGCGGTCACGGACATGGCGAGTGAGATCGCCCAGGCGTCTGCAGACACCGATCTCGGGCGTGTGCAGCGCGCGCTGCTCACGGGCGGCAATTCAAAGGATCGACCGACTCTCAAGGGCGATGGCTCGCTCCTCGTGCTCGAAGCGGACACGCCGGTGGAGGCGGCCGAGCTCACTGCGTCCCTTGCTCGTACGCTCACGTTCGGGGACACGACCGTGGTCGTGAACACGGAGGCGGCCGTCCTCGATGCGGCGCTGGCGCGGCAGGGCTTGCCCACGGTCGGGCGCCCGTCGTCCTCGGCATTGCGACCGCACCTTCAGGTGCTGCCGCTGCGTTTGCAACTCGCATTCAAGCCGCAGGATCCCTTTCGCGCGGCGGAGCTGCTGTTGCTCCCGGGCGGTCCCCTGCCCGGGCACGCCCGACGGAGTCTGCTCGACGCGCTCAACGAAATGCCGGGCGTGGGCAGCCCCAAGTGGCTGGATGCGATCAAAGCGATTCTGGCCGAAGAAACGGCACGCGCCGAGTCTCGCGGGGATTCGCACGCGCAGGCCGAGGCCGCAGCCAAGGCGCTGTCGGATCGGCTTGCGGCCTGGTTCGGCGGTGACCTGCACGATCCCGTGGCGGGTATCCCGGCGGTACGGGCCGCCGAGTTCTGCGTGCTGGTGAGCAAGTGGGCGGGTGGTCGGACGGTGGAGGCGGCCGAGCGGGCCGACAAGGCTGACGATCCCGGCGCGTCCGACGATGCGCAGCTCTGGGCGCAGGCCGCGGCGGTGGCTCGCACCCTGGAACAAATGCTGCTTGGGCGGCCTCAGGGCGAGCGACTGTCGCAGCAGACACTAATGCAGCTGCACGATTTGGCGGTGGGCAATGGCTCTGACTTGGCCACCTTCAATCAGGATGCGGGCCGGCCCGCGTTTGCCTGCGGCCTGGGCGAGATCATCGCCCCGTCACCAAATGTGATCTGGTGGGGCTGCACCCATGATGCTGACCAGGGGCGGACGCCGGAGCCCTGGACCGAGGCGGAAGGCACGGCACTCCGAGCAGCAGGGGTCACTCTGCCCGCGCCGGGGGAGCGTCGAGAGGTGGAGAGTGCGGAGTGGCGGCGGCCGATTCTCGCGGCTCGCCGGTGTGCGGTCCTCGTGCGCTGGCGGCTCGCGGGTGCAGAGCCCACCGCCGCGCATGCGCTTTTCGATGAGCTCGACACGTGGGTGGCTCCTGGAACCCTCGCCTCGTGCACCATCACCTCTGAGCGGTTGCTAGCCAGCGGAGCCTGCCCTGCGTGGCAGCCGGCCACCACGCTCGTTCCACCCGACGCGCCCATGGTCCAGAGGCCCGTGTGGACCGTGCCCGCCGCGACCGTAGTACCCACGCGCGACGTATCGGCATCCTCACTCGAGACTTTCCTCGGTTGTCCGTTTCGCTGGGCCTTGCACTACCAAGCATTGCTGCAGCCTGGGCGCGGCGTGGACCTGCCCGATGGCGAGCGGCTGGCCGGCGACTTCGCGCACCGGATTCTCCAGGACATGCTCTGTGGTGACGAAAAGCTCGACGTCGCCAAGAACACCGAGAACGACGCGCGCACCTGGGCCTTGAATGCCTTCGACGACCATGTGGCCACCGAGGCCGCACCCCTCGTGCGGCGTGGCGCCGAGGTGGATCGCGATCTGGTCCGCACCCTCATCGGCAACGCAGCCGCAGCGCTCGTGCGCGTGCTCAAGCAAGGGGGCTGGCGTCCCGTGGAGGCCGAGCGCAAGGTCAGCGGCACCTTCGCCGGCATATCGGCCAGCGGTCGCGTGGATCTCGTCGTGGCCAAGGGGAGCCGCGAGGCGCTCGTAGATCTGAAGCTCGGAGGGCTCAAATACAAGCGCGAGGCCCTGGAGACCGGCCACGCTATCCAGCTCGCCCTCTACGCGGCAATGATGAAGGGGTCTGCCAAGGCACTACCGTCATCTGGCTACTTCATCCTGGAGGACGGGCAGCTGCTCACCACCGACCCCACCGCCTTCCCGGGTGCCACTGTCGTCTCCGGACCGTCCGCAGACGACACCCTTGCCGCCGCTGAGAAGGGATTCGACTACTGGAAGCAGGTGCTCGCCAAGGGGCTTTTGCCCGCCATGCTGAACGATCTCGCATGGGTCGCGCCGGTGACCAAAGCGGCCGGGCCGCCACCCGACGAAGGCAGTCCCGCTCGCTACGAAGCGGGTTGTCGCTTCTGCAACTTCGCCACCATTTGTGTGGCGCCCGCGATTGAGGAGGTGGAATCATGACCATCGACATCGTCAGCGCCAGCGCCGGCACGGGGAAGACACACCGGCTGACGAGCGACCTCGTCAAGGCTCTGCTCGACGGCAGCGCGCGCCCCGAGGGTGTCGTTGCCATCACGTACACTGTGAAGGCCGCCGCCGAGCTGGAGAGCCGCATTCGTGGCCGCCTACTTGAGGAAGGTCGGCCGGATCTCGCGGCTCGCGTGCGCGATGGCTACATTGGAACGATCCATTCTGTCTGCCAGCGCCTGCTACGCGAGTTCGCGCTGGACGCCGGCTTGTCGCCGTATTTGGAACCCATCCCGGAAGGCGAGCGGCAGCGGCTCTTTGCCGTGGCGATGGCGGCCGGTATCGCGGGCCGCGAGACGGAGCTGAATGCTCTGGCCACGCGGCTGGCGTTCGAGGATTGGCCCCAAACACTGCGCGAAATTGTGGATGCCGCCCGCAACAATGGCATGGACGCGACGACGCTGGCGCGGTCGGCGCAGGAAAGCCGAGAGGGTCTGCAGTGCCTGCTCGGCCGACCGACCATGGATGGACCGACCTACTTGGCGCGATTGAAGGCGGCGCACGCCAAGCTGCAGCCCAAGCTCGACGAACAGGTGAGCGGAACCGCCAAGGTCACAGATGCCGCGAAGAAGCGGTGCAATCTCGGCCAGCGATTGAAGCAGGTGCTCGACCGCGACGAACTGCCGTCCTGGCACGATCAGGTGCAGTTTGCGGGGGCGGTGGATCTCAAGAACTTGCAGGCGTGCTCGGGCGAGTTCATCGCCGTGGTCAACGAGCACCTCACCTGCGCGGCCTTCCAGGACGATCTGCGCAACATGCAACAGGCGCTCTTCGAGCTGGCAGGGCGCACACTGGATGCCTTCGTGAAAGAGAAGGCTGCGGCTTGTGTGGTGGATTTCGGCGACATGCTGGCCATGGCCCATGGCATCCTCAAACTACCGACGGTGGTTGCGGCGCTCACGGCGCGGCTCGATCTCGTGCTGGTGGATGAGCTTCAGGACACGTCGCCCCTGCAACTGGCGGTTATCAGCGCACTGGCCGGGCTGGCCCGGCGAAACATCTGGGTGGGTGATCGCAAGCAGGCGATCTTCGGCTTTCAGGGCTCGGATCCCGATCTCATGGCCGCCGCGATGGACGCCGCTCTCTCGGGCCGTCAGCCAGAGATTTTGGCGCAGTCGTATCGCTCGCGACGTGGACTGGTGGAGCTGTGTTCCACGCTCTTCACAGCGGCGCTGGGTCCGCACGGTTTTCCCGCTGAACAGGTGCAGTTGACCCCGGCCAACCCGGACCCGAAGAGTCTCGGCAAGCAGCCAATCGCCGAGTGTTGGCAGTGGACGCCTGAGAAAATCGATCGCAACGGCACCATCGTCAAGGCGTCAGAGCCCCACGCTCTTGCGGCCGGCGTGGAGGCCCTACTGAGTCAACCGCCCCTGGTGCGCGAGCGCGACGCCGTTGACCGGGATCGCACGCGGCCTGCCAGCCGTCGTGACATCGCCATTCTCGCGCGCAGCAATGATCGCTGCCGGGACATTGCAGAGGCCCTGCGGGAGCGCGGAATTCCCGTGCGTGTTTCCCTCGCTGGACTAACAAACACGTCCGAGGGCGTGCTGGCGCGCGCAGCACTGGCGCTGCTGGCGGATCCCTTCGACGGCGTGGCTGCGCTTGAGGTGTCGTGGCTCGGAGGTAGGGCCACCACGGATCGGGATGCGTGGCTGTCCCGTCGGCTCGACGAGGTGGCCCGGTGGCGACAAGCCGCTGAGCAGGCCGCTGCGAAGGGCGATCTGCGGCCCGCGAGCCCGGCACCGTTCAACGACGATCAGCGTGTGGCTGCCCTGCGGGCCGCCACCGTCGAGGCTGCGCGCCTGTCGCCTGCCGAGGCATTGGATCTTGCCCTGCGCCGCGCCGACGTGCCCGCGCGCGTGCGTAGCTGGCCCGAGCCTGAGCAACGCCTCGCGAACCTCGAAGCCCTGCGGAGCGCGGCTTGTGACTACGAGCAGCTCTGCGCCGCCCAGCGCATCGCCGCCACGACGCTTGGACTTGTGGCTCATCTGGCTGGGCTCGGCGATGACGAGGAAGCAGGCAAACAAGCCTCGGCGTCCTCGGAAGATGCCGTCACCGTGGTCACGTGGCACAAGGCCAAGGGACTGGAGTGGCCCATCGTCGTGCTGGCGCATCTCGATCACGCCGTCGAGCGTTCCGTCTTTGCCGTGGCTGTCGAGCCCGCGCCGACGTTCGACTTCACGCAGCCGTTGGCTAACCGCTGGATCCGCTGGTGGCCGTGGCCGTATGGCAAGCTCAGGGCCAACCTCGCGCTCCTTGATCGGGCGCGACAGACCCCGCAGATCCGTCGCGCTGCCGAGAGCGACCTGGCCGAGCGGCTACGACTGCTCTACGTCGGCTTCACGCGGCCACGGGATCTGCTCGTGCTCGCAGCCAAGGTAAGCGAGAAGAGCGGTGCCGTCACGACCGCCCTTGCGCCATTGCAGGATGCCGCTGGCAAGCAGCTGTTCGCCTGGCCCACGCCAGGCAAAGCCGAGGTCGCCATCAACGGACGGACTTGGTCCTGTGGATTGAGGCAAGTATCAGGACTACCACCCGTGGCGACGGCCACCCATCGCGCCAATGTGCGCTGGTACACGCCGGGGACGCCTGTCCAGCTCCCACTCGAGATCGTCAATCCGTCGGGCGAGCCGCTGCCCGGCGCTGCGCGTATCGTGCAGATCGCTCGCCTCGGCAACCGCAACCCGGTCAAGTTCACAGTCGAAACCGCTGGTCCGCTGGGCGACGCCATCCACGCCTTTCTCGCCGCTGATCAGCCGGGCGATGCCACGATCCGCACCGCCATGGCCACGCGCCTGCTCGATGCCGAAGGCGTGCTCGGCGCGATTGCGCCCGAGACACTGCTGTCAGCTGCGGACGGCCTGCGCACGTGGCTCGACGTCCGCTATCCCGGCGCCACCTGGCACCGCGAGTGGCCCGTCCGCGCACGCCTCGCCACTACCCCGCCGCGCCTCATGATCGGCGAGGTCGATCTCTGCCTCGACCTCCCCGACGGCTTCGTCCTCGTGGACCACAAGTCCTTCCCCGGCAACGAAACCGAGCGGGACCGCCGCCTTATCGATGACTACGCCCCGCAACTGCGCTGGTACGCCAAGGTGCTAGCCACTGCGCTCAAGAAGCCACTGAAGGCGGCATTCATTCATCTGCCGGTTCGAGGTGAGATGGCAGAAGTGGAGTTGGGAGACTGACGCCGGCTGCCCCGGCGGGACTTTCACCCGCTAGAACGTCAACTAGCATCGCTGCACAATGCGTCCGGTAGCCACCACGGCCCCTGGCAAGTCTAGGCTCCTCGTGGCGGTTCAAACCAGCCCTTGTTGGCAGAAAGCGCGCAAGACAACACCAATGGTGAGGGCACTTCACCTCCTCACCTATTCGGGGTCAGCGCGGCCTCAAGACGCTCGCGTGCCGAAGTCATATCCTTGAGACAGCTGTCAACCCTCGCTTCGGCGAGCGTCAGGTTCGTCAACAAGACCTTCGCGACCATCCGGAGCACCTCCTCGTCACCTATTTCAGTCAGCTTGCTCGCAGTATCGAGCAGCCCCTCCGTCGCACTGTTGAGCATGATGGCGCTATTGGCGACGTCACGGATCAGGATCTTCTGAAGTTTGAAAGTCGTAGAGGTCATGATCGTCCTTTCAGATTGGGTTGGTTGTCGCTGATTCGGCCCACCTAGCTGGTGGATTGGTCTTGCTCAAGTTTCGTCATCCTCCGGAAAAGACGGAAGGGGCATCGTCCCGTCGGCGTTGAGGCCTGGGAGTTTGAGGTCTGAGAGTTTCAGTTCGGGTTCGGTCTCCTCTTCCGCCTGGACCTGCAGATGGCGTCCTCTGCGTTTGCTCGCCGAGGGCTGCTTAGGATCGAAGATACCTGGAACTGTCGCTGCGAAACCTGCGCAGAATTCGACCACGGCCGAGAGCAATTTACGGGTTTTCCTGTCGAGTTGTGGATTCTCCCGCACGGCGGTCGAAAGGCGCGAGAGCATCGTGGTGGTCGGTCGGTTCTGGCTCCGTCGAGTCTGATTTCGCTGACTTGATGGACGGGCGAGATTGGCGACCTGCCGGGCCTTCCAGGCTGCGAAAAAGGCGGAGGCTTCGTCTTGAGGCATACCCGCGAGTCGGTTGCGCATGTGATCGTTCAAAAACTGATCACCCGCGCGCCATGCCGCGAGCACGTCCGGCGGGAGGGCCTCCATCTGGCGAACCAGATTTTGCACCCTCGAGTCGGACAGGCCAAGACGCCGAGCGTACTCGGCCAGCGGGGTGCCAAACCGGTCGCGCATGAACTGGGCGCGGGAGGCTACGTCGAAGCTAGACAACTTGCGCCGCACGCTGTTTTCGACGGCGTTGACGAAGTAGAGTTCCACCTCACTCGTGTCGGCAGGCAAGACGACCGCCCTGATCGTCGACCACCCCAGGGCCACTGCGGCGGCATAGCGAAGGAAGCCAGCGACCAGAGCATACCGCTCCTTCCGATGTGGGTCGGCCACCACGAGGATCTCCTGCAGTTGTGCCTCGCGTTTCAGGCTCTCACACATACTCCTCAGGGCATCTGGGTCCAGCTCGAAACGGATGTTCCTGATCCGCGTCTGATCGATCGCGGTCACGGGAACGTCCATGACCACGACGTCGACGCGGTCGGCATGCGTGCGACCATGAGCGCGAGCTTGGAGCTCGGCCAATCGCTTCTGGCTAGTGGACAGTGGCACTTGGGGCGCAGGCGGGGGCGGAGACAACTGCGCGCTGATCAAGTCGGGTAGTAGCATCCCGCAGGCTTTCAACAGTTGGTCGACCACCGTGTCCGGCTCGGCGGTCGCCGGCTGCAGGGGCCGCACCGACGCTCCCACTTTCTCGGCTGCGCGTTCTTTGAGAAGCGCTATTAGCCCCGACAAGGGAGTCTTGGTGGGAGTCGCCTCCGTCTCGGGGGCGGTTTCGTTCTCGATCGAGTTGGGCTTGGCATCTTCCGGATCCATCGGCGATCTCCTTGGTTCGTGGCGTTGGCGTTCTGTCTGCAGTCGCACGTTTTCTCGAGTGCGACTGTGTGCTCGCCACGCTAGCCCCCGAAAAACGCAATAGGGCGACGACAACCCCAATACTGGGTTTCTCTCCGGGCTCTTCTTCGGCTCGCGCGGGAACTGACTACTGGCCCGATCCATCAAGTGAAGCCGGCCGAATCAGGACACGACGAGGCATCAGCCCGACGAGACGTGCTGCCACGAAGTCATTTATGCCCGCGATCATACGACGCGGCGCCACCCGATCGGCGATGTTCTGGTTTCAGCCTGGCAGATCGACTGTCCGTCCAAACCGCCCGGCGTTTCCTCTGCGCGCAGATAGTCGCCATGGACTTTCGACCCAGCCGCCGATCCGGGTCAAGCGGTGGTCGGCTCGCTTGGCATGATCAGCTCGCAGGCCCCCCTCCGCTGCTATCCCAGACTTCCAACCTAAACGCCAAGTCCGCCGCCGCCCGCTCCGGCAGAGGCACCCGGTCGGCGAGGCGATCAGTGCTCAGCTCGTCCGTCTTGTACTGCTCGCCCATGACCACCTGGAACCACCGCTCGCGGTCCCGCACGACGCGGAACATCTTCTCGTCTTGGGTTCCGGCGACGTAGGGCCAGAAGACGTTGATTGACTTGCCAGCTCGTTCCGCCTTGGCGCCGATGCGATCGACGCGGCCAGTTCGCTGCTCGACAGTACTGGGGTTCCAGCTCAGGTCATGATGGACGATGTATCGGCAGTTCAGATGCAGATCCACGCCCTCGGCCATCACACTGGATGCGACAAGCACTTCGGGGAAGAAGGGGCTGTTGAACCCCAGCAGAAGTCGTCGGCGTGTCGCCTGTTTTACGGGGCCGTTCGCAAGCCGAACATTGGGCAAGAGAATTCCTCGCGTCTCGTCCATATCGGATGAATCCCTGGGTTTCTCACCACGCTCACCCGGCGAGATGCTCTCCAGCGCCTCCAGGTATTCCTTTCGCTCATCGGCCTGGCACCGGCTGGCGACGAATTCGACAAAGTTCTCAAGCTTACGGCAGAGGGTCAGGCCCGAGCCGTCCGCGCTGTTCAGCGCAGTGTCCAGCGCCTCTGCCCTGTCCGTGTGGCCGAGGTTCAGGTAGCGCGCCAGGAACGGTGGCGTGCGGACGAAGCGCCGGACCACTCCCCTCACGCGATTTCCGATCGCTTCGTCAATCGCTTCGTGTTTGGCCAGCACGGATGTCACGAATTTCCTCAGGGCTCGTTCCATCGGCCTTTCGAGGTCGAAGGCCTCACCGGCTCGGCGCACAAGGTCGCGAGCCTCCTTGTCGGAGCATCCCACGCTCTTGCAGACCCGATCGTTAAGACGGCGATCGATTTCGGACGAGATATGCCTTGCGAGGGCGCGGCCGGTCGCCTGGTAGTGGCAAAAGACCACCACCTTCTCCCCGTCCTCCCACAGGGATGCCACGCGTTCGACCAATGCCAGCACCTTGGGGTGCCTGCCGCGAGCCTGGGTCGAAGGCAGGGCATCGTTCAGGCGGTCCAAGTAGCGTCCAAGCCGCGCATCCTCGTGGAGCTGACCCGCCACCTCCTCGTCGACTACGGCGTCTGGGGGTACGTCCTTCCGTCGCGTTTCCAAGAACGCCTCGTAGCTCGAGGCCAGCCCCTCCGCGAAGGTCGCACGGCCGGCGCTGCCCATTGTCCGCTGGCTCCTGGCCACCAGCGCCTGGCTTCGCGCGGCCAACAAGAATGGCAACACCGCCTCTTCCGCGACGGCAATCCCCTCTCTCTCGTGGCTGTCGCCAGTTCTGATCGCCTTGCCATCAAGGCGCAATCGTCTCGGTATGTTCTCCACCAGGTTGCGAGATCGCAAGTGCCGTATCACCCATGGCCGCAAGTGCTGTCCCGCTTCCTGCATGGTCGTGAGGGCGCGCGCATATGAGCGCCGAACAACCTCGATGCGCTCAGGCAAGGCGCCCGCCGCCGGAAGCCCGGCCCACCATGCATCGACCCCGTCGTGTGCGCCCTCAGGGATATCGTCCCAGCGGATGTTTCGCCATTGCTGGTCCAGATCGGTGGTCGACCGTTGGGCGACGTCGAGGGCCTTTCCCAGCGTCAGGATCCGCTCCTTGAAGTCATCCCGGCTCATCGACGGGAGGCTGTCCCACGCGATGGCGACGAAACGCTGGAGGATTTCCAGGAGTTCATGGTGGCCGAGCTGGAACGGCGTCGCCGTCATGAACAACATCCGCTCAAAGCCGCCGCTTAGGGCGCCGGCGAGAATGTCTGTTGTCTCTTCCTTGATGTCCGGATCAACAAACAGCGATGCCAGCCTGGTCGCAGGGTTCTTTAGATGATGGGCCTCGTCCAGGATCAGCAAGGGCGAGCGAAAATGCGCTTGCGCCAAAGCCTGGGGCCAGATTCTCCGCATGGCCTGGTTCAGCTGCACGCGAATTGCCTCGAGACGCTGGTCCAGATAGGCCGACTCCCGGGCAGGCAACTCGCGCAGGCTCTCCGTCAAAGACCCAAGATCGACCTCGCCCCGCTCAAGAACCTTGTCGACAGCGTCGGGAACCGGGTCGTCGGTCAGTTGGTCCTTGCCGCTGGCGTTCTCGTTGATGAGGTCCTTCCAGCGCGCGCAATCGAGCCTCAGCAGACTCGCGTACAGCTCGGGGTCACGGAACTTGCTCTTGGTCCTGAGCAGGTCGGCCACAAAGCGAGGCAACGCCTGCCTCCGCACACCCAGGTGGATTCCACGGAGCGCCGCCCGAATGATGGCCAACTTCATCCATGGGTCAGTGAGGCCGATCTGGAACGCCCCATGTGTCAGAAAAATGATCCGCGCGCGTTTGCTCGGCGGGTCGTCCAGGAGTCGGAAGAAATCGAGGCCCGAGTATGCGCTCTCGACCCTCATGGGCTTGTCCTCAGGTCGGCTGAGGCAAAGATCCCGGAAGACTCGCCAATCGTGCGGCCACTTGTCGCGAAGCGAGGGCGGCACCATGATCACCACTGGCCGTTTGCCCTTGTCGCTGATCGCGGCGGCGACAGCCAGCGACAGCGCAACGAATGTCTTTCCCATCCCCACTTCGTCGGCCAGCACCAGTCCGGGCTGCGACTCCAGCCGTCGGACTATCTCGCGGGCAGTTTCCAGCTGGCGCAGGCCATCCTTCTTGTCCACGCGGTTGGTACACAAATCCAATCGTTCGAGGTCAAAGTCCACTGGCCAGGTCACGACAAGATCTCCTTGCAGGCATTGTCCACATACGACGCAAGGTTCGCCGGTGCGGGGCGCTGGCGCGCCAATTTCACGAGTTCGTCCAGCACCGCCCGGATCTCGCGATCCGCCTCGTCCTTGGCCACCTCGGCGCCGAAGGTCGGGGGGGCATCGGCCAAAGTCGTCGCGACCTCCGCGATCATGAAGCCGGCGGCCTCGCCTTCCTCCTGGGCCAGGCGTTGCGCAAGGGCCAATGGGCCCAGCGGTCCCCGCAACCGCCACATGAGTGCGTCGTGCGAGAACACGGGCCTCTGCATCCTTTCGCGGAGCCCTTCGAGTGCCGCCGACAATCGCTTCATCCTCCGCAGTAAGTAGTTGCTGGTGTCCACCTTCTTGTGTGGATCGACGATGGGCGCTGGCGCTGGTTTCCCTGTCGCCTCGCGCGCCCTGATCACCCGGGCAACGGCCTCGTGGTAAGGCCGTGCCGACGTGAGCACCTGAAGCAGCTCCTCGAGATTGAGCTGGCGCAATTCGTCCGGCGGGGGCAGTGCCGCCGCGTTGGTCACGTTCACCACCCAGACTGCGCGCAGGGTTTCGCCTTTCTCCGACCAGGCAACCTCCAGAACCGATGGCGGCCTCGGTTGCGGCCAGTGGAGAGTGACTACGCCGGGAAAATTCGTGCCCCCAAGACTTGCGCCGTCCAACACGATCTTGCCAGCGCCACTGACGCTGAATCCGTGCGGCGGCGGATCGAGGAGCTCTAGGCGTAACGCCCCTCCGGAGTCTCTGGGGTCAAATAGCGCTGCCCCAAAGGCATCAGGCAACGGCGCGTACTCACATCCGTCCGATGTCTCAACCTGATCGTCGGGGTCGTGCAGGAAGCGCACCTCCTGGGCATCCAGGTCCACGTCCTCCATCGGTGGGCTGGCAGCCGCGCACATCTTGCCGAACGTGTCTGTCGCGTCTGGAATTTCGTAGACCAGGTTGGCCTCTACATTGGGGGACTTGGCGACACCGATTCCGTTGACGGTGAAATTGCTCGATCCCACGGCGAGAAGGACGCGACCATCGCGCTGCACCCACAGGCTCTTGGCGTGTAGATGCCGGCGTTCTTGTTCCTCGCCACCCTGCAACTCGGCGACAAAGGAGAATCCGTGCTCTACAGAGGCCCGAGATGGCTTGCGCAGCGCCTCGGGCACTTGTAGTTCGATGGCGCCATCCGGCGCACGATGCCCAGGGCAGACGAATTGAATCGCGCATTCGCCACGGCTAATCAGCAGCTCGCGCTCAAGCTCATCCGTCGTCGTGCGCGCATCCCGGCCGTCGCTGAAGAACGGGCTCAGGATGCGCGCGAAGGTTGCCGGAGGCCCGGACCACAGCTTTGCCATGCTGGCGAGGAGGCTCGGACGCCCCGGACCGATCCAAACGAACGAGCATTTCGGCTCGCCCCGACGCGAATCATCCTCGGTGCAGCCACGGGTCCTCTCAACCACGCCGCTCAAGAACTCACCAAGTGCCTTCTGTGGGCCGGCGCCCTGCTCAGTGCCAGGGCTGAGCTGCTGCAGTGCACGCAGGCATCCAACCACGTCACGCAGGATCGACAGAGGCGGGCCACCTTCGGGTCGAAAATCCAGCGAGGCCATATGCTCGAAGTTGCTCCGGTAGCCCGGGACAGTCAGGTTCGCAGAGCCAACCAGAATGCGCACGCAACTCTCCCACTGAAGGAGGCTGATCTTTGCGTGCTGGATTGCGCCCCGCACACGGACCGGCAGCAGGTGCCAGCGCAGACTCCGGCTACCGGCGACCTGCCCGTGGTCTACGAAAACGCAGGCAAACGCCTGGGACAACTTGGTTTCATGTTCCAGGAGGTACGTGCGTCCGTCCTCGGTGGACTCCGTGTCCATTCGCAGGAACCGCCCCAAGCACTGCTCCTCGAAGAAATCGGCCTGGAAGGTGTAGGAGGTGGCGACGCACCCGATGGGCTCGCCAAAGTCGTCCTGGCCGCGCCACAGGTCGAGTAGGCGTTGGCGCGTGCTCTCGTCGTATGACCTGCGTCCCTTCCTCACGGCAGCCTCCGCAGATCCTGCAAGAACATCGATAGGCTCGTTGCTCGGTAGTCGTGGACGTAGTCAAATGGATCGTCGGGGCCATCGAAGACATACGCCGCCCGCACGGACACCTGATCGTGCGGCAAACGCTCTATCCAGGGCCGCTTGCCGTGTGGCGGCTTGTCCGCCTGGGCCTTTTCGTGGCGATCCAGAACCGCCCTGAACAGTGAGTCCGGGGCCTTCGCCGGCTCGAAGCAGTCGACCAGTGGACGCACTCCTGGCTCCCACTCGAGCAGGACTCGATCGGCGCAAGCGCGGGCGACGCCGTCCTGAACGCGCTCAACCAACTTTGCGTTGCGCGCATGCTCTCGGAATTCGGGCGGCCCGATCGGGGCGCGACGTTGTTCCGTAGACAAGCGTCGGATGCCGTTGAATGCATCCATGATGGGCCCGCATAGCGACTCAAATGCATCGATGGCGTGAAGCCGAAGCTGCAGCGCCTCGCTGGCATGGCGAGCAGTCGAACGCAAGAATTTGGGCTCGTCTATTCGGGGCACGAGGGTCCCGCCTTTCACTACGGCGTCGACCAACTCCGCTGCCATCTCCGGCTCCTTCTTGGGCCTGCCCAGCAAAGCCGTCAGCAACTGCGCCTCGCTTCTACCTGCCCCAAGCGGCTCTGTGAGAAGGGCAATCTGTTCGTAGAGCGAGCCGGGCAAGGGCACTGTGCGCCCGACCTGCATTCCCTTCTCGACGGCCACCTTCAGTCTGTCCCGTAGGACCGCCCCCTCGCCATCTCGTCCAGCCTGGAAGCCAGCCATGCCCTTGTCGCGTTCCCAGGCGGCCACCAATTCGTACCCCGAGTCGTCCAGCCCGAGATCGTCGGTCAGGATCCCGAGCGCGATGGCAAGCCGTCTGTAGATGCCCGTAAAACCGAAGATGGCGGCCGTCTTCAGGTACGAGGCGGCGCTGATTGGCCGTTTCTGCCGCAGCGCCGTGTCGATCTTGAGCATTCCCGGGATCCTGTGATCGTCGCGCAGCTTTTCCCGACAGCGGACAAGCGACTCCGCCACGTGCCACTCGAAGACCATCCACGGTGCGCTGACTCCATCCTTGGCGACCTCGTCGTCGTCTCGGCCGGCACAGACTACCGCGCCCAATGCCATGGCCGTTACGAACCTCGGTCGCGACATACGAACCGTCAGTGCCGGCAAGATCCGGTCGGCCAACCGCTCGTACATCGCCTGCAAGCCCAGCGCATCCACGCCGCTGTCGGCCTGTGCCTCCTGGTCAAATTCGCTCAAAAACGGTGGTTGAAGAGTCATTGTTCAGCTTCGCCGCTGGAGCAGCGCCGTTGTGGGTTGGCGGAGAATTGCTGCCAGATCGTCGACCCGACACTCCGCGCTGTCAATCGGATCTCCGCGATTGCCGCGTTTCCGCATGGCCAAGAGCATCTTCTGGGCACTGACACGGATCTTGGACCGCGTCCGGCCGCTGTTTCCGCGCCCGCTAGTCGGTGCCTCTCTCGTTCTATCGGCCAAATCTCGTGGTCAGCGGACCCACCCGGAGGCGGGAGCGGGATCACATAGGACGCGCCAGGCACCCGGGCTTCCGATCCGTTGGTCGTAGGCTGCAAGAGCCGCCTGGGCCTTCGGCGACGCCGAATCCCTCAGGAAGCCGCAGATCGCCACAGCCAGGGGTGTGCATTCTGTTTGGTGGACGTAGCCCGGTATGGGATCTTCCAGCAGCAGCCTTCCCAGCTGAGGAATGGCCTCCTCGAACTTCATTTCAATGAGGGCCATGGCTGACAGCTCCCTCAACCATTCCCGTCGCTCCTGAATTCTCGTCCACCAGTCCGCCTCTCGGTAGCCGCCGATCCCGTGGGTGGGTTCCCACTGTGATCGTGGGCGCGGGTCTACGGATCGCATGAGAACCTTGGCCACAACCGCTGACCTCAAATGCACCGCCGCCGCTATAGCCGCAGTCTGCACCTGCTCGTCCCGATCCCCTAGCAACACCGCGAGGTGCCGTTCCCAGTCCGGTATCGCCGCGAGATTGGTCGCCGCCGTCGCGTCGAACGATGTCCTCCACAATGAACATCGCTCGGCATGCCTGGACCCACGGCCCTTGATCGCCGCACGTACTCGCCCGAGGTCGGACGAAAGTCCAGCCTTGTCCTCCCCGACCAGCTCGCTGACCGAGTAGCCTTCCAACTGGGTCGCATCTGCGCCAGGGTCCATTCGAGCTGAGATCGTGGCGGTGTGGCCTCGGCGCACCACCAGAATGCCTTCGGCCAAGGCTACCAGGTCAGGATCTGCCCCTGGAGCCACGGCGACGGTCGGACTCTTCTGGTTGTTGAAGATCACGACGCGCCCTGGCTGCATTTCGTCGTGGCTACCGAGGACGACGACCAGATGATTGCGCACGAAATCGAGGGCAAGTACCGATGGTTCCGGAAACTCTGGCATCTCGGGAAGAGGCCACGAGGCAGTTTGTGCGCTCGTCGCGTCGTCGATCTCGGCAATCTCGCGACACCTGATTTGCAGCAACCGGCCGGCGCGTTCGACCAGATGGACCTCATGCTGGCGATTGCCCATGCAGCCCGATCCAAAATGGGCGACTGTGCACGTAGGTGTCTCGGGTTCCCAAGACCAGTACTTGCCGTCCGCCAACGCCAAAGGCAGCACGCGCTTGCGCGATGGCGAGGACAGCAAGAATGCCCTGCTGACACGTTCTGGGAACACCTGCTTTCTTCCGCGAATGGCGATCTCGTCAACCAGGCTCTTGCCGGTCCTGACCTCTAGCGCGCGCAACACCGGGCGGGAGATGAACGAAGGAAGGTAGGGGAGGTCGGCCTTCCGCGTGCGGGCTTCCAGTGCCGCATCCACCTCGAAGGTGTGGAGCCAAGCTCGCTGGTCATCCAGGTACACCGTCGATCCGTACTGAGGGGTTGGTCGCCGCCAAAGCAAGGCGCCGGTGCGCATGTCGACGGCTACGGCTTCTGCCGACGCTCCGTGCGCGCAGCCGGCAACCGCATAGTTGTCCCCGACGGCACCGATCTCGCCAGCCTCGATCTGACAATCGAGCTTCGTGCTCCACAGCGACCGTCCGCTGTTCAAGTCGAAGGCCGCGAGGTTGTATAGCGAGTCGTGCACAATTGCCCGCGATCCCGCGATCGAAAGCGCGAGTCCTTCCTGGTGCACAAGGGGTGTTCGCCAGCGAGGGACGCCTGACTCGATGTCGACTGCCAGCAGGTCCGGCATCCTTCCCGCGCCCTTGCCCATCGCCAGAAGGGTAGGGCCCTGGGGTTCGACGTCGAGCACCGATTGGCTCGTCCACACGCCGGGCAATTTCCACAGCCGCTTGAGGTGGGGCAGTCCCCGCGTCGCCCACGCGGCCAACTCGCCTGACTCGGTCCCATCGGTCGTGCGCCTTTCCAGATCCCCTGCTTTTCGCCGGCAGCCCGTTGAGACCGGCGCGATGGTGAGCAGGACAAGGGCAGGCACCGCCCAGGTCGGCACCGCTGCCAAGCCAGCCAGACTTGAAGCACCGTGCTCTGAAAGGCGCGTCTCGTCCACGGAACGCAGTGTATCCCATCGCAGTCTCGCCGAGCGCTTGCCTCGACAATGGTGTGAGGGAGACGGAGGCCAACTATACGGCGGGCGAACTGACCGTGGATTGTAGCAACACTCGCGGCTCCAACTTTGCGAAGTTCAATGGGAAATCGGGTTGACCGAGGGAGCCATCCTCGCTACCGCCAGCCTGGATGACCTGACGGGAGTCCCCAACCTGAGTCGAGGACTGGGTCCTTTCCCAATGCCGCGCGCCTCAGACTCGCCCAGCCTTTGGCCCGAGTTGCCCAGGGCTCGCCCAACTCCAAAGTTGGGCAAACTATTGAATCATTCTAGGAAGTTGCAGGCGTGCCCCACTGCCCGACGACTTTTGGCCTTCTTCAGCAACGGGATTCAACTTGGGGTTTGCGCCATATCAGGAGAAGTCGTCGGGCAACGGGGCAGCCAATGATTCCGGCAACTTGTGTTATTGGGCAAGTCTCGGGCAAGTGTTGGGCAAGGCTTGGGTGATGCACTTGTCTTTGGGTGCGCGCATCTGCGCGGAGACGAGATCCCTGGCCACGCCCTCGACAATGTTCCGGGAAATGCTGATGACTGGTCGCCTGCGGAATCCAAGAGCGCCTCGCTGACAATGCCTGCCAGAAGCCTACGGTGTCGAGCGGTTGGGCGGCAAGCCCGTCCCCCGGCCCTTGGTCTGGAAACCGATCTGCCGCTTGGGTTTCTCCGGCGTGGCCATCAGGCTGCGGACGGCGTCGAACAAGGTCACTATGTTCTTGTCGTGGGACGCGATCTGCTTCTCCAGCTCTTCCAGTTTGGTCGCGAGCTGGCGATGGGAGGCCAGGAATCCCCGGAGCCGGACGAAGGCGCGGACCACCTCGACGCTCATCTGCACGGCCTTGGCCGAGTTCAGCACGGAAGCGGCCATGACGGCGCCGTGCTCGGTGAAGGCGGTTGGCAGGTACTTCCGGTGCTCGCCTCGACCGGGCTTTAAGGTCGCAATTTGCGACCTTAGAGCGGCGCCCTCTTCCTTGGTCAAGACGAAGGCGAAGTCAGGGGGAAATCGGTCGGCATTCCGTTTCACCTGCTCGTTCAATCGCTTGACGGGCACGCCGTACAAGGCGGCCAGGTCGGAATCGAGGATCACCCTGTGTCCGCGCAGGACGAGGATCGTCCGCTCCACCCGTTCCAGCGGGACGAGGCTGGGCGTGCTCACTTTTCGGTCGCTTTCTTGGCGTCGTAGTCAGCCCGGCCCTTCTCCAGCCACTCCTCGGCCAGGGCTGAGTAGGTCTGCCGCTTCTCGGTCGCGGCCCGCTTGAGCGCCTTGAGCAGCGCTGGCGGCAGGCACAGCAAGATCTTGTCGTGGTAGAGGGGCTTCCGGGGCATTTGCTTCGTTCGCTTCGCTCTCAACACTATCCAACCTCCTGAAAACAGCAAGGTTTCCGGTGATGTGGATATAACTATATCAAAGTTTATATCCGCTTGGTAAGCTATCGGTGGAGGTCAAGAACATGCCGAGCCCCACCGTTACCATCCCGCTCAAAAACATCTTCTTCCCCTGGACTGAATCTGGCCCCCGCCAGCAGGCGGAGCTGCGTCCGCTGGCCACGACCTGGGAGGAGCTGCCTGACAGGACATTCGCCGATCAGAGCACTAATGTCCGGGCGGCATTGATGACGATGACGAGGAAACGATGATCTACATTTTCGACAACGGGGAAGTGTACTCAAACCACGCGCTGTATTTCGTCGAGGCGCCAGAGGACTTCGGCGCATGGTTCAACGACGTCTATCTACCCTGGATCGACGGCGCCGTGTATCGGCCGTTGATGATCGTGGCCACGGCGCCAGCGGTCGAGCGGCGCGAGCGCGTGCCCTACAACCCTCGCCCTGTCGATAAGTTCGATCTGCCCATCGAGGACGACCCCATGCATGAGTTCTCGACGATGCCGGTCGTCGATTTCCTGGCCAAGATCGTCGAGCAGAAGCGGGACGGCAAGCCCCGTCCGCGCTACAGGCTTGAGGACGAGACCGTGAGCCCCGCCGAGGGGAGTCCCGATGACTCGCGCCCCGGGGAAGCTCTCCTGCTCGCGAATCTCAAGGCCGCCCTCCCCGAGCTGGAGAGGCTGCGCGGCGACTGCCGGGCGCGAGCCGACGAGGACGTTCCCTACCGGCTCCTGCACCTGTCGAACAAGGTCTATTGGGCGCAGCACCACACGACCGAGATCGTGACCCGCCTCCGCGCCCTGGCGCCCGTGCCGGGCAGGCTCGACGACTACATCGAGGAGATCATCGCCGCTGGCACCGGGAAGAAGTGGGAGCTGTCTCACAATGGCGATTGGACGCTGCACACCCGCCCCATCGTCGAGGCATATTTCTGGGCGCGGTACCTGCTCGACATGGCCATCCGGTTTGGCCACGAGTACGAACGGCCGCCCGGCCTCCTAGATTACGGGTGGGCCGCGCTGCTGACCATCTATCGCCTCCGGTGAAAAACAATGGTCACGAAAATCAAGCAAGCCCCGAAAAGGAAGAAGCTGAGGACCGCAGGTTTCTCAAACCCGAACGCCCTCAAGCTCGAGATCCCCACGCCGCCCACCTTGCGCGAGTGCCTCGCCCAGGGCCTCTTCGGTTCAGGCATCTCTCCCCGTGGCTATCGCGAGATGAGCGTCGAGCACTCGAAGCAGCTCATTGAGCAGCATCCGAGTCTCTACCGCCTGGCCGACGCCTCGCCCGTTCCGTCTTCGCCGCCCTTCGCCCGGGAGGGCTTCGCATGCGGCGACGGCTGGTTCGAGATCGTCGGTCGGTTGTCCGCGAGGCTGTCCGCCGATCCGAACCTCGTCGTCGGCCAGCTCAAGGAAAAGTTCGGCCTGCTGAGGATCTCCTTCGAGATGAGCCCCTTGCCCCCCAGTGAGATCGAGGAGGGCACGGACATCGCCCTGGCGGAGGCGGTGGCGGAATCTCAGATCACGTGTGAGCGGTGCGGAAAGCCTGGCAAGCACGCACAGCGCGAGGGGCGCTGGTCGGTCAAGTGCGATGTCTGCACGGCGGAAGAGGCGCGGAGGAAGAGCCTGAGACCGTGGATGAAGAGGCTCCTCGCGGGGCTGCCCGCCGCCCCGGGCGGGCGGAGCCGGCTCGACCTGTCGCCGGAGCACGCGCTCGCGCTCCTCGAAAAGTACCCTGGCCTCTATCGCGAGGCATGGACTGCGCCGACGAGCCCGGCGAGCCGATTCGCCGCAGGCGGATTCGAGATCGGCGACGGGTGGTTCCGCATCGTCGACCGCATCTCGGCGAGGCTGGCCAAAGACCCGGCCCTCCACGTCGTCCAGGTCAAAGAAAAATACGGCCGCCTGAAGGTGTACTTCGAGAGGGATGAGAGCGCGCCGCGAGACCCGCGCCTCGACGCCGAGATCGAAGCCGCGATCCGCGAGGCGGCCGACGAGTCCGAGCGAACATGCGAAGTCTGCGGCGAGCCCGGCACGCACGAGGAGCGGCACCGTTGGTGGAGTGTCCGGTGCGGGACGTGCGATCAGATCGACGAGATCTCAGCCGCTTGCGGTCGCATCGGGAAGCTGGTGGAGGGCCTGGACTTGGCAGCGTTCTCCGCGAACGAGATGATCCAGGACGCCGTCAGGCTCGCCCTGGTGGATATCGGCCATGCGGCGGCCGGCCAGCCCTCGAAGTCGCGGGAGAGGCTCCCGGGCATCGGGTGGGACAGATTGGAACATTTCAAGGACGTTACAGCCGTCAAGGGCATGCCGGTGGACGAGCTGTGGAGGTTCGCGAGCGAGGAGGCCCCCGTGCTGGAAAGGAAGTTGCGATGAAGGGCGCCGGCTCAAGCTACGACGAGCTTGTCGCCCTCCGGTCCAAGACCGTCTTCGAGCGGGCTACGCTTCTCGCCGCCTCGGGCGACAGGAGCCGACTCGACATGACGGCTGCCCACGTCCTGTCCCTCCTCGAACGCTTCCCCGCCCTCTACCGGCAGGCGTGGGCCACGCCCTCGAACGCGGCCAGGCCCTTCGCGCGGGATGGTTTCGACGTCGGCGACGGCTGGTTCGGCATCGTTGATCGGCTGTCCGCGAAGCTGGCTGTCGATCAGTCAAACCACATCGATCAGCTCAAGGAAAAATGGGGCCGGCTCACCGTGTACTTCGAGAGGGAGGAAAGCGTGCCGCGAGATCTGAGCCTTGACGCCGAGATGGACGCCGCGATCGACCAGGCGGAAGAGGAGTCCGAGCGGACATGCCTGGTCTGCGGCGAGCCCGGGACAATCGCGAGGCGGGGACGTTGGGTCACGGTGCTGTGCGGGCCGTGCGTGCAGATTTTTGAGATTGCGGAGACTTGCAGGAGTATCGCAGAGCGGTTGGAGGGCCTGGACCTGGCAGCGTTCTCCGCGAACGAGACGATCCAGGACGCCGTCAGGATGGAACTGGTGTACCTCGGCCACGCGGCGGCCGGTCAGCCCCCGGCATCGAGGGCCAGGCTCCCGGGCATCGACTGGGAGCGGCTGGATCAACTCAAGGAAACAAAGGCCGTCATGGTCATGCCCGTCGGTGACCTGTGGAGGTTCGCCAGCGAGGAGGCCCCCGGGCTGGAGAGGAAACTGCGGTGAAGAGCAAGAAGTCGGTCGCGAAGAAGCCCCACAAGCCCTGGCTCGGCGACTTGGTCCTGACGCCCAAGCCAGCCAGTGCTTGGTTCAACGATATCCTGATAGCCTGCAAGCGCCTCCCACAGTGCCTGGAGGGCGTGAGTTTCGCGAAATTCTCGGCGAGCCGCCCACACCAGGACGCGGCCATGCGCCACATACAACAAATTGGGGAGGCTGCGTCCCGCCAGCCCACCAGGGTCAGGCTGCGGCACCCGGCTGTCGACTGGAAGGCTCTCGTCCGCTTTAAGAAGATGATTGGCCTTCGCGGCAGCCCGACGATGACCCCGAGACAGATCTGGGACTTCGTCCTTGAGAGCCCAAGGCTGGAGAAGTGGTTGCGCGAGACATGGACCAAGGCCGAGCGCGAGGCGGCGGAGGCTCGGGCCGACGCCAGGGACGTGAGGATTGCCGAGCGTCAGATCGCCGATCTTGAGGCTGGGCGTGCCCACGCGATCTCAAGCGAGGAGATGCGTGAGAGGCTCGGGCTCGGCCCACGCGGGGACAAGCCACAGACCCCGTACAGCCACAGGTACCACTTCGTGTTCTGGCTGGAGGATGAGATCTGGTCGGCCAAGGCTCCATCGGTCCGGGGCGTATACGGCGTCGGCCCGACGGCCGAGGAGGCCAAGGATGACCTGGTCGAGGCGCTCGAAGCTCTGTCCGAGCACCTCAAGAAATCAGGCGAGAATAGGAAGGCGGCCGTGTGTGACCGCCTGGTGGCATCATGGAAGACCAAGACGAGACGACGGAAGACAAGCTCGCGGCGGAGCTAGATCTGGGGTTCCTGGCCAGGGTCGCCCTGGCCGGTTTTGCACTCCACTTTGCCGGATATGCGGCGGACTGCCCGGCTGCCGGCGACGCCGCTGCAGCCGTGTTCTTCGCTGGCTGGCTCTGGGGAGGGCGCAACACCACAGAGGAGGGCAAGCCGTGAGCAGGCCACAAGTACCCTCAATCGGCGCCGAGCAGCGTTCGCGCATTGCACGTCGCGCGGCGACGGCGCGGTGGTCGCGACTGGGCAGGGGCGTCCTGACCCTGGCCCAGATCCGGGACGCGGTCACGAAGGCCCTGGGTGAGCGCAAGGCGAAGGCATATGTCTTCGATGCCTATGCACGGGGCGACGCCACCGTCCGGGATGAGATCTACATCCTGGTGATCGTGAAGAAGATGCCGGAGGACTGGGCGGGAGAGATCGCCGATTTGACCGGGGCGATACACAAGGCCCTGGGCGACGATTGCAAGGAAATCGTCCTGTACCTGGCCGACGAGGCAACATACCGGGAATGGAAGGGAGCCTTCGGCACCCCTCACTACGCGGTCGCCCCCGAGGGGATACGGCTTGTCTAGGCTCGTTGGCGTGCTGACGGACATCCACGGCGACATCTTCGCCCTCGACGCCGCCCTGGCCCGTCTCCATCAGATGGGTTGCAATCCAATTCTCTGCACCGGAGATCTTATCGAGATGGAGCCATTCGGGGAAGAGGTGATCCAGCGCCTCAAGTCCGAGAAGAACGTGATCTGCATCAAAGGCAACCACGAACGCTGGGCGCTTGAGCGCCGCCGTCGGCGGAAGGACGTGCGCAGTTTTTTCGAGCCCTGCAATATCGCCGACTATGTCGGTGGCGGCATCGACCTTTCGCGCGAGGCCCTTGCCTGGCTGGCCACGCTGCCTGGCCATTGGGAAGGCGAGCTGGAGGGCGTCCGCGTGGCGATGTGGCACGCCAGACCGGGCAGCGACGTGGAGGGCGTGGTGAAGGAAACCACCGGCCCGGAACTGCGGCACCGGCTGCTGGAGCAGGCCCACGCCCAGATATTGATCGTCGGCCACACGCACGTGGAGTTCGAGCTGGTGGTGGATGTCCCTCCCAGAAAAATACTGAACCCCGGAGCCTGCTGCGGGAAAGCCTACATCTATAGACAGGCCGGCCCACTCATCGTGCCCGACGAGTTCCGGCCGGCCACATTCGGCGTCCTGGAACTGCCCTCGATGCGGTTCAAGGTCTACCGTGCCCTCGACGGCGAGCGCGTTTTCGGAACTTCGCCGGATCGGCCCTGCTTTCGATGATCTGCCCGCCGATTGGGCTTTGAGGTCGCAATTCCCGACCTCAGATACTGTCAAAACGGCCAGACGAGGGGACGCCGCGCACGCGGCATCGTCTCATTGGCGTCGCCACTCTGCGGCGGCCGCGCTCGACGCGGCTCAAGCGCCGAGCAAAAGCATGATCATCTCCGCCTTGCCTGCGACCAGTGATGTCCGCTTCACGGTGGCGGGTCTTTATCTACCTGACGATGATGACGCTCCCGGTATTTGATCCTTGCACCTGCGAGCCTGCCGCGCACCAAGCAGTCAGCTCGTAGGTTCCGTAGATGCCAAAAAGGGTGAAGAACTCCGTCACGTCGACTTTGGAGATACCGTTTTGGCATTGAGTTCTGGGATCCCATGTCTTGTCGGACTCGATCAAGCCCCAAAGAATCATCCGCTGGGTCTTGACCACACGTTGCCCAGGAATCGACCCACTCACCAAAATCGAACTTTGGCTCGCACAGCCCACGCAGCAGAGCAACACGAGCGAACCCAGTAGCCGTTTTATCATCGTCAAACCCCATTCCTTTCTTGCTCGAAGGGTACGCCGGCAGTGTACACCGTATTATAGTGCGGTGTCCAGCGTCCGGATAACGCCGCACGCTCGGGGGCGTGAGCAATTCCTCAGCTCTGAGTGCCCTTCTTCGGGAGATCGGCGGGCGCGTGCGCGCCGCGCGGGAATCGCGGGGATTTACGCAAGAGGAGGCTGCCCACGCTGCGGGAATCGACTACAAGCGCTGGCAGCGCCTGGAGCAGGGAACGGTGAACCCCACGGTAAAGACCCTCGATAGAGCCGCACAGGCGCTGGGTTCTTCCTTCTGGGACCTGGTGCGCGCGAAGACCCGGATGCGGCGGCGGTAGCCTTGCGGCCCCGCGTTCGAGAAACGCCCGGCCCGCCCATCACCATGTCTGAACGGCCGCGGCCTGCGTCAACCGAATTCCATCGCTCCGCCGCCATCTCAAGCCACGCACCTTTTCGGTCCAGGCGCCGATTACCCCGTGAAGATGCGCGGTGGGTAGCCGCGCCGACACAGCCTGCCTGGGTGTGACTGCGGGCAGCCAAGCTCGGCCGGCAGATGCGAAACCGTGGCCGAGGGCTGAGCCGGCCTGCCAGGCAACTACCGTTGGGTCCTGGCGCCCAGGTAGACAGGCGCGGGCTGGCACGATGCGGAAAGAGTTGTTTATGGCTCCGGCCCGCGCCATGAACCGTAGGTACGCTGCGGTTTCAAACAAGCCCTTGATCCCGGTGTACGGGTTACGGCGCTGTCGCGGGCGGGATCATTTGACGGCATTTTGCTTCACACGCGGAACGACCAGCCTTGGAGGCCCGATCGGGCGTGGCCCAAACGGGCTGCTATTTTCGGCGGTAACGGGGCCGATGGGAACGATCCCCATGGCCTTGCAGAACTCCGCCTCCGACTCGAGAACGAACGACTGACCATCGCGCACGAGCTTGAAAGCCAAGGCACGACCGCAGTGCTCGATGCGCAAGTAGGGGAGGCGACCCCGCACCACGTCTGCATAGTCAAGTTCGCGCTGCAGGGCGAGGTGAATCGAGCGCACGGTCGGAAAATCGTGGAAGAGCTGACCATAGCCGTCCACCCTCCGCATGATGTCCATGAAATGCGAAAGTCTGTAGGAATTGAGCCTTTGCATCTCCCTGCCATCCTTGGGCCGGGCCTTGCTTCGCTGCGCTTCACCTTCCTCCTTCGAGCGTCCGGACTCCTCGACGTAGTGGACTATGGCGTCCATCAGGTCGTCGAGGTTTCTTCCCTCCACCTCTGGGAGATCGACGCTGAACAACTCCGCAAGCGCTGCCTGGCCCACTGGCCGAAGCCCGACATTCTGGCGCTGTAGGTACCATTCTGGGGGATGCGTTTCGACCAAGCATTTCAGACTGGCGACGATGTTAGGGGCGTTTGCCAACACCTCGGCACGCATGGCCCCCAGGCTGACTGTGGCACTGTTGATGCGCTCGACATTGACAACTACTGTGCGCCGGGCGACCTCTTTGCGATTTGGCAGGTCTTCCAGTGAGTCGGCCATGTAGACAAAACGATTTTCCATCAGAATCTCGTCTTGCCTCATGCCTCGTGCACTGATGACATCGGTTGCCGCAAGGCGAATCACGTTATTGACAAGCTCGGGTCGCTTGCCCGCCTCCTTCGCGCGGCAAAACAGCGCATTGGTTGCTTGTGAAAAGCTACGCTTGAGTTCCAGATCGTCGTGACAATTCAGATCGAATTTCGTACTGACTCGTCCACTACCTGCTGCACGCCAAATTTCGGCAGCCATTTCGATGATGAAATCCTTGCCTGAGCCGGTTGGTCCGATAAACCAAAAAACACCAAGAAGGCCAGGGGCAATGTGACGCAGGAATGGGGCCGCCAGTGACATCAGGTAGCAACGTACGTCGGGCTCGCTTGCGAAGGGAAGGCGTCCGGCTCTGAAAAGCCCCATGAAGTAGCCGACGACATCGAACCTTGGATCTCCGCCCCTTGTCTTGGCCGTTTGGACGGCGGCCACGACCTTGGTCTCGGCGTCCACCGTCCAGCCTTCGTTGACAAAAGCGACAGGATGCTCGTAGCGCTCGATAATGGGAATTCCCAGCTCGCACAGGCACCCTGGAGCTGATCCGATTTGGTGGACACCTGACATGCGTTCATGCGCATAGGAGTCCACATGGCAAAGAAGCGAAGGAAGTTCACCCGAGAGTCCAAGTCGGCAGCGAAACGGAGGACGTTCAGCCGCGAGTTCAAGGCTGAGGCCGTCAAGCTGGCGAAGGACACGGGAAAGGGCGTAGCGGCAGTGGCCAAGGATCTTGGACTATCCGAGTCATCCCTGTACCTTTGGGCCAAGCAACACGAGATCGACGCAGGCCAAGGCCCCGCAGGGGCTCTCACCACGGCAGAGAAGCAAGAGCTGACCCAGCTGCGGCGGGAGAACCGCGAGCTGCGGATGGAGCGTGAGTTCCTAAAAAAAGCAGCGGCCTTCTTCGCGAGCCAAAAGAAATGAGATTCGGCTTCATGCTCGAGGAGAAGGCCTTTCCAGTTCGATGGATGTGCAAACGTCTGGAGGTTTCGTGCAGCGGTTTCTACGCATGGCGGGCTCGTCCCGAAAGCGAACACGCGCGACGGGACCGGGTGCTCGGCGTGCGCATAGCGGCCGTGCATAGCGAGAATCGCGGCGTGTACGGCAGCCCGCGCATTTACGACGAGTTGCAGGCAGACGGAGAAGCGGTCAGCAAGAAACGCGTGGCGCGACTCATGCGCGAGAAGGGGCTGACCGGCAAGGCGCCTCGTCGTTTCAAGCGCACGACCGACTCTTCGCACGGCTTGCCGGTTGCCGAGAACATCCTGGCCAGGAACTTCGCAGTCGACAGGCCTAACGAGGTCTGGGTGGGAGACATCACCTACGTGCGCACATGGGAAGGCTGGCTGTACGCAGCGGTGGTGCTGGATCTGTACTCACGACGAGTCGTCGGATGGGCCGTGGCCGATCACATGAGGACGGAACTGGCACTCGACGCCTTGAAGATGGCGATCGACCTGCGAAATCCGGGGCCCGGCCTGATCCATCACTCAGACCGCGGCAGCCAATACGCCAGCCTCGAATACCGTGCCGAGCTTGATCGCCACGGCATCGTCTGCAGCATGAGCCGCAAGGGCGATTGCTGGGACAACGCCGTAGCCGAAAGCTTCTTCGCGACCCTGAAGGGCGAGTTGATCGAACGTGAGTGTTGGCCAACCAAGGCGCGGGCCAGGGCTGCGATCGTCGAGTACATCGCCTGCTTCTACAATTCGAAGCGAAGCCACTCGGTGCTGGGCTACACGAGTCCGATGGAGTATGAGATGTCTGTTCGTCGATGGTCGGCGGCAGCGTAAACAACCTGTCCACCAAATCGGATCACGCCCACCCCGCGTGACCAGCCAACGCCTTGTTGAACAGGGAGAAAACGTGGGGATGGAGGCTTTCGACCGGAGCGGTGATGCCGACGAGGGTGTAGGCTGCGCTCGAGGTGAGTTCGTGATAGTGGGCATTCGGGGAAAGAGACGCGCCCCTCACTCGCAAGGCGATGGTTCCCTCGGTGGTGACCAGACGCAAACTCCTGGTCTGCTTGTCGTACATGAGACAAAACGCGCCGGCACCATCAATTCCGTCCAGGCGCGTACGGTAGACGGCCAGGAAGTCAGTCACGGTTGGTGGTGTGCGCACTGGCGCCCCCGTGGCCGCTGCCGCCTGCATCCATCCCTCGACCTCGTAGGAGGCCCGGGCGTGCTGCCAGAGCTCGATGGCTGCGTCAACCAAGACGTCGGCCTGCGGCTCCCCGGCGAACACCTGGTGGAATTGCTGGCCCAGATACTCGATGGTCGCCCAGGTCACGGGGAGATCGGCTACCGGATCGAATCGTAGATCGGGCATGGTCTTGGCCGTGAACAGTTCGTACATCTCAACCTCGGTCCGTGTCTTGCTGCCGCGGTCATGTGCACCAATGCAAGTGGCAGAAATTGCTCCGCCCACCTTCCTGGTGATTGTGCACGAACAGTTGCTGTGTGGCCCCTCCGGGCAGCGCGGGTACGTCAACTGTCCCGGTTCGCCCGGAGCCGCAATGCCCAGGCTTGCCAGGTGGTCTTCGACAACCTTTCGATCTGCCGATGAAAGAGGGCCGCTTGGTGCAATCGTCTTCCTGAAGGCGGGAGTCAGTTCTGAGAGAAATTCCTCTGTTTTGAGCCGATTCGAGTGCACCTGGATGGCCGGGAAGTCCACGACAACCCCCTGCCCACGCACGGTCTCGATGCATGTCGGGAGGTGCTGGTCCTGGGTGGACAGCCACGAGGCCGAATCGGAGCCCTTGATGTTCACCACGAACTTCTTTCCGACCATCTCGAAAACTTGGCTGTTGATCGGCTTCTCGAAGACAAAGACTGCACGATGCCCGTGTGTGGTCTGGTAGATGACATTGGGCTGCGGCAGACCGGCAGCTTCAAAGACTTGCAACAGGTCTGGGTAGGACCGGTCGATGTCGACGATGATGCCGGAGTGCTGAACCGTCAGCTCGTTGCCGGTAGCATTGCTGTCCTGGAGCCGCACTTTGACATCGCAGAGACCGGCGGCCTTGGTCTGTTGGCCGGCCTCATTCAGCAGCGCCGCCAAGTTTTGCGATGCCACATTGATCACGAAAGGGGTGCCGTTCCACGGGTTTGACAATGCCACGGGGATCGGGTCAGTGTCGGGCTGCTCGTCAATAGCGCTGGCGTGGGCAAACTTGACAGCGAGGTTGTTGCGGATGTTCTCGAGGCGTGAGGTGTCGTTGGCGGGGAGTCTTTGCAAGTCGGTGATGGTCTGATCGGTTTTCATGGCGGTGATTCCTTTCGAATTGCCGCCAAGGTAAATGTCCAAAAACAGAGTGAGTTGGCAATCGCTCTGGTACGGAGTTTCGCTCCGTATTTTCTTCGGCCGCCCTGGTTTCCCTGGCCCCCCCCCTCGTGGCCGGTGACAAGACTCATCCGATCTCATCCGTGGTTTCGCGGAGATGTGGACGCGAGTGTTGGAGAGGTTGCGTGCCTTGCGGTCCGGCAGCGTGGCGCCGGTCGCCGTTAGTTCGCGGTCGAGGATTGGGGCGATCCGCTGCCAGGCGGCGCCGGATCGCGCTCATTGTCAGGAGCGTCGAAATCGATGGGCACCGCTTCCATCATACCGTTGGCCCACTCGGTTTCATGCCAGTTGTGAACCGCGGCCTCGTCGTTGCCGCACACCCGGCAGAACGCCTGGATCTCGTCCCGCTCACTCTTCGCCACCCACATCAGGCCCGTGCAGGGTTTGCCGCCGGGTCGCTTCCGGCACTCCATTAGCGTCTCCCGGCACTCCAGTTTCTTGAGCGGTCCCCCGTACTCGATGAAACGCGCGATTCGGAGCATCTGCCGCCGCAGGCGGAGGTTGTCTGTGGGAATGTCCCCATTCGCGTTCAGCCAGTGCCAGGGATCAACGACGAGCATGGAAGTCGTCTATCATGCCGATGGCACAGCGAGCGATGGGTAAGTCCTGGTCGCCGACGCCCGGAGCAGGCGCGTGAGTTGCGCCCCGTGGATCCTCCACCGGAAAGCCGATCCAGTGGCCAAGGGATCGACCCCTGCCCGGGGCGACAGGCATGAGAAACCGAAGATTTGTGGCGGGATGGCATCCACGGAAATCAATCCCGTGGGAACGCCCCTGAGTTTGGCACGATCATGATGGGAGGGGAGGGCGGAATGAAGACCTCGTTGCCCTACCAGCCGCGCACCCCAATCCGCCATGACACATTCGGACCTGCCTCAACGCCCGGAAGGGACCAGCCTGGTGGCACTATTGCCGGGTATGTTGGCCGAGACAAGAATTGTGAAGGGGCCACCCACAGCGCACCTCTTCTGGCTGGCTAGGCGCCGATAACATCACTGCCATGATTCGACGCCGGATGCCAAGGACGGCGCCCTGCACGTATCCTGGTGCTGCGAACCAGGGTGGCGATGATCGATGGGCTGGCGGCGCGTGTGGTGCGATAGAGGCCCCACAAAGCCCGGTCCGCGAACGGTGTGTTCAGTGAACGCCCAGCGATCTTGCAAGCGCACAAAGCGCCTCGACAAGAACCTTCTGATGCTCCAAGAGCGATGTCACGGGAATGCTGAGGCGCTTCCCCTGCTTCCCCTCACCGAACTCCGTTGCCCCTGGGATTCCGCGCAGCGTCCTCCGCAATGAATCCCGCGCAACGCGACCCTCTTCGGTGGACTCCCATACCTTCGTGTAGACGGAGTCGACAAAGGCAGCGTCACCCCCACGCACTCGCAGTGGCATGACATTCCCGATGATTGTACCGTCCAGTCGAATCGTGGGTCTTCCGGAGGGATCGTGATGTCGCCGGATGCCAGGGATTCCTGCTACCTCAATTACGCGCAGCACCTGGCGGCAGGCATCTATGGCAGCGGCACCATAGTCCTTCCACTTCTCCGCGAAGAATTCGTCCTCCGTTCTCGTCGGCCGATCTGAACGCGGCTTCTTCTCCCCATTCCTGACGGCGAGCCCTTCGTGGATTGCATCCTCGTGCTGTCCGGCCCAACGCGCCAGTTCCTCCAGCCTCTCCATCGCCCGGGAATCGGCCGCTCCATGCCCGTGCAGCACGACGTCCGATTCTGGGAGGTCGGTCAGCCCCAATTTCTCCCGCACCTCTTGCCGGTGCTCTTGTGCGAGCCGCCCTGCGCCTACCAGCACCACCGAGGTCTTGGTGGCCTCCAACCAGAGGATCTTTCTCTTGGTAAGACGGATCTTCGTCGAGCCACCGTCAGAATGATCGCGCCTCTTCACGGCGCCCTCTTCCTTTGCAATACCGGCCACGCTCATCAGCACGTCCGCGACATCGTTCGGCAGCTGAAGTCTCCGCACGAGCACGGCAAGCTTCGGTTCGCTGCACCTCGGATCCTCGGGTTCTATGCGATGCGGTTCCTTCCGAGCGTCCACTGTCCGCAGCGACGCGACGCCCATTTGCTTGCACGCCTCCCGGTCAAGTTCCGCGATCCACTCCTTGAACCCGCGGAAAATCTGAGCCCGGCGCAACCTGCACATCAATTCGAACTTCGACTTGAGGCCTGCCTCGCCCATCGCAGACGGGGACTTTCTGTACGTAGCAGAAAGGATCTCCTGATAGGCGTCGAACCCGCAGTCCTCGCCGCGCACCGGATCCTCGAAGAAGTGGGCCTGCAAGTTTTCTCCCAGCCCCTTCGACTCAAGAGCAAGATCCACCATGCGGTCGCCGAGGCCTCCGTCAAAGTGGTTGAGCCTTCGGGAGATGTAGGTCAGGTTGCCGATGTTGTTGAAGTAGTGGCTTTCCGAACGACGGGCGGTTTCGTCCAGTTCCTCCTTGAGTATGGAAAACGGCACCATGTGCTGCTTCTCGGCGATCTCGTCCCCACCACCGTTTCGACCGACCGGCAGTTCCTGCCCCTTCCGATGAGCCAGCTTCGGTCCCATCTGCTCGTCGTATTTGAAGTCCCGCGCACCGCGCATACGCTCGAGCCAGTACAGCAGTAGGACGTAGCGGTCCTGGATCGAATTCGCCTCATCAAGCGCAGGGGCTAGAGCGTCCTCCAGCTCGCGGTCTGCGTCCGCGAGGAACCCCGGGATGACGTCGAAGGCATACAGCTTCGGCTTGCGCATTCGGTCCACCATTTCTGAAACGGACCGGCCCGTCTGGTCGGCCAGCAGCAGCCGAAGAGACAACGCTGCGAGCAAAGTCTTGTACGGAGGGTCGCGCAGGCGTCGAAACTGGATGAGCAATTGGAATACGGGCTCGAGACCACGGATCTCCGGAAGAAAGCGCAAGTCGTCGCACTTCAGCGGCTCAAGCAGGATGTTCCTGACAGAAGTGACCACGTCCTTCGTCTCCGCCCACAGCCACTGGAACGTCTTCTGCTCGATCTTCCCAAGCCTCTTGAGCAGGCCCTCCTTGCGCGCGATATCGAAGGAGAATGCGTTCTTCCCGAGCGAGTAGTCGAAATGGTAGTGGCACACCTGAAGAAAGATGCGGATGAACAGCTTGAAACCAAACTGGCGCTCCCGTTTTCGTTCCAAGGCCCGATCCCGCTGAAGATCCTCGGATGTCCCATCGCCGCCCTTGGCTTCTCGCGGCGCATGCACGGCCTTGAACAGATCCGTCACCTCGATCCACGATTCCGGGTAGAAAGAGACCAACTTCGCGTAGGCGCGCTCCTCGATCTCGACTCTCTTGCCGCCGGCGTTGATACGGTTGTAGACGTCAATCATCGCGGCCGGCTGGCCGTTCGTGAGAGCCACGAAGAACTTCCGATCTTTCATCTCCTCAAGATTCGTTTGCAGTCCATGGTACGCCTTGGAGCAGGCGTCCTTGGATGTTCCCGTGCCGTCTCCTGACAGCTGGACCAAATCTCGGTACTCCTTCGGCACATCATTCCACGTGGGCCACTCTTTCAGCCTCTTCAGCGGGAGGAGATTGAACCGATAGGACGATTTCCTGTACGCCTTCGTCGGGTCTACCGCGTTTACGAACAGCGCGTATTCCCGCCTGCTATCCTTGTTCTGCAAGAGGGACTGGAACCTCGGTTCCCTCGCCAGATTGATGCACCAGACGCGGCGCCGTGGTTCTTCGGCGTCCGTTCTCTCGCTGGTGTCATCTTCTGCCTCGTCATCGGAATCGAGCTCTGCGTCGTTGTAGACTGCTCTGATGCTGCGGATGCGTTGCTGACCGTCGACGACGAGATATTCCACACCGTTGTTCTCTTGGTCGACGCCCTCGTCCAACGGCACGCCGTGCTCGGCTGGATCGGTGGGCTTCCAGAACACGAAGCTGCCGCAGGGCGTGTTGTAGAACAGCGACTCCATCAACGCAGACATCGCCCCACTGCCCCATACGAGGCCGCGCTGAAAGTGGGGAATCCCAAGACGGAGCCGATCGAGGATCTGCCGCACCGTGATCGTGCTTCCCTCGCACCAAAGTGCTGCGCAGTTCTCCTGAACCAGGGCAGATCCCATCATCTTCCTCCTCCCGAGAGAGACTATCAGAGGAAGTAGCGGTGCGCAGCTCGATGGCGGCTCACCTGGCCAGATCCCGCCACGCCGAGCTTCACAACCAGATCGCGCAGCCCTCGCCAGAAACCACGTCAGTCTCACCGGCTACGCTCCTCGCAATCCCTTGCCCCCTCCCACACTCGCCAAACTGCGCACACGATTTTGGTGGCTGGGGTCCGGCAGGAAGAACTCGCACATCTTGGCGCTCGACGGGGACACGGCGACCATCAAAGTCATCCAGCGCACGTGGAGCTGCCGCACGCAGAAGTACGAGGCTGCGGTGGCACGCGACTTCGGGGAACTGGGATTGAAGGTCGTCTGGCACCGGTGCTGGTGCCGGGCGTTTGAGGAGACGATCGGCAAGGCCCGCAGGCAGGCGGCTGAAGCTGGCCAGCCGTTCGACGAAACTGCGTTCATCGAACGCCAGCGCACCGAGGAGACCGCGCGCCAGATGCGCGACGACGCCCGCGATTGACCCGCCACCCGACAACGCCTACCGTAATGATTGTGCCAAACTCGAAAGCGCAGAAGGGGAAGGCATCGAGGGCTGCCGCAGGCAGGCCGGCTACATCGCGCGCCGATGTGGCTGACGAGCGGATCTTGCAGTTGCTGCTCTTGCTGCTGGACGCGGGCGTCCCCATGTCGCGCGCCGAGATCTTCGAGCGCATCAGGGCCTACCAGACCAAGCAACCTGAGGCTGGCGAACGGAAGTTCGAGCGCGACAAGGACGACCTGCGCACGCTCGGGGTGATCATCGAGGAGCCGAACGACAAAGGGGACAGCTATCGGATCAGCCAAAAGGGCTACGAGTTGCCGCCCATCGAACTGGACGACGACGAGCGCGTCGCCCTGATCCTGGCGGCCGAGTCCCTGCGCGCGGCCGAGGGCCTGCCGTATCGCGAATTGGCCGAGGACGCGCTTCGCAAGCTGTCGTTCTATGCGCCACGGCTCAACCGCGCGTACGCGCCCGCGCAGGTCGGCATCTCCCTGCCCTCGCGCAAGAAAGGCGCGCGCATGCGGCGCACGCTGGCCAAGCTTTCCGGCGCCGTCGACGGCCGCAAGCAAGTCACCATCACGTATGCCGCTGGCAACGCCGACAAGCCGAGCGAACGCAAGGTCGATCCCTACGGTCTCATCTATTCGGCGGGCGACTGGCAACTGGTCGGCCTGTGCCACCTGAGAAACGCGCAGCGCACGTTCCGGGTGGACCGCATCGTGAAACTGAAAGTCGCGCCGAAGCCCGGCACGCACGATTTCGAACTACCGGCCGGCTTCGACCTTGCCGCGTACGCAAGCCGCTCGCCATGGGTGTTCCAGGCCGGCGAAGGCAGCGCAACCCTGGACGTCGTGCTGGATGTCGGCCCCGAGCGCGCATGGATGGCCGAGGATAATTTCGGCGCCGACGCTTCGGTGCAGCCGGTTCCCGAGGCTGAGGCAGGCCAGGCCGGCTGGGTGCGCGTGTGCTTCCGCTCGGGCAATCCGGGCTACATCGTGACCCGCGTGCTAGATGCCGCCGGCAACATGAAGGTCGTCGCGCCGCCCGAGTTGCGCGCGCGAGTGCGACAGATCGCGGGCGCCGTCGCCACTGCGTGCCGGGCCGAAGGGGGCGCACCATGAAGAAGCTGGAGCAACGGCTGCGGCGCGCCCTGTTCATGGTGCCGTACCTGGCGAAGAAGGGGTACGCGGGTGCGCTGGTGTCCGAGGCGGCAGCCGCCATCGGCACCTCGCCCGAGGAACTTCGCAACGACGTCCACCGCCTGAGTCAGGTGGGCGTGCCTGACGGCGATCCCGGCCAGTACCTGACATTGTGGATTGAGGGCAGCGGCGCGAACGCGCGCATCGGTGCCGACACGGTGTGCCGCCTGAAGAAGCCGCCGCGACTGACCCTGCAAGAGGCGTTGGCTCTGCTGGTCGGCGCAGCCGCCGTGAAGAAGACTGGCATTGCCCCCTACGACGAGGCCATCGCCGGCGCCAGCAAGAAACTGCGCCAGGTGCTCGACTGCAACTCGCGCAGCGAAGCCGACTGTAGCGCACACATCGTTGTGCAGACCGCCGGCGCCGAGCACCGGGACACCCTGGCCCGTCTGTCGCGTGCATGCAGCGATCGCCGCGCCGTCGAACTCGACTACGCCTCGCTGGCCGCGCAGAAGCGTAGGAAGATCCGCGTCCACCCCTACGGCCTACTCAATCACCGAGGCATCTGGTACGTGCTGGCCAAGAGCCTGAGCGACAAAGAGGGCCGCATCCTCATATTCCGCGCCGAGCGCATCCTGGGCGCCACCGTCCTCGACGAGACCTTCACGGTCCCGGCCGACTTCAACCTGCGCGACTACATGGGCGACCGGATGTTCATCACCGACGCGAAGCCCACCCAGATCGTGCTACGTCTGCGCGAGCCCGCAGCCGCGCGCCTGCGCCCCTGGTTCAAGCAGCAGAAGCGCCTGCGCGACGGCGCCGTTGAAGTGCGATTCAAAGACCACGCCACCGGCTACCTGGCCGCGTGGCTGCTACGCCAAGGCGAGGGCGTGGAGGTCGTCGCGCCAGTGGGCTTGCGGAAGTGGGTGTGCGGGATCGCGGAGCGGGTCAAGGAGGGGCATGGGTGAGCAGGACGCGCGTCATGGAAAGCCAACATCACGGCGGAGAAGTTCATGATCATTTACGACCGAGCGAGTGAGTCGATTGTCGAGGCGGGACGGTGGCTAGACGAGGCTGACCTCGACCGATTTCTGCTTCAGCACCCCGAAGTGATGTCCCGTCTCCTCACCGGGGATGACGAACGTGCTGTTTTCCCGCTCGCGGGAAATGGAATTGCAGCGCAATACCTCCAAATCGATGCGCTCTTCCTCTTCGTTGACCCGGATGGCAAACCAAGCCTGGTTGTCGTGGAGGACAAGCTTCAGTGCAACCAGGACCTCAAAAGGCGGCGCTCGGCCCTTGGCCAGGTACTCGAGTACTGCGCTAGCTTGCTGACGGAGCCCGATGCGACTTTCGAGGAAGAGTTGCGCAAGCGACTTGCCTCAGAGGAGTTGCGCAGGACCTACGCAGAATGTCAGCGACGCATCGAGGACTGGCCGCGCACAGAAGAAGAAATCATCAGCCTGGCGCTTGCAGCCAAGCGGGCGGGGCGGGTCAGGCTGCTTCTCTGTGCGGAAAGCATTCCTGCAGAACTTCGTACGGCTGTGGCTTGGCTGAACGGCATGAAGATCGCCATTGATGTCTGCGAGATCGCACCCACTGACCGCGCGCAGCGGAGACTCGTGACTGCGGCCACGTTGATCGCCGGTGCCCTCGAAGCCGACGCGCGGTCGTTGGCGACAGATCCTGAGATGCGGGAGCAGGTTCGGAGCCTGGTCGGGGCCCTCAAGGACGCTGAATGGCTCGTTTCAATTCTTGAGGTCACCCCACGATGCGGCGGCACCATGGTGAGCGCCCGTGCCACAGAGGTCGAAGCAAGCACGGCAGCAGGGAGCAACCCCGACCGCATCGATCTGCCCAAATGGGGGAAGAATGCTGATGAGAACCTTCGTCGCCTGCACGAGATACTGAATCAGCGCCTCGCACTTGAGGGGACTTGGCGCACGGGAGCCGGGGATCTCTGCCTGGATCTCAAGACCGACCCGGTTGTGAAGGCGCTCCGACTAAGGCGTACCACCTTCACATTTGTAGCCCGCAAGGATCTCGCGAAGATCGGCGATTCCAATCTCCTGGACTGGTACGACAGCAAGATTCGTGAGTTCCCTGTCCGCGACGCTAGCAAGCCTCAGCCTAGTGTAGGCGGCGATGACCTCGCCCGTATCGTGGCAACCGGCGCCCCGAAACTCATCTCGTTCATCCAGGAACTCTTCAAACGGTTGACCGAGTTGCGGCACGAGTAGTTCCGGCGGCGCACAAGCCCGGGCTCCTCCACCATCACCTCGCCTCACCCCTCCTCCGCCCAGTTTTCAAACCTCGTGTACTGGTTCAGGAACGTGAGCGGCACGTCGGCGGTGGGGCCGTGGCGGTTCTTGCCGATGATCAATTCGACGCGACCTTTCAATTCGGGGTTGTCGTCGAACATCTCCTCGTGGTGAAAGAAGAGAATCAGGTACACGCCGGTGATCTGGCGCCGATTTGTGGAGCGGGCCTCCAGACTCTCGACCAGGCCAGGCATCATGTCGCCCACGCGCCGGTAGCTGTCGCGACGGCCCTGCTGCGCCACCTTGAAGAACAGCGTCTCCGACTGGTCCAGGAACTGCCCGAACTCGCCGAATTCGCCGTAGCCGCACGACTGGATCTCGGCGCACGCGGCGATCATCCGGCGCACGATGGCCTTCTCCTTCACCAGGCGCACGTAGTGCCCGATGTTCTCGGCCGTGGGCACGGCGTTGGCGATCTCGATGAGGTATGCGGCGCCGCCTTCCAGTCGCGCCAGACTGCCTCGGCTTTTGAGCTCGTCGCCCAGCGACACCACGTCGATGGGCTGCTGCCGACGCGAGATCTCCATCATCGCGTCGAAGATCTCGCGGTGGGCGGGCAGGAAGAAGTCGTCAGTACCCAACGTGGTGGCCAGCTCGTCGAACATGACGGGCTTGACCAGCACGCCACCAAGCGCGGACCGCTCCGCGTCCAGGTTGTGCGGAGGGACGCGGGCAAAGTCAGAACCGGGGAATGTGTCAGCCATGCGCCCAGGGTCGCGCGGGGGACTGACATGGTTTCGGCGTGTCAGTCGGCCACGTACACTGTGCAGCTCAGCCATCGTGTAACCATGCGCCTCGCTGTCATCGCCGACGTCCACGCCGACATCCACGCCTTGCGCGACGCCCTCGCGCAGGCCGAGCGGCTTGGCTGCACCGCTATCGTCTGCTCTGATGGCAGCGAGGTGCCGGTGCCCGTGGTGAAGACGGGAATCCACGATCTTCGACGGTGAGGTGCTTGGGGCGCCTTGCAACTCGAGGACGTCGGGCTCGTGCTACACTCCAGTCATGAGCGTCACGGTGAACGTCGTGGTCCCCGACGGTGCCCTTTCCGTGCTGCGCACCGACCCGTCAGAGTTCGGCGAGGAACTGAAACGCGCCGCCGTGTCTAAATGGTACGAGATGGGCATGGTCTCGCAGAGCAAGGGTGCCGAGATCCTCGGCATCAGCCGCTCCGAGTTTCTCGACGTGCTCTCGCGCTACCGCGTCTCGCCTTTCCAGGTCGACGACGAGGATCTCGCGGCAGGGCCAAAGCGTGGCTGAAGTTTGGGTAGTCAACGCCTCACCGCTCATCGTCTTCGACAGGCTGGGCCAACTCGATCTGTTCGTACGCCTTGGCCACAAGCTGATTGTCCCCGGTGGGGTACTGGCAGAGATTTCCCGGGGACCAAGACCAATCAACGCCGATCGTCTCCATTCGTTCCTCACCCGAACGGTAGATGTGATCGATCCGATCGTCGCCGCTTGGGATCTCGGCTGCGGCGAGAGCGAGGTTCTGACCTGCGCCGCATCGGAGCATGCGGATGTCGCCGTACTTGACGATCGCGCTGCCCGCCGATGTGCCGCGGCCCTGGGCCTGGCGACGCACGGCACGCTGCACGTTCTCCTTCAAGCGAAGAAGGCCGGCCTGCTCCCGGCTGTCGCGCCGATGATCGACCGCGCCCGCACTGAGGGTCTCTTTCTATCGGACGCCCTGGTCGCGAAAGCCCTCCTGTTGGCCGGCGAGAGGCGATAGCTCGCCAACGCAGGGCGCCCTGCTTCGCGATCATGCCGGCGGCGACGGCTCGATCTCGGCCATCTTCGACCCGAAACTTCCGGACCGGGCCTCGCCATCGGCGGCACGCGGACGCAATCCGTGTCAGCCCCCTGCTGTACCGTCGCTGTATGAGCATGGACTGGCTGAAGAACTTCCCGGAACCGAAAGTTGACATGCAATGGACGTCGTCTGTACCTCAGGAGCTGGAAGCTGTCGCATGCACCGAACGGCTGCGGCGCTGCGGTGCCTACCACACGACGACTCTGAGGGGACTGCCTTCGACAAGCCTGCGCGCTGTCGCCGAGCGGGCCGAGAAGGCCGGTGGGACCCTCATCTTCCGGGACGCCACCGAGCCCGTCGATGCACCGCTGCGAGATGTTGCCTTCGTATTTGCCTGGAACGATACCTTGGTTCGCATCGCGCAAGGTCGCGAGGAGGCCGAAGTCACCATCTCATCCAGCCACCCAGAGGAAATCGAGCGTCTGGCCGACGAACTGAGACCCACCCTCGAGCGCGGGACGAACAGCTGGGTCCACATCCTTCGGGGTGATGGAAAAGGCGGACTGTCCAGCACACCTGCCGTTCGACTGACCGAGCCGTTACAGCGGGGCAACTACGAGTCCGCCACCCTCGACGATTTCGACCACGTGGTTTCGGAGCTTGCCAACAGTTCGCCCTGTGGCCGCTTCGTTCTGCTTGATGGTCAGCCCGGCACGGGGAAGACGCACCTGGTTCGCGGTCTGACCACAGCAGCTCAGCGCGCGGTCTTCTTGATTGTACCTTCCACGCTAGCCGGACAGATGGGTCGCCCCGACGTGGTCGATGTTCTCCTGGGGTTGCGCAAATCCAGCCGAGAAGGCGCACCAATCGTAGTTGTGGTCGAAGACGCGGATTCTTGCCTGGTGCCTCGACAGGCTGACAACGCCAACGCGATGGCCGAGATCCTGAATGCCACCGACGGGATTCTGGGCCAGGCCCTGAACCTGTGGGTGGTCGCAACGACGAATGCCAAGCACTGCGAGATCGATCCCGCCCTCCTGCGACCGGGCCGGCTATGCCGCCGCATCGAGATCCACCCGCTGCGCCCCGATCACGCGAGCCGGGTATTTGAGCGCCTGACGGGCGTTCCGCGCGTGTTCGACGTCCCCTTGCCCCTGGCCGACGTTTATGCCGCGGCCAGGGGGAGCAGGAATGCCGCCCTGTCAGTCGATCGGGGCGTCGGCTTTCGCACATCCCAGAAGCGGCTCGCTGCCGCGCGCTGACACGACCTCGCGACAACTCGCCGAGCCGCCGCCGACCGGTTTTCGAGCCGTTATTCTTCGACACAAGCAAGAAGCAGGCGCGGTGTCACGCACCGTCGTTCGACGTACGGTCCGTGCCCATCACCAGCCGCTCGTCTCCCGGCGAATCTCGGCCGCGCGCTGCTGTTCGATGAACTTCCCCTGGTCGAACAGGACGCCGGCCTTCTCGGCGATCTCGCGGGCCTTATCGAGCTCGCCGCGCAGCTTCTCGGCCAGGAACGGCTGCCACACCACCTTGAACCCGAGCGCGTGAAAGTCGCGCGCCACTGCCTCCTCGTACTTCTGCGTGCGGCGGTTCCACGAGCACTGGATCACCTTGATGGTCACCGTGTCGCCCTCCAACGCCACGATGTACGAGCCCGCCGGGCCTGGACCAAGCCACCAGAACCGTTTGCGGAGTTCGCCGAGGGTCATGGCCGAGGCGCTCCTTTCGTGGACCAGCACATGCCGCCCAACGTGGCATGGGGCACTGACACGAAAAGCGGGCCGGTCGCGCCGGGTGCGCATCACCGGCGACGGCACACCTTGCGCCAGCGTGATAAACACCCGTCATGCTTGTCGTCGATCCCTGGCACTGGCTGGACGCGAATGGAAACCTGCCGACAGACAACCTGCGCCTGCGACGGCAAGTGCTGCGCGTCGCGCGCTTCATCGAGTACGGAGGACCCCTCAAGCCGCTCGAATGCCGGGAGACGCTGATGGAGTGCAGGAAGCGGCCGGGCGGCAAGCCCTGCACCGGCCTGATGTGGGTGGAGAAGACCGAGCGAGACGACATCCAGGCATTCTGCCGGGTCTGTCGTAACGACGAGGCCGTGGTCCACAACTGGCAAGAGACCGACTGGGCCAACGGCATGATGGAAGCCGTGCCGGTGAACTTCGACGGCGCTGACAACGATTGTGGCCCGACGCCGCCCGGAAGCGGACCGCCACGGTCATCGACCGCGAACTGAGCGTCCTGTCCCTCGCCCTCCCCTCGATGCACGAACGTCAGGCCTGCTGGTGCGCGTGACCGCGCACCCACCGTAACCCCGGAAGACCTGACCGATATGTGCGCGTCCATCAAGGACGCAGCCCACCCCGGCGCAACCATCATCTTGAGCGCGACGATAGCCCGCGAAAGTATGGTTGGTGTGGCGGGCAAGTGAGTGAACGATCCTGAGCCGACTGCGATACTCAGTACCCGAAGTACCGCTGAACGGCTTTCCGCAGATTCTCGTCGCTCACGAAATCTGCGTCGAGTGCTTTGCACCGGAACTTGCGTCCGCCCCTCTCCCACTCCTTATTGAATGACGCATCTGCCTTACGATCGATGCTCAATCCGAGCCACACCGTTCCTCCGTCCGCAACGATCACCTTCGCTACAACTGCGCCCGCCACATCGTCATAGAGGCTAAGGCTCTCCGAACATTCCTTGATTCGCAGCCGTTTGGGTTGGGCCAAGCCGGCGACATATCCCGCAACCTGCCGAGCCAGGCCCAAGGCGGCTTCTCCCTCTGGTTCGGCGGCACCACAGAGATTCAAGCAGTCCTTCCACTCCGGCCTGACTCCCATGTTCAAGGCCTTTCCCACGCGCTTCCAGCCTAGCCACCCGGTGTGCTGTCGAGCCAGTTCGGTCCATAGTCTGTTCCCGAAGTAGCATGGGGCCGTGTCGCCGTCCCACAGTGATCCAGGCGCCTTGTCATCGTCGGTGAGGGCCACGAAGAAGCACCGCTGGAGGAAGGCGTTCTGGTCGACAAGATTCCCGAAGCGCAGCCTATCCACCAAGCCCTTCATGTTCCGTTGTTTCTTCAGGCAACGCGGTTTCTGCAGAGGATCGCAAAGCTGCCTTTGGGCCTGTTCCCATACGGCTTGTGGCTCGGTGAGGTTGTCACTGCCCGTAGAACTCGCCAGGGCCGTTGCAAGCCGATGACGCAGCGATAACTGACCATTGATCGAACTATTGTATCGGGGATCTTCCATACCGGTCTGGTTGGCTCTTGCGCTCTTCTCGTATGAAACGACCTTGGCCTCGATGAAGAAGAGAAGGGGCTGCGTGCCATCGTCAGGAGCAATGGCCATCACGAGGTCGGGAGCACCAAACTGCGCAAAGCTGGGCTCGACGAAGAGGTCGCCCCTGTCTGCGGTGCCCCACAGGGTCGAGAGTTCACTGATGCGCCTATCGCTCGGCCGCCATTCTATCGCCTCAACGAGGGTCCTCAGATCGTTTGGCTGGTCGGCAAGGTGCCGCACGACCTCGTTCACCAAGCCCCTCTCCGAGTAGCCTACGATGCTCACTTTCTTCATGCCTCTCAGACCTCCCACCACACCCCATCGTCACATAGCGCCACGTTCTTGAAGTGCTGTGCGAATCTCTCGGGCGCGGCGGTGTGGATGGGCACCACCCTCCCAGGTTTCAGCGCCTCGGCCAGGCGTTGCAGGTCGGCGATGCCCGCGTGGCCGGAGGTGTGGTGGACGATGATGGGGATGTCGTGGCGCTGGCAGAACGCGCGGGTGCCGACGCCGGACGGCATGTCCAGATAGCCGGGCCAGAGGGACCAGATGGCCACGGCACCCTTCAGCGCCAACGGATGAGCGGCAAGCATGGGCTCGATGGACTTGCGAAAGGTGACGACCAGTTCGTCGGCGCGGGCGGCAATCTCCTCCTCGTAGATGCGGCAGCCCCGGAGTTCGTCGACGAGATGAAACGCGCCCCGCTCTTTGATGAGCTCGCGGTGACGCTGCGGCACGAACACGCGCAGTCCCTGGAAGCCCGTCTGCGGGATCTTTGGATTGCCCGTGGCGCGGGCGATTAGCGACGTGTACAGGTCGACCACCAATTCCCGCCGCGCGTTCCGGGCCGCCTTGAAGACCGACACCAGCCGGTCGATGTTCTGGCCCGAGTAGGCCACCAGCACCGTGCCCGGCGCACTGTTGATGGTGTTGGCGATCGCCATTGCCACATCGGCCTCGGTCTGACAGCCGCCGTCGGGCGCGGTCTCGGCGCGAACCTGGGTTCCCTCCATTAACAGCACGTCGACCGGCGCGGGCGGGTCACGCAGCAGACGGTGGAACAGCGCCGCCTTGGCGCCGGTGGCGCGGAAGTCACCCGTGTAGAACAGACGCCGTCCACCAGCCTCGATCAGCAGCGAGTAGGAATCGAACGCGCTGTGGTCGACCAGGAAGGGTGTGATGCGGAACGGGCCGAGTTCGAACAGCACCCGATCGCGTAACAGGCCGGTGGGTGTGGCGGTCAGGCCGCCGATGCCAAAGAACGCGGCTTGCCGGAGAATGTTGCTGGCGGCCTCGCCCGTGAAGATGGGAACCTTCTCAGAAATCCCGCTGGCCAGCCCGTAGTGGTCCTGGTGCGGGTGCGAGATCAACACGCCCAGCAACGACGGGTCGTTGCCATCCAGCCCCGATATGGGTGGAAGTGGCACATCGTCGTCAGGCCCGGCATCGAGCGGGCGGCCCAGGTCCAACACGATCCGCGCTCCACCCGACTCGACCTCGACGCAGTTCCCGCCAATCTCGTGACTGCCCCGGTGAATCCGTACCCGCATGCTCATTTTCGCTGTTCCTTCATCTTGTGCTGGATACGTACCACGCTGGTCTGACTCACTTTCGCGCGGGCCGGGATCTCACGAGCGTTCAGCCCGGGCGTTGCGAGTGGGTTCTGCACCAGAAGTTTCGCTCGGTTGGCTGGCCGACACGGAAAACTCGAACCGCCCTTGTATTAAGGGTGGATGCAGAACACTACCGTGACCCGAGACGACATAGCCGACTGGGTGCCCATCATTCCAAGTTGCGAGATCATTGCCGATCCCAACCCACCCGCGCAGGACGCGACGAACTGGGCCAAGGAATCGAATGCCCGCCTTGTGCGGCTGGCGCACCAGGGGCTGAAGCGGCACTTGCGGACGGGGCCAAGCCGAGGGCGGCCCGCCGACAGCGAGGCCTACATCTTCCGCCTCAACTGTGAGCTGACCGCCCTCCAACAAGCAGACTGGGCGCGACACCTGCTGGTTGCACACGCCCTCGCCGCATTTGCACACAACAGAGGCGTCGCCATGGGCTGCGGCATCGGCAGCATAGCGGGCAGTCTGGTGGCCTGGGCGCTCGGAATCACCGACCTAGACCCCATGGCCCATGGGTTGATCTTTGAACGGTTCTTCGACGGTACCCACGCTCCGCCGACCATCGCGATGGATTTCAACCTGAGTCGCTTCGACGAGATGATCCACTTCGCGCTGGGCAGGCTCACCCAGCCCATGGGTGCGCCCTTCCCTGCGCTGGAGTACAGCGGCGTGACGGTACGTCCAGCCATGAACGACAGGGACCAGGCCCGGCCCGCATGGCTGGTGAGACCCTTCTTTGAAAGCGTGTCTGGGAGCCGGCGGGCCGTTGACCTAACCCTGCGGCAGGCGCGCGAACGGGGTCTCGCGACGTTGACCCTGCACGGGATGCCGGCCATCACCACGATTGAATGCTGCCTGGCGGCTGCCAACTCCCGCCGCCTCGACCCGGACCAGGGCGACCTGAACGCGGCCGAAATCCCGCTCGACGATCCAGGAGCGATGGACCTTCTGGCAGGCGGAGACGCCATCGACGTATTCCAGGTCGACGACGATCTGTTTCGTCAGGCGCTAGAGAACGGCAAGCCGCGATCCCTCGACGATGTCGCAGCACTGCTGGCGCTGGCCAGACCTCTGACAATCGAGGCTGGCGTGATGAAGGACTGGCTGCGCGGCGGTGCCCCTGACGAGCCCTTGACGTCCTTGCTCAAGGAAACGCGCGGCGTGCTCGTGTACCAGGAGCAGGTGGCGACGGTGGCAGCGGCGGTAACTGGATGCACCATGCAAGAAGGCGAACGCCTCCGGCAGAACCTGCGCCTCCAAGACAGCGCGATCGACCGCGAGGAGGCCTGCCGCTTCGAGCACGCAGCCGAAGCTCGCGGCGCCTCCATTACCGTGGCCCGCAATATCTTCAACTGCCTGGCTCGTGGGGCGCACATGACCTTCAATCGATCACACGCCATTGCCTGTGTCCTTCTCACCTACCGCGCGGCCTGGCTCAAGCAGCACCACCCAGGCGAATACGCTGCGGCCTACAACACGTCGGCGTCGCTGGCTCGTCATTGGCGGCCAGCTTGCTGCAACCCGGCCGCCGGCAGCGCCGTGGTCCCTGTGGACCGGCCTCAGGGTACACACCCGACGAACTGATAACGAACAAGGGAAGAGAGATGACGGACAATCCGTGTCAGTCCCTCCGTGCAGGATGGGGACCATGGCTCTCTGCACGCGACGCTGGTTACTGGGAGCGGCCTCGGTCACGACAACTGGACTGCTGTGTTTTCCACGTCAGGCACTTGCGGCACTGGTCGAGCCGTGGTGTCCGCGCGGGGTTGCGCGGCTCGATCCATTGACTGGGCCTCTCCTGATGGTGGTGGCCATGCCTGGCGCAGGACTCGACGGCACGTGGATTCCGGAGAAGTACCGACCCTCGACCCACATCTGCTTTCCGCCGTCGCGACAGCCATGCTGGTGTGGAGCCTGGCACAAACCGACCGACCCGGCCGACTTTCTCATGTCCGTGGGAAGCCCATCGCGCGAGGTGCGCTTCGCCTCCGGTGTGCCAGGTTTGGCCATCGTGCCCGAGGGTGCGAGACACCCCGATGGCGCGTTCTCGTGGGTTGCCGTACCGGCCAGAGACTTCGCGCTCTGGGCACTTCGCGCCGTCGAGCAGATCGCCGAGGGCCTGCTCGTGCCCGGGGTCATCGGATACCACTTCGACGACATGACGTTGATGGTCGGAACCGAGCGCCGTTTGCAATTCAGCTATGCGGCCAGCGCGACAGGAATCCTGGACGCGAGCGCACAAGCGATTGCTCAGGCCCGCAACTGGCTACCCTGGTCGTCCAACCTGCTCGTACGCACAACCGGAACCCGTTCGTTCACGCTGGCCGACCTGACCGAAGCATGCAACTCGCTCCTGAATGCTGCGAACACGGACACCAACACGATGTTCTTCGCCACAATTGGCCAGGACACAGCCTTCGCGATCATGGGGGCGTAGCGCGGTCTGCCTCCGTCAGCGATGGATGAGTCTTGCAGTCGCACGTCGCCTCGCCCGCAATCACGCCGCCGCGAAAGTGGGCGATGAACTCTCGCAACACCTGCTTCTGTGCGGCAGTCGGTTCGGCGTTGCCTAGGGTCTTGGCTTCCACCACGCGGTAGCCTGAGATTGCGGGCGCGATCTGGATGGTCAGGGGCTTGCCGGCGACGTCGCCGTGGTACAGGGCTGCGGAGCCGGCGAGAACCTTCGGAATGTAGCTGGCCACACAGTTGTGCATGTGCGCGCCCTCGGCCAGGACTTCCTCGGCGGTGCGCAATGGGACGATGCGATTGTCGCCCGAACGCCAGCCGGGACAGGGCGGTTCCGGGAGCGGCAGGGTCTTGCCATCGGCGCCGACCAGCGATTGGCCCACCATCCTGCCGGCATCTGCCATGAGCTGAACTTGCTCGATCTGGCGGTGCCAGATTTCGGCCGCCTCAAAGAGGCGCGTGGCTGAGCTGTTACGCCGGGGCCAGTCGTTGATTGCGCGGGAGTAGTCCAGCAGCGAATTGATCCGCGAATGGTCGGAATAGCCGAGGTCCTCGCGTGCGTGAAGCAATAGCGCGTGACGGGACAGGAACAGGCACACGTTCCGGGCGTATTCCAATTGCAGGCCGTCATGTGATGCCAGCAGCGCAGAAAAGCACTTCATCACGCGAAACCATCGGGCATTCTCCAGCTTGCGAGCAGGGATGTCCTCCGGTGCAAAGGCCAGCGGTGGCGGCAGCCACAGCGTGCGACTGGGCACGCCTGCGCCGGCCCGCCGGATCAGCAGCCGCTGTGCGCGCAGCAGGGCCTGGCGTTCGCCGCCTCTGGCGTCCGCGACCCGCTGCCAGATGAGATGTCTTTCGCCCGGCGCGCGTTGGTTCTGGGCCAAGCGCTCAGCGCCTGTGGCCCACGCGGCGACAGCGTCGTCAAGGATCTCGCCCAGTCCCCGCCCAGCAATGGCATCGCGCAAGAGCTTCGCCCCTGCGGCCCCCACACCGGCCCGATGGCCGAGTTTCGCCAGCGCAAACGCGAAGATCAGCGCGCCCGGGCACGCCTGCGCGAGCTGGGCCAGCCGACCCGAGGTGTCCACAGCCAGGTGGCGACAAAGCCACATGCGCATGTGTGCCGGGAAACGCAGCGCGATCTTGCGTGCGTCTTGATCGAGCAAGGCTGCGGCGGCGCAGGCAGCTTCGCGAATCGTCGCGCGAACCTGGCGCACAAGTGTCTTCATTTCTGGGCAACTCGCGCGAGGCATGTCTCGCCGTCGGTGTGGGTTAAATGGGACGAGCGCGCGAAAGGCCCAGCGACATGCGTCGACAAAGGGGTCGTGCCGCGACCTCGTCAGCCCGGCTGCCAGACCCCAAGAATGTGAAGACCAGGCGCCTCCCCTGCGCACCCGCATCGACAGAAATGGCCTGGTTCGCAGGTCGATCTCGAATCGCGTGCCCACACGACTCTCGTGGTCCGAGCGCAGTTCCAGGCGCAGCCGGTCCGGCCAACGGCGCAGCCGAAGTTCCACAGCGTGACAGAAGCGATGGAAGATGCTCGTGCTGGTCTCTTGTGGTGCCCGATGCTCGTCACCGTCGGGCGGCCCGCACCCGGGTGCCGGTTTGCCCCGCAGACTGTACTTGCAGCACCGCCCTGCCTTGCCCGCTTCGATTTCCAGGGCACGCCTGCCCCGCGACTCGCGCAGCTTGCGCCCGGTCTCGGCGGGACCGACGATGAACCGGTCGAAGGTCAACTGGACCGGACGGCGGGCGATGCGCTCGCAGGACTCGACAGGCATCCGATCAGGATCAGCACCGGACTGACACGGTTTTGAACCATACGAATTTCGTGTCAGTCCCCTACCCCATCATGGCCGCATGCCCATGGACAAAAGCCCGTCAACGCCCAGATACTCGCATTGCATGAAGTCGCCGGTGATTTCCAAGTCACGCTACATGGCGGGCTTGCAGTGCCCGAGGCTACTCTGGCACTACTTCAACCAGCCAGACATCTTCCCACCCACCGACGCGGCAACGCAGGCCATTTTCGACCAGGGCGCGCAGGTGGGGGAGCTTGCGAAACAACTGTTTCCGAAAGGGCTAGAGATCGGCGCGGGCGTGATCAAGAAGGACGCCGTCGACGAATTGTCCCGCGCGGCCGTGTCCAGGCGACTGCCCCTGCTACGAGGCGGGGTTCATCGCCGGCTGCGCGTACGCCCGTGCCGACGTGTTGGTGCCAGTCGGCCGCAACCAATGGGACATCGTCGAGGTCAAGAGCACGACCAAGGCCAAGGAGGAGCATGTCAGCGACCTGGCGCTGCAACGGCATGTTTACCAAGGCGCTGGTCTCGATATCCGGCGCTGTTTCGTCATGCACCTCAATTCCGAATACGTTCGACGAGGCGAGATCGATCCACCCAAGCTCTTCGCCAAGACCGACGTCACGGCCGATGTCGACGATGTGGTTGGCGACGTGGGCAGCGAGTTGAAGAAGATGGTGCGCATCATCGGTCAGCAGCGGGCGCCCAACATGGAAATCGGTCTGCACTGCTCGAACCCATACGAATGCCCTCTTCGCGCCACGTGCTGGAAGGCGGTGCCCAAGCACAGCGTGTTCACGCTGACCCATGTGGGGCAGAAGGCATTCGACTGGTTTCATGATGGCATCACGCGCGTGCAAGACCTTCCGCGCGACATTCCTGTCAATGCCAAGCAGCAAATCCAACTCCGCGCCATCCGCAGCAGGCGTGCGCAGGTCGACCGCGATGCCCTGCGGGAGTTCCTCGACGGCCTCGAGTACCCGTTGCACTTCCTCGACTTCGAAACCATCAACCCGGCCATCCCGGTGTGGAACATCACCAGTCCCTACCAGCAGGTGCCGTTCCAGTTCTCGCTGCACATCGTGAACAGTCCCGGCGGCAAACCCGTGCACCACGGCTTTCTGGCCGAGGGCACCGCCGACCCGCGGCCAGAGATCCTCGCGCTCCTCAAACGCCACCTCGGCCAGCGCGGCTCGATCATCGCCTACAGCGCCAGCTTCGAAAAGAACGCGCTGCGGGCATGCGGCGAAGTCTACCCAGCCTTCGCCTCATGGTGGGCCAGGGCCGAGTCCCGCGTTGTCGACCTCCTGCAGCCGTTCCGGAGCTTTCATTACTACCACCCCGACCAGTGTGGCAGCGCTTCCCTCAAAGCTGTCCTGCCCGCGCTGACAGGCAAGGGTTACGCTGACATGGAGATCGCCGATGGAGCCACGGCAAGCCAGGAGTTTCTGCGGATCACGTTCGGAGAGGCATCGGCGGCCGAGCACCGCAAGGTGCGAGCGGCGCTGGAGAAGTACTGCGCGCTGGACACCGAGGGGATGGTGTGGATCGTGAAGGCGCTCGACCGGCTGAGGTGAATGTCGGTACCCTACTTTCCCCGTAGCCCGATCCGTCTCGCGGCCTCCGGCGTGTCGCGCCGGACGTGGTTTTTGATCGCCACGACGCGATCGGGAGTGGGCGCCCCGAGCTGCACCTCACGTACGGCCTTCAAGCGCCACAAGCAGCCGAAGCAGAATTCCCGCCCAAGCGCGAGGAGCGCGGCACGCGAACGGAAGGCTGAGCGCAGTGCGGCCAGGGCGGTTTTGAGCATTTCCCGGATCATTGCGAATCAAACCCCATCACGCAGGGATCACCCGACGAATCCCGAGGAAATTTCCTACTGGTTTGACTTGGCACCGAATTCTTGCGGCGCACACGTAGCGGTGTCGAAGGCTGTTGATCCTGCCTCAGGGTTGCGCTAGTTTCGCCATCGGCGCCGATCCAGCGCCGAAGCCCCGAAAGCTCACCCAGCGGAGTGCGACGGGGACAAAGGGACGCAGACTCCCGGATCGCATCGTCGAGACCTCGTCCGTCGTGATGTTCCTGCTGCTGGGGGTAGGGCACCACGATCAGACTGGAGGACCGCGATGCCGAAGAATGGTGACTTCAAGAAGCTCGTGCGCGACCGAATGGCGAAGACGGGCGAGAGCTACACGTCTGCAAGAATGCGGATGATCCGATCCGGCTG
>CAVWUP010000033.1:0-22393 GCA_963758155.1 uncultured delta proteobacterium
ACCCCCAGCAACGTGACCACCGCCGGGGTCATGGCGTCTGCGCTCTATGGTGGGTATGCGAACATGCCCAAGCTGGAATGGATTGGCCGAGCTGGATACGAGTTCACCCTCGGGCTGGCGCGGCCGCAAGGTCCTGAAGTCGTGCGATTCGACGTCTTCGCAGATCCTAGGGGAAGGGCGCTCTACCTGCCCAGCGCGTCCGGAAAAAAGGGCCCCGTGTCTGCGTGGGTGGGCAGCGACGCGGCCTATGTCACCTATCTGGACATTGCGGGGTCGTCCAGGCAGGCGGACGCAGCGGTTCCAGTGGGAAGCCAGCGCTTTCTGGTGACCGTGATCGGCCCCGCCGACCTACCCTGAGGAAAATGTGCCAGCGCGGTGCTTCACGAGCCGCCTCGTAAGCACGACGAGCAGATCTGCGACTGTCAGGAAATAATTCCATGCCAGGATCTGTTTGGAGATCGTAGACAGACCATGCTGTTTCGCACTGCCCCATCCAAGGCCGATTTTGAACGCGAGGTGATGCCGCATCTTCGCCTTCTTTATGGCGTGGCTTTGCGCATGACCAGGATCGAAAGTGATGCCCAGGACTTGGTACAGGAAACCATGCTCCGGGCCTACCGTTTTTGGGACAGCTTCGAGGCTGGCACCAACTGCAAGGCGTGGCTTTTGCGCATCCTCACCAATGCTTTCCGCAATCGCTACCGGGCGTGGGAGCGCGAACAGGAAATCATGGGCGAGGCGGAATCCTGTGACGCGCACCTCGGTCAGTTTCAGGGTCAGAATCCGCGCGACGCCGAAAGCGCGCTCTTTGGCCGCATGCTCTCGCGCGACGTGGAGCAGGCACTGGCCGACCTGCCGGCCGAGTTCCGTTTGCCGGTCATCCTGGCCGACCTGGAAGACCTGTCATACAAGGAGATCGCCGATGTCATGGAGTGCCCAGCAGGCACGGTCATGAGCCGGCTCTATCGGGGGCGAAAGATGCTGCAGAAACGGCTTCATGATTACGCGGTCGAGTCGGGAATCATCCGCGCCCAGCAAGGTCACAGCGAAACGGATCGCGCAGCCCAGGTCGTCGATCTGGATGGCTTTCGCAAGACCAGGCAGGAGGGCGGGTGATGGGGATGAACTGCTCGGAAGCGGACGCCATCATGTTCGCTTTTGTCGACGGCGAACTGTCTGGGTCTGATCGGACGGCCTACGAGGCCCACCTGGTGAGTTGTGACGCCTGCGCGCACGCGACGCGTTTGCAGTCGCGTTTCAAGGCGGCCCTGCGCGGGCATCTGCCGCGGCCGGAAGTTCCAGAGGGATTGCGCCAGCGCCTTCACGGCGCGCTCGAGGCTGAGCCCACGGTGCGACGTCAGTGGCCCTGGCAGGCCTACCCGCGCGTCTTCACCGTGGCCATCGCGGCGGCCGCAGCGGTCGTGTTGCTGGTGGCGAGCCCACGGCGCAGCCCCTCGTCCCCTGTGCTCGAGCAGGCTCTGTCCACCTTCCACCGCGACGTGCCGCTCGACGTGCTTTCGCAGAGCTGCGCCGCGGTCACCGACTGGTTCCGCGGCAAGCTCGACTTCACCATGCCGGCGCCGGCTGGCGCTGATCGGGCGCGCTGCCAGGGCGGCCGGCTGGTGAATGTGCGCGAGCGCTTTGCAGCCTATGTCGTCTATCAGGCTCCGGCCGGCCACCGCCTGGGTCTGATGGTGTTCCCAGCGGATGATGACCTGGCCTTTGGCCCGCGCCGCCGGACCCTGGGTGGTCGAGAGGTGTACGTGGGCAGCAGTCGCGGCGTCTCGACGGCCGCGTACCATGGACCGGACGGGTTGACCTACGTGTTCACCGCGGATCTCGACGAGGACGCGCTGGCCCATTGGGTTGAGACGGTGTATTTGCAACGGCAATAGCACGCCGCGTCTCAGCGCACGTTCGATTCGGGTCTAGTTTGGTACTGCAGGCCCATCCGTAGTAACGTCAGCTCTAATGGCGACGAGAACGCTTATGTGCGTGGAGCATGACCAGGATGCGCTGCAAGCGCTGACCGCAACCCTGGCGCCCTACGGCTTCGAGATTACGAACATCACCAACGACGACGAGGCGGTGGAATGGGCGCGCCAGCACACTCCTGTGCTCATCATCGTCTCGGTTGAGCCCAAAAAGGTGGGCTATGCCATCTGCAACAAGCTCAAGCGCAGCGCGGACTTGAAGGGCATTCCGCTCATCCTGACCTCGTCAGAAGAAGCGCCAGCCAAGTTCGAGCAGCACAAGACGTTCAAGCTGCGTGCCGACGAGTACATCTTCAAGCCTTTCGACGCCGAGGAGCTTCGCCGCAAGGTGGACCAGCTGGTCGGCTTGGGCGCAGCGGCCGCCAGCCCGGCTGACGAGATATTCCTCAGCTCTGACCTGCTGTCTTCGGAAATTGCCATCGAGGCGGACGACATCGTCGACGAAGCGCAAGTCCCCACGCCGCCGCCGGCCTCGGCCGCCAAGTCCGTGGGCGGAGCCGTTCTCGAGATGGAGGCAGAGGCCAGCGACTCGTCCGCGATTGGACGCAGCCTGGACGCGATCTTCGACAAGGAAACCCAGGCGGCTTTCGATGCCCTCGAGATCCACGATCAGCCAACGGTGAGCGGACCTGCGCCTGGTAGCCTGGATTCTCCTGAAGAGAATGCCGAGCCCTGGGAACACGCGCCCACCTCTGTGGCACCGTCGGGCCTGATGGCTGATCTGTTGTCGCCGTCCCCCGAAGACCAGCCGTCTGGCCAAGCAGAGACGGGGAGCGCGATGCCGGGAATGGCGCCGCCGTCGGAACCGGCCCAGGACGCGCCACCCCCGGTCCTGGCTGAGGCGCAGATCGAGATCCCACCGGGCGTGCTGCGCGAGTCCCTCGACGAGGCAGGGGCGCCGCCTTCGCCGGACGCGGTGAACGCAACATCGGTGGAAACCCTGGCCACGGCCAGCGCCCCCGAAGGGCTGCTCGCCGAACTGCAGGAGCGCATCCACGAACTGGAAAGCGACAAGCGTAGTTTGCAGAGTGAAGTGGAGGATTTGAACGGGCGGTTGCAGGCGCAACCTTTCCACAAGGAAAGGGACCTGCTCGGTCTGCGCGAGACCATCAACCGCAAAGAGAAGGACATGCTGGACCTGCGCGACGCGCTCGACGCCAAAGAGCGCCAGATGCTCGACCACAAGGACCGCATCCGCGAGCACGAGCGCGCCCGCCGCGACCTCGAGGAAAAGATGCTGGCCATGGAGAAGAGCCTGGTCTACGCCAGCGAGCGCGTGACCGCTCTGGGCCAGGACAAGGATCGCGCGGTCGAGCGCGAGCGCGCGCTCAAGGTGCGGCTCGACGACAGCCACATCGAGCTGGCCAAGACCCAGGACGAGATCGAATCCCTGCGCAAGCGCCTGGCCACCGCCGAGGATCGGTCGCGTGCAGAGGTCGACAAGATCCGGCAGGATCTGGAAAACCACGTCGCCGACATGGAGCAGGTCCACCGGGCCGAACTCGCGCAGCTGGCCAACGAGCGCCAGGCCGCCGAGGCGGCCCGCGAGGAACAGATTCGCACCGAGAAGGCGCGCATGGAGATGGACCATGCCACCGAGGTGGAGGCTCAGCAGCGACGCGCGGCGGACGAGACCGCGGCCCTGGAAGACCGCCACGACGTCGAGCTGACGCGCTTGCGGCGCGAACAAGAGAAGGCCGTCGCCGCGCTCAAGGAAGAGTCGTCTGCCCAGCTGGCGGCCGAGCGCCAGGCCCATGAAGCGGCGTTGGAGGCCAAGGAGCGCGACCACAAGAACGAGATCCAGGCCCTGCGCCGCCGTTCCGAAGACGAGCTGGCTGCCTCCGAGGCCAAGCGCCAGCGCGACATCGAGGAAGCGGCCACGCGCCAGTCAGCCGAACTGACCGCGGCCGACGAACGCCGCCGTGGCGAACTGCAGGCGCGCGACGAGGAGCACCACAACGCGGTCGCCGAGATGGATCGCCGGCACCTCGACGAGAAGACCGAGATGGCCGAGCGCCACCGTTCGGAATTGGATCAGACCTCGGCGCGGGCGGCGCGCGCCGAAGGCGAGCTGGCGGCACGCAGTCAGGAACTGGGCGAGCTGAGCCGGCGCGTGCTGCGCATCGAGGGTGAACTGGACACCGCCCGCGCGGACCTGCGCGACCGCGAGGTCAAGCTGGCCCAGGCGCGCGATCGCATTGCCGAGCTGGAGACCAAGCTGGCCGATTTCGAGGACCAGATTCTGCGCGCTTATCAGAAACTGCGCAACGACGACAAGATCGTGGACAAGGCCAAGCGAGCCCTGGCGGTGGCGCTGACCCTGCTGGACGATCGAGGCGCGGCCACGCCGGCGGCCGCATCCCAGCCGCCCGCAACGCGCTCGCCCGACGAGGGGTAGCTGAACTCTGTGGGTGTAGCGTGGCGAGGGAGGAGTGCCTTTTCACCACAAAGAGCACAGAGTTCACAGAGCCCGGAAAGGCAGGGTTGCGGATCTTGAATCCGAACTCTTTTTGCTTCCGGGCTCTCTGTGCCCTCTGTGTCCTCTGTGGTGAAACCAGCTTGCCAACTCTTCCCGCGGTGTTTTCATGCGCGAGGTGACCGGGAATCTGGGCGGGCTCAAGCCCAGTGAGCTGAAAGGACTGGAACGCATCTACCGGCGGCGGGTGGCGCCGCATGAGCTGGTGTCAGCTGAGCTGGCCACGTACATGTGCGGGCTGTCGCGCGAGCTGGCGCGCCAGGTGGGCGTGCTCATCACACGCCGGGGCGACGTCGAGCATGTGGTCGTGGGCGATGCCTCGCGCATCATGCTGCCTGCGGTGGGGCGTGTGCGCGCCGGCCACGGACGCTTCCGCGGGCTGCGCCTGGTGCACACCCATCTGCGCAACGAGGCCATCTCGCGCGACGATCTGGTCGACCTGGCGCTGCTGCGCCTGGATCTGGTGGCGGCTGTGGGTGTGACCCAGGATGGCCGGCCCGGCGATCTGCACATGGCTCACTTGCTGCCCCCACGCGAGAAGCTGTCGCCCTGGACCGTGCTCACGCCTGTGCCTTTTCACCGCGCTTCGGTCGATGTCGAGGAACTGGTGGGCGCGCTGGAAGAAGAATTTGACCGCGCCTTGCCCACCACCCGCGCGACTTCGGGTGCGGAGCGCGCGGTGCTGGTCATGATGGAGTCGCGCCACACGCGCGCCTCGGGTAGCACCGAGAGCCGCGTGCACGAGTTGCGCGAGCTGTGTCGGACCGCGGGAATCGTCGTCGCGGATGTGGCCATTCAGCGCCGGCCCGAGCCCGATCCCCAGTACCTTATCGGTCGCGGCAAGCTGGAGGATGTGTTGGTTCGGGCCATGCAGTACGATGCCGGCCTGCTCGTCTTCGACCTCGATCTGACGCCGGGACAGGCCCATGCCATTTCCGATTTCACCGATCTCAAGGTCATCGACCGCACGATTCTCATTCTCGACATCTTTGCCCAGCGGGCGCGCAGCCGCGACGCCAAGCTGCAGGTCGAGCTGGCGCAACTGCGCTACCGGCTGCCGCGCTTGCAGGAAGAGAACACCATGATGAGCCGCCTGGTCGGCGGCATCGGCGGCCGCGGTCCGGGCGAGACCAAGCTGGAAATCGGCCGCCGCCGCGCGCGCGAGCGCGTGCATCGGCTGGAACATGAAATCGACCAGACCCGCCGCCAGCGCGCCGGCCGTCGCGCCGAGCGCACTCGACGCGAAGTTCCCATCGTGGGCATCGTCGGCTACACCAACGCGGGCAAGTCCACCTTACTCAACACCTTGACCGGCAGCGAGGTGCTGGTCGAGGACAAGCTCTTCGCCACCCTCGATCCCACCACGCGGCGGCTGCGTTTCCCGCGCGAGCGCGAGCTGATCCTGGCCGATACCGTGGGCTTCATCCGCGACCTGCCCAAGGACTTGGCGCAGGCCTTTCGCGCCACCCTCGAGGAATTGCAGGACGCGGATTTGCTCCTGCACGTCGTCGACGCTGCAGATGCAGATCGCGAGGCGCACATCGTGGCCGTTGAGCGCATTCTCAATGACCTGGATCTGGCCAGCACGCCCCGTTTGCTGGTGTACAACAAGATTGATCGCCTGACGCCCGACGAGCGCGCCGGGCTCGCCGCCGCCCCACAGGCCATCACCCTCAGCGCCCGCGACGCCCAGAGCACCAGGCCCTTGCTCGCAGCCATGGAAGAGGCCCTGTGGCGCGAGGGCCGCATGCAGCGCGGGACGCTGCAGGAGTAGGCAAGTCGGGCCGCGGCTGGCGTGCGGCGGGTCGCGTGGGCGAGGGCGTGAGCGCGGGCGTGGTGCCGTGGTGCCGCCGGGCGGGGCGTGGTGCGCGGGGCGTGGTGCCGCGGGGCGTGGTGCCTGAGTTTTCTTGGAGGTCTTCCTGGAGTCTCCCTTGAACGTCGGTGGACATGCCCCGCGATCGCCGTTGAAGGGGGTGGTGGCTAGCGTGAACGCAGCCAGGATGGCCATGCCGAGGGGGAAACGTCGTCGTTGGGTCGGGTAGGGTGGAGATCGGGGTCGAGGAAGTCTGGAATCTTTCGTCGGGGACAAACGCCGGGCATGGCTTTCCCTTGGCCGCTGGTCGGTGGGCTTGTCAGCGCGGTGGTGGCCGATCCTGGTCAGGCCGGGGCATTGAATGGCAGGGCTGGCCCGGGGCGTGGTGCCTGAGTTTTCTTGGAGGTCTTCCTGGAGTCTCCCTTGAACGTCGGTGGACATGCCCCGCGATCGCCGTTGAAGGGGGTGGTGGCTAGCGTGAACGCAGCCAGGATGGCCATGCCGAGGGGGAAACGTCGTCGTTGGGTCGGGTAGGGTGGAGATCGGGGTCGAGGAAGTCTGGAATCTTTCGTCGGGGACAAACGCCGGGCATGGCTTTCCCTTGGCCGCTGGTCGGTGGGCTTGTCAGCGCGGTGGTGGCCGATCCTGGTCAGGCCGGGGCATTGAATGGCAGGGCTGGCGGAAAGGCCCACAGGGGAAACATCTCCGCCAGCTCTCGTGCGCGGTCGCGCAGGCGCTCGGCGCCGGCGCGGAAAGCGTCGACGAAGGCGCGATACTGGGCGCGGAATTCGAGCTCCGTCTTCTCGTCCGAAGCGTGGACGAATGGCGCGGGGCTGCGATCGGTGGTGGCGGGACGGCTGTGCGGATCCTGGGCCAAGATGGCAGTGACGCCCATGGGCTTTCGACCTTTGGCTTTGTTTTCGGCCTCGGCCGCCGCCTGGATCTCTTTGACGATGCGGCGGCAGTCGGCCTGGCGCTGGTCTTCCGTGAGGTGCAGCAGCCACGGCAAAGGGGTGAGTTTCACGTCGAAAATGGTGGCGAATTGCGACGGCAGGACGGACTCGCCGCGCTGGCGAGCGATGTACTCGGCGCTGCGGTCGAACCAAGTTCCGCGCAGCAACTCGCCTGTGGTGAGGGCGGCGATGCAGTTGGGGCCTGGCCACTCGGCGGACTTGCCCACAAGACCTTCTTTTGCCCCGTGAGCCAAAATGTAGCGTAGGCGCGCATGGGCGGCCTTCTCGTCGGCGACGACGATGGAACGGTAGCGGCGCGACCACAGGCGATCGCGCCACAGGTGGAGGCGCCCAGCCTCCTTGGCGATGTTGGCGTTCACGAACTGCATGAACTTTGCGAGCTGGCCGGCGCTGGACGGCGACAGGAGAAAATGGGCATGGGTCGAGACGAGCACGAAGGCATGGATGGCCATGCCGTAGAGGCCTTGGGCTTTGCCGATGACGCCAAGAATGATCTCGGTCAGCTCGGGCGAGGGTTTGAGGAGGAGTGTCGTTTCTCACGTAGTTCCACCGCCTGCTTTTCACGCATGTTCGTGATGGGCAAGACGCGGTTTCCCGGATTGGGAGACACGTTGATTGGCGCCGGGACGGTGGCGTAAAGCGAAAGCCCCGACGCCGAGGGGATCGGTGCCGGGGCTTGGGTGATGGGACCGATGACTACGGATCAGAAGTTCAAGTAGTCGCCTGCTGGTTCTGGATTAAGGGCAAGCTGGCGGTAGTCTTTGATGGCGGCGCGGATGGCGTGGATGTGGACGCACAGGTGGTTGGCCTTGCACGCCTCGGGGGATGGAAGGTCGCCGCGTGCGAGGGAATCAAGGCCAAGGTCTGGGTGCTCGGCCATGAGCTGGTAGGCGGCGGTGGCCAGGGTGGCGTCGAGCGCGGCGAGGACGCCGAGTTCGGGCGCGAGGGCCAGCTCGTTGGGGGTGGGCCGCAGGAGCGGCTGGTTGTGCTCGGGGAGCCAGGTCGCTGTCATCACGACACCTCTGCAAGCGCTGCCTGCACGTGTTCGGCGGTTACGACCTTGGCGCGGGCCAAGGCAGCGGCGAGGAGGGCATGGTGGGCGAGCAAGTTCACCTTGCGTGGCAGGCCCTGGGTCGCCTGGAACACGGCTTCGACGGCGGCGGGCTCCAGCAGTGGCAACTCGGTGCCTGCCAGGCGCAGGAGATGCGCCAGGTACGGTCCGATCTCGTCGCGGCCGAGGCCAGCCACGTGGTAGCGGACGACGATTCGCTGGGAGAGCGCCTCGTAGGCCGCCATGCCCAGGCGCCGGCGCAGCTCGGCCTGGCCGACGAGAAGCAGGCAGAGCCTGTTCTCGGCGTCCATCTGGTAGTTGGTGAGCAGACGCAGATCTTCGAGCACCTCGGAGCGCAGATTGTGGGCTTCGTCGACGATGAGGATGGGACGGCAGCGAGCCTCGGCACACAGGCGGGTGACTTCGTTTTTGATCTGGCGGTAGAGCGCGGCCCGGCAGCGCTCGGTGGGCAAGCCCATCTCCCAAGCGATGGTCTTGTACAAATCCATCACGTTGCCGGTGGAGAGGGACACGTAGACGACACGGTATAGGCCGGTGTGCAGAGCCGTCACGACCTTGCGACAGGCGCAGGTTTTGCCGCTGCCACTCTCTCCGGTGACAAGCCCGATGCCACGCATCTCGATGAGGTGGCCGAGGCGGGCTTCCAGCTCTTTGCCGGCGGCCGATACGAAAAGGTCGTCGGGCTCGATCTCTTTTCCGAAGGGATGGCGGGTAAGGCCGAAATGCTTGCGGTACATCAGCGACCTCCTTGCTTGGATTCATCACCATCGAAGTCGCGCAGGCGCAAGCCCGCGGGCGGCGTCTCGGGCGCGCGCTCTGGCTGCAGCGTCTTGGTGGCGTGGTCGCGCTTGACGAAGCAATTGGCGTAGGCGTCGACCGGCTTGGCCATGCCGACCTTGCGTCCGACGTGCCAGACCTCGACCTTGCGTTCGGGGCGCGTGGGATCGAAGCGCAGCATGACGGTTTGCCCGACAAGAATGGCATCGACTTCGTAGACAGCGCCGCGCAGGCTCACCGTGCGGTCGCGAGCGACTTTGCGTTTCTCCTCGAAAAGAAAGAGCGCGGCCAGATCGAGTCCAGGCTCGGGCAGGCGGACCTCGTCGCAGACCTGGGCCCAGCGATCGAGCGGCGTCTCGCCAGCCAGCCCCTTGTGCGGCCGGTGGTGATATTCACCTTCGACCCAAGCCCACAGGCGACGATTGAGCGCCGCCAGACTTGCGGTGTCCTCGGCGCCGAGCAGCGGAAGAAATTGCATGCGTACTGTCCTGAAGAATCGCTCAATTTTCCCGCGCCCCTGCGGTACGTACGGCCGGCTGTGAATCAGCGTGATGCCGAGCTTGGCGCACACCAGTTCCAGGTGGTGCGAGCGGTACACGGCGCCGTTGTCCACGTACAGACGCTTGCTCAATCCTCGCCGGCGGATGGCTTGCTCCAGGATGGGAAGAAAGGCCGCCGTGTTTTCCGCAAGAGCGAAGGCCGCGAAAGGCACCACCCTCGTCGCATCGTCGATGAAGGCGATCAAATACGTCTTGTGTCGCCGCTTCCCCTCGACGGTTACCGGCACCGCGTGCATCACGTCGCTCATCCACAGCTCGTTTGCCTTCTCGAAGGCGAAGTGCCGTCGGTCTTTGCTCGTCGGCTCTTCGGGACGCTTCGCCATCAGTCCCTGCCGCGACAGCAGCCGGTGCACCGTCGCTGGCGCCAATTCCAGATCGGCTGGCACCTTGCCCGAAGTGCGCGCCGCATCGATCACCATCCGCACCGACAATTCCGGCTTGTCCTCCTTGAGCATGCACAGTAGGTCGGACACCTCCTGCGGGATCGCACGTGCCTGCCCCTGATCCGCACGCGGCTGCGGGCGCAGAGCCTCGAAACCGCTTTTGCGCCACTCGCGCAACCAGCCCCGCATGGTCTCGGCCGCCACGCGGGTGCGGCGCGTGCCTGGGATCGCGTAGCTTTTCGACGCCTTCTCCTTGAGCCGGGCGTACGTCCCCGCTTCGCCCGGTTCCATGTGGGTCAGATCGGCAATCAGTCCGTAGCGGAAGAGCGCCACATCGTCACGTCGGTCGGTCGTTGCTTCGGTCTTCATGATTTTCCTCCTCGGACCCCGTGCTTGGGGTCGCCCCTGACCACTACCGGCTTGTGCGTGGCGGGTCAGGGCCCGCTCCCTGTTGGCTGCGCCTTCGTTTTCCCCACCGCCGTTTGGGCCGTGGCCCGAATCCGAAAGGTGGCCCCAGCGTCCCCAGATGCGCGGCCCCGATCTCGCGCAGCCGCACCAGCGCGGACTTCGTCGCAAGAACATCCCGCACTCGTCCCAGTCGTGGCACATTCCCGAGCTGCCCCGGTAGCAACGTCACCAACGCCAGCAGCGCCATCCGCACATACCCCAGCCGCCGTCGCACCCAGCGCACGGCCCCAGGAAGCTCGATGTCTGGCCGAATCTTTTCCGCTGCCTTCTCGATGCTCTCACCTGCCGCTACCTTCGCCTCAACGATGGCCACGACCTGCTCGACCTCGTCGAGGCTTCCTGGGAGCCGACTCGCCAGGCTGTCCGGCAACAGGCTGAACGTGGTGTGTCCCGTCGGACAGTACCAGCGGGCGATCTGCGTCCCGGGCGGCTCGACACGCGCGTACGTCCCGTGCCGGGCCAAACCGCAGCCACCACGTGGATGCAGCGGGCAGCGATCCAAGCTTGCCTGTCGCCAGCCTTCTTGCCTAACGTAGTCCTCGCTGGTGAGCGCCGTCTGCTGGCGCAGTTGCACCGGCCACTGGCCCGCACGGCGCCAACCGTGGCGGGCCTCTTTTCTTGCCTATGGGTTTTCGTGCGGACGGGCACCATGCCCATCACCTGCCCCAGCTTCACCCAACCCGCCCTTCCCGCAAAAATTCCACGCAAGGCCGTCTCGAATTCTACCCCCGTCTCAGGAGAACCAACGCTGGACCACTCTGCGATGCAACCGCCGGTGGATCACGAAACTACGTGACAGCCAACAAGGAGCCTGCCCTGGATGGTGCGGGTAGTCACCTCGACGAGTGCATTCGCGGGCACGAAACGGAGAGGTCTGGCCATGCCTGGTTTTCGGCAATCGTGAGCACCAGTTGCTCATGAAGACTCTGGCACCTACCCCGCGCACCTACCCCGCGGAACGGTAGTCACCTCGACGAGTGCATTCGCGGGCACGAAACGGAGAGGTCTGGCCATGCCTGGTTTTCGGCAGTCGTGAGCACCAGTTGCTCATGAAAACTCCGGCACCTACCCCGGGCACCTACTCCGGGTCAGCGCTCATGAAAACTCTGGCACCTACCCTGCGCACCGCACCTACCCCGCGCACCTACCCCGCGATCTTCCGTCGGCTGCAGACGACGGGCACGGCCTCGCCTTGGCTGCCCGGTCAATGCCCGTCAGCGCTCATGAAAACTCTGGCACCTACCCCGGGGCGCACCTACCCCGGAGCGGAGCAAATGCGCCAGAAATGTCAGAGTCGTCTCACATTTCCGAGAGTCGGAAGGGCTCGAAGCGCGGCAGGCGCTGAGTCCTGGGCGCAGGTTGGGGTGGTATACGCATTGCTTGGTCGCCCCATTCTGGCCAATGGCAAAGGAGGATTCGATGTTCCACGACTCAATGGCTTTCGTGATAGTCATCATTGGCGGCGTGGCTGGGTTTGCGTGCAGTGGACAATCGAGTCTTCGCAGGGATGGCGGGAACCGGCCTTCCGCCGAGGCGAGCGCCGAAGTCGAGGGTGAGGATGCCGGAACATACACGTGTCTGGGTTCGAGCAGGATGTGCACTATGACGGAGGTATGCTGGATAGCGGGCGGTTGCTGCGAACAGCTTCCTCTCAACGACGCTGGCGAATGCGACGATGGCCAGCCGGCGGTAGCAGGTGGCTGTGGTGTAGGGCGGTGCGCGCTGCCGTTTTCGAGGTGTGTCGCGTCCGACGCTGCACCCGCTGGCTGCGAGAACATGGCGGGGACGACTTGTCACACCTGTCCGTTTCCCTTGCCGTAGAAGCCAGCGCTTGATCGCTTCCGTGCGCGGCGGCGGCGGCCGGAGTTGATGGCGATGATGAATACGCCAAGCACCGTGCTCGTTGGGGAAAAGGTAATCTATGCAGAAAGCTGCCGTGTCGGCCATCCGGCGACCGAAAAATTAGGATTTCAAAAGGGACAACTGTCGCGCCTTGCGACGGCGCGGGGCCGAGAACGAGGTGGTGAGCAGATCGGCCGGCACGTCGCCGAGAAACGGGCAGGGGCGATTTTCGACCGTGCGGCCGGCCAGGTTGCGGCGATGGGCGGCGGTCAGGATCAGGCGTTGCTGCGCGCGGGTCATGCCCACGTAAAGCAGACGGCGTTCTTCGTCCAGGTCGGCTGGCGGCAGCCATGGCAGTCGCAGGGGCAGAATGCCGTCTTCGCAGCCAGCTATGAAGACCAGCGGGAATTCCAGGCCCTTGCTCGCGTGCAACGTCAGCAGCGCCACCTTTTGCGGGAGATATTGCAGGTCGGTTTCGCGCGCCAGCGCCATCTCTGCGAGAAAACTGGCTGCATCGGTGCCAAAGGGTACGGCAAAGGCTTGCAGGAGTTCCAGCGCACGAAGGCAGCGCGGGTCGAGCTTGGCGTCGGGAACCAGCGTGGCGAGCAGGTCTGCGACCGGCTTGGGCTTCGCCTCTGTGGCATCAACATTGCGGCGCAGCTTGGCCAGGATGTCAGCCACATACGGGCGCGAGGAGAAAGCGTCGTCGCCGCGTCGGTGACAGGGAATCCCGCTTCGATCGAGTGCCTCTTCGATGGCATCGGCCTGAGCCGACAAGCGCACCAGCACCGCGATCTGATGGAATGCCAGGCCGTGTCCATCGGCAGCGCGGCCTGCGTCCATGGAGAGAAAACTGGTGCCCGCCACCTGTGCCTCGATCTCGGCGGCGATGAAATCCGCCTCGGCGCGCTCGTCGGAAAGGATCTGGCGAAGAACCTTGCTCCCGGGCGCTGCCGGCGGCTGCAGCGGGCGCGGGACGCGGCCGGGGCTGCGTTCGATGACAGCAGTGGCCAGACGCACGACCGCCACTACGGAACGATAGTTGCGCGCTAGCGTGAGCGTGCGGGCCCCAGGATAGTCGCTGGCAAAACACGCGAAATACGACGGGTCGGAACCGCGAAAACCGTAGATAGCCTGATCGGGATCGCCAACCGCGCACAGATTCGTCGGCGGCTCCCCGGGCGCCAGCAAACGCACCAATCTGTATTGGGCCGCATTGATGTCCTGATACTCGTCGACCAGCAGGTGGCGACAGCGACAGCGCGCGAAGACGAGCGCAGCTTCATCGATCTCCAGTAGCCGGACAGCACGAGTCACCAGATCGTCGAAGTCCAGCGCGCCTGCGTCGGCGAGCGCCCTTTCGTACGCAGCATAGATTGCCGCTAGCTCGGGCGCTGCGGCTTCCGGCGCGACCAACGCGGCCTTGGCCGCCGAGATCGCGCTCGCGAGTCGTGCCACCGATAGCGCGCACTCGCCTGCCTCCGCGTGCACCTGCGCGAGCAGCGTTTGCCGAGCCGTCTCGTCGAGAATTGCAAAGTCCGGCGGCAGTCCAACGGCAGCCGCGTGCGCACGCAGCAGATCCAACCCCAGCGCGTGGAACGTCTGCACCGAAACGCCATCGGCGTGTGCGCCCAGAAGCTCCCCGAGTCGCTCGCGCAACTCGGTCGCCGCCTTGCGCGTGAAGGTGATGGCCGTGATCTCCGCCGGTACGGCGACCCCTGCGCGCACCAGCCGCGCAATTCGTTCTACCAGGGTGCGCGTCTTGCCCGTACCCGGGCCCGCCACGATGAGCAGCGGCCCCTCGTCATGGGCGATGGCTGCTTCCTGTTCGAGATTGGGACCGCCAGCCGACTCAGCCGGAACTTCTTCGCTTGGCGGACGGATGGCAGGCTCTGCCTTTGGCTTTTCCGCAGGAGCAACGGCTGTTCCGCCAAAGGAGAAGGCCGTCTGCGCGAGCAAGCGCAGGCGCTCTTCTTCATCGAACATGCGCACCACGCCGTACTCGCCGTCATAGCCGGCTTGCCGCCTCACCTCGCCCGCGCGCATGCGCCGCAGGGCTTCGGCCAGCAGCGGAGGTCCCTCGCGGCCCACATCTTCCAGGGGCGCATCTCGAAGCACGGTCAGCTCGGGCCCGACCCGCGACACCAGCTGCTGGCAGGCGCTCGTCACGCGCTTGCTGCCCGATCCCACGCCCAGCACTTCGCCCAGTACTTCGACCAGCGGAACCAGGCTGGCAAAAGGCTTGGCGCCCGAGGGCCAAAAGCCCTCGGGCCGATCCGCGAGCGCTGCCACCCGGCCCAGCACGCCGCCGGTGAGAGGCTTTCCGCAACGGGGGCAGATCTTGCCGCAAGCGGCAGCCTCGTCGGGTGTCATCACCACGTCGCACTTGCGGTGGCCGTCGGCGTGGTACTTGCCCTCCTCGGGGAAGAACTCGAGCGTGCCGAGAAAACCAGCCCCGCGTTCGCGAAGCGCCTCGCGCATGGCAAAGTAAGAGAGATCGCAGTCGAACAGATTGGCTTCGCGACCCAGCTTGTCCGGTGAGTGGGCATCGGAGCTGGAGACCAGGGCATAGCGATCGAGCGCGGAGAGGCGCCAATTCATGGCTGGATCCGACGAGAGCCCGGTTTCGACCGCGAAGATGTGATCCGCGAGATCGGCGAAGCACTCGGCGATCGAATCGAAGCCCGACTGCGAGCCCAAGGCTGAAAACCACGGCGTCCAGATGTGCGCAGGTATCAAGAAGGCGTCCGGCGAGGAGGCCAGCGTGATTTCCAGAAGATCGCGCGAATCGACGCCGAGGATGGGGCGGCCGTCAGATTCGATGTTGCCGATGCGGGCCAGGCGCGATGACACGCGCGCCGCGGACTCGAAATCGGGCGCGTAGATGAGGTTGTGCACCTTGCGCACCCGATCGCCTCGGCTGTAGATGCTGCTGACCTCGACTGACAACATGAAACGCACCGGCGCGCGACAGGCGGCGGGAACATCGGCGTCCACGGCTCGGGCCAAGTCTTCGCGCAGGGCAAAGAGTCCGTCGCCCGCAGACACCAGCTTGTCGCGCAGCTCGGCGAACCAGCGCGGATGGGTGAAGTCTCCCGTGGCGACCACGGCAATGCCTTTGCGCTGAGCCCAGCGATGCAGTTGCTCCAGGTTCAGCTCTTTGCTGGTCGCCCGCGACAAATACGAATGGATATGCAGGTCAGCAACAAAGCGCACGGCCGACGAAGTGTATCAGGTCCCGCCCTCACCAACCGCGCGGGGTGCGGGCGGCGTAGTGGGCGTGTAACAAGTGGTGGGCCTTTTCGCCGAGCGGTTTGCCCAGGAACTGGTCGTACACGGCGCGAATCGCCGGGTTCTGGTGGGCCTGGCGCAGCGGCATCCCCCGATCCTCGGCGTACATGCATTCGATGCGGCGCTGTCGCGTTTCCTCGTCGGTGGGCAGCGGCTGCCCGCCGCCGCCGATGCAGCCGCCTGGGCAGGCCATCACTTCGAGGAAATGTACCTCGTCCCGCCCGGCCTTGATGTCGTCCAGCACCCGCCGCGCATTGCCCAGGCCGTGCACGGCGCAGACCTTCAGCTCGCGGTCGCCAATGAGCACCGAGCCGCGCTTGATGCCAGCTGTGCCGCGCAGAAGCGTGTATTCCATGCGCGGTTCGCGTTGCGGGTCGAGCACAGCGGCCACTGTGCGCAGGGCGGCCTCCATCATGCCGCCGGTTACACCGAACATCAGGCCGGCGCCTGTGGCTTCGCCAAGAATTGGGTCAAAGGCCGCGTCGGGCAGCGAAGGCAGGTCGATCTCGTAGAGCTGGAGCAGGTCGCCGAATTCGCGCGTGGTGAGCACGGCATCCATCTCGGGCAGGCCGCTGGGCAGCCGGTGTTCGGGGCGGCGGATCTCGAACTTCTTGGCCGAGCAAGGCATGACCGAAACGTTGAAGATGCGCGCGGGATCGATCCCGTTGCGCTCGGCAAAGAAGGTCTTGGTCAGCACGCCGACGATCTGCTGGGGCGACTTGGTGCTCGACATGTTGGGGATGACCTCTGGGTAGAAGTGCTCCATGAACTTCACCCAGCCCGGCGAGCAACTGGTGATGAGCGGGAAGGGGCCGCCGCTCTTCAAGCGTTCCACCAATTCGTGGCCTTCTTCCATCACGGCCATGTCGGCGCCGAAGTCGGTGTCGAACACGTAGTCGAAGCCGATGCGCCGCAAGGCCGTGGGCAGCTTGCGCGTGAGCGAGATCCCGGGCGCCAGGCCGAAGACCTCGCCGATGGTGGCGCGCACGCTGGGCGCGATCTGCACCACCACCACGCGCTTGGGATCCTCCAACGCGGCCTCGACTTCGCCGAGATAGCTCTTGTCGCGGATGGCGGCCACCGGGCACTTGAGCAGACACTGCCCGCACAGCACGCACACGGTTTCGACCAGATCGCGATCGAAGGCGGGCAGCACTGTGGTGTGAAAACCGCGGTTGACGAAATCGAGCGCGTACACGCCCTGGACCTCGCGGCAAACGCGCACGCACTTGCCGCACAGGATGCAGAAGTCAGGGTGGCGCGTGATGGCCACCGACGAGGTGTCCGGCTCGTTGTGGCGCTTTTCGCCTTCGTAGCGGATGCCATCGATCTGGTATTCGCGGCACGCCGACTGCAACTGGCAGCGGCCGTTGCGGATGCAGGTCTGGCAAGCGCGTGGATGGTTGGCGAGAATCAGCTCGATGATCACGCGGCGGGCTTCGCGCAGCTCGCGCGTGTTGGTGCGCACCACCATGCCGGGCTGCGCGCGGTACGAACACGCGGGTTCCAGTCGCGTCGAGCCGTCGGGGTTCTTCACCTCGACCACGCACATGCGGCACGCGCCCGAGGCGGTGAGCTGCGAGTCGTAGCACAGGGTGGGGACATGGGCGCCCACGGCGCGCGCGGCTTGCAGCAGCGAGCTGCCGGCCGGCACCCGGACTTCGATTCCGTTGATGGTCAGCGTGACGTCGGACATCGCTGGACTTGCCCCGCTCATGTTCGTGCCACCGCCCCGAACGGGCACACGCGTTGGCAGGCCGCGCACTTCGTGCAGCGGGCCTGATCGATGACATAGACCTTGCCCCGCTCGCCGCTGATGCAGTTGGTGGGGCAGTTGCGTTCACATAAGGTGCAGCCGCGGCAGTTGTCGAGGATGCGGAAGGTGACCAGCGACTTGCACACGCCGGCCAGGCAGCGCAGGTCGCGGATGTGCGAAAGATACTCGGCCTCGAAGTAGCGCAGGGTCGAGACCACGGGATTGGGCGCCGACTGGCCCAGACCACAGGCCGAGGTGCGCGAGATGGCGCGGGCCAGGTGCTGCAGCTCGGTGAGGTCGCTCATCTGACCCTTGCCGTCGGTGATGCGCTCGAGAATCTCCAGCATGCGCTTGGTGCCCTCACGGCACGGGATGCACTTGCCGCAGGATTCGTGCTGGGTGAACCCGAGGAAGAACTTGGCAAAGGCCACCATGCAGGTGCCCGAGTCAGTCACCACCATGCCGCCCGAGCCCATCATGGCGCCAAGCGTGCGCAGGTTCTCGTAGTCGACCGGCGTGTCCAGGCGATCGGCGGGAATGCAGCCGCCGGACGGTCCGCCCGTTTGCGCGGCCTTGATGGTGCTGCCGATCTCGGCGCCGCCGCCGATGACTTGGATAAGCTGTTGCAACGACGTGCCGATGGGCACCTCGACGAGGCCGGTGTTCTTCACCTTGCCCGACAGCGAGAAGCACTTGGTGCCCGGGCTCTTGACCGTGCCCACCGAGCGATACCAGTCCACGCCGCGATCGATGATGAGCGGCACGTTGGCAAAGGTCTCGACGTTGTTCACGCAGGTCGGGTGGCCGTAGAAGCCGACCTCGGCCGGGTAGGGCGGCTTGTTGCGCGCCATGCCCCGCTTGCCTTCCATGCTGGAGATGAGCGCTGTCTCCTCGCCACACACGAAGGCGCCCGCGCCTTGCACGATCTCGACGTGTACCGAGTAGCCGGTGCCGAGAATGTTGGGTCCCACCAGTCCGTAGGATCGCGCTTGCTCGATGGCTGTCTCCAGCCGACGCACAGCCAGGGGATACTCGGCGCGACAGTAGATGACAGCGTGGTGCGCGCCGATGGCGTAGGCCCCGATGAGCATGCCCTCGAGCACGCGATGCGGATCGCCCTCAAGCAGGCTGCGATCCATGAAGGCGCCGGGATCGCCCTCGTCGGCGTTGCACACCAGCGTGCGCTCGACCGGCGACTGCGTGCGCACAATGGACCACTTGCGCCCGGTGGGGAACCCGCCGCCGCCGCGTCCGCGCAAACCGGCTGCGGTGACCAACTCGACGATCTTTTCGGGGGTGTGTTCCTTGAGCGCCCGGTACAGCGGCCGGTAACCGCCGCGGGCGATGTACTCGTCGATGTTCTCCGGGTCGATGCGCCCGGTGTTCGACAGCACCCGGCGTTCCTGATGCTGGTAGAAGGGAATGTCGGCTTCGGTGATCTGGCCGGGGGCATAGAGCAGCCGCTCGACGATTTGCTTGCCCACGATGTGCTTTTGCACGATCTCGGCCACGTCGGCTGGCTTCACGCGACAGTAGAATGCAGGCAGCGGTTTCAGCTGAACGATGGGGCCAACCTCGCACAGGCCCTGGCACCCGGTTTCCACGAACTCCACCTGTTCCAGCAGGCCGCGGCGCTTGAGCTCGGTGCGGAAGGCGGTGTGGATGGCCGACTCGTTGCCGGCGTCGCAGGTCAGACCCTTACACAGGAAGATCTGGGCGACCGTGTTCGGGCTGGTGTGCAGCGCCAGATCGCGAAGCTCGCTGCGGTATTTGCTGCAGGCCGTGTCGTCGTGGCAGCTCATGTCCTCCAGTCTGCACAGGAGGAAGTTGGGGCAGGGCGTGCCCTCGCGGTTCTTGCACTCGTCGCAGCAGCGCTCGAGGAAGGTCTTGCCCCGCACTGGTGCGGCGGGTTTGGGCCGGGTGACCGGCGCGCGTTCGCGCTGGGGACTGGCCAGCAGTTTCTCCGCGATCCGGCGGGTCTGGCGCGGGGTCATGCGGCCGTGTACTTCGCCGTCGACCACGATGGCAGGCGCCACGCCGCACGCGCCCACGCACGCCACCTGTTCGAGGCTGACCTTGGCATCGGGCGTGGTCTGCCCCGGCCGGATGCCCAGCACCGCAACCAATTCTTCAAGCAGGCTCTCGGAGCCTTTCACGTTGCAAGCCGTGCCGTTGCAGACCTGCACCACGTGCTGGCCGCGCGGCTTGAGGCGGAACTGCGAGTAAAAGGTCGCCACGCCGTAGACGCGGGCTTCGGAAATGCGCATGTGGTCCGCGACCGCGTCGAGCGCAGCGACAGGCAGGTAGCCGTACATCTCTTGCGTACGCTGTAGGACGGCGATCAAGTTGCGGTGCTGAAGTCCGGTCCAGCCATCCAGCAGCGCGCGCAGCGGCTCCAGGTCGACCGGGCTCGGAGATCGGAATGCCTCAGGGGCCATTTGGGCGCGGACAGTAGCACCCGCGCTGGCCTCGCGCCACGTTGGCGAAACCTCCCAGATGTCGCTGGCGCGGTCGCTGTACTCTGCGCGGCAGAAGGTCGTAAATGCTACAATGGCGGGCCGGGGGATTCAGCTTGCCCGCTCTTAAAGTCATCTGTCCAAAATGTGCGAAGGCTCAGGAAGTCGGCGGCGAGCTTCCGGCCGGTGGCATGGACCACGTCTGTGTCCACTGCGGCGCGATCTTCAGGGTCAGGCCGCCCGCCAGCCGATTGGCTGACAACCTGCCGGTGTCTCGCGACGTGGTCCCGCGCCCGGACGATTTACCGGTGTCTCGCGACGCAGTTCCGCGTCCTGGGGACTTGCCGGTTTCTCGCGATGCGGTCCCGCGTCCTGGGGATCTGCCTGTGTCTCGCGACACAGTTCCGCGGCCCGAGGACTTGCCTGTGTCGCGCGACAAAGTCCCGCGTCCAGACGATCTTCCGCAATCGAAGAGCTGGGCGCGGCCGGGGTGGCTGCCCGGTTCTGACAGGAACTCCAGCAAGACGCCTCCGCTGGGTTTGGCGCTCGATTTGTCGCTGGCGGCTGCCCAGGCAACCGGCGGTGGCCCGCCGCTGAGCTTGGACCTGGATTCCTCACCTGCGCCGGTCTCCACTTCAGGCCCGCCTCCCTCGGGGTTGTCGCTGGACTTCGGCGGGTCTGCCGACGCGCCGCCGGTTCCCAGCCGGGCGCCGGCAGGACCGCCCAGGCCACCTTCCACGCCCCTGACGGCCAAGGGGGCCGGTGCCGCTGGGGCTGTTCTCGGCCGCAGCGGGGTCACCCCGCCCCCAATTCCCGTGTCTGCACGCGCGCCGTCAGGAGGGGCCGGCCCCACGCTGGCGCCGCTCACACCGACCAGTGCACCCTCGCCCGCGCTGGCGCCGCTGGCACCGACCGGAGCGGCCGCACCCGAGTCTTCACCTTCGGGCAGCAAGCCTTCGTCAGGCCGCGTGGACCTGGGTTTCAGCCTGGAATTGGAGGGTGATTCGGGCTCCCCGCAAACAGGGGCTGCTACGTTGCCCTTCCCTGGCGCTCGGGTCGCCAGTGAAGGACTGGCCGAGGCGGCCGCTGCCGAGCACTTGCCCGCCTTGCAGCCGGTTGCGGGGCGTGCGCCCATGCGCGGGGGCGCGTTGCGGCCGGTCGCCAAGAAGGCTCGGGTTCCCAAGTGGGCCATCGCGGTCGGTGGCGCGGCTGTGGTGGCAGGTGCTGCCGCCTTTTTCTTGCTGCCGTCGCGCAAGGCCCCCAAGGCCGACGACGTGATTGCGCCCATGGCCGCGGGCTTGCTCAATGACACTCCAGCCGCCTACCAGGCCGCCGAGAGTCAGCTCGCGCAGGTCATCGCGCCCTTGCTGGAGGAAGGCGATGCCTTGCGCAGCAAGGCCGCGGAGATCACGTTTCTCGACGTGATTGTGCACGGCGCGGATGCCTCCAAGACGTCTCGTGCCGAGCAGTTCTTGCAGGCGATCAAGCCATCGCCGAAACCCGTCGCCGGTTTCCGCCGGGCCAAGGCTTTGTTGGCCGTGGCCAAGGGCAAGCCCAGCGAGGCCGAGCCCGCCCTCGCGAGCGAAAGTGGGCTCCCCGACAGTCAGCTGGTCGTGGCGCTGGCACGCATGGCAGATGGCAAGGCTGGCGCTGCGGTGGAGCCACTGCGACGGTACGGGACCGCCCATCCCAAGGAACTGGTCGCGCAGTACATGCTGGCGCGGGCGTTGGCAGAGACCGGCAAGCCCGAAGCCCGTTCCGAGTACGAAAACGTTCTGAGCCAGAATGCCGCTCACTACGGCGCTGCGCTGGGCCTGGCGCGCATGGCGGAGACTCCAGAGAAGCGCCTGGCGGCCGCGCAGGCCCTGCTCGACCGAAAACAGCCGGCCGCTTCTCCCCACGAGCAGGCCGAGACCAACCTTCTGTGGGGCCAGGCGGCATTGGAGATGGGGCGCAGCCACGACGCTGAGACCATGTTACGCAAGGCCATTTCGCTGGATGCGGGCCTGATGCCGGCGCACTTGGCGCTGGGCGAGTCGCTGCTCTACGAGGGGCGCTACGACGAGGCGCTGACCACGCTTCAGGTGCCGGGACCCGCGATGGAGGCGAGCGCCGCGGGTCAATTTGCTCTGGGCGGAGCCTATCTGGCCACCAAGAAGACGGAGCAAGGCGCGAGGCTCATCAACCTGGCCGCCGCGGCCCTACCCAACGACCCAAGAGGAGCCTATTGGAACGGGTTCGCCGCTGCCACACGACAAGCCCCTGACTTGGTGGGCGCGGAGCAAAACTACAACGAGGCGCTCAAGCGCGATCCCAAGTTCCTGCCCGCCTCGCTCAAGCTGGCCGCGCTCCTGCAGCAGCAGAACAAGGCGCAGGAGTCGCTGACCGTGCTGCGTGCGGCTGAAGAGGCGGGAGCGCCTGCGTCTATCCTGCAGCTGGCCTGGGGTGACGCCTTGATCGTGGCGAAAGAGCCGGTCAAGGCCGAGGAGGTCTTTCGCGAGGCGCTGCAGGCGGATTCCAAGTCTGCGCAG
>CAVWUP010000034.1:0-46305 GCA_963758155.1 uncultured delta proteobacterium
CGCCTGGATTCGCTGGGACGCCGAATCGGTGACCCCGTGGCGGTCGGTGATCTGGCCGACGCCATCGGGCGAGGTGGCTTTCGGCGGGTGACCTGGCGAGAAGGAACGAAGGGGAAGATGTCGTCGCGCTTCGCCACCGAACGTGTGGTGCTCGCGCAGGACGACCTCGTTGATCCCTCGCAGCGGGAAGCGGTCTGGCTGCTCATGGAATGGCCCCATGGCGAGAAGGCAGCGACGGACTTTACCGCGACCACGTTGCCGGCGAACATGTCACGGCGCCAGCTCGTTCGGAGAGTCAAGCAGCGGTGGCGCACCGAACGGGTGTACGAGGACGCCAAGGGAGAGCTTGGGCTGGATCACTACGAGGGCCGCTCCTTCCGCGGCTGGAACCACCATGTGTCCATGGTGCTGGTTTGCTTCGCGTTTATCGTCGCCGAGCGCTCCAGGGCTTTTCCCCCCTCGGCCGGAAAAACTGCCACGCGGAAAGCGTCGCATCGTCACGACGGTGCGGACGGCAACCCGCCCGGAGCGGCACTTCCGGGATTCCTTCATCACCGTGCGCCTGGCCGTCGTGCGCGTCCTGGCCACATGGTTACCCCGATGTCCCCTGTGTCACAGACCGCGATCGATGGGACCGCCTGGTGCACATGCCCGTGAACACCGACGGACGACTCCCTTTTTGAATCAGTAGTGTTAGGCCGTGGCAGCCGCGCGGCGATCGGCCCAGTTCACGTAGAGCTGTTGCAGGATCCCGAGCAGGTAGCTGGTCAGCGTGTAGGTGGACAGGCCGGCCGGCAAGAAGAGAGAGAACCCGGTGAACATGATCGGCATCATGAACGCCATCATCTTCTGCTGCTGCGGATCCGCGCCTGCAGGTGACATGCGCATTTGCAGGAACATGACCACGCCCATGAGCAAGGGTGTAGCGTAGTAGGGATCCTTGGCCGACAGGTCGGCGATGTAGAGGAACGACGAATGGTGCAGCTCGACCGCGTAGTTGAGCGTGGAGAAGAGCGCGATCCAGATGGGCATCTGGATGAGGCTGGGCAGGCAGCCGCCGAAGGGCGAGACGCCGTGGGCTTTGTACAAATTCATGGTTTCCACGCCCAGTTTCTGCTTGTCGTTCTCGTACTTCTTGCGCAAGGCCGCGATCTTGGGTGCCAGGCGTTGCATCTTCTTCGCCGAAAGCAGCGTCCGTTGCGTCGGATAGAACGTGACCAGCTTTACGAAAATGGTGAGCAGGATGATGGCGACGCCCCAGTTGCCGGAGAGACGATAGAAGAACTTGAGCATGGCCAACATGGGCCGCGACAGCACGGCAAAGGTGACGTCCACATCGTCGGCCAAGCGTGCGTCCTCGCCGCCGGGCCGCACTTTGGCCAGATCGCTGTGGTACTTGGGGCCAGCGAAGATCTCGAAGCCATACTCAGTCTTTTCGCCAGGGGCCAGGGTTCGGCTGCTCAGAGAAAGAAAGACCTCTCCGGTGAGCGGGTCCAGGGCGCGCGCGCCGCAACGGCGCTCTTTGGGTGGACTCTCGGGGAAGGGCACCGCTGCCACGGTGAAGAATTTCTCACCCACCGCCGCCCAGCGCACGCCGCCCACCCAGTCGAGGGGCTCCTTGGCCAAAGGTTCGACCGCCGAACGTCGGGCCTTGTCGTTGGCCCAGCACACCACCTCGGCCAGATTGGCCGAAGCGTAGCTCATGAAGCCGCCGCCCTTCTTTTCGGGATCCTGCTGGGAGTAGAGGTGCACGACGAGGCCGTGCGACTGCGGCTTGTCGCTCTTGTTTTGCACGCTCAAGGTGAGGTTCAGCCGGTAGCGATCCGGTTCCGTCTGATAGCGCTTCTCGACCGCGACGGTGTCGGTCTGCGCGCGGAAGATGACCGTGTCCGGGCCCGGCTGCTCGGCTGCCCAGGGGGTGTCATCGGGAAGGGAGAAATCTGCCTTGGCAAAGGTCGTGCGCAAGGGCGCCAGCTCCGGCTTTCCCGTATTCACCAGCTGGATGCCGCTTTCCGGATCGCGGCGGTTGAGCAGGAACTGTGAGTCCTTCAGCTTCACCTGACGGAGCGTGCCGCCCCAGCTCGACAGCAGATAGCGGGCGTCGCGCGTGTCCAATGCCAGCTGCTGTTCCGGCGGGCGCGCCACGGGCTGGAGCGCGGGCTTCGCATCGCTGGACGCGGCCTTGGCGGGCTCGGCCGCGCTGGGGGGAGCGGGTTCGTGGCTCGCGCTCTGCTGAGGCGGGGCTGCCGTGGGTGCTGGCTGCGGCGGCGGGAAGAGCTTCCACCACGCCCACAAGATGGCGACAGAAACGACGACGGCCAGTCCCAACCGCTTGTCCATGGGTGCGTCCTACCGGCCCTTTCCGGGATTTGAGATGGGAACCGGATCCAGACCGCCGCGCGCGAAAGGATGGCAGCGCAGCACGCGGCGCAAGGCCAAGCTTCCGCCACGAACCACGCCCCATCGCTCGACGGCTTCTTCAGCGTAGACCGAACAAGAAGGCGTGTAGCGACAGACCGGGCCGATGGCCGGCGCGATGGCGGCTCGGTAGCCGCGCAACAGCGCGCGAGTGAAACCGCGGGCTATCCGGCTGCCCTGGGAGGGTTCGGATCTCACGGACTTCCTGCGCGCGCAACGAGTTCGCTCAGTTCCTGGGCCGTCCGCTGGTACGTGCTGTGCGCCGCCGCAGGACGAGCAATGATGACCAGGTCGGTACCGCCAGGCGCACATCCGGCCATGCGCCGGTAGCTTTCGCGCAGCCACCGCTTGACCCGATTGCGAACCACGGCATTGCCGACTTTCTTGCTCACGGTAATCCCTAGTCTGGCTCGCTCTTGGCGTCCGGGCTCGGAACGGGACAGGGCATAGAGCACAAGATTTCGTCCGGGAATGCGGCGCCCCAGACGCTGCGCCGCCAGGAAGCACGATCTGGCTCGCAAGCGATCCCCGCGGCCGAGCCGTTCGTGGCGGCCATTTGCGCTCACCGGGCCCTACTTCTTGGGCACGCTCACGGTGAGCTTCCTGCGCCCTTTGCGTCGACGGCGCCGAAGAACCTCGCGGCCAGCGGGCGTGCTCATGCGTTTCCGGAAGCCATGGGTTCGCTTTCGGCTCTTTCGGTGCGGCTGGAAAGTCCTCTTCGACACGTAATCCTCCGGCTCTTCAACCGTGTGGGATGGCTGAACTAGCATCCCAGTTGAGCCCTGTCAACGCCGCCATGCCGATTCTGTGTGTGGACCTAGGTGAAAGGCGCCCACGCTAGCCAGATGGCGAGCCCCTTGCTCGCGCAGAACGCCGGGCGACCGAGGCTGGCAGCGCAAGTCCGCGCTCGTGTGAATGCGCCGCCCGTCGAGAACTAGCTGGCTTCGGCGGGTGTGCGGTTTTCTTGTCGACGGCTCTTCCAGGCGCGGCCCTGTGGGGGATGTTTTTCGCCCGTCGGAGAATTCGCTCGTCGCTCGCGCTCGATTGCTCCAAGCCGCATCCTGTGCTGGTTTCCCCGCTCGCTCGCGCGACAAGCCCGCAGATCTTGCGGCAAGCGGGAGTGTCGAGCCCTCGCGCCTTGAAATTCCCAAGCGATCGCGGACGGTTCGCAGCTAGCCAAGACGGCGAGCGCGCAGCTGGCTGCTGCTTTCGAAATCTTCTCGCCACGAAAATTGCCCTGATCTTCGGCATCTTCGCCGCGCCCGGTTTTTGGTCTTGTCGGTCAGATGCTGGGTTGCTAATTAAGGCGCCTGCTGTGGGGTCGTCTCGCTGGTTCCTCCGTGAGAGGGCACCTTGAAAGCGCGCAACTTGCGCCTGTTGATGAACAGGGGGGGATGGTCTCTAACTTGATGAAATTGTTTGAGTTTCTCTATTGACCTTGTTGTGGACAGAATAATGATTGAGCTATGGGGTGAAGCCGTCCGTTCGATCGAGGAAAGGGTCAAGCCGGCAAACCGCGACCAGTGGTTGCGCCCCATAGAGTGTTTGGCCATCAGCGATGGTCGCATCCGCTTGCGAGCGCCCAACCGCTATCACAAGGAATGGTTCGAGGACAACTTCCTTCCCTCCATTCTAGAGAATCTGCGAACGCGCGCGCAGCGGACATTTGCCGTCGAGTTTGAAGTCCCGGAGGAGTCGTCAATGCCAGTTAAGCCACCGGATGGCGTGGGCGAGCCAGCAGGAGAAGCCTCCTCCTGGCGTCCCACGCCAGGAGGCCTAGACGGCCGCTACACATTCGACAGGTTCGTGGTCGGTGCGAGGAACCAGTTCGGCCATGCGGCGGCGCGCATGGTGGCCAGCTCTCCGGGTTCGAAATACAACCCCTTGTTTCTCTACGGGGGCGTGGGGCTGGGGAAGACACACCTCCTGCACGCCATCGGGCACGAAATTCACCGCCAGCACCCTGACTGGCGCATCACCGTGGTGACCTGCGAGCAGTTCGTGACTCACTTCATCCGGTCGATGATGAACCAGCGCAAGCAGCCGAGCAGCGTCAGCCTGATGGAGGAATTTCGCGCGTGCTACCGCGAGACACCGGATGTTCTCTTGGTCGACGACATCCAGTTTCTCTCCAACAAGGACAGCTCGCAGGATGAGTTTTTCCACACCTTCAACGCTCTTCACCTGGCGCAGAAGCAGATCGTCCTGACCTGTGACAAGCTCCCGGCCGAACTGCCGGGTGTCGAGGAACGGCTGCAGAGCCGGTTCGCCTGGGGTCTGATCGCGGAGATCGGCCATCCGGACTTGGAAACCCGTGTGGCCATCCTCAAGCGCAAGGCGGAGATCGAGAAGATGGCGCTGAGCGACGAGGTGGCTCTGGCCATTGCCACGATGATCCGCTCGAATGTCCGGGAGCTGGAAGGAGCGCTGTTGCAACTGTCAGCCCGATCTTCGATCACAGGACGCCGCATCGACAAGGAGTTTGCTGACGAGGTTCTCAAGGACCTGGTGTCGGCCGTGCCCCAGGGCTTCAGCATCGAGGGCATCCAGCGCGAGGTGGCCACGTACTTCGATGTCAAGTTGCACGACCTGCGGGGGCAAGCGCGTGTCCAGTCGGTGGCCCGGCCCCGCATGATCGCCATGTACTTGGCACGCAAGCTCACGGGATCGAGTTTTCCCGAGATTGGCAGCCGCTTTGGCGGCAAGGATCACTCGACGGTCATCAGCGCCGTCAAGAAGATCGAAGGTCTGCTCACTCAAGACCCGAATCTGCGCAGCGTGGTCACCACGCTTGAGAGCCATCTACGTCAGCGCTGACGCTTTCGCCTTTTCCCCACAAGCCTGCCCTACAAAGGGTGTGGCCGGCGTCGGCCATAGCCGGCCCCTCGGGTTGCAGGACTGCCCTTCTGATCCGGTCCACTTATCAACAGTTGACTGTCTAAATCTCTGGGACAAAGCTGTGGGGCAAGACTTGACAAGATAGGAATCCCGCTTGTCACGCTCTTCTCCCCTTCGCGACTCCCAGTTTTCCCCCAGTCTTCCGCGCGCCCCAGCCGACGACAAACTGAATCTTTCAAGGAATCCACAGGGCCTTATACTTCTGCTTTCTTTAGATCAGATCTTTATAGATTCAGAGTGACCAGTGATGAGACAACAGAACGAGGGTGACTGATGGACATTCGGATCGACAAGAGCAAGCTACTCAAGGGTCTCTACTTGGCGCACGGCATAGCAGACCGAAAGAGCACCATGCCGATTTTGGCGAATGTGCTCATACGCACCGAGGGCACGGATCGCATCTCGTGCGCAGCAACCGACCTGAAGGTCGCAATAGTGGTGACGCTGCCTGCAAAGGTGGAGGAAGAGGGGGGCGTAACCGTCGGCGCGAGGCAGGCCTTCGAAATTGCGAAAGGTCTGTCAGGGGAAGAGGTTCATCTGCGGCGAACCGAGAACAACTGGCTGGAGATTCAAAGCGGGAGGGCGGAATTCAAGGTGGTGGGGATGAGCGAGCGGGATTACCCCAAGCTTCCAGCTGTGGCCGAGGCGGAACTAAGTGCAGTCGATCCGGTAGCTCTTTCAGAGATGATAGGCAAGACGGCCTTCTCTATTTCGCAGGATGATACGAGGCCTCACCTGGCCAGCGTGTTTTTTGAGTCAGATGGAGAGACGGCCCGCATGGTTTCGACCGACGGGCATCGTCTTTCGAAGTTTGGCAAGGCCCTGGCCAAGGGACCCAAGCTGGCAAGCGGGGTGCTGATTCCGCGCAAGGGAGTGGCCGAGATTCGGCGGGCCATCGAGGGACGCGAGGCCGCGTGCGACATAGGAATTCATCAGGGGTACTTCGTGCTGCGGGCCGACGACGTGACCCTGACGGTCAAGCTGGGAGAGGGGCAGTTTCCTCCCTACGAGCAGGTCATTCCCAAGGAGAACGACAAGATCTTGGTCCTAGAGCGAGAGGTTCTGCTGGACGCGCTTCGCCGAGTTTCCATTATTGCCTCAGACAAGACCTGGGGCATCCGGCTCATCCTGGAGAAGGGCTCGCTGGCCATCGAGGCGGACAACCCCGATCTCGGCAACGCACGTGAGAAGCTGGATGTGGAGTACAAGGGATCGGCGTTGCAGATCGGCTTCAATGCACGCTACTTCATCGACCTTCTGACGGAGATGGCTTCGAAGGACGTGCGGCTGGAGCTAGGCGAAGACCTCGATCCGGCGGTGATCCGTCCCGCCGATGACAGCGACTACCTGGGCGTGGTCATGCCGATGAGATTGTGATTCTCAGAGAGCTGCGGGTCCGAGGTTGGCGAAACCTCGCCGCTTTGGCCTTGCGGCCCGGGCCGAGCGCGACGGTGCTTTTCGGCCAGAACGGGCAGGGCAAGACCAACATCCTGGAAGCGGCCTACGCCGCGCTCTGTTTTCGCTCCTTTCGCACCAACAGCTTGTCCGATTTGATCGCTTGGGGAGCAGAGGGATCTACCGTCGAGGCTGAGATCACGGTGCGCACGCTCGAGCGGACGCTCAAGATCCAGATCGCGCAAGGTCACAAGACCACACTCCTCGACGGTAAAGCCGTGCGGCGTGATTCGCCCGCTTTGTTGGGCGTCGGGGCTGTGCTTTTCGGGCCAGACGATCTGCGCCTGCCAAAGGCCGCGGCAGCAGAAAGGAGGCGTTTTCTCGACCGGGCCGTGTTTGGGGCGTATCGGCCCTACTTCCGCGAGGTCTTGACCTTTGAGCGAACCCTCAAGAGCCGCAACGCTCTCTTGCGCCGTGGCTCGGTGGACGCCACGTTGCTCGCCAGCTACGACGAGAAACTCGCCGAGGCAGGAGCGCGCATCGTGGTTCGGCGACGCGAGACAGTGCGCTCGCTCTTGCCACGATTGGTGGCGACGTTTCGCCGGATTCACAGCGAGGCCGTGGTGGGCATGCGCTACACCAGCGATCAACTCGTCCAGGGCGCTGACAGTGAAACGGAGGTCGTCTCCGCTCTGAGAGCGGGGCTGCTCGCGCACAGGGAGACTGACCAGCGGCGGGGTTTCACGGGATTCGGGCCGCAGACGGATGATTTGGAATTGGAGCTGGCGGGCCACCTGGCGCGCGAACATGCGTCGCAGGGTCAGCTGCGCTCTTTGGTGCTCGCTCTCAAGCTGGCGGAGGTCGAACACTTGCGTGAGGTGCTGGGGGAGGCGCCTCTTTTGCTTCTCGATGATGTGGCGAGCGAGCTGGACGAGGAGCGAAGGCGGAGTCTATTCGAGGCCATGACCGCTCTGTCGTGCCAGAGCCTCATCACGGTCACCGAGCGGAACCATCTGCCCCCACTGCCCAATTGCGTTGACTACCTGGTCAGCGCAGGGGCAGTTGCGGCGCATCTAGGTGTCGCGTGGGGAGCCCGCCGGCTTCGCCGGCGGCGTACCATCGCGGGAGGGCATGGGGGTTCCCATGTAGAAAGGGCCGGTTCGGTTTTCCTTTACACCCCGGTTTCTAGGTGCTATGTAACTGTAACTTCTTGGTTTTTTGTCATGGCGCCGGATGTCGATGATGCCCAGGGTCAAGAGCCGAACCGGGCAGCAAGTGAATACAACGAAGAGAGCATCCAGGTCCTCAAGGGCCTGGAGGCCGTGCGTAAGCGGCCGGGCATGTACATCGGCGACACGGATGACGGCACAGGCCTGCACCACATGGTGTACGAGGTCGTGGACAATTCCGTGGACGAGGCGCTCGCGGGTTTCTGCAACCGCATCGACGTAGCCGTCCATTTCGACGATTCCGTTTCCGTGGAGGACAACGGACGCGGCATTCCGGTCGGTGAACACCCCACCGAGAAACGCCCGACGGCCGAGATCGTCATGACTGTGTTACACGCCGGGGGCAAGTTCAACCACTCGAACTACAAGGTCTCGGGCGGTCTGCACGGCGTGGGGGTTTCGGTGGTCAATGCCCTGTCGGAGTGGCTGAAGCTCGAGATAAAACGCGACGGCAAGGTCTACTACCAGGAGTACCGGCGCGGCGATCCCGCAACCCGCCTTGAGGAGATCGGCATATCAGAGAAGAGCGGCACCAAGGTGACATTCAAACCGGATCCCACAATCTTTGCCGGCGTCACGGAGTTCAGCTTCGAGGTGCTGTCCCAGCGACTGCGCGAGTTATCGTACCTGAACCGTGGCTTGACCATCACGCTGGAGGACGAGCGCAGCGGAAAGTCGCACGAGTTCCAGTTTGCCGGGGGACTGGGCCAGTTCGTGGCCGACCTCAACGCCTCCAAGGTGCCGGTGCACGAGAAGCCCATCGTCATCCAAGGCGAGCAAGAGGAGACTCAGGTCGAGATTGCGGTGCAGTGGAACGACTCGTATCAGGACGCGGTCTACTGCTTCACCAACAACATCAAGAACAAAGATGGGGGCACCCACCTCACCGGGTTCCGCGCAGCCCTGACCCGCACGATCAACGGCTATGCGCAGGCGGCTGGTTTGCTCAAGGATCTGAAAAACGGCCTGGGTGGCGACGACATCAGCGAGGGGCTCATCGCTGTAGTGTCGGTCAAGCACCCTGACCCGAAGTTCAGCAATCAACCCAAGGACAAGCTGGTTTCCTCTGAGGTGAAGGGCATCGTCGAACGCGTGGTCAACGAGGGCCTGGGGCGCTACCTGGAAGAGCATCCGCGCGAAGCCAAGCAGATTATCGAGAAGGCCGTGTTGGCTGCGCGCGCGCGCGACGCGGCTCGCAAGGCGCGCGAGTTGGTGCAACGCAAGGGTGCGCTCGACATATCGTCGCTGCCAGGCAAGTTGGCTGACTGCCAGGAAAGGGATCCCGCTCTTTCTGAGTTGTACATCGTCGAAGGTGACAGCGCGGGCGGCTCAGCCAAGCAGGGGCGCAATCGAAAGGATCAGGCCATCCTTCCGTTGCGCGGCAAGATTCTCAATGTCGAGAAAGCGCGCCTCGACAAGATGCTGTCTTCGCAGGAGATCGTCGTTCTCATCACAGCGCTCGGCTGTGGCGTCGAGAAAGAGAAGGAGATAGACAAGATTCGCTATCACCGCGTGATCATCATGACCGATGCGGACGTGGACGGCAGTCACATCAGGACTCTGCTGCTCACCTTCTTCTACCGGCATTTCCCCGAGATCGTGGAGCGCGGCTACCTGTTCATCGCGCAGCCGCCGCTCTATCGAGTCAAGAAGGGCAAGCGCGAGCTGTATCTGAAGAACGAGCAGGCGATGGAGGATTTTCTACTGGAAAGCGCCACGGAGAATCTGCTCCTACGACCCAGCACGGGTGGCGAAGTCATCACCGGGGACAAGCTGCGCCACCTGGCGCGGCAGGCCGGTCGCTACAAGCGCTTGCTGCGGGTTCTGGATCGCAAGTGCGATGCCCGTCTGATCGACGCCATCGTCAAGGCAGCGCGGCTGGCCAAGGCGGATCTTCGCGATCCGAAGATCTTGGCCAAGGCACTCACCCGCCTCGAGGAGTACTTCGATGCATACGCGCCGGAGTTGAAGGATGTGGTGCTCAAGTTGGCGCCCGACAGCGAGCACGGGGGCTACAAGATCGAGGCGCCCGTGCGACCCGCGGGCATCCGGCGGGCGACTGTCGTTGACTTCCAGTTCCTGGATTCGCCGGAGTTCGGCGACCTGACCGCGCTTTATCAAGAGCTGGCGGTGCTGGGTCCGCCGCCCTACAGGCTCGAAGCTGGGGGCGATGCGGTCACCTTCAATCGCCTCGAAGATCTGGCCGAGCGAGTGCACGAGGTCGGCAAGAAGGGCTTGCAGATCCAACGTTACAAGGGTCTGGGGGAGATGAATCCCGAGCAGCTTTGGGAGACGACTATGGATCCAGCTCGGCGTACGCTGCTGCAGGTGCGGGTCGAGGATGCCTACGAGGCGGATCGACTTTTTTCGACCCTCATGGGCGACCTGGTTGAGCCGCGGCGCGAGTTCATCGCACAGAACGCGCTCAACGTGCGCAACCTTGACGTGTGAGCCCCAGCCGCGACCAGAGCGCGCCGATCAACGCAAGAAGGCCCCGGTCGGGAATCCAACCGGGGCCTCGTGAAAAACAGTCAGCTAGCAGGCGAAGATACGGTTCAGCCGTTCTTCGATCTTGCCCTCGTTGGACTTGGTGGCGACTGCAATTTCCTTGACCAGGAGGGTTCGGGCCGTGTCGAGCATCTTGCGCTCGCCAAAGGACAGTTCCTTGTCGCCCTTCAGTCTCTGCAGGTCGCGCAAGACCTCGGCGATCTCAAAGACCGAACCGGTCTTGATCTTTTCCATGTACTCGCGATAGCGCCGATTCCAGGTCTGGCCTTCCACGGAAACCTCGCGGCTCTTGAGAATTTCAAAGACTTCGTCGACCTCGTCGGCCCGGATCAGCTCACGCAGACCTACGGCACCCGCGTTCTTGGTCGGGATCATGATCTTCATCCCATTGTCGAGAATCTTCAGGATGTAGAACGTCTGCTTGCTAGATGAGATCTCGCGGGTCTCGACACCGATGATCTGCGCCACCCCATGAGCCGGGTAGACCGCCAAGTCTCCTACGTGGAAAGATGGCTCCATTTGGATCCTCTCGTAATGTTGAAAAGGAGAGCACTTCGGAAGCCGAAGCGGGCGCACTTTACCAAGCTCGCTTCGACCCGTCAAGATGAATCTGTATTGGAGACTACGCAAAGACCACGGGGCTGAGATGACATGAGGCGGCGCGCGGGAAACACGTGATCGTATGTATCCTAGCACTTAAATACAACCAGGCGAATATATTAGAGAAATAATGGTTGGAGTTGACAAGCAAGGGGGTGAAAAGTAGGGTCTTGTCCCACGTGACCATGAAGGTGACGAAGAAGAAGACGAGGGCGCGGGCCAGCAATCGAGGGACACGCGCCCGAGACAAGGGGCGTTCTCATTCGAAGGTCCCGAAGAAGCGGAGCGTGGGAGAGCGCCGCGGTGCCCCGATTAGGGCGGATTCTGGAGAGACGAAGCCGGCTGCGCTTCGGCACAAGGCGACACGGCCGGTGACGTCAGAGAGGAAGATTCCGGTCGCGGCAGAGAACGCGGTTGCGAGCCCTGTGCCCGGGTACGAGCCCGAGGGTCGAGGAGCAGCGCCGCCGCTACCGACGCCGATTGCGACGTTCAATATATGACGACGGGAGCAGCTATGAGCGACCAGGGAGCGTTGGGTGAGAAACGTGAACACGCGGCGAAGGTGCTGCGCGATGTGCTTGAGCGGATGGGGGTAGACGCCGAGGTGAGTGCATTTGACGACGGGGAGAGGATCATTCTGGATGCACACGGATCGGAGTCCGGGCTGGTCATTGGGAAGAAGGGCGCGACCCTGGACGCGCTTCAGTACCTGGTCAGCCGAATCGTGTTCAAGAAGCCCGGTGACGCGGCAACATTGATCGTCGATGCAGAAGGCTACCGAGGGCGGCGTGAGGATTCATTGGCGGACATGGCGCGGCGGCTGGCAGAGAAGGTGGTTCGTTCGGGGCGTCCAGTTCCGGTGGAGCCGATGAGTGCGCACGATCGAAAGGTGGTGCACACGACGCTGGCTGAGCATCCTGACGTAAGGACTGAGTCCGAGGGCGAGGGACCCGCGCGGCGGGTCGTGATCTTTCCAAAGTCGCGGTCAGCCGAGGCTACCTAGGGCTGGGGAACAAAGCCTCGACGTCAATGTTGAGGCGAAGGGCGGTGGCGAGCGCGTGGGGCGCGGGGGCGGGGAGGAACGGAAGTGTTCCCAGGACGCGGACACCGGTGAGAGCTCGAACCAGTCGGGGGTTGTCGGCGTGGTCAGGACCGGCGACGGCAGTCGTGTCCACGAACAGGACGCCGGCAAGGGGGAGGTGGCGTCGGCGCAACTCGGCTATGGCGAGCGCAGTGTGGTTGATGGTGCCAAGGGCGTTGCGTGCGATGAGGAGAATGGGGAGCCCCAGGGCGGCGGCCAGGTCCGCGGAGGTGAGGTCGTCGGAGTAGGGGGAGAGGACGCCGCCGGCGGACTCGACCAGGAGGAAATCGCCGTGGGCGGCGGCGCGACGTGCGGCGGAAAGGATGTTTGCGAGAGTGAGACGCGTGGACGTTTGTTCCGCTGCCAAGGCAGGGGCAACCGGAGGGTAGAAGGGGTAGGGGCAGATGATTTCGAGGGGAGGTGCGTCGCCGCCAGCGGCGGATTGTAGACGGATGGCGTCCTCGGGTTCAGGAGCGGCGCCGGTCTCGACGGGCTTGAAGGGGACGGGTGCAAGGCCTCGGGCTCGCGCCAGGGCAAGCAGGCCGACGCCCACTGTGGTCTTGCCCACGCCGGTGTCTGTTCCGATAAGGAAGATGCCCTTGGGGGATACGGGCGCTTGGCCTGCGGGGGATGTCGTGGAAGCAGGGGCGGAGGGTGTGGGCAAGGGCCGCGAGGTGGCCTCGGCAATGGCCGAGGCGGTCGCATCGACGAGACGATCGATCTGGTCGGAGGTGATGGACAGCGGAGGCATGAGGACCACGACGGAGCCGAGGGGGCGCAAGATGACGCCGTGGCGTCGGACGATTCGACAGACGCGTGCTCCGATGGCTTCTTCTGGTGCGTAGGGTTGACAGCGATCCCGTCGGAGATCGATGCCGACCATGAGGCCTTTCTGGCGGATCTCGAAGACGTGGGGGAGGGGTGAGATCTTCTCGTCGAGTCGAGCGCGAAGGGCGGCGATTTTGGGAGGCAGGCTGGCAATGGTTTGCTCGCGATCAAAGACGTCGAGAGAGGCCAGGGCAGCAGCACAGCCGAGGGCGTTGCCGCCAAAACTATGGCCGTGGAAGAAAGTCAGGCGCTCTTGGGGCAAGCCGAGGAACTGTTGGAAGACCGCCTCGGTGGCGATGGTTGCTGCTACCGGGAGGTATCCTCCGCTTAGGCCCTTGGCGAGGGCGAGGAGGTCGGGGGTGACGCCTTCCTGCTGGCACGCGAACATGGTGCCGGTTCGGCCGAAGGCAGTGGCAACCTCGTCGGCGATGAGGAGGACGCCGTGCTGGTCGCAGAGAGTACGAGCCTCGCGCAGGAAACCAGGAGGCGACAGGAGCATTCCGGCCGCGCCCTGAACCAGGGGTTCGAGGATGAATGCCGCGAGTTCCTTTCCGTGGTTGGCAAAGGCGTGTCGGAGTTCTTCTATGGTCGGGCGGACGTGGAGGGTGTGGAAGAGGAGCGGATGAAAGACTCGATGGAAGGTGTCGATTCCGCCCAAGGACACTGATCCGATGGTGTCGCCATGATAGGCGTTGTGCAGCGCGAGAAACGTAATGCGCCGCGCAAAACCTCGTAACTGTTGGAATTGAAAGGAGATTTTTAGCGCGACTTCTACCGCTGTGGATCCGGAGTCAGAATAGAAGACGCGAGAGAGCCCGGGCGGAGCGATGGCGACGAGCTTTTGTGCGAGGAGGATCGATGGGGGACTAGCTAGACCGAGCAGGGTGCTATGGGCAACTTTGCCAAGCTGTTCGGCTATCGCAGCGTTGATGGCGGGGTGTGCGTGGCCGTGGACGTTGACCCACAGGGAGGAGACCCCGTCGAGGTAGCGTCGGCCATCCGTATCAATGATCTCATTCCCTTCCGCGCGCTCGATCACCAATGGAGGGTCTGCCATCCACTCGCGCATCGGGGTGAAGGGATGCCAAAGGTACTTGCGGTCCAGGTCGTGTAGGGTCATTGGGGAATGAGCGGGCCGATAGCTTGGGCCAGGGAGTCGACGTCGCCAGGCCGATGATTGGCCGAGAGGGTGATTCGCAGGCGGGCGGAGCCATCTGGCACGGTTGGAGGGCGAATTGCCTGCACGAAGAACCCGCGGGTTCGCAAGGCGCGAGAGACGTCTAGGGCCGCACGATCGGTCCCCAGGAGGATTGGGAAAATGGGCGAGCCGGGTGATCCGGCTGGCACTTGGGAGAGGAGACCTCTGAGTTGGCGGACGCGGCTGGCAAGGGCGAGGCGCCTGGCATCGCCTTCTGGTCCTTGGGCTATGTTCAGAGCCGCGAGGGCGGCAGCAGCGATGGGTGGGGGTGGCGCGGTGGTGTACATGAAGGTCCGGCTGCGGTTGACCAGGTACTCGCGGAGAGTTCGAGTGCCGGCCGCGAAACCGCCAGCGGTGCCAAAGGCCTTGCCCAGGGTGCCGATGAGGATGTCCGGGGTGACGCCGGCCTCGCGACAGAGACCGCGTCCGCCGGGTCCGAGCGCGCCGAGAGCATGGGCCTCATCGACCACCAGAGCTGCCCCCTGTGCTTTGGCCAGGGCGGCGAGGTCGGCCAGAGGGGCGATGTCGCCGTCCATGCTGAAGAGCGACTCGGTCACGATGAGCTTCCGGCGAGCTGCGGGCGCGAGCCTGACTAGGCGGCGCTCAGCGGAGGAAACGTCGAGGTGTCGATAGAAACTGACCCGAGCGCGGGAGAGCCGGGCAGCATCGATGATGCTGGCGTGGTTGGAGTGGTCGCAGAGAATAAGGTCGCCGGGGCCCGCGATGGCAGGAAGGACACCGAGGTTGGTTTGGTATCCAGAGGGAAAGAGAAGCACGGCTTCAACACCGAGGAAGGTGGCGAGGTCGGTCTCAAGTTCACGGTGCTCGGGAAGATCTCCGGCGACCAAGCGAGACGCGCCTGAGCCGAATCCTGAGCGTGCGGCAGCGGCAGTGGCGGCGGATGCGAGGGCGGGGTGGTCTGCGAGCCCCAGGTAGTCATTGGAACAGAAGGAAAGGAGAGGCCGATCATCTACCGTCGCGTTTGCTCGGGAGACTCCGGCAACGGCAGGGCAAGAGCGAATGCGGTGTTGAGCCTCGATGGAAACGAGGTCAGTCCGCAGGGCGGCATCCAGACTCGGGAGCACGGGGCGACCATAGGGATGGCGTGCCTGAGGTGTCAATCCTCTGCAGCATGGTCTTGCGGCGGCAACCAGAAGCCAGAGAGGTCCGGCGGGCCAGAATGTTTCACGTGGAACAGAACGCGCCGATCCATCGGCCTCGGCCACTTGCAGTCAGGTAGCCGAGTGCATCGGATGTGCGAAGCGACGAAATCTCGGGGCGCCATGCCTGTCCGGAGAAAACCAGCACCAATCCCCCGGGCCGCACCAGGCCCAGACCAAGGTCGAGCCATTCCTCCGGCGGAAAAGTCGCACGCGACGTCGCGACATCAAAGCCGCCACCATCCAGCCCATCAGCCCGTTCGCGAACCACTTCGGCGTTGTTCAGTTGAAGCTCGCGTACTGCGGTCCTCAAAAACGCGACGCGTTTTGCTCGCGGCTCGACTAATCTGACCCGGGCGTCTGGCCTGGCGATCGCAAACGGTAGACCAGGGAAACCTCCGCCAGCCCCGACGTCGACCACCGAAGACCCGGCGGGGACCAGACGGGCCATGGCGAAACTGTCCACGACATGCTCGCCAATTACCTCAACCACGGATTGGGCGCCGGTCAGATTGACTCTAGAGTTCCACTGCATCAAGAGGCGACAGAACTTCATGACGCATGCGCATGTCTCTGCCGCGAGTGGAAATTCCCAGCTCCGGGCGAGTCTCGCCAGACATGCGGTTTCGTCGTCGCTCACGGTTCCAGTATAAGCGACCTCGTCTCGGAAGGGGCGCCGCAAGACGCGATGGGCCTTCGAGGACGCCAGTGCTGGTGGAACGCAAGCGCGACGGGCCATTTTAATCGCCAGTAAACTCCGTGTGCGTGGATACCTATTTCGCCGTCTGCAGCGTGAGCAGCGGAAGCCCCACCCACGGTCGAAGTGCCCGCCGACTTGGGGAGTTTTCCACAACGCCACGTGCGAGCCACGCTCACCGGGGATACAATCGCCACTCATCAACCAGGGCGTCGCATGGACACAGGGCAAAGCAAACATCGTCTCCTCCTCGTCGATGGAGATCCCAAGAGCTTGCGGGTTCTCGAGGTCAGCCTGAAGAAGGCAGGCTTCGAGGTGGCGACCGCAACCCAGGGCGCCGAGGCACTCGGCGCGCTTCAGGTTGTCCTGCCTGATCTCATCATCTCTGACACTGACCTCGACGGGATGGATGGTTTCGACCTGTGTCGCCAGATAAAGGCCAAGCCGGAGTGGGCCAAGATCCCGTTTCTGTTCGTGTCGGGACGCAAGTCAATTGAAGACAAGATTCGCGGACTGGAGCTGGGAGTCGAGGACTATCTGACGAAGCCCATCTATATAAAGGAGATAGGCATCCGCGTTCGCACGGCGCTGCAGCGTGCTGAGCGCGAGCGACTCGAGTCACGTCGCGAGGGGCGTACCAAGTTTGCTGGCGACCTTGCCGACATCGGGGTTGTGGACTTGGTGCAGACCATCGACCTCAATCGGAAATCTGGCATCGTTCACATCGTCAATCGCGATGGCCGGCGAGGCGCCGTCTTTTTTCGCGAGGGCCGGGTCATTGACGCCGAGGTGGGCCGCCTGTCGGGCGCCGAGGCGATGTACCGCCTTTTCTCGTGGTCCGACGGCCGTTTCGAGGTGGAATTCAAGCCCATTCGGCGCCGAGACGTGATCGATCTGCCGTCGGCGGCGCTGCTCATGGAGGGAATGCGCCGCCTCGACGAATGGACCCGACTTCTCGAAAAGATGCCCTCGCTCGACAGCGTGGTCGAAGTGGATGTTGGCGTGCTGGCCGACCAGCTGGTCGACCTGCCCGACGAGATGAATGGAATTCTTCGGCTGTGTGACGGAACTCGCAATCTGCTGGCCGTCATCGATGACAGCGACTTTCCCGACCTTGAGGCCTTGACCATCGTCAGCAAGCTCTTCGGGCAAGGCACCATCTACTCGCGCGAGCCCGCCGCCCGGCACGCGGAGCCAAGCAACGAACTCGCACGCTGGTTGGCGGAAGGTCACACCGAGGACGGTGCAATGGCCGACGAGGCGAGTGCCGCCGAGCAATTCGTGACCGAAGCCGAGCTGGCTGGCACGAAAGACGTCACCGCGAAGGAACCAGCGGCCGGGAGCGACGACGTACGGGCGAGCGGCGAGAGGCCAGGCGGCAAGACGCTGAAGACGTTCTCACTCGCCGCCGCGCTCTCACTCGATACGCCTCCGCCCGGACGCGGGGCGCCGGGGGCCCCGGCCGAGCTGGACAGTGCCGCTCCTGGCGTGAAGCTGGCGGGCAAGACACTCAGACTCCCCTCGACTTTGCCCGACCAAGAAATCCCCCCTTCAGCCAGCGCCCCCGCTCCGTCGCCGGCCGGCTCGGCGACCGCCGAGGCAGCATCGCCGCTCGAAGACTCCGCTGTGGTCGAGGACTCCTGGCGTGTGCCGGCTGATCCGGCGATGGCACTGGCGCGCACACCGCCAGGCGGTTTTGCCGCTGTGCCGGATGAGGCTGTGCCGGCGAGAGCAAGCGGCAAACCGGACACACTGAGGGGGTTTCCCATACCGGAGGGCCTTGCCGAACCGGACCAGGCGAGTTTTGCGCGGAAGTCAGCTCTCACCGGCGACGATCGACCGGCGCGCACAACCATCGAGTTCGGGCCTCGAGAACGCGATGCCGCGCCAACCCCGAGAGCGGGCGCGATCTCTGGGGCCGAGCCAGCCGCCGAAGCGGCCTGCGAAACCGATTGGGGCGACTGGGGTCAGGGTGTTGAGCGCAAGCCGGCGGCGGACGCCGACGCGCCTCCGCCGCCGTTGGCCGAGGCTGGCGTTGCAGCGGGCGCGTCGCTGGCAGCCGGTGAACCCGGTCAAGAAACGACATCCTCTGCCGCTGAGTCCGCACAGGGGCTCGCGCGCATCTCCGAGGAGGTACCTCAGGATCGAGCGCTCGACCCGCCCGAGGGGACGCCCGCATCCCGCCCGTCGGCCAATGAGCAGACCGTCAGAGCCAGGCCGGGCCTCGACAAACTGGGCAGCGACATTGTTCCCCACGAGCACCGCTGGCTGCCTTTTGCCGTGGCTTTTGCGTTGCTCGCGGCTGGCGGCCTGTTGGTCATGCGCATCGGCCCGAGCGGGAGCCGGTCCCTGTCCTCCGCGAAGCCGGAACCACCCCAAACAACAGCCCCGGCGGCGAGTGTCTCGTCGGCAGTCGAGACGGGCGCAGGCCTGGTCGACAGGGGACCGTCACAGGCCGCCACTTCAGTGGCTGCAGAGAAGCAGATCGCAGCGCCAGTGGACGCGCAGGCCAACCCGGCGGGTTCGGCCCAGAGGCAGCCGCCGACTCAGCCCCCCGTGGTGTCTGGTGAGGCGCCGAGCCGGGCAGCCGACAGCGGCCACGGCCGTCCACCCACTCCCGTCGCGGCCAAGCCGGAAAGCCCGCGCGATCGTTGTCTCAAGGCCGACGCTGGCGGAAGAGGCAAGCCCATGGTGGTCTTGGCAGCCTGCCGACCAGCCGCCGAGGCCGAGCCCGAAGCGGCCGACATCATGCTGATTTTGGCCCGAGCGGAGCTGGATCGCGGGCGTGCGATCGAGGCGCGCTCCTGGGCAAAGAAGGCGTTGGTTGTCAATCCCGATCTGGCGGACGCCTATCTCCTCTTGGGCGGCGCCGAGCAAGAAGCGGAGAACTCAGCCGAGGCCAAGGCCGCGTACAAGAAATATCTGGAGCTTGCGCCCACCGGCCGTCACGCGCGTGACCTGCGCGCGATTCTCGACAATCTGTAGAAGCCGGCCTCTGAAACGTTCTAGATGTTGGTTCTGGGAATCGAAACGTCGTGCGATGAGACCGCGGCTGCTGTGGTCGAGGACGGCCGGCGCGTGCTTTCCGATGTGGTGGCGTCGCAGGTTCTGGTCCACGCCGAGTACGGCGGCGTGGTCCCGGAAGTGGCGTCGCGCCAGCACCTGGCAACCGTGGTGCCGGTGGTAAGCCGGGCGCTGGCCGAAGCGGGCGTGCAATCGCGCACTCTCGACGCCATCGCGGTGACTTGTGGGCCCGGACTGGTGGGACCGTTGCTGGTCGGCGTAGAGATGGGCAAGGCTTTGGCCTACGCCATTGATCGTCCCGTGGTGGGCGTGAATCACCTGGCTGGGCACCTGGCGGCCGTGTTTCTGGACCATCCGGGCAACCCGGCGCCGCCGCCCTATCCCCATCTTGCGCTCTTGGTGTCAGGCGGCCACACGCTGCTTCTGCGCGTGGACGGGCCGGGCCAGGTCAAGCAACTCGGGGCCACGCGTGACGATGCGGCTGGTGAGGCATTCGACAAGGTGGCGAAGCTGCTGGGCCTGGGCTACCCCGGCGGAGTTGTCATCGACGGACTGGCGAGCCGAGGCAATCCGGAAGCGATTGATTTTCCGCGCGCCCTGCCGGCTCGACAGGATCTCGATTTTTCCTTCTCGGGTCTCAAGACCGCGGTGGCGACACGAATCAAGCAGCAAGGCTTGCCGGAAGCGGCGCAGATGCCCGACTTCTGCGCCAGCTTCCAAGCGGCGGTTGTCGACGTGCTGGTGCGCAAGTCGCGGCGTGCGTTGCTGAGCGAGGGACTGCGCGACCTGCTCATCTGTGGAGGCGTCGCGGCCAACCGCGGGCTGCGAGCCGCGCTGGCTGCGGCCGCCGAACAAGACGGCTTCCGGCTCTTTGTCCCGACGCCCAAGTTGTGTACGGACAATGGCGCCATGATTGCCGAGGCCGGCACATGGGCGCTCGCGCGCGGCGAGCGCGCGTCCTGGGACCTCAGCGTCGATCCGGGGCTGTCCCTGTGAAGGACGCTCGGTCTCAGGACCGCCCGCTGTCAACGCGCGAGATCTTGCAGCGCCACGGGCTGCGCGCCAAGAAATCGTGGGGACAGAACTTCCTCGTCGATGCGCGAGTGCAGGAGCGCATCGTCGCGGCAGCAGCGCTCGGCCGCGACGACGTGGTGGTCGAGATCGGAGCCGGGCTGGGTGCGCTAACCAGACGACTGGTCGCGCAAGCCGGCCAAACCATCGCCATCGAACATGACGGGGAGTTGGCCTCTTTCCTCGAGCAGGAGTTAGGACCAAGTGCCCGACTGCGGATCGAGCGTGCCGATGCGCTGGGATTCGATTTCGCCCAGGCAGCGCGTGCGGCGGGCCGTCCGCTGGTGGTGGTGGGGAATCTGCCTTATCAGATCACGTCGCCGTTGCTTTTTGCCATCACCGACGCTGCGGCTGGAGGCCAGGTGATTGATCGAGCCATCCTCATGGTGCAGAAGGAGTTCGCCCTGCGCATGTTGGCGCCACCGGGTACCAAGGTGTACGGCCGCCTGTCGGTGATGGCGCAGCAGCAGGCCGAGGGCGAGATCCTGTTTCACGTCGGGCCGGGTGCCTTTCATCCTCGTCCCGCCGTCACCTCGACCGTTCTGCGATTGCGGCCGCGACGGACACCGCTGGCACCGGTGCGCGATCCGGCGCAATTCGCCCGGGTGGTCAAACAGGCATTCGCTGCGCGACGGAAGATGCTGCGGCGGGCGCTGGAGCCTCTGGGCGGCACCGATGCTGCTGGCCGCGCGTTGGAACAGGCGGGAATCGAGGGAACTCGGCGCGCTGAGGAACTCTCGGTGGCGGAGTTCGCTCGTTTGGCGGACGCCTTCGGTCCGCTGCTCGCCGAGAACTCGGCGCCGGAAGAGTAGACATGCCGGAGTTACCCGAGGTCGAGACAGTCGTACGCACACTGCGGCCGGGTTTGCTCGGAGCCAGCATCCGGGCCGTGTGGACCAGTGGCAAGGGCTTGCGCATGGCCCGTCCGGTCGATCGGCCGGCCCTGGCGAGACTTTCGATCGCGGCGCGCATCACCAGCGTGCGCCGCAAGGGCAAGTACATCCTCATCGGCCTGGACCGAGCGCAGGTCGGGATCCTGGTTCATCTGGGAATGACTGGACGATTGCGCCTGCAGGCCGCCAGCGAGCCGCGCGCCCCGCACACCCATGTGGTGTGGTCGCTCACGCGAGGACGCGAGTTGCGCTTCGTGGACGCGCGACGGTTCGGCTGGGTCGCGGCCAGTCGTGATGTCGACGCCTTGCCCGAGGTGGCTGGGTTGGGGCCAGATGCTCTGACTGAGCTGGATGTCCCTCGGCTGCGCCTCTTGCTAGCGGCGTCGGGCGCACCACTCAAGGCCTTCCTGCTGGACCAGAAACGCGTCGCGGGGCTGGGCAATATCTACGTCTGCGAAGCGCTGTTTCGGGCACGCTTGCATCCCCGAACACCAGCGCGTCGGGTTGCAAGCCGCGCCCCCCAACTCCTACGCGCCATCCGAGCCGCGCTCAGCATTGCGCTCGCCAATCGGGGAACCACCATGCGCGACTTCGTCGACTCTGAAGGTCGCCGCGGCGACAACGCGGCAGCCTTACTCGTCTACGGCCGCGAAGGGAAACCCTGCCGCGTCTGCGGCGAGCTCGTGCGCCGGTCGCCCGACGCAGGACGATCGACCTTCTACTGCCCGCGCTGCCAGCGTCGCTAGGAAGAACTAGCCCTGCCCCAGCTTGCTCGCCACGCGAGCCGCTTCCTCCACGCCGCTGGCAAGCGCGTAGCGAACGCGGCCTTCTTCCATCTTTGAAAGACCGGCGATGGTACAGCCGCCTGGCGTTGTCACCTGATCCTTCAGCACGGCGGGATGCGTGCCCGTCTGCAAAACCATGCGCGCCGAACCCTGCAGCATCTGGGCGGCCATGGACAGAGCCAGATCGCGCCGCAAGCCCATCTTCACCGCGCCGTCAGCCAGCGACTCAAGAACCAAAAAGGCGAAGGCTGGACCGCTGCCCGAAAGCGCGGTCACGACATCCATCTGAGTCTCGTCGATTTCCGTCGAGCGACCTACGCTTCCAAATAGATCCAGCGCGAAGGCGATCGCGGCGTCGTTCGTTCCCTTGCCGCGCGAGAGGGCGGTCATGCCCTCGCCGATCAGGGCCGGGGTATTGGGCATGGCGCGAATGAGCGCGCTGGTCGGGAGCCAGTGGGCGAGCTGCTGCAAGCGCACCCCGGCCGCAATGCTGATCACGACCTTGCCGCTCAAAGCCTCGCGCATGGTATCGGTGTTGAGCACGACACCCACCTGGTGTGGCTTCACGCAAATCAGGGCCACCGTTGCGGCGCGCGCAGCCTCCAGGTTGTCGGTCGTGGTGCGAATGTCGTGGCGCTTGGCCAGTTCAGCCAGGGCGTCGGCTCGCACGTCGGACGCAAGCACCTGAGAGGGCTTCAGCTTGCCTGCGCGCAAAATTCCACGCAGGATGGCCTCGCCCATGGTGCCGGCGCCAATCAGGGTCAGTGTCTTGTTTCCTTCAAGGATGCTCACGCCCGCATTACCACACGAACCAAGGCCAAGGTAAAGTGAGACCGACCTCATGAGCTCAGCTTCCTTTGCCGGCCGCGCCTCTTTGGCCCAAGCCCACCGCCTGGTGATCAAGCTGGGTACCCATGTCGTCATCAGGGACAGCGGGGACGTCGCCACCGAACGTGTGACGAATCTGGTCGAGGGCTTGGCGCGGCAGCGACGGGCCGGACGCGACATGGTGCTGGTATCGAGCGGCGCCGTGGGCATGGGCATGAGCTTGCTCGGCTTGCGGCAGCGGCCGCGCTCGCTGGGCCTGCGCCAGGCCTGCGCGGCGGTGGGGCAGGGCCACCTCATGGCGCTTTACACCAAGGCCTTTGCGGAGTTCGGTGTGGTGGCAGCCCAGGTTCTGCTCACCCACGAAGATCTGGCCGATCGCGACCGAGCGCTTTGCCTGCGCACGACCCTGATGCGCCTGCTGGAACTGGGAACCATTCCGGTTCTCAACGAAAACGACAGCGTCAGCGTGCGCGAGCTGGTCGAGCACCGGCGCCGCGAGGGTGAGCAGACTTCCCAGCCAGTCTTCGGCGACAACGATGGCTTGTCAGCGCGCGTGGCCGTGGCCCTGGATGCAGATCTGCTGCTGATGCTGAGCAATGTGGACGGGCTGTACACGGCCAATCCGATGCTGGATCCCAACGCCCTTCGCCTGGCCGAGCTGTCTTCCGTCGACGAAGAAGCCCTGGCCCGCGCCATGGGCGGATCCAGCGGCGGAACTGGCGGCATGGCCAGCAAGCTGGAAGCGGCCCGGCTGGCCACGGCCGAGGGCACAGCGGTGGTGATCGCCAACGGCGGCATGCCGGACGTGCTCGACAGGATCCTGGCCGGCGACGACGTGGGCACCCTAATCGCGCCAAGCGAGTGGCGCGGAGCACGCTGGCGCCACATCGCGGTTTCAGGGCGCAAGCAGGGCGCGCTGGTGGTCAACCAAGGTGCGTTGCGGGCGTTGCTGCAGGGCAAGGCGTCGCTGCTTCCTATCGGCGTGGTGGCGGTGGAAGGCGGTTTCGACAAGGGCGAGCTGGTCGAGATCCGCGATGGCAGCGGCCGCGTGCACGGCCGCGGCCTGGTCAACTACGACGCCGACGCCTGCCGCAAGCTGGCGGGCCGGCACAGCGACGAGATTGACACCATCCTCGGGTATCGTGGCTACGATGCGCTTGTCACTCGCGACAACCTGGTGATGGGCGCGCTGTGAGCACGCTGGCAGTCAGGTCCGAATCAAGTCATATTCATTCGCTATGGACCTGCGAGAGAGCCTGATTGCAGCGCGTGCAGCGGCCCGGCGCCTGGCGGAGTTGACCGGGCCGGAGCGGAGCCGTTTGCTGGAAGACTTTGCCGCGGCCCTGGCGCGACCTGAGGCACGGCAGGCCGTGCTCGAAGCCAACGCTCGCGACATGGCCAGCGCGCGCGAAGAGGAAGCCGCCGGTCGCCTCGGCTCGGCCCTGGTCAAGCGACTCCTGCTCGACGACAAGAAGCTCGACACCACCATCGACGGCATCAGGCAGCTTGCGGGCATGCCGGAATTGGTCGGCCGCACGCTGACCCACCGGGCGCTGGACCACGGGCTCATCCTCAAGCGCGTGAGCTGTCCGCTCGGCGTGCTGGGCGTTGTGTTCGAGGCGCGCCCCGACGCTCTTGTGCAGATCACCAGCCTGGCCTGGAAAAGCGGAAATGCCGTGGCACTCAAGGGAGGCCGCGAGGCCAGCGCCAGCAACCGTGCTCTGTGCGCGGTGGCCCACAAGGTCCTTTCGGTACACGGCATCGACAGCAATGCGATGGTGCTGCTGGAAGACCGCGCGGAAGTCGATGCGCTCTTGGGCATGGATGATTTGGTCGAACTCATGATTGCGCGGGGCTCGTCGTCTTTCATTCAACATGTGCGCAGCCACACGCGCATCCCAGTGATGTCCCACGCTGATGGCATCTGTCACATGTACTTGCATGCGGCCGCGGATCCGGCCATGGCCGCGCGTCTGGTGGTGGACGCCAAGTGCAGTTACCCGGCCGCGTGCAATGCCGTGGAAACCCTGCTCTGGGATCCGGAAGCCGTTGCGGCGCTCGACAGTTGTGTGACGGCGTTGGCTGCCCAGGGTGTTGAGCTACGCGGCTGCAAAGAAACGCGCAAGCGCCACCCGCAAATGAACGCCGCGACCGGAGCAGATTGGGACACGGAATACGGCGCGCTCATTCTTTCCATCCGGCAAGTGGCGGGGCTGGATCAAGCGCTGGCCCATATTGCCCGGCACGGTTCGCGCCACACCGACGTGATTGTGACCCAGGACCCTGTGGTCGCCGCTCGCTTTCTCGCCGAGGTGGACGCGGCCTGCGTGTTCCACAATGCCAGCAACCGCTTTTCCGACGGCTACCGTTTCGGCCTGGGGGCCGAGGTCGGCATCTCCACCGAGAAACTGCACGCGCGCGGCCCGGTCGGCGTGGAAGGGTTGCTCACCTACCGCTGGGTGCTCTATGGCCATGGCCAGGTGACCACCGACTACGGCCCGGGCGGGCGGCACTACATCCACAAAGACCTGCCGGTCGACGGCTAGCTCGTCGATACCGTGATCCGGCCGAGCGGCTGCAACTTCACATCGGGCTCGATTTCCTGGTACGAGAGCACAGCAACCCTGGGATGCTCGCCTTCCAGCAGATGGCGCACATGGCAGCGAATGTCGGCGGTGGTGACAATCACCGGCGCGGCACTGTCGGCGACCGCGCGGCCCACGGCTTTGACAATGTCAGAAGAAATTTCGGGCTCAAGCGCGAGGGTGCTGCCGTTGGCAGGGTGTTGAATCGCCTCGCGCACGGTATCCTCGATCATCGAATCCAAAAAGTACGCCCGAAGGACGCCGGAGCCACCCGCGTGGGCGAAGGTAATCTGTCGTCGCAAGGCCTCGCGCACGTGTTCAGTCAGAGAGCCCGGGTCGGAATCAGTCGGCGCTCGCTCGGCCAGCGCGCCCAGGATCTCGCGCAGGCCGCGCAGCGAGATACCCTCGGCAGCCAGCCGACGTAGAATCTCCGTCAGTAGCGCGGGCGAGACGACCTTGGGAACCACCTCGCGCACCAGTGCAGGCTGCGTGCGCGCGAGCTGGTCGAGCAGCACCTGCGTCTCTTGAATGCCCACGAATTCGTGGCCATAGCGACGCAAAACTTGCAGCAGATGGAGCACAATCACCTCTTCCGGTGCCAAGGTGGGCACGCCCCGCAGACGAGCGACGCTCAATTCGCCGGCCGGAATCCATGCCGCCGAACGGCCCTCGGGGTGCACCGCCGGCTGGGCCGCGATCCCCATTGCGCGCAGGTGGTCGAGCGTATCGAGCGCAAGCCCGCCGCCTGGCACAACCTCACCCCGGGCCATTGGCACTTCTTGCAGGCACAGCACATAGGCCCCGGCGGCGAGGCCAGCGGCGTTGGGGCGCACGGAAACTGCGGGCAGCGGAATGCCGGTCTCGGAGAAGAAACGCTCGCGGGCTGCGGGTAAGAGATCGCGCTCCATTCGATTAGGACCCGCTGGCGGCAGAAGCGATTGTGAGAGCACGCTGGATAGATCGATCGCGACTGGCAACAACGAGGGCGAGGGAGCGTCTACGCCAGCCGAGCCCAATTGTAAGGTTGCGACTGAGCCGTCGGTCGAACGGGCGCCCCCAGCGGCTAGACGGTCCCAGCGAATAATTCGGTAGGCAACCAAGCCGAGCAGGCCACCCAGTACCGCGAAGGGCGCCGTGGGCAGGCCTGGCACGATCGCCAGAAGTCCGAGCAGCGCGGCCGCAATCGCCAAAGCCTTGGGCTGGGCAAGAATCTGCCGGCCGATGTCCTGGCCCAGATGACCGCCCTCCTCTTCCGAAGAAACGCGGGTCACGATAATTCCGGCTGCCGTGGAAATAACCAGGGCCGGGATTTGTGAAACCAGCCCCGCACCAATGGTGAGCAGGGTGTACGTCTTGACCGCGGTGGCAGGATCCATCCCCCTTTGGACAGTTCCAATCACCAGGCCGCCCACAATGTTGGTCAGAAGGACGATGATTCCTGCAATCGCGTCGCCCTTGACGAATTTCATGGCGCCGTCCATTGACCCGAAGAACTGGGATTCCCGCGCCAGCAGGGCGCGCCGGCGACGGGCCTCGGCGAGATCGATGTGGCCCCCGCGCAACTCGGCGTCAATGGACATCTGTTTGCCGGGCATGGCGTCCAGTGTGAACCGCGCCCCCACCTCGGCCACCCGCTCAGAGCCCTTCGCAATCACGATGAACTGAATGACGGTCAGAATGAAGAAAACCACGGCTCCCACCACCAGGTTGCCCGCCACTACGAAATTTCCGAAAGCGTGGATGACCTGCCCGGCATTGGCCTTGAGCAGAATCAGGCGAGTGGCCGACACTTCGATTGCCAGCCGAAACAGAGTGGTAATCAGCAGCAGGGAAGGGAAGGTCGCGATGCGCAGGGCCTCGCTTACGTAAATCGCAACGAGCAGCAGGCTAACCGCCGCGGCGATATTCAGGGTGACAAACAGATCCAGTACGAAAGCGGGCAGCGGAACGATCATCATCCCGACAATCACCGCCACCAGCGCAGCCAGGAATATGTCTGAATAGCGCGCAAACAATGCGCGTACGTCACCAGTCCTCAGCAGCGACAGAAATCCTCCGGCCGCGACAGGCTCTGACCTCAACATGGAATCAAATAATGGCCAACCTGTCATCTGGCGTCAAGCGTTCCGCAAGACGAACAAGAACGGCATCAATGGGCAACAAGTGTCCTCAATTTGCAAAAACGCGCTTTACTTTTCCCATTGAGCGGGCATTATCCCGCGCAATCTGTTAAGCGGGACACAAAAACAATGGACAACAGCATTCAGTTCTTGGTCGACAATTTCGTGAAACAAATCGTAGCCACGGTTGAAGCAGCCGCCGCCCATCGCGTGCAGGCAGCCGTGTCAGTGGCGCTTGGCGCCGGCTCGGCTGTCGCGCTCAAGCGCCGCCCCGGGCGTCCGGCCAAGGCGTCCTACCTGGTTGCCCCGGTCGCGCACGCGCCTGCCAAGCGTCGGCCCAAGCAGCTCTGCCCGGTGCCAGGATGCACGGGCGTGGCCGCACCAGTCTTTGGCATGGTCTGCTCCGAGCACAAGAAGGTGTCCAAGGCGCTGATCAAGAAGTACCGCGCCGAGCGCCGCGCGGCCAAAGCCAAGTAGGCTGGCCGACAGCGTGTCGGGAGATTCTCGGCTCGGGCATGCGGGCCGCGCCTCGCGGGTCGCGAGGGCGTGAGCGTGAGCGAGTTCGTGGGCGTTACGCGGACGGCGGAGAGCGTACCGCGTGTCGCTCACGGGAGTCGCCCACGCAACCCGCCACACGCTGGTCGCTCACTCTACCGCGACCGCTCACGCTGGCCGAGCTTCGGCGCTTTCCCGGATACTGGGACGGCGGCCGCCGGGCACTCGATTTCTTGCGGCCTCGCGGCCCGCTGGCTCTGCTAGCCTTGAGACCATGCTGCGTATCCTGACCCCGCACGATCCCGACTACGAGACGAGGCTGTTGGCTCTCGTTGGCCGGGGCGCGAGCCTGCCCAAGGATATCGAGACCCGCGTTGCGGAGATCGTAGCCAGGGTTCGGCGTGAAGGCGACCGCGCCCTGCGCGAGTTCACCGAGCGGTTTGAACATCGCCAACTGGCCGCCATCGAGTTGCAACGCCCGGACTGGCTGGAACAGGCCGGAAAAACCAGCGTGCCGGTCAGGCGGGCGCTGGCCAACGCGGCTGCGCGGATTCGCTCGTATCATCAACTTGAAAAGCCGAGCGCGTACCAATTGAACGAGCCAGGAGTCCGGCTGCGCTGCCGCGTGACGCCGCTCGAGCGCGTGGGCCTGTACATTCCCGGCGGCACGGCCTGCCTGGCCTCGACCGTTTTGATGACCGCAATTCCGGCCAAGGTGGCTGGTGTGCGCGAGATCATCATGACCACGCCGGGTCCGTCGCCTGAGACCTTGGCCGCGGCATTGGAGGCCGGCGTGGATCGGGTTTTTCTTCTGGGTGGCGCCCAGGCGATCGCAGCCCTGGCCTACGGCACGGAGACGGTTCCGCGGGTCGACAAGATTGCCGGACCCGGCAATGCCTATGTGGCTGCGGCCAAGCGCCTGGTCTACGGCGATGTCGGCATCGACATGATCGCGGGCCCCACCGAGGTCGTGATCGCGGCTGATGCCAGCGCCAAGCCGTCCTGGGTGGCATCAGACCTTCTCGCACAGGCCGAGCACGACGTGCTTGCGGTTCCTATCTTGGTGGCCGTGGGGCGCGCAGTGGCCGAAGCCGTGGCCGCGGAAGTGGACCGTCAATTGGCGACTCTTCCGCGACGAGAGATCGCAAGCAAGGCAGTCGACAATCAGGGCGTGGCTTTCGTGGTCGAGGACGCGGCCGCGGCCATCGCCCTGGTCAATCGGCTGGCACCCGAACATGCGGGTCTTGCGCTGGCCAACGCCGCGGCACTGGCCGACCAGGTGACTGCCGCAGGCGCGGTCTTCGTGGGCGAGCATGCCTGCGAGGCCGTGGGCGACTACTTCGCCGGGCCGAGCCACGTGCTGCCCACTGGCGGCAGCGCACGCTACGCGTCGCCTCTCGGGGTGGCCGACTTCGCCAAGCGTACCTCCTTCATTGAATATGATGCTGACGCTTTGGCGCGCCAGGGAGACGACATCGTGGCGCTGGCCGAGGTCGAAGGCCTGGCCGGCCATGGGCGATCGGTCAGCATTCGCACCGGCCGAGGGCGCTGAACAACCCTTGACAGCCGGGGAAACTCCTTTAGATTACGCGCCTCGCTCGGGAGCTTGAAACATGTACGCCGTCATCCAGACCGGAGGAAAACAATACCGGGTAGCCGAGGGGGAAACCCTGCGCGTGGAGAAGCTGCCTGCTTCTCCGGGCGAAAAGCTATCTTTCGCGCCTCTCTTGTTTGCTGACGATGGCGGCAACGTCCAGGTCGGCAAGCCTCAGGTCAGCGGCATCAAGGTCGAGGCCGAGGTCTTGGAGCAGGGCCGCGGCAAGAAGATCATCATCTTCAAGTACAAGCGCCGCAAGTCGTATCGGCGCAAGGCCGGCCACCGCCAGTCGTTCACGGCGCTCAAGATCACCGCCATCAAGGCAGGAGCCTAGACAGCCATGGCACACAAGAAAGGGCAAGGCAGCTCCCGCAACGGCCGCGATTCGCAGTCGCAACGTCGAGGGGTCAAGCGCTACGCCGGCCAAGTCGTGCTGGCGGGCAACATCCTGGTCCGACAGGTGGGCACCGTGTTTCATCCGGGCCGCAACGTCGGCATCGGCAGCGACTTCACCCTGTTCGCCCTCAAGACCGGCACGGTGAAGTACAGCCAATCAGGCAACCGCAAGCTGGTCAGCATCGAGGCGGCCTAGCCGCGACCTACCGTCGCAGGTCCGGCCCGCGCTGCAGTCGGGAGCGTTTCTGTGACGGCATTTGTCGATCAGGCACGGATCAGCGTGCGCGGTGGTGACGGCGGCAACGGCGCCGTGGCCTTTCGCCGTGAGAAGTTCGTGCCCAAGGGCGGGCCGGCCGGTGGCGACGGCGGCGACGGCGGCAGCGTCATCCTGCTGGCTGACGAAGGCCTGTCGACGCTTCTCGATTTTCGCTACCGCCACGACTATCAGGCACCTGCCGGCGAACGCGGCGGCAACAAGGACAAGTACGGCCACAAGGGACAGGACGCGGTGCTGCGGGTTCCCGCCGGAACCGAGGTCTACGACCATGTCACTGGCGAACTACTGGCGGACATGCGCACCCATGGTGAGCGCTTTGTGGTGGCTTCGGGTGGCAAAGGCGGGCGCGGCAATATCCATTTCGCCACGGCCACAGACCGCGCGCCCCGGCGGGCCGAGCCCGGGCAACCGGGCACGGAGCGCGTGATTCGGCTGGAGCTGAAGCTGCTCGCCGACATTGGTTTGGTGGGCTTTCCCAATGTGGGCAAGTCTTCCCTCATCACGCGCATTTCTGCCGCGCGTCCCAAGATCGCGGACTACCCCTTCACCACCTTGATTCCCCACCTGGGCATGGTCCGGCTTTCCGATGATCGGTCGTTCGTGGTCGCGGACGTGCCCGGATTGATCAAGGGTGCCCATGAGGGCGCGGGGCTCGGACATCGATTCTTGCGGCACCTGGAGCGCACGCGCGTCCTGGTTCACTTGCTCGAGGTGAGCTCGACCTCCGGCCGCACCCCCCTGCGGGACTACCAGACCTTGCGGCGCGAGCTGGCCCTGTACGATCCGGCGCTGGCCGGTCGTACCGAAGTGGTGGTTCTCAACAAGCTGGACCTACCGGCCACGCGCAAGAAGTTCACCGTCCTGAAGAGATCGTTCGCCCGTCGGGGCCTGCGACTTCTGGGCATAAGTGCTGCCACAGGCGAAGGAATCGCCGGTCTGCACGCAGCCGTGTGGAGCGCCCTTGAACAGGCGCGAGCTGCCGAAATCGCGGCCAGGGATACAGCCTTAGATCCGAAAGTGCGCCCTGACATCGCGCGCGGCCCCGGTATCTGATAGGATAGCGCCCCGCCGTTGGACAGTCGGTATCCTGTAACTCCGCGAATGTCATGTACCTTTTGACGGGGCTTGAAGCCGCCTGCTATAGATGGATACTCTCCGCCACGAATGTGGAGAGCAAGGGTGTAGTACTGCGAGATTCGAGAGGCTCATAAGGAGCTAGAAATGACAAGTCCACGAACTTGGGGGGTTCTTGCGTTGCTCTTGGCTGCCGCTGCCTGCTGGGCGCGGCCGGCATGGGCCGATACGACCAGCGCGGCCGCGGCACGCGAGGCTCCGGCCGCCTCACCGGCGCCCGCGCCCACCGAGGCGCCGGCGGAAAACACGCCTACCACGGCCGCTGCGGCCGACAGCGGAGGCTATACGGTTCGCCTGCGCGCACTCGAGCGCAACGTCAACGATCTCAAGGAGCAGGTCTTCCGCACGCGCGCGCGCCTCAACCTACTGAAGGAGACCGTTCTGGGCGGCGTCATCGGGGCCTCCCGCTGTGTCATCAAGCACAAGAACGAAATGGGCGCATCGTTCCGCCTCATCAAGGCGGTCTATTCGCTGGACGGCGTGCAGATCTTCAACAAGGCCGATGATACCGGCCGCCTTTCCGAGATGACCGAGTTCGACATCTATAACGGCGCCATGCAGCCGGGCAGCCACACCCTGTCCGTGCAGTTCGTCTACCAGGGCTATGGGTTCGGCGTGTTCAGCTACCTCAAGGGCTACAAGTTCAAGGCCAGTTCCAGCCACACCTTCGTCGCGGCAGACAACAAGGCGACCGTGGTCGTCGTGGTGGGCTACGAGAAGGGTGGCATGGCCACCAACATGGAGGACAAGCCCGCGGTCGAGTTCCGGGTCAATCTGATCGCTCCCGAAGCCGGCGGTCCCTCCGCTCCTCAGAAGTGAAGCCAAGATTCCAGGAGCACCCTCGGATGCGGCATCCTCTATGGCTCGCGCCTCACGTCTCCTTCCTGGGGCGCTTTTTCCGGCGACCCCTGGCGAGGGCGGGCCGGCCGCTGTGCGCCGTGGGCGCGGCCCTTCTGGCTGTGGGTTTTTCGGCCGCGCGAGTCCAGGCTGGTGAGGTGGAGGAGGCGAATGGTCGCCTGGTGGATCTGGAGGAGCGGGTGCGGGTTCTGTCCACCGGATTTAGCGAGACACCGACGGTTGACACAAACGTGGCCGACCGGCGTGTGCTGGATGCGGAGCTGCTCTTCAATCTGAAGAACTATCGCGAGGCGGCCACGCTGCTGCTCGACGTGGTCGACCAGTATCCCGATTCGCATGCCTACCAAGACGCCATCCTGCTCCTGGGCGAGTGTCTCTTTCAGGACAAGGATCTGAACTCGGCACGGCGCTATTTTCGGCTGGCCATCCAGAATCGCTCCGGGTCCAAGCAGGAACAAACCGCGTTGGAGCGGCTCATTGAGATTGCCCTGCGCACCGGGGACATGGACGAGGTCGATGACTACCTGGCGCGTCTGCAGAATGTGCCAGCTGCATCGCTGCAGCCTTCTGTGCCCTACGTGCGCGGCAAGGCCGCTTTCTTCCGCGACCGTCTCGACGACGCCCTGGCCGCCTTCCAGGCCATACCCAGCAGCAGTCCCTACTTTCTGCGCGCGCGCTATTTCTACGCCACCACCTGGGTGAAGAAGGGCGATCTGGCGTCGGGGCTCATCGCCTTCGACACCGTGATGCGCGGTCAGGCCCAGTCCGATGCCGACAAGGAGGTTCAGGATCTGGCCCGCCTGGCCGTGGGTCGCTTGTGCTACCAGCGCGGCGAATTCGAGAAGGCCCGCGACGCATATGCTGGCATCGCGCGCGAGTCCAAGTACTTCGAAGAGGCCATGAACGAGCTGGCGTGGACCTCGATCAAGGCCAAGGACTACAAGGCTGCCTATCGGGCACTCGATCTGATGTTGCTGCAAAGCCCGGATAGCCCCCAGGCCCCGGAGTTGCGCTTGCTCATGGGCAACCTGCATGTGCGCGTGGCGAACTTCGCGCTGGCCAACGAAGCTTTCTTGCAGGCCCGCGAGCAGTTCGAGCCGATTCACCTGCAGCTCAGAGAGACGCAGAAGAAGGCGCAGGTCGATCCGAGGTACTTTGAAAACCTGCTCGGCAAGGGTCTGGAGAAATTCGACATCGCAGTGCTGGTGCCGCCCACGGCGGTCAAGTGGGTCAAGGCCGAGCCCGAGGTGGCCCGGGTGCTGGCGCTCACCGAGGACGTCAGCGATCTGCAGCGCGGCCTGCAGGAGTCGCGCGAGACTTTGAACCGCCTGGAGTTGGCGGTGACCGGGCAGCTCCAGGTCGGAATCTTCCCCGATCTGGCCCAGGCGCGCACCAGCTCAAGCGAAGTGTTGAACCAACTGGTGAGCATGCGCGAGCGCTTCGTGGGCAAGATGCGTTCGCTCATCTGGGAAAAGCTCACGGCCGAAGAACGGGCGCGCCTCGATCAGGTGGGCAAGGAACGGGCGGCACTCGAGGCCGAGCTCAAGGATCTGCCGCTTTCGGCCGGCAAGCTCAAGGATCGGGAAAAGCAGGCCCGCCAGGATCTGGCGCAGCTCGATGCGCGCGCCTCGGAGTTCAACGTCGAGATTCAAGGGATGGAGGCCGAATTGGTCGCCATCGAGCAGTACTTCATCCGGTCCCGCTCCGATCAGAAGATCAAGTCCGAGGACCTGACCCAGCCGGTGGCGGGCCTGCGGCAGGTCATCGGCGAGTTGCGCGAATCCAACGAGCATGTGCGCAATGAGATCGCCGAGGCCGCGCGCGAGGCCACGGTGGCAGCGGCCACAGGCGACAGCGATCGCAATGCCATCGCGTTGCTCATGGCGGTGATGAAGCGCGAGCGCGAGGTATTCCAAGGGGCGCGCCTTCGGCTTTCCCCGAGCGATCAAAACGACTTCGACGCCATCGCCAACATCTTGGCGCGGGCCGATGGCGTGCAGGCGAAACTGGCTGAGCTCGACACCCGCGTGGATGCGGCCGCGCAGAAGCGCATGGCTGTGCTCAAGGGCAAGCTCACCGAAGAGAAGAAGGGCCTGGAAACCGCCAAAGACAGGCTGACCGGAATCCTCAGCGAATCGCAGAGCCTGGGCGGCGGTCTGGCCTACGCCATGCTGAGCAAGATCGCCGATCGCTTCTACGACCTGGTGGTCCAGTCCGACGTGGGCCTGGTCGACGTGGCCTGGGGGCTCAAGGACGAGCGCACCAGCGCCGTCTCCAAGCTCATCAACCAGCAGAAGATGGAACTCAAGTCGGTCGAGGATGACTTTCACTCCTTGCTGGAGGAGGAAAAGTGAGAAAGTGCGCGCGTCTGGCGGGCGTCGTGCTTGCGCTGGCCCTGCTTCCTGGTGCTGCGCGGGCCGCAGGCAAGTCCTCCGCCCCGCCGCGCCCGACCGCCTTGCCCGACCCGAAAGTTCTCGACGAGCTGGCGCAGGACATGACCCGCTTCGCCGAAGAGGTGAAGGGCTATCGCAGTTCGGCGAGCGCCATCATCAAGCGCACCTACGCGCAAAAGATCGAGGCCATCCGGGCCAAGTACGAGCCGCAGATTGCCGGCCACGAGAAAGAAGAGAAGCAGCGGCGCATGGATGCCATCGCCGTGCTTGAGGGATTTCTGCGCAAGTACCCGTCGGATCGCAAGTGGACGCCCGACGTGATGTTCCGCCTGGCCGAGCTGTACTATGAGAAATCCGCCGAGGACTTCCTGGTGGCCCAGGAGGCCTATCAGAAAGCGCTCGATTCAGACAATCCGCCCACCACGCCCTCGCCCAAGCCGGACTACGCGGCCACGGTTAACCTGTATCGCCACTTGTTGGTGGAGTTCCCCAACTACCGGCTGCTCGACGCCACCTACTACCTGCTCGGCTTCTGCCTGGGCGAAATGGGGCAAGAAGCAGAAGGCAAGCAGGCCTTGCTGGCTCTGGTGTGCAGCAACCGCTACCGGCCGCTCGATCCGCCGCCTCCAGCGGCCAAGTCCACCGGCATGAACCGGGGCCCGCTGCCCGACGCGTACCAGGACTGCGTTCCCATCAAGAAGGATTCCAAGTTCCTGCCGGAAACCTGGACCCGCGTGGGTGAAATGCACTTCGACGCCGGCGAGTTGGCGCTGGCGATCTCGGCCTACAGCCGGGTGCTGGCATTCAAAGACTCGGCCTACTACGACAAGGCCATCTACAAGTTGGCGTGGTCGTACTACCGCGACAACCGTTTCCCCGACGCCATTCGCGAGTTCGACAATCTGGTCAAATGGGCCGACAGCAAGAAGGCTGCGGGCGACAAGTTCGGCTCGGACCTGCGTCCCGAGGCGGTGCAGTACCTGGGCATCAGCTTCTCCGAGCCCGACTGGGATGGCGACACCCTGCCTGACAAGGAAACCGGGCTGGAGCGCGTGCAGGCCTTTTACCAGGGGCGCGAAAAGGAAACCCACGTCAAAGAGGTGTTCCAGCGTCTGGGCGATATGTACTTCGACATGACCAAGTACGACGACGCCATCGCCGTGTACAAGGTCATCTTGCAGAAATGGCCGTACTTTGCCGAGGCGCCCACCCTGCAAGAGAAGATCATCAAGGCCTACGAGCGCGCCCGCAACCTGGTGGCTGCCGCCAAGGAACGCGAGACGCTGGGTCGCACCTACAGCAAGGGCACGGATTGGTACAAGGCCAACCACGACAACCCGGAGGCTCTCGCGGTGGCGGCGCAGCTGGCCGAGGACGCCCTGCTTTCGGCCGCGACCTCGGTGCACGCCACGGCCCAGGCCTGCAAGGCCAAGTGGCAGCAGGACAAGAGCGACGTGCGCAAACTCGACGAATGTCTGCAGACCTATCGCACGGCGGCCGAGCTGTACGAAAGGTACCTGACGGCCTACCCGACGTCGAAACGCACCTACGAGTTCAGCTATTTCTACGCCGACGCTCTTTACTACGGCGGCAAGGTGCCGGAGTCGATTCCGGCCTACATCGTCGTGCGCGATTCCAATCTGGACAACAAGTACCAGCAGGACGCCGCCCTGCAGATCATCAAGAGCTACGAGGAAATCATCGACAAGATGAAGGCGGCCCACACCATCGAGGATCCGCCCATCCCCGACGAGAAGAACACCAAGCCGCCGGTGGTGCCGCTGGCCATGCACGACCTGTACAAGAAGTACACGGCCGCACTCGACTGGTACGTGGCCAATCTGCCCGACGACCGCACGCCTGAATTGCGCTACGCCTCGGCTGTGCTCATGCTCACCCACCGCCAGTGGCCCGAGGCGCGCGCCCGTTTGGGCGAGATCGCCGATGCCTACTGTGGCAGCAAGCCCGAGGTCGGATTCAAGGCCTACGACGCCATCCTCACCACCTACTTCATCGATTTCAACATCGCCGACGAAGAGGCCAAGGACTGCGCGCTGGGCCGCCTGCTCGAGGTCACCGACAAGTTCTCACAATCGGCCTGCAGCAAGTCTCCCCAGGCCAAGCCGTATCTGGCGCGCATCGCCGAGATCAAGGCTTCGGTCAAGTCGACCGTGATCAAGAAGCGCCTCGATATCGCCATCAAGAACGAAGAGAAGGGCACCGAGGAGAAGCTGATCCAGTGCCGCGAACACGCGGGCGGCATCGCCATCGTGACCGGCGCGGCGGCACCCTCGGCTGCGGGCGGTACGCAGGTGGCCGGCGCGCAGCCGGAGAAGCGTAGCAAGATCAGCACCGATCTCGACGAAGGCCTGGCGCTCGACCTGATGGATCTGATCGCCGCCGATCCCAAGGACCGGGACGCGCCCAGCAACCTCAACAACGCCTGCGTGATCTACGAAAAGATTTTCAAGTACGGCGAAGCCACCAAGTGCTACGAGCGGCTGGCCAACGACTACCCGGACAATCCGCTGGCCAAGGACGCGGTGTGGAACGCGGCTCGCAACCAGTATCGCTTCTTCGAGTTCGACAAGGCGGTCAACGGCTATCTCAAGGTCGCCACCGATCCCAAGTTCGCCAAGTTCGAGCACCGCAAGGAGGCCTTGGGCATCGCTGCGCAGTTGCTCGACAACGACCAGCAGTACCCGCGCGCCGCCGAGCTGTACCGGAAGTACGCCGAGAATATCGCGGAAAAGCCGGGCGACTCGGCCCAGGCCTTCTCCTTCGGTTGCAATGCCCTGGAGAAGAACAAGGAGACCGCCAAAGAGATCAGCTGCCTGCACGATCTGATTCGCCGCTACGGCAAGCAGGAGGCCGCGGGAGAATACGTGGTCTCTGCCTACTTGAAACTGGCCACCATCGCCGAGCAAGGCCGCGACAAGCGCGCCACCATGGCGGCGTACAAGCAGGTGCGCGAGGAGTTTGTTGCACGCCGGCTGCCGGCCGCCTCGCCTGCGGCCGCCGCAGCCGCCAAGGCCGATTACCTCATCCTCGAGGAGAAATTCAAGGAATTCCAGTCCAAGAGCTTGCGCTTTACCAGCGACCCCAAGCAGGTGCGCCGGGTGTTCGACGCCTTCACCAACGAGGCCAAGGGCCTGCAAGACGAGTACGCCAAGATCTGGGACTACAAGGACGCCACCTGGACGCTGGCTTCCTTCCTCCGCCGCGGCGACATCTTCTACGAATTTGCCCAGAAGCTGATCAAGGCGGCCGACAACCCGCCCGACGAGGTGAAACGACTCTCCAAGAAGGCGTGCGCCGTGGATCCTTCCCTGTGCGGCGTGGCCGAGACCGAGTACAAGGACGCCATCTTCCAGTTCGTGACACCCGTGGAAGACGAAGCCAAGCGTCAGTGGAAATCCACGCTCGAGCGCGCGGTCGCCTTGGGCGTGACCAACGACTACGTGAAGAAGGCGCGGGAGAACCTGTCCAAGTACCTGCCTGACGAGTTCCCCTTCGTCAAAGATGAACGCATCGGGATCGAATACCCATGACCCTGCGAACGTCTCTGCTCAGCTTCTTCCTGGCGGCCTCGGCCGTCTCGATCGCCGTGGCCGACGCGGCGGCAGCCCCGGCTGCGGCCGAGGTTCCGGCCGCGGCTGGCGGTCGCAAGCGGCGCGAGCCCCCCCCCGCGGTCATCCCGGCCGAGGAAGTGGCAGCAGCCGAGCGGCTTTATCGCTCGCAGAACTACGCAGGCGCGGTGGCCCAGGCCAAGGCGGCCCTCAATCGCAACGAGCGCTACACGCCGGCCATGCTCGTCATGGCCAAGGCCTATTTCAAGCTGGGCAAGAACGAGTGGGTCAAGACCCTGGGCGACATGATGAAGAACGCCGGCGCCTCGGAGGCCGAGCAAGCCGACATCTACCAGATGCTCGCCTTCATGGAGATCGACAAGCGCAACACGCCCGGCGCCATCGAGATGCTGAGAAAAGCCACTGGGGCACGGCCCGACTACGCCATGTTGTGGAACAACCTGGGCGCCCAGTATCTGGTGGCCAAGAACTATCGCGAAGCCGTGCCTGTGTTGGAGAAGGCGACGCAACTGCAGCCCAGCTTCGCCAAGGCGCACCTCAACCTGGGCAGTGCCTATCGCGGCGTCAAGGAGTACGAAAAGGCGCAGGCCGAGTACAAGCAAGCCCTGCAGCTTTTCCCGCGCTACGCCGACGCGATCTTCAATCTGGGCATCCTCTATCTCGACGCTGACAAGATGCCCAACCTGGATCTGGTCGCCAAGTTCAACGCGGCCATCGCCTATTTGCAGCAGTACAAGCAGATGGTGGCGGGAGCGGGCCAGACGGTTAGCCCGGAAGCCGACGCCTACATTCAAGAAGCGCAGGACGGAATCAAGAAAGAACAAAAACGCATCGAGCGGCAGAAGAAGCAGGAAGAGCGGGACAAGCAGCGCGCGGCGAAGAAAGCTGCGGATGACGCCAAGAAGGCGGAGGCACCTGCGCCTGGCGCAACCCCACCGACCAGCACACCCGCGCCTGGCGCCGCACCGTCGCCTGCACTACCGCCCAAGCCGGCACCCGGTTCCGCGCCGGCGGCTAGCCCAGCCCCGAGGAAGCCATGAAGCCAAGACTGCTTTCGCGCTGTCTCGCGATCCTGCTTTCGGCCTGGCTGGGGTCACTGGCGGCTTTGACACCCACGGCTTTCGCTAAGAGCAAGAAGCCGCCAGCGGCCAAGAGCGCACCCGCAAAGACGGAGGGTGGGGAAGCCGCCGAAGGCGGCGAAGCGACGAACGTGAAGGTCGAACGCGGGGCGGGCGGCAAGAAGATCTACAAGATTCAGGGCGAGATAGTCATCGAGGGCAAGATCCAGAAGCCGGAGGCTTTTTACGTACTGCAAAAATCTGGCATAAACTACGATTGGAATGAGCTGAAACAGGAGTTCGTACCCAAAATCCTGGACAGCGTGACGAAAGCACCGTTCTGATCGATCTAACTACCAAGGGAATCAGCCAATGGCGACTCAGACAGCGGCGACACCACCCCGTTCGGCCCGCGCACCCAGCACGGCTGCGAAGGTCCGAGTACTGCGCATCGGCATCGTCCAGGGCGGGCGAATCATCGACGAGCGCCTGGTCCGCTCTCGCGGGAACATCTCCATCGGCTGGTCGAGCAAGGCCACCTTTGCGGTTCCTTCCGAGGCACTGCCCAAGGAGTGGCTGCTTTTCGAACTCACGCCCAAGGGCTACGTCGCGCGTTTCGCCGACGCCATGGATGCCCGCATCGCTGTGGGCAACGAGGTCATCGCGCTCGCGCAGCTCAAGCAGGCGGGCCGGGTTCGCCACCAGGGGAACGCCTGGCTGTTGCTGCTCGACGAGCGGTCGCGCGGCAAGATCTCCGTCGGCGATCTGACCATTCTCTTCCAATTCGTGACCCCGCCGCCGCTGCAGCCGCGACCGCGACTTCCGGCTTCCGTACGTGGATCGTGGACCACCGGGCTGGATTGGGCCTTCACGCTGGTCGCGGGCGTGTCCTTCCTGGCGCACCTGGTGCTTGTCCTGTACCTGCGCAACGTGGATTGGCCGCGCAAGCCAGACATCGAAGAAATCCCGGATCGCTTCGTCCAGATGGTGGTAAAGGCCAAGCCGCCCGAGCCGCCGAAGCAGCAGGCCAAGACGGACGACAAGAGCGAGGAAAAGAAGGTCGAAAAGACGGTGGCCTCCGCCAGTGCGGCGAAGAAGGCGCCCGTCAAGGAAATTTCGGCCGAAGAGAAGGCGCGTATCGATGCGGAACGCCGCGCGCGCTTGGCTGAGCAGGTGCGCAACACCGGCATCCTGAAGTTGCTCGGGGCCAAGGCTGACGGCTCCGGATCGATTGCGGACGTTCTGGGAAAAGGCGATGTGGACCGCGATCAGGAGAAGGCATTCCAGGGCGTGGGTGGTTTGACCGTGGCGACCAGCGATGCGGCCCTGCGTGGCGTGAAGTCGGGCACAGGTGGCTCTGGCAAAGTGGCTGACATCGGCAGCTTGCGCGGGGCCGGCACCATCGCCAGCGGCAGCACCGGCGCGGGCGCGACGGAAAAGCGCGTCTCTGGTGTGGTCAAGAGCGAGGCGCCAGCCGTGGATGGCGAGCTCGATCCAGCCCTGGTTTCCAAGGAGGTCCGGGCGCGCATCGGCGCGGTCAAGGCCTGCTACGAGCGCGCGCTTAAACGCAATCCCAACCTCAGCGGTAAGGTTAAGGTGCGCTGGACCATCACAGCAGCAGGGACCGTGTCAGGCGTGGACATAGCAGACGACAGCATGGGTGATTCCGAGGTATCGAGTTGCATCAAGCAGCTCGTGGCGCGCTGGCGCTTCCCAGCACCATCGGGCGGGTCTGTGGAGGTTGAGTTCCCGTTCGTGTTCACGGCATCTCAGTAGGGGAGCTTCGGTTGACTCAGCGCCGGAAACATATATATTTTCACGACCTAGCGGCTTGTGGTTTATTGCGTCACAAGGGACGTCGAACAATATCAATTTGCGAGGTTGCGAATGTCTAGGCGGGCAAGATTTATTTGGCTGTCGTTGCTGGTCGGACCAGTCGCTTTGGCGCAACCAGGATCTCCGGCTGCGCAGGGGCCGGCGGCGGGAACTGTTCCCCCGGCCGCGGCGGACATTCCCGGGCCGCAGCGTTCGACAGTGAGTGGCCAGGACATGGTCAGACAGGGCCGAGAATACCGGACCAACATGGACAGGGTGCTGGCTGAGTTGCAAACCATGGCCGAGCAGGCGCGCAAACAGAAGGACGTCATCCGCCTGAACTGCGTGATGGACAAACTGGCGCAGGTCAAGGCCAGCATGAACATCGCGGACGAGGCGATACAGAAGCTGCAAGAGGGCGTCTCGCGCAACGACGAGGGGTCTTCGTTCCACGAGTACACCCGCATCACCATCGTCAACCAGAAGGTGCAGGTTCTGCAAAACGAGGGTCAGACCTGCGTGGGCGCAGAGCTCAACTACATCGGGGCGACCCGAGTGGAAGTCGAAGCTCCCGAGTTGCCCGCCGGGGTCACGGATCCCAGCCTAGACCCCGCGCCCTTGGAGCGGCCACCAGTCGCCAGCCCGTTCATGTAGACCGGCAGCCTCGCGAAGCTAGAGAGAGTCTGACCAACACACCCCTAACTGTGCCCAGCCACCCAAAACACCCATGAGGCTCCGGCTATCAGCCCTGCTTGCTTGTCTCACCTGCGGGGTGACGTCTGTCGCTTGGGCGCAAGTGATGTCCAGCGCCTCAGGGCCAAGCCTCGAGACGATGTCCTACGGGCTTCAGGGGATCAGCCCGCGCAATGGGCCGGTCGGGGCCAAGCTGGGCGAGGGGACTCTCCTGCACGCGGCGCTGGGCGCCGATATTGGCTACGACAGCAACGTCTTCTACGAGCAGTACTCTCCTCACGCCGCCGCGGTCGCGCATGTCACGCCGGCTCTCGACATCAGCAACGGCGAGCGCGACGGAACCGCGCCCGATGGAGTGTTTTACGATCTCGGCGCCAACCTGACCTACCGTGAATATCTTTCGGGTGGGGACGAGGTTCGAAAGATGCGCGCCTTCAACCCAGGTGTGGGCGGCCTTCTCAGACTATCGTCCCAACAGACGCTCAGCCTGTCGCTCTCCGACAACTTCAACCGAAGCCAGGATCCGCCCTATTCGCCGACCGCAGCGATCATCACGCACGATCGCAACATTGCTTCGCTCGAGCTCAAGGTCGCGCCGGGCGGGGGTCGCATCCAAGTTTTGTTGCGGTTCAACAACGTCCTCGATCTGTACGAGACCACCGGGTACGAACAGGGCGACAACATGGGCAACGAGGGCGTGCTCGATCTTTCCTGGCGCTGGCTGCCCAGGACAGCCTTCTTCTTGCAGGTTGCCCAGGGCGCTGTGACCTATTTGAAGTCAGGTAGCACCGGGGTTGCCTCATACCCGTTGAGGGCCACTGCCGGTTTGCGCGGGCTTCTGACTGAAAAGCTCGGCCTCAACCTCGGGGCTGGCTACGCCAATGGTTTCTACGCTTCCGGCGCCAGTCCGTCGGGCTTTGGCAGCGTGGTCCTGGTCGGCGAGATCCTCTACAACATGTCCCTGACCTCGAAGGTGGGGCTGGGCTACCGGCACGACTTCGTGAACTCTCCATTCGTCGGCCAGTTCTACAACATGGATGCCGTGTATGCGGCTCTGCACGAGTACATCGGCGGGCGCGTGGCCACGGCTGCTTATGCTCGCTTCGAGAACCGCTCGTACCAAGGCCAAGGCGAAGGGGGACGCACCGATCAGGTCGTGATCGGCGGCCTCACCGCTGACTACGTCATCCAGCGTTTCTTCTACATCGGTCTCGGCTACACGCTGACCCTGGCCCGCACCAACAACGCGGCCACCCCCATCCCCGGCGTGGACTACACCAAGCATCTGATCGTTGGCCGCTTGGGCGTCGTCTACTAGCCAAAGGGCAATTCAACCCACCGAATAGCGGCTGGGGGAGAAATGAGCTTCTGGGCACACCCCACCGCGATCGTCGACCAGCCGGCGCAGATCGGCGAGGGCACCAAGATCTGGCACTTCAGCCACGTGATGGCCGGGGCGCGTATCGGCGCCGGGTGCGTGCTGGGACAGAACGTGTTCGTGGCAGCGCGGGCGGTGCTGGGCAACGGATGCAAGATTCAGAACAACGTCTCGCTGTATGACGATGTGATTCTGGAAGACGACGTGTTCGTCGCGCCCTCGGCGGTGTTCACCAATGTGGTCAACCCGCGCTCATTCATCGAGCGCAAGCACGAGTACCGCACCACGCGCGTCGGCCGCGGCGCCTCGGTGGGCGCCAACGCCACGGTGGTGTGCGGCCACATCATCGGCGAATACGCCTTTGTCGGCGCAGGCGCCGTGGTCACCAAAGACGTAGCCGCCTATGCCTTGGTCACGGGTGTGCCCGCGCGTCCGATGGGCTGGATGTGCCGCTGCGGGGTGCGCCTTCCCGACGGCAAAGACGAAGTCCGGCAGTGCAAAGCCTGCGGCCAGCGCTATCGCGAAACGTCCGCGGCCGGGCGGAAATCCCTACAGCCCGAGAGCCCCGGCCACCCCCGATGAAAGTCCCGCTGCTTGATGTGAAGGCACAGAACGCACCCTTGCGTGGCGCTTTGCTTGAGGCGATGACCCGCGTGATGGACGGCGGGGGCTTCATTCTGGGCCCTGAAGTGGAGGCCTTCGAGAAAGAGCTGGCCGCGGCGCTGGGCGTGGCCCGAGCCATCGGCGTCTCGTCAGGCACCGATGCCTTGCTGGTGGCTCTGATGGCGCTTGGCGTGGGTCGGGGCGACGAAGTGGTGACCACGCCCCTTTCTTTCTTCGCAACCGTGGGCTGCATCGCGCGCCTGGGCGCGCGTCCGGTGTTCGCCGACATCGAGCCGGAAAGCTTCAACTTGGATCCCGTGGTCGCCGCCGCAGCCTGCGGCACCAAGACCCGCGCCTTGATTCCGGTCCATCTTTTCGGCCGCCCAGCGAACTTGCCCAAGGTCGACTTTCCCGTGGTCGAGGATGCCGCCCAGTCCATCGGCGCCTGCAAACTCGGCGGCATCATGAGCTGCTTGTCGTTCTTTCCCTCGAAGAACCTGGGCGCATTCGGCGACGGCGGCGCGGTCCTGTGCGACGACGCCCAGATGGCTGACAAGGTCCTCCTGCTGCGCGCCCATGGCAGCCGGCCCAAGTATGTACACCACGCCGTAGGCGGCAATTTTCGCCTGGATGCCCTGCAGGCCGCCATCCTGCGGGTCAAGCTGCCGAGGCTGGCAGGCTGGACCGAGGCGCGGCGAGCGAACGCCGAACGATACCGCCGCATGTTCGCGGCCACGCCCGGGATTCCTGCTGAACTGCGCTTGCCCGCGGACATGCCCGGCCACATTTACAATCAGTTCGTGATTCGCGCGCCCCGCCGGGACGGCCTGCGCGACCACCTTGCCAAGCAGGGCATCGGGACCGAGGTGTACTACCCGCTGGCCCTGCATCTGCAGCCCTGTTTCGCTGGCCTGGGCTATCGCGAAGGCGCCTTCCCGCACGCCGAAGCAGCCACCCGGGAAGCCCTGGCCCTGCCGATCTTCCCCGAGCTGACCGAGGAGCAACAAGCCTTCGTCGTCGCGCAGATTGCGGCGTATTATCGTCAGTAAAACATGGTTCGCGTTGCTGTCATCGGAGCCGGAGCCTGGGGCATCAACCACGTACGCGCCTTTGCCCGCAGCAAAGGCGCACAGCTAACCCTGGTGTGTGACGCCTCGGAGACGTGCCGCGAGCGGGTCCGCACCCTGGCGCCGCAGGCGCGCCTGGGAAAGGACTTGCACGAAGCCCTGTCGGCCGACGACGTGGACGCGGTGGTGCTGGCCACGCCGGCCAAGGACCACGCCGAACAGGCGCGCCTGGCCTTGCACGCGGGCAAGCATGTCTTGGTGGAGAAACCGCTGGCGCTCAACGCGGCCGACGCGCAGTCGGTGGTGGCCCTGGCCGAGGCCCGGCACCTGACCCTGATGGAAGGCCACCTGATGCTGTACCACCCGGCGGTGGCCTACCTCAAGACCATGATCAGCGCCGGCGATCTGGGGCGCATCTTCTACATCTATGCCTTACGGGTGAACCTGGGCCGAGTGCGCCAGGATGAAAACGCGCTGTGGAGCCTGGCCCCGCACGACGTGTCCATGATCGCCTACCTGCTCGACGACGAGCCCGAGTCGGTGAGCGCGCGCGGCGGCACCTATCTGCAGCACAACATCGAGGACGTGGTGTTCGTGAACCTCAAGTTCCGCAGCGGCGTCAGTGCCCAGATTCAGGTGTCCTGGCTGGATCCGCGCAAAGAGCGCCGCCTGACCATCGTGGGTTCGCAAAAGATGGTCGAGTTCGACGACGTCCACCCCGTGGAGAAGCTGCGCATCTACGACAAGGGCGTCGACCGGCCGCCGCCCTTTACCGAGTACGCGCAGTTTCTTTCCATACGCAACGGCGACATCCACATTCCGCAGGTGCCCATGGTCGAGCCCCTGGAAGTGGAGTGTCGCCACTTCGTCGAGTGCGTGGCCCAGGGCAAGCGCCCGCTTACCGACGGCGCGTCTTCCTTGCGCGTGGTACGCGTCCTGGAAGCGGCCCAGCAATCGCTGGAGAGCCGCGGCGCCCCCGTCGACGTGTAGGGGCGACCGGCGGTCGCCCGGCTAGGGCACCGAATAGGGGATGCGTATCCCCGGTTCCTTGGCGAAAAGTCCCTGGCATTCCTGGTTACAAGCAAACAGCCATTGGCCCGCGCCGTCGCCCACACGATGGCGTCGGGAAGCCGAAGCCGAGACGCCCTCCGGATTTCGACCGCCTCTGACGCGATCTCGGTGGACAAGGGATGGATGGTGAAGGTGGACAGGAATTCTCGGCAGTCCTTGTCCTCTTCGGGGGTATCTGCGCCCGTCATGACTTCCATCCAGGAAATGATGCTGATCTCGCGCTTCGCATACCGATCCAGCTCCCGTTTGGCCTTTTCGAGTCCTTGCAGGTAGTCGATCAGCACGTCGCTGTCGATGATCGCCCTCATCGACGGCTCCACTCATTCCGGAGCTTTTCGACGAATCTGCGGCTCTCGATTTTCTTGTGTTTCCAGGTTCCGAATCCCACGTCCTTCTGATCACTTTTCGATTCCTCGATCAGCCGATCGACAGCGCGGCGCACGGCCTCGGCGCGGGAGATCTCTTGTCTCTCGCACAGACGGGCGAGTGCCCCCAATTGCTCATCCGGTATGTCCACGATGGTTCTCATCGACGTCATCATGCATCGTCATCATGCTATCGT
>CAVWUP010000035.1:0-225349 GCA_963758155.1 uncultured delta proteobacterium
TCCCAGGCGGCGCCTTCTTCTTGGATCTCTTCTCGCTTGCCGCCGATGGCTTGGCGTCGTTGTCTGTTGGCACGCCGTCAGCACGCGGAGCAGGTGCTGGCTCGCTCGGGGGGATCGCCTGGGGAATGGGCAGGGACGCAGGTTGCGGATTGGGCGCGGGCGCGGGAGCGACTGGCAAACTTGGCACCGGCTGAGACGCTGCCGGCAGACTGGCCTCATGCGCCTTGCTCGGCCTCCGCAGCCACACAGCAAAGCCTGCGACCAGTACGGCCAGCACCCCCACCGCCACGACCCAGCGCCAGCGGCCCGTCGCCACCAAAGCCGTGGAGACGCCACGAAGTCCCGATGGGGTGGCCTTGTCACCGGTCAGCTTGCTGGACTTTGAAAGTGCCTGCCCCAGATCACCGGCGGCGAAACCACGGACCTCAAGCGTCGACGCGAGCAAGGACAGCCGTTCTTTGCCGGCGTCGTAGCTGGGTAGAGCCGCAAGCGCGTCCAGCATTTCTGTCGCGCTCTGGAAGCGCTGGTCGGGATTCTTGGCCAGGGCCTTGAGCACCAGTGGCTCTGCCTCCACGGGAAAATCCGCGTACACGGATTGCGGCGCTCTTGGTTCGTCGACCAGCATCGCGGCCAAGTACTCGGCAAAGTTTGTCCCCGCATAGGGAAGCGCCCCGGTCAGCATCTCGAAAAGAATCGTCCCCATCGAGTACAGGTCGGTCCGATGATCGAGGCTGGCGCTGCCACGCGCCTGCTCGGGAGACATAAACGCTGGCGTGCCCATGACCGCGCCGGTCCTCGTGCGCCACTTGTCCGGGTCACCTTGCGTGAACTTCGAGATTCCAAAGTCAATGATCTTCACTACCGGAGGCTCGCCCACCTGGTAGGCCAGGAAGATGTTGTCCGGCTTGAGGTCGCGGTGGACGATTCCCTTGCGGTGTGCCGCCTGCAACGCCTGCAAGACTGGCTCCATCACCGCGCAGGCCGCGCCCAGGCTGAGCGGTCCTACGCGCTTGAGCAGGCCCGCCAGACTCTCGCCTTCCAGGTACTCCATGACCAGGAACGGCTCGCCCTGCGGGGACATCCCGACATCGAAGACCTCGATGATGTTCTTGTGGCGAATGGCTGCCGCAGCCTGCGCCTCGCGACGAAAGCGCCCTACGATGTCCTCACGGCTGATGAACTCGGCGTGCAGGAACTTGATGGCCACGTCGCGGCCCAGCCCGACGTGAGACGCCAGGTAGACGGCACCCATGCCGCCCTCGCCGAGCAGGCGCACGATTCGATACCGACCATCGAGAAGTGCATCCCCCTCGGCTGCCTTGTTGGCCGGGTTCGCAGGGAGAAAGAAAGGTCCTGGTCTTGCTCGGCATCGTTCGATCTCAGCTACGCGGCAGGATAGTAACAGGAAACCGACTTTTCGTGCGCAGGTGGTCGGCCCGTGGGGCGACCGCACGTCGCCTCTACGACGTGGCGGCGCCTTCCAGCTTCTGGATCCAGCCGAGAACGACCTGCTCGAAGCAGCGCAAGTCCTCACGAACGCCCGGGTGGGTTCGTTCCAGTCGGACGGCGTGGTTCCTCAGTTCGGCCTCGTCCAAGGCGACGGCATAGGCGTGGCGGAAGAAATGGCGAAAGGCGAGCAGCTCGGCGAGATCCCCCAAGCGCGTGGAATCGATCACCGCGGGCCTAACCACTGCGAGCGGCAGGGTCATGCCCCGCAACAGATCCTGATGGTATGACGGTCCCCCTGGCAAGCCACCCTCCACCACGCGCGCAATTCGCTCAAGGATCGACTCAAAGGCGGTGTACCAGGCGTGCAACTTCACAGCGAGGTACGCGGCGGCCTCAGGCCCCAACGGCCCTGGACGGCTGTTCATAACCGAGATCTCGGCCCGCAACGCATCCAACACGATGGCATCTGCCTCGTTGTCACGCAGGAGACGCCGCAGCTCGATGACGGTGCGGTGCTCAGGCGGCATAGAGAATCTCCCCGTCCTCAAGGGCTCGCTGGACGATCTCCGGACGCCCGATCTCCCGCGGCACCAAATCCACAGGCAAGGGAGCGAGCGAGAAGAGGCGGCCCCGCGCCTCGGCCCGCCGGCTTGCATCGAGCCCCTCGACCAGCAGGTCGATGTCGGGCCGCTGCGACGGCGTCGTGCCGAGGAGCGAGCCGAAGAGCGTCACCCGCCGCACCCCGTACTCGCGGACCAGCACGTCAACCAGTCCGGGCAGTGCTTCGCGCACCTTGCTCCGCAAGGATTCCCACTCGGCCTGTTCCCGGCGGGCACGGACAAGCAGCGCTTCCATACCGCGGATCATAGAGGGTGGTGGGCGTACGAGCAACCGAGGCGGCGCCGTGCACGGCAGATCGCTCCGGCCACGGCCACGACGTCCTGGGGGCTATCCCGCGGATCTCGGGCGAGCTGTCGCAGAGGTGGGGTGGCTGCCCGCGGGCATGGGGCGAGTTGCCGCAGAGGTGGGGCGACATCCCGCAGACATGGGGCGAGTTGCCGCGGAGATGGGGCGACATCCCGCAGACATGGGGCGAGTTGCCGCGGAGACGGGGCGACTTCCCGCAGACTTGGGGCGAGTCGCCGCGGAGATGGGGCGACATCCCGCAGACATCGGGCGAGCTGCCGCAGAGATGGGGCGACCGCCTGCGCGCATGGGGCGAGTCGTGCACAGATGGGGGCAATTCCCGCATGCGCGCAGGCGGGTGCGCGCCAGACATCGCGCGCACCCGCGCAGCGCAATGAATCCCCGCGCTGTCTGCGGCGAGGATTCGACTTCCGGTGCTAGGCTCGGCTGGCGGCAGCAGTGGGCGTGGTCGTTGTCGGCGCGGGCGCGGGCTCGGCGGCGCTGTGGCGGCGATACAAGATAGACAGGTTGTACCGGGCCGCGGCCTGCGCGTCGTTGGCGTACAGCTCGTGGCCGGCTTCGTTGATGATCTTCAGCCCAATGTAGAGCTCGCCCTTCTTGGCGTAGAAGGCGGCCACGGCCACCGGCAGATCCCGCGCGCGTGCCTGTTCTTGCGTGCTGTCGGCTTGGTCGAGGCTCTGGTACAGCCCGTTGCCGGCGTCGATGAGCGGCTGGGTGGCCGGGCCCACGGCATCCAGCGCGGCCGCGTGCTCGGTCAGCAAAGCCAGGGTCTTGCTGGTCTCCTCCAGCACCGCGGGCACGGCCTGCGAGCGGCCCATCTGGGCCAGCGCCGCCGGCACGCTGGCGCCGGCCAGCAGCGCCCGCTGCGCGCGCGTCGCGGCCTGGCGCCGCCACACCTTCACCTGGCGCACAAGCGTCTGCTGGCTGCCGGTGGCCTGCTTGGCCTCGACAGCCATGATGGTCTTGTCCTGGCGAGCCTTGTCGACCTCGTCGCGCACGCGCGTGACCTCATCGAGAAAACCGGCCGGCAACAGCCCCGCCAGCGCGCCGCCATCCGCCGCCGCGATTCCCAGGGTGTAGCCCGCCTGCGGAACCAAGTACGAAGCCCGCTGCCGCTCGCCAATCTTTGCCAACTCCGAAGACGTCAGTTTCGTGATCATGTGCAGCCTCCCTCAAAACAGTCAGTTGAAGAAATACACCATGTCCAGTACTGCGACGGTTCACGCTAAAAACGGACGGGCGGCGACGTCAAGCTGAATCGTGCGGCCGCCAAATCGTGCCCCGCCGCAAGCGACCCGGGCACGATGGCGCGCGGTTTTGGGAAACTGCTAGACTTGCGCCATGTCGTCTGCCTCGACGAAGTCCCGGCCCGCCAGTTACGAGGACATCCTGCGCCTTCCGGAGAACGTGATCGGAGAGATCGTCGACGGCGAGTTGATTGTCTCGCCTCGACCGGCCTCACTCCACGCCATGGCCAGCTCGGCGATCGGGGGCGAGTTGGCCGGGCCGTTTCACAGGGGACGCGGCGGCCCAGGCGGCTGGGTGATTCTCGACGAGCCCGAGCTCCACCTGGACGCGCAGGTGCTGGTGCCCGACCTGGCAGGCTGGCGCCGCGAGCGCATGGCCACATGTCCCGACGTGGCCTACTTCTCCCTGGCACCCGACTGGGTGTGCGAGGTTCTCTCGCCTGCCACGGCTCTCATCGATCGGACCCGCAAGCAACACATCTATCGCGAGCACGGCGTGTCCTGGTTGTGGCTTGTCGATCCATCGGCACGCACGATCGAGGTCCTCAACCGTGGTGAGCGCGGCTGGATGGTCGCCGATACTTTCGGTGGCGAAGGCGAGGCGCGAATTCCGCCGTTCGACGCGGTGACGTTCGACATCGGCGCGCTGTGGGACATCAACTCCCCGACTGGCCAGGCGCCCTGATTTCACTAGCGAAACTAGCCACGGACGCCCAGGCAGGGGTAGGCTCCTGCCACCATGCCTTCCGCGCTCGCTCCTCTCTCCTCTGTGTTCTCAACCGTGCCATGATTGCTTCGCTGCGTGGCATCTTGCTTGAGAAGAACCTCGACACCGTGGTGATCGAGGCGGGCGGCGTGGGCTATGCGGTGACGGTCACCGCGGCTGCCCAGCGCGCGTTGCCGGCCCCGGGCGCCGAGGCGCGCTTGTTCATCCACACGCACGCCGTGCAAGACAGTCCCTGGCAGCTCTATGGATTCGCCGAGCCCGAGGAGCGCCGCATGTTCGAGACCCTGCTCACCGTGCAGGGCGTGGGCCCCAAGGTCGCGGTGGCCATTTTGTCGGGCCTGCCCATCGGCGATCTGGTTCGCGCCATCCGCGCGGCTGACCTGGCCACCCTGACCAGGATTCGCGGCGTGGGCCGCAAGACGGCTGAGCGCATGGCGGTCGAGTTGCGCGACAAGGTCGGCGTGCCGTCGGGCGCGACTCGCGAGGTGTCCACGGTTTTCCCGCTGCAAGCGAGCGTGCCCCCTGGCCGGCGGGGCGAGGTTTTCGGCGCTCTGCAAGCGCTCGGGTACAGGGTCAGCGAATTCGAGGGCATCCTGGCCAAGCTCGACGAGAGCAAGCCGACGCCTGACCTGATCAAAGAGGCGCTGGCCGCCATGAGGAGAAAGTAATGGCGCGCAAGCGGCACGACGACGGACCAGCGCCAGGCGAGCCCGAGTCGCGCGTGGTCTCGCCCGAGGCGGATTCGCCCAAAGAGAAGGCCATGGACGTGGCGCTCCGGCCGACGTCGTTCAGCGAGTTCGTCGGTCAGCGCAAGGTGGCCGAGAACCTGGAGGTCTATGTGGCCGCAGCGAAAAAGCGCGGCGGAACCCTGGACCACGTGTTGCTGTCGGGCCCGCCCGGTTTGGGCAAGACAACATTGGCCCATTTGCTGGCGCACGAGATGGGCACGCAGGCGCGCGTGACCTCAGGGCCGGCCCTGGAACGCAAGGGCGACCTGGCGGGCATCCTCACCTCGCTCAATCGGGGCGACGTGCTGTTCGTCGACGAGATTCACCGGCTGCAGCCCATTATTGAAGAGAGCCTCTACCCGGCCATGGAGGACTTCAAGATCGAGATCGTGACCGGCGTGGGTGCTGGTGCTGCTGCCATCACCGTACCCATCGAGCGCTTCACTTTGGTGGGCGCCACCACGCGCACGGGCCAGCTCACCTCGCCGCTGCTCTCGCGCTTTGGCATTGTCGAACGACTCGATTTCTACGCGCCGGCCGAGCTGACCACCATCGTCAAGCGCTCGGCCAGCATCCTGGGCATCCGTCTCGACGAGGGCGGCGCGGAGGAACTCGGTCGTCGCGCGCGCGGCACGCCTCGTATCGCCAACAAATTGCTCAATCGCGTACGCGACTTCGCCGAGGTACGCGGCGACGGCCGGGTCACGCGCGAGGCGGCCGACTTTGGTCTGCGCCGTCTGGGCGTGGACGAGTTGGGACTGGACGAGGGCGACCGCCGGCTCCTGCGCGCCATCATGGAGCGCTTCGACGGAGGCCCGGCCGGCATCGAGTCGCTGGCTGCCGCGCTGGCCGAAGATCGCGACACCTTGGAATACGTGCACGAGCCCTACCTCATCCAGCAGGGCTTTCTGGTGCGCACCCCGCGCGGCCGTCAGGCCACCCGCCAAGCCTACGAGCACATGAAGATTCCGCCTCCGACTGGCCGCAACAGCGGGCAGGGTAGTCTCTTCTGACCAGCATCTCTTGAACCGTGGCTGGCGAAGCTGTCAGACCGTGGGACGCAATTCGCGCAGTTGCGTACTGGCCAGCAGTGACGCGGTCGTTTGCCTGGCTGAACATCATCCTTAAGATCTTCGCCAAACGCGGCGATTGAACTTCAGGATGAAGTTCGTCGTCTCTTTAGCCGCGTTGGCGGCTTTGCTGCCCGTTTGGGTTTCGCCTGGTCTGGCCAGGGCGGACGTGGCCCAGACCCTGCGCGAGACTGTCGTCAACGTGGAGGCGCCGGTGGCGATTCCCGTCAGCGAACCGCTGCGCGACCGTTTCGGAATCGGCACCATGCCAGCGATCTCGGCCAGCTTGTCCGTGGGAAAATGGACGTTGCTGGGATTGCGCCTGCGCGGTGGTTTCCTTTCCAATGGCCCGCCGCCATCGGATCGCACGATTCGCGATCCCGGAATGGGCGGGTTGGGCGTGCTGGCAGCCATCGGCAGATTTCGGCCCCTAGCGGGGCGCCAGGGTGATTCGCGCGCTCTTGGTCCGTGGATCGAGATCGGGGTGGGGCCTGCTCTGACAGGGACGCTCGTCCGCGCAGCTGGCGAGGCGGCGGTTGGTTGGAATTTCTGGTTGTGGGGATGGGCTTGGGGCCCTTCAGCCCGCTATGTCCACGTCGTGCAAACCGGCAACACACTCGACAACTCGGACGCGCAGCTGGCCCTGGTCGGCGTCGAGATCGTGATGCACGATTTTCACGCACCTGCGCCGGTGGCGCCGCCTCCGGTGGTGGTGGTCGAGGAGAAGCCCAAGGTTCTCGATCGGGACGGCGATGGCATTCCTGACGACGTGGACAAGTGCCCCAACGAGCCGGAGGATTTCGACGGCTTCGAAGACGCGGATGGTTGCCCGGATCCCGACAGCGACAAGGACGGAATCCCCGACGCAGTGGACAAGTGTCCCAACGAACCAGAGACGGTCAACGGTGTCGATGATGAAGACGGCTGTCCCGACGAAGCGCCCATCGTGGTTAGGGAAGATCGCATTCTGCTCACCGAGCACGTGCTCTTCGACACCAACCGGGCTCGCGTGCGCACCGCGGGCCGGCCCGCTCTGGAGGCAGTGCTGACTCTGTGGAAGCAACATCCCGAGTGGGATCACTTGGTCATTGAAGGCCACGCCGATCGCCGCGGACCGGATCCGTTCAACGACTGGCTCAGTCACGAACGAGCCGAGCGCGCGCACAACGTCCTGGTCGAGATGGGATTTCCGGCGGAGAGGCTTCTGGTCGCTGCGTTCGGCAACAAGCAACTGCGCGTGCAGGGGACTGGCGAGGAGGCCGATCGCGAAAACCGACGCGTCGAATTCGCGATCATTAGAAAGGTGGAGGAGCGCGCCCAGGCTCCAGATTCCACCCAGCCACCTAAAGGTCCAGATCCCGCCCAGCCAGCGCAGGGACCCGATCCCGCCGCACCTAGGGCACCGGATCCCACGCAGCCGCCCAACGCTCCGGATCCCACCCAGCCGCCGCCGACGCAGGCGCAGATCGGAAGACTGCAGCCATGAGAGCGCGACTGGTTCTTGCAGTCACCGCGTTGCTGGCTGTGCCGGCGTGTTTCGATCCCATCGTGGGAACCCAATGTGCGACTGGCTACTCCCCTTGCGGCGGCAAGTGCGTGGCAGCCGGAACCTGCGGCATTGATGCCGGAGAACAAGCCGACAGCGCAGAGGCCGCAGTATTCGACAGCAGCCTGCGTGGGCCTGAGACCGGCGCAGACGCGGAAGCGGCGGAAACCAGTCCAGCCGCCGATGCGCCGTCGGCCGTCGATGCGCCGCAGACTGAGGTCAGTGTCAGCCTCGAGGATACGCCCGCGCTGGTCGGCTTGGACGACGCCGCGATCGCGAACGTCGACCCGGACGCCAGCCTACCTGCAGCCGATGTCGGCAACACTCCGGCGCCGAGCGACACAGGCGTGGTTTTGGTCGGCGACGACGCGTCCACAGTGGAGGCTCCGATTTTCGATGCTGCTTTGGTATGTGTCTCCTGCTTGGATGCCCTGGACGCGGTCGCTGAAGGGGCGAGCGTTGGGGATGACGGTGCAGCCGACAGCGAGACCGACGCGGGTTGGGACGATGCCGGCCCATTGCAGTGCGCGGACCCGCTGGCCATTTGCGACGACGAGTGTGTGGACTTGACGTCGGACTACGAAAACTGTGGCAGCTGCAACAACATTTGCACATCCAGCGTATGCCTGGCCGGCACGTGTCTGGTTTGCTCTTCGGAAGAGACTGTTTGCGGCCAGCAATGCATCAACACCGCGTCTGATCCTGACAACTGCGGGGGTTGCTCTTCTCCTTGTTCCAGCGGTTTGTGCAGCAACAGTCTGTGCGAGGCCAGTGGCACAGGGCGGGTGATTGTCATTGGCCACGACTACTTGAAGAACCGGCCGGCCATGAATCGCATTCTGGGCAATGCTGTCTTTCTCTGGCCAGTCAATCCCGTGCGCCTGCTGACATACCAAGGCGCGGCCAACCCGACTGCCATCGCAGGCGCAATTGCAGCCATCGCCCAGGTGGCCGCGGCCACGGGCCGGCAAGTTCAGCGCACCGATGTGTCGGCGGCCGACGTGCCCGCACATCTCGCCGCGACCGACGTGTTCATGATCTACGGGCAGGAGCAGGCCAGCGACGCGACTCTCAATCAGCTCGGCCAGGATTGGGCCAGCGCCCTGACCACGTTCATCAACTTGGGTGGCACGGTCATCGTCTTGGATGCCCTGTATGCTGGCAACACTGGCGGCGTGCAGATCCTCTCGCAAGCGGCGCTGTTCGACATCCACCACGACATGTCCACCACCAACGCCGTGTGCACGGTGGTTTCACCCGGCGACGCGCTGGCTAGCGGTCTGCCCAAGACCTACCGCTGCGAGCAGAACAGCGTCAGCTTCACCACCAGCGAGGTCGGACCTGCTGTTACTTCGGTGGTGGCGTCAGGCGCGCCCGTCGTCGTCGACAAGGTCTTCTTCTAGCTAGACGCGCGCTCACATCCGGTCGGGATCGATCTCGGCCTCGAACACGAGGCGGGCAGGGCCGCGCATCGAGACGCCAGAGTAGCCTGCAGGTTGGCTGGCCACGCGGATGAAAAGGGTCCCGCCAGGAAGGTGTACTGGAATCTCGTGATCAGGGACAGCCCGGCCTTCCAGGCAGGCGGCCACGGTTGTGGCGCAGGCACCGGTGCCGCAGGCGAGGGTGATGCCGCAGCCTCGCTCCCACACCACGAGATCGATCTCAGGCCCTTTTTGCACGCGCGCAAACTCCACGTTGGTCCGGCGAGGAAACAGAGGATCGTGCTCGATGCCGCGTCCGTAGCTTTCAGCCAGGGTGCGCAGATCGGCCGCCGGATCGTCGATGAAGATGACCGCGTGTGGGTTGCCCATGGACACGGCGGTGAACGCGAATTGACGATCACCCGCGCGCAGTGGGCTTCTCACCAGACGCTGACCAGCCGGCGCCGCGACGGGGATCTGGGGCGGATCCAATTGCGGGCGTCCCATCTCGACCGCCACGGTCTCGGCCCGACCGTCGCGCGCGGTGATCCGGCATTCCAGCAGCCCGGCGCCGGTGTCGATGCGTAGCACCGGTCGCCGCAGAGACGGATCCCTGTCGTAGAGGTACTTGGCCACGCAGCGAAGGCCGTTGCCACACATCTCGGCCTCGCTGCCGTCGGCGTTGATGACCTGCATGCGGGCATCGCCCTGCACGGGCGGCAGGATGGCCAGCACGCCGTCGCCGCCCACGCCGAAGTGACGATCGCATAGCGCGCGCACGACGGCCGGGTCAGTCGCTGATGAAATTTCTGCCGCGGCCTTGCCTGGGCGCAAGTCGACGACGAGAAAATCATTTCCCAGCCCTTCGGCCTTGACGAAGGGGATCGACGGCATCCGGATAGTCTACGGCTGAGCCGGAGTCGGCGCTACCGGCGCTTCTTCTTCGGGGGGTGTCGCCTTTTTGATCCGGACTGGCTTCTGGGGGGGTGTCGCCTCTTCGGCCGCGGCCGGCTTTTCCCCTGGCGCGGCCTCGGCGGTCGATGCTGGCTTCGCCACGCGCACCTTCTTGACCGGCGCTGGCTTGTCAGCCGGCGCGGCCGTATCGCTGGCCGGCAGCTTGAGTTTGAGCGTCGTCTTTGCCGGCACCGCCATTTCCACAGCAGCCTTTGCCGGAACAACTGGCTTTTCTTCAGTCGTTGTTTCGGTCGCGGTGGCAGAGCCGCTCGCTGTGGCGCCTTCGGGCGGAACCGACTTGGCCTTCTCGGCTTCCTCGCGGGCCTTTTCCAGCGCGCCAGCCAGTTTGGTCTTGGTCGCATCTTCCGCCTTCTTTTCAGCTGCCTTCTTTGCGGCGATCTTTTGCAAGCGCCGCGAGTCGGACTGGCTGGACATATAGGCCAGGGTCATCGAATTGGCGAAGAAGATGAAGGCGCACACCGCCGTCATCTTGGTCAAGAAGTTCGCACCTCCGGATGAGCCGAATACGGACTGGCTGCCTCCGCTGCCGCCGAACGCGATGCCCATGCCGCCGCCTCGTCCCGCCTGGAGAAGGACCACCAGCATCAAGAAGATGCACACAATGACGTGAAGAACTGTCAGGAACGTATACACGCGGAAGCCCCTTCCTTTACGAGCTTGGCAAATGATTCCACAGTCAGCGACGCACCGCCAACCAGGGCGCCGTCGATGTCTTTCTGGCCCATCAAGCTGGCCACGTTGTCCGGCTTGACGCTGCCGCCGTAGAGAATCCGGATTTCTTGCGCCTTGACCCGCAGGCGCGAAGTCAGCTGCGCACGGATGGCCGCGTGCACTTCCTGCGCTTGATCGGGTGTGGCGTTGCGGCCGGTGCCGATGGCCCATACGGGCTCGTACGCGATGACGACCTTGGCCAGCTCGTCATCGGAAAGCTCGCGGGTGGCGCCGTCCAGCTGGCTCGACACGCGCGTGAGCGCTTGGCCCGCATCGCGCTCGGCCAGGGTTTCGCCGATGCAAACGATCGGCGTGAGGTGAAGGGCTAGGGCTGCCTTGGCCTTGCGGCCCACGTTCGCGTCGGTCTCGGAAAAGAGCTGGCGCCGCTCCGAGTGGCCGATGATCACGTAGCGGGCGCCCGCGTCGGCGATCTGTGCCATGGCCACCTCGCCGGTGAAGGCACCCTTGACTTCCCAGTAGCCATCCTGGGCTGCCACGCCGACCGGGCTCGACTTGAGCTTGTCGGCCACTGTGGCCAAGGCCACGAAGCCGGGCCCCACGGCTACGTCCACGGTGGTGACGGCGGCGGTGGCATCGCGTACGCCCGTCGCCAGAGCGACGGACTCGGACAGACTGCCCCACAGCTTCCAATTTCCGCAAAAGAGCGGTCGGGGAATACGATTTTGTGACATGAGAGGCTCCTTTTTACCCTAGGACTCCAATGCGGCAAGTGCGGGCAGCTTCTTACCCTCGATGAAGTCGAGAGTCGCGCGGCCGCCCGTCGAAATATGTGTGATGCACTCGGACACGCCTGCGCAGCTAAGCGCAGCCGCCGAGTCGGTACCCCCTACCACGGTCAGGCCGAATTTCACAGCGGCTACCGCCTTGGCCACGGCGATGGTGCCGGCGGCAAAGGGCGCCGAGTCGAATGCGCCCATGGGACCGTCCCAGAAAACCGTGCGGGCTTTGGCCAGATTTTCGGTGAACCGTTGCGTGGTTGCCGGACCGATATCCAGCGCCGCCAGATCGTCGGGCACCTTCATCGCCGGAACCACCTGGCCCGCCGGAGCATCCCGTCCTGACGCCGCTATCAGATCACCCGGCAACAGAACCTCGACCTCGGCATCCCGGGCGCTGGCGAGAAAGGCGCGCGCCCAGGACGACTTTTCAGCCTCCAAGCGGGAGGTGCCCAGGTCGCCACCTTGTGCCTTGAGAAAGGTGTTGGCCAGCACGCCACCCACGAGGATGGCGTCGGCACGGCCGAGCAGGCTTCCCAGCAGATCGATCTTGTCTGACAGGTTGGCACCGCCCAGGACGGCCACGAAGGGACGCGCGACATCGCCAGCGAGCTGGCTCAAGAACCTCACCTCGCGTTCCAGCTTCAACCCCATGCCTCTGGCCGACACGAACCTGGTCATCCCGGCGGTCGAGGCATGCGCCAAGTGCGCGCTTGCGAAGGCATCGTTGATGTAGACGTCGGCGTAGCCGGCAAGAGCCCGGGCAAAAGTTTCGTCGTTGGCCTCTTCGCCGGCCGCGAAGCGCAGATTCTCCAGCATGGCCACGCTGCCATCGCGCAGGTCAGACACCACCTTCTTGGCGCCGTCGCCTACTGGCTCGTCGGTCAGTACCACGTCGCGGTCGAGAAGCTCGACCAGGCAGGCAGCCACGGGCATGAGCGAAAACGCCGGGTTCGGTCTTCCCTTGGGCCGACCAAGATGCGAGGCCAGCACCACCCTTCCACCATGTTCAATGGCGTGACGGATGGTAGGCAAGCTGTCGTGGATGCGCGTAGCATCGGATACACCACCGGCCGGGGTCAGGGGAACATCGAAGTCCACGCGGATGAAGACCCGCCGGCCTTGAATGTCCAGATCGGCGATGGTCTTGGCCGCCATGGGAGGGACAGCTTTTACACGGAATAGGCTCTGGTTTCCACCTATTCCCCGACCTGCAATCCCGCGACACCCGCATGACGTCGTGGCCGTGGCCAGCAGGCCGGCCCGGGCAATAAAAAAGGGGGCCGCTCGGCCCCCAAGTTACGACTTATGTGAAGTGAGAGACGCGCTAGACGAGCTGCGCATCCTCCTTGATGTCGGACGTGACCAAGCTGATCAGCTCAGAGGCCACAGCAACGATTTGCTTTGGCTCGTAGCCGTTCTGACGCAAATCCCTATACAGGGACTTGGACAGGATCTTCAGGGCACGTTCCCTGCTAATAACTGGAGCTGCGGTGTTCACGGTTGCCAAAGCTTGTGACATGGACCCTCCTCCCAAGAAGGTTGCCGCCACTCCAAGCACGGTTCGTGCCATGAGGTATGACACTGCAACATGTTGATTTTGTTATTGTCTTGTCGCGGCGTCTGACATTGGCGCGTAGCCGCTTTCGCACGGTGAGAACTCAAAGGATAGAAAACGGCCATGAAACATCTTGGCTGGGTGCGCACGCCGATACGCAGTTGTCACATTAGTCGTCTTGCCACATGCGCGATGCGGAAACTGCGGCGCAGTATTGAAGCAGACTCTGCGCCCGGCGCTCTGGTGACCAACCCAGCTCGTTCGCAAACATGTCTGCGGTTTCCTCCGCCACGCTCATGCCGTTCGTCTTGCTGAAAAGTGCGAGGGGAACGCGACGCCGGAGCGCGTCTTCCACCTCGCAGACGAGGTCAGATCGAATCGCGAATAGCAGTTCGGCGGCCACATAGGGCAGCTCGGGATCGAGCCTGCGGCCGAGCGAGGCGTCTGCGGTCACGAGCGCGAGCACCCGATCGGCGCGCGTCCCGTAGGTTTCGCCGAGGTGCGCGGCGATGTCGGGAGCAAGATCGACAGAACCCAGCCTGGCCTTGCCAGCGCCGGGCAGGGGCCGCGTGCGGGTCTGGCACGGTCGCAAGCCGCCTTTGAGGCCACGGTCGCGCAAAATTTCGATCGCGCGGTTGACGGAATCTTCGGCCATGGACCGCATGGTGGTCAGCTTGCCGCCGGCCACATGGAGCCAGCCGCGCGCATCCGACCAGATCGCATGTTCGCGTGAGGCGGCCGCCTGGCTCGCCCGCCCGTTGTCGAGAAGGGGCCGAAGGCCAGCAAAGGTCGAGATCACGTCGCTGGGTTGCAAGTTGGCAGGCGGGAAGGCGTGGTTTGCCATTTCCAGTAGGTACTCCAGGTCGCGGCGGTGCGCGCGAATTTCATCTTCGGGCCGTGGCGGAAGTCCGGGCCAGTCGGTCTCGGTGGTTCCAATTATGGTGCGACGGCCCGCAGGCAGGACGAAGGCCAGGCGACCGTCGCGCGGGGAATGCACCACCACGGCCCGGCCGGCTGTGGGTATGCGATCGCCATCCACCACCAGGTGCACGCCAAGGGTGGGGCGCAGTTTGCGCGGCCCGCCGGAGAAGCTGTCGCAGAAGGGGCCAGTTGCGTTCAGCAGCAGACGGGCGCGAATCTCGAAGCGGTCACCGCGCTCGCGGTCGAGCGCCTGTACCACGTGGAAGCTGTTGGAGCGCTGCTGGTCAGGCTGGACTTCGGCGTAGGAAAGCGCGACAGCTCCAGCGGTCAGGGCGTCGAGCACGTTTTCCAGCACGAGGCGCGCATCGTCGGTCTGGCAATCGACATATTGCTGCGCGCCCTGCAAACCTGCGCTGCGCAGGCCGGGCGCCAGCCGATGAATCTCGCCCGTGTCGAGCGAACGGCTGCGTACCGGCGCTTGCCACAGGGCAAGCGCGTCGTACAGGCCCACGCCCAGGGAAAGCAGCATCGGCGAGGGAAAGCGGCCCGCGTAGCAAGGATAGAGAAACTCCCGCGGGCGACACAGGTGCGGGGCGGTCTCGATCAAGCGGCGGCGTTCGGCCAGGGACTCGAACACCAAGCGGAAGTCGCCATGCTGCAGGTAGCGCAGGCCTCCGTGGATGAGTTTCGACGACTGGCTAGAGGTCTGGCTGGCAAAGTCACCGCGCTCACACAGGGCGACGCGCAGGCCGCGCGTGGCTGCGTCGCGGGCGATGGCCGCGCCGGTCGCTCCGCCGCCCACGACGAGCAGATCGAACGGCTCGCTTTCGAGGCGGCGCCGCGCAGCTTCCCGCCAACCCACCCCGGTCATGGCACTACGGCTCGACGTTGGTCAAAGCGATGTGCAGCTCTTCCAGTTGCTTGGCGGTCACCGCGGCCGGTGCCTCGGTGCACAGATCGGTTCCCTTCTGCGTCTTGGGGAAGGCGATCACGTCACGCAGCGAATCGGCGCCGCACAGAAGCATGGCCAGCCGGTCGAGTCCGGCCGCGATTCCACCGTGGGGCGGCGGTCCGTGGCGGAAGGCGTCCAGCAAGAAGCCGAACTTGGCGCGTGCGTCCTCTTCGGTGAGGCCGATGGCTTTGAACACGCGCGACTGAATGTCGCCGCGGTGGATACGGATGCTGCCGCCGGCGATCTCGTTGCCGTTGAGCACGAGATCGTAGGCGCGCGCGCGCACTTCGGCCGGCGCGCTCTCCAGCTTGTCGAGATCCTCGGCCATGGGCGAAGTGAACGGGTGGTGGGACGCGGCCAGCTTGCCGTCGTCGGTGCGCTCGAGCAGCGGGAACTCGGTGACCCAGGCGAACTTCCATTGGTTTTTGGGGATCAGGTTGAGTTTGTTGGCGACGTGCAAGCGCAAGCCGCCAAGCACCGTGTTGACCAGCTTCGGTGCCCCGAATTGCAGGAAGAAGACATCGCCCTCTTGCAGACCAGCGGCGGCGTTGAGATCCTGGCGCATGGCCTCGCTCATGGTCTTCATGGGCGAGCGGGTCCACGCGCCGCCCGCGCCGATGCGCGCGCGCGCCAGGCCGCGGGCGCCCAGGCCCTTGACGTAGTCCTCCAGCTTGTCCACTTCCGCGTTGGACATCTTGGAGGCTTCGGTCGCTGGCAGACGCCAGGCCTTGACCACCGCAGGTTCGGGACCCGTGGCCGCGAGCGCCTTCTGCAGCATGTCCACGTTGCCGCCGTTGTGTTTGCGAACCACGTCGGTGACATCGCACAGGGGTAGTCCAAAGCGCAGGTCCGGCTTGTCCGAACCGTAGAGCGCCATGGCCTCGGCGTACGACAGGCGTGGGAACGGGGTCACGATGTCGAGCCCCAGGACGTCCTTCCACAGCGCGACCATCAGGCTCTCCACCACGGCCTGCACGTCTTCCTCGACGACGAAACTCATCTCGATGTCGATTTGGGTGAACTCGGGCTGCCGGTCCTGGCGCAAATCCTCGTCGCGGAAACAGCGGACAATCTGGAAGTAGCGATCGAATCCAGCCACCATGAAGAGCTGCTTGAAGAGCTGCGGCGATTCGGCTAGCGCATAGAACGTTCCGGGGTTCAGGCGCGAGGGCACCAGGAAGTTGCGCGCGCCGCCGGGCGTGTACTTGACCAGGAAGGGCGTTTCGATTTCCAAGAAGCGATGGCCAGAAAGCACCCGCCGCGCGGTCTGGTAGATCTGCGAGCGCAGCAGGAAGTTGCGCTGCAAGGAAGGACGGCGCAGGTCGAGCGCCCGATACTTGAGTCGCACCATCTCGTTGGCCGTGCTGTCGTCGACGATTTCAAAAGGCGGCGTGTCGGAGCGCGAGAAGATGGTGAGCTGGTCACAGTGCAATTCCACGTCGCCCGTGGGCATGTTGGGGTTGCGCCGCTCGGCGCGGTCCTGAACCACGCCCGACACGCCGATGCAGAATTCGGAACGCAGCTCGCCGGCCAAGGTATGGGCCTCGGCGCTGACCCCTGGTTCGAACATCAACTGGGTAAAGCCGCCGCGGTCGCGCAGATCGATGAACACGCAGCCGCCGTGATCGCGGCGCGAGGCAACCCAGCCGAAGAGAACCGCCCGTTTGCCGACATCGCCGGCACGCAGGCCGCCACAGTCGTGGGTACGCTTTATGTCTTTGAGAAATTCAGGCATGGCATGGTTTTTACTGGAGAGTCGCCCCGACGTCGAGGAGGAAGCGGATTTGGTGTCTTCGCCACTTTGGCGATGCGGCTTGCCGAGAGGCAGGCCGCCCCCTAAGTTCTGATGATGCGTTTGCGTGTTCTTCATCACGGCAGTTGTTTTGACGGCGCCAGTTCAGCCGGCATCTTCGCTCGTTTCTTTCGCGAATGCGTGGCGCAGGGGCCAGTGGACGTGGCTTTCACGCCGATGGATCACAAAGAGGCGGGGCCTGCCATCCCGCCCGAGTCGCTCGACGGTGACGTGAACGCCTGCGTGGATTTTCGCTACACCTCTGACGCGCGTTTGCACTGGTGGTTCGACCATCACGTGTCCACATTCCAGAGCCCCGCGGACGAAGCCCATTTTCGCGCTGACCAAAGCGGCCAAAAATTCTACGACCCAGCCGCCAAGAGCTGCACGCGCTTTCTGGCCCGCACTGTCGCCGAAAAATTCGGCTTCGACATCTCGTCCTTGCAGGAACTCTTGCACTGGGCGGAGATCATCGACGGCGCACTTTTCGAGTCAGCCGCCCAGGCGGTTGAACTGCGCGAGCCGGCCCTGCGCCTGATGACCTGGGTGGAAGCCAACCGCGACCGTGCGCTGTCCGAGCGGTTCATCGCCGACGTGATCTCCAAGCCGCTCGGTGAGGTCGTCACCAGTCCTTACATCGCCGAGCCGTTGGTCGGCCTGCTCAAGAGGCACGAAGGAAACGTCGAAGCGGTTCGCCGACTTGCCCGTCTGGAAGACGGCGTGGTCTTCACCGATCTCTCGCAGGAACCCATCACCTCGGTGAACAAGTTCATTGTCTACTACCTCTATCCCGAGGCGCGCTATGCGGTGACGGTTCTGGCGCCGGGCAAGCGCATGAAGGTGTCTGTCGGCTCCAATCCCTGGCCGTCCGTCCCGCGCACCCATGACATCGCCAAGCTGTGCGAACGCTACGGTGGCGGCGGGCACCCGGCGGTGGGCGCGATTTCGCTGCCCAAGGGCGAAGTCGAACGGGCGCGCCGGATCGCGGCCGCGCTGGTTGCGATTCTGAGAAGCTAGAAACGGTGCAACTCGACGGTTGTGCGTAGCGAGCGGCGGGCTCGTCTGCGCACGACCTTTTCGGCTCGGCGGCGCATCTTTCGAGGCGACGGCGCGCGGCCGGACAGGGGCGGCTTCTCGCGTTCGGGCTCCTCGAATTCGCCCGGTCGGCGACCAAATTCGAAGATGGCGATCTCACGCTTGCCACGCTCGCCAATGCGAATCGGCATGACCGAAGCGCCAATGCCAGCCCCCACGTAGACCGCGCCGGTCACGACCGCGCCTCGGCGCGGCTGCCGCGTGCCGTACAGGCCATGCACGTACCTGTGGCCGCCGATCTTGCCCAGGGCGATTTCATTGAGGCGAGCCACCGTGATCTGGCCGCCGTGGGTGTGTCCGGCCAGCACCAGCGGAACGCCGTGCTTCCAGAGCTGGTCGGCCTCCTCGGCAATGTGGGAGAGCGCGAGCGTCGGAAGATCGCGGCGCAGGCCGGACACGGCCTTTTCGATGCGGGCGTGCCCGGTGTACGCGTCGTCGAGCCCCACGATTTGCAGGCGCTGCCGGCCGACGGTGATGATGGTGTTGTCGTTGCGCAGGACCTCTACGCCGCCCCGCTTGAGCGCGGCCGCCACTTCGTCGGCGCCCGCCCAGTGGTCGTGGTTGCCCAGCACGCCAATGACCGGTGCGCGGAAGGCACGCACCAACTCTACCAGCTGGTCGAGGTAAAGCTGGCTGTGGCACACGAAATCCCCGGTGATGACCACCAAGTCGGGATGCTCGGCGTTGGTCAGCTCGACTGCTTCACGCTGAACCGCGAATGGTGTGATCCGGCCCACGTGCTGATCGGTCAGGTGCGCGATGCGAATCGGCTCCATGGCGCCGGCATAGGCGGCCGGGCCGGCGAAGCGTCGGACCCTTATGCGACCGGCGCGCGGAAGCCCAGCAGCTAGGTTACCCGAGAGGAGCTGGCTCCAGCCAAAGGGCGGGAACAACATGTCCCTTAATTGTGACCCGCGATACTGAGAAGTCCAGGTGAGAAAGTCTTCGCGCAGTCGTGCTCTCCACAACGCACGCCGGTCTGCGACAACCGATTCGGAGGTTGAAAATGGGGTTAGAATTCGCATGGGTCGACGACGTTCTTGCTAGTTGAATCCCGCCAGCGCGGCAGTAAAGGCCCCTGGATTTTCCAGGTTCGAGAGGTGACCGGCTCCGGGGATCTCCGCCACGCGCGCATTGGGCATGGCAGCGGCCATGGCGCGCGCCTCCGCGGGCGGAGAAAGCGCGTCATCGCTGCCCACCACGACCAGAGTTGGCACCGCGATTTCGGGCAGTTCAGCCGTGCGGTCAGGACGGTCGCGCAGGGCGCGGATCGCGGCGATGACGGTATCCGCAGGCTGGGCTCCCAGTGCGCGCATTTCGGCTCGCAGCCCGTCGCTGGCTGAGGCCGACAAGAGGCGCGGAATCTGCTTTTCGACGAAGGCAGCCACGCCCCGCTCTTGCACCAGAGAGATGGCGGCCTCGCGACCCTGGCGAGCCTCGGGCGAATCTGCGGCCGCCTTGGTGTCGGCCAAAATGAGCGACTTCAATCGGTTGCCATGCCGACGGGCAAAGGCCAGCGCCACGTAGCCGCCCATGGACATGCCACCCACCGTGGCCGCGGGCAGGTCGAGCGCGTCGAGCAAGGCGGCAAGGTCGTCGGCGAGATCCGCAATGGAGAATCGGCCCGGGCCAAGTTCGGAAAGTCCGAAGCCGCGCATGTCAGGCGTGATGACCCGTCGGTGGCTGGCTAGCGCTGCCGCGGTCTGGTTCCACATGCGGCCGTCAAATGGAAACGCGTGCAGCAGGACCAGGACCGGCCCGCTGCCCACCGACTGGTAGGCCAACTGTCGCGGCCCGAGGGGTATTTTCATGGATCGAAGCCTACCACCATCATTGAGGAAAATTGCGGTTCCAGTCTTGGCGGCCGATGATCCTGCCTGTGGGCCTTACGCTTGACGTCGCGGTTCAGCAGTTTCTCGACCACCTGCGGGTCGAGCGCGAGCTGAGCGTGGCCACGCTGGCGGCCTATGGTCACGACCTGGCCGCCTTTGCCCGCTTCGCTGCGGCCAAGAATATCGCGGACCTGGCCTCGATTCGCCCCATCCATATCCTTGATTACCTTTCTGCGCTGACCGACAACGCCCTGTCCGCGCGTTCGCAGGCCCGGGCGTTGGTGGCCATGCGACAGCTTTTCAGATTCCTCAAGATGGAACGTCTGTGCGAGACAAACCCCACCGAGGACGTGGACCTGCCGCGCTTCGGTCGGCCGCTGCCCAGCTTTCTGACAGTCGCTGAAGTGGACCTGCTGCTGGCCGCGCCCGATCGCCGCACGGATCGGGGCGCGCGCGACGGCACCATGCTGGAAACTATGTACGCCACGGGGCTGCGGGTGTCTGAACTGGTGAAGCTGCGGCTGCCGGACATCAACTTCGAGGCCGGCTACCTGATCACCGTGGGCAAGGGCGGCAAGCAGCGCCTGGTTCCCCTGGGCGAGGCCGCGGTGGCGGCGCTGCGATCGTACGTGGAAGGTCAGCGGCCGCACTTTCTGCGCTCTGGGCGTGGTGGCAACACGGATGCGCTGTTTCTCACCCGGCTGGGTCGCCGCATGACTCGGCAAGGCTTCTGGAAGATCCTGGGCAGCTACGCGCGGGCCGCGGGAATTCGCAAAGAAATCTCGCCGCACAAACTTCGCCATTCCTTTGCCACGCATTTGGTGGAAAGGGGCGCCGACTTGCGCGCCGTGCAGTCCATGCTCGGCCACGCCGACATCGGAACCACCGAGATCTACACGCATCTTTCTCGCGCCCACCTGCGCACGGTGTACGACCGTTTCCATCCGCGGGCCTGACGCATGCGGAGCCCACGGTTGAAGATTGCAATCTGATCGCGTGGGGAGCCGGCGAGCTTCGCTCGCCGCGTACCATCGCGCGAGGCCGAGCGAAGCGAGCGGGGTGGCAGGGGCAGGTGAGGGGCCGAAGGGGATGGGAACCCTCTCAGGGTTCCCATCTCAATCGTTGACCAGTCCCGAGTGGGTCGGCTATATCCGGGGTAGGCCACTGCCCAAGGATGTCCGTTGAATATCGGTGTCGATCAAGTTCAGCAAGCGATTCTCTATTTGATCGCGTTCATTCTCTGCGTTTCGGTGCATGAGTTTGGCCACGCCTGGGTGGCCAACCGCCTGGGCGACCCGACTCCGCGCATGCAGGGCCGGCTGACGCTATCGCCTTTGCACCACATCGATCCTGTGGGCACGCTTCTCATTCCCTTCATCTCGGCCATCAGTCCCACGGCGCTGCCTCTCATGGCCTGGGGCCGGCCTGTGCAGACCAACCCGCTTGCCTATACGCGTCGCTACAAGCTCAACACCGGCCGCATGCTGGTGTCGATCGCCGGGCCCACCATGAACCTGCTCATGGCGCTGCTCGCGTCGCTGGTCATCGTGATCGCCTCGCACATGGGAGCATCGCCGCGCTTCCAGAACGGGATCTTCAACTACCTGGTACAGCTCAACCTAGTCCTCATGTGCTTCAACCTGCTGCCCATCCCGCCGCTCGATGGAGGCGCGGTGCTGGCCTGGGTGTTGCCGCGGTCCTGGCAGGGCGTGGTGGACTTTCTGCAGCGCTACGGTTCCTTCATCCTGCTGCTCCTGGTATTGAGCCCGATGCTCGGGTTGCCGTTGCTGAGCATCGTGATGTACCCCATGGCCATCGTGATCGGCCTGTGGCACCACGGACTTGTTTGGGCGATGAACCTATGAGCGATGAACATCCCATGGCCGGTCGAGCCGCGGCCTTCGAGCGGCGCAGCGCCGACGTTCCGCCCAGCGCCGGCTATCGCCTGACCCTGCCCGAGTTCGAGGGGCCACTCGACTTGCTTCTGCACCTTTGTCAGACCCACGAGCTGGACATACTCAACATTCCCATCGCCTTTGTCGCCGGGAAGTACTGCGAATACCTCGACATGATGGAGAACATGGCGGTCGAGGTGGCGGCGGAATACCTGGTCATGGCCGCGCACCTGGTCTATCTCAAGTCGCGCGAGCTGGTGCCGTCGCCCGAGCCGCTGGAAGCGAGCGAAGAGGAAGAAGAAGCGCTCGACCCGCGCCAGGAGCTGATCCGGCGCCTGCTCGAATACCAGAAGTACAAGAACGCAGCCGAGCAGCTGGGCAATCGCCCCATCGAGGGACGCACGGTGTTCAAACGCGGGGTTCCGCTGGAGGGCAGCGGCGAGGCTGGGCTGGCCGAGCACTCGGTGTGGAAGCTCATCGAGCAGTGGGCGGAGATTCTGTCCAAGGCAGCGCCCCAGCACACCCACGACGTGGTGGTGGATCGCATTTCAATCAGCGATCGCATCAACCAGGTGATCGACAGACTGGAGGCCGGTTCAGGTTCGGTGCGCTTCGAGGACATCGTCGGGCACGACCTGCCCGAGGCTCAGTTTCGCCACAATGCGGTCGTGTCTCTGCTGGCCATCCTCGAGCTGACGCGCCTCAAGGTCATTCGCGTGTTGCAAGATCTGGCCAGCGGCAGCTTTCTCATCACACAGGTCGAGGGGGCCGCTTTGGAGCAAGCCCGGGTCATGCAGCCGACTTCTGTGGTAGAGAGCGCGCCCCAAGACGGTAGGGGAGAGACCGATGGCCAAACGTAAGAAACCTGCGCGCGCCGAGAACGCCGAGGCGCAAGCACCGACCGAAGCCAGTCCTGCGGTTGAAGCCAAGGAAGACGAGACACAGGCCCCGATCGAAGCCAGCCCGGAGGTCGAGACTGTCCCCCATGCCACGGAGCCGGCCAGTGAGGCGGCGAGCAGCGACGAGGCAAGCGCCGGGCCCGATGTATGGGCACAGGATCGCGTTGCCGCGGACCAACCCGCCAGCCCCGAGGCAGAAGCAGTCGCAGGGGACGCGGGGGTGTGGGCCGAGCCAGTCGAAGGAGGGGAAGCTCTCGAGGGCGGGGCTGAGGGGGCAGCCCCAGGCGACGAGACGGCTGAAGATGCGCCGGTGGTGCTCGATCCCTCGCATATGGAATCGATCATCGAGAGCCTGCTCTTTGCGTCTGACAAGGTGCTGGGCCTGTCGGAGCTCAAGCGTCTGCTGGGCGAGCGCGACGGCAAGAAGGTCACGGCCGCCGTCGAAACTCTGCTGGAGCGGCGCCGGGGTTCGGGCATCGAAGTCATCCGCCTGGCCAACGGCTGGCACCTGCGCACCAACCCGGAGCACGCGCGCTGGGTGTCCAAACTGCTGGCCGGCAAACCCATGCGCCTGTCGCGCGCCATGATGGAGACCCTGGCTATTGTGGCCTACCGCCAGCCGGTCACGCGGCCCGAGGTGGACGAGATCCGCGGCGTGGACTGCGGGCCGGTGTTGAAGACCCTGCTCGACCGCGGGCTGGTTCGCATCATCGGCAAGAAGGAAGAAGTCGGACGGCCGCTGCTCTACGGCACCACGTCCGAGTTTTTGCGCGTGTTCAGCCTGGGCGAGCTGAGCGAGCTGCCGACCCTGCGCGAATACGCCGAGTTGTCGTCCGAACAACAAGCGCGCGTGGATGCCGAGCACGGCGCAGAGCCCGGCGCCGAGGCCGCAACGCCTGTGGCCGCCGAAGTCGGCGCACGTCCCGCGCAAGGCGCGGCCCCGAAGGTGTACAACCTGAACTTCGTGGAGCGCTCGCAACTTCCCGAAGAGCCCGAGGAGACCGACCCGCTGCTCGACGAGCTGGACAGTGCCAGCAAGGTCGCATCCAAGATTCTGGGCGCGGTCACCCAGCCGGCGGCCGAAGCGGCGTCCGAGCCTGGGCACACGCCGGCCCCGCCGTCGGAAGAGCCGAACAGCGGTTCGTAGGCGAAGCCAGCTCGGGGCAAAGATAGCGCGGGGAAAGGGGAATCATCGTGAGACTGCAAAGACTTCTGGCTGCCGCCGGAATCGCGTCCCGTCGCGATGCCGAGGCGCTGATTGCCGCGGGCTCCGTCAAGGTCAACGGCCAGGTCATCACCACCCTGGGCGTGCAGGTGCAAGAGCGCCACGACCGCGTCGAAGTGAACGGCCGGCGCGTGCACGTCGAGGAACCGCTCTATCGAATCTTGCTCAAGCCGCGCGGTTGTCTGGGAACCCTGAATCGGCCCAAACCGAACAAGGCCGAGCCCCACGAGGATGTGGCGCGGCCCACGCTGGCCCGCTACGTGACCGACCGCGAGCTCGGCTGGCAAGTGGTGGCGCCTCTCGATTTTCTGTCCGAAGGCGTGATCCTGCTGACCACCGACGGCGCGCTGGCCGAACGTATGTCGCGCGGCGGGGGCCATGTAGTCATGACCTACCACCTGAAATTCCAGGGCGTGATGGGCGAGTCCGAGCTGGCGCGCCTCGAGCGCGGCTGGAGCTTCAATGGCCGCCCCGTGCGCCCGATCAAAGTCGAGCCCCTGGCCACCACCGGCAAGAACATCTGGGTCGAGATGGTGGTGCCCGAGAGCCGGCCGCGCGCGCTCAAGGCCGCGGGCGAGGCCGTGCGACACCAGTTGCTCAAGATTTCGCGCGTGCGCCTGGGCGAGATGTCCTTCGAGGGCCTGAAAATGGGCGGCTGGCGCGATCTGAGCAAGGGCGAGATCAGATCGCTGCGCGCGGCGGCTGGTGTGAAGACGTAGTTTCTTGCGAAATGCCCAGCACGCCCCATATCGAGAAGCACTTCACGGCCAGCGAGGCGGTGCGCGACGTCGTCATCGGCATGTCCGACGGGCTGACTGTGCCCTTTGCCTTGGCGGCCGGGCTGTCGGGCGCGGCGGCGGCCAACCGCATCGTGATCACCGCGGGGTTGGCCGAGCTGGCGGCCGGGGCCATTGCCATGGGCCTGGGCGGATATCTCGCGGCCCGCGCGGATCGCGAGCACTACCAAACCGAACGCGCGCGCGAGTTCGAGGAAACCGAGACCAAGCCGGTGCAGGAGCGCGAGGAAGTCGCGGAGGTTTTTCGCGGCTATGGCCTTTCCGAGGAGGCCATGCGGCCCATTCTCGATCACATCAGTGCCGACCGGTCCCGCTGGGTGGATTTCATGATGCGCTTCGAACTCGGCCTGGCCGAGCCTGACCCGCGCCGCGCCCGCCGAAGCGCGCTGACCATCGCCGGCGCGTACATCGGCGGCGGCCTGATTCCGCTTCTGCCCTACATGCTGACCGGGACGGTCAGGACCGGACTGGTGCTCTCGGCCGCCTTCACCGCCGCGGCGCTGTTCGGCTTCGGCTTCGTCAAAGCCCGCGTGACCGCCATGCCTCTTTGGCGGGGCGGGCTGCAGACTCTCGCTGTCGGCGGCCTGGCCGCCACAGCTGCGTTCCTGATTGCGCGATTGATTGCGTGAACGGCTTCTTCTCCAGTGACCTGAAGGCGGGCGTTCAGATGCGATTCGGTGAAGGCAAAAGGGCGCTTCTTTCGCGCATGGCAGGCAACATACCCCTTGGTGCAAGTGATCAAGGTCACTAATCCCAGCCGCAATTTGTGGGAAGATAACTGAATCGTCAAACCAGTCGATTGAGTCTGACGCTCAGCGGGTCAGCACACGGAGGACCAGATGTTCAAGATATCAACGGTTGCGGTAGCCCTTTTCGTAGCTGCGCTGATGGGACCGGCATGCAGCAGCTCTGGTTTCAAGAGCAGAGCCGGTGATGCAGAAGCTGCAGGCGGAGGCCAGGCAGGCAGCACCATCAGCAGCGGAACACCCGGAGGTACGGGTGGTACGAGTGGTCCGGGTGGCATCAGCACGAGTGCAACGGATGGTGGCACGATTGGTCCAGGCGGGGCGGGAGGCGCCAGTACAGGCGGGACTGGCGGACCGGCTGGTCCGGGTGGAGCCGGCACCGGTGGCACCGGTGGGACTATTATTGGTCCAGGTGGATCGGGAGGTGCCAGCATGGGTCGTACTGGTGGTGGGTTAGCGAGCGGCGCAACTTCGTCCGGCGGCGGAGGCAATACTGGTGTCATAAGTTCAGGCGGGCAAACGAATACGGGTGGCTCCGCTGGGGCAGGCGGAATGAGTAGCTCCGGCGGAACGAATGGCACAGCAGATGCCGCAGGAAGTGACAGTACCCAAACGAGCATCGATGCGAGCGTCTCTGCCGATGTCAGTGCGGATGTACAGGTGCTTTCCCAATGCTCGCTGGGCATTGTTTTCGCTGGCCTTGTCTGCTCCACCGGACCCGGAGGATCGTATTCGGGCAAGTTGATCGCCGCAGCGCCAATCGACACAGGAGGTGATCCGGAGTTTGCGTCCTGCGTTTCCAGCACCAACGGCAGCCTGCAATATAGCTTCACGCTCGCGCTAGAAGACGGAGGCACAACAAGGATAGGTTATGGGTCTGAGTCTGCTTCGGCGCTGATGCCTTTACCGTCGCTCGCTGCTTGGGTGGGGAAGTCTGTCAACGTAGCAGTCACGCCGTATAGCCTAGGCTGCTGTGCCGGGGGTTCGTTTCTCACAGTAACTGACAGTGCCAGCCTGGTGCTCGCCGTGAACGAGACATGGATGCAAGGTGGGTCCTTGGCAAGCCAGACTGTTGGATCGCCGGGAATCACGGTGACCCCCGACGCACCTATTTGCGTGGGTGCCTGCAATCAACTCGAGGGAGGGTTCGTCTTTTCCGGCACTTCGGCAGTGTCGCTGGCTCCTGGAGGTGTTGGCAGCTTCAAGCTTGGTGACATGACCTTCACGGCCTACGCTGGGCTTTGGAATGGAGATTACTCGCGACCTGTCACGTGCGCCGACGCTAGCAACAGCTCTTCCTGGGCAATATTTCGGAACGGAATCTAGTCGGGCAGAGGCTGCTGATGAGCGAACATCCGGTCATGCATCTCCCACGCGTGACACTGGAGTCGTCGGTTGTCCTCTCAATGCTTCCTTGACATACTTATGCGTGGTCAATATGCTTTTATGCATGAGAACCACCCTGGACTTGGACAGCCAACTCTACCGACAGGCCAAGCTCTTCGCCGCCGAGCGCCGGTTGACCCTGACTGCGGTGATGGAGGACGGTCTGCGTGCCCTGTTCCAGCAGAAACAGGCCCTGAAAACCCCCAAACCGTTCAAACTGGTTGTGTTCAAGGGCGGGGGACCGTCCCGCGGGGTGGACCTGTCGGACAATTCGGCGTTGGCAGACCTCATGGATTCGGAGCGCGATGCCCCTCCTCGACGTTAATGTCCTCATCGGAGCCCATCGCCTTGGCAGCCATCGGCACAAGGAATATGCGCGCTTCATCGAGTCCCTGGCGACCTCGGTCGGCAATTACTCCATCCCGACGATAGTTCGCGGCGGTTTTCTTCGCATCGTGACGAACCGCCGGATCTTCCGCATGCCGACTCCGCTCGACAAGGCTTTGGAATTTCTGGATTCGCTCCTAGAACGGGCCAACCACATGGAGATGGAACCCGGGGAACGCCACTGGAAATTGTTTGCGGGGCTTTGCCAAAAGGTCGAGGCGAAAGGCAACGACATTCCCGACGCCTACCTGGCGGCGCTGGCATTGGAAAAGGGGACGGAATTGATCACGGCAGACCGGGGTTTCGCTCGTTTTCCGGGACTCAGGTGGAAGCATCCCCTTGATGGGTAGGATTGAGCCGTGGCTCACTCCCCAATTTGTAATGAGCCGTCGGCAGCCAAGCTGAACATCGGCCCCCCACGCCGCTTCCCAGTGGTATCCGTCCGGATCGGCAAAATAACCGCCCGCCGACGGTTCCCCGCCGACGGTTCCAAAGTCTTGCCCCCCGCCCCCGCCGACGGTTCCGGAGTCTTGCCCCCGCCGACCCGACGACCGACGCCGACGGTTCCAGAGTCTTGCGACGCCGACGCGCCGACGGTTCCAGAGTCTTGCGGGAGATTCTCGCGAACGCCACTGGCGGCGACCGGAAGCACTTATGCAGGCTTCACCGACGTACGAAACCATGGATGGGAGACCCGAGTAGAGGCTTCGTGGAGTCAGCGACGACGGGAAGCGAGCCCCGATTTGCCTGAATTTCGCGAGGTCCGCGAGATGCGGATACACTCATCCGTCGCTGGGTCGTCAGATGGCTTGGCAGCTGCGCAGTGGAAGCTGTCCCAGCTCACGCCGGGGCGTTGAACGGCAGGGCCGGCGGGAAAGACCACAGCGGGAACATTTCCGCGAACGCGGCCGCGCCCTTTTTCAACCGCTCGGCGCCGGCTCGGAATGCGTCGACGAACGCGCGATACTTCGCACGGAACTCCATCGCCGTCTTCTTGTCCGACGCATGGACAAAGGGAGCCGGGCTGCGATCGGTCGTTGCTGGCCGCGAATGTGGATCTTGCTTGAGAATCGCAGTCACACCCATGGGCGTGCGTCCTTGGGCCAGATTCACCACCTTGGCCTGCTCTTCGATGTCCTTCACCATTCGCCGGATTTCGGCCTGATGCTGGCTCCTGGTCAGGTGCTGCAAGCACGGCAGCTGGGTCAGCTTGACGTCATATGTAGTGGCGAACTGCCTGGCCAGCACGGTCTCGCCCCGCTGCTTGGCTTTGTACTCGGCTCCCCGGTCGAACCAAGTTCCGCGCAGCATTTCACCCCTGCCAAGGGCAGCGATACAATTTGCGCCCGGCCATGACTCAGGGCCGTCGTCCACGAGTCCTTCTTTCGCGCCGTGGGCGAGCACGTAGCGAAGGCGAGCCAAGGCGGCCTGGTCGTCGGCGATGACGATGGAACGGTAGCGCCGCGACCACAGCCGCTCGGGCCACCGATGCAGCCGCCCGGCTTCTTTGGCAATGTTGGTATTCACGAACTGCATGAACCTGGCGAGCTTCTCGGAACTGGCGGGCGACAAGATGTAATGTGCATGGGTTGAGGTCACGACAAAGGCGTGGATAACCATGCCGTAGCGGTCCTGTGCCCGGCCGATGATGCCGAGGATCAGGTCATTGAGTTCAGGCGATGGCCTGAGCAGGAGCCTGCCCTGCAGGGTGCGGGTGGTGATTTCGACGAGGCCATTCTCAGGGACGAAGCGCAGTGGTCGTGGCATGCACGGTTTTCGGCAACCACGAAAGAAAGTTGTGGAGCATCCCGCGTCCGCCGCCGCCATCTGGGATCTCAAGAAGACCTCAAGCAGCTCTCAAGAAGCGTCTGGCACCAGCCCTGCGGCTCGCACCAGCCCTGCGGCTCTCAGGAAGCGTCTGGCACCAGCCCTGGCGGCACCAGTCCTGGCGGTCTGGCACCAGCCCTGCGTACATCGGAGGCGGCCTGATTCCGCTGCTGCCCTACGTGCTGACCGGGACGGTCAAGACCGGGCTGGTGCTCTCGGCCGCCTTCACCGCCGCGGCGCTGTTCGGCTTCGGCTTGGTCAAGGCCCGCGTGACCGCCATGCCTCTTTGGCGGGGCGGGCTGCAGACTCTCGCCGTGGGCGACCTGGCTGGCACAGATGCGTTCCTGATTGCGCGATTGATTGCGTGAACGGCTTCTCGTCCGGTGACCTGGAGGCGGGCGCGAATTTGTAGCTTCGGTTCGGTGAAGGCAAAATGGCGCTTGTTCCGACTTCTATGGTATCGGCCTGATGGTCCCCTTCTGAGCCGATCGTCGCCAGGGTCGCACGACCTTTGCTATTGCCGCCGCATGACTCCATAATGCTGCCGATTATCGAGGGAGATGTCCAAGTGGATCGATCGTACTTGCCGGTAGTGCCGGCACTCGCGGCAGTCTTCGCTTTCGTAGGCTGCGTGAACCTCACGCGTCCTTTGTCGTCGCAACCGGATGCTGGAAGTAGCGATGGCCGCGTAGCCTCTGACACCGGAACGGGGGGCGGCGCTTCGGGAGGCAGCACCACCGCGACCGGCGGCTCCGCAACCGGCGGGACCGGCCAGCCCGCCACGGGCGGGACAGGGGGAAGCATCACGGTGGATGCGGACGCCGAAGCAGACGCGGCTGCCATGGGTGGGGCGCCGGGGGCCGACGCGGATGACACGGGGCGAGTGGTCATGACGGATGCCCCGGCGGTGGCTGACGCAGCTTCAACCCAAGATGTCGCGATTGACGTCCCTCTGCCTGCCGATGCTCGTGTGCTGCCGGACAGCGGCTCGGGCGGTTCCGATGTCGTTGAGACAGGAACGCTGGACGCGCCTGGCGCCGACACTCGCGACGGTCCGGCTAGCGGAGCGGACGGAGCGAGTGACCTGGGAACGGACGCGACGGTTGCGCCGATCATCATTAGTATTGACTTCGTGGGCGGACAGCCGACCGGCGGTTCTGGCGTGGTTGGAGTTGTCGCGATGGACCCCAACGAACTAGCAGGCGTGAAACGAGCCGCGCACTGGAACAGCGCACCTGGTGACACAGGAACTCTTCCCGCGCTGGTGTCGTCGAGCGGCAGCGTGACCGCCGCATCCGCAACCTGGAGCGTGCCTGAGCTGGGCGGGGTGTCCACCTGGAGCAATTCCTTCACCGACGCTCCCGGTGATACGCGCATGATGAATGGCTATCTCGATCCGGTGGCGGCTGACCTGCCAGGCACAGTCAGCGTGGCCAACTTGCCCGCCGAGATGAGCAGTGGATACGACGTCTACGTCTACTGCTATTCCGCCGTGGATTCGGGTGACACGCGCAACTACCAGTACAAGATCGGCTCGACCACCGTTTCGGTAAGCCAGCCCGCGCTGACCACCAGTTCCTTCCCGGGGTATACTCTGGCGACTGGTGGCGACGCGGGCGCGGCCGGCGCGGGGGACTATGTCGTGTTCCGGAACGTGACCGGATCCAGCTTCACACTGACCGCGCAGCCGAGGCCCTCGACCTGGGGGATACAACGTGCGCCGGTCAACGGCATTCAAGTCGCGTATCCGTCCGGGCCATAGCGTGGGAGAGGCCGGCGCTCTTGCCCTGATCATCCGGGCCGGGCCTACTTCTCGCCCGCCGCGAATTCCGCGAGCGGGGCGAGGCCGCTCGACAGCACGCCGGAATGGGCGCAGGCGATGGCCTTGACCTCGGCGGCGAAGGGCTGCAGGCGCGTGGCGAGCTGGCGCAGGGATGCCCGGTCTTGCGCCGGATTTTCCGTGAAGAGCCAGTGCCCGGCGGCCAGCTTGCCATCCTTGGTCGCCTCGGCGCTGTCGCCCATGAACAGCACGGAGCGCGCCAGGAAGGCGGCGCTGCCCGGGGTGTGCCCGGGCACGGCGAAGACGCGCACATCGAGACCACCCAGCTGCAAGGTTTCGCCGTCGCGCAGCGGCCGCGCGACCTTGATGCCGTTCGGGCGCGGGGACGCGAAGTGCTTGAAGAGCGACTTCACCGCGCGCCCTTCGGCCAGGGCCACGTCGGGATCGAGCGCCATGACCTCGGCGCGCGGGAAGGCCAGCACGCCGGCGGTGTGGTCGCGGTCGCCGTGCGTGAGGAAGATGGCCTTGACCGCCTCCACGCCAAGACCACGCCGGGCCAGCGCGCGCAGGATGGGCTGGGCCTGGCGATCGTTGCCGGCGTCGACCAGCGCGACACTGTGGTCGTCGATATCGACGATGAACGCCGAAACGATCCCGTCCTTGACGACCTCGACGCCGTCGAGCCGCTGGCCGTCGGCGATGGGCAGCCCACCCGAAAAGGTAACGAAGAGCAAGATGCCCAGCGCGAGCACCAGAACGCCAAGGCATAGAGCCAGGATCTTGAGGATCTTGAAGATGCGTTTCATGACATGCGCGATTCTATCACTGTCGGCCCTGGCGTCTGGAATTGAGCGGGAAGGTGCTGAACTACCTTGGGGTCGCGTCGGGCAGGCCGCCGTCGACGGGGATGGTGGCGCCCGTGGTCGGGGTCTGGCGCGTGATGAAGAAGAGCACGGCGCTGGCCACGTGTTCGGCGGTCACGGCGGCTTTGAGTAGATTGCGCGAGCGGTAGTATTCCTCCAATCCGCGCTCGTCGAGGCCGCGCGCCTTCATGCGGTTGGGGCCGACAGCGGCCCACAAGCCAGAGCGTTTTTGCCCGTGGGAAAAGACCGCATCAGGGGCGACCATGTTGACCCGCACGCCGAGAGAAGCGAATTCCAGGCTGGCAATGCGCGCCAGTTGATGAGCAGCAGCTTTGGTCGCGCTGTACGCGCCGAAGCCCGCGCCCGGGGCAAACACATTCTTGGTCGACACCAGGACCACGTCGCCGCCCGTGCCTTGCAGGGCGAAGTGACGGCCCGCCTCGGCCAGCACCAGCAACGTGCCTTCCACGTTGACGCTTTCGAGCTTGCGAAAGGCGTCGAGGCCGAGCTCGGTCAGGGGAGCCACATGCGCGATCCCGGCGTTGACGATCACGCAATCGAGGCCGCCCCAGGTGCGGATGACCTGGCTGTATGCGGTCGCCACCGAGCCTGGGTCGGTCACGTCCATGGCCACGGCTGCAACCCGCGACGGGCAGCGCTGCCCGAGTTCGGCGACGAGACCGTCGAGAGCGGGGCCAGGAAGATCGGTCGCGGCGACGTGGCAACCCGTAGCGAGCAGGGCTTCGCAGATGCCCGAGCCAATGGCCCCGGCCGCGCCGGTGACCAGCGCGACACTGCCGTGCAAGCTGTGGACAGTGTCGTCGAGGTCCGCGCGCGCCCAGCTTGGCCTGCTGGTAGGCGCGGAATTCCATGTCGAACAGATGCTTGTCGTCGAGCGACAGATACTCGGCGCCGCTTTGGTAGATGGTCGCCTTCACGTCCAGCCCCTGCCGGGTGATGTCGCGAACCATGGCCGCGTCGGCCGCATTTGTTCCGACGCACACGACGCCGAGTCCCGGGATCATCAGCACCCGCGGCAGAAAATCGCGCGCTTCGCTAGCAACCTGCACGCCGCCAGCATGCTTTTGCACATACGCCCGATACTCGGCCCGAAAAACGGCGACAGATTGTGCCAGCTCTTCTCTGAACTTCTTGGCATCGTCGAGGGTCGCATGGTCCAGCCAGAGCGGAATTCGGCGGGTGCGGATCAGATAGTCGGTTGTCAGCGGCGCCGACAAAGCCAGCTTCTTGCCCTCGGGAGCTTCGATCCATTGCGCGACTTCGGGATCGAGCAAAGGATCGAGGCTGACCCGATCGCCGAGCGCGTCCGGCGTTGCTGGACCCAAGACCCCGCGAATGACTGGGGCGAGCTTGAGGTATTTCTGCTCGCGATCCCCGGCGGAAGAAGGCGTTCCCAGACTGCGAGTGCGGTGTTTGTCCAGGTAGGCTTCCGCGCGGCTGACCAGTTCAATGGTCGCGTCGTACGCCGCGCGGGCCGTCGCTCCCCAGGTCACCAGCCCGTGGTGCATGAGCACGAGCGCGCGGGCCTGCGCATGGCGGGCCATGGTGTCGCGCACGGCACGGCCGAGATCCAGCCCGGCCAACGCGTAGGGAACCATGGCGATTTCTTGCCCGAATGCCGCTGCGACGGTCGGGGCGCCGTCGATCCGATTGGTCAGCGCCAGGATCGCGCTGGGATGCGTGTGCATCACGAACGCGTGGGGAAGTACGGCGTGAACCAGGGTCTCCACCGAGGCGCGACGAGAAGAGGCGCGCAAAAAATGGCAGGCGAATTCGCCGGCCATGGCTTCATCCGACAAGACCGCCAGGTCGAGCAGCCGCGGCAGGTACGCGAGGTCCAGCGCAACGAAATCGCTGGGCTGCGCTGTTGCAAGATTGATCCCGGACGCCTTGATAAAGAGAGCGGACTGCTTTTCGCCGAGCACGTTGGCAAGCGCGCATTTGCAGGACGTATTGCCGCCACCGTGCAGAGCCAGATCAGGATCGGACCCGAGCAGGCGCGTGGCATAGGCAAGAATAGCGAGATTGCTTTCGCAAGCCGCGCCTTGAGCGGCGGCTGCGGCGTCTGATTCCGACCAACGGTTTTGCATGCGCGATGGAACGCTAGCGCTTCTGGTTTTTGGCCGTCTGGTAGAAATCGAACGCGTGCTGCGGGCTCATGTTTTCGTGAACCACTTTGCGCACGGCCTGGATCATGGCCACCGGCGAGTCGGCCTGGAAGATGTTGCGTCCCATGTCCACGCCGGCCGCACCTTGCGAAATAGCATCGTGGGCCATTTGCAGTGCCTCTAGCTCAGGCAGCTTCTTGCCGCCTGCAATCACGATGGGCACCGGGCAGGATGCGGTCACGGTTTCGAAATCCTCGGGCACGTAGTAGGTCTTCACGAACGCGGCGCCCAGCTCGGCGCAGATTCGGCTGGCCAGGCGCATGTACTTCGCGTCGCGGGCCATGTCCTTGCCCACCGCAGTCACCGCCAGCACCGGAATGCCGTGACGATTTCCCTGGTCCACCAGGCGGGTCATGTTGGCCACCGACTGGGTCTCGAATTCGCCGCCGATGAAGACTTGTACCGCGACCGCCGACACGTTCATGCGGACGGCGTCTTCCATGCTGCAAGCGATCTGCTCGTTGGACAGTTCCTTGAGAATGCTGGGACCGCCGCTGGCGCGCATGACCACGGCGTTGGTCAGGGCAGGCGGAATCACACTGCGCAGGATTCCACGGGTCAGCATCAGCGCGTCGGCGTACGGGGCGAGCGGCAAGATGGTGATGTCGACGCGTTCGAGGCCGGTGGTCGGGCCTTGGAAGTAGCCGTGGTCAAAGGCCAGCATCACGGTCTTGCCCGACTTCGGGCTGAAGATGTGGGCCAGGCGATTGTTCATGCCCCAGTCGTGAGCGTTCGATCCCTTGAGGAAGAAGCTCCGGCTTTCTTGCGGGACGTCCGCATAGAATTCTTTGTCCTTCTTGGTCGTGACGTCAGCTTCCGGCATGGTCTTCTCCTTGGCGCAGTGAAACAGTCCGAACGGGCCGCGAAACCGTAACACAGATGGCGGGCGCAAACGACGCGGATGCGCGAAACCCGGAGTATGCTCGGGCCATGACCGAGACACCTGCTGCGCCCGACAACACTTCGCGCCTGGGGCGGTTCATCCAGAACTACCACGGGTTCCTTTCCAGCTTCGTCATCGGGGTGGCCGGGCTGGTGGCCACGTCGATCTGGCAGTTCCGCCAGGCGCAGAACGCCGAGCGCCAGCAGGCGAGCGAACAATCCATCGCGCGCACCAAGGCTGACAACGACTGGCGCATCGCCCGCGCCGAGATTTTGGGCAAGAACCTGTCGGTGCTGTCGCTGCAAGGGCCGCAGACCGTGGACCAGCGCTTCGGCGTCTTGCTCTCGCTCAGCAGGGGAAACATCCTCGACCCGGAACTCGCAGTTTCCTATGCCCTGGAATTGGGCCGTGACAATCCGACCTACATGGGCGTCGTGCTGGCCGGGACCGCGAACAAGAACTACACCCAACTCGAACAAGCCTATGTACTGACGTGCATGCAGCGCTTCGGCGTGGAGAAGCGGGTCGAAGCGTGCAAGGACGACAAGCTGGCCGAGCGTTCCGCGGCCATCGCGCAGCTGGTGGCCGATGAGCTGGATGCTTCCATCGCCAGCGGCGAGATCGGCAAAGGACCCATGGGCCTGCTGCACGAGGAACACGCGGTGCAAGCGCATCCGACCAAGACGGCGTGGTTGTTCGAGACCTACTTGCAGGATCTCTACGAACGGCGCCAATGGAACGAGATCGAGCGCTTCGAGAAGTTTTCCACCGGCGCGCGCTTGGTGGCGGCGCTGGTGCTGGCCACGGCGCGCACGGGAGAGTTGGTAACCTCGGCCGAAGAAGACCTGCTCAAGAAGTTCCACGCCGAGCGCCGTCACTGGCTGACGAGCTACTTGTTCAGCCGCACCTGTGATTCCGAGTGTCGGGCCAAGCTGATGCAGGCCATGCTGAGTTCCTACGGCGAGGCCCAGGGTGACTACAATGATGTCTTCAAACGCCTGCTCACGGCGTCGCGGGCCGAAGCGGGCGTCGCTCTGGCGCAGCTGCATGCGCGTCTGCTTTGGTGCCAGATCGACGCTGACGATCTGGCAGAATTCCGTGACAGCGTACTGGTCCCGACGGTGACTGCCGCCTGCGCCGATGCCAAGTTCGACGCGGGTCTGCTGGAGGATCTGGCGACAATGGTCGCGCTGGTTCCTGAGCCGGCGGCGCCGCCGACCGGGGCCTCCGTGGCTGCCAGCGACGCCGTCGCCTGGAAACAGATGGTGGTGGCGCTCGAAAAACGCGGCGAGCGTTTCCAGAAGGCGTTCGTGAATCGTCTGGCCCGCGCCCGCCGCGAGCGCGCGAATCCGCCGGTGATGCTCAAGAGACAAGACTTCTGCAACGCCGAGAGCGTTGACAGCGCGGCCGGCAGCAAACTCGACGAGTAGCACCCGCAAAGTCGCGTTATAGGGGACGCGGACCACGTACGGATCCGCCGTAGGTGAACAACGTGTGAACTGCGACGTCGATTCAGGACATCTGGCACGCCATTGGCATAAGGGGAGAGGCGAACTGACCAGAACCCAAGTTGGGGGACGGCGCCAACGACCGGGGAGGAAGCCCAATGGCCACGAACAGCACGCAGACCAAGAATCCAGTGTCCCGCGAACTTGCAAGCCCGCAGGTACGTGATCGCCTGGTGCACGTGGCGCTTTCCGTCTTGCGCGATGGAACCGAGGCCGAGGACGCGGCCCACGATGCTGTCGAGCAAGCTTTGCGCGGTTCGGGATCGTTTCGCGCAAAATCTTTGGTCAGCACATGGTTGCACCGGGTCGTTGTGAACGCCGCACTCATGCGGGCGCGCCGTCGCCGGCGAGCCGCTGAGCGTGTGGCGGCCAATGACCAGTCGGGACAGGGTGACGTGGTCTCGATGTTGTCGGATTCGAGACCCGCGCCTGCACTGCTTCTGGAGGATCGGGAGGACCGATTTCGCTTGCACGCAGCGGTCGCCCAGCTGCCTCGCCCTTATCGAGACGTGGTCCAGCTTTGCGTTTTCGACGAACTACCTCTCCCCGACGCGGCTCGTTCGCTGGGAATCACCAGCCAGGCCGCCCGAACCCGCATGTGCCGCGCACGCGCCCAGCTCCGCGAGCGCCTTGCGGCCTAGAGCACCGAAGGGCAGAACAGCGTTCCACGCGGTCGCGACCAGAGGTTCGTGAGCCGCTAGCCCTGCGGAAACCGCAGTAATACCGCATGTGCTCGGCGAAGTTGCCTCGGTCACCCATCGCCAACCGCATGGCGACGGAGAGCTGCCCGAAACCCTACGGTCCACCATGATCGTCGAAACAGGCAGCTACTCCGCCACCATGCCAAGGCACTCCCCCCATCTCCCCGGCCCGCCACCCACGCCGCCCGTCCGAACCCCTGGGCCCGCCCGCCACCACGCGGCACCCCATGCAGGCCCCCCGCGGAGCGCCTCCTCCCTTCCCCGACGGTTTTGGTTTATTCAAACCCCGTGCCACAGCCAGGGCCACAAAGCGTGGTAGATTCGTTTCGCCGATGTGGGCTGGCGTTACGGGTTCGTAATTATCCCCTGTCGCGTGACACGAGATGGGAACATCATGACGCGCTGGTTGCATCCTGCCACGTCGTTTGGACATCTGAAGTCAGGAACATGAAAGAAGCGAGTCTCCTTGCGTTGCTCCCAGAGAATCGCCTTGCTTTGCCACCACAGAGAATCGACCATACCGTCTCGCCTGTACTCAGGCGGACAGGCCGAGGTTTCTGACGATGCTTGACATACTCCTAGTGGACGACGAGGCCGACATTCGCGTGCCACTCGGCGAGGCGCTGAGAGAGCTCGGCCATCGTGTGGCACTCGCTGCAGACGGCGACGAGGCCATGCAGTGTCTGGATCGCCAGATCTTCAACTTGGTCTTGAGCGACATCCGCTTGCCCAAGGTTGACGGGTTCACAATTCTGCGCCGCCTGCGCGATGAGCAGCCTGATACCCACGTGGTGTTGATGACCGCCTTCGGCACGATTCAGGAGGCCGTCCTGGCCGTCAAGGAGACGGCAATCGAGTACGTCACCAAGCCGTTCGAGCTGCCCGAGGTTCTGAACATCGTCCAGCGCATCGACGAGCGCTGGAAGCTATTGCGCGATCTGGCCGCGGCGCGGGCCGAATTGGCCACGCGCAAGGTCGGCGAAATGATTGAAGGCCGGTCGCCGGCCATCGTGCACCTGCGCAATCAGATCAACGCCATCGCTGCAAGTTCTGCGGCTGTGCTCCTGACCGGAGAGAGCGGCACCGGCAAGGAGCTGGCGGCGCGCATGATCCACGCCTCCAGCGATCGCAAGGACGCGCCCTTCGTGGCGGTCAATTGCGCGGCTGTGCCGGCGGCGCTCATCGAGGCCGAATTGTTCGGGCATGAGCGGGGTGCGTTCACGGGAGCAGTCAAGCGTCGCGACGGCCGCTTCAAGGCGGCCGACGGTGGCACCCTGTTCCTGGACGAGATCGGAGAAATGCCCGCCGACGTGCAGGCCAAGCTCCTGCGTGTGATCCAGGAAGGCTCGTTCGAGCCCATCGGCACCAATACCTCGGTGAAGGTCGATGTCCGCTTGGTCTCGGCCAGCAACCGCGATCTCAAGGGCAGTGCCACGGACGGCAGCTTTCGCCAGGATCTCTACTACCGGATCAAGGTGTTTGAATTACGCTTGCCGCCGCTGCGCGAACGGCTGACCGATCTGCCGATTCTGGTCGAGCAGTTCTTGCGCGAGTTCGCTGCGCCAGGCACGACGCCGCCCACCATTGCGCCCGCGGGCTGGGCTGCGCTGCAAGGCTACGCCTACCCGGGCAATGTGCGTGAGCTCAAGCATGCCATCCAGCACGCCAGCATCCTGGCGCGGGGCCAGGAGATCCAGGTCCACCATCTTCCCGCCGAATTCCACGGCAGCACGCGGCCTGTGTCAGGCGATCGCGTCGAACCGCTGGCCTTTGTCATGGCCCAGTTCGAGAAGGACTACATCGAGCGCACCCTGAAGATGGCCGACGGCGAGCGCCGCCGCGCCGCCGAGATGCTGGGAATCTCGCGCAAGAATCTGTGGGAGAAGATGGTCAAGTACGGATTGCATTGAATCTACTCCGTTGAGCCAGAACGAGGGGCCTCGCCTTCGGGGCCTGCGATGGGGAGGGCGAAATGGAAGGTGGCTCGGCGATCGGGCGTACTTTCAACCCAGAGACGGCCGCCGTGTCGTTCCACCAGCATACGAGCGACGAAGAGTCCCATCCCGTAGCCATGATCGATCCTGATGTGGCCGAGCTGGCTGCTGGGCGGACTGGGCGGCTCGGCGCTGGTATGAGTTCGGCCAGGAACATCCACGGCGAAGCGCACTTCGTCGTCGGCCGTCGCGACTCGCAACGCAACTTCTGCGCCGTCCGCGCAGTTTTGCAGGGCGACGACAAGGACACTAACGAGCGCGCGTTCCAGACGGACGATATCGGCCGTGATGAGAACGGGACGGTCAGGAAGCGCAAGCCTGACCCGCGTGGTATCGAGGGCGCGGGCATTGCGTGCCAAGATCTCGGGCAGCATGTGTTCGATGGCCACCGGGCGCAAGTCCAGCCTGAGCTGGCCCGAGCGAACGCGCGACGAGTCGACCAGTTCCTCGATCATCGCATCCAAACGTCGCGCCGCCGCGATCACCACCGAGGCGAGGCGTTGTTCTTTCTCCAAGCCCCGCTCGGTCAGAGCCTTTTGCAGAAGTTGCGCGTTCAGGTGAACCGATGTCAGCGGGTTGCGAATGTCGTGCGACACCAACCGGATCATCTGTTCGTGGTGCCTTTCCAGGGTGCGCAACACGGTGACGTCTGACAAGGTCACCGCCGCTCCGCCACAGGCGCCCCCGGCGAGCACGATAGGCACGGCCGTGGTCGACAACCAGGTCGTGCGGCCGTCGCGGTGAATGCCCACGTCCAGGCTGCGCACCGTCTCTCCGCGCAGGGCGCGAAGTCCGGGCCACGAGTCGGCCGGCAAAGGCACGCCGTCGCCTCCGGCGAACAAGGCACGCGCCAGCACATCGCGCACCGAGTTTCCGACATCCCCGTCGGCCAAGCCCAGCATCGATCGGGCCCTGTGGTTGGCGCTGACTACCACTCCGTCGGCAGCCAGCACGATCGTGCCCTCTGACGTGGCGGTGCGCAGGGCTTCCCGTTCGAGGTCTGAGAGCGGCGTGGGCTCGGGCTCACGTCTGTTCCCGGACACGTGGCGAGCCCGCACCGCGGACGAAAGTTGTGTCGCGCGGATGCTCCGCCGGCTGCCTCGGTCCTGCGCCATTGGCCGAGATTATCCAGTGCGCGGCGGGCCCTTGCCAGCGCGATTGTCACCTTTCGAGAGGTCGCGCGCCCAGGCAGTCGTCAACGGTGAAATCCGCGGCCGACCCTCATGCCGCCGCCGAATCCTCGGGCTGGAGCCGGAGCGCCACGCGGACCAACTCCATGAACGTAGCCTCCCCCCCAGTAGGGATGGTAGCCCCAACCCCAGCCAGGGCCCCACAGCCAAGGATAGAAGCCTACGCCCCACCACCAGGCCGGCCACATCTCGACCGTCACGCCCACTGGTCGGTAGTCGACGTATCCGGTTGGCTCATTCGGTACCAGTTCAAAAGGCGTGGTTCCCGTGACGGGCTCATTCCCGCGGTGAACCTGCCATGACAGGATGGCTTGTCCCGGACTGCCTTGCGGTGGCAGGGGGTAGAAGACATCCAGGTACCCGTGCTGTCCGGCTGCCACGGTGACCAGCGAACCACCGGCCGAGCCCTGCGCATAGGTGGGCCGTAGCGGAGTCGCCCCGAGGCTCACGACCTGATCGCGGGTGTCGATGGTCCAGGCCGCGTCGTCAGCGCGGTTCTCGGCGGCGATGCGCAGGTGAAGATAGAAGCCCTGCGTTCCCGACGGCGTGGCCATGGGCTCCCCGCCGAAGGAAATGACATAGACCGTACCCTTGGGATCCTTGGCCGGGATCGGGTAGGGCGCGACGGGCGCCTGACTGGTGGCGCTCGGCGGCTCCGACACGTTCCGGTACATGGTCGTCTCGGTGGCGCAACCCGCAGCGGCAAGCGCGATTGCGCCGATGAGCATCTTCACAGTTGTTGCGTTCATTTCTTCCTCACTGAGGTTGATCGCAACGTGAATCTACCACTCAGCAAGCCCAGGTGCTTTTCTCTTTCGCACGCGGGCAAATGCTTTGCGCAGAGCTGTGTTACTCTGCTGGCACCATGGCGAAATCAGCTTGCCCGATATCCAAGACGCACTTCATCGAAAAGGCCGAGCCCATCAAGTTGGTCATCAACGGACAGGAACTGGTGGCCGACAAGAAGGAATTCTCGACCGGCTCGTTCGGCTGGTTCTTCAACGGCAAGATCAGCGTGGCTGTTGATGGCAAGCCGCTCAGCGTGCAGGTCGGCCTGAACTTGACAGTCGTTGGCAGCAAAGACGCCGAGCGCTAGCTACGGCTCGTCGGGGAATTTCGGGGCCGCAGGCTAGGCCGGGTCGCGGCGAGCGGGTTGCGTGTCGCGTCAGCGTGAGCGTGGGCGTGAGCGTGTTCGTGTGAGGCACGCGGGGGGCGGAAAGCGTGTGGTGAGAGCCCTCCGCGGGTCGCTCGCGAGAGCCGCCCACGCGGGCTGCTTTTCGCTGATCTCTCACGCTACCGCTCACGGGCACGCTGGCCGACCTGCGCTGGCCGCAGCCAACCCCTATTTCGCCAGGTGGGCCGGCTCGGCGGCTGCTGCGAGGCCCATGTATTGCAGCATGGCGCGCGCAGCTTTGCGTCCGGCACCCATGGCCAGAATGACGGTGGCCCCACCTGTCACGATGTCGCCGCCGGCAAACACACCCGGGATGCTGGTCATCTGCGTGTCGGGGCTGACATCGATGTAGCCGCGCTTGTTCAGCTTCAGTCCTGGCGTGGTCTGCGCCAGGATGGGATTGGCCGAGGTGCCGATGGCGTACACGATGGTGTCGACCTCGAAGAGGAATTCCGAGTCCTTCACCGGTACCGGGCGCGCGCGGCCCGACGCATCCGGCTCGCCCAATTCCATGCGGATGCATTCCATCGCCTTCACCCACCCGCGCTCGTCGCCCAGGATGCGTACCGGCGCAGTCAGCCAGTTGAACTTCACGCCCTCTTCTTCCGCGTGGTGGACTTCCTCGGCGCGCGCCGGGCTTTCCTTCTTGGTGCGGCGGTACACGCAGTAGACTTCTTCGGCGCCCATTCGGATGGAAACGCGGCAGGCATCCATGGCCGTGTTGCCTGCGCCGATCACCGCCACCTTCTTGCCCATACCGGTGGGCGTATCGCTTTGCGGGTGCTGGTAGGCGCGCATCAGGTTGACGCGCGTCAGGTACTCGTTGGCCGAGAAGATGCCATTGAATCCCTCGCCCGGGATACCCATCAGATTGGGGAAGCCGGCCCCGACGCCAATGAACGCGGTTTCGTACCCCATTTCCCGAATGAGCTGCGGAATGGTGAAGAGGCGCCCAATGATGGCGTTGGTCACCACCTTGACGCCCAGACCCTTCAAGGCCTCCAGCTCGCGGTCGATCAGCTTCTTGGGCAGCCGGAATTCCGGGATGCCGTACTTGAGCACCCCGCCGGCCGTGTGCAGCGCCTCGTAGATGGTCACGTCGACTCCGGCGCGCGCCAGATCCACGGCGCAGGTGATCGACGCGGGACCGCTGCCGATCATGGCCGCCTTGTGGCCATTCGGTTTGACCGAAGTGGTCAGCGACCAACCGTTCTTGAGCGCCATGTCGCCGACGAAGCGTTCGAGACGGCCGATGCCCACCGGCTCCAGCTTGTTGCCCACGATGCACACGGCCTCACATTGCGTTTCCTGCGGACAGACGCGGCCGCAAATGGCGGGCAGCACGTTGTCAGCGGCCAGAACGTCGTAGGCCTTGCGGAAGTCGCGGTTTTCGACGGCCTGGATGAAGCCCGGAATGTTGATGGCCACCGGGCATCCGGCGATGCAACCGGGCTTCTTGCACTGGATGCATCGGGCCGCTTCAGCCACCGCCTGCTCTTCGCCGTAGCCCAGAGTCACCTCGCTCCAATTGCGGGCGCGCACCGCCGGATCCTGTTCCGGCATGGCGGTCTTGGTCTTGGCGATGGTCTTGATGGTCTTCTTGGGTTTGGGTGCTGCTTCCATTGCGGACTCTGACTTTGCTTCTAGGGGAACAGACTACTTGGGCAGTTGGCACTGGTGTTGTTCACGCAGGCGCCGCATCGACTCGCGCTCGAACGAGTCGAAACGTTTTGCACGCGCGAGAAGTTCGTCGAAGTCGACTTGCAGGCCGTCGAACTCAGGGCCGTCCACGCAAGCAAAGGCCATCTTGCCGCCCACGGTGACCCGGCATCCGCCGCACATTCCTGTGCCATCGACCATGACCGGGTTCAGGCTGACGATGGTCTTGACGTTGCGCGGTTTGGTCACCGCCACGCAGGCCTTCATCATGATGGCTGGCCCGATGGCCAGCACTTCGTCGACGTCGGGATTCTTGTCCAGCACTTCCTGCAGCGGCCCAGTGACCAGACCCTTCACGCCGAACGAGCCATCGTCGGTGGCGATGATCAACTCGTCGCTTTCGGCCTTGAAGTGGTCGATCCAGAACATGAGATCCTTGGACCGGAAACCGACGATGGAGATGGTGTGGGCGCCGTTCTGCTTGTACTGGCGCAACTGGGGATAGGTCGGGGCCACGCCCAGACCGCCGCCCACGCACACGACCTTTTTCACCTTGTCGAAGTGGCGCGCGTGACCCAGCGGGCCGGCGAGGTCGTCGAGGTACTCGCCTTCCTTCAGATTCATGAGCGCGGTGGTCGTCTTGCCCACCGCCTGGATGACCAAAGTGATGGTGCCGGCCTGGCGATCGAAATCGGCGATGGTCAAGGGAACGCGCTCGCCGCCATCCCCGTGACGAACGATCACGAAGTGGCCGGGCTGCGCCGCCTTGGCGATGTCAGGCGCCTCTAGTTTCCAGAGGTAGGTGACAGGGGAAAACTGCTCTCGTTTGACGATCTTGAACATCTGCGTCTCGTCGGGGCTGCTTTAGTCAATACCTACGGTACGCGCAGCGCACAGTCAACGTGTCTCGCCCCAATCCCGCGAAACGACAAGGTCAGCGCGAAACCATCGCGGCCCGTGGCGAACGCCTACATTGTTACCCCGCGCGCGCAGCGGAACCCCAGAGAGTTGACCCGGTTGGCAGGATCGTTCCCGTTGCGGACGGCCGCGCGGACCCTTGCCGGGCCGTTGTCGTGCCAACTCCCGCCACGGAGCGTGCGGGGTGATGTGTCGGGCCGAGATCTCTGCGGATTCGTAACTGCCTCGTCGGTGTAGTCGGCAAAACTGTCGGCGGTCCATTCCCAAACATTGCCCGCCATGTCCAGAACGCCGAAGGGACTTGCGCCCCGGGGATATCTACCCACTGGTGCGGTGGCTGGCCAGCCGTCGTCGCCGGTGTACATCGGCTTCCAGGTCGCATGGAACCGTTCCCGGAGCATCGATGCGCACTCGCTGCCACAGCCGTTGAGCCTAGCTGCGTCCGGCGGCTCGTTGCCCCAGGGATATTGGCGACCGTCGTTTCCGCGGGCCGCGTATTCCCATTCCGCCTCAGTGGGTAGGCGGCCCCCCGTCCATTCGCAGTAGGCAGTGGCCTGTTTCCAATCCACACAGTTGATGGGGTGCTGGTCGAGGCCGCTTTTGCCCCATGTGCAGAACTGACTCCATCTCGTCTTGTCTTCTCGCTTTATGCCCTTCCAGTCGACCGTCGCGCTGGGAGGCGCGCAGTCGCCGGCGTGTATGCAAGCGCGGAAGGCAGCCACGGTCACCTCGGTTTTGTCTATGCAGAAAGGCGACAGGGTCACCTTGTGCACCGGCTTCGAATCCTTGTCCAAGTCCGGGTCCCCCATCCAGAACGTCCCGCCAGGGACAGACACCTGGTTCGCCGCGCAGGCGCGGGCCGGGTGGGGCGCGGGACGCGGTGGCGAGACGCTCGCGGCCGCGACACCTGTCACCGCCAGTGTCGGCTCTGGCACTCGAGGCGGCGCCACCGACGGCGGGTTTGGGCGAGGCCCGACGTTGTTAGCCACGAGGGACCGGCCGTGCTCGCGCAGGCGCCGCGAAACCTCAAGTTGACTCTTGGCTTCAACCCGATCCGTCGCCAGGACGCCAGCGCTGTGCACATCGAACAACTTCAGAGTAACGACGAAGGCGCCGTCAATCTTCACCACCGAACCGGCCACCACGAAATCCGCGCCAATGTTGCGCGCGGTCTCTACCTCGCAGTCGCCCTCCGTGCAGTCCTTCTTTCCCATCTCCTTGAGCAACACCATCATGCTCTCGCGGGTCATGACCAGAACCCCGCGTCCGACCAGACCCGCAACTGCGCCGCCGCGAACCTCGTCCCCGAAGTTCTCCAGCACGGCGTCCTTGATCCCGCTGCCTTTGAATTCCAGCACTGCCAGCCTTTTGCCGATCGTCTCGGAAACCGCAGGCTGGCCAAGCAGCATCGCGGACGCCAGGCCAATCAATGTGGGCAGGCGCATTGACCGAGGGATGATCGCCATGGCCGTACTGTCTCACGTGGCCGGCGATATTCGCAAGACCGACAGACTCAGCGCGCACGCGAGCATCTTGCACCCCTGGCCTCGATGGTTTCGCGCCTACCTTGTAGTTTCGTCGTCTCAAGCTTTGGTCGCGACGTTCTCCAGATACCAGGCGTAGGTCTTTCGGATGCCGGCCTCCAGCGTGTGTTGCGCCTTCCAGCCCAGGGCATGAAGCCGGCCCACGTCAAGCAGCTTGCGGGGCGTTCCGTCAGGCATGGACGCATTCCAGGTGATGTTGCCCGAATAGCCAACGATACCGCGCACCAGCTCGGCCAGATCGCGCAGCACGATGTCTTCGCCCAGGCCGATGTTGACGAACATTTTCTCGTCTTCACGTTCGCGTCCAGCGTCGAAGTGGTTCATCAGGAAGACCAGCGCGTCTGCCAGATCCTCGACGTAAAGCAGCTCGCGCCTCACATTGCCCGTCCCCCACAATTCAACGCTGGCGTGGCCTGCCACTTTGGCCGCGTGGAATTTGCGAATCCAGGCCGGCAGCACGTGGCTGCTCTGCAGGTCGAAATTGTCGCCCGGGCCATAGAGGTTGGTGGGCATGGCAGCGATGAAGTTGGTGCCGTGCTGGCGGTTGTAGCTCTTGCACATCAGGATGCCGGCGATCTTGGCGATGGCGTAGGCATCGTTGGTGGACTCCAGCTTGCCCGTGAGCAGGTACTCTTCCTTCAGGGGCTGGGGTGCCAGCTTGGGGTAGATGCAGGAACTGCCCAGGAAGAGCAGCTTGCGCACCTTGTGGCGAAAGGCGGCGTGGATCAGGTTGGTCTGAATCAGCAGGTTGATGCGGATGAAATCGGCCGGGAAGCTATCGTTGGCCTTGATCCCGCCGACCTTGGCCGCGGCGACGAAGACGTACTCGGGCTGCGTGCGCGCGAAGAAGTCATGCGTGGCGTTGGCGTCGGTGAGGTCGAAGTCAGCAATGTCGCTGGTGATGACATTGTCGTGCTCACGGCGCAGCCGGCGTTCGATGGCCGAGCCAACCAGGCCGCGGTTGCCAGCGATGTAGATGCGCGAATTCTTTTCCATGGAGGCTGAAGTCTACTCGATCCGGAAGTTAGCTGGTTCGCACAGAGATGGGAAGAGAAGGCCGCCCGGCAGGCCGACTAGCGGGTCGCGTGGGCGAGGGCGTGAGGGTGAGCGTGTTCGTGGGCGTTTTGCGGGAATGTGCAAGCGGGAAGACGGCTGGCGGGCACACACGCTCACGCCAGCCGCTCACGCTGGCCGCTTTCCGCTGGTCGCTCACGCTACCGCTACCGCCCTCGCTGGCCGATCTGCGCGGGCCGCGAATCTTCCGACGAGCCGTGGCTAACTCTTCAGCGCAGGCTGGACCACGGCCAGGACGCTGTCCTTGACCGCCTGGTCGGTGAACACGGGCAGGTTGCCCGGAACCGACACGGTCGGGATCCCGGCGGCTGACAGGCGCTTGATGGCGGGAAAGGCCTTGCTCTGGAATTCCGCCAGTCGGGTGCGGATCTTTTCTTCGGTGTCGTCGGAACGCAGAACCACCGCCGTGCCGCAGGCGGTGCACTTTCCGTCGGGCGTGGGCGGCTTGAATTCGAGGTGAAAAACCTTGGCGCAGGTCTTGTTGGGACACACGCGGCGGCCAATGGCGCGCGCCACGATGGCTTCGTCGTCGTTGTCGACGATGAGCACCAGATCGATGCGCGTGCCGCAATCCTTGGCCAGCGCGAGCAAGAAGTCCGACTGCTCAGGTGTGCGCGGGTAACCATCCAGCACGAAGCCCTTACCGCTGCCGGCGCGGAAGGCCGCGGCCAGCAGCGCGTTGGTGATCTCGTCGGGCACGAAGCGACCGCGGTCCACGTACTGAGCCGCCTTGAACCCCAGCATCGCCGCGTCGACTTCCACCCCTGCTTTGGCGCAAGCGGGAGCCAAGGCCTGGCGAATCGTCGCGTCGGCCGCAAACTTGCCGTCTGTCCAAAGCCCGTCGGTCTTGGCGTCGCCGCGCACTTTGTTGTAGGTGCCCAGGTACTCGCGAAAGATGTTCCCCGTGGCCAGCTGCCGCAGCCCGTAGGTCTGCACCAGCACGTCCACGCGCGGCTGCTTGCCCGCGCCGCTCTTGCCTGCCACGACGATATTCTGCACGTTCATGTTGCGTCCTCGCTCAAAGTTGCGGCGCACACTAGCGGATCGCGGGGCTTATGAACAGACGCGACAGCACCTCCCCCGATTTCACAGGCCTGCTACAATCACCTCATGGCGCAGTTGCCGAAAGTAGCGCAGGTTCAGGCGCGTTTGCGGGACAGCTTCGCCCTCGACGAACAATGGGGGCTCACCATGGGTTCGTCCGACGGAGATACAAAGGAAGCAGCTCTGCGCCAACTCGCCGACATGCTCGAAAAGGAACGCGTGCGCTACGCGGTCATCGGTGGCATCGCGGTGCAACTCTATACCGAGGAGCCTCGGACAACCCGAGACATCGACGTCGCGCTCGCCAGCTACGAGGATCTCCCCAGGACTGCACTTGAACTGGCCGGCTTCGAGCACGAAGGCCGGTTCGATCATTTCGACAAGTGGCGGGCGCCTGGGTCGGCGCCCCGCAAGCAGCGCACCGCAATCCAGTTCATGGCCGACCATCTCACGCCGGGTTCGGTCGAGCGCGCCCAGTCCTTCGACTTGCTCGGCATGCGGCTTCGGGTGGCGAAGCTACCCGACTTGGTTTTGCTCAAGCTCGAAGCCGCCGAGGAGCCGCGCCGTCGCCCGAGCAAGCGCCGCTCGGAGGCGGCCGACGTTTCTCGCCTGCTGGAGGAGCACCCCGATCTCGAGCAGGAGCTGCCCGGTGTACGAGAACGCCTGGCCCATGTCGACGACATGATCCGGGGCAAGTAGCGCTACTGCATCGGTTCTACAGCTTGGCCGCCACGGTCGTGACGGCGACAAACCGGTGGCCGACGTTGTCGACCATGACACCGAAGCCTTCGAGCGTGCGCACTCCAAGCAGACAGAGATCGCTTTTCTCCGCGAAGACCACCTCATCAACGGTTTCAAAACCCTCGGCAGCCAAGACCGCATAGCCGACGTCTCGTTCGACCACTTCCTTCGTAGCAGTTACGAAGGTCCGTTTGCGGCGGGGGCCGACCCCGATGGCTGTCATCTGTTGGGCCGGCAGCCAGCTGAGTACAGATCCGGTGTCAACCAAGGCCTCGATGGGGGCGGATACCTGAGTCTCGTCTCGGGGATTCTTGGCCACCACATTGACGCGAAACAGACTCATAAAACTAATGATACCCCAGGTCGACGCCGGCAACAGCCACCTCTCGCGGTGCCTACAAGTACCGCCGCAAGATCCGCCGGCTGTGTGCATCCAACTGCGACACCGAGGTGATGCGGTAGCGGATACCGTGGCTGTCGATGAGCAAGGCGCCGTCGCTGCCCATGCGGCGGATGTTGTCCTCGCTGGGCAGCTCGAAGTTGGTGTCGCCGCGGTCGCTCTGCACGAACCACTGACTGGCGACGCCGCCCTCGACGACGTTCAAGATGCGCAGGATGCGCGGGATGAACTCGCGCCGGGCCAGCTCGGCCGCAAGCTGGTCGCGCGTCTTAGGCTCCAGCTCGGCCACGTCGCTGAGCCAGAAAACCTCGTGGCCGCTTTCATCGCACAAGGAAATCCACTGGTCAGGCGCCGAGAACGGAAAGGCGCGCACCGGCACCACGCCAGTGTGAATTTCTCCGTTGGCCAGGGTCACCACCAGCCGGCCAAAGGCATCGTGGTGCAGACGAATGGGGACAAGCGCGCCGCTCACGCGTCGCCTCCCTCGCGCTCGAGCGCGGGTGGCGGCAGCTCGCGCGGCGGTTCAGGACTGCCCAAGGCCTGCCCGAGTTTCATCTGGGCCTGGTAGAGCTGCGCGTAGCGACCGCCAGCGGCGAGCAGATCGGGGTGCTGTCCCACCTCGACCACGCGGCCGTGCTCCAACACCACCAGGCGGTCCGCCTTGTGCAAGGTGCTCAGCCGGTGGGCGATCGCGATGGTGGTGCGGCCGCGCACCAGGTTGTCGAGCGCCTCCTGGATCTCGCGTTCGGTCTGCGTGTCCACCGACGAGGTCGCTTCGTCGAGAATGAGGATGCTCGGATCGATGAGCAGGGCGCGCGCGATGGAAATGCGCTGGCGCTCGCCGCCCGAAAGCGTGTGGCCGCGCTCGCCCACCATGGAATCGTAGCCGTCGGAAAGCTGCAGAATGAATTCGTGCGCCCGCGCAGCCCGCGCCGCAGCGACGATTTCGGCGCGCGTGGCGTTGGGTTTGCCATAGGCGATGTTCTCCGCGATGCTGCCCCAGAAAAGGAACGGGTCCTGCAACACGATGCCGATGTGACGGCGATACTCAGCGATGGGGAAAGACCGGATGTCGGTTCCGTCCACCAGCACCGCGCCTTCGCTCACGTCGTAGAAGCGGCACACCAGGTTGACCAGCGTGCTCTTGCCCGCGCCGGTGGTGCCCACCAGGCCGATCATCTCGCCCGGCTTCACGTCCAGGTTCACGCCGTCGATGACTTGTCGGCTGCCAAAGCGGAAGCTGGCGTTGCGGATCTCGATGGCGCCGCGGATCTTTTCGGGGTGCACGGGATGCGCCGGTTCGGGCACGCCCGGAGGCCGATCCAGGATTTCAAACAGGCGCTGGCTGCTGGCTGCGGCTTTCTGCGTGCTGGTGACCATGCGGCTCATGGACTCGAGCCGCGCGTAGAACCGACCAATGTAGGCCAGGAAGGCCACTAGCACGCCGACGGTAACCCGGCCGCTGAAGACCTCCCAGGCGCCCACAATCCAGACCACCAGCAGGCCAATCTGGGTGAGCAAAGCCACCGCGGGCCAGAAAAAGGTCCACACCCGATTGACCCGGTCGTTGGCCGCGATGATGCGCAGGTTGGCGGCGCGGAAACGCTCAATTTCTCGCTTTTCTTGCGCGAAGGCTTTCACCACGCGGATGCCTGGAATGGTGTCTGCCAACAGGCTGGTCATCCCGTCCCAGGCGCGGCCGCCGTTGAGAAAGCCGTGGGTCATGCGGTCGCGCAGGGACACGGTCAACCACGCGATGATGGGGAAGGTGCACAGCGTGGCCGCAGCCAGGATGGGATCGATGCTGATGAGCACCACCGCCGTGCCCCCGATCATGAGCACGTCGGCGATGAAGTCGACCAAGGTGTCGGAAAGGAAGTTGCAGATGCGATCGGTGTCGTTGCTGATACGGGCCACCAGATCGCCGGTGCGCTTGGTGCCGAAATAGTCCAGCGACAGCTTTTGCAAGTGGGCGTAGGTGGTGTTGCGCAAGTCCGCGCTGATGCGCTCGCTGATCCACGCCAGCACCCAGCCCTGGGCCCAGCCCAGCGCCCAAGCCAGAAGAGCCGCGCCGGCAAAGGCGGCGAGATAGAAGCCGACGCGGCGGAATCCGGCCACACGCTCGCGATCGATGCTGCGCACCTGCGCCGCGCGGTCGCCCGTCGCGGCGGTGGAGCGCAGCTCTTTGACGTGGTCCTGGTACGGCTCCAGCACCTTGTCGACCAGAGGCCAGGTCAGATAGGGCGGGACCAAACCGGCGGCGGTTCCTCCCAGGGTGAGCAGGAGTCCCAGCGTGAGGGCGACGGTGTGCGCGCGGGCAAAGCGAAACAGACGGAAGAGCGAACGCACGTTGACCGGCGCAGTGGTTTTTTCGCCCTCGGGCACGGCCAGGTCGTCATCGGAGTCCGGGCCGCCAGGCGCGTGGCCCGCGGCCAGGTGATCGAAGGCGTCGACCAGGTCGCGGGCCGCCGCAGCCCGACCCACCGTGTGGTACCAGCAAGCCAGACGCGCGCTGGGGCCAAGCGCTTCCAGTGTGGCCAGGCCGCCCCGGTCGTGCGCTTGCAATCGTTGCACCTGCGCCAGCGGCCAGGTGCGCAACTCGGACCCTTCGCGCGCCACCAGGCGGCGGTCGGTCAGCACCACCAGCCCCTCGCCATACCTAAGCCGGTCGTCCAAGTCGGGCTGGAAGACCGCACGCAGCGATTCGCCCGGCTCGAGCATAGCTTGCACCATGCCGCGCAAGGGCTCAGGGAGCTGGTTGCAGGTTGTGTCCAATTCGGTCAAGGTGCGCTGCTCATAGCCCGGCAGGGCCCGTTCTTCGCCGCCAAAATACACCACGACCATTCTTGTGCCAGAGTTGCATGAGTCTCTTGGACGTCATCCCACCTCGGCCATTCAAGGAATCACCCATGGAGATCAGAAGGATCTTCGCCCTACGCGGGCCCAATATTTGGTCACGGCACACGGTGCTGGAAGCGTGGGTTGACCTCAAGGACCTCAAGGACAGGCCATCTGATTCTATACCGGGACTCAATGATCGGTTGATGGCGTGGCTGCCCTCCATGATCGAACACCGCTGCAGCGTGGGCGAACGCGGAGGTTTTTTTCAACGTCTGCGCGATGGCACCTACCCGGCGCACATTCTGGAACACGTCACCATCGAGCTGCAGAACCTGGCCGGCACGCCTGTGGGATACGGCCGTGCGCGTGAGACGGCGGAAGAAGGCGTATATCGGGTCGTGGTACGCTACCGCGACGAGAGGCTGGCGCGCGCCTGCCTGCTCGCCGCGCGCGAACTGGTGCTGGCCGCCATCTACGACCAGCCCTTCGACATCGCACAGGAAGTACGCAAGTTGCGCGAGCTGGCCGACCGCGTGTGCCTGGGCCCGAGCACGGCCGCCATCACCGCTGCGGCTGATGCGCGCGGCATTCCTGTGCGCCGGCTCAACGAGGGCAGCCTGGTGCAACTGGGCCAAGGGGCCAAGCAGCGTCGCATCTGGACCGCCGAGACCGACCACACCAGCGCGGTGGCTGAATCGATCGCGCAGGACAAGGAGCTGACCAAGAACCTGCTGCGCGCGGGTGGCATTCCGGTTCCCGAGGGACGCCTGGTCAGCGACGCCGACGACGCCTGGCAAGCGGCCGAGGAGATCGGCCCGCCCGTGGTGGTCAAGCCTCGCGATGGCAACCACGCCCGCGGCGTGTTCACCAGTCTGACCCTCGAAAGTCAGGTGCGGGCCGCCTTCGAGGCGGCGAGCCGCGAAGGCAGCAGCGTGATCGTCGAGAAATTCGCCGAGGGAGCCGAACACCGCTTGCTGGTGGTGGGCGGCAAGCTGGTGGCCGCCGCCCGCGGAGAAGTCGCCTCGATTGTCGGCGACGGCCAGCAGACCGTGGCCCAGCTCATTGACGAGCAGCTCAACTCCGACCCCCGGCGCGGCAGCTATGAATCCTGTCCCTTGTGCCGGATCTGGGTGGACGACAAGTCCACGCAGATGCAGCTCGAACGTCAGGGTTACCGTCCCGAAAGCGTGCCTGCGGCCGGCGTGTCGGTCGTGGTCCAGCACAGCGACAATCTGGCCATCGACGTGACCGACCAGGTTCATTCCAGCATCGCGGCCCACGCGGCCCTGGCGGCTCAGATCGTGGGACTGGACGTGGCCGGTCTCGACGTCGTGGCCAGCGACATCTCGCAGCCGCTGGAAGACCAGGGCGGTGTCGTCATCGAGGTTAACGCCGGGCCTGGCCTGGCCATGCACCTGAAACCTTCGGTAGGCGCGCCCCGACCGGTGGGCGAGGCCATCGTGGACACGCTGTTTCCGCCGGGCGAGAACGGCCGCATTCCCATCGTGTGTGTGACCGGCACCAACGGCAAGACCACGGTGACTCGACTGGTGGCACACATCCTGCGCGCAGCCGGTCGTGTGGTGGGCATGACCTCCAGCGACGGCATCGACGTATCCGGCCGCGTGATCGAGGGCGGGGACTGCGCCGGTCCGCGCAGCGCGCGCAAGATCCTGCTCAACCCGCAGGTCGAAGCCGCGGTATTCGAAGCGGCCCGCGGCGGAATCCTGCGCGAGGGTCTTGGCTTCGACCGTTGCGATGTGGCGGTGGTGACCAACATCGGCCAGGCCGACCACCTGGGCCTGCACAACGTGGTCACCATCGACGACATGTTTGCAGTCAAACGCTCGCCGGTGGATGTGGTCTTGCCGACCGGGTGTGCCGTGCTCAATGCCGGCGATCCGCTGGTGGCGAAGATGGCGCCGTTGTGCGCGGGTTCTGTGATCTTCTTCGCCCTTGATGGCACGCACCCGACGTTGCTGCAGCATCGCAGCCAGGGCAAGCGAGTCGTTTTCGTGCGCGATGGGCAGTTGATCCTGTGCGAGGGACCGGCCGAAACCGACCTCATCTCAATCAACGAGATCCCCATCACCTACTCGGGGCGTGCGCCCTTCCAGGTGGAGAACGCCTTGGCGGCTGCTTCGGCGGCGTGGGCGCTAGGGTTGTCCAAAGAAGCCATTCGCACCAGCCTGGAGACCTTCCGCGCCGATCGCCAGGACGATCCTTGTCGATTCAATGTCGTGCCCCATGGCGAAGCCACCCTGGTCATCGACGATTGCCACAACCTCTCCGCGTTGGCCGCGGTCGTGTCCGCGCTGGACCGGTTTCCCCAGAAAAGGCGCTGTGCCGTGTATTCAGCAGGCGACGCGAGGCGTGATGAAGATATTGTCCGTCAGGGCGAGATCCTCGCCGCCGCGTTTGATCGGGTCATTCTGTACGACGATCCATCGGCTGCGGGTAGGGCACCTGGTGATGTTCCTGGCCTGCTGAAAAGAGGACTGGCGACTGGACCAAGGATCGCCGAAATCATTCATGTTTCTGACTATCGCGAGGCAGTCGGCAAGGCCCTGTCTTTGTTGGCACCGGGCGAGTTGGCCTTGCTTCAGACGCTCGACGACAACATCGACGCGAGTCTCGCTGTGTTATCGGCCATCGGCGCGGTTAGCGATGAGAAAAAGGCACGGGGTGGTGCCGGAGGCGCGAATAAATCCCATTCGCGATCCGTCGCACTACCAACGACCCTCCGGTCTCCATCAAGGCCGGACTCAAAGAAGAACTAACCAACCCGTGACGGCCACCATGGAACTCCAAAGAATTCGTGCACTCAGGGGACCCAATGTCTGGAGTCGGCATACTGCGCTTGAGGTGACCGTCGACCTCGGCCCGGCCCACATGGCGGTGGCCGAGATCCCGGGATTCGAGACGCGCCTGCGCGCGCTTGTGCCCGAGCTGTTCTCCGGGGTGCGATGGGCTGACGCCGATCTCAACGGCGCGACAGCCGAAAGTCCCACGCTGGCGCATGTCTTGGAACGTGTGGCGATGGCGCTGCAAAAGCGGGCCAAAATTCCGGTTTCCTTCAGCAAGACCTTTGCGACCAAAGCAGCGACGCAATTCAAGGTCGTGGTCGAGTTTCGCGAAGAAGATGTGGCCCGCGCTGCGGTTGCGGCCGCGATCCAGGTGATCGAGGCCGTGCTGGCTGAACGAACCTTTGACGTGCAGGCCACGGTCAAGCAGCTGCGTTCCCAGGATGAGGATGTGCGTCTCGGTCCTAGCACCGGGGCCATCGTGCGCGCCGCCGAGGCGCGCGGAATTCCCACGCGCCGACTCAATTCGGGCAGCCTGGTTCAGCTTGGTTGGGGCTCGCGCCGGCGACGCATTCTGGCCGCTGAAACCGATCGCACCAGCGCCATCGGCGAGTCCATCGCGCAGGACAAAGAGCTGACCAAGATGCTGCTCCGATCGGTCGGCGTGCCCGTGCCGGCCGGCGGTCCCGTCAAGGATGCCGAAGAGGCGTGGGAGATGGCCCAAGAGGTCGGTGTTCCGGTGGTGCTCAAGCCCCAGCACGGAAACCAGGGCCGCGGCGTGGCCGTGAATCTCACGACGCGGGAACAGGTGTTTGCCGCTTTCCAGGCCGCAAGCGCTGAAGGCTCGTCGGTGCTGGTGGAGCGCTTTGCCCCGGGCGCCGACCATCGCTTGCTGGTGGTGGGTGATCGGATGATCGCGGCCGCTCGTCGCGATCCGCCCCAGGTGCTGGGCGACGGCAAGTCCACGGTGGCCGACTTGGTGGCCGCCGTCAATGCAGACCCGCTGCGGGGTGACGACCACTCCACCTCGCTGAGCAAGATGCGCCTCGATGCGATCGGGCTGGCCGTCCTGGCCAGCCAAGGCTACACCCCGGACTCGATCCCGGCGGCTGGTACGCAGGTTCTCTTGCGCCAGAACGGCAACCTGAGCACAGGCGGATCGGCCACCGACGTGACCGACCGGGTACACCCGGAAAACGCTGCACGCGCGGTGGATGCGGCTCGCGTGGTCGGGCTGGACATCGCCGGGGTGGACGTGATCTGCGGCGACATCAGCCGGCCGCTAGAAGAGCAAGGGGGAATTGTCGTCGAGGTCAACGCCGCCCCGGGGCTGCGCATGCACCTGGACCCGTCGGTGGGCAAGCCGCGGCCGGTGGGCGAGGCCATCGTGTCCACCATGTTCCCGCCCGGGGAGAACGGGCGCATTCCTCTCGTGGCAGTGGCCGGCACCAACGGCAAGACCACCACCGTGCGCATGGTCGGCCACATCCTCAAGGCTGCTGGCCGGCATGTGGGCATGGCCTGCACCGACGGCATTTACATCGATGATCGGCGCATCGACCACGATGATTGCAGCGGGCCGCGCAGCGCCCGCGCGGTGTTGTTCAACCCACGCGTGGATGCGGCGGTGCTGGAAACCGCGCGCGGGGGCATCCTGCGCGAGGGACTGGGCTTCGATATGTGCGATGTGGCCATCGTCACCAACATCGGCGAGGGCGACCACCTGGGCATGGCCGGCATCGACACCGCGGAGCAACTGGCCGAAGTCAAGCGCACCGTGGTGGAAAACGTGGCCCCCACCGGCGCAGCCGTGCTCAACGCCGACGATTCCATGACTGTGGCCATGGCGCCCTACTGTCCTGGCTCGGTGATCTTCTTCGCGCGCGATCCCAAGCACCCGCTCATCGTCGCCCACCGCGCACGCGGCGGTCGGGCCGTGATCGTGCGTGACGAGATGGTTGTGCTGGCTGAAGGCAAGCGTGAGCAGGGGGTGACCAGCCTGGGCGCGGTGCCGCTCACCCGTGACGGTCAGATCGGCTTCCAGGTCGACAACGTGCTGGCTGCCACCGCCGCCTGTTGGTCAGTGGGCATTTCCTGCGAAGTGATGCGCATGGCCCTGGCCACCTTCACCAGCGACACCCGCAGTACGCCAGGGCGATTCAACGTGCTGGAGTATGAGGAGGCCACCATTGTGGTCGACTACGGTCACAACGCCGACGCGTTGGTGGCTCTCATCGATGCCATCGGTCGCATGCCGCACGATCGGCGGCTGGTGGTGTACACCGCGGCCGGAGACCGACGTGACGTGGACATCATTCGCCAGGCCGAGATCATCGGCAACGGCTTTGACCACGTGATCATCTACGAGGACAAGTGCACGCGCGGCCGGCCTGATGGCGAGGTGGTGTCGCTCATGCACCGCGGGCTGGGGCGCAGCACGCGGGTGGCCGAGATCATCGAAACCCGAGGCGAGTTTCACGCCATCGAGACAGGGCTGCGCATGTTGTTGCCAGGGGATCTGATCCTGGTTCAGGTCGACCAGGTCGATCCCTCGCTGGCCTTCATCGAGCAGTTCTTGGCGGCCAACCGCATGCCCGCGGCACCGGCCGCGCGCGCGCAGACAGGCACCCCCGCGGCGCAACCCGAGAAGCGCTCTGTGCCCCTCGGTCCCCAAGTCGCCTGACGGACACGGATTGGCTAGCTTTTCTCACCACAGAGAGCACAGAGAACACAGAGGTCGGAAAGGAAGAAGGGGTTCGGACCGGATAGAACACAACCCTTCCCTTTCCGATCCGACTCTGTGACCTCTGTGCTCTCTGTGGTGAAGAGAGCTAGCTATCCGCTACTTGAAGTTGTCGGCAGCAAAGCGCCAGTTGACCAGTTTCCAGAACGCCTCGACGTAGTTCGCGCGCGCGTTTCGGTAGTCGATGTAATAGGCGTGCTCCCACACGTCGCAGGTCAGGATGGCTTTCTGGCCGTCTTTGAGCGGCGTGCCCGCGTTGCTCGCCTGCTGAATGCTGAGACTCCCGTCGGCGCCTTTGACCAGCCAGGCCCAGCCCGAGCCGAACAGCGTGACCGCTGCGTTGCTGAATTTCTCTTTGAAAGACGCAAACCCGCCGAAGCTCTTGCCGATGGCGTCGGCCAAAGGACCGCTCGGCTCGCCGCCACCCTGGGGCGACAGGCAGTTCCAGTAGAATGTGTGGTTCCAGATTTGGGCTGCGTTGTTGAAGATCCCGCCCGAGGCTTTCTTGATGATTTCCTCCAGGCCGAGGTCTGCGAACTCGGTGCCCACAATGAGCTTGTTCAGGTTGGCCACATAGGTCGCATGGTGCTTGCCATAGTGGTACTCGAGGGTTTCCTTCGAGATGTGCGGGGCTAGTGCGTCCTTGGCGTAGGGAAGTTCAGGCAGCTTGTGTTCCACGGTCCTCCTCCTTCTTTGCTTGGCTAGGATGACACGAGCAGCTGCAAAGTTACTGATGTTTGTGAGACTTCACGCCTGCGGGCGCTTGTTGCGATCCGGACTGGCTTGGGCGCGTAGATCGTCGGGACGAACCTCCCACAGGGGCGGCCGTGAATAGAACAGCAGTCGACCGTCCTGGTCGCGGCGGTCCAGGCAGCGGTGAGGGCAGTTGCCCCGACAGTGGTGCTCGACGAAATTCAGGGCCGCCGCCGCGGCCTCGCCCGCGGCGTCCAGACGATAGGCGGCGTCCACCACGCCTTTCTCCACCAGCAGATTGCGCAGGCCGGTGACCAGGCCGACGACCTCGGCCTCGGACGGCTCGACGTCCGCCACCCGTCCCTCCAACCAATTCAAGAAGAAGCGAGCGAAAGCCAGCGCCGCATGCTCGATCGACGCCAGCGACGAGCGCCGCGCTGAGGGCGCCGCGCGATTGGCTTCATTGATGGCCTGATAGACTTCCGTAGATAGATCCAGCTCGGCCACCTCGCGCAATGTGATTCGCGTGGCCGCTTCCCCAATGCGATGGAGGAGCGAATCTCGGCCCTCTTGTTCATGTCCGGGCGCGTGTCGCGGCTCGGCCGCGTTGGCTTCGGCGGCCACTGCCAGCGAGCGCATGGCCAGGTGGACGAGAAACTCGGGATCGCCGCCCGCCATGTTGGCGGACACCTGCAGGCAGAGCTTGGCTCGCTTCTCGTCCCCAGCCGCGCGTAGCACCCGGGCCTGGTGGCGCAGCATCCGGCCCAGGCGCTCGATTTCTCCTGTGGCCACCATGCGTTCGAGCAGGACCGGCATCACCTTGTCCAGGCGCCGGGTCATCTCGCTCTCCAGGCCGCGTGGGGTCTTGGCTCGGCTGGGACGGCTGATGGCCGCCAGGGCCGGACGCATGACTTCCTCTCCCGGCTCCAGGTACCAGTATTCGAAACCGGGACTGGTCAGCAGTCCCCGAAGCGCGTTGGCGTTCACGTGTCTGCGTGCGGGCAGGGACACTGGGGCTGCGGGCGCGCGCGACAGCAAGGGCTGCATGGCGCGCAGAGCGGACTGAATGTCCGGCTCCTCATCCACGCTGGCTGGTCGTGCGCGGTCGCGCGCCTCTTGCAAGATGCCGAGTCCAACCTCGATCGGCACGTTGCCCGAAAGCGGCGTCATCATTTCGCGCTCGCGCGCGATGAACTCCTCGGCCTCGCGCTTGCTGGCCGGGGCGTGCACCAAGGCGTCGCGCACGCCGTCCACCAGACTGATGAGAAAGTGCACCAAAGTGAAGGCAGGCGGCCGCGGGATCACGAAGGTCAAGGCGAAGCACGAATCACCGTCGGAGCCGGTGGCGAAACAGGTCGCTTCGCGCCAGACCGGATTGACCTGACCCGAGTAGCCCTGGGTGCGCAGGGCTTCCAGCAAGCGTGTCGTCACCGCTGCCTCGCTGGCATCCTTGGTCGTCGCCGCGAGCCCGGCCAAGAAGTCCGCCGCCTCCTGGCTGGGGCTGGTGCCGAGAAGACCAATCAGTTCCCGGCGCCGGTCGGGGTCGTCTTCGACCGTGAGCAGGTGACCCAAGACCACGGTCACGCGGCCGGCATCCGAGCCCGCCAGGTGGACCAGGGCTTGGGAAAAGCCGCTGCGGTCTTGCGGGGGCGTGCTGCGGTAGGCGGCGCGAATGGCCTCGGCCGCAAACGAATCGTCGCCAGCCTCGGTGACCATCTCGCGCACCGGAAGCTCCAGCAAGATGCCGCGCTCGTCCGGCGAAAGCGTGTGCGTGGTGCTCGGGGAATACTCTTGGATGGCGGCAGCGGCGGCAGCGCGCTGATGCAGCGGCGCCCCCGGGTCGACCATGACCGGCACGAGCAGCGGCCCGCAGGGCGTGCCGGCCAGCCAGCCCAGCGCCTCGGCCACCAGGCGCGCGCGCCGACGGTCGCTCTTGCGCAGGGCTGCGGTCAGCACGAAGAGAGCGTTTTCGTCGAGGCGATCCTTCCACGGAGCGAGTGCTGCGTGGAAGTGGTCCTTCTGCGGAAATGGGCCTTCCTCGTAGGCCGCAATACGGGCCATCAGCTCGTCGGTGCGGATGGCAGACATTGCCAAACACCATAGCATTGCCCAAAGGCTGATGGGCAACACCAATTCCTCGCTAGCCGCAAGAGGTCGTAGCCGTGGCCGTGGCCGAAGCTATCGTCCGTCAGGTGCTCTACAGCCTGGCCACCACTCCTTGCAGCAACTCGCCCATGCGCGCGGCGCCGCCGGCTGCGGCGCTGGTCACGTCCTCGTGTCGAAGCGGCGTGCTCAAGACGCCGGCAGCGGGATTGGCCACCAGCGAAAGGCCGAGAACCTTGAGGCCCGCGTGGCGCGCGGCAATGACTTCGTGGACCGTGGACATGCCCACCAGATCCGCGCCCAGCGTTCGCAGCATCCGCACCTCTGCTGGCGTTTCATAGGATGGTCCGCACATCCCCGCGTAAACGCCTTCACGCAGGGGCTTGCCACCGAGCGCCTGCGCCACCTGCGCTACCAAGACGCGCAGGGCAGGCGTGTACGTGTCGGTCATGTCCACAAAGCGCGGACCCAGGCGCTCGTCGTTGGCGCCGGCCAACGGCGACAAGCCGGTCAGATTCAGGTGGTCGCGAATGCACACGATCTCGCCCACGGCCAGGCTCGGTTCGATGCCGCCGGCCACGTTGGTCACCACGACCGTCCCCACGCCCAGTGCCGCGGCCACCCGCACGCCGAAGCCGATCTCCGCCGGCGAATAGCCCTCGTACGCGTGCACTCGCCCGCACAACACCAGGGCGTTTTTGCCAGCCATCCTGCCCAGCAGAAGTCGGCCGGGATGGCCAGCCACCGTGGTTTCGGGGAAACAGGGAAGCTTCGCGTAGTCGATGGAGCGGACGTCTGTCAAGGAGGCGGAGGCCGCCGTCAGGCCAGAGCCGAGCACGATGGCCACCTGGGCGCTGGTGACGCCCAGATGCTGGCGAACCGCGTCCGCAGCCACCAGCACGCGGTCATGAAGGCTGGCAGATAGTTTCATGGCGAAGATGCAGTCTACCAGCCGTGGCGCGCGGAAGCGTCAGAGTCTGCCAGAGCCACGGGTGGGCAGATGAAGCGAAGCGCAGTGCGTTATGTGCAAGGACTGGAGCTGGAAAATTAGTTGAGATATGTTTTCCCATCTCAAGGGCTTCTGCTATTGAGTATGCAAACACCAACCGAGAGGGTGACATGAACGCAAGGAACAGCATGATCGTAAAATCTAGTATTGCTTTGGCCTCATTCGCCATGTGTGGCGCTTTGGCAGCATCCGGAGTCTCCTGCGGGAGCGGCGGCGGCCCCGGCACTCCCGGCGACGTAGTGACCTTCAAAGACGGCAAGGCCCAGGGTCCGATGAGTGGGTACGCCTACATCGCGCTCGGCCCGCAGAACAGCGCAAGCGATCCGGTGTGCGCGGAGGATCCGAACAATGTGGCTGTTACGCGGCCGATCACCGCGCCCGATCCCAACGAATGCGAGACTGCCGGCAAGACATGTCCCACCACGGGCCGGACGGTCTGGGACTCCTCTTCCGCTCTTTGCATAACGGGCACCATCCCCATCGTCCAGAACAGCGACTATACCGACGACTGGGGGCTCCAGATCGCCATGAACACCAGCAACCCGCCGGCTGACAGCAGCGGCAATGGCCACACCCTCGGGACCACCTATTCTACCGTGGCGTTCGACATTACCCCTGCGGCGGTCACGCCGGCCAACACCGCCATCCGGGCTATCATTCACCTTGTCAGTCAAGCGTGCAACGCTAACCCCTACTGCGCCACCATTCCGGCATCTGGCGCGGTCCTCACCCTCACCGACTTCAACACAGAGTGCTGGAATGGCCCCGCTTGCACGACTACCACCTGCCTCCAGCTCAAGGCCACGGACGTGCCCAACATCGACAAGATTGGCGTGCAAATCTCCTCGGACATCGTCAACGCCTACACAGTGACCAACTTCTGCCTCAACAGCATCACGTTCGGCAAGTAACCGCAGCTTAGTTCCATCCAAACGGGGTACTTCGGTACCCCGTTTTTCTTTGGTGCCTAGAATCCCCGCAGCCAGCCCTGGCGCATCCGTCGTCGCGCCGGCGATGCAGCGGGATCGAGAGCGAAACTCCACTTGCGCTCGGGCGTGCGCGCCAGGCGGAGACTGGTGGCGCGCAGGATCTCCTGGCGGAAGAACGCGACCGACACCACTTGGCCAGGGCCGCAGTCAGCCAGCCGCCTGGCCACGGTCGAGGCATCGACCTGGTGCTCGTTGACTGCCACGATCTCGTCGCGGAAGGTCAGTCCAGCCTTCCAGGCCGGCGAATCGGGAATCACGTTCTTGACCACCGCGGCCTCGCCAGCGGCGAAGCTGAGCCCGGCCCAGCCCTGTTGCCGGCGCGCCTTCACCCGGTCCTCGCCTTCGGCCTGCGCGGGTGAACGAGCCTGGGCAACAAGTCCGGCTCGGCGCAGCCAGGACGGCACGGGTAGCTCCGCCGTGCCGTCGATGAAGCGCGAGAAGTACGCGCCCAGGGAACGGCTTGCCACGGACTCGGCAGCCGCGCGAATGTCGGGCGCGGTGATGGACCGGCCGCGCCGGCCGTGGCTTTGCCACAAACGCCGGAACACCTGCGGCAGTCCGCGCCGGCCCTGCGTCGCCTGCCGAAGCACGAGGTCCAGCAGCAGCGCGGCCCATTTGCCCTTTTCATAGTAGCTGACCGCACGGTTCACGTAGTTGTCAGCCGGCTTGTACTGTTTGATCCACGCCTCGAAGGACAGCTGGGAAAGCGGCGTGACGTTGCGGCCGGGTCGGCCGGCGTACTTGGCCCAATCCTCGCTCAGATCTTTCAGATATTGCTCGGCTGTGAGCAGACCCGCATGCAGCAGGATGATGGCCTGCATGTACTCGGTGAAGCCCTCGTGAAACCAGAGCAGGCGAGTGTAGTTCTCTGCCGAGTAGTCGAACGGTCCGAGAACCTGGTCGCGAATGCGCTTGACGTTCCAGGCGTGGAAGAACTCGTGCGCGGCCAGCTCGTTGAAGCGCTGGTAGGCCTTCTCGTCTTCGAAAGCCATGCTGGCAATGTCGAGGGTGCACGAGCAGGCGTGTTCCAGCCCGCCGCCTCTTTCGGGCAGCGCGTGGATGATGAATAGGTAGCGCTCGAATGGAAAGCCGCCGAAGAGAGCGCCGGTCGCCGCGACGATCCGTCGCAAGTCGGCCAACAGGCGCGCGACGTCGGCATTGGTGGGACCGGCGATGGTCACCTCGAAACGTGTGCCGCCTTGGCGAAAGGCGTACACGCGGTGGCGGCCCAGCTCCACCGGCTCGTCCACCAACTGGTCGTAGCCAGCGGCGCGAAAGCGATTGCGCGTCCCTCGGGCCGCGGGCAGGGCCGTGCTGATGCGCCAGCCGTCTGGTGGTTCGATGTCGAGCAGGCAAGGACGCCGTTCCTCGCCGTCGACCAGAAAGAAGAGGCTCGTGCCAATTAGAAAGGCTCGATCCTGGTCGAGGAACGATGTGCGCACACTCTGGTCAAAGGCAAAGACGCGATAGCCGACTTCAACCGGGCGGCCGTTGCTTGCGAGCCGCCAACGCAATTTGTCCAGCCGTTCACTGGTAATCGCGCGGCCGTTGCTGGTTATCTGCAGATCGTAGATGTGCCGGGAAAAGTCGCGCACCATGTAGCTGCCCGGCGTCCACGCGGGAAAGACCAAGTCCAGCGCCGGGCGTTCGCGCAAGGCCGGGATCTGCAGGGTGACGTGAAATTCGTGGCTCGACGGTTCGGGCATGGCCACCCGATAGTGCAGGGGTGTGGAGGCAGGCATCGAGACAAGATTACCAGGGACTTGGCGTCTGATACGATATCCGCGTGTCGGATGGCCCCATCGTCTCTGTTTCCGTCGATCTCGATCCGGTCGAGTGCTACTTCCGCATCCACGCGCTCGGCGGCGCGCCGGACGAGATTCGGCATGTGATCTTGCGCCGGTGTTTGCCCCGACTGGCCGACCTGTTCAGCCGGCACGGAATCCGCGCGACTCTGTTCGTGGTGGGGCGGGACCTGGAAGACGACGACGAAGGCCGCCGTATCCTGGCTGACCTGGCTCGCGCGGGACATGAGTTGGCTAGCCACACGTACACCCATCCTTACAACCTTGTCCGGCTTGCAGGCGCGCGCATGGCCGAGGAGATCGATCGGACCCACGCTGCCATAGCCGCAGTTTGTGGGCAGCCGCCGGTCGGCTTCCGCGCGCCTGGCTATGAAATCTCGGCCGAGCTGATCGATCTGCTCTGCCAGCGCGGCTATCGCTACGATTCGTCGACTTTTCCGGCGATCCCGTACTATCTGGCCAAGGCTGTCGTGATGGGATTGATTCGCCTTACCGGCCGGCGCTCGGGCAGCATCCTGGGCAGCCCGGCGGTGTTGCGGGCGCCGCGCGAGCCCTACCGGCCCGCGGCTGGCTCGCCCTATCGCCGCGGCGACCAGCCCATCATGGAATTGCCCATCACAGTGACCCCGTGGCTCCGCTTGCACATCATCGGCACCACCTTGGTCATCGCGCCGGAGTGGCTGCGGCGGCGACTGACAGCCGCGGCGCTGGCCAGCCCGTTCTTCAATCTGGAACTGCACGGTATCGATCTGGCTGACGCCGAGGCTGACGGGTTTCCTTCGGCGCTGGTGGCCAAGCAGCCCGATCTGCGCGTGCCCCTGGCCCGCAAGCTGGCCGCGCTGGACGCCACATTGGAGGAAGCGCGCAGCCAGGACGCCAGGTTCTTGCCGCTGCGAGACGCAGTCGAGCAGGTTCTCGACGGTTTGTCAGGAGATTCGGGGCCAGCGCAGGTCGGCCAGCGTGAGCGTGAGCGGTAGCGCGAGCGACCAGCGAATGGCGGGCTGCGTGGGCGGCCTGGGTGAGCGTGAGCGGCTCACAACCCGCTCCTCGTCTTCCCGCAAAACGCCCACGAACCCGCTCACGCCCTCGCTCACGCGAGCCGCGACCCGCCATCCGCGGGCCGGCCCTGCGGGCGGCCCGCAATTTCCCGACAGCCTCTATCTGGAAATTTTCGCATTTGCGCGGCCGGGACTAGGATCGGGCTGGGCCCATGGCCAGGCAGCAGACTATCCCGCTTCACGAGCCGCCCAGCGCGGGACGTGCCTTTGCGGCCACGGCACTGGACGCAGAAGGTCCGGTGATCGAACATCCGGTTGCACCGACTGACTCCCTGGTCGGCCAGCGCATCGATCACTTTCAAATCCACGAGTTGCTGGGCGAGGGCGGGATGGGCGCGGTGTACATGGCGCACGACATGTCACTTGAGAGGACGGTGGCCATCAAGGTCTTGCGCCGAGAACTGGCTAGCGACGAGCGACTGGTCGGCCGGCTGGTGATGGAGGCGCAGGCCCAGGCCTGCCTGCAGCACCCGAGCGTCGTCACCATCTATTACATCGGCAATTTTCAAGGCGCGCCCTACTTCGCCATGGAACACGTGCCAGGCGGCACGCTCGCCGAGTACATTCAGAAGGAAGGTCCGCTGCCCTGGGGCGAGGCGCTGGAATACATCATTCAGACCACGCGGGCCCTGGCCGCGGCCCATGGACGCGGCATGGTCCACCGGGACATCAAGCCGTCCAACCTGCTGCTGGGCGCGATTCCGGCCGGCGAGCAGTCGCACGCGATCAAAGTGGCGGATTTTGGTGTGGCCGCTCCCACCGACGCGGGTGCCGGCGCTTTTGTGGGCACGCCCTACTATGCGGCGCCCGAACAGATCGCAGGCGAAGGCCCCAGCATGCGCGGCGATGTCTACGCGATCGCCATCACCTTCCACGAGCTTCTCGCCGGGCGTGTGCCGTTTCAGGCTGACAGCCTGTGGGCCATGCTGCAGCTCCATCGCGAGGCCCCGCGTCCCGAGATCCCAGGCGAGGCCGCGCCTTGGCGGCTGCGCCATCTTATCCGCGAGATGATGGACCCCGACCCAGAGAAGCGGCCTGGCAGCTACGAGGATCTGCTGGACCGGCTGGAATCGCTGCGGCCCAAGCCGCGGGTGGCGGGCGGGCTGGTGCCGCGTGCGGCAGCCTTGGCCGTGGATGCCATGTTGATAGCGCCGCTGGGCCAGATAGCGGCCGCGTCACTGGGACTGTCGCAGCGTGCCGCCGCGCAGATTGGGCTGCTGCTCTTTGCCGCGTACTATGTGGTGGCTCACCGCCTGTGGGGCAAGACCCTGGGCAAGCGCCTGCTGGGACTGCGCATTGTGGGCACGACACGCCCGGTGCGCGTGTCCAACCTGCTCTTGCGCTTCGCCGTCGAGTTTTGGGGCCCCTTGGTGGCCGTGGCTATCATCAGTCTGCAGTGGGGTGCCGCCGTGGCTGGCGCCAATGTGTCCTTGTGGGATCGCAGCACCGGGGCTCTGCTCCACATGTTGCTGGTGCCCAACCTGGTCGTGGCCATCCCATGGCTGGCTGGATTCTTGTTCGCGATCTTCGATCACGATCGCCAGGCGCCCCACGATCGGGCGGCCCACACCCGCGTGATCTACGAGATCCACGAACGCGAACCGGCCGCGGACCACACGTGACGGTGGCAGGGGCCTATCGCAGACGCAGTGGTGACTTCCGCGCATCTGATGATAGTCTCCTGTCGTGGATCCTTCACGCCTGCGCGCGCTCCTGGAAGAAATTCGGGACGGCAAGACGTCGCCCGACGATGGCGTACGTGAGCTACGCGATCTGCCTTTCCGTTCCCTGGGCTTTGCCCACGCCGACACCCACCGTCACATGCGGACCGGGTTTCCCGAGGTGGTGTTCGGCTCGGGCAAGACGGCCGCGCAGATCGCGACCCTGCTGGGCGAGATCGGGCGCGACGGCGTCCCGGTGATGGCCACGCGGGTGACGCCCGACCTGGCCGCCCAGGTGACGGCTCTGCTGCCGGCCGTGCGCTATCTCGAAGTGCCCCGCATGTTGGTGTTCGGGCCGCAGCCGACGCCGGATCGCGGGCGCGGCGTGGTGGGGGTGCTGTCGGCAGGTACCTCCGACATTCCCGTGGCCGAGGAAGCTGCGCTCACGGCTGAAATGGACGGCAACCGGGTGGTGCGCATCTTCGACGTGGGCGTGGCCGGGCTGCACCGCCTGCTCGCTCATCGCGAACGCATCGAGGAGGCCGAGGTGCTGGTTGTGGTGGCGGGCATGGACGGCGTGCTGCCCACAGTGGTCGGTGGCCTGTTCTCGCGGCCGGTGATCGCGGTGCCCACCAGCGTCGGCTATGGGGCATCCTTCGGGGGCGTGGCCGCGCTTTTGACCATGCTCAATTCCTGCGCCACCGGCGTGGCTGTGGTCAACATCGACAACGGCTTCGGCGGTGGGCGGCTCGCCTCCATGCTCAATCGGGTGCGCCAGCCATGAAGCTGCGCGGATTGCATGTGCACTTCGACCCGTCGTCCGGGATCGCGGGTGACATGGTGGTGGCGGCGCTGGTCGATGCCGGCGTCCCGGCGCGGGTCGTGGCCGACGCTATCGCGGAAATGGGCGTGCACGGGTTGAAGGTCGGTTTCGAGAAGCGTCGGCGCGGGGCCTTTGCTGGCAAGGGATTCGTGGTGCACGCACCCGGTTCGCATCACGGCCACCATCACGGGCATCACCACGAACACCGCGACTACGCCGAGATTCGCCGGTTGCTGCAACGGGCGCGCCTGGACGCCGAGACCAAGCGTTTGGCTGGGGCCATCTTCGAGCGCATCGCGCAGGCCGAGGCGGCGCTGCACGGGGTGGCGCTCGATCGCGTGGCCTTCCATGAGGTCGGCGCTTGGGATTCCATTGCCGACGTGGTGGGTGCGGCCGCCGCCCTGGCGTGGCTGCAGCCGTCGTCGGTTTCGTCGACGCCGCCGGTGCTGGGCACAGGTCAGATTCACACCGCCCATGGACTGATGCCGGTTCCCGCGCCGGCCACCGCCGCGATCTTGCGCGGAATTCCGGCCCTGCTGGAAGGCGAGGGCGAGCTGACTACGCCGACGGGCGCGGCCATCCTGGCCACGCTGGTGACGACCTTCGGTCCGCCGCCTCCCCTGCGCATCGAGGCGCAGGGTTTTGGCGCGGGCACGCGCGAGGTTTCTGATCGGGCCAATGTGCTGCGCGTCCTTTTGGGCGAAGCGATGGGGCGCTCCTTGCCCGCCTCGGCGGCCGAGGTTGTCTTGCTGGAGGCCAACCTGGACGACATGAGTCCGCAATTGATCGAGCCCCTGATGTCGGCCCTTTTTGCGGCAGGAGCGGTCGATGTGTGGACCACCTCGATTTTGATGAAGAAGGGGCGACCGGCGTGGCAGGTGTCGGCCTTGGCGCCGCCCGAGAGTGTGGGACCGGTCGAGCAGGCCTTCTTTCGCAATTCGACCACGCTGGGCGTGCGGCGCGCCCGCATGGAGCGGGCCGTGCTGTCGCGCTCGCTGGCCAATGTGAAGACGCGCTTTGGGACGGTGTCAGTCAAACTGGCTGCCGACGGTGCCAGCTTGCTCGACGCCTCGCCGGAATTCGACGACTGCCGGCGTCTGGCCGACCAGGCCGGCGTGCCCGTGCGCACGGTCCTGACCGAGGCGGCTGCCGCGGCGGCGCGCCTGTTGCCGTCGGGGAAGTGGAAGCGCGGCTGATGGCTGCGTCCCCGAAGAAGCAGGCTGCCAAGACGCCGAAACAGCGGCGGAGCGAGTCGGAGCCGTCGCGACCAGCCGCCGGCCTGCGCGACTACCTGGAACAGATCGTGGACCAAGCCAATGTGCTGGTCGTTGCCACCGATCTCGCGGGCCGCGTGGTGGTGTGGAACCGTGCCCTGTCGCGGTTGACCGGTTTTCCTCGTGAGACCGTGGTGGGCCGCGATCTGTCGCCCTGGCTCGCCGAGGCGGGGATGCCGGAATTGGCCCAGATCATGAAACAAGTGGCAACGGGCGGCGACCTGTCTAACTGCGAGGTGCGACTACCGTCGGTGAGCGGCACAACGGCGCGTGCGGTGTTCAACGTAGCCACCGTGCGTGCCAACGGTGGCCGGCCTTCCGCCATCCTGGCGGTGGGTCAGGACGTGACGGCCTTGCGCGTGCTGCAGAACCAGGTGATTCACGCCGAGAAGCTGGCCACGGTCGGGCAGATCGCCGCCGGCGTGGCGCACGAGATCAACAACCCGCTGACATCAATCCAGGCGTGCGTCGAGGCGGTCTTGAACAAGGCCACCATGGCCACGCAGGGACGCGTGCCCAACCAGATCGAGCTGGTCGACGTGGAGCGGCTCAAGCGCATCCAGGACGGGGCCGAACGCATCCGGCGTTTTACGCACGATTTGGTTGGCTACGCTCGGCCTTCGCGCGTCGAGATCGAACGGCTGGATCTCAACGAAGTCGTCGAGCACGCCCTATCGTTTTGCGAGCACATCTTTGCCGAAGCCAAGGCCAAGCTGGATCGAGACCTGGCGCCCAACCTGCCACCGGTTCGCGCCGTGCGGGACCAGATCATGCAGGTGGTGACCAACCTGGCCACCAACGCCGCCCAGGCATTGGGAGCAAACGGCGGCACCATCCGCGTCCGAACATTTCACGACGGGGACCTTACGGTTGGTTTGGCCGTGACCGACACGGGCAGCGGCATCCGCCAGGAGCACCGGGCCAGCATCTTTGACCCGTTCTTCACCACCAAGCCAGCGGGCAGCGGGACCGGGCTGGGACTGTCGGTGGTACGCAATATCGTCTACGCCCATGGCGGGCAAATCACCTTTCAGTCGCAGCTCGGCAGCGGTACAACCTTTCTGGTTACCCTGCCTGTCAGTCATCCCCTGTCACACGATGTTGAGGTAGAGAAGTCGACCCCATGAAACCGGAACAACTGGCCGAGTCCCTGGAAACCGCAGCCGCCCAACTGGGCGTGAAAGTGCGCTACGAGACATTGGCAGCCGCCGGGCCGACAGGAGGGGGAGGACTGTGCAAGGTCAAGGGCGAGTGGTTCATCATCATCGACCGGAAGACCGCGCCATCGGAACGCGTGTCGATCCTGGGTGAAGCGCTCGCCACCATGGACACCGAGCACCTCTACTTGCCGCCCAAGGTGCGCGAGATGTTGGTGCAAAAGCGCGCAGCTGCTCGGAAGGCGTTGAGTTAGGTAGGGGCTGTCGGGTAACCGCCCGAAGGGTCGGCCCGCGGCTCGCGGGTCGCGTGGGCGAGGGCGTGAGCGAGTTCGTGGGTGTTTTGCGGGAAGACGGCTCGCGGGTCGCGTGCCGCTCACGCTCACGGTCCTTACCTCGCTCACGCTCACGATAGCCGCCCACGCTGGCCGCTGTCCGCTGGTCGCTCACGCCCACGCTGGCCGATCTGCGCTGTGAACTTACTGTCAGGCTCTATCTACTCGTCGCCCAGGGCGCGGATCTTGGCGGCCAGCATGGGATCGTCTTCCAGTGTCTGACGGAGCGCTGCGGTAAGGCTTTTCTTGATTGCTGCAGGTCCGTTGACGCCCACCTGGCGGGCCACGATTCGCTCGACCACGCGATCGAGAGCGGCCTGGGGTGTGATCTGGCCCGCCTTGAGGGCCTTGCCGATATCTGCGACGCCCGCGACCCTGTCGGCGCGGCCGGTCGGCTGGGTCGTTGCGGATGCACGCGCCTTGTCGGTACCCGAGGCCTTTGCGAGCTTGTCCGCAAAACCTTTGGCCCCGGTCTTTTTGGCGGCATGAAGGTCTATCGGGGGGCCCGACAGCGATCCCGACATCGGCTTGGAAACCTTCATCGAAGGGCTCCTACTTTAGCACAGACCGGCGTGGTCGCGTGGGGAGCCCGCCGGCTTTGCCCCCTGCGGGGACTTCGGGACGGCCCGCCCCCCTCCCCACCCCGCGCGCTTCGCGCGCGCCCTCGCCGGTGGCGCGCCATCGCGGGAGGGTTTGGGAACCCTTCGAGGGTTCCCATCCTTGTCGACTTCTTCACGGCTTGGGCCATATGCCGGGTTATCGGCAGGCGACGGATTTGGTTGCGTGGAGCCAGGGTGGTCGGGCTATCGTGCCCGGGAGAACAGGGCCAGAATCGTGGATCCCTGAGGGTGATATCTCCTGCTACAATGGCAACCCAAAGGGGACTAAGGTATTCCGATGAAGAAAGTGCATTTTGAAACCACCAAGGGCGATTTCGTGGCCGAGCTGTTCGAAGATGACGCGCCAGCCACGGTGGCCAACTTCGCAGGTCTAGCCGCAGGAACCAAGGAATGGGTGGAGCCAGCGACCGGGAAGAAGGTGAAGCGTCCCTTCTACGACGGGCTGACTTTCCACCGCGTGATCCCCGATTTCGTTATCCAGGGCGGATGTCCCTTGGGCAACGGAACCGGAGGTCCTGGCTTCAAGATCAAGTGTGAGACCGCGGGGAAGCGCCAGGTTCACAAGGCGGGCTCGCTCTCGATGGCCCACGCGGGCAAGGACACCGGCGGATCGCAGTTCTTCGTCTGTCACTCACCCCAGCCGCACCTCGATCGCAAGCACACCGTGTTCGGCCAGGTCGTCTCGGGCCTGGAGGTGGTTATGAAGATTCAGGCTGGCGATCGCATGAACAAGGTTTGGATCGAGGAGTGAGGCGTTCTGCACGACTGGGGGCCGCCCTGCAAACGCGTTGTTCGGGCGGCGCTCTTCTGCCTGGTGGCTGCTCGGTCTCCCTGTTGGATGGCTTCCTTGACTCAGGCCTGACCGTGGTTGATAACGGAATGACTCGCGCCAGCCGTTGCATAGGTCTCGGAGTCGACGCTTGAACCAGCCCACTCCTTTCGGAAAGTACTATCTCCTCGAACGTATCAACGTCGGGGGCATGGCCGAGGTGTTCAAGGCCAAGGTCGTGGGGGTGGAGGGCTTCGAGCGAATCGTCGCGCTCAAGCGCATTCTCCCCCACATCGCCGAGGACGAAGAGTTCATCACGATGTTCATCGACGAGGCGAAGATCGCGGTGCAATTGCAGCACGCGAACATCGCCCAGATCTTCGACCTCGGCAAGGTGGACGACGCGTACTTCATCGCCCTCGAGTATGTCCAGGGGCGCGACCTGCGCGGCATATTCGACGAGCTGCACCGGAGCCTCCTGACCATGCCCATGCCTCAGGTGTGCTACGTGGTCATGCAGGTCTGCGAGGGGCTGGACTACGCGCACAACAAGCGCGACGCCCAGGGGCGGGCGCTCAACCTCGTCCACCGCGACATCTCGCCGCAGAACGTGCTCATCGGCTACGAGGGTGAGGTCAAGCTCATCGACTTCGGCATCGCCAAGGCGGCGGGCAAGGCGTCCAAGACCCAGGCCGGCATTCTCAAGGGCAAGTTCGGCTACATGTCGCCCGAGCAGGTGCGCGGACTTCCCATCGACCGGCGCAGCGACATCTTCGCCCTGGGAATCATTCTTTACGAAATGCTCACGGGCCAGCGGCTGTTCGTGGGCGAGAGCGATTTCTCGACCTTGGAAAAGGTCCGCAACGTCGAGATTGTCCCGCCGTCCTCGCTCAACTCAAAGATTCCTGAGCCGCTCGAACGGATTGTTCTCAAGGCCCTGGCCAAGGACTTGGAGGACCGCTACCAGAACGCTCTCGATTTGCACGACGACCTGCAGGCTTTCCTGTATTCCGTCGGTCAGTTCTCATCGCGCAAGGACCTGTCGGTGTGGATGAAGAAGACCTTCTCCGCTGGTTTGCAGGTCGACGAAGCTCCCCCGCTTCCGGTGTCCGAGGACCAGGTCGAAGAGATCGAGCCCGTCGAGGTGGACGCGGAGGCGCCGGCGCGAGGCGCTTCGCCTCGGGCACAGGACGACCAGGCCTTGGGCTGGGACGACGAGGAACTTGAGACCTCAATTTTCGACAAGCCCATCGGCGGAGACACGGCGCCAATGCGGACCGAGCAGGGGTTCCTTGGCCCCGACGACAAGACGGTCGCGGTCCCCTTCGCTGAGGCGGCGGCGGCCGAGATGAACGAGGGGTTCCCCGCGGCCACGACCTTCTCTGAGAAGGCTCCGACCCACAAGGAGACTCCGCCCGCGCCGCTTCGTCAGACGGTGATGGGGCTGGGCCAGACTGCACCAGTCCGGCCGCTCCCCCTGCCGACGCCCAACCGGCCGCCTGCCGCCGCCAAGACCGGCCCGCTGCCAGGGCCGTCATCGCGCGCACCGCGGCCGGGTATGGCACCCCTGGCCCCTGCGCGTCCCACGGCGCAGGCACCTGCGACATTGGGTCGACCGATGTTCGCACCTCTGACGGCGCCGACAGCGCCCGGGCCGCCTCGCGCGGCCCTACGCCAGACTTTGCTGGGCGTGGGCGCCCTCAACGCGCCCCTGCCAGGGGGATCTTCGCCGGCCATGCCCATGCCGCCGTCGTTTTTCCCGCCGCCGCTTTCGGGGTTCGACCAGGGGCCGTCGGGCTACCCCGGGGCTGGCATGGCTGGCCAGCCCTACGGGTTGGCGGGGCCGCGCTTGTCGGGCGGCATGGACGTCGAGGCGGCGACTGCTGCGGCCCTGTCCTTGCGACCACCTTCACGGATCAGGTACTACCTGCTGTTCCTCGCGTTCATGGCGCTCGGCAGTGGGGGCGCCTATCTCTATCTGACCCGGTCGGGCAAGATGCAGATCGCGGTCAAGCCGTCGGATGCACGGGTGACTGTCGACGGGGTGGCCCTGCACGAGGGACCGCCCTTCGTGATCGAGCGGAAGCCCGGCATCTACCACCTGGCGGTTGTGCGCGACGGTTACCTGCCTCGTGAGCAAGACGTCGAGATCCGTACTGCGCGGGTGGAGCGTGTCGAGGTCGATCTGGAAGCGTCGCCCGAGACGGGTTTCGAGTTGACCAGCCAGCCACCCGGCGGGTTGGTGTGGCTCGACGGACAACCCTTTGCCGTCAACGAGACAGGCAAACAAGCCACCACAAACTTCAGAGCCTCTCGCATCACGCCGGGCCGCCACGTGCTGGAAATCAAGGGCGATCCGCGCTTCAAGGACTGGCGTCAGGAGGTCTACCAAGAGGCCGGCCAGACGCTCAAGATCCAAGCCATGCGCGAGCCTGCGGTCGCTTCGCCCTCTGGGCGCGGCGGAGGGTCGGCCGCATCCGGGGCGCGACAGTCCGCTGCGCCGGGCGTTTCGTCGCCCGGGCCAGCAGCCGGGCCGAGCGCGCTGGCCGAAAACCGAGGGAGAGCATCCCGCGGTTCGCGCCGCGCGAGAGGAGCGGGACGAACGGAAGCGGGGAGCGACGATGGTGCCAGCGAGGAGAAACCCGCCGCTGGAGGCAAGACGCGGGCAAAGCCGGTGGGCGACGACGACATTTTCGAACGCGAGGGACGGCTCGGCGCTGGCGGCGGCGAGCAATGCGTGGCGACCATCGGTTCCAAACCGTGGGCCGAGGTGTCCATCGACGGCAAGCCCACGGGCAAGAGCACGCCCCTCATGGACTACAGCCTGGCCTGCGGCAAGCATCGCATCACCTTCAGCAATCCCGACCTGATGATCGAACGCAACGAGGTGATCATTCTCAAGCCTGGCCAGCGCTTCAAGAAGATCTTCCCGCTGGTAGATACGGACTTCTAGGTCGCCCATGCCCGGGTCACAATCTTTGCCATCGCCTGTGGGAACCAGCCCGGGTTCGCCGGAGGCGCTGGCCGCGGCCTGGGCAGACTACTTTCACCGGTTGGCTTTCCAGCCCCCGCGCCACCCGGCCGCTCGCGACTTCGTGGATGAGGATCTGCGTGCGACTCTGCGGCGCTGGATCCCAGCCGATGCCTCGGTGCTGGAGGTGGGCAGTCGCGGCGATCTGGTTGCGGCCTTGCCCAACCAGGAACGCCTGGGCATTGCCCAGTCGGCCGACTTGGCCGCCGAAGCGGGACGACGCCATCCAGAGATCACGTTCGAGGTGGGCAGCGTCGAGCGTTTGCCGCCCGGACGAGAGTTCGACGCTGTCATCTGCGATCGCCTGTGTCACACGGTGACGGACGTGCGCGCCTGGCTGGAAAGTCTGCGTGATCGCCTCACCGAACACGGGCTCATCTATCTGACGGCCTACAATCACCTGTGGGAGTTCAGCGCGCGGGCGGCCGAGGCGGTTGGTTGGAAGACCCCGGCTCCCACCACGAACTGGCTGTCGCACAACGATTTCCAGAATCTCTTCAACATCACCGGCCTCGAGATGGTTCGCTTCGAGGACCGGCTGCTGCTGCCTCTGCAGGTGCCGGGCCTATCCCCGCTGGTCAATCGCTACTTGGCCAAGTTGCCGCTGGTCGAGCGGTTCTCGCTCTATCGGCTCTATGCCCTGCGCCGGCGGGACGTCAGCGCGACTCCCCGGCCGCTTTCCGTGAGCGTGATCGTGCCCACGCGCAACGAGGCGGGCAACGTGGCCGGTGCCATCGAGCGAACCCCGGTCATGGGTTCGTCCACCGAGCTGATCTTCGTCGAGGGTGGCTCCAGCGACGGAACCTGGGAAACCATCGCCAACGCGATCAAGGACTATCGCGGCCCACTCAAGCTGTCGGCCTATCAGCAGACCGGCAAGGGCAAGGGCGATGCCGTGCGACTGGGTTTTGCCAAGGCCACCGGCGACGTGTTGATGATTCTCGACGCTGACCTGACGGTGCCGCCCGAGGAGCTGCCGGTCTTTTACGACGTGATTGCGCGCGGGCAGGGGGACTACGTTCAGGGGACGCGCCTAGTCTATCCCATGCAACCCGGGGCGATGCGCTTTTTCAACCGCCTCGGCAATCAAGCCTTCTCCCACCTGTTTACCTATTTGCTCCAGCAGCCCATCAAGGACACGCTGTGCGGAACCAAGGTACTGCGGCGGCGCGACTACGAGCGGCTGGCGGCGGCGCGACACGTGTTTGGCGACTTCGATCCATTCGGGGATTTCGATCTCATTTTCGGGGCCGCCCGCCTCAACCTGAAGATCGTGGAGGTTCCCGTGCGCTACCAGGATCGCCGCTACGGCTCCACCAACATCTCGCGCTGGAAGCACGGCTGGCTGCTGCTCAAGATGTCGGCGGTGGCGGCCAATAAGCTCAAGTATGTCTGAACGTGGCGCCGTCGAGCTGCCGGCCGGGATGCACGAGAGCGTGCTCGCCCGCTTCGAGGCGCTTCGGCAAGCCTGGCAATCGAATGAGCCATTGCGGGTGCTCTACCGACGCTGGTACGCGCGCATACGCGAGGTGTTGCCGGCGCGCGAGTTGGGGCCGTGGATCGAGATCGGATCGGGACCCGGGTTCGCGCGCGCGTTCATCCCGGAACTGGAACTGACCGACATCGTGCGGGCGCCCTGGCACGATCGCTGCGTTTCGGCCGACAACCTGCCCTTTGCCGATGCCTCGGTGGGCGCGCTGGTGCTGTTCGATGTGCTGCACCACCTGGCCGCACCCGCGCGTTTCTTCCAAGAGGCCGCGCGCGTCCTGCGCCCTGGCGGCCGTATCGTGCTTTGCGAACCGTACATCAGCCCGCTGTCGTCGGTGGTCTACCGACTCTTCCATGAGGAACCGGTCGACATGCGCGCGCAGCCCCTGGCGGAGCACGGGGCTCTCGACAAGGATCCATTTGCATCCAACCAGGCCATCCCGACCTTGCTGTGCCGAAAGGCAGGACAGCGGGAACTCGAGGGGAGTTTCCCCACGCTGAAGATGGTGCGCTTCGAACGCCTGGCGGGACTGAGCTACGCGGCCACCGGCGGGTTTTCGCGCCCGCCCTTGCTGCCCGTCGGACGCTGGCGCGTGCTGCTGGCCATAGAAGATCGACTGCCGAGCGCCGTGTACCGCCTGATCGGTTTTCGCTTGTTGGCGGTGATCGAGCGGACTTAGCTGGGGCTCGTTCCGGGGCCGGCCGAAGGACCGGCTCGCGGCGCGCGGGTCGCGAGAGCGTGAGCGAGTTCGTGTGTGACACGCGGGGGGCGGAGAGCGCGCCGGGGCCGCTCACGCCAATCGCCCGCGCAGGCCGCTGCACGCTGGTCGCTCACGCTACCGCTACCGCGCACGCTGGTCGACCTTCGCTGGCGAGGCCGGCCGACGTCCGGCCCGCCGGCCCCGGTCACACGCTGGTTGGAATTTCCGAGCGCCCGTATATCATGCGTTGTTGCGCGTGGGCCGGTGCTGGCCGCCTCGCCGCAGTCCACGGTTTCGAGCCGCCAGTAGCAAAGGACTCCCATGGCCGGATCAACACTCCCCGCAGCGCCACCGCAGGTTTCCGTATCGGGCGACAAGCCCCGCAGCTACCTGGGCGCCCTGGCGGTGCTCTCCACGCTCTTCTTCATGTGGGGGTTCATCACCTGCCTGAATGACATCATCATTCCCCATCTGAAGGCGGTGTTCGATCTGAACTACGCGCAGGCGATGATGATCCAGTTTGCCTTCTTCACCGCCTATTTCGTGGTGTCCTTGCCTTCGTCGCACATCGTGCGCCGGGTGGGATACAAGAACGGCATCATCATCGGCCTGGTGGTTGTGGGGCTCGGCTGTCTCGCCTTTTACCCGGCCGCCGCCGTTCGCTCGTACGCAATCTTCCTACTGGCCCTGTTCATCCTGGCTTCGGGAATCACGCTCTTGCAGGTCGCGGCCAATCCCTTTGTGGCCATTCTGGGCAAGCCCGAAACGGCATCCGCGCGCTTGACCTTGACCCAGGCCTTGAACTCGCTTGGCACCACCCTGGCGCCGCTCTTTGGCTCTGCGCTGATTCTCTCGACGGTGGCCAAATCAGCCGACGAACTCAAGGGCATGCCGCCCGCCGCGCGCGAGGCCTATCGGCTGGCCGAGGCGGCTTCGGTGCAGAAGCCTTATGTGGGCCTTGCCATCGCGCTCTTCATCCTGGCCGGTGCCATCGCTTGGTCGAAACTCCCCAAGATCAGCGCCCGGGATGAAGTCGCGGGCCAGGAGGGCGAAGCGGCGGGCCCCAAGAGTGCCTTTGGCTACCGCCACCTGATGCTGGGTGCGGTTGCCATCTTCGTGTACGTGGGCGGCGAAGTGGCCATTGGGAGCTTTCTGGTCAACTACCTGAAGGAACCTGTCATCGCCGGCCTGCCCGAGAAAATCGGCGCGACCTATCTGCCCTATTACTGGGGCGGCGCCATGGTGGGCCGCTTCTTGGGCACGCCGCTCTTGCGCTATTTCAGGCCGGGCCGCGTGCTGGCCCTGTTTGCGTCCATCGCCTGCATTTTGGTGCTGACCACGATGATCACCTCGGGGGCGGTGGCGATGTGGTCGGTGCTGGCGGTGGGGCTCTTTAACTCGATCATGTTCCCGACGATTTTCACGCTGGCCATTGCCCGTCTGGGGAAGCACACCAGTCAGGGCTCGGGCATCCTCTGCATGGCCATCGTGGGTGGCGCGCTGATTCCGGTAATCCAGGGCGCCATTGCCGACCGCATCGGCATCCATCACTGCTTCATCATTCCCGCGCTCTGCTACCTGTACATTCTTTGGTACGGCCTCAAGGGGCACATTCCGCGCAAGGGCCAGGGCGCGGTTGCGTCTTCGGCGTAGCGGAGCCGGTGGCCGGCGCGATCCGGAGTCTCACCACAGAGGCCGGAAGGAAAGGGTTTCGGATCCGGCTCCGAACCCTTCTTTCCATCCGATCCGTCTCTGTGATCTCTGGTGGTGTACCATCCGGGGCAAACTTGCCGCCGCCATCGCCACCCAGCTACGCGTTTTTGCGAGGTTCTACCTATTGGTCCACGAAGTGCACTCGTAGAGCGACAAAGCCTGCGGTGCGAAGGCGGGCAGGCTGACGCGTTCTACGGGCTGCAGGCGCCGGCCCAGGGCCGTCGTGATCTGGGTTGGAGTGGTGATGTGGTGGTCTTCGATGCGCCCGAACCCGAGCGTGCGAAAACACGTGGCCATGAATCGGTTGACCATGGGGTAGCCTGCCACCAACGTGCCGCCCGGGGCGAGCGCGCGCGCCAGACACTGGGCAGCGGCTTCGGGGTCGGCGATGTGCTCCAGCACCGACAGGCACACCACCACGTCGAAGGCGCCCGCCGGGACGGCGTTGGGATCCAGCAGATCAGCCACCTGAAAGCTGGCGCGGCATTGGGGGCTGACCAGGGATTCGAGTCCCAGGCGCCAAGATCAGATCCGTGCCCACATACTCGGGAAAACCTGCGGTCAGGCTGGGAACCAGGATTCCGCTTCCCACGCCGATTTCGAGCACGCGCCGGCCGGCCGTGGGGACCAGGCCGAGGCCCATGCGCAGGCGGTGTCGGTAGACATGCCCGACCACAGGCCGGTAATAGTAGGGCAGGGGATCGAACTCGCTGTTGGCGACCAGCGCGCCCGGAGGTGGTGCGCGGAACTTCACTGCGTGGATTCTGCTTGGTGAGGGGTAGGTCGGAACGGTGGCGTCAAGATGCTGTTCGATGTGATTCTTGGTCCGATGACCAGGGAGAACGCTTCCGGGAAGTCAGGATAGCGGCTTTCGACCAGAGATTGAAACTCGTGTTGCCTCTCAGTGAGATCCTGGGCGACCTGGCTCCCGCGAAGCTGAAAAAGCTTGTTGCGGATCTGTGTGCGTGATTCCTCGCTGGTAGCCACGGCGTAGGCCTGTTCGAGATGGCGAACCGCCAGGTCTTGGCTTCCTTGCTTGGTGAGCATGCCCGCGACCAAACTGGGGATGAAGTAGGGCACGCCTTCATAGAGCGCAGCTTGCCGCAGAACCTCGACGCCTTTCTGGCGCCACCCGGGAATGCGCGGGTCATCGGGTGTCGTATCCATGGGCAGCTCGTAGAGCAGGTTGAAGCCAAGCTGGAAGGGGATCTCCCAGTCGAAGGGAAAGGCTTTGCGGCCACGCTCGAGCACGGTGTTGGCCGCCAACACCATGTCAGGGACAATGCGCTGGCCGTTGTAGATGAGCATGGCAGCCCCAGCGAGATAGAGCCTGCGAAACTGGGGGTCAAGGTCGATGGCCGCGTACAGGTACTGGGCCAGCCACTTGGTGGGCAAGCGCGCGTGCAGTTGCGTGCCAAAGTAGACGTTGGCTCGCGAATGGATCAAGTCGGCGGCCAGCTCGCTGTGGCCCAGGCTGGCCAACCTGAGGATTCTCGACGGGGGCAAGTAGAACGTGTCAGCCTCGGGCGGCCAGCGATCATGAAGGGCATTGGCCCGCGACTGGCAAAATCCGGCGACCAGCGCAAGCACCAGCAGCAACAGGCCGAGTGCGAACGCGGGGCCAAGCCGGCGACGGGTCGAGGTGTCGAAAGCGACGGAGGGTGACATCGGGGAGGCTAGCCATCCGCAGGCGGCGGGGTTTTGTCAGTGGGCTCGCCGCTGCCGTCGGTTCCGGTGATGCCCAGCTTGGACAGGCGGTAGCGCAGCGATCGAAACGACACACCCAGCAGGCGGGCCGCCTCGGTGCGGTTGCCGCCGGTTCGCTCAAGGGCGCTGATGAGGATACTGCGCTCGAAGTCCTCCACCACGCGCTCGAGATCGAGCCCGGTCTCGGGCACGAAGGGCGCGCTGCTCAGGCAGGGGGCGGCCGCCGACACGCCGCCCAAGGTGGGGAACGCGTCGAGACTGAGGTGATCACCGGGAGCCAGGATGACCGCCCGTTCGACAAGATTCTCCAATTCGCGCACGTTGCCAGGGAAATGGTAGGCGATGAGCGCCTGCATGGCCTGGGTGTCGAGGCCCGCCACTTTGCGTCCGTGCTCGGCCGAGAATTTGCGTAAGAAGTGGTCGACCAGCAGGGGGATGTCTTCGCGCCGCTCGCGCAAGGGAGGCAGGCGGATGCGGATGACGTCCAAGCGATAGAAGAGATCCTGACGGAAGGTTCCCTTCTCCACCTCGGTTTCCAGGTCGCGGTTGGTGGCGGCCACGATGCGCACGTCGACCTCGCGTTCCGCCACGCCCCCCACCGGCTTGACCTTGCGTTCCTGCAAAACCCGCAGCAGCTTGACCTGCATGGCCACCGGCAGTTCGGCCACCTCGTCGAGCAGCAGGGTTCCGCTGTGGGCCGCCTCGAACAGGCCTTGCTTGTCGACGTGGGCGCCGGTGAAAGAGCCTTTCACATGTCCGAACAGCTCGGATTCGAGCAAGCTTTCCGGGATGGCCCCGCAATTGATCGCCACGAAGGGCCGATCCGCGCGCTGGGAAAGTTCGTGCAGGGCGCGGGCCGCCAGTTCCTTGCCGGTGCCGGATTCGCCGACCAGCAGCACGCTGGCGCGGCCGGGGCTGGCCTTTCTGAGTGTGTCGAAGACCCGCTGCATGGGCGGCGACTTGCCCAACAGCCGGTCCAGTTTGTAGCGGCCCTTGATCTCGTCGCGCAGGGCCAGGTTTTCGCGGGCCAGCGACCGGCGCTCGAGAGCGCGATCGACGACCAGGCTGACCTCGTCGATCTTGAAGGGCTTGGTCAGGTAGTCGTAGGCGCCTGCCTTCATGGCCGCGATGGCCGTTTCGGTGGTGGCAAAGGCGGTGACCACGATGACTTGGGTATCGGGATGAAGCTGCTTGGCCTGTTCCAGCACCACCATGCCGTCGACGTCGGGCATGCGCAGGTCGGTGATCACCACGTCGAACTCGCGCGCCTTCATGGTGGCCAGCGCCTCGCCTCCACCAGGCGCCGCCTCGACCCGATGCCCGGCACGACGCAGATGGATGGCCAGAAACTCGCGCATGGAGCGCTCGTCGTCGACGATCAGGATGTCACCAGTGGACTGGGCCATAGGCTTACTTCTTGCGTGCGATGAGGATGAGAAAACCTCCCAGACCGCGCAGCACGGGCCAATCGCACACTGCGCGCTCAGCTCGTTCAAACAGCGCGGCCAGCACGGGAATGCGGAAGACTTGTGACACAGGGGTCACGACACGCACGCCGCGCACGCCGACGAATTCCAGGCTGTCAGGCAGATAGCTGCGCGCGGTCGTGAGCGTGTCGTAGCGGGTGTAGACATCGCGGTCGGTGGTGCCCTCGGCGATAGGCGCGGCCCCGCCCACGACCTTGGCCAGGTAGCGCAGCGAAAGCGGGTTGTAGAATTCCAGCAACACGTGGCCCCCGGGGCGCACCACCCGGGCCAACTCGGCCAGCGCTTCGCGGATGGGCGGCACATGCGCCAGCACTTTCATGCTGTAGACCAGATCCACCGACCGGTCCGGCAAGGGCACCGCGGTCAGCGAGCCCTGCACCACGGGCAAGTCGCGATGCTGGGCCAGCCCCAGCATGCTGCGGGACAAGTCGAGGCCGATGGCGGAGCGGGCCACGCGGGCGGTTTCGGCCAGCAAGAGTCCGGTGCCGCAACCTGCTTCGAGAACGTCGAGCCCGGTGCCGTACTTGCGTACCAGCTCCAGTTCCAGATCGTCGATGAGGCGGTGATAGCCCCGGTGGCGCTGGCGTTCGTAGGTGGTGGCGAAGCGGTCGTAGTACTGCTGCGTTGTGCGGAGATCGTTCATGGTGGGCAGGCAGGGCTGATTATGCGTTCACTGCGGCTCGGACGCGAGAGGCTTGCGCGAGAAACTGCAAGATCCGGATCTCACCACAGAGAGCACAGAGATGACAGAGCCGGACCGGAAATAGAACGGGTCCCGTCCGGTCCGAACCCTTTGCTTCCTTCCGGTCTCCGTGTTCTCCGTGCTCTCTGTGGTGAAAAATCCGGATCCGGATCTCACCACAGAGAGCACAGAGGTCACAGAGACGGACCGGAAGGAAGGGTTCGGACTCGGATCGGGAACCCTTTCTTTCCGGTCTCTGTGTTCTCCGTGCTCTCTGTGGTGAAGAATCCGGATGGGATAGGGTCAGAACAGATCGGCCCAGCGACAGAGTTCAATGCCCCGGCGTGCAAGTCCGTCGCGCACGCGGGCGGAGAGGAGCGCGGCGAGTTCGCGGCGATCGACGGGATCGTCACTTTCGCGGGGCGCGCACATCAGCTCATGGATGCCTGGGCCCAGGCGGCCGAGGATTTCCAAGATCCGGATTTCGTCCAGCCGCCCGCTCTCAAAGTAGCCCCAGGTTTTCGGTCCGTGGCGCAGGATTCCCATCTGCCGTCTGTTGAACCAGGCCAGGCTGGCCAGGGTCGCGGTGGTCAGGCTGCGCCGGATCTCGGTGAGCCACGCCAGGGTTGGCCGCTCCACCGCCGTGCGCACGCCGGCGATACCATGGCGGCGGGCCACCGCTTCGACGGCGCGGCCCACCACGGGCAAGAAGCCCACGTGATAAACGGTGCTGAGGTGGTCGATGATCAAGCCCGTGTCGCGCAGGCGCGCCACCTGGGCGTCGAACTCGCGTTCGATTTCATCGGCGCGAGGCGCAGCTTTGGCCCAGGAGAGGTAGACCTCGCGCACCTCCGAGGGAAACTGATGGTCGGGACCGAGGAGCGAGCGCACGGCCAACGGTTGTGCGACGGGAGCACCGCCGGTCAGGGTGAGGTGCACGCCGACCCCCAGGCCGGGGACCGTGGCCAGCTCCGCCCTGACGGCGGCCGGGTCGGCGCAATTGCCGATGATCGAGGTGCTGGTGACAATGCCTTCGCGGTGCGCACGCAGGATCCCGCGCGTGAGGGCAGCGTCCGCAGCGAAGCCGTCGGCGTTGACCACCAGTCGAATGGCCGAATCTGGTGCTTTCATCCAGCGTGCTTCTAGCCGATTTCTCGCTACAATTCCGCGCTATCCTGACCACCTTGATCCACCACGATTCGCGTCCGCGGCGAGCGGCCCTCGATCGCCTCGCCTTCCCCGGGCGCGTGTCCTACCACCGCCTGGCCAACGGCTTGCGCGTGTGCGTGGTCGAGGCCCCTCACCTGCACGGCGCGGCCGTGGCCCTCTACGTGCGGGCCGGCTCACGCTACGAGCGGGCGAGCAACAACGGGCTTTCGCACTTCGTGGAGCACATGTTGTTTCGCGGGTGCGCGCACTACCCCAACTCGTTCGCGCTCAACCAAGCCATCGAGCAATGCTGCGGAATGCTCATCGGGGAGACGGGGCGCGACTACTCTCTGTATCAGGTCACGTTGCACCCGCGCGACCTGGGGGGCGCTCTCGATATTCTGGGCGACCTCTTTTCTGCGCCGACCTTTTCCGACCTCGATCTCGAACGCGCCATCGTGCTCGAGGAAATCCTCGACGATTTCGACGAACGAGGTCGTCGCATCAACACCGACGATCTGGCGCGCGAGGCGCTCTGGTCGGGGCATCCGCTGGGCTTTCCCATCACCGGACCCGAGAAAAACATCCGGCGCTTCTCGCGCGCCGATGTGGTCCGGCATTTTCGGCGTCTGTATGGTGCGCGCAACATGGTCTTGTGCGTGGCCGGGCCGGTTCGACCGGCGCCGGTGCTGGCGCAGGTCAGACGGGCCTTCGGCGGCTTGCCTTCAGGGCGAAGGCTGCGTCCCGTGCCACCGCCCGCGCGCGTGAAGGGACCGCGCTTTCAGACGGTGCGCAGCGATTCGGCGCAGGCCGAAATCCAGATCCTGTTTCACGCATTGGCCGATCAGGATCCGGGCTCGGCTGCGCTCACGGTCTTGTTGCGCGTGCTGGATGACGGCATGTCCACGCGCTTGCACTATCGCGTGTGCGACCAGAAGGGCCTGGCCTATCACGTGAGCGCCGCTCTGGATCCTCTCTACGATACGTCGCTGCTGGAAATCGATTCCGCCTGCCTGCCCGACAAGCTGCCTCGGTTGACCGGCGAGATCATGGCCTTGCTGTCCGACCTGCGCACCACCTTGGTATCGGACGAGGAGTTGTCCAAGGCCAAGGGCCGCTACGCGCGTGACGTGGAGGCCGGGTTCGACGATATCGAGGGTCTGTGCAGCTGGTTCGGCGGCACCGCGCTGTTTTTTTCGCGGCCGCGCAGCCCGGCCGAGCGCTACCGTCGCGTGGCGGCGGTCAGCGCCGAGCAGATTCGCCAGGTTGCCCGCCGCGTGTTGCAGCCCGAGCGCCTGGTGGCCGTGGTCGTAGGCAACGTGGAGCGCCGCCTGTCGCGACGGGTGGAACGAATCCTGCGGGATTCGTTTAACGCGGGGGCTTCTCGCACAATTCCCAGTAGGCGATGTTCGGCTGGGATTCCCCGAACAGAGCGGCGAGTTCGGCCTGCGTGACGCCAGCGGCTCGGCGTAGGGCAGGGCTCATGAAAACGCTGGCACCTAGGCTGTGGGCCCGTGCAGGTGGTGCCGGCTGCGCTGCTCGCTTGCTGGTTGCTGTATCCATATCAGTATGGTAGTTGTGTATGGATGAAGAAGACGCTGAATATCGACGATCGGCTTCTCGCTGAGGCCAAGGTTGCTTGTGGGGCAAGCACGGATACCGACACGATTCGCCTTGGTTTGCTGGCCGTGGTTCGGCACGCGGCCTACCAGCGTCTGAAGGCCCTGCGGGGGAGCGAGCCCCTAGCGCGAGATGTCCCTCGGCGTCGTGAGGGGGCGACGCTGAGGGCGCCCGCCAAGCGCAAGGTTGCGTGATGGTGCTGGCCGACACATCGGTTTGGATACGGTTTCTTGGCAACCGCCAGCCCTGGGCCGCCGAACTCGAGCGGCTCCTCGATCTTGATGAGGTGGTCGGGCACGTCATGGTATTCGGCGAGCTTCTCATCGGCGACATCGGCGGGCGCAGCAAGCTGCTTGCGGCCTACTCGCAGATGCATCAGGCGGACACAGTCGCTCATGCTGAGGTCGTCACCTTCGCGCGTTCGCGACGACTCTCTGGCCGAGGTCTGGGGTGGATCGATGCCCATCTTCTCGCCTCTGCGATCCTGCAACGTCACCAGATCTGGACCGCGGACGCGCGTTTCGCCGCCGTGGCTTCCGAGCTGGGCATTGCCCACATGGCAGCCTGAGGGGCGAGTGGGTGCAGCCGCCTACTTCTTGCGGGATTTCGCCGGTTTCTTCTCGGTGGCGGCTGCGCCTGGCGGACTGGTCTCAACGCCGATGACCAGCTTCTCCTTGATGGGGCGGCAGATGGTCTCTTGGCAGATGACGAAGCTGGCCTCGGCCTGCACTTCGCCATGGCCTTCCTTGCTCGCGATCAAGGCCACGTCGAAGCGCGCGCTGGCGTCGGTGCTGGCCGCCAGGTCCGCTCGCTGGAGGCGCGGTTTTTCGACGGTGATTCCCTGGCCAGGGGTCAGCTTCAGGGAGAAGGGCGCCTCGGCGTTGAGGTGCCAGCCTGTCTTGGTCGCGATGTTCACGCTGGCAATGGCTTTCTCGCCCAGGGTTGCCTTGACCGGACTTGTCTTGACCTCGTAGGTGTTGTCAGCAGCCCAGGCCGTGCTGCCGGCGAGAACCAACCACGCAGCGCAGGTCGCTGCCAGAATCGTGACTTTCGCGAATGGTGTTGTGCAGGGGGGCATGATCAAAGGCAGTCTATTGACGAGATCCCGGCTGGGCAAACCGATTCGCGTGTGGGCCGAAAATGGGCTACCTTATGGGCATGGCGACTCTCATCGAAAAGGCGGAACGCGCGCGTCAGTTTGCGCGGGCCATCGCCTCCGACCTGGCGATGTACAACGAAGCCAAGCTGGCCGAGGGCATCCAAACCGACACGCTTTTCGACCTGATGAAAGATGAAATCGAAGAAGGCCGTGCACACTTCAAGTCGCGTGTCACGCCCGAGATCGCAGCCACCAATCTTTTTGAGCGCGCGCTGGTGGACATCCTGCTCAAGCAGCGCGGGCAGAACATCAAATCGAAGATCTGGTGAGCGCCGGCCCGCCCACAAGTCCCCGAGGACACACTCTGGTGGTCGCGCCCGGCGCGGCCGGACGCCGGCTGGACCTGGTGCTGGCGGCCGAGTTTCCCGAGGTTTCCCGCACGCAGTTCACGCGCCATGCGTCCGAGGGCGCGGTCACGGTCAACGGGCAGGTGGTGGCGCCTTCGCGCAAGCTGCGGGCCGGCGAGGTCATCGTGTGGACGCCGCCCGAGCCTCGCCCCAGCACCGAGCTGCGCGCTCAGGACATCCCTCTCAAGATCGTGTACGAGGATGCGTCGCTGGTGGTGCTCGACAAACCGCCGGGACTGGTGGTTCACCCAGCGGCCGGGCACGAGGACGGAACCCTGGTGAACGCCTTGCTCGCGCACTGTGAGGATCTGCGCGGAATCGGCGGCGAGCTACGACCCGGGATCGTGCATCGCCTCGACAAGGACACTTCGGGACTGCTGGTGGTGGCCAAGGACGACGCCACCATGGTGGTCCTGGGCGCTGACTTCAAGATCCACCGGGTCAGGCGCGTGTACGACGCCCTGGTGGTGGGCCGGCCGCCGCGGGCAGCGGGCAAGATCGATACCCTGCACGGTCGCGATCCGCACGACCGCAAGCGCTTCACCACGCTGGTCAAGACCGGCCGGCGTGCGATTACCAACTGGCGGTTGGTGGAGGATTTGGGCCGATCCGCGCGCATGGAGGCCGAGCTGGAAACCGGACGCACCCACCAGGTGCGCGTGCACCTGGCGGCGCTGGGCTGTCCCATCTTGGGCGACGCCACCTACGGTCGATCCCCGCGCGATGCCGACGTACGGAATATTGGGCGCACCCTGGGCCGGCAGGCGCTGCACGCGCGCGTGCTGGGCTTCTTTCATCCCAAGACCGGCGCGTGGCTGGAATTTCAGTCGGAGCCGCCGCCGGACTTTTCGGCGGCGCTGGACAGTCTGCGGGTTTTGGCGGCAGAGGACCGGGCCAAGGCCGAGGCGCGCGGCCCAGCAGGGAAGCGGGGTTGACATGGAGACGAAGGACTTTTCGGTGGTTGGTGGCATTTCCGTTCCGCTGTTGCAGTCGTCCGTCATTCCTGCTTCGTTTCGCCACGGCTTCAGCACGCGCGCCGGCGGGGTCAGTCCGGCGCCTTACAACAGCCTCAACCTGGGCGCCAAGTGGGGCGATTCGTCCGAAAACGTGGCCGAGAACCGGCGTCGCATCTTGGCCGCCTCAGGCGCACGCGCGATGTTCCGGGTTTCCCAGAAGCACGGCACGCGGGTCGTGCGCGTGGCTGCCGACGACGATCCCGCGACGGTCAAAGTCACGGAGGCCGACGGACTGTGCAGCAACCAAGCGGGGCTGGGCCTGGCGGTGCATGTGGCTGACTGCGTGCCGGTCTTGATCGCCGATCCAACTACCGGAGCGTGTGCGGCGCTGCACGCCGGCTGGCGCGGGACCGCGGCGGGCATGGCGGCGGCAGGAGTGGCGGCCCTGGTCGAGAATTTTGGTTGCCGTCCCGAGGATCTGCGGGTTGCGCTCGGTCCCTGCATCGGCGTCTGCTGCTTCGATGTTGGGGCTGAAGTCGTAGCCGCCTTCGAGTCAGCATGGCCTGGCGCACGCACAGCGGGCATCGTGGTGGAGACGCAGGGCTTTCAGCCGCGCGTAGACATGCGACTGTGCCTGCGCCTGCAGTTCCAGGCAGCCGGCGTCCGGCCCGAGTCCATCGACGCCGGTGCGGATTGCACCAGCTGCGACCCGGCTGGCCGCTTCTATTCCTTCCGCCGTTCCGGCCGTCTGACCGGGCAGTTGGCGGGATTCATCGTGGTTCCCGGAGGAGGTTAGAATCTGTAGCGGAGCTTCGGGCTCGCAGGCCGGCCAACGTACCCGTGAGCGGTCGCGTGAGCGGTAGCGACCAGCGGAAAGCGGCTCGCGTGAGGGTGAGCGCGAGCGGCACGCGGCCCGCGACACGCGGAGCGCTCACGCCCTCGCCCACGCGACCCGCGAGCCGCGATGCCGGCCCTGCGGGCGGCCCGCAGTTTCCCGACAGACTCTAGCTACAGCGAAACTGTCGGCCCGGACAGCCGGCTACGCAACCGTGGGGCGAATTTGCGCATGCGGTGGACCTTGTTCACAACGTCCATGTACGCGAGGGCGGACGCCTCGACGATGTCGGTGCTGGTGCCCACGCCGGCGAAGGTGCCTTCCGGCGCGACCGCGATGATCTTCACGCGGCCCAGCGCCTCTTGACCGGCGCTGATGGAATCCAGGTGAAAGTCGCGCACGGTGATGCTGAAGCCCACGATGCGGTCGATGGCCTTGGTGGTGGCGTCGACCACGCCGTCGCCGCTGGCTGCTTCCTGGGTCGACTTGCCGTCGCCCACGATGCGAACCGTGGCGGTGGGAATGACACCGCGGCCGCCAGTGACGTTGAGATACTCGAGCTTGTAGGCATCGGCCATCTCTTCGACGTTGGTGGCCTCCATCAAGGCCACCAGATCGTCGTCGAAGATGGTGCCCTTCTTGTCAGCCAGGGCTTTGAAGCGCGGATAGAAACTTTCCAGGTCGATATCCTTCTCGGGATAGCCCAGGGTTTCCAGCCGGTTCTTCACCATATGGCTGCCCGACCGGCTGGTCAGGTTCATCTTGTTGTCTTTCAGCCCGATGGACTGCGGGGTCATGATCTCGTAGGTCCCCTTGGCCTTGAGCACCCCGTCCTGATGGATTCCCGACGAGTGGGCAAAGGCGTTGCTGCCCACCACAGCCTTGTTGGGCTGCACCGGCATGCCGCACAGATCGCGAACCAACCGACTGCTGCGCATGATCTCGACGGTGGCCACGTTGCAAGTCACGTTCAGGTAGTCCTTGCGCACCTTCATGATCATCACGACTTCTTCCAAGGCCGCGTTGCCAGCGCGCTCGCCAATGCCGTTGATGGTGCATTCCACCTGGCGCGCGCCGTGCTTGACCGCGGTGATGGAGTTGGCCGTGGCCATGCCCAGATCGTTGTGACAATGGACCGCGATGATGGCCTTGTCCACGTTGGGCACGTTGTTCATCAGGTTGTCGATGATGGCGCCGAAAATTTCCGGCGTGGTGTAGCCCACGGTGTCGGGGATGTTGATGGTGCTGGCGCCGCTCTTGATAGCGGTCTCCACCACGCGACACAGGAATTCCGGCTCGGTGCGGCCGGCGTCCTCGGCCGAGAACTGCACGTCGTCGCACTTGCTGCGCGCCAACTTCACGCTTTGGGTGACCAGCGCCAGGATCTCCTCCGGCGTGCGCCGCAGCTTCTTTTCCCGGTGGATGGTCGAGGTGCCGATGAAAGTGTGGATGCGCGGTCGTTCCGCCGGCTTGACCGCCTTGGCGCAGGTGAGGATGTCCTTTTCCACCGCGCGGGCCAGGCCGCAGATGACCGGGCCCTTGATCTCGCGCGCGATGGTTTCCACGGATTCAAAATCGCCCGGCGACGAAATGGGGAAGCCGGCTTCGATGACATCCACCTGCAAAGCGGCGAGCTGGCGCGCGATGCGGATTTTTTGTTGCACCGACAAGCTGGCCGGCAAGGCTTGCTCGCCGTCGCGCAGGGTGGTGTCGAAGATGACGACTCTGTCTTTCATGGTTGCACTCCGTTGGGGACTTTCGGACTCGGCGCGGCCGAGCATACGTCCAACGGCCCGGTCACGCGAGCGTCATTTGCCGCGCAAGATGCGCGCCACGAACGCGGGACGCAGATAGAAGCCGCACTTGCCGATCTGGGTGGGCTCGCCGGTCGGGCCAAAAGCGCGGCGCAAATCAGCGGCGTTGCGACCCTTGGGGCGCACTTGCAGGACCTGGCCCTGGTGGCCGGTGATGGCCGCGCCCTGGCCGCGCCGAAAATAGCTGCGTACGAACAGCTCGAAATCCGCGCGCAGCAGGGCTTGCTCGTCGGGCGATGGCGTCCACAAGCGCACCGCCACGACCCGACGATCGCCGACTGAGCCCTGATCGTCGGAAACCTCCAGCCCCACCCACAGCACCTGACTGAGTTTTTGGCGCAGATAGCTCGTCTCCCAGGATTCGCCGGCGATCACGATGGGATCGATCTGGCACACGGCGGTCGACTCGCGCGGGACCAAGTCGCGGTCCACTGGCACGGTCTTGAGTTCGATGCCCAGCTCCGCGAAGTCCTGGCCGCGACCGCCGCCGTCGCCTGCCCCCAGCTCGCGCTCGATGATCTGCCCTGACCAGCCCTTGGTGCGCACCCGGCCCGTCGGAACCGGCAAGCCCAGCCCATCGGCCAGCTCGGCCAAAGTCACGCCCACCAAAGCGCGCGCATGCGCCAGCAGCCTCTCGCGTTCAGCGTTCGGCACCATTGGAGCTAGCTACGACAGCGTGTCGGAAATTTCGGGGCCGCTGGGCAGCCCGGGGCGCGGCGAGCGGGGCGCGTGAGCGAGGGCGCGAGCGTGTTCGTGTGGGGCACGCGGGAGGCGCAAAGCGTGGGCCGGGCGTGTGAGCAGTCCGCGTATCGCCCGTCGCGCTCACGCGATCCGTCCTTCCGCGTACCGCCCACGAACTCGCTCACGCTCACGCCCGCGCCAGCCGCGACCCGCGGTCCGGCAGAGGCCGGAAAGAAGAAAGGGTTCGGACAGAACAGGAATGCACCCCCTCGTCTTCCTTCCGGTCCGACTCTGTGGCCTCTGTGGTGAAATAGGTAACTAGAACCGGCCGCGCGCGCTTAGGGTCAAGCCGCCGGGCGTCCAGCCCATGCCCACCGAAGTGTCGTCGGACGAGCTGCTGCCGCCGCTGGAGTAGAGGCGATAGAGCAGAACGGCCTCGACCGCGGCCGCCGCGCCGGCGATGCCGAACAAGGCATACGACGTGTACGCTTCGGTCTTGGCGCTGTTCCAAGAGGAATTCGCCGCGTTGACGTCGGTTGTGGAGTTGGCCTTGTTCATATCACTGCGGGCCATGACGTTCGGGATCCACGCCGCGGCGAAGATCGCCACAGCCGCGCCGCCCACCACCCACTCGACGACGTGGCTGGAGCTTCGTGCCTCGGGGACCGGCTGGGTCACGTGAGGCGGCGGCTCGATGGGCAGCGGCTTCTCCACCTTCTCCTTGGGTGGCTCCGGCTCCGCGGCAACCTCGGGCTTCTCCTCGCCTGTGGCAGGTTCGGTGGTGGCAGCCGGCTCTCCGCCGACGATGGACTCTTTGACCTGATTGATCTTCGTTTCCAGCTCGGTGATTTTGGCCTGCACCTCGTCTTTGTCCTGGGCGTCGGCCTTCAAGGTCAGATAGGCCTTGAATGACCTGAGGGCCAGCTCGAGGTCGCCGGAGCGTTCGGCCACGCGTCCCAGGTTGTAGGCGGTGAAGGCGTGGGCCACCATTTTCATGGAACAGGCATAGTCCTTCACGGCCTCGACGTCGTTGCCGGCGTTTTCGGCTGCCTCGGCCCGCGCGAACCACTCCTTGGCCAAGGCCCGCCGCTCGTCAGTCCGATCCGGCGAACTGGTCGGGCACTCTGCCGCACGCACGGCCGTGGCGCCGAAAAGCGTCAGGCTGCACACCAAGAGGGAAAGCGAACGTGAGAGGGAAAACGACAAGCGCGAATGTTTCATGGCTCTTACCGAAGCTCGAAAGAGGTTGGGCCGGCTTTGCTTGAGATCCTTCTTGATGAGGCTCGTGGAACGGGTGCGCTGGGTACTGGCGACCATTATACCTGAATCTGCCGCGGACCCGTAGGTTGCGATTGTGGCCCCCACCCGATGCTTTCCTGTGCCTGGGCGGCCGTCGCTGCCGCCTGGAAAACGGTGTCATGAAACACAGCCGGATTGCGTCATTGCCTGCCCACCTCATGGGCGCCAGTCATGGACTGGGGGCGGGCGCGGCTTCTGCCGTCCATGTGCCGTAGACGCTCGCGGTGCCTGCGCTGCTCTTGAAGATGGCCGACCACACGCCGGGCCCGGTCAAGGCGTCGGAGGTGCTGCCTAGAGCATCCGCATGGCCGTCACCATCGCGATCCACAATTGGGGCTGAGCCGGACAGGAAGAAGTCGAGGCCCTGTCCGTCGAGCGCGGAGAAGCTCGTGTCCAGGCGTTGCTCGAGAGCTTCGAGCCCTAGGATGCAGGCGTCGCGCACGCAGCCCGGGGTCTGCGCGGCTTCGGCACACAGCAGCGAATCCAAGGCGTCGCAGCCGTGCAGCACCGTTCCGCCGTCATCGAGCGTGGCCAAGTTCATCAGGGCTTCGATGAAGGCAGTGACGTCGGCCTCACCCAAGCGGGGTTTCAGGCTGTATGTGGCGAAGGTCGAACGGGCGGCCGCCCCCAGTTCCAGCGTGAACCCGTGAGGCTGAGCAGGCGGCGTGCTGATATTCAGCACACCGGCCAGCGACACGCCGGTCGCGAACTCGGCCACCGGTGCAGGGGAGGCCAGGGCCGACATGGGGATCGGGGAATGGATGGTGGCGTCGGGGAGAGCCAGGGCGGTGAGTTCGTGGTTGATGTTGAACCCATCGGTGGCCCCGGTGGCGGTCACTGTCAGCGTCGACTGAACCGTCAGACCGGTCAAATCCTGGCCGAGTTCGGTGGGTAGCGCTGCCAGTTGCAAAGCATCGAGTGAGGCGCCGGCGAACAGGGCGTGGACTTTTGCATCCAGGCTGGGGTTTCCCGAAGCATCGAGCGAATCCGCGCAGGCCGAAGACCCACTGTCCACAGCCCGGCTGGCGGAGAGCAACGCGCCCAGCGTCCCTTCGCCCCCATCCACGGGCTGGCAGTCAAGCGGATCCTCCGCGCTGGAGCCGCTGAGCGCATCGATGGTGCAGTCGAGCCACAGTCGCGCCGGGTCGCAGGCGCTGCTCGACAGGTCGGCCCATTTTGTCTGGGCTGACGCTGTTCCTGGCGGCGCGAAGGAAAACTCGGACACAGCGAGAAACGTGCCCTCGGGCGAGGGGTAGAGCCGCGCCAGCGGCAGCAGCACGCGCATGACTTGGTCGGCGGACAAGCTGGCGCCCAGCACATCGGTACATCCCTCATTCAACATGTTGCCTTGGGCGTCGACGGCCTGACCGAGGACCGCGTGGACGCCACTGGTCACGACGCTGGAAAAAATCGCAGGGGTCACGGTTCGCACGCCCCGCATGGGAGACGCGGGATGTGCCAGGGACACGTTGCTGCAGGACGTGTCGTCATAAAAGTAGATGCGTATCTTGGCGACGGTGTCTGGGGATGATTGGTCAAGTATGACGGGCACGATCTCCACGCTGGCAAGGGGGACGGACGTGACGAAGATCGGAACGGGCAGGGGGTCGAGGTCGCCAACCGAAGCCTGCACATTGAATGTCAATGGCTTCGCTTGGGTAAGCCCCTGACCAGCAATGACTTGCAAGGTGACGGCGCCGTCGTCGTCGGTGATGGCACTGGAAAACGAGAGCCGCGCGCCCCCGGAGCCGGGCGTGTTGGGATCGTCCACGATGGCAAAGTTCATGACCGCGCCCGGCACGGCTTGATCCTGCGGCCCCAGCACATGGAACACCAGCTGCCGACTTCCGAAGGGCGGGATGGCCACCGTGTCTGACGCGGCCTCGATGTGGGAAGGTTCGATGACAGCCGCATCGGGCAGGGGCGGCAGAACGCGACTTGAGCAGGCCACGGCCGACGCGACCAGCAGCGCCCAGCGCCCGCGAGCAAGAACCTGTGCGAAAGAACCCATCGGTATCGACCGGGCCCAAATCGTACCACAGCTTCGCGTCGTTGATCTTGCCGGCCAAGGCGAGTAGACCGGGGCGAGCAAAATGGGCGAGTTCGCGCACCTTCATCTGCACACGCAATACAGCCTGCTGGACGGGGCGATTCGCCTCGACGAGCTGTTTCCCCGCCTGCTTTCCCTCGGCATGAAACAGGTGGCCATGACCGACCATGGCAACCTGTTCGGCGCCCTGCAGTTCTACGAGAAGGCGAAGAAGCACGGGGTAAAGCCCATCCTGGGCTGCGAAACCTATGTCGCCCCGAACCGGCTGGAGAAGACCGAGCGCAAGAGCCATCACCTGGTGCTTCTGGCCAAGGACAACGTGGGTTGGAAGAACCTCGCGTACCTCAACTCGATGGCCTACCTGGAAGGTTTCTACTACAACCCGCGCATCGACAAGAAGCTGCTGCGCGCGCACAGCGAGGGTCTGATCGGCCTGTCGGCGTGCCTGGGCGGCGAGGTGGCGCAGACGATCATGCGCGCGGGATCCGGGCCTGCCGAGGCAGTGGCGCGCGAATACGAGGACATCCTGGGCAAGGGAAACTTCTTCCTGGAGATCCAGTCCAACGGATTGCCCGACCAGGAGAAGGTCAACGCCGAGCTCATCGCCATGTCGGCGCGAACGGGGATTCCCCTGGTCGCCACCAACGACTGTCACTATCTGGACCGTCAGGATGCGCGCGCGCAAGAGGTCCTGATGTGCGTGGAGCAGGGGCGCACGCTCAGCGACGAGAAGCGCATGCACCACGACACCGACGCGTACTATCTGAAGTCGCCCTCTGAGATGGCCATGCACTTCCGCGACGTGCCCCAGGCGCTGGAAAGCGCGGCTCGCATCGCCGAGGCGTGCAACGTGACCTTCGATCTCGACCAGACCCACCTGCCGCGCTTCCAGGTGCCCGAGGGCTACGATGCCGAAAGCTATCTGGCCGAACTGGCGCAAAAGGGGCTGGAGAAACGCCTGCAGGCGCTGCACGCGCGCGGCCAGACGGCGGACCCGGATCAATACCGGGCCCGCCTGGCGCTCGAGCTGGGCGTCATCCAGAAGATGGCGTTTTCCGGCTACTTCCTCATCGTGTGGGACTTCATCCGTTTTGCCAAGGAGCACGGAATTCCCGTCGGGCCGGGGCGCGGCTCAGGCGCTGGCTCGCTGGTGGCGTATTCGGTGTGCATCACCGACATCGATCCCATCGTCAACAAGCTGCTCTTCGAGCGCTTCCTCAACTCGGAACGCGTGTCCATGCCGGACTTCGACGTGGACTTCTGCATGAACCGGCGCGACGAAGTCATCGCGTACGTCACGCAGAAATACGGCAAGAACAACGTCGGCCAGATCGTGACCATGCACCAGATGAAGGCGCGCAGCTGCATCCGCGACGTGGGCCGCGCCATGGGCTTGCCGGTGGCCGAGCAGAACAAGGTGGCCACGCTGATTCCCGAGCCGGTGCAGGGCAAGTCGCCGCCCATCAAGGAGGCCATCGAGAAGGAGCCGCGCCTCAAGGCACTGTACGAGGGCGAGCACCGCGAGTTGCTGGACATCGCCATGAAGCTGGAGGGGCTGAACCGCCACGCCGGCATCCACGCGGCGGGCGTGGTCATCGGCGAAAAGCCGTTGTGGGAGTACGTGCCGTGCTTCCGGCCCGAGGAAGGCGTGATCGCCACCCAGTTCGACATGAACGACGTGGCCAAGGTGGGCTTGGTCAAATTCGACTTCCTCGGGCTCAAGACCCTGACCGTGATTCAGACCGCGGTGGCCCTGGCCGATGCCGATCGCCAGTCTCGCGGCGAAGCGCCTCTGGACATAGCGGCAATCCCTCTCGACGACGTCGAGGTCTACAAGATGATCTCCGCCGCCGACGTGACCGGCGTGTTCCAGCTTGAATCGTCGGGCTTTCGCGACCTGCTCAAGAAATTGAAGCCCGACTGCTTCGAGGACATCGTGGCCGCGGGTGCGCTGTACCGGCCCGGCCCCATCGAGGGCGGCATGGTGGACGACTTCGTCGAGCGCAAGCACGGGCGCAAGAAGGTCGAGTACCCGCACCCGGTGCTGGAGCCCATTCTCAAGGACACCTACGGGGTCATCGTGTACCAGGAGCAGGTCATGCAGATCTCGTCGGCCATGGCGGGCTATTCGCTGGGCCAGGCCGACCTGCTCCGCCGCGCCATGGGCAAGAAGAAGGCCGAAGCCATGGCTGGGGAAAAAGCCTGCTTCCTGGCTGGTGCCGCGGCCAAGAGCATCGATGCCAAGATCGCCGAGGGCGTGTTCGAGCTGATGGAGAAGTTTGCGGGCTACGGCTTCAACCGCAGCCACTCGGCGGCGTACGGTCTGCTCACCTACCAAACTGCCTATCTCAAGTACCACTATCCCGTGGAGTTCTTCGCCGGCCTGCTCACCTGCGGCAAGGACAAGACCGACGAGGTGGTGAAATTCATCGCCGAGGCACGCGCGCAAGGCATCAGCGTCCTGCGGCCTGACGTCAACGAATCCGGCGCGGATTTCACGGTCGTGCCCGAGGAGAAGCCCGTCGAGGAGGCGCCCAAGTCGGGCAAGAAGAAGGCCGCGCCTGCCAAGAAGCGCGTGGCGCCGAGGAATGAGCGCGTGGTGGGTAAGGCGATTCGCTTTGGCTTGGCAGCGGTCAAGGGCGTGGGCGAGGGGGCAGTCGAGACCATCACCGAGGCGCGCAAGACAGGCGGCCCGTTCCTGTCGGTCACCGATTTTTGCCACCGCGTGGATACCCGCAAGGTGAACCGCAAGGTGCTGGAGGCGCTGATCAAGGCCGGGGCTTTTGACGGAATTGCGGCCAGCAAAGGAGTGAGCCGAGCCAAACTGTTTTCCGCCGTGGATGCCGCACAGGAGAGCGCGGCCGCGGCCCAGAAGGAACGCGACACGGGGCAGACCTCGTTGCTGGCGCTGTTCGGCGGCGGCACGACGTCCACACCACTGCCGAGCGAGGACGTCTTTGGCGAGGGTGAGGAATGGACGCCCAAGCAAGTGCTCGCCTTTGAAAAGGAAAGCCTGGGTTTCTACATCAGTGGACACCCATTGGACCGCTTTGGCGGCGAACTGAAACGATTTGCCAATGCCATTACCGCCAATTGCACTGAGCGGGGCCCGCGCGCCGAGGTCATTCTGGGCGGAGTGGTGGCCGAGTATCAAGAGCGCGTGATCAAGAACGGCACCGGCAAGTACGCCTTCTTCAAGCTGGAAGATCAGTTCGGCACAATCGAGTTCCATGTGGCCTCGGCCAAGCTCAATGACTATCGCGAGGTGCTGACCAGCGGCGAGCCCTTGTTGATCAATGGCACAGTGGACGCGCCCTTTGGCGAAGGCGAGAGCGCGCGCGAGCGGCTGCGCTTCATGGACGCCAAGCTGCTGTCTTCCATCCGCGCGGAGCGCAGCAGTTTGATGGAGATCCGCCTCAATGCCGACCTGGTCACTGACGAGCAAATGGCGACGCTACAAAAACTACTGCGCCAATTCCCCGGCCCGTGCCACACGCGCCTGCGCCTGGAAATTCCCCAGCGCAGCGAAACCGTGCTCGACCTGGGCGACGAATTCAAAGTCGCCGCCGCCGACGAGCTGCTGGCCAAGCTGGAACAGGTATTCGGCGAGCGGGTGGCGGTGTTGCGCTAGGGGAGGGCGGCCAAGCAGGCGGAGGTCGTGGCCGTGGCCGAATGTCCGGTCACGCACCTCCGGGAGCGAGATCTTACCAGGTGCAAAGCCCCGCTCCGTCTGATCGGACTGATCAGGACAGAGGCCATCGCCAGAAAGACCCTGAGCGCGATGCACCTGCCGACGATTGTTCCCCAGTGACTGGCGCCTCAGCGGGGCGCAGATGCGATAAACTGTGTCGTGTGCTCTGCACATCCCCTTCAAGATGCTCTGCCGGCGGTCAGATCCACCTCGCGGACCCGGTCTGGCAGATCCGTGGGCGTGGCGGCGGAGGAAGGGTTCTCCGACGCAGAAAAACCCCGTTCGAAAGGGCCATGCCCCTGTCCAGGCGATGGCAGATTCGCTGACTCTCATGATTGCCTCCGAGAGCTGTCCCTGGCCTCTCATCCAGGGTACACGTGTTTCCGCGTCACCGGTCAGGTGGAAAGTGCTCTCATCAGGATGGAATCCGCGAGACCCTTCATTGGATGTCCCAGTGTACGCCGCACCTTGTCCCCGAGGCGTACCCAAAGAGCCTGGCTTCGGTGAACGTCAACGCCACCGGCTTCGGCTGGGCTCGAGGTGCTGGAATGTGGAGCGCCAAGAGTGTAGTGTTCTCGGTCGGCATCATCGTAGGCAGGAACCGCGTCTGGAGGCGCGGACGCTTCGACAACATGGTTGGGTGTGTTCGATGAGGACAACAAGGAGTGACCCATGAAGCGAATGTGTGCAGAGCATACCGTTGCCGTGATGGTTGGTTGGGCGACGGCGGAAATGATCTCGAGCTTGCTCGTTGGGTGCGCGTCGTCGCCTAAGTCGCCCATCGTGGCGGACGCAAGCCCAGAGAGGACAGAGGACGCAAGCGAAGCAGAGAACTTCTGTACCGGTCCCGCGTCGGGAGCGCTCATCGACGACATGAGCGCATCGAGCATCAGCCTGACGCCACCGTCCTGTGGGACGAAGGGTACTTGGTACGCAATTTCCACCGGGACGCTCACCATCCCGACTGTGGACCCGAACTGCGGAAGTGGAAGTGATTGCCAATCTCTTTATAGCCCGCTGCCCGCTGGATTCCCTGGGGCAACCGGAGATGCCGGCGTGGCGCCCGGCGCGCAAGCCATGTGCGTTGCGGGGAAGACGGGAACGTTGCAATACGACGGAGCCGGCACGCAGTTGGTGCTTGCTGGGACCGACTCAGTACCGGCGCTTATCGATGCCAGCGATTACGGCGGTATTCAGTTCTGGCTGTGGGTTTCTCCGGATACCGCTGCGTCGGTTAGTTCCAGTCTCCTCGTCGGGATCTTCGACAGGAACCAGACCCCCGGGGGCGGCGTATGCGATGTGAACTCCAGCGGGGCCAACGCCTGCGGCTATGCCGCCGCCGCCGTCTCCCCCAGTCTGGCCTAAAACCATGGTTCGGGGGCGCTCTTCGCTGACGATGGCAGCAAGCTGACCGCGCTGTCCGGCGGCTGGCAGCATGTCTGGGCGCCCTGGAGCAGTTTCACTACGAATCCCTATTGGGGTGGGGCGAACGAGGCGAAAGTCGATCCCAGAACTCTGGGGGCGGTCGAGTTATGGGTCGAACAAGACAATACGAGCGGACCTGCAGTTCCCTTCGACTTCTGCGTCTACGAGCTCAGCTTCCTGCCCAAGTCTGACGTCCCCGCGCTGGACGGCGGCGCCGAGGATGGAGGCGAAACGGTAACCTTCTGCACCGGACCCGCGACGGGAGCGCTCATCGACGACATGAGCGGATCGAGCATCAGCCTGACGCCGCCGCCCTGTGGCACGAAGGGTACTTGGTACGCAATTTCCGACGGGACGCTCACCATCCCGACTGTGGACCCGTCGATAGCCTCGAACTGCGGAAGTGATTGCCAATCTCTTTATAGCCCGCTGCCCGCTGGATTCCCTGGGGCAACCGGAGATGCCGGTGTGGCACCTGGCGCGCAAGCCATGTGCGTTGCTGGGCAGACGGGAACGTCGCAATACGGCGGAGCCGAGATGCAGTTGGTGCTTGCGTGGTCCGGCGCAGTACCTGTTGGAGGCCCATACTTGTCGGATGCTGGCACCATCGTGCCAGCCCCGGCGCTTATCGATGCCAGCGATTACGCTGGTATCCAGTTCTGGCTGTGGGTTTCTCCGGATACCGCTGCAGCGGTTGCGTCCAGCTTCGAAGTCGCGCTGGTCGACAAGAACCAGCTCCGTGGCGGAGGGAAGTGCGACCCGACTGACACCACAAGTATCCACGCATGCGCTGGAGCGACCGCCGGAGTTTCCTTCAGCGTCGCGGCCGCGTCCGAGGGTACGGGGCCTCTCTTCGGCGCCGAGGGCAGCGAGCTGACCACCCTGGTTGGAGGGTGGCAGCTCGTCCGGGCTCCGTGGAGCAGCTTCCTTGCCAACCCCTACTATGGCGGCGCTAATGAAAGCGTGGTCGACCCCGAAAACCCTGGCATTCGCTGATTTCGTGGTCGCGCAGGACCGTCCCAGCGGCCCTGCTATTCCGTTCGACTTCTGCATCTACGGGTTGACGTTCTATCGCTAGCACCGTCGACGGGATTCGGTGTACGCTACCGGAAGCGCGCGAAGAACGTCCAAATCGCAGGGCCGGCGTCGAAGCACACGCCACCGTCGTAGCAGTTGGCCGTGCTCGGCCAGCTGTGCCCTTCGGTGTGTACGCACCAGACCACGGGCAGATCGGGTTGGCAACCTTGGTACTCCACGCAGTCCGCCGGGCTGACAACGACCGGCGCCAGCGTCGTCGAGCAGCCGTTCCTGGCGATCCAGAAGTCGCGCGTGGCGATGCCGCCTGTGGTGAAGTCCACGAGCGGGTCGTTAGAAGCGTGGGCGACCCAGGCGCCCACGTTCCCAACGCAATTGCTGGGATTGACCGGTCCTCCGGCCACTGGCGCAATGGCACGCAGCACGTTGCCGCGCAAGCAACCAAGGTCGTTGGTGAAGTAGGCGCCGGCGCTCAGGCCGGTGCTGAAAATGCGGGCGCGGTCGACACAGTAGGTGCTGGTCAGGTAGTCAACCAGCGTATCGAAGAGCTCCACGTCGCGACCGGTCGCGGCATAATCCCAGTCCGTAGCGCCAGCGGCGCCTAGGCCATCCGGATACACGAAGATCGCGCCACCCGCTGCCGCGGGCTCGATGCTGAACACCTGGCGCGCGAAGGCTCCCGTGGCACCGTGACCGTGCCAGCCGAATACCAGGGGCAAGGGAGTATTGGGATCGTAGCTCCTCGGAACGGAGAGCACGTAGGTCCTTGCCTGGCTCCCGACCGTGATGGTCTGGCTGCCCAGCACGCCGGTCGGTGCTCCGACAAGGCCGCATCCCGTGGCCGCGTCGAGACTCGCGTCGACAACCGCGCCACCCGCGCCCGTGGCGCCACCGCTGCCCCTGCCACCCGTGCCGGTTGGCCCAATCGTTCCCCCTGAGCCCGCTGGCGACGGCGCCTTGGCGCAGCCAACCACCAAGCAAAGAGCAATGGAAACAGCGGATCCGAAAGCGCGAACATCACGCATGGCACCCCTCCGCGATCGAAATCGCGGGCATCATAGTACAAATCGGGAAAGGGCGTTCAGAAGTTTGTCCGCTACGGCTTCAACCGCAGCCACTCGGCGGCGTACGGTCTGCTCACCTACCAAACTGCCTATCTCAAGTACCACTATCGCGTGGAGTTCTTCGCCGGCCTGCTCACCTGCGGCAAGGACAAGACCGACGAGGTGGTGAAATTCATCGCCGAGGCGCGCGCAGGGCATCAGCGTCTTGCGGCCTGACGTCAACGAATCCGGCGCCGATTTCACGGTCGTGCCTGGCGAACTGAAACGATTTGCCAATGCCATTACCACCAATTGCACTGAGCGGGGCCCGCGCGCCGAGGTCATTCTGGGCGGAGTGGTGGCCGAGTACCAAGAGCGCGTGATCAAGAACGGCACCGGCAAGTACGCCTTCTTCAAGCTGGAAGATCAGTTCGGCACAATCGAGTTCCACGTGGCCTCGGCCAAGCTCAATGACTATCGCGAGGTGCTGACCAGCGGCGAGCCCTTGTTGATCAATGGCACAGTGGACGCGCCCTTTGGCGAAGGCGAGAGCGCGCGCGAGCGGCTGCGTTTCATGGACGCCAAGCTGCTGTCTTCCATCCGCGCGGAGCGCAGCAGCCTGATGGAGATCCGCCTCAATGCCGACCTGGTCACTGACGAGCAAATGGCGACGCTACAAAAACTACTGCGCCAATTCCCCGGCCCGTGCCACACGCGCCTGCGTTTAGAAATTCCCCAGCGCAGCGAAACCGTGCTCGACTTGGGCGACGAATTCAAAGTCGCCGCCGCCGACGAGCTGCTGGCCAAGCTGGAACAGGTATTCGGCGAGCGGGTCGCGGTGTTGCGGTAGCGATGACCTGTCAAGGTGGATAGAGCAGATACTTCTGTCGCTTGGCGCGGAAGGCGTCGAGGTCGTCTTTGAAGAGCGACTCGACCTCGGCGAGGCGGCTGGGCTTGAGAATGGCCGCAGTCACCACGGGATCGCCAATCATCCTGTGCAAACGGGCCGCATTCCATTGCTCGCGATAGAGCTGGCGCAAGGCGATGGCGATTGCGATGCCGGTTCGCACCGGCTCGAAGCTTGCGCGATCGTCGACGTGCAAACGAACGCCCTGGCAAAGCGCTCCGTTGTGTGGATTAGCCTGCGGCGTGAAGGTCGTGGCTTGGAATGAGACGCCGGCCAGCTGCGCGCGCGCCAGTTCGGCGGCGAGGCGTGGGCCGTCGATCCAGGGGGCGCCCACAACTTCAAAGGGCGTGTCGGTGCCCCGGCCGACCGAAACATTCGTCGCTTCCAGCAGGGCGACGCCGGGATAGAGCACGGCCTCATCCACGCTGCGCAGGTTCGGCGAAGGCGGCCGCCATGTCAGTCCAGTTTCGTCGAAGTAGACTTTTCGGTCGTAGCGAGGCATGCGCACGATTTCCAGGCGCGCACCCAGATGCTCGTCGGCGTTCATCATTTCGGCCAATTCGCCCATGGTCATGCCATGCCGAACCGGCAGCGAGTGGTGATTCACAGCCGACTGTTCGCTGGGCTTGAGCATGGGGCCGGCCAGGTCTGTGGCATTGATGGGGTTGGGTCGATCCAGCACGATGACCCGCAGCCCGCGCTGCGCAGCCGCTCTCAGCGTCGCGTGCACGGTCGAGGCGTAGGTGAAGAAGCGCGCTCCCACGTCGGGCAGATCGACCACCACTGCGTCGATGTCGGGCGGCAACGTAACTGGCCGCGCGCCCGTCGGAGCCTTGCTCGACGCACGTGATCCGCCATAGAGGCTGAAGACAGGGAGCTTGGTCTTGGCATCAATGCCGTCATCGATGAATTCGTCGTGGCTGGCCGACAGACCATGCTCGGGGCTGAGCAGGGCCACCAGCGCGAGATCGCGGCGCGCGACGAGCACGTCCGTGGTGCGGACGCCGTCGCGCGTGCGGGCGCTGTCGTTGGTGAGCAGGGCCAAGCGCAGGCCGCGCACAGGGGCGAAATTCTCGGCAATCAGGGCGTCGATTCCCACAGCCAGAGGGCCGGCGGTAGACGGCGGCTCGCTCACCGCGCGCCCGAGGGTCGCCCCGGCGAGGGTGCCAATCGCGCCGGCCAGGGCGTTGATCGAGCCCTTGCCGTCGGGGTGTACGCGATTGCTGAGAAAGATCACGAACAGGTCTTGCTCGGGGTCGATCCAAAGCGAGGTCCCGGTGTAGCCGCCGTGCCCGACCGCCCGACGCGAGAGCGAAGTCCCGCGGTTGTTCGAATACGCGCTTTGCATGTCCCAGCCAAGCGCACGAATTCCGCCAGGCACGTCGTGCGGAGCGAGCATCCTTGCCATGGCGCCGGCCGAGAGAACACGAACGCCTTCAAGCGCCCCGGAACCGAGCAGCATGCGTGCGTAGCGGGCCAGGTCCTGGGCGGTGGAAAAGAGTCCCGCGTTTCCGGCCACGCCGCCCAGACGAAAAGCCCGCGGATCGTGGACCTCGCCGCGAATCCAGGCACCCTTGCGCTGCTCGGTCGGGGCGATGCGGGTGCGATCTGCGGATGACGGCAGGAAGCCGGTCTGTTTCATGCCGAGCGGTCGAAACACGGCGGTCTCCGCAAAGCTGGCGAGATCCGTGCCCGCAACCCGCCGGACAACTTCATCGAGGATGAGGAAGCCAATGTCCGAATAAATGAAGCGCGTACCCGGCGCTGCCTTGGGAGGCAGAGCAGCGATGCGCCGAATGGCCTCGGCGCGCCCGTGCTCGTAGTCGTCGAGGGCCGTCTCGGACGGCAGTCCCGAGACATGAGTGAGAAGTTGGCGAATGGTGATGGCCCGCTTGCCGCGGGCTGCGAATTCCGGGACATAGCGGGACGCTGGATCGTCGAGATCGATCTTGCCCTGGTCGGCCAGAACCATGAGCGACGTCGCAGTGGCGATGGGCTTGGTCAGCGAGGCGAGATCGAAGACAGTGTCGACGGTCATCGGCTCTTTCTCGGGCACGACGGAACGAAAACCAAAGGCGTGTAGGAAGACAATGCCACTCTGTCGGCCGATCGCGACGACGCAGCCAGGGAGTTTTCCCTGCGCAAGGGCATCAGCCACCAGCCGCTCAATTCCTTCACGCAAGGCTGCGGGCGTGCTCACTTCGACCCTGGCGGTGCCCGCGTCCTCAGCTCGAAGCGATGTCGACGCCACCAGGGCGAGCGCGAAGGCAAGCAAGACCAGCCGGCCGCGCGCCGCGCGCGTGAACCGCGGTTGCGCGCGCGCGCCTGGCCAACTCATGGTCCGAACATAGCATCCGGGCTTGCTGGTCGGTGCCCTATTCCTCCCACCAGTTCTCGACGACGAGTCCCCGAATCCGACCCAGGTGTTTCACGTTCCGCGTGACCACCACCAAACCGCCGACCAGGGCTGTCGCGCCAATCATCACGTCCTCGATTCCGACGGAGGCCCCGCGCAGTTCGAGGTCCGCCAGGATCTCGCCCGCGCGGCTCGCCTCGTCTTCACCCAGCGGAAGGATCTTCACACGCGCAAGAACGTCCCTCCGGATTCGCTCCCACAAAACGGAACCCGCGGCGCTCCTGACCGCGCCGAAGCGCATCTCCATGACCGAGACGACCGAGGTGTACAGCGCGTTCTGGGGAGCCTCACGCAAGTGTCGGAGCACGGCTGCCGCTGGTCGTTTCTTGACGACCTCGGACAGAACATTGGTGTCCAACAGGTAACGGGGCATGGATTCAGTGACCTCGCGCCGGACGTTTCAGCGCGCGGGGAAGATGGCGCGGACGAGCAGATACAATCTCCTCGACGCCAGCGATGAACGGGTGTGTGTCGTCCAGCCAACCCGTGACGTCCGCCAGGCCATGGCCCTCGTCAACGGATTCGGGAGGGACCAGCCTGGCCATCGGTCTACCACGGCGGGTGATCAGCACATTGGCACCCCCGTATGCCACGCGACCGAGCAGTTCCGACAGGCGGTTCCTGGCGCCCGCGACACTCACCTGCTCAACCGCGGCCGTTGTCTTCCTAGCCATCTTGGACATTATGTCCATTATGGCGCATTGACCTGGGGAGCGCCAGGGGGACGTCGCGAGATGTCCGGCCAGGGCCACGACCCTCTGCAGCTAGCAGAGACATGCGCCAGAGTTTACCCGTTCGGGTCCGGCGCCTGTACAATCACAGCGAGGACAACACCCGACATGATGACCGGCGAAATCAAGAGCAAGATCGATGCCGTCTGGAATGCCTTCTGGGCCGGCGGCATCGCCAACCCGCTGGAGGTCATCGAGCAGATCACCTACCTGCTCTTCCTGCGCCGGCTGGATGACCTGCACACCCTGGAAGAAAACAAGGCCGCGCGGCTGAAGCAGCCGATGGAGCGGCGGGTGTTTCCCAAGGGTAAAGATGGGAAAGGCAAGGATGGCGGGCGTCCGTACGAGGACTTTCGCTGGAGCAAGTTCAAGAACTTCGCCCCGGCCGAGATGTACAAGGTCATCGGCGAGCACGTCTTTCCGTTCTTGCGCGACCTGGGCGGCGACGGCTCGACCTACGGCCACCACATGAAGGACGCGCGTTTCACTATCCCCACGGCGGCGCTGCTGGCCAAGGTGGTGGATCTGCTCGACGACGTGCCCATGGAGGATCGCGACACCAAGGGCGATCTCTACGAGTACATGCTGGGCAAGATCGCCAGCGCCGGGCAGAACGGCCAGTTCCGCACGCCCCGCCACATCATTCGCCTCATGGTCGAGATGACCGCGCCGCAGCCCACCGATTTGATCTGCGACCCGGCCTGCGGCACCGCCGGCTTTCTGGTCGCGGCCGGCGAATTCCTGCGCGAGCGACAGCCCAGCCTCTTGCACGACAGCAAGCTGCGCAAGCACTTCCACCAGGCCATGTTCCACGGCTTCGATTTCGACAACACCATGTTGCGCATCGGCAGCATGAACATGCTTCTGCACGGCGTGGACAACCCCGACATCCGCTACCGCGATTCGCTGGCGCAGGATCACGCCGGTGACGAAGAGGCGTACACCTTGGTCCTGGCCAATCCACCTTTTGCCGGCAGCCTGGACTACGAGAACACCGCCAAGGATCTCCTGGCCATCGTCAAAACCAAGAAGACCGAGCTGCTCTTTCTGGCGCTCTTCCTGCGCCTGCTCAAGCCCGGTGGCCGCGCGGCGGTCATCGTGCCCGACGGCGTGCTCTTCGGATCGAGCAACGCGCACAAGGAATTGCGCCGCATGCTGGTCGAAGAGCAGAAGCTGGACGGCGTGGTGTCGCTGCCCGGGGGCGTGTTCAAGCCCTACGCCGGCGTGTCCACCGCGATCTTGCTTTTCACCAAGACCAATTCCGGCGGCACCGATCGCGTCTGGTTCTACGATGTCGCCGCCGACGGCTGGAGCCTGGACGACAAGCGCACCCCGCTTTTGTCCGACGACAAACTCGGCCCCGTGCCCAAGGCCGCGCTCGGGAAAGACGAGCACGACAAGAACAACCTCCCCGACGTCCTCGCCCGCTGGCAAAAGCGCGACAGCAGCGAACGCAAACGCCCGCGAACCGCGCAAAGCTTCTGCGTGCCCAAGGCCGACATAGCAGCCCAAGGCTATGACCTAAGCCTCAACCGCTACAAGGAAGTGGTGCACGAGGAGGTTGAGCACCGGGCGCCAAAGGAGATTCTGGCCGAGCTGGCGAAGCTGGAGACGGAAATTCAGAAGGGGATGAAGGAGCTGGAGGGGATGATTCGGTGATCAGTCGCAATTCCCTCGGTGACGTGTATCCAACGAGACAGCTTGGTGATGTCGCCGAGTTCCTCGATAACATGCGCAGGCCCGTCACCGAGTCCGATCGCCGAGTTGGACCCTTCCCTTACTACGGCGCGAATGGCCCGCAGGGCATGATCGACGAATTCATATTCGACGAACCATTGGTGTTGCTTGCAGAGGATGGTGGCCATTTCGACGAGCCCGAACGAGGAATTGCTTATCGAATCTCCGGCAAGACTTGGGTGAACAATCATGCTCATGTTCTGCGAGCGAAACCCGGTATTGATCTCGCGTTCCTGTGCCGTGTTCTTGAGAACTACGACGTAAGACCATTTGTTACGGGCACGACTCGCGGCAAGCTCACCAAGGCAGGAGCATCCGAGATTCTGGTTCCCGTTCCTCCCTTGCCCGAACAGCGGCGGATTGCGGAGGTGCTGGACCGGGCGGAGGCACTGCGGGCCAAGCGCCGCGCCGCCCTCGCCCAACTCGACACCCTCACCCAATCCATCTTCCTAGACCTCTTCGGCGACCCTGCCACGAATCCGAAGAAGTGGGCGAGAAGCGCGCTTGGCAACGTCATCGCCGAGGGACCGCAAAACGGGATCTACAAACCCGCATCCGACTACGGTACGGGAACTCGCATCTTACGCATCGACGCTTTCTACGATGGCGCTGTCACCGACCTGGCGACGCTCAAACGGGTTCGGATCAGTGAGAGCGAGCGACAGCTCTACGGGTTGTGCAGCGGCGACGTGGTGGTGAACCGTGTGAACAGCATGGAGTATCTTGGAAAGAGCGCTCTCATTCCAGATCTGGATGAGCCAACCATATTCGAGTCCAACATGATGCGCTTCAGTGTTGATCGCGACCAAGTCGATCCAAAGTACGTTGTCGAGTTCCTGCAGACCCAATTCGTCAAGCGCCAGATTCTGACGTCGGCCAAGAACGCCGTAAATCAATCCAGTATCAATCAGCAGGATGTGACCGGTTTTCTAATCAATGTCCCGCCGGTCAGTCTCCAGCGAACCTTCGTTGGCCAGGTCGCCGCCGTCGACAAACTGAAATCCGCCCACCGCGCCTCGCTCGCCAAGCTCGACGCGCTCTTCGCCTCGCTCCAGCACCGCGCTTTCCGTGGAGAATTGTGACATGACCGACTTCGCCCCGCGTTTTACCATCACCAACGCCATCACCTCTGGCCTGACGGCCATCGAGCGGGCGCGCGGGTTTCTGGAGGCGGCGACTCTCTCCACGGAGCTGCGACAAGCTGTGACGTGAAGCTGTGACAGATATTGCGATGTGGGCCAAGCCACGTCGGTCGATCCAACGTTACCGAGTTCAAGAACACGCAGAACCGTCCATCGTTTTGTATAGATTGGCACGGGAGGATCGCCGAAGAAACATGCATCATTCCAGCATGTTACATGTTCTCAAAGTATTAGCTTGATTCTCGATTCGCAATCGTGTAATGTTACGCTCATGGAAGACATTGCACTGTTGCAGAAGATCAAAGACTGGATCCGTGTTATGGGTCAGCGCGGCATTTACGGTGGAGCATCGGCCAGGCTTAGAAGTACGGCCGTTGAGCAAATGTTGTCTGTAGTTGGCGCCGAGGAGCCCAAGGATGCCCAGTGGGCTCTTGATAACATAGCCAGCCTTGCAAAGCGATGGGCAACAAAGAATCAGGCGAATCCAGGGACAACTAGCACGTATCTTTCGCGCGCAAAGTCAACCATAGGTGACTACATCGCGTATCAAAAGGACCCGACGAAAACCATAGCCCCTCGGTCATCGTCGAGCAGGAATGGGCGTGAATCGCAGCGAGAACATGAACCTGCAACGACGGATACGGTCAAGTCGATTTCGCCGGATCCGTCAGTTGACGAGCAGAGATTCGTCATCGCGCTGTCTGGCGGTAAACGGGCGACATTGGCGGTACCTGTCCATCTTTCAGCGCTGGATATCAAGATACTACAAAAGCAAATTGAGATTCTTGAGCTGCAGGTATCAGGAGAGATTTGAAACCCGTGTACCCAACGTCCTCTGAAGCGAACCTGGGGTCCTTATGCCCGGAGCGGTTCCATTCGCCGTTCGTTCGCTCAGAGGCGTTTGGGGGGCCCGGGTCGATCACATTGGGCAAGGGAATTGGTATCAGGAGAGACTTGAAACCCGCGCACCCAACGTCCTCTGAAGCGAACCCGGGGTCCTTATGCCCGGAGCGGTTCCATTCGCCGTTCGTTCGCTCAGAGGTGTTTGGGAGCCTGGGTTGATCACATCGGGCAAGGGAATAGCAATCGTCTTCAGACGGCGAACAAATTGAGTCCAATTCTGTCTAGGGTTTTGCGGCGAGCCAACTTGTCTCGGTTTGCTTGCTTGACTCGGGATATACTAGGATAAGGTTTGCTCATGACAGGCACCGGTGCATATACGGCCAGGCGCACTTCGGCGCTTTCCGGCGTGCCGCTGTCCACGATCCACTGGTGGGACCGGCACGGAATCTTTGGTCCTAGCGTTTCCCCGACCAAGGTGAAGCTGTGGTCGTACTCGGACCTGATGGGGTTGCGGGTCATCTACTGGCTGCGCCGGCAGAAGACCTTGGAAGCTGGCGCGGAGATTCCGGGTGTGGGCATGCCAGCGGTCAGGCGTGCTCTGGAGCAACTGCGGGCTCTCGACCTCCCTGTGTGGAGCGAAGGGAAATCCAGTTTGTTCGTGGTTCCCGACGGAACCTTGTACCTGGATTTGCCCACCGGGTTGCAGGATCTTCAGGGGCAGCTTGCGCGGGGTGAGCTGCTCAATCTCGTGGCGCCTTTTACCTCCATGGAAGGGTTGAAGGGCCCCGACCTGGTGCGACCCAAGCCAGAACTTCGTATCGTCCCAGGCAAACTGAGTGGATCGCCGCATGTCGCGGGCACGCGCGTGGAGACGACCGTGATCGCTGCGCTGGCGAACGATGGTCTGGACACCAAGCGGATCATTCAGCTTTACCCGTACCTCAACGAAGCACAGGTCGCGGACGCGATCGCTCTGGAGCAGGAACTCGATCAGAACCTGAAGCTCAAACAGGCGGCGTGATGCCCGCGCATTCCCGTCGGCTGTTCGCGCTGGACCAGAATTTCCCCGAACCCATCGTCGACGCACTTTCTCAGTACATCGAGGGCGCCGAACTCGTCCCGGTTCGCCGCATCCGGCCTGAACTCACCCACGTGTTTGACTGGCAGTTGCTGCGCGAGCTGCACGTCGACCAACGCCGGTGGGATGGCCTGATCACGAACGACGACAAGATGCTGGCGCTTGCGAAGGAGATGACCGTTCTGTCGCAGACGGGGCTGACGCTCGTCGTCGTCAAGGGACAGGGACACAACCCGATTCGTTCGACCGGGTTGCTCCTCTGTCACCTGGAACATATCTGTCACCAGATGACACCCAGCACGGCCAAGGTCTGGGTTCTCGCCGTCCAGCAGAAGAAGCCAGAAACCGCCGTGGATCGGCTGACCCTGATCGCCGAGAAGCAAGCGACGACTGTCGTGGACCTGGTGAAGAAGAACGAGCTATCGCCCGATGAATTGTGCAAAGGGGTGACACCGTGAGCACCCTCTTCGACTTCCTCAAAGCCGAGTGGCCTGACATCCACGAGTCCGCCGTGAAGGCTGCGTCAGCGGTGTATCCCGATCCGCGCACGGCTTGCTTCTATGCCCGGCGCACGCTGGAGCTGGCGGTGGCGTGGATGTACAAGCACGACTCGGCTTTGCGCCTGCCCTATCAGGACAATCTGAGCGCGCTCATCCACGAGCCGACCTTCAAGGCCACGGCGGGCGAAGCGGTATTCAGCAAGGCGCGGCTTATCAACACGCTTGGCAATCAGGCGGTGCACAGTCATCGGCCGATTCAGCCGTCGGATGCGGTGACCGCCGTGCGCGAGCTGTTCCATTTCGCGTACTGGCTGGCGCGTTCGTACGCGCGCGGGGCCAAGCCAGCCGCGGGGTTCGTGTTCGACACAATCGCGCTGCCCAAATTCGCGCCGCTGCCCAAGCAGACCGTCGAGCAATTGCAGAAGCTCGAAGCAGGGCTGCGCGAGCGCGACGAGAAGCTGTCGGCGGTGCTGGCGGACAAGGCGGCGCTCGATGCCGAGCTGACTCGCCTGCGCGCCGAGGTTGCCGACGCCAAGAAGCAGGCCGACGCGCGGACGGACACGCACGACTACTCCGAGGCCGAGACGCGCGATGCCTTCATCGACTTGCTGCTCAAGGAAGCCGGCTGGCAGCTCGATCAACCGCGCGACCGGGAGTTCGAGGTCGACGGCATGCCCAACAACCAGGGCAAGGGTTTCGTCGACTATGTGTTGTGGGGCGACGACGGCAAGCCGCTGGCTTTGGTCGAAGCCAAGCGCACGCGGCGGGATGCGCGCGTGGGACGGCAGCAGGCGAAGCTGTACGCGGATTGCCTGGAGGAGCGCTTCGGCCAGCGGCCCGTGATTTTCTATTCCAACGGCTACGACCATTGGATCTGGGACGACAAGCAATATCCGCCGCGCCAGGTGCAGGGTTTCTACAAGAAGGCCGAACTGGAGCTGCTCATCCAGCGGCGCACCACCCGCAAATCGCTGGCCGGGGCCGCAATCAACCAGAACATCGTCGAGCGCTACTACCAGACACGCAGCATTCGGCGCATCGGCGACGCTTTCGAGCGCGACCACGACCGCAAGGCGCTGGTGGTGATGGCCACGGGCGCGGGCAAGACGCGCACGGTGATCGCGCTTTGCGACCTGCTCATGCGCTGTAATTGGGTCAAACGCGTGCTGTTCCTGGCCGACCGGGTGGCGCTGGTCAATCAGGCCGTCGGCGCGTTCAAGAGGTTCCTGCCCGACTCCCCACCCGTCAACCTGGTCACCGAAAAGGACGCCGAAGGGCGCGTGTATGTCTCGACCTATCCAACGATGATGGGGCTGATCGACGAAGCGCGAGAGGATCAGAATGGCGGCCAACGACGTTTCGGGGTCGGGCACTTCGACTTGGTTGTCATCGACGAGGCCCACCGCTCGGTGTTTCAGAAGTACAGCGCCATCTTCGACTACTTCGACTCGCTGCTGGTGGGCCTGACCGCCACGCCCAAGGACGACGTGGACCGCAACACCTACAAGCTGTTCGACCTGGAGAACGGTGTGCCCACCGATGCTTATGGGCTGGACGAAGCAGTGAAAGACAAGTTTCTGGTGCCGCCCAAGGCCGTGTCAGTGCCGCTGAAATTCCAGCGCGAGGGCATCAAGTACGCCGACTTGTCCGAGGAGGAGAAAGAACAGTGGGATGAGCTGGAGTGGGACGAGGACGGCACGGTCCCCGACCGCGTGGAGTCCGAGGCGGTCAACAAGTGGCTCTTCAACAAGGACACGGTTGACAAAGTACTGAGGCACCTGATGACCCAGGGACTGACCGTGGCGGGCGGGGACCGGCTGGGCAAGACGATACTTTTCGCGAAGAACCAGGCGCACGCGGATTTCATCGCCGAACGCTTCGACGCCAACTACCCACATTTCAGGGGCGAGTTCGCCCGGGTCATCACCTTCAAGGTCGAGTACGCGCAGAGCCTGATCGACAACTTTTCGGCCAAAGACAAGGCGCCGCACCTCGCGCTTTCGGTGGACATGCTCGACACGGGCATCGACGTTCCCGAGGTGGTCAATCTGGTGTTCTTCAAGGTCGTGCGCTCGAAGACCAAATTCTGGCAGATGCTCGGGCGCGGCACTCGACTGTGTCCGGATCTGTTCGGGCCGGGCAAGCACAAGCAATACTTCCAGATCTTCGACTACTGCGGAAATCTGGAGTTTTTCGGCGAGAACCCCGCGACAGTGGACGGCGGGGCCGGTGAACCGCTGGGCAAACGCCTGTTCAAGCGACGGCTGGAAACCATCGGCGAGTTGGACAAGAAGCTTCGCCTCGGCACCAGATTGGCCGATGGGCCGCAGGCCGTGGTGGGAGATCCCCGCAACGATGCCGAGGTACGCATCGCTGTCGCCGAGCTGCTGCACAGTGAAGTGGCGGCCATGAACCTGGACAACTTCGTGGTCCGGCCCAAGCGGCGCATGGTCGAGAGGTACGCCCAGACCGCGGCGTGGACGCAACTTTCCGACGAGGCTCTGACCGAGCTGGCACAGGAGGTGGCGGGCTTGCCGTCCGAGCTGGGGCCTGAGCCAGAGGAGGCCAAACGCTTCGACCTGCTTGTCTTGAGTCTGCAACTGGCGCACCTGCGAACCGAGCACGCCTTCGAGCGCCTGCGCGACCAAGTGAAAACCATCGCGGGATTGCTGGAGGAGAAATCCGCCATCCCCATGGTGCGCGAGCAGATGGAGTTGATCGCGGACGTGCAGACCGACGAATGGTGGCAGGACGTCACCACGCCTATGCTAGAGCGGGTGCGCCGGCGATTGCGGGACCTGGTCCAGTTCATCGACAAGCAAAGTCGCAAGCCGGTCTATTCTGATTTCGTGGACGAGCTGGGCGCCCAAATCGACGTGGAATTGCCCGGCTTCAAGATTGGCGACGATTTCGAGCGATTTCGCGCCAAGGCGCGCTCGTTTCTGCTGGCCCACAAGGATCACGTCGCCATCCACAAGCTGCGCATGAACCGCGCGCTCACGTCCGCGGATCTGACCGAGCTGGAACGCATCCTTCGCGAAGCTGGCATCGGCGGTCCCGACGAAATCAATCTGGCGAAAGAGAAGTCGGACGGCCTGGGACTTTTCGTGCGCTCGCTGGTCGGACTCGACCGCGAGGCAGCTAAGGCGGCTTTGGGCGTGTTCCTGGCCGGAAAGTCGTTGGCCGCGAACCAGATCGAGTTCGTGAATCTGATCGTGAATCACCTCACTGAGCATGGGGTGATGGAGGCGTCGCTGCTCTACGAGTCGCCCTTCACGGATCTCACGCCACGTGGCCCGGATGGCCTGTTCAGTTCGGCGCAGGTTGACGAGCTGGTGGGCGTGCTTGAACAGGTGCGAACGACGGCGATGGCGGGATGATTCCCCGACTTTGGGGAGATCGGCATGGCGAACGTACTTGTGCAGATCGTCACAATGTCACTCCTGGCTGGCGTCCTGTGGCTGCCGGGATTTGCCATTGAGCGGGCTGCTCTTCGCAAGATCACTGGCCTGCCGTTCAGGGGATTGGCGCGTCTGTGTCTGGGAACCACGTCTTGGGTAGCCGCGATCTTCCTTCTGTGCGCGTGCCAGTGTCTTACGTTGCTTGCAGTCGGGGCACTCATCCTTGCGTCAGCCGCGGGAGCAGCCCCATTCTTGCGGCGACCCCGTCCGCGACTCCCGCAGAGGCGCTCATTTGCCGAGGTTGCTGCGGTGGCTGGCTGCCTCTTGCCAATCTTGCTGGCACTTGCAGTGGCCGCCATCTGCAGCATGGATCCCCAGCTCAAAGGCGATGCCGGTGTCTATCACCTCACCATCCCGAAGCTGTACATCGCTCATGGAGGCTTCTTCCGGATTCCCTTCAATGTGTATTCCAACTGGCCGCTCAATGGCGAAATGGTATTCGCGCTGGCGATGCTACTGAAGGATTACGTGCTGGCCAACTCGGTCCAGTGCGTCTTCTCCGTTTTTGTGGCCATCGCGGTCTTTGAGTCAGTGCGCGCTCGCAAGTCAGCCTGGTACGGCTTCCTGGCTGTGCTGTTCATGCTGTTCAACCATGTCCTCCTGCGGGAAGCGGCGACCGCCTACGTCGACATCATCCAGGCTTTCTTCATGGCGACGGCGTTCGTGTTCATGCTGCACGCTATCGATGAGCCGGAGCAGCGGCGCGTGTGTCTGCTGCTTTCGGGCATCAGTTGCGGGATGATGGCTGGCGTGAAGGTGAGCGGGTTTCTGGGGGTTGTGCCCATAGCGGCGTGGTATTTGCTCAAATTGCCCAGGGGCGGAGGCCGACGGCGGGCACTGCTTGAAATGGCCACATGGTTCGTCGGCCCGGCGGTGCTCCTGGCATTGCCTTGGGGGGTAAAGGCGGCGTGGTTCACGGGAAATCCGGTGTACCCGTTGCTTTACGACAAATTTGGAGGCCCTGATTGGAGTCAGGCCTGCTGGCGGCAGTTTGTCGAGTGGCAATCATCCATGGGCATGGGGCGCACGCTCCCGGACTACGTCAAACTGCCTTATCGAGTGATCATGTCTGGAGGAGCGGGCTATGCCCACCTTGACGGTTCGATCAACAGGGCATGGCTTGCCCTGCTCCCGGTCTCGGCTGTTGCCGCATTCTGGAACCGCACCGTGCGGGCGTGTCTGCTGGTGGGCGGCGTCTACTTCGTGTGCTGGGCAAGTTCGAGCCAGCAGTTGCGGTTTCTCATTCCCATCATTCCGGTGTTGGCCATAGGTGCCGCGCTGGCTTTGGGGGAGATTGTGGACCGACTGTTTTGGCGGAGGGTCGCCTCCAAGGTCGCGTTTGCGGCGACCTATTGCGCAGCAGCCGGGCTCCTGCTCGCCGAAGTCAGCGGAGATCTTGCCAAGGCAGCGGAAATGGTCGAGGTGTACGCGGCCAAGGATCGGGAAGCCGTGATGAAATCGGCGGTGCCGGCGGAGTTTGCTTTCATAAATCGCGAATTGCCGCGGGATGCGCGACTCTTGTTTCTCAATACCAACTACGGCTTCTACAGTGAGCGGGAATATATTGCCGACAGCTTCTTTGAGGCCTCGCAGATCGTCGATTGGCTGGGACCGTGCGCTTTTGTGGCTGAGATCCGTGCGCGGCTTAGGGACAAGGGGATCACGCACGTTTTCTATTCGACCAGGGAGGGACAGTTGGCGTATCCAGCAATGCTGTGGAAGTTCCTGGATGATTCGTCGATGGTGGAACTGCTCGCCAAGGGCGAGGGCCTCGCGCTGTTTGCCTTGAAGTAGTCAACGGGCGCAGGCCCGGGTCATGGCTTCGCGCAGCGGGCCGGCTTGCCCTGGGTGGCTGTCCAAATAGTAGCTGGACAGGCTGGCGAGGGAGGCGCGTGCGCGGGGGCAGCCCATTGCAGGCATAGCAACGGCGACGTCGCGCAATACGGCTTCAATCGGTTGAAAACGCACGCGTGGCTCCGCGCGCAGCTTGTCCATCACGGCGTCGTCGTAGGTGAGCAACTCGACGAGCAAAACATCGTCGACCAAGAGCTGATTGAAAGCGAGCGAGCGCGGCTGCAGCGGGGGATCGTCATGGTGGAAGATGAGTTGCACGTCGTGGTCGCGCAGCTCCTCGCGCGACACCAGCTTTTCGTGACCGACCTTGAAACCGCGGGTGGGCAAAGGGCGCTCGGCGATCCAGTATTGGGTTAAGCCGTTGGGCTCGACCAGGTAGGGGAGATCGCTGTAGTAGGCGAACATGCACATGCCGCCGCCAAAGGCAGCGCGAAGGGGCAGCCCCTGGAAGACCGCGTGCGCGGCCAGGGCCTGGGTGCGGCGCTCGGCGACGACAGCCTCGGGATAGCCCAGTCTTTCGTCCGTGATGCCGTGGACGAATTCTGGTTCGTCATGCGAGAAGAGCGGATAGGGCAGAAAGCTGGCACCGGTCACGAGCAAAGCGAGCGCGACAGCCGGCTTGGGCGTGAGAGCTGAGATGGCGGCGTCGAGAAAGACGAAGAGGAAGGGCAGGGCCGGGACCAGTCGGCGCGCAAACATGAAATCACCGCCGGAATGGGCGACGTAGGCGGTGAAGACAGCGAACGCTGCGAGGGCCAACAGCCCGTCCCGGCGAAGTCCCAGCACGCGGGCTCGTCCCGTCCACCACGCGACGATTGGCAGAATCACGAGCGACACGGACATGGCCCAATGCTTGGCTCCATAGAGCGCCACGTACACCAGGCCCTGCGTGTAGTAGGGATCCGTAGCAGATTTTGCGTAAAACGCCGTGGGCAGCACGCGGCCGTAGTAGAGAAGTTTGAAGGCCACCAAGGCTGCACACAGGACGAGCACAGGAGTCGCGATCGCCGCGATCTTCTTGAGTCGATGCCGGGGTCCACTTCCAGACGTGTCGGACGGCAACAGAAGCGGCGCTGCCACGCCCACCGCGGCGAAGAGAATGCCGTCGGGCCTAATGAGACACGCAAGTGCCAGCAGAAACCCTCCCAACGCCGCGCTTCGAATGCGATTGGACAGTGCCAGGCACGCCATTCCCCCGAGCGCCAGCGCCGCAAACACTGTGGTCTCGAGCCCGCCTGTGCCCCAGGCGTGCAGATCGTCTTGGACCAGCCAAAGACAGGCGCCCAGCGGGAGCCACAGGCCAGTCGTGGGTCGCTTGCGATACGACCACCACGCCAGCGTCAGCGCGACAGCGACATAGGCAAGGCCGCCCAACACCATCGACGCGAGGCGGGGCTCCAGCCCAGCCGCCATCAACCCCGCCACCATCAGCGTGAACAAAGGATTGGTGATCCCTTCGACCCGCTCGCCCGGATTGAACACCAACCCTTGCCCTTCGATCAGGTGCTTCGCGTATCGGTAGGAAATGAAGGCATCGTCGCAGGTCCACGCCAGATGGACCACTCGCCACAGGGCGTAGGCTGCCAGCAACCCCAAAACCACCAACGTGACGGCGGTGCGAAAGCCGCCGCGCTTTCGGTCGTCCCAAAACGCCTCGTTGGTCGGTATTTTCGAGCGCGCCGCGCTCGCGCCAGCCGAAGCCGCGCCTGATGTCCGGCGTCTGTTGCGACCCTGACTTTTCACGGGTCTGTCCGTCCCTCCGCGGGAGAACACGGGAAGAGCTTGATAGGTATTGTCGCGGGGCTGGCTTCCATCTTGGCCAGACATCGTTGCGCGGAGTCCTGGCCGCGTCCATGGGGCACGTGACAGCACCTTGACCCGTGACCGCGCGACATCGAAAGCAAGATCGATCCACTATCGAACTGGCCTCGCGCCCGGCGGGCCGGGAGATCCTTCACGCGGGGAACTTGGGGCGAGTTGGGTTGCTCATTTTCGTGACTCTGGGTGTGTAACCGTCGCACAAGCGCAGGAGCATACCGTGAAACGAATCTGGTCTCTCAGCAGCGTAACGCCGCCTGCCAGTAGTCCGCCTTCTACCAGCCCAGCTTCGCTGATAGCTGCTGCTGCAGAATGCCCGCCATTCTCAAATGATCGGCCACGTTGGGGTGCCAGTCGCACCCGGTGGGCACGGAACCATCGGCCCCCATGTTTTGCGTGCCCAGATCGAAAGTCACCAGCTTCTGATCTCCCGTGGCGGTGACGGCTGCAACCACATTGGCCAGGCGGGCCTTGACCTGGCTGAGAGCGGGGTCGCCGAGCATCGATCCAATCGTTAGAAATATCCAGGCATCGGGATAGTGACCGCGGATGGTGGCGATGAAACTCTCGTAGGCAGTCTCGTAGGCGGTACCGGGATCGCCGGTCGCCCAGTCGTTGGTCCCCAAGTTGATGACCACGACCGAAGCCTCAGGCAAAAAACCCCACGCCGCCGTGTTGTCGGTGCCCAGTGCATTGGCGTAGACGCTCGACAATACATTGCTGGTGTTGCCCGAGATGTCCCGATACATGCCCCACCCAGAGCGGGCAATGGTGCTCACGTCAGCATTGAGGGCATGGCCGGCGACAGCGGCATAGGTTTGATACCAGGTCGAGTTTGCGGCGGTCCAATGGCAAGCGGGGTTGGCCACCCAATTGGGGTGCGGCTCGCTGCCCAAATCGCCGTAGCCAGCACTGATTGAGTCGCCCACCACTTCAATCAAACGACCGCTGGCGGCAGGGGCACCCTTGACCGTGCCACTGGTGAAACCAAGAAACGTGCTCAGGCCGTACATGCCCTCTGTGTCGCGATACAGTTCAACCACATGGTCCGCGGCGGCAAGACCAGAAGCCAGGGTTACGGTTTGGTCGGCTCCCGAATCGACGTTGAACCGCGTGGCCATCTTGCCGTCGATGACGGGCTGGAAGTACACCGTCGTGGTGCCTTCGGTTCGCAGTTTCACCGCGATGGAGGTTCCGTTCACGGTGGCCACCAATCCTGCGCCCTGCCAAGCAAAACGAACCGCGTTGGGGTTGCTGGCGTCCACGCGGCCCACCCAGCGCGGTCCACCCGTGCTGGGCGCGCCGGTTCCGCCACCGCTGGTCATAGCGCCGCCCGTTGCCGCGGAAACACCCCCGCTGGCCGCGATGCCGCCTGTGGCTGGGCTGCCGCCGTTGTTGTCAAGCCCACCGGTGGTGTTCGTTCCGCCTTGAGCCATCGTTCCCGCCATTTGCGTAGAGCCTCCTGCCGCAGAATTTCCGCCTGACCCTAGCGGTGCAAGGGCGCCACCTGAGCTGCCGCACGCGACACAAAGGAACGCAAATGCCAGTGCAATTGGTTTGTTCATCGGATGACTACTCCAGTTGCAGACCACATCCCGTGCAGGCACCTTCCTGCAAGGGCGCGGCTGTACCACACGCGGGGCACGGGGGATCTTCGCATTCTGTGGCCGGGGCGGTCTGCTCTGGCAGGGTACCCTCCTGGTCGAGCAGGCTCTGCCAACGCGCGTGCATCATGGCCATGACTTTGGGCAGATCCTCTGGCCTCACGCACAGGTCGATGCGCACGGCACAGGCGTGGCCAGGCGCTTTGCAGGAATCCTGGCGATCCAGAATGGCGGGAATGTCGGCTGCGAGACACGCATCCAGGATCTCCTTGGCCCCCGCGATTCCTGCTGTAACGCAGGGAACGACCTCCGCATCTGCGAGCTGCTTGAGGGCTTCGTCTCTGGTCATCCACACATTGTGGCCTACCTGGCGATTGAACTCAAACGGCGGCCGCGAGATCTGGAACGATTCCCGTGTAGTATCGGGTGGGTGATGGGTTAACCCATTGGTTTGGGCAACCCGATAGTAATGGGTACCATTGCGCTTGAAAATGTGGGGGGCTTCGCGGCTGCCTTCGTTCCACAAATCAGAGCGGCGTTCCCGCTTCGATGACCATAGGCTGGTTGTGATGCGGGCGGGGCTTGGTGGCCTCCACGCAGGCGCGTGTGAAGGCAGGGCCCAAGCGCTGCCAGAGTTTCTCTTCCACGTCATAGGGCAGGCCGCGCCGGTATCCCGTGAATGTGACCGAGGTGAGCTTCTTGCCAGTCACGCCGCTGCGGACGACGATGGTGGCGACCGCGTGATCCGCGGGCAGTTCCTTGACGTGCCCGTGGACATAGGCGGCCAGGTTCATCACGGCGCCCATATCGCGGTATTGTTCGGTGGTGTCTACCGGCGGAAGGGCGGATTCGACCTTGATCCCCCGGTCGGTGAGCGCCTGAATCACGTGATCGCGCACCGAATAGGTGTCCTCCCCTTGGAAGGCGAAGACCGCGACCTTGCCTGCGGCGCGGGCGGCGCTTGTCCCATCGGTCGTGGACCGGGACGAGTGCTTGGCCTTGGCATGGCTCTTGGTCTTCCGGGCCGCAGCCTCGACCGTCGAAGTCGCGCCAATCACCGCAGCGGCAGCGAAGATGGCCAGCAAGAATTTGTGCCGGCCAGTCCTGGGCTGCGCCGGGACAGTGGCCGGAAGAAACGAGTCGCAGACGCGAAGCAACGACATCGGATGCTTGCCCATACTATCCCATTTCAAGCTCGGCCGGAAAGCGCTTTTTGCACGGTCTCTGTTCGGAGAGCCTTTTCATGCTGCACGTGTGCCACGCATTGCCGAGTGCCTAAAAGCGGAGTGCCGCCATCCGCAATCAACAATCCGGCCGTGATCCCGGCACCTATCTGACGACCGACGCATCGGCCGGGGACGGGCACGAGACATCGCATCGTCCAGCGACGCAGCCAAAGACCTCGCCCAAACACAGTTCCAAGCATGGGCAATCCTCGCGTGGCGGAGACTGGTTGGGGCAGTAGGACGCCCATGCAGCTTGATTGGCTTCACATCTCTTTTTGCTCAACCAGGTTTCGCCGCAGCAATAGAAGGCGGTACACTGGTTCGAATTTGTGGGATTCTGAGCGAATCATGACTCGCGCCCAGGGTTCGTTCGGGTCGGCCTGCCAAAGCAAAGGCCATCTGTTCGTGGTGCTGGTCGCGTTGGCGTCCGCCTGCATCGATCACATCGCAGAGGAAACCAGCACGGTCGGCGAGTTGACTTCGGACTGCGTGGTACCCGTGCCCGACGGAGTGAGAAGCCTGGCTGCGCCCGCGTCCCTGGAATACCCTGACGGCTCGCTCTGGATCTGGCGGAGCCTCGATCTGGCTGACGGACAGATCGTCCCGAACGCGTCGGCCTTTGTCAGCGACGCAAACCAGGTGTGCGGTTCAGGCGTGACCTTGGAACTAGATGCTTCCGGGGCGCCAGCGTCGTTGCTCGCGCTCACCCCGCAGGAGACGCAGGCGAACGCCGCGCGCACCGACGGCCGACAGCTCGCGCTTGTACCCTTCGGCGGATACGTGTACGCAGGCCAGGGGTACTTGTTCTACGACCACGCCTTGCTCGGGCCAGGAATCTTCGACGAGGAGTCGCTGGGCACGGGGCTGTGCGTGCGCGCGGACCAGGCAGTCACCTGCGATCGCGTGACGTTGAATGACGACACGATCTTGTGGCAGGCGGACCAGCGCATCTTGAACAGCGGGGGGCTCGTGGTCGACGACCGCGCCCTGGTTTATGGCTGCCGGCCGGTGGCCAGTTTCTCAACCTTGTGCACCGTATCCGGTGCGCCGCTCGACGCCCTCGAGGATCCGTCCGCGTACGAGGTGTACAACGCTTTCAACGGCTGGGTCGACCAGCTTTCTGATGCTTCGGCGCTCGCCGACGAACTCGGCCCGGTGACTGTGTCGGCCTTTTCGGGCACGTTCATGGCCACCATCCTGGACATTTTCGAATCGCGCTTCTATGTCCGTCGCATGCTGTCGGCCACCGGCGATATGGACCGCCGCATCGCGATCTTCGATGCGCTGCCGCCCGCAAGCTGGTTTCTGGGCGGCGGCCGGGAACACTCCGGGCTGCGCCGGAGTCCGCGCACGATACACGTCAGCTACAGCACCAGCGCAGCGGCCGCGCCGGGACTGCATCTCGCTACTTTTCGCTTCTTTGGTGAATTGGGAGGGCCATACCAATGAGCCGCGCTTGGACAGCGCTTTTCGCGGCGCCGATCTTGGCGCTTTCCGCGGCGGCATGGGCTGGCGACGCCGCAGTCCGCAGCCCCTTGGCCGATGAGCCGCCCGACGTTCTGTCGAAGGCCGTGCCGGGCGTAGCAGGGCCGCGCCTGACTTGGCTTGGCTATCCGCGACGCGTGCCGCGGGCGTGGTCCGCCTCCCGGGACACGCCAGCCATGAACATGATCGTGCTTCCGCGACCAGCGGACATGGCCGGCGGTGATTTTTCCCTGTTCACGCTGGCATTCAACCGGTGGAGCCTGCGCAGTGGTTTCGCCGGATTCATCGAGCTGGAAACCGACGCCAGGACGAGCGGAACCAATGCCGGTGGCATTCCTTGGGGCAACGGCAAGATCCTCTGGCGCGGGTCCTACGCATATTTCGCTGCCTTTTCTCTTGATTCGCTTGGGCGCTCAATGTGCGAAGGCTGCGCCGTCGAACTGACGCTGCAATACCGTCACGAAAGCCAACACTACACAGGCAGCAATACGGGCGTTGGGGGTGAGGAAGACGCAACGCCAGAGCCCTTTGTTGGCGAGGATCTGATTTTCGACCTGGCTTCGTTGCAAAAAACCTCGAACTGGCTCTTCGCCGAACGTGCGATTGGCATGTGGTTTCTGCCTGATCGGTCGAGCTACTCGGCGGGCGTGGCGTTGGACGCACACGCTCGATACCTCCGCTTCGCAAGAGTGCAGCCCTTCATCTCGGGCTACGCCGAGCACCTCTGGGGAGACATGCTGCAGGGACGGCAATTCCCCGACGCATACCGTGTGCGCGCCCTGCTTGGGGTCGCGCTGCTGTCCTCACTGGGAGAGATTCTGATCTACGGCGCGGGTGATGTGGGGAATCGCTACGGCATCCGGGGTCTGACAGAAGAAGCAACCCTGGGGCTCGGCGTCCGGCTGGCCCTGGCCTCGGGAGCCAAGGCGGCTGGACGCTGAGATAGGTGTCCAGGTTGACGGCCCGCAGGCAATGGTTCAGTCTCTCGCCTGTGAAAAAGCGACCATTTGGCAATTCGGGAATCAACGTTTCGGAAATTGGCCTGGGAACTTGGCAAGTGGGAGGCCGTTGGGGCGAGCCATTCGACACGGCCAATGCCGAGCGCGTGCTCCAGCGCGCCGTTGCCGGTGGCGTCGATTTCATCGACACCGCCGACGTCTATTCGGACGGGGACAGCGAAAAGGCGGTAGGGCGTTTTGTTCGCTCCTCTGGCCAGCGTCTGTTCGTGGCCAGCAAGTGCGGCCGTCAACTCTCACCGCACGTGGACGAGGCATACACGCCCCAGGCGATGCGACGATTCGTCGAGGCCAGTCTTTCGCGTTTGGGGCTGGAGTGTCTCGATCTGATCCAGCTTCACTGCCCGCCCATGACTGTCTACTACCGACCCGAGGTCTTCGAGGTCTTCGATCGGATGTGCGACGAAGGCAAGATCAAGCATCTCGGGGTCAGCGTCGAGAAGGTCGAGGAAGCGCTCAAGGCCATCGAGTTCGACAATGTGCGCAGCGTGCAGATCATCTACAACATGTTCCGACTGCGCCCGCGCGAACGGCTCTTCGCCGAGGCCGCGCGGCGCGGGGTCGCCGTCATCGTGCGCGTGCCGCTGGCCAGCGGCCTGCTGACCGGGCAGTACAAGAGTTCGACGGCGTTTGGTCCCGGCGATCACCGGCAGTTCAATCGCGAAGGGGCCGTGTTCGACAAGGGCGAGACGTTTTCGGGAGTCCCGTATGAAGTGGGATTGAAGGCAGTCGAACGTCTCAAGGCCTTGTTTCCCGGAACGCCTCTTCACCTGGCGGCTTTGCGCTTCGTGCTCGATACGCCGGGTGTGACCACGGTGATTCCCGGGGCCTCACATCCCAATCAAGTCGACGCCAACCTACAGGTCGAGACTGTGGCTCCCTTGACGCCCGAGCAGAACCGCGGGGTCGAACAGATCTACAACGATCTCATTCGCCGCTACGTTCACGCGCTTTGGTAGGCGAGACCTATCTCGTGCTGGCATCGACACGAGACGGGCACCAATCAGTGCATCGTCCGGCGACGCAGGAGAACGCCTCACCCAGACACAGTTCTACGCATGGGCAGTCCTGGCGCAGTGGAGACCGGTCGGGGCAATGAGATGCCCAAGCCGCTTGATTGGCGTCGCATCTCTTCTTGCTCATAATCCTCGGGACTGCAAATAGCGCGCCGGACCCATTGGCGCAAGAACCTTTGCGCAGACTGCCTGTGTGCCGAATACATGCCAACCGAATTGGCAGCACCGCCAACCTAGAGCGCGGGTTGGGCCGTAGATCGAATCGCCCGGCTGCTCCTCACGCAGCCTCTGCGCTCCCTTCCCTCGGGATGGTCGCGGCCTGGGCCGCTCGCTCCGCTTCCAAATCCTTCGCGTGCGCCTGGCGGTGGTCGCGCGCTAGCAGCACGTAGATCGACGGCACGGCAAACAGCGTGAACAGCGTGCCGATTGACATTCCGCCGACCAGAACAATGCCAATCGAGTTGCGCGCGACTGCACCGGGGCCAGTGACCAGAATGAGGGGGAAAAGGCCGGCCACTGTCGCTATTGTGGTCATTATGACCGGACGCAGCCTAGTGGCGGCTGCGGCGCGCACGGCATCGATCTTGGACAGGCCGCGCGCCTGCTGGACATTGGCGAACTCCACAATCAGGATGCCATTCTTCGACACCAGGCCGACCAGAGTGACCAACCCAACCTGGGAGTAGATGTTCAATGTCGCCGTCCAGCCCGCCGTCAGCGGGAAAGTCATGGCGGGCGGGCCTTGGAATTTCAGGAAGGTGAAGATGAGCGCGCCGAACATGGCCAGGGGTGCTGACCCAGCCAGAATGACAAAGGGATCGCGGAAGGAATTGAACTGCGCGGCCAGAACCAGGAAGATGAGCACCAAAGCCAGCCCCATCGCCGGTAGGAACTTCCCACTTTCCTGGCGGAGCTGGCGCGACTCGCCGGTATAGTCGATGCGATAGCCGGGAGGAAGAATCCTCGCCGCCTCCTCTTCCAGAACGCGCAAGCCGTTCTCCAGCGAGCGCGACGGTACGCCCGAGATCTTGACGGCATTGAGCTGCTGAAAGCGATTGAGGGTGCGCGGCTCGATGCCCTCGCGGATCTGGGCCACCGCCCCCAGCGGAATCAGTTTGCCGCTCGGCCCCGTGACGTAGATGCGCTCAAGGTCATCGGCGGTCAGTCGCCCGACACGCTCCACTTGCGCGATCACCTTGTACGCCCGGCCGTCGATGGTGAAACGGTTCACGTAGTGGCCGCCGATCATCGCCGCCAGGTCGCCGCCCACCTGCCCCAGGCTGATCCCCATCGACGCAATCTTGTCGCGATCGAGGAGGATCTCGGCTTTGGCCTGGTCGATCTTCACGTCGCCGTCGGGTGGGAACGCGAACTGGCCGCTCTGTGTGGCCGCGAGCTTGAGTCGATCGACAAAGCGGGTGATCTCCTCGTGGTCAGCCGTTGAGGCGATCACGAACTCGATGGGCATGATGCCCGCGCTGGGCAGGGCCGAGGGCAAGAACACCGGGGCCCGCACGCCTGCGATGTTGGCAAGTTTGAAGTTGGTCTCATTGGCAATGGGAAAGATCGGACGACTGCGCTGGTCCCAAGGTTTGACCAACATGCCGCCGAAGCCCTGAAAGGGGAATGTAATCTGGAAGGCGTTTTCGTACTCCGGCGTTTCTTTGAAGATGCGTGTCACCTCGGCGCGAAATGGATCGAGCTGCTCCAGTGTGGCATTGGGTGGCACCAGCATCGCGCCGAACATCACCCCCTGGTCCTCATTGGGCGCAAGTTCCTTTGGCGAAAACATGTACAAGGGAACCACAGCCAAGGTGAGCACGAACCACCCCACGTACACGGCGCCGCGGGCGCGCAGTGTGGCGGCCAGCATGCGGCCGTAGATGCGTTTGAACCAATCGAAGCCGCTGTCGATGTGTTGCGGCAGCCAACCCGGCCGGTACACCGGATTGAGCAGCTCGGAACACATCATGGGCGACAGGGTCAGTGCCACCACGCCTGAAATGAACACCGCTCCAGCCAGGGTAAAGGCGAACTCGCGAAACAGCGCCCCAGTCAGTCCGCCCTGGAACCCGATGGGAGCGTACACGGCCGCCAGGGTGATGGTCATGGCAATAATCGGCCGCACCAGCTCGCGCGCACCGATGAAGGCCGCCTCCAGTCGCGAACGGCCCTCGCGCACGTGACGCTCGCAGTTCTCGACCACGACAATGGCGTCGTCCACCACCAGGCCGACCGAAAGTACAATGGCCAACAGTGTGAGCAAGTTCACTGTGAAGCCGAATACCTGCATCAAGAACACGGCGCCGATGAGCGACACGGGGATAGCCACCACGGGGACCAGCACTGTGCGCAGCGAGCCCAAGAAGAGGAATATGACGACCATGACGATGAGCACGGTCTCCGACAAGGTGGTGACCACCTCTTTGATGGCGCTCTTGATGTACTTTGTTGAGTCGTAGGCTACACCGACCATCATCCCAGTGGGCAGCTCCTTGCGGATCTGCTGCACTTCGTGGCTCACGCGGGCAATGACGTCGAGCGAGTTGGCGTTGGGCAGGACCCACACGCCCATGAACACCGCGCGCTGGCCGTTCATGCGCACGTCCTGGTCATAGTTGTCGGCGCCCATCACGACGTCGGCGATGTCTTGCAGGCGGATGAGGGTGCCGTTCTGCTCGCGCACCACCAGCTGGCGGAATTCCTCGACGGTGCGTAGATCGGTCGATGCCGTCAAGTTGAGCTGCACCAGCGCACCCTTGGTTTGACCCACGGCCGACAGGGCGTTGTTGGCGGACAAGGCGTTGCGCACCTGGGCTGGGCTGACGTTAAGCGACGCCATGCGATCTGGCTTGAGCCAGGCGCGGATGGCAAAAGTGCGGCCGCCCAGGATCTCGGCGCGCTGCACGCCTTCAATTGCGGTCAGGCGCGGCTGCGCGACGCGAATCAGATAGTCGGTGACCTGATTGTCCTCGAGGATGGTCGAGCTGAAGCTCAGGTACATCGCGGCGACCTGCGCGTCGGATGGCTGCAGGCTGATGGCCGGTATCTCGGACTCGGGCGGGAGATCCGCGCGTACCTGGTTCACGCGCGTGCTGATGTCGGCCAGGGCTTTGGCACCATCGAAATTGAGCTTGAGGCGGACATTGATGGTGGAGAGGCCCTGCACGCTTTGCGATTCGATGTAGTCGATGCCATCGGCAGCGGCGATGGCCTGTTCCAGCGGGGTGGTGACGAAGCCGCGCACCAGGTCCGCGCTGGCGCCGACATAGGCCGTGGTCACCACGATGCTGGCCGCTTCAAGTCGCGGGTACTGGCGGACATTGAGCGAGCGAATCGCTTGCAGACCGGCAATGATGATGATCAGGCTGACCACAATCGCCAGGATCGGCCTGCGGATAAAGAGATCGACGAACCGCATGGGTCCTCAGCGGTTTTCAGGGTGGGGCGAGAGCTGGGGCTCGACCTTCACCGAGTTGTTGATCCTCACCGGCGCGCCGTTGCGCAGCTTGAACGCGCCCTGGGCGACGATCTCCTGTCCCTGCTTGACGCCGTCGAGAACCTCCACGTAGTCGCCGCGCGCCTCGCCGGTCTTGACGAACTGCTGGCGCGCCAGCAGGGCCGGCTTGCCGTCCGGTCCTGTGACCGCGGCACCGCTGGCGTCCTTGCTTTCCTCGATGGCAAAGACTGAATCGCCAAAGGAGGCGTGAATCAGCGACGTGGCCGCGACCAAGGTCACGTTGCGTTTCTGGGGCAGGACCACCGACACGTTGACGAACATGCCGGGGCCGACCAGCCCCTCCATCTTGCGAATCGCGGCCCGCACTCGGCCGCTACGGGTCACTGGGTCCAGCGTGGGATCGATGGCCGCGATTGCGGCTTCAGCGCGTGGGCCGGGTAAGCCTTCATTGATCCGCACCACCATGCCCACCGCGATCTGCTTGAGCTGCTGCTGTGGCAGGGTGAAATCGACGAAATCCGCGTCGCTGGACTGTAGGTCCGTGATCGCCGTGCCGGGATTCAAGTATTGGCCCAGGTTGACCAGCCGGATGCCCAGCCGTCCGTCGAAGGGCGCGCGCACGGTCTTACGATCGATCTGCGCCTGCAGCGCTGCCGCGCTCGCGCTCGTGGATCCCAGCGCGCTCTCGGCGCTGTCGAGTTGTGCCTTGGGCACGGCGCTCTCCTTGAAAAGCGTACGCGCCCGTTCGGCGGATACGCGCGCCAGGCTGAGCTGGGCCTGCAGCGAGGCCAACTGGGCGCGTTCCACGCGGCTGTCGAGCTCGACCAGAACCTGCCCGTGGCGCACCTTTTGTCCCGACTCGAACTTGATCGCGGCAACCACGCCTGGCGCGTCGTTGCTCACAGTCACTCCGCGCGCCGGGGAAATTGTGCCCACCGAGAATAGTCTATTCTCCCAGGTCTCCTGCTTCGCCTTCCTGGTGCCCACCACCTCGGGCGGCGGGCCCGCCGCCACAGCGGCGTGACCGTAGGCAATCAGCGACTTGATTTGGGCGAACTTCACGCCCCCCAGCCCGCCCAGAAGGGCAAGCACCCCCGCCATCACAATGAAATATCTCACGAACCTAGGATGCCGTCTGCCGCACCCAGGGCTCACACTTCAAGCGAGCAGAGCTTGCGCCACGGAAAACGCGCAAGTCTTGCCGGCATCCACTCACGGCACGGTGGCCGGGCCTTGACTGTTGCGCAGCAGGTTTCCGCGGCCGGTGGGCCAAGGCAGACACTTGGTTCCCGAGCCCGGCACGTTGAACACGTCCACCCCATGGTCGAAGGTCAGCAGGACGATCTCCAGAGTGCCGTCGCCGTCGAGATCGGCTACTGAAGGCGCCGCGGGCACGCCGATGCCATTGCCGTCGCTGCCTTGTCCTGGCAGCGGGATGTCGAAAAGTTCCGCGCCTGTGTTGCTCAGGATCACCAGGCGACCGGCATTGGCTGAAAGCGCGTACGTGCCAAACACGATCTCGGGCACACCGTCGCGGTTCAGGTCCACCACCACCGGCTCGGAAGCGAAGGTCTTGGCGGCGCCTTTGGCGTAGTTGTAGTGCCACAGGATCTGGGCGTCGGGGCCAACCGCGTATATCGCGCCATCGTTGATGCTGGCAATGATCTCCGGGCGCTTGTCACCCAGTATATTGGCGATGGCGGGCGCGGGCACGCCGTCGGGAGGGTACCAGTCGCCGCTGGCTCGCGGTACCGGTTTGGCGCTTATGGGCAGGGTTTCCCAGCCTGGCAGGCGCATGGCACTGCGGGCGCCGCCGTTTTGCGCGCCTTGCAGGACCATGAAGGCGTAGCCTTGCGTTTCGTACGGCACCTTCATTTCGGCGTTGGGAATCCCGATGACTTCGTTCTTCCCGTCGCCGTCGATATCGGCCACCGAGGGCGGCGAGGCGGTCCACTGCAGCCACATGGTCGTGTTGACGTCGGGCCAGTCGCCGGTGTGCAGGTTGTAGTGGTTCGTTTCGACTTGGGGATCGAACCAACGGATGAACTGGCCCCAATCGAGAGGCTGGTTCAGGTACTCGCTGGCTGGGTTGGTGAAATAGGGCGCCGCGCGAATCGAAGTCCCGTCAGCTTTGAAGGCGTTAATCTGGTGGTTGTCGTAGGTGACGATCACTTCCTGCTGAGCATCGTCGTCAATGTTGCCGATGCCCACATTGAGGCCATAGCAGCCATAGCCATGGTGGCCCTGGCCATTGGTGTCGGCATCGCCGCCCAGGCCGGCGAGCGTGTTGTAGCGTGGCCAGGCTGGCCAAGTGACGCCGGCCGGCTGAAAGAGCTGGCCATTGGGCGAGAACGCGAAGACCTGGGCGCTATTGGGATCGGTTTCGGTGGTGGTGACTACCACCTCGATCTGGCCGTCGCCGTCCAGATCGCCCGCGGCCATGCCACGGGCCTCCGGCTCGGCATCGCCGCCTTTGCTCGTCGCGTGGGCAGGCCAGCCGGCCTTGATGTTCAGGGTTCCATTCTTCCATTCGTAGGCCGTCACGATTCCGTAATCGCCTCCGGTCACAATCTCCGTGGCGCCGTCACCGTCGAGATCGGCGACCACGGCCGGCGCATAGATGCGGCCCCGCGTGTCGTCCTTCATTGTGGCCAGAGTGTGGCCGTCACTGTCGAACACGAACAGACTGTAGAAGGGCGCGACGATTTCCTTCTTGCCGTCGCCGTTCAAATCAACCAAGCCGGGCGACGAAAACCATCCTGTCTCCCCGCTCTTGATGTTGCGCACGAACACCGGCTGCGCCACCGGGGCCGAGCCGCCTTCGCCCAGGCAGGCGGGCGTCGGATCCACGCCCGCGTCGGGGAAGGTCGTGCTGGGCCCGGCGCCTCCCGTCGGACTTGTCGAGGAACACGCGAGCGTCCACGCCACGCAGCCGAAGAGGTGGTATTTCATGGTCCCCCAGGGGCATCGTACACCCACTTTGCATAGGCTCTACGATCCCTGCCAATACCTCACCGGACCGGTATCGCTGTGAACGAAGTGCGCGTGCGGGTAAAAGCCGACTCCGCCCAGGTGCAGGGAACGGACGAAGCCGAGCAGTTTCTCCGTGGGCACCCCGCGGATGCGGAAGTCGACCGCGTTGCCTTGGGTGTGCTGGCTCTCGCGCGCCACTTGATGGCCTTTCTTGCGCAAGATCAGATTGTACTTGGGCGAGCGAAAGCCCGACACCACATCGATGCGCTGGGCGTGGAAGTGGCGGGCGGCCGACACCAGCACATCGGCCAGTTCCGGGTCCATGCTGGTTGCCTGGTTGGTGAAGTGGTCGCGCAGAAATGTCCGGAAGCGATCTAGATAGGGCTGGCCCGGGATGAAGGTCATCAACTCGCGCGTCCACTGGTTGTGCAAGGTGGCCAGGGGCTGCACGCGCTCGCCCACGGGCGACTTGGGGCCTGCCAGCATTTCGGCCGCTCGCGCGCAAGGTTGGCGCGGCAGCGGTTTCTTGCCGACGCGACAGAGGTGATTCTGGCGCAGTTGTTCGTCGGTGACGCGGACGTCAGGGCGATGGGCCTTCTCGATCAGCCACAGTTCCTTCTTGCTCCGCTCGCGCAGGGACGGCAGCAAGTGTGCGGCTCGCTCGTCGCTGAGCGGCACCAGAGCCTCGGCCACCTCGGCACCACGATCCAGTGAGGTCGGCGAATCCGCCGCCGGCGCCACAGGGAGCAACGTGCCCACGAAGAGCCCCAACCAAGGAAGCATTTCCGTACATGGTAGCGGGCGCGGTCGTGCCTTGCCAGGGTGGCGATGTCTTTTCGGGCGCCACCGATCGGGGACGACGACCGTCAGGTTTTGCGCGCGGTCGCCGCCAGGAGCATTACGGCGGCGGAGCGCGGCGAGTGCACTGTGACACCTGAGATGGTTTTGCCGTACAAGGGGCCGAAGTGCGTGCGGTCTCCGGTAATCACGACCGCACAGCGGTGATGGATGGCGGCGGCCAGCACGGGCTTGTCCTTGTCAGGCAACGGGAGGGTTGCAAAGAGCGTCGGATCAGCGACGCGCAGTGCGCCGATGTGTAGTCGCGGCAGGGGCATCTCCAACGCGGCAAGAGAGGCGGGTTCCTTGGCGGCGAGATTTCGACGCGCCTCCTCGAGCACATAGTCATCGATCCAGCTTTCGTGTCCGCCATCTCGCACAAGACCAAGCAGTCGGCGCATGGCACCGTCGGACTTGGCGGCGGAAAAGAGAATATTCGCGTCCAGAAATATACGCATAGGCAGGCTAGCGCCTACGCTTTCTCACGCTAGCCGCCGGCAATACCTTGGCCAGATCGGCTTCCGCAGCGTCGAACTCACGAACCCGATCGTCGGAATAGATCTCAACCGGAAGAGTGACCGCGGGGCGCAGGAGGATGCCCTCGGGTGTGGTCTCGGCCATCACTTGGTCCTCGGGCGAAATACCGACCGCCTGGCGCAGTTTGGCGGGCAGGGTCAAGACCCCTCGGCTTGAGATAGCAAGAGTGGCCTTCATGAAATACTGAATAGCAGAAAATCAGAAATTGCGCAACAGCCGACCCGTGCCGGGACCGAGTGGCGGTTCGCGGCAATCGAACGTGCGTCCGGAGGGCTAGACGCGTTCGTGGTTATCGGACAGGATGAGGCCGACCGCGCGGGCCAACCGCCAACCACAGAGGGAGAGACAGACGCCATGTTCAAAATCCAGACGCTGAACAAAATTGCCATGATTGGCCTCGAGGGTTTCTCGCGCGAAAGCTACGAGATTGCGTCGGATATTCTCAATCCTGATGCCATCCTGGTGCGCAGCGCGGACATGCACAGCATGAATTTGCCCGCCTCGGTGAAGGCCATCGGTCGCGCGGGCGCCGGCGTGAACAACATCCCGGTCGAGCAATGTTCCAAGCGCGGCATTGTGGTGTTCAACACCCCGGGGGCCAACGCCAACGGCGTCAAGGAACTGGTGCTGGCCGGCCTGCTGCTGTCGTCGCGCCGGATCGTGCCGGGCATCGAGTGGGCCCGGACGCTCAAGGGCAAGGGCAAGGAAGTGGGCGCCCTGGTCGAAAAGGGCAAGAACGACTTCGTGGGACCCGAGATCAAGGGCAAGAAACTGGGCGTGGTCGGGCTGGGCGCCATCGGCGTGATGGTGGCCAACGACGCCTTGGCGCTGGGTATGGAAGTGGCTGGCTACGATCCGTACATCTCGGTCGAGGCGGCCTGGGGCCTGGCGCGCACGGTTCGTCGCGCCACCAGCCTGGACATGCTGCTGGCCCAGTCGGACTACATCACGTTGCACGTGCCGCTCATGGACCAGACCAAGGGCATGCTCAACCGCGACAAGTTCGCCTTGATGAAGAAGGGCGTGCGCATCGTCAACCTGGCGCGCGGCGGGCTGGCCAAGAATGCCGACCTGCTCGAGGCGCTGAAGGCCGGCACGGTCGGCTGCTACGTGACCGACTTCCCCGACGACGATCTGCTGGCTGTGCCCAACGTGATCGCGATTCCCCACCTGGGCGCGTCCACGCCCGAGGCCGAGGACAACTGCGCGATCATGGCGGTGGAGCAAGTGCGCGATTTTCTCGAAAGCGGCAACGTCAAGAACTCGGTCAACTTCCCGGCCTGCGCGTTGCCGGTCATGGGACGCAACCGCATCGTGGTGGCCAACGCCAACGTGCCCAACATGGTGGGCCAGATCACCACGGTGCTGGCCGCCGACAAGATCAACATCGCCGACATGATGAACAAGAGTGCTGGCGATTTTGCCTACAACATCATCGACATCGACGGTGACGTGGCCGAGGCCCAGGTCGAGAAGCTGCGCAAGATCGAAGGCGTGATCACGGCGCGGCTGATTTCCAAGGCTTAGCTACTTGGTCGCGCTGGCGCGGGGCCGGATGCCGATGAGCTGATTGAGTGAGCCGGAGGTGAACCCGGCTAGATCCAAAGTCACGAAGGTGAATCCCAGCTTGCGGCCCAGCTTGACCATGGTCTCGCGCAGTTCCAGGGCGCGCGGCATGGCGTCGGGCTCGATTTCCACGCGCGCGATTTCGTCGTGAAAGCGCACGCGCAGTTGCCGGAAGCCCAAGGAGCGCAGACCTTCTTCAAAGGCGTCCACCTGCTGCAAACGCTCGGGCGTAATCGTGGTGCCGTAGGGAAAGCGCGACGACAGGCAGGCCAGCTGTGGTTTGTCCCAGGTGGACAGCCCCAGCTCCTTCGACAGCTCGCGGATTTCTTGCTTGTTCAGCCCGGCGTCGAGAAGCGGGTGCTGGGCACCATGATCCTTGGCGGCCTGCAGGCCCGGCCGGTAATCGCCCAGATCGTCCACGTTGGTGCCCACCAGGATGGCCTTGCAGCCCAGACGCTGGGCCACCGGCGCGGCGATGGTGAGCAATTCGGACTTGCAGTAGTAGCAGCGATCCTTGGGGTTGGACTGGAACTCGGGGCGCGACAGCTCGTGCGACTCGATGGTCTCGCAGCGCACGCCCATGCCGGCCGCCAGGTCCAGCGCAGCCCGCTGCTCGCTGTGCGCCATGGTGGGCGAGATCGCGATGAGCGCCGTGCAGCGATCCCCGAGCACGTCATGGGCCACGCGCAGAAGCAGCGTGGAATCCACACCGCCCGAGAAGCAAACCAAGACCGACTCATGGGCAGCGATCAGGTCGCGCAGTTTGTGGTGTTTTTGTGACAGGGTCATCGAGAGCAACTATAGCGCGCGATCGGCCAAGTTGCCGTTTCTTGGGACTGGCTGTACTTTGACTCATGGGAAAGATTCTTTCGGCGTTGCTTCTCTCGGTTGCGGTTCCCGCTTGCAGCGACAGCAGCGTCTCATTGTCCGATCTTCCTGCGGCGGCTGCGGATGCGGTCTGCACCTACGGGGCTCGTTGCGGGCAAATGCCTGATGTGGCTTCGTGCAAGGCGGCTGCGAATTTCGACACGCAGCTACTGGCGGATGTGCAGGCGGGACGCACCAAGTACGACGGCAAGGCAGCCGCTGCTTGTTTTGACGCCATGAGGTCGGGGAGCTGCAACTACTCGGACCCATTCAACGCCGGCGAACCACAGGCCTGCAAGGATGCTTTCAAGGGGACAGTCGCGGACAATGGTGCCTGCTATGCGGATACGGAATGCGTTTCTGGAAGTTGCAGCAGCGGCAGCTGTTCCGGCAGCGGATGCTGTACGCGTGCGTGCAGCCCCAGTACCGCAGCGGTTTCTGTGGGCGGCGATTGCAGTGGGGCCGGCGCCTTGTGCGTTTCGGGCGCGTTCTGCCAGTATGGGACCACCTCCACCTGCGCAGCCAAGGCTGCCGCCGGTCAGTCGTGCGATACCTCGTACTTCAGCAGTTCGTGCGCGGACGGGACGTCACTGTGTGGCGAATGGCCCGAACACGGGGATTTGCGGCAACCTTCCCGCCGAAGGACAGGACTGCTATCCGACGGGCGCCTCGCCGGCTTGTGATTCGATGCTGGACTATTGCGACAGCGTGACTTTGAAGTGTGTGCCCAAGATTGCGGCGGGGGGTGATTGTAGCACTGGCGCCGCTTGTGTCGGCTACGCCACCTGCGATGCGACCGGCCATGTGTGGCCAACCCAGGGGCGGGTGACGTGTGCGACGACACCAATGGGCCTCGGTGCCTGGGCTCTCTCCTGTGCAGCTCAGGGACATGTACCCTCCCACCCGCTACCGGCGTCTGCCCGTAGCCTTGGCCCGCGTTCACAGTACGATTCGTTCGGCCTGCTCGGCGATGTCGGCGGCTTCCTTGGCCACATCCAAGGTCGCTTCCGCGCGCTCGACATCGGAAAGCCTGGCCGCTGTGGCCGGGTGAGCGGGCACGAAAAGCGAACAGCAGTCTTCAAAGGGCAGGGCGGAGATGTCGTAGGTGCCGATCCGCCGCGCCAGCGCCGTGGTCTCTACCTTGTCGTAGGTGAGCAGCGGCCGCAGGATCAAGTGTCGGCCAGCGACTTCGATGTTGCGCATATTGGTCAGGGTCTGACTGGCGACTTGGCCCAGATTTTCGCCGGTGACGATGGCGCCACAATGGGTGCGATCGCACAGGAGATCGGCCACCCGCACCATCATGCGCCGGTACAGCACGACGGCCAGTTCGGGCCGGCCAGCGGCGCGCAGACGCTTCTGCGTCTCGGTAAAACCGGCGATCCAAAGCGTGGACACGGCTTGCCAGCGGCTCAGTTCGCGGGCCAGAGCAATGACCTTGTCTTTCGCCTTCTCGCCGGTAAAAGGCGGCGAGTGGAAGGTGAGCGCTTCCTGCGCCAGGCCGCGCTTGGCCGCCAGCCAGCCCGCCACGGGCGAATCGATCCCGCCTGACAAAAGCAGGATGGCGCGTCCCGAAACTCCCGCAGGCAGGCCGCCAGGGGCCGGCCGGCGCTCGGCAAAAACATTGGTCGCTTGCGGCGAGATCTCGATGCCCACGCGCAAGGCGGGGTTGTGAACATCGACGGGAATTCCGGTGGCCACTGACACGGCGTCGCCCGCGCGGCAGGCGATCTCGTGCGACTGCAAGGGGAATTGCTTGTTGGACCGGTGCGGTTCGATCTTGAAGCTGCGGCGCAGGTCTGGATCTCGCTCGACTGCCGCTTGCGCCTCCGTCACCGCAGCTGCACAAATCGCGTCGATGTCCGCTGGAACGGTGGCCACCGGGGAAATCGACACCAGGCCGAATACGCGCTCCAGACGGCTGCAGGCATCGGCGCGCGCGTGGTCAGCCACCTGGACCACCACGCGACCATGGGGAACGGAAACTTTGGCCTCAGGCAAATCGCGAACCGCGGCCCGCACGTTGTTGGCCAGCGCGCGGAGAAAGATGTGGCGGTTGCCGCCCTTGAGGAACAGCTCGCCGTAGCGGCAAAGGATCGTGGTCATGATTTGGCGTCTCGCCCTCGAACCTTTACTACAGATGCGATCTCGTCCACGGCTTCGCGCAGGGCCAGCGCCGCAACCTTGACGTCGGATTCCGTGGTCAGGCGGGACAGCGAGAAGCGCAACACGGCGTCCTGGTCGTTGATGCCGATGGCTGCCAGCACGTGGCTGGGTCCGTGCGCACGGGTGGAACAAGCCGCGCCAGCCGATGCATACACGCTTCGCGCTTCCAAGGCGTGCAGCAGTGGTTCGGCCGGCAGGCCGGGCAACAAGAGGCTGGCAATGTGCGGCGCACGCGGCGTGGTCGTAGGGACCGTGGTTCTGGCCACGGGCATCTCTTGTGTGATCAGCGATTCCAGACGGTCGCGCAGGGCAGCCACCGCCTGGCCAGCTTGCGGATTCCGCAGGCACAGCGTTGCCGCGCGACCCAGACCGACCCATCCCGGCAGGTTCTCGGTTCCTGAGCGCAGGCCGCCTTCCTGCCGGCCGCCGTCCCACAGCGGCGCCACGCGCGCGCCCTTGCGCAGCCAGAGCGCGCCTGTGCCCTTGGGCCCGTGCAGCTTGTGCCCCGAGATGGCGAGCGAATCGGCGCCCAGGGTCGTAACGTCGATAGGAACCAGGCCCGCGAACTGGACGGCGTCGACGTGAAAGTGCAGCCTGCGGCCGGCAGCGCGCAAAGCGCGGCCGATCTCTGCCACTGGCTGCAAAGTCCCGATCTCGTTGTTGGCCAGCATCACAGCCAGCACCGCGGTGTCTGGCCGCAGAGCAGCCAGCACCGATTCCACGGTCACGCGACCATCAGGCGCTGGCGCGACTTTGTCGAGCTGCCAGCCCTTGTCGACCAGGCTTTCAGCGGAACGCAAGATCGCAGGGTGCTCGATGGCACTGACCACCATGTGACGGCCGCGCGCCAGGGCGGCTGCGCCCAGCAGGCCCAGGGCATTGGCCTCGGTGCCGCCGCCACAGAACACGATCTCCGAGGGCTGGGCGCGCAGCAACGCCGCCACCTCGCCGCGCGCCTGTTCCAGCGCACGCGCCGCAGCCGCGCCCAGACCGTGCGCCGAGGACGGATTGGCGTAGAGATCGGTCATCGCCTGCGTCACCGCAGCCAGGACTTCGGGCAAGGGAGGCGTGGAAGCGGCGTTGTCGAGGTAGACGATCATCGGGGACAGACAATCATGGATCCGTGGAGACGAGAAGGAGAACCCTGATCCCACGATAGCCGCAGAAGGTCGTGGTCGTAAACGTGGCGGTGGCCGTGGCCGACGTTGACTATTCCGGCGTGGTCGGTGGCGTAGCGTTGCGCGACCATCTTCGCGTAGGGCAGCTCACTCACATTGGGCGGACTCTCGGAAAAGAGACATGCTAACAACTATGGCCCCGGGGATCACCATGAAGAACGCCGAAGACATTCGCGTTGAAATCGTACGGGCCCATTCGGCATGACCGTGGCGGACCCAGCGAGCGGCACACTCGACGTAACTCGTCCGCTGGGCGTTTACATTCACTTTCCCTTCTGTCGGTCGCGCTGCCCGTACTGCGATTTCGCCACGGCCGTGCGAGAGCCGATTCCGCACGACGACTACGCCGCAGCGGTCGTGGCCGAGTTGTCGGCGCGCGTGCGTTGGTTTCGCGGGAAGCGTGCCCCAGACTTGCGGTCCATCTACTTTGGCGGCGGCACGCCCGGCCTGTGGCGGGCCGAGGCCATCAGGCGGGTGATCGAGACCACGCGCCGGCTCTGCGAGGCCACCGGGCCGCTGGAAGTCACGGTAGAAACCAACCCCGGCGAGTTGACGACGGAGACGGCGGCGGGCCTGCGCGCGGCTGGAGTGAACCGGGTGTCGCTCGGCATGCAGGCGTTCCAGGATCACCTGCTGCGCGCCATCGGCCGGCAGCACGAGGTGACCGCGATCGCGGCGGCGGTCCAAGCTGTGCGCCGGGCGGGCATCGACAACCTGTGTGCGGATCTGATGTTCGGGCTTCCTGGCCAGACCATGGATGACTGGCGCCATTCGCTCGATGCGCTGGTGGCGCTGGCACCCGAGCACATAAATGCCTACGCCCTGACCATCGAGCGCGGCACGCCGTTTGGCGCCCTTGAGCGCGAGGGCAAGCTGCGGCGACCCGACGAAGAAACCGTGGCGGCGATGTACGGGACAGCGCACGAGGCGCTGCAAGCCGCGGGCTTCGAGCACTACGAGATTTCGTCGTACGCGCGGCTCGGCCGGCGCGCTGTTCACAACACGCTGTACTGGACTGGCGGCGCCTATCTGGGCGTGGGTGCGTCGGCGTCGTCGTTCCGGCCGCTGGCCGACGGAACCGGCTGGCGCTTTTCCAACCCGCGCGGTCTCGCGACCTACTTGCGCTCGGCCGCCGCCCAGCAAGGAAATTCGCTGCCGGCCAAGATCGAGCGCCGCACGTCCGAGGATCTGGAGAACGAAGGCTTGTGGCTCAGCCTGCGAACCTGCGACGGGGTGGATCGCGCCGCGCACGCGCGCCGTTACGGTCGCGACCCACTGGCGCCGAGCGAGCGCGCGAGCGCAGCTCAGAAATGCGTGGACGCGGGCTGGCTATCGGTCGCGCCCGACCGTCTACACCTGACGGCTGCGGGCCTTCTGTTTGCCGATGAAGTCGCAAGCCGCTTGTGGCTCGGGAAGTAGAAACTACACGCCCACGATGGGCATCCCCAGCGCGCGGGCCGCGGTGGCGAGGCTCGCGTCGTGGGTGGCCATGGTCAGGGTTGTGCTGGTCGTCTCGCGCCAGATCTGGGCGGTGGCCAGGTGAATCGCGTCCAGGGTTCCGAGGGCGGTCGGCAGCGGTTGCGCGGCTCGATCCAGTACCGTTCGCCCGATCTCCATCACCGCGAGAGTTCCGAGCAGCTGGTAGACGGATTCGCGACGCTCGGCCAGGGCCTGGTCGGGAATTCCCTCGAGAATCCGCAGGCGGTCGAGGGTTCGCAGGCACTCCACTTCGGTGAGAGCGCTGGTGATTCCCTCTTCCACGGAACGCCATTCAGGCAGTGCCCCGGGCTGTCCCAGCACCAGTCGCAGAACAACTGAGGAATCGACGTAGGCGATCACCTGAGATGCCGGTCTTCGAGCAGGAGAGCTACAGGGTCATGGCGCAACTTGAGCGGTGCTGGGGCGCGGAAGTCCTTGGGCTTGCGTGACCGCGGCAGGGGCTGGCGGATAAGAGGGCTGAGCGTGCCATTCGGGCAGGGAACGATTTGAGCGATGGGGGTGTCGCGATCCAACACGACCAGAGGGTGCCCGCGGCGCACCGAGCGCAGGTGCTCGCTCAGATGACTCTTTAGCTCCGCCACACGCACGGCCTTCATGACCTGAAGATAGTCATAAGTGACCATGATTGCAAGACGCGGCGCGCGCTCGCCCGGTCGCGGCCGAGGTCGCGCCAATGCTTGCCTCAATCTTGGCCGCGGCCGGTTTTTCGAGTTAGATAACGATCGTGAGCGACATTGGCGCCCGTGCCAAGAAAGTCCTGCACGCCGTCGTGTCCGAGTACCTCGCCACCGGCGAGGCAGTCGGGTCCGAGACGGTGGCGCATCGCTATCGTCTGGCGGTGTCCCCGGCGACGGTACGCGCCGTGATGGGTGAGCTGGAAGATTTAGGGATGCTGCGCCACCTGCACACCTCCGCGGGGCGCATCCCCACGGACCGCGGCCTGCGCTACTACGTGGATGCGTTGCTGCGTGTGCGCAGCCTATCCGTGCCCGAGCAGGACGAGATCCGCGAACGGCTAGGGCCGCTGAGCGACCCGCAAGAAATCATGCAAAGGGTGGCGCGCGTGCTGCGCGATCTGTCCCACCTGGCGGTGGTGGTGCAGGCGCCGCGTCCCGAGTCGGATGCGGTGTCGCACCTGGAATTCGTGCGCCTGCGCGACGATCAGTTGCTGGCTGTCATCGCTTCGCACAGCGGTCAGATCCAGAACAAGCTCATTCCTCTCGATGCGTCTGTCTCTCCCAGCGATCTCGAGCGCATCAACAACTACTTGAATGGCTTGGTGTCGGGCTTGACCCTGGACCAGATGCGCAGTCGGTTGGTGCGTGAGATCGAAAAGGAACGCGAGAGCTCGGCCCGCGATCCGGTGCTGGCCCAGGCGCTCAAGCTGGCCATGGCCGCGACCCCCGCCACCGAGCCCGGGGGCGATATTTTGCTCGACGGACAGTCGAATCTGCTGGCGGCGGCGGCCGACCTGGATCGGGCTCGCCGTGTTCTGCGCACGCTGGAGGAGAAAGACCAGATCGTCAAACTGCTGGAGCGCACTCTCAATGCGCCCGGCATCTGTGTCTTCATCGGCGCCGAGGCCAATCTAGCGGATCTCACCGAGGTCTCGGTGGTGGCCGCCAGCTACGGGGGCGAGGATCGCCCCCTGGGAACCATCGGGGTGATCGGTCCGTCGCGAATGAGCTATTCCAAGGTCATCCCTCTGGTAGACTTCACCGCCGACGTGATTACTGAGGTGCTTGCACGACCGTAAAAGGAGCGCGCGGCTGCGAATGGCCCGCGAAAACTGTTTTCCATGAGCGACAACGACGAGTCTCAAGACAATCCCGCTTCGGCCGCCTCAACGCCCGCGCCCGACAGCCCGCCATCCGATCTTTCCATGCCGACGCCAGCGCCGAAGCCCGCGGATCCGAGTCCCGCCGAGCGCCTGACCGCGCTGGAGGCCGAGAAGGCTGATCTCAAGGACCGCATGCTCCGCATCGCGGCCGAGTTCGACAACTACAAGAAACGCACGCGCAAGGAAATGAGCGAGCACGAAGCCAAGGCGCGCGAGTCGGTGCTGCGCGAGTTTCTGGAGATCGCCGACAACCTGGAGCGCGCCGTTACTTCGTGGAAGCAAGGCGAGCAGAAGGACGTCAAGTCGGTCCAGGACGGCGTCGATCTGGTTTTGCGCCTGTTCAAGTCGAAGCTGGAACGCCATTCGGTGACGGCCATCGAGGCCAAGGGCCAGCCCTTCGACCCGCGCGTGCACGACGCGATTTCGCAGGCACCCAGCGCTGACGTGCCACCAGGCACGGTGCTGCACGAACTGCAAAGAGGTTATCGCGTGGGTGATCGGCTGCTTCGCCCGGCCATGGTCGTGGTGTCCAAGGCGCCGCCCGCCCCGCCCGTTGAATCCAGCGGCGCGGATGAGAAGCCCGCGCCAACGGACGGACGGGCCGCGGGCGGTGTGGACATCGATATGAACGGAGACGACGACGGGAGCGGAGGCAAGACCTCATGAGCCGCATCATCGGGATCGACCTGGGGACGACCAACTCGTGCGTGGCGGTACTGGAGGGGCTGGAGCCCTTGGTCATTCCCAACAGCGAGGGCTCGCGCACCACGCCCTCGGTGATCGCCCTATCGGGCGAGGGCGAGCCCCTGATCGGCCAGATCGCGAAGCGACAAGCGGTGACCAACGCCGAGTCCACAGTGTCGGCGGTCAAGCGCTTGATGGGGCGCAAACGCGCCGATCCCGAGGTCGAACGTCACGCCAAGTCTTCCACCTATGAAGTGGTGGCCGCCAGCAACGGCGACGCGTGGGTGCGGGTCAAGGGCAAGGACTATCCGCCGGCGCAGCTCTCGGCCTTCGTACTCGACAAGATGCGGAAGACCGCCGAGGAGTATCTGGGTGAGCAGGTCACCGATGCGGTGATCACCGTGCCCGCCTACTTCGGCGACAGTCAACGCCAGGCCACCAAGGATGCGGGCCGCATTGCCGGGCTCAACGTCAAGCGCATCATCAACGAGCCGACCGCCGCGGCCTTGGCCTTCGGTCGCCTCAGCGTGGCCTCTGATGCCAAGCTCGCGGTCTACGATCTGGGCGGCGGCACCTTCGATATCTCGCTGCTGCATTTGCACGAGGGGGTGTACGAGGTCAAAGCCTCGAGCGGCGACGGTTTCCTGGGCGGCGAAGACATCGACACCCGCATCGTCGGCTTGTTGGCCGAAGGCTTCCAAGCCCAGACCGGCATCGACCTGCGCGGCGAGCGCATGGCCTTGCAGCGCTTGCGTGAGGCCGCCGAGCGGGCCAAGCACGAGCTGTCCACGAGTCTCGAGACCGAGGTGAACCTGCCCTTCATCGCGGCCGGCGCCGATGGGCCTAAGCACCTCATCACCTCACTCACGCGCAGTAAGTTGGAAATGCTGTGCGAGGATCTGCTGAACCGGACCATCCCGCCCATCGAGCAGGTGTTGAAAGACGCGGGCTGGACGGTCAAAGACATCGACGAGGTGATCCTGGTCGGTGGTCAGACGCGCATGCCGCGCGTACACGAACTGGTCACGAACTTCTTCGGCAAGAAGCCATCGCGCGCGGTCAACCCCGACGAGGCAGTGGCCGTGGGCGCGGCCTTGCAGGGCGCGGTGCTGTCGGGCGAGCAACAGGATGTGTTGCTGCTCGACGTGACTCCGCTCTCTTTGGGCGTGGAAACCGCGGGCGGCGTGTTCACGCGCATCATCCCGCGCAACACCACCATTCCGGTGCGGCGCGCGCGCGTGTTCTCCACCGCGGTGGACAACCAGCCCTACGTCAACGTGCACGTCTTGCAGGGCGAGCGCGAGATGGCCGAGGACAACAAGAGCCTGGCCCACTTTCAACTGACCGGCATCCCGCCCGCGCCGCGGGGCGCGCCCCAGATTGAGGTGTCGTTCGACATCGATTCCAACGGCATGGTCAGCGTGGCGGCCAAGGACCTGGGCACGGGCAAACGCCAGGCCGTGGTGGTGCAGCCCACCTCGGGCCTGTCCGAAGCCGAGATAAGTTCCTTCATCGCCGAGTCCGAGGCCAGTCGCCAGGTGGACGAGTCCAAAAAGGAATGGGCCGACCTGTCCAACAGCGCCGACACGCTCATCTATGGCACCGAGCGGACCTTGCAGGAATTCGGTGACAAGCTGGACGCGGATGCCAGGCAACGGCTAGAGGCGGCGCTGGTCGAGTGCAAGCGCGCGTTCGAGCTTTTCGTGGGGGACGTGGCCCGCGCCGGCACCGCCCTCGCCAAGCTGGAAACCGAAGCGCATATGCTCTTCGTGGCGTTGCAGGGCGGCGGCCTGTCCGAGACCGAGCCCTCGCCCGAGAAATCGTAGCCCCCCGTGGCGCATGATCACTACAAGATCCTGGGCGTGGCTCGCGACGCGCCCGAGGCCGAGATCAAGGCTGCCTACCGCAAGCTGGCCTTGCAGTTTCATCCTGACCGCAACCCAGGCGATGCCGCGGCCGAGGAGAAGTTCAAAGAGCTCTCGCAGGCCTATGCGGTGCTGGGCGACGAGGAGAAACGTGCGCGCTACGATCGGTTGGGCGACGTTCCCGGCGATCTGCCCTTTGCCGACAGCGCCGATGTGGCCAAGGTCACCGAGTTCTTCGACGCTATCTTTGGCGATCTGTTCGGTTTGGGCCGCAAACGCGCCGCCGGGCAAGACCTGCGCTACACGTTGGAATTGGATTTCGACGAGGCGGCGCTGGGCTGCCAGAAGACCATTCGCTTTCAGCGCAGCGAGGACTGCCGCGCCTGCAGTGGTACCGGCGCCCAAGGCGGGGCCGCGGGCTTGCAGCCCTGCACGCGCTGCGCGGGGCAGGGATTCACCCGGCACAAAGCGGGCTTCTTCTCGACCCGGCGCGATTGCCTGGCCTGCGCCGGCTCAGGGCAGATTCCGCGCGTGCGCTGCAAGACCTGCGCGGGCACCGGCCTCACCGACAACGAACACGAATACCTGGTGCGCATACCGCCCGGGTCGCAGGCCGGCGGCACGCAGCGGATTGCGGGCCAGGGCTCGCCCGGCCGGCGCGGCGGTCCCGCCGGGGATCTGCATGTGATCGTGAGGCCGCGGCCGCACCGGTTCTATCGTCAAGAAGGCGACTTGCTGGAAGTCGATGTGCCAGTCTCCATGGACGAGGCGGCCCTGGGCACCGAGATCGAGGTGCCCCTGCTCGACGCGCGCGTGCGCATGAAGATCCCGGCTGGCATCCAGCCGGGCAGCGTGTTTCGTGTTCGCGGCAAAGGCCTTCCCTCACCCGGCGGCCGTGGCGACGCGCATGTGCGCGTGCAGGTCGAAGTGCCCAGCGCGTGCAGCGACGAGGCGCAGGCCGCAATTCGCCAGCTGGCCGGCATGCTCGGCGACGAGGCCTATCCCCGCCGGCGAGCTTTCCGGGAGATGATGGCGACGCTGCAGCGGCACGAGGACTAACCAAGTTTGCTGTTTCACCACAGAGGACACAGAGGTCACAGAGCCGGATCAGAAAGAAAAGGGTTGAATGGGCGCCGTCCGGATTCCCTTCTTCCATCCGATCTCTGTGTTCTCTGTGCTCTCTGTGGTGAAATAACTTGCTAGCATCGTAGTAGCTCGCGCTACGCGAGATCCTGGTTGACCCGATGCCATTTCTGAACATTGCGCTCTTTTTGGCGACCCTGCTGACCACCACCATGCAGGGCGCGCTGGAGCGCCACGGCTTTGTCAGCATGTTCCCGCTGCAGGACGGGCTGGCGTTCTCGGTGCCGCTCATGGCGATCTTGCTCTGTCACGAGATGGGCCACTACGTGGCGGCGCGCTTCCATCACGTGCCCGCGTCGTTGCCGTATTTCGTGCCGTTGCCGCCGGGCATCGGCCTGTTCGGGACCATGGGCGCGGTGATCTTGCAGTCGCGGACTTCTGACCGGCGCAAGCTCATCGACATCGGCGCGGCCGGGCCGCTGGCCGGGCTGATCGTGGCCATCCCGGTGCTCATCTACGGCCTGATGATTTCGCCGGTGCAGCTCCAAGTCGGAGTCGGCGTTCAGGAGGGCAACTCGATCCTGTACGCGGTTCTCAAGCGCGCGATCCACGGCGCCTGGCTGCCCGGCGGGGGAAGGGATGTGATGTTGCACCCGACAGCCATGGCGGGTTGGGCCGGGCTGCTGGTCACCATGCTCAACCTTCTGCCGGTGGGCCAGCTCGATGGTGGCCATGTGGCCATCGCCTATTTTGGCAACCGCTACGGCCGGGCCTCGCGCATCTTGCAGAATCTGCTGCCGGTCTTCGCGCTCGGGGTGGCTGGCGTTGTTTACCTGGATTCTGTGGCCACGCTGGCGCGGCTGGGCGGGGGCCTGCCGGTCTCGGCTTTCAACATCGCGGTTGCGGCCGGGGAACCTTGGCTGATCTGGTTCGTCCTGCTGGCGCTCTTGCGGCGCCTATCAGGCGGAATCGACCATCCGCCGGTCGACGATCGGCCCTTGCCGGCCAGCCGCGCCGGGCTTTTCTGGCTGGTTTTCGTGACCTTCGCCATAATATTCATGCCCGTACCGCTGCGTCCCAGCCTGGGCGCTCCACGGGACGGGCCGAATCAGGTGATCCAACCAGACGGGCCATGAGTGAAAGCCAGACCAGCACGAGCAGCGACGGCGCCGCCTGTCCCAAGTGCGGGCACAAGCGCGCCAGCGGCGCTCTGGCTTGCACGCGATGTGGTCTGCAATTCGGGCTGTGGCGGCCCAGCATGGCTGACCCGCACGCCCAACTGACCCCGGCTGGTCAGGAACTGTGGCAGCAGGCGGAAGCCAATTGGCAGGACGTGAATCGCCACGAGGCCTTTGCCAAGTACTGCTTGCAAGCCAACCTGCTGCCCGCGGCTGGGCGCTGCTACCGTGATCGCCTGGACCGCTTTCCCGGCGACGCCATCGCCACCAAGATGCAGGCCGAGATTCTGGCCAAGGCGACGCTGGGCCTGCTGGTGCAGAAGCGGCAGCCGGCCGAGCCGGTCACGCGATCCAAATGGTTCTGGGTCATCATTCTTGCGGCCATGGCCCTGGCCATCGCCGCCGCCTTTGTGTGGGGCCCCGGCAAAATGCGCATACGCACAGCCAGCCCGACCATCAACGTTCCGCTTCCGCAGTAAGGGAATCGAGCCCGTACGTCGACCGCCGGTGCGAGGTGCGTACGGCGGCCAGCGAAAGGCGGCTTGCGTGAGTCGGCCAGCGTGAACGGTAGCGTGAGCGCGAGCGACGGGCGTGCAGCGGCCTGCGTGGGCGATTCGCGTGAGCGTCACAGCCGCTCCTCGCTTCCCGCGTACCCCACACGAACTCGCTCACGCTCTCGCTAGCCGCCAGCCGGAACTCCCGGGCGGCCCGCAGTTTCGAGACACGCTCTACATGGCCTTCTCCGGTACGCATGGGATGCGGTGGGGTGCTACCCTTGCGCCACCGTGGCCAAGGTTCCTGGATTCGAACTCCCGCTCGCCGAGGTCAGGGCCAGCCTGGAGACCCTGCGCCGTCCTTTGCGCATCGCCATCCTGCGCTTTCGCAATCCCTTCAACGTGGGCGCCATCATCCGGGTGGCCCACTCGTTCTTGGTCCAGGAGATCCTGCTGGTGGGCGACGAGCCCTACTACGAACGTGCGGCTATGGGAATGCAGCGCTACGAAAACTTGACCAAGCTTCCCGACGAACAGGCCCTGGTGGCGTGGGCGCGCGAGCGCAAGCTGCCGCTCATCGCTTTCGAACGCGAGCACGCGCGCATGGACCTGTGGCGGGCCGAGCTTCCCGAGGCCTGCGTGATGGTGTTTGGCAGCGAAACCAGCGGCGTGTCCGAGGAACTGCTGGCCCAGGTCGATAACATCGTGGCCATCCCCATGTACGGCATCAACAACTCGTTCCCGGTCACCGTCGCGGCCGGCATCGCCATGGCAGAATGGACACGACGGCATTTCGTCAACCCCGCGAATGTTGCCAAGCCATGATCCCGTATTTCGAGCAGCCCAGCCTCTCGCTCGGCCCCATCAGCATTCACGCCTTCGGCGTGCTGGTGGCGACGGGCATTCTCATCGGGATGCGCTTGATTCGCCGTCGCGCCGCAGTCTGGGGCCTGGACCCGTTCGTCGCGGAACGGCTGACCATCTGGATCCTGCTGGGTGGCTTCGCCGGCGCGCACCTGATTGATCGATTGGTCTACTATCCTGCCGACGCGCTGGCGAATCCCTGGAGCCTGCTGCGTTTCTGGGAAGGCCTGAGTTCCTTTGGCGGATTCCTGGGTGCCATCGTGGGGGCCGCGCTTTTCGTGCGCCTGCAGCGCCTGGGATCGCAGAAATGGGCGTACCTGGATGTGGTGGCCTACGCCTTCCCCACGTCGTGGTTCTTCGGTCGCACGGGTTGCTTCTTGGCCTTTGACCATCCCGGCTCGGAGACCAGTATCGTCCTCGCCCAGCGTTACAGCGATGGCGTTGTCCGCCACAATCTGGGGCTGGACGAGGCGCTCTATGTGTTGCCGGTTGCGCTGCTGTTTCTCTGGCTCGGCCGGCGTGGTCGCCGCGCGCCTGGATTCTTCGTGGGTTGGCTGGCCGTTCTCTATGCGCCGGTGCGCTTTCTCCTCGATTTTCTGCGCATCGCCGACGTCCGCTACTTCCACTTCACGCCCGGCCAGTATGGAGCTGTCGCCGTCTTTGTCGTGGGTGTGCTGATCCTGACTATGCCCCGTCGAGCAAAGCCAGCGCCTCCACATGCGGCGTCTGAGGGAGCATGTCATACGGGGTGATGCCGACGGTGCGCAGGCCCAGGCGCGCCAGGGCCGCCAGATCGCGCGCCAGGGATGTAGGGTTGCAACTTAGATAGGCCACCAGCCGCGGGCGCAGCTGCGCCACGGCCACCAGCACCGCCGAAGAGCAGCCCTTGCGCGGCGGATTGAGCACCACCAGGTCAGCCGTCCCGACTTGCCCAAGATGATCCGCCACATCGCCGGTCACGAAACGAACGCGTGCACCCGGATCGCCCGCCCCGCACTCGGCAAGAAAGGCCCGCGCCGTCGCGCACGCGGCCGGATTTTCCTCGATGGCCACCACCTCGCGCACCAGCGGTGCCAGCGACAGGGCAATGCCACCCGCGCCAGCATAGGCGTCGACCGCGCGGTCGAGTGATCCGAGCCGCGCGGCCGCGGCCACGATGTCGTGGTAGGCGCGGCCTGCCACCAAGCGATTGGCCTGAGCAAAGGAACGCGGACCTAGGCGCACGCGTGCCGGGCCGATGCGGTCTTCGATGAAGGCGGAGCCGAAGATCAGGCGCTCAGCCTCGCCGAAGAGGGCGTTTCCGCTTGCGCTGTTGATGTTGTGGACAACGCCCAGCACAGCCGGACACGCGGCCGCCAGCGCGCGCGCCATAGCTTCCGCCTCGGGCCAGCTTTCGCGGCCAGTGACCAGCGCAACCAGAACCTGGCCCTCGGCATTGGCACGCAAGACCACGTAGCGCAGGAGTCCCGTGCGGCGGACTTCATCGAAAGGCTCGACGGCGTGCTGGACCAGAAGGGGCAGTAGCGCTGCTGCGACCTCGGCCAGGGCCGGCTCACCGATCGGGCACCCGGACATGTCCACGATTTCGTGCGATCGCGGGGCATAGGCCCCCAGCACCAGCCTGCTGTAGCGATCGTGCCCGAAAACATACTTGGCGTTGCCGCGATATTCGAAAGGCCGCGGCGACGGCACGCAGTCCGCCACCGGCACGAGTAATTGATATGGGAACCCTGGGAGGGTTCCCAACCCCTCCCGCGACGGTGCGCCGCCAGCGAAGCTGCCGGGCTCCCCACCCGACAATTCTCTCTGGGTAGCCATCGCCGCGGCCACCAGGCCGCGTTTCCATTCCACCTGCGCGGCGTAGGTCCAGCTCACCAGCGGACAGCTGCCACAACGATCGTGAGCCGGGCAGGGCGGCGCCACCCGGTCGGGCGAGGCGGTCGCTATCTCTTCAAGATCCGCCCACGCGTCTTGGCCTTGCTCGCGCGCGTGCGGCGACACGTGGGCCACCTTGGCACGCACCTGCTCGCCCGGCAGAGCGCCGGCCACATGCAAGCGGAACAGGCCCGCATCGGTCTGCACATCAGCCACTCCCGCACCCTCGTGGTCCAGGTGATCGACCGTCAGCACCAGGCTGGTGCCTGGATGAAGGGAAGGCGTCACGTCGTCATCAACGGAACCCCGGAAGGGGTTCCCTCCCCATGGGCATTCGCCGGAACGCCCCATAGGCCGAATCCGTCGGGGAATTCCAGGCATATGTCGGCCAGCGTGAGTGTGAGCGGTTGCGTGAGCGGCCAGCGGAACTCGGCTTGCGTGGGCGACTGGCGAGAGCGGCCCGCGGCACACTCTCCGCCTCCCGCAAACCCCACACGAACTCGCTCACGCACACGCCCTCGCGACCCGCGGCCCGCGATTCGCCCCACGCGCCTACGCGCTGGTGCCATTGCCCGAGCTGGGCTTCGGCGTCGGGGGGCGGTCGGGCAGGGCCACGTCCAGGGCTGCCACGGGCCGCTCCAGGGTGGACACTGCCTTGGCACAGGCCAGGGTGCGCATCCCGCTGGGAAAATGAACCTCGACCTTGCCTGGGCCGGGCACGCCGCTGACCACGCCGACACCAAAAGTCGCATGCGCCATGCGTTCGCCAGGCATGTAGCCGTCTTTGGGCGAATAGGCGCGCGGCGGCTTGCTGGGGTCAAACACGGCTGGCGCGGCCACAGTTTGGTTGGTCCGGGTGATGCGCCTTTTTCGGGAGCGCCCCCACGTATTGCTTGAGCCGCCTTTGCCGGCTGCGGCCGGCTGCTGGTCGCCGCGATAGTTGTGCTGACCACCGCAGAGTTTGCACACTACCTTGGCCACGCGTTCGCCCACCTTGGCCATCACGACATGCCAGGTGTCGCCGCAGCGGGTACAGATGTCTTCGATATCCGATCCTACCCCAGGGGTCGACATAGTTGCTTGGAAGCAGCCTCCTAATGACTAAGAGTGTACAAGGATCTTGGGGGCTACTTCTTGAAAAAGGAGACAGCGTAGAGGTTGAGGGCGTCAACCTGCTGCGGCGTCAATCGATCGCCAAACGGTTTCATTTCTTGCTCTTTCCCGTTCAATGTGCGCTTCAAGCCTTCGAGGACCGACTTGCGAGCCCGTTCCACCGTCACATCCTTCCAGTAGGGGGCTTTGGTCATGTCGTCGATGCCCATCTCCTTGCCTTGCTCGGTGTTGCCGCGGCCATCCTCGCCGTGGCAGGTCGCGCACTTGGCATCCCACAATCGCGCGGTTTTCTTGTCGGTCTTGTAGCCCGCGGGTCGCGCTAGGGGCGTTCCCGCGTTTTCTGCCCGAGCTTGAAGGTGCAGGATCGGGCTGGCCAGAAACGCAACCAGCGGCGGGACCATGAGCAATGGAAAGAGTGAACTGCGGCGAGACACGGTGAGGCCCTTACATATCATTTGCCGTGGCGGGCGCCAGGATCGGATTGCGGGTAAGTTCTAGGGTTGTAGGCGCCGTGAATCTCCAAGCTTCGCCCCTTGCCAGCGTCGTGTTGCTTGGCTGGGTCATCGCGACCAGCCAGACGATGTTGCTGCGCGAGACGCTGGCGGCTGCACAGGGCAACGAGCTGGCCATAGCCCTGGCCTTGGGACAGTGGCTGGTGCTGACCGCGGCCGGCAGTGCCGCGGCCGCGTTGCTTTCCAGCCATCTTTCCCGACGGTTCTTCGTGGTCGGCGCGCTCCTGCTCGGCCCGGCGCTTTTCGCTGCTCTGCTGACCGCGCGCGGACTACCACGCGTCTTCTCGGTGGCTCCAGGCGCGCTGCTCACTTTCGACCAACATGTGCTGGGGCTGCTGCTCACGCTGGCGCCGGTTTGCTTGGTGGGAGGAGCCAGCTTCACCTTGGCCTGTCGTTTGCCCGGTGTGGAGCCAGCGCGCGCCTACCTGGCCGAGGCTGCGGGCTGGCTGCTGGGCGGCGTGACCGCGACCTGGCTGGTGGAAACCTGGCAGCCCTTCGCGGTAGCCTCTGCATTGACCGTTGGGGCCGTACTGGCTGCGGCCTTGCTCGTCGGACGGGCGTGGGCGCTGGCGGCGGTCGGGCTGGCCGTGATTGCGGCTTTGGGCCAGCGTGGCCTGGGCGCCATCGAGGCACGCAGTCTGGCTTGGCGCTGGCCTGGGGAAACCATCGAGGCGAGCGCATACACCCGCCATGGCCACGTGGCTGTGCTCCTTCGCGCCGAGCAGCGCGCCCTGTACGAGGACGGCCATCTGGCCTTGGTGCTGCCCGAGCGCCAGTCGTCCGAGGAGCTGGCGCACCTGGCGTTGCTGCAGGCGCCAGCGCCGCGGCGGATCTTCGTGGCCAGAGGCCTGGGTGGACTGCTGCCCGAGATTCTCAAGCATCCCGTCGCCGAGGTGGCTTTGGCCGAGCCCGAGACGAGCCTGGCCGAGATGGAAATCAAGGCCGCCGACCCTGCCACGCGCCAGGCGCTGAGCGATCCCCGCGTACGCATGCTGACCGGCGATGTGCGGAATCTCTTGCGACGGGGATACGCAAGATTCGATGTGGTGCTCCTTTCGACGGACGAGCCGTCGACGTTGCTCGCCAGTCGGTTGCTCACCAGGGAAAGCTTTGCCGAGGCCCGGCGCGCGCTGCGGCCCGGCGGTGTGTTGGCCTTTGCCTTGCCCGGCGCCGAGAACTACTACAGCCCCGAGCTGGTGGCGCGCAACGGTGCGGTGTACAAGGCGCTGGCCTCTGTATTCGTCCATGTCCTGGTGACGCCGCTGTCCACCAACTACTTTCTGGCCAGTGATGCGTCTCTGAACCGCGATCCCGTGGAACTAGCGAGGCGCCTGGAGCAACGAAAGATCACGGCCACGTTCGTCGACGAATATTCGCTGGCTGTGCTCATGCCCGAGGAGCGCGTGCAGTCTTTGGCGAAGCGGTACAGCGAGGCGACCGTGGCAGCCAGCAGCGATCGCCTGCCCACGGCGTATCTGCACAACCTGCTGGTCTCCGGGCGCGTTGACTCCGGCCGCGTCGCTGGTCTGCTGCGACGGGCTCTCGGCCTCAGGTTCTGGTCATTGGCGTTGGGGCTGGTCGCGCTGCTGGTGGTGCCGGCGCTCATCGCCGCGCGAGGGCGCAGGGTGCAGCGGCCTGCGCTCCTGGTCGTGTCGGTGGTGGGCTTTGCCAGCATGGCCTCGGCCGTGCTGATTCTCGCCGTCACGCAATCGGCCATGGGGGTTCTGCACCATCTGCTGGGTGCGCTCCTGGCCGCCAACATGGCCGGGTTGGCGTTTGCCGCGTGGGGAGCGGGTTCTCGCGGGAAGCTTCGTCTCTGGTCCGCGCTCGGCCTGGGAATGCTGGTTCCAGCGCTGTTGCCTCTTCTTTCGCGCGTCTCGACGCAGGTTCCGCCACCGCTGATGATGGCCGCCTTGCTGCTCGCTTCGCTCGCGGCCGGTGCGGCGGTCGGGATTGCTTTTCGTTCAGCTTTGGTCGTTGGCACGACCCCGGCTGCGACCTACGTGGTTGACTTGTTGGGAGCAGCCCTCGCCGCACCCGTGGTTGCCGCGGTTGCGCTCCCCGGATTCGGTCTCGACGCAGCCTGCGCGCTGGTTGCGTTGCTGGCCGTCCCGGCCGCGCTGTCCCTTGCTGTCAGCCGGCACAGGCAACCATAACCCTTCTCAGCCAGGACGCGTGAAGTGTATAAGACCTGTGGTTAGGACTGTTTGCGCGGCATACCTAGCCTTGAAAGACTGTAGCGCTGGCGAATCGCGGGTGGTTGAATGCTCGCGCGAAGCGTCCCCAGAAACGTCGGAGATCTCTCATGAACCAATCTCGTCCCGATTTTTTCCGTCACGCGGCCTTGGCCGTGATTCTGCTTGGCTCGGCAGTTGGCTGCAACCTCTCGCCCCCCGCCAACAAATCTCCAACCGGTGGATCGAGCGGTGGAACCACCGGAAACGGCCCGGGCGGCAGCTCCGGTGGCGTTTCTGGGGGAACGACCCAGAACAACGCAGGCACTGCCGAGACGGGTGGCAACACGGTTAGCCCTGGCGGTATCACCAGCGCGGGCGGCCAGGGTGGCATCAGTCAAGGCGGCATCACCACGGTGGGTGGCGCGGGCGGTACGACCTTTGGTGGCGGCGGCATCACCGTCGCGGGCGGCAACGGCGGCACGATCCTAGTGGGTGGCGCGACCAGCGCAGGCGGCAGCAATAGCCCAGGCGGCGCGACCGGCGCCGGCGGTGTGACCACCGCCGGGGGCAGCAAGAGCCCAGGCGGCGCGACCAGCGCGGGCGGCTCTACTGTGTCGAGCAGCGCGGGCGGATCGACGGTTGCCAAGTCGGCCTGCACCGCGGGGCCAGCCGCTGATCCGATGAGGCCGGGCTATCCGGCTGCACAGCACACCCAGTTCCAGTCCCAGGCCAACACAACGGTCCTGAACCTTTCGCTGACTGAAAAGGCGCAGCAGATGCGTGGCACGGACCCTGGGCCTGCCACCTCCAGAAACTGGAACGACATTTTCCGCCAGCCCGACAACACGACAAGAGGGATCAAGGGATTCACGTTCCGGGATGGCCCGCGCGGGGTGAACCTGGACGCGCCCATTCAGGCAACCAGCACCGTGCACGGCAAGTCCACTGTGTTCCCAGTTGCCGCGGCGCGCGGGGCAGCGTGGGATGTGAATCTTGAGTACCAAATTGGCCAGGCCATGGGGGACGAGATGGTGGCCGCCAGCCAAACCATGCTGCTGGCACCGACGGTGAATCTCTTGCGCCATCCGCTGTGGGGACGCGCGCAGGAAACCTACGGCGAGGACCCCTACCAGCTCGGCCGACTGGGTACTGCGCTGGTGGCAGGCGTTCAGACCTACGTTCCGGCCTGCGTGAAGCACTATGCAGCCAACAACATTGAGAACTTGCGAGCAACCAAGAACGCTTCCATGGATGAGCAAACCCTACGCGAGATCTACGCGCGCCATTTTGACATGATCGTCAACGATGGGGGCGTGGCCTGTGTCATGGCGGCGTACAACCTGGTGAACGGGACCAATTGCACGCAAGACGCGCATCTGCTCACCGATATCTTGCGCACGGACTTCGGTTTCAATGGATTCGTGCTGTCCGACTGGTGGGCCATGCCAGGCGGAAATGCCGGAACGCCCAGCGCCACGCTGGCTGCCCAGGCCATCGCGGCCGGTTTGGATATGGAGCTTCCCTGGAATTTCAACTACAGCGCGATTGAGAGCAGCGTCGGTTCATCCATCACGCAGGCGCAGGTTGATACTGCGGTCAAACGCATCCTGGAGCAGAAGTATCGCTTTGGAGTGGACAAGGGCACTGGCCTGAAGGCGGCCACCACGGGATTCAGTGGCGGTTCCATCACCAACAACGACGCCCATATCACTCTTGCTCAAACAGCCGCTCTGGAGGGGATGGTCCTGCTCAAGAACGACAACAGCGCGCTTCCCATCAAGAGCACGTTCACCAAGATTGCCGTGCTTGGCCTGACCGAGAGCTACTGTGCGCCAGTGAACAGTTCGGGCACTGCCACGGGTCCTGGAATCAACAATTGCGCTGACGACGTCAACGCCGGGACCATCAACTTCGCGACCGGCGTTCGCGTCGGCGACGTGGGCAGCAGCCGGGTCAATTTCGATGCGAGCAAGGCGGTTGGACCTTTTGCCGGCATTCAAGCGGCTGCCCCGGCGGGTGTCACAGTGACCAGCGGCAGCACCGCGGCCTCGGCCCAGGGTGCGGATTTCATCGTGGTGGTGGCAGGGCTCACCCCCTACGACGAGGGCGAAGAATACAACGGCAGCGGCGACCGAACCACCTTTGCTCTCGATGGCAAGATGAACTCGGGCACTCAGAACAGCCTGATTACTGCGGTGGCTGCGCTGGGCAAGCCCATGGTCGTGGTGCTCGAAGGCGGCAGTGTCATCGACATGCCGTGGTTCAGCAGCTTGCCCGCTGCCTCGGCCGTGGTCATGGCGTGGTACCCCGGCATGAAGGGCGGCACGGCCCTGGGCCAGTTGCTCTTCGGCAAGGCCAATTTCGGCGGGAAACTGCCCATCAGCTGGCCCAAGCAATTGAGCGATCTGCCGACCTTCAACGGTGGTGCCACCACCACCATGGACTACTACGTGGGCTATCGTTACTTCGACAACAAGAGCATCACGCCGCTTTTCCCGTTCGGCTTTGGCATGAGCTACACCCAGTTCAGCTACAGCAACCTTGTCGTTCCTTGCAGCACCGTGACCCAGAGCTCGGTGGTGAATGTTTCGGTGGATGTCACCAACACGGGAACCGTGGCAGGGGACGAGGTGGTCTTCCTGTTCGTATCCTATCCCAACACCAAGGCCAAGCGACCGGCCAAGGAGTTGAAGGGCTTCGCCCGCGTGACCATCGCTGCCGGGGCCAAGCAGACCGTGACCATCCCTGTGCGTGTGGCCGATCTCAAGTACTGGGACTCGACTTCGAGCAAGTGGATAGTCGAAGCGGACGTCGTGAAGGTCATGGTGGGCACAAGCTCAGCGAGCTTGGCCCTCTCCGACACGTTCACCGTGACATCCACACCGTAGATGTGATAGCCCGCAGAGACACTTGACCCTGGGCTGACTTTCCCCTTGGATAGGTTCCCCATGACATCCACACGCACTCGATCTGTCCTGTTGTCCGTCGTCCTCTGCTTGGCGCCAGCGCTTGGCCTGATTCCCGGCCGCGCATCAGCAGAATCCAAAGAGGCCAAAGACGCCAAGAACAAGAAGGCCAAGCCGGCCGCAGCCAAGAAGAAGGCAGCGCCCAGCAAGGCCGGCAAGACCGCGGACACGGCGGTCGTCGCCGCCCCGGCAAACCAGGTCTGGGAGAAACCCCCTAGCGAAGACATCACCAAGGTCCCGCCTCCTCCACCTACTCCCGCACCTCCACCTGCGGAGACCAGGCCCGCGCCTGAGTCTGCGCCAGTGGTGGTTAGTCCAGAGGCGCCGTCCCCGGCGCAGCCTTCGCCCCCGCCTCTGCCCCCGCCTGCCGAAGAAGAGGCGATGCCCGCCTTTGTCCCGCAGCCACCCCCGCCGCCACCTCAGTATGTCGAGCATCTCGGGGCGAGCGCGTATCCAGGCAACGGCCCATACCGCCAATGGCTCTGGTGGCCGGACCCATTTCGTTCGGGCACCGAAGGATCTTCTGGCCAGATGCGCGGCCTGTACGGCGGATCGCTGTGGCTGCAGCCGTCCTTTCACGGTCTGCAGTGGCCGTACATGACAAGAACCGGGGTCGGTGTCTCAGGCTCGGCCTGGGTCGACACTGGCTACGAGAAGCTCACGAGCGAAAGTCCTCTCATAAAGAACGCCACCGTGTACCTGCAGCAAGCCCGGGCGGTGCTGCGTGTGACACCTACCTACGTCAGCGGTCGCTTTTTCATTCAGGCCCAGGCCGAACTGGTCGCCAACGGCTGCCAGAGTACGGGCGATAGCAGCACCTGTGATCAGAGTGGGAAAGGGACAGTTGACACCGATGACCTTTGGTTGCGCGTCGGGCACTGGAACATCTGGGACCTCAAGGTCGGACGGTTTGAAGGGTGGGAAATCTATCACACGGGCATGGGCCTGGACATCAACACCCTGGAGCGCCGGGGAGCGCAGGCAATTTCGGGCTCCCCACCGCCCGATTACTACGGCGTGACCTACTTGCATGACCGGCCGCAAGGCATGGGGCTGGGATATGCCGCCCTACACTACTATCCTCTCAGCTATCTGCGTTTCGAGCTTCTCGGCGAGCTGGGAACCGACAACGTGGCAGGTGGTAACAACTATTGGGGGGGACGTCCCGCCGCTATCTTCGACATAGGGTGGCTGAAGGTCAAGGCAGGGGCCGAGTACCAGAGAGTGACGGCTGCGGCGCAGCAGTTTGTCCCTGACCCAACGACTGGCGGCAGCGTCAGGGCGGATGACAAGAGTGGGTACACTCGCAAGGGGCTAGGGGCTTCATTCCAGCTTGTCTTCGATCCATATGTCGAGTTCGGTGGAAACATTGGGCGCGGCTACGTCAATCAGACCGACGCCAACGGGAATTTAGTCGCCACAGGCTCCTGGACGACGACCAGCATTGGCGGCTTTGCCAACGTTCGTCTTGGCCAACGGGGTTCCTTTCTCGAGGATTTCTTGGTCGGTGCAGGTGTCGACTGGACGACTCAGTATGACGAGCTCAGGGTGGGCAACAACTCTTCCGACTACGAGGGGCACTTACAGATCTTCGGCGCAATCCAGTATCTCGTCGCCAAGCAGCTCTTCGTCAAGGCCGTGTTTGCCTACGCCCGCGCGGATTTCGAGCCAAGCGGCTCAACAGGTAACGATATCTACAGCAACACGATGTGGAGCGGTCGTGTTCGCCTGATGTATCTGTACTGAGAATTGCCGGTAGGGGAACTCCAGAGGGTTACCCTCATCGAGTGTCGCGCGAACTACGCCCGCGCTGCTGTGCCTTCGGGCGGGCCGGAGTCTGGGCCGGAGACCACCACGGGCACCGATTCCAGCGTCAGCTCCAGGGCCTCCTGGATGCGCTTGACGAAGACCAACTCCATGTCTTTGCGCACACTCTCGGGGATGTCGACCATGTCCTTGCGGTTGCGATCAGGCAGCACCACGCGCTTGATCCCGGCGCGGTGAGCGGCCAGGACCTTCTCTTTGATTCCGCCCACGGGCAGCACGCTGCCGCGCAAGGTGATCTCGCCGGTCATGGCCACGTCGCCGCGCACGCGGCGGCCGGTGAACAGCGACGCCAACGCCACGATCATGGCCACGCCCGCCGAGGGACCGTCCTTTGACACCGCCCCGGCCGGCACGTGCAGGTGCACGTCCAGCTTCTCGAAATCCGGGTTGAGGCCGAGTTCCTCGACATGGGTGCGCACCCACGACAGGGCCGCGCGCGCCGATTCCTTCATCACGTCGCCCAGGTGGCCGGTGAGGATGAGATTGCCCTTGCCCGGCATCTGCGACGCCTCGATGAACAGGATGTCGCCGCCGGTGGGCATCCAGGCCAGGCCGGTGGCCACGCCCGGCACCTCGGTGCGCTCGGCCACTTCAGAGAAATACTTCTGCGGCCCCAAGAAATCGGCGATCTGCGCGGGGTCGAGCTTGGGCTGGTAGGGCAAGTTCTCTGCCACCTTGACCGCCACGCCGCGGATGACGTTGGCCACCTCGCGTTCCAGGTTGCGCACGCCAGCCTCGCGCGTGTATTGCTCGATGATGGTGGTCAGGCTTTCCTCGTCGAAGCTGATCTGCCGCTCGTCCAGTCCGTGCTCGGTGATCTGCTTGGGCACCAGGTGGCGCTTGGCGATCTCCAGCTTCTCCTCGCGCGTGTAGCCCGGAATCTCCAGCACCTCCATGCGGTCGAGCAGGGCGGCCGGGATGGTTTCCAGGGTGTTGGCCGTGGCGATGAAGATGACGTTGGACAGGTCGAAGTTGACCTCGAGGTAGTGGTCGGAGAAGGCGTTGTTCTGCTCGGGATCCAAGACCTCGAGCAGGGCGGCCGCCGGATCGCCGCGGAAGTCTGCCCCCAGCTTGTCGATCTCGTCGAGCATGAACACCGGGTTGCGTGTGCCCACGCGCCGCATGCTCTGGATGATTCGGCCGGGCAGGGCCCCGATGTACGTGCGGCGGTGGCCGCGAATCTCGGCCTCGTCGCGCACGCCGCCCAGCGAGGCGCGAATGAACTCGCGTGAGAGCGAGCGGGCCACCGACTTGCCGAGAGAAGTCTTGCCCACGCCGGGTGGTCCCACCAAGCAGAGAATCGGGCCTTTCTTCCCAGGCGCCAGCTTGCGCACGGCCAGGTATTCCAGCACGCGCTTCTTGACCTTCTGCAGGTCGTAGTGGTCGGCGTCCAGGACCTTGCGCGCCTGATCCAGGTCCAGGGTGTCGGTGGTCTGCTTGGTCCAGGGCAGCTCGACCAGCCATTCCAGGTAGGTGCGCTGCACGGTGTACTCGGCCGACGAGGGCGCCATCTGGCGCAGGCGTTCCAGCTGCTTGCGCGCCACCTTGGCCGTGTCCTCCGCCATGCCCGAGGCCTTGATCTTTTCTTCGAAGGAATCGAGATCGCTGCCTTCGTCGCCTTCGCCCAGCTCGTCCTGGATGGCCTTCAGCTTCTGGCGCAGAACCGCCTCGCGCTGGTGCTTGGAGAATTCCTCGCGCACCTGCGTGTCGATCTTCTGCTTGACCTTGATCAGCTCGACCTTGCGCTGCAAGAGAACCAGCAGCCGGCGCAGGCGCTCGGCCACGTCCACCTCGACGAGCAGCGAGGCGCGTTCCTCGGCCGACAGATCCACGGTGGCGGCGGCGATGTCGCCCAGGCGCGCTGGATCCTTGTTCTGGTCCAGAATCTGGGCCGCCTCGTCGGGAATGTCGGGCGAAATGGCGATGAGCTGCTTGGCCACGTCGTACACGGCCATACCCAGCCCGTCGATCTCGATGGGATCCTTGCGGATCTCGACCAGCGGATCGTAGGTGGCAACCAGGAACGGCTTTTCCTGCACGAAGCCCGTGATGCGGCGTCGCTCGACGCCCCGGAGCACGGCGGTCACGCGGTTTTCCGCCGCCTTGACGATGCGCACGACTTCGCCCTCGACGCACACGCCATAAAGGTCCGCGCCGGCGGGCTCTTCCACGTCCGCGTCCTTCTGGGTGCCGACCAGCAGGTGCACGCCCTTGCCCGGCAGGCTCTCGATGAGCCGTAGCGAGGACAAGCGTCCAATTTCCACGGGCATCACCGCGCCCGGGAACAGCACCAGGTTCCGGAGAGAAAGCAAGGGAAGGGATCGTGAGCCTTCGGGCGCGGTCATCTTGTTACTCCAAAACTAGGCCGGCTTTGCCGCGACCGCAAGTAGGCGGGCAGCGAAAAATCGCCGCTGCAGTCTGGCGGGTTGATTCTGTTGATGTCAGCTCGCATCAGAAGGCTCGAACTTTCTGGGGCCGGGTCCGCTTTTCCAGCTCTTCGGCCAGTCGGCGGGACTCGACGTCATCGGGTTTGAGACGCGGCACGACGATTCCGACACGGCAAAACTGGTCCCCGCGAACGCCGTCAGAACGCTTGATTCCCTTTCCACGCAAACGCAGCTTGGCGCCGCTGGATGTGCCGGCCGGCACGGTCAGCCTGACCGTCCCTTCCAAAGTAGGAACGTCGACCTGGGTGCCCAGCAGGGCCTCGCCCAAGGTCAGCGGCAGGGCCAGCTCGACGTCATCCCCGTCGCGCTGCAGGTGGGCGTCAGGCTGCACCACGATGTCCAGGTAGAGATCCCCTGGCTGGCCCGATCTGGGCGCGGGCGCGCCCTGGCCTGGCACGCGCAGGCGAGCCCCGGTCTCGACGCCAGCCGGGATGTTAACGTCCACCGACTTCCCACTTCCCGAGCGAATTGTCTGGCGCGCGCCCAGGGCCGCGTCCTTGAACGTGACCTCCAGGTTGCCCACCATGTCCGCGCCTCGTGCCTGTACGCGGCCGCGGCCCCGGCCCCGGGCGAACTGCCCGGCGTTGCCAAACAGGTTGGCAAACATGTCGCCCAGATCGCCGAAGCCGCCCGCTTGCGCGCCGCCGCTGCCGCCGCCGAAGACCTGCGCGAAGGCGTCCGGGTCAAAGCCCTCGGGCATGCCATCCGCGCCCACCGGCGCAGACCGCAGACGGTCGTACTCGCGTCGCTTCTGCTGGTCGGAGAGAACCGTGTAGGCTTCGTTGACTTCCTTGAAGCGTTCGGTCTTCTTCTTGTCCCCACCCGTGGCGTCCGGGTGATTCTCCTTGGCCAGCTTGCGGTACGCCTTCTTGATCGCGTCCTCGCTCGCGTCCTCGGAAACGCCCAGAATTTTGTACAGATCCTTCATCATGCCTACTAGCTTACAGCGGATGAAGCCACTGCTGGCTTAAGACTGAAGCCCAGTTCGTCGCCGACGCGTGTGACCCACACGGTGTCGCCTGGTGCGAATTCGCCGGCAATCAGGCGGCGGGCCAGCGGATTTTCTAGGTGCGTAGTGATGGCGCGCTTGAGCGGCCGCGCGCCGTACACGGGGTCGAATCCCTTGTCAGCCAGGAACGAGCGCGCCGCCGGGGCCAGCTCGATGCCGATGTCGCGCTCGCGCAGGCGCTGGCGGAAGCGTTCGATTTGCAGTTCCACGATGCGGTCCAGATCGGTCCGCTTGAGACGATCGAAGAGCACGATGTCGTCGACGCGGTTAAGGAATTCGGGCCGGAAGGTGCTGCGCAGATCATCCATGACACCCTCGGTGTCAGGCGGATCGCTCATCAGGCGCTTGCTGCCCACGTTGGAGGTCATGATGATGACCGTGTTGCGGAAGTCGACCGTGCGACCCTGACCGTCGGTGAGCCGTCCATCGTCGAGCAATTGCAAGAAGACGTTGAAGACGTCGCCGTGCGCTTTTTCGATTTCGTCGAAGAGTACCACTGAATAGGGCCGTCGCCGCACGGCCTCGGTGAGCTGGCCGCCTTCTTCGTAGCCGACGTAGCCAGGAGGCGCCCCCAGCAGGCGCGAGACGCTGTGTTTCTCCATGTACTCGGACATGTCGATGCGCACGACATGGGTTTCGTCGTCGAAGAGGAAGGCAGCCAGGGCGCGCGCCAGTTCGGTCTTCCCCACGCCGGTCGGCCCCAGGAAGATGAACGAGCCAATGGGCCGGTTGGGATCTTGCAGGCCCGCGCGCGCGCGGCGAACCGCGTTTGCGATGGCCTCGACCGCGCGATCCTGGCCCACCACGCGCTCGTGCAGCCGCGCCTCCATGTTGGTCAGCTTGGCCTGCTCGCCCTCCAGCATTCTTTCCACGGGAATGCCGGTCCACTTGGACACCACCGCGGCGATGTCGTCCTCGGTGACTTCCTCGCGCAGGAACGAGCCGTTCTTCTGCGCGGCGGTGAGTTCTTCGTTCTTGGCCTGCAGCTTCTTTTCCAGCTCGGGCAAACGGCCGAAGCGAATCTCGGCGGCGCGTCCCAGATCGCCCTGGCGCTGTAGAAGTTGCGCCTGCGTCTTGGCCTCCTCGATTTCGCTCTTGAGCTTTTGCAGTTCGACGATGACCTGCTTCTCACGCTGCCAAGTCAACTTCATGCTGTCCACCCGCTCGCGCAGTTCGGCGATCTCGGACTCCACCTTGGCCAGGCGGTCGATGGAGTTCTGGTCGTCCTCCTTGGCCAGGGCCGATTGTTCCATCAGGTGGCTGGTCAGGCTGCGCTCCAACTGATCGATGGGTTCAGGCAGCGATTCCAGTTCCATCTTCAAGCGGCTGGCTGCCTCGTCGACTAGGTCGATGGCCTTGTCAGGCAATTGCCGTCCGGAAATGTAGCGGTTGGAGAGCCGCGCTGCCGCCACCAAAGCGTTGTCGCGAATGCGAATGCCGTGGTGGACCTCGTAACGCTCTTTCAAGCCGCGCAAGATCGCGATCGTGTCGTGCACCGACGGCTCGCCCACGAACACCGGTTGAAAGCGGCGCTCCAGCGCCTTGTCCTTCTCGATGTGCTTGCGATATTCGTCCAGCGTCGTGGCGCCGATGCAGCGCAGATCGCCACGCGCCAGGGCCGGCTTGAGCATGTTGGCCGCGTCCACCGCACCCTCGGCCGCGCCGGCGCCGACCAGGGTGTGCAGCTCGTCGATGAAAAGGATGACCTGGCCCTCGGCCGCCACGATCTCCTTGAGCACCGCCTTGAGCCGGTCCTCGAACTCGCCACGGAACTTGGTGCCCGCCACCAGCGCGCCCAGATCGAGAGCCAGGATACGCTTGCGCTTGAGCGATTCAGGGACGTCGCCCGCCGCGATCCGCTGCGCGATGCCTTCCACGATGGCGGTCTTGCCCACGCCGGGCTCGCCGATGATGACCGGGTTGTTCTTGGTGCGACGGGAGAGCACCTGCATGGCCCGTCGCACTTCCTCGTCGCGACCGATGACGGGGTCCAACTTGCCTTGGCGGGCCAGCTCGGTGAGGTCGCGCGTGTACTTGGCCAGCGATTGGTAGCGCTGTTCGGCGTCCGGGTCGGTGACCCGCTGGCTGCCGCGTACCTCGGCCAGGGCCTTCAAGACCGTGTCGCGGTCCACGCCCGCCTCGCGCAGCACGCGCGAAGCGGCGCCCAGATCCTTGGACAGCAGCGCCAGCAGCAGGTGCTCGCTGGAAACGTACTCGTCCTTGAATTCGTCGGATTGGCGAGCCGCCTCGTCGAGCAAGTCCTTCATGCGGTGGCCCACGTAGGCCTCGGCTGTGGCGCCGCGAACCTGCGGTTGCGCTGCCAGCGCCTCGTCGACCTTGCGCAAGAGCCCCTCGGGATCCGCGCCCACCTTGCGCAGAACTGCCAAGGCCACGCCTTCCTCCTGGGTCAGAAGCGCCCGAAGGACATGCTCGGGCGTGACCTCCTGATTCGCGTGTTGCTCGGCCGCAGAATGCGCCGCCGCGAGTGCCTCCTGAGCCTTGATGGTGAATTTGTCGAGCCGCATGGTTGGTTTCCTAGCTCCAGAATAGGCACGGCGCCACGCGGGACAAGATCACGGCCCAGCTGGCAGGCCGATGCCCGTAAGCTGGATGGAGCCAGGATTCCCAGCGCTGGCCGTGAAGGAGAGGACCGCGGTCAACGCCCCAGCCGCAATCGGACGCAGAGACACTGCAACGTTGCAGGTGGCGCCCAAACTATGGACACTGCCCGAGCCAGGTCAGGACGTTGTTCCAGTAGGTTTGCGTCTGGTAGGCGCTGTTGCTCCACGCAGCGTCGTAGGTGATGGTCTCGTCGCCCCAGACGTTGACATGTCCCACGCCGTTGACGATCGTGGCAACCCCGAGCGCGTAGATGCCGCCGCCGTAGCCTCCCCTGCCGCCTCCGGTTGGTGCGCTTGCATAGAGGGAGAAGGTGTTGGAATTGATTGGTAGGGGACCACCCGCCAGTCCCTCGATGCTCGCGGCGCCCATGACCGGTAGCGTGTGCACGCCGGTGGTGATTTGGCTCGCAATCGGGGCCGCGGTTGAGAACGCGGTGACGGTGGAATTGCCGGGCAGGATGTTGACGTCAGTCACGGAATACGCGATTCCAAAAGGATTCAGCAGCAAGTTTGCATTCGTCATTTCAGCCGCAGTGCTGGCGACGCCAATTGTGGTCATGAGGCCACCGCCATTGTTGACCCAGTTCGCGACGGCGTTCACCTCGCTGGCCAGAATTGCTCGTTGGGTTCCCGGATAGGCCGGATAGCCCGTGTTGGTCTTCTTGGCATTGAAGAAAGCATTCTTGTCGGCCAGCGTGTGGTAGATGTCCAATACTATCAGGATTTGATACGGGGCGATTCGCGCTGCGGTTAGGTAGTTGTTGCCGGTGATGTCCAGATTTTGGACCATACAATTGGTTCCGCGCGCGGTCAGCCAGTTCGTGAAAGCGGCATAGCCGGGCGTCACGACAGTTCCACTGCTGCCGTTGCTGTATGTGGCGCCCCAAACCCCGGTAATGCCTATTGTGGCGGTGGGTGGACACTGGCTGCTGCAATTGATGCCTCCATCGGGTCCGCCCGCGGCGGCCGAACCGCCGGCGCCTCCTGCCCCCGAGCCGCCCGTGACAGTTTGCCCGCCGCCAGCGCTGCCGCCTCCTGCCCCCGAGCCGCCCGTGATAGTTTGCCCGCCGCTGCCGGCGCTGCCGCCTCCTGCCCCCGAGCCGCCGGTATCCGTCTGCCCGCCGCTGCCGCCCACGCCGCCCGTCAGGGTAGAGCCGTCACTCGCGTCGTCGGTGGCCGAGCCTCCGGATGCGGCCGTGGTGTCCGAGCCGGTGGAACCTGTTGCGCCACCCGCGCCGGCGGCTCCGCCTGCGCCCGTGCCCCCAGTGCCAACCGGCGCATCGATGCCATCCACGCCGCCCGCTGCAATGGAACCGTCGCTGGTGTTCACCCCTCCGGTTTCAGTCGGGCTACTTCCGTCCATCGTGGCCGGTGCGTCGCTGCCGCCCGCGCCACCGATGCCGACGTCTCGGATCCCGCCGGCTTGGGCGCCATCATTTCCCGTGCCCTGGGTTGTGGGAGCGTCAAGCGAAACAGCTATGTCGCTGTTGCCGCCTGCGGCGCCGGTATCAGTCACGGCGGGGGAGTCGACGGCGCCATCTTTCGGCGCCGAGGCTCGCAGTCTGCTGGCGTCGAAGCTACAGGTCGCTGCCAGCGCGACGATCAGACAGCAGCCTACAGCCTGGAAGCGTGTGAATGGGCGGGGGGCCGCGCTCAAGACTAGTACCTCACGGCTGCTAAAAAGCCTGTGGTCGCCCCAGCGAGTGGCGACACTGTGACGGCTCGACCCTCCACATAGAACAGCACGCCGGTGGTGACGGCGCCAGCAGCGGCCAGGCCCCATAGGACATTGGCCGTGGTCCCGCGCCAACTGACCGAATCGATCTCGCTCTGGCTGCAGCCAGAGGTCTTTCCGCTTAAGCTGCCGCATGACTTCTCCAGACTGTCGAACCTGGACTGCATGGCCACGCCGGCTGCTACGGCCCCCACCGCCAAAAGCACCGTCGAGCCAGCGGCGAGCCAAGTCCACTTGCGGCCCAGCCACCAACCCTGGCGGGCGGGGCTCGGCGCCGGACTGACCTGCAGTTCGAGTTCTTGGGGCACTGGCGCCGCCACGGGCTCGGGCACGGGCTCGGGAACCGGCGCGGCGGCCACGGGACTTGCCAGAGGTAGTAGTCGCGGGGTGACCGTCCCCACCGAGCCGGCTGTCACGTCGACGTTCTCCAGGGCTGGAGTCATGCTTTCATGGCTGGCCGTGATCTGGTGGCGGCCTGGCGTGGCCCAGATGAGATCAGGTAACGGGGTCAGACCCACGCTCTTGCCGTCGAGGCTCACCTCCGCGCCCGACGTCTCACAATCGACGCGGATACGGCCCAGCTGCTCTTGCAGCTCGGCCACCGCCCTGCGCGCATCGGCGGTGGTTTCGGGCGAGGCATTGGTATCGCTGGCCAAGAACTTCTCGAAAGCTTCCAGAGCTTCGACGGGCCGGCTGAGATCGCGATCGGCTTGGCCGATGTTGAACATCAACTTTGGCGACGGGTAGGCGGAGTAGGCCGCGGTGAACTTCTCCAGCGCGCCCGCGTAGTCACCCTTTTCGTACAACGTCGAGCCCTCGGTGAGCAAGCGCTGGGCCTGGGCCTTGCCCTGTGGGTCGACGGCTGGAGGCGCGACCTGAGCGAGAAGCGAGAGCAGGACAAGCGCACTTGTACACATGGTGCAGCATTCCCTTACCGGGAATGAACTAGATCTCGGCAGCACCGGCCAGCGTCTTTAGGGAAGAGACGCGCCGCGAGCCCCTCAGAGCGTCATAGCTCTTTGATAAGCTGTCGCTTGGCCTTCGGCGCAGGGGAGCGCGTCCCGAGATGCTTGGCCTTTTCTCGATTGGCGGGGGATGCAGGCTTCGCGGATTTGGCGGGCTTCACGCTCGGGGGCTCGGGTTTGGCCAGCGCGGGTTGGACTGGCGCGGGTTCCGGCTCGACCGGCAGAGGCGGAGGTGCCGGCGGCGGTTGCGTTGGCGCGACAGGCACCGGCGCGCTGACCCGGTTGCTCAGGCCGGCCGGTTTAGGCAACGGCTTCGAACGAAGCAGGAAAAACGCCCCGAGCAGCACGAGCACGGCAGCCGCCGCGACGGCGGCGTAGACCGGTTTGATTCTTGCCCGCCAGCGCAGCGAAACCGTGCTGTGTCCGACCAGCGGCACGACCTGAGATGCGCGCCTATCCGACGGCGTTCGGGTTGCCAGAGCGGTGTCTGGCGTGTTCGGAGATTCGCGGTGCCGGATGTTTGCGTGGGTCGGCGAAAGGGACGACAGCGGAAACGGCGCCGGGGTCACCTCGGCGGGCTGGCCGAACGCGGCGGAGGCGAAAGCGCGGGAAAACGCCCGAATGGTCGGAAACCGATCCGCCGGTCGCTTGCTCAGGGCCCGTCGCAACTCCGCCTCCACCGCCGGGGGCAGGTCAGGCACGAGCGGTGTCAGCGGATGCGGGTCCATCTTGATGATTTGGAACAGGAGAGCCGTCACATCGTCGGCCACGAAAGGAGGGCGGCCCAGCAGCATCTCCCACGCGATGCAGGCCAGCGACCACTGGTCAACCCGGTGATCGACTTGGTCGACCATGCCCGTCGCCTGTTCAGGCGACATGTAGGCGGGGGTTCCGGGGGTCGATCTCGCCTTGGTCAGCCGCGTGCGCGCCGCCATCATCTTCGAAATACCGAAATCCAGTACCTTGACGAAATCGAGCTCGCCCGGGACTTGCACCAGGAAGATGTTCCCGGGTTTGAGATCCCGGTGCACGATGCCCTGGTCGTGGGCGGCATTCAAGGCCGAGGCGACTTGCCTGACCACATGAACCACAGACTCGATGGGCATGCGGCTCACGCGGCGCAGTCGGTGATCGAGATCCTCGCCTTCCAGATACTCCATCACGAGATACGGCTCGCCGGATTCGGCCTGGCCGAAATCGACGACGTTGACCAGGTGCGGGTGGCCGAGCTGCGAGGTGATCTCAGCCTCGCGATGGAATCGCGCCAGCGCCTCGTGGTCGGCGGCCAGGTTGCTCGCCATCAGCTTGACAGCCACCCGCTTGTTCAGGCGGAGCTGCACAGCCTCGTACACCGCGCCCATGCCGCCTTGACCGAGGAGACGCGTGATGCGATACGCGCCTTCGAGCACAGTGCCCACCAGGGCGTCCTTTTGAGGCAGAGCCGGCACGACCGTCCCATCCTATCACGCGAGCCCGCGCAGCGTCTTCAGGCTTGCTGTCACGGCGAGGCTGGAAAAACCTCGAAGGCACCCAGGGCCAGGGCGGCGGCGTGCATCTGGCGGTCATGGGTGACCAGGGCGCGAGCGATTCGCCTGTTGACTGCTGCGGGTTGTGTCCAGAATATGCCTGCATGTCTTATCTGGTTCTCGCGCGCAAGTACCGGCCGCAGAAGTTCGAGGATCTCCTCGGACAAGAACATGTGGCGCGTACGCTGACCAACGCCATCAACATGGGCCGCGTGCACCACGCCTTCCTGTTCACTGGCGCGCGCGGCATCGGCAAGACTAGCGCGGCGCGCATTCTGGCCAAGGCACTTTGCTGCGCGCGGGGACCGACCGCCACTCCTTGCGGAACTTGCGCCATCTGCCAGTCCATCTCCAGCGGGCAATCGGTGGATGTGCAAGAGATCGACGGCGCATCCAATACCGGCGTGGATGACGTGCGGGCGTTGCGCGAGGGCGTGCGCTATCTGCCGGCCGAGGCGCGCAAGAAGGTCTACATCATCGACGAAGTTCACATGCTCTCGACCAGCGCCTTCAATGCGCTGCTCAAGACATTGGAGGAGCCGCCCGAGCATGTGGTGTTCATCTTCGCCACCACCGAGGTGCACAAGATCCCCGCGACCATCATGTCGCGCTGCCAGCGCTATGACTTCAAGTTGCTGCCCAGCAAGGTGCTGGCCGAACACCTGACGCGCATCCTGAGCAACGAGAAGATTGCCTGCGAGCCGGACGCCGTGCGCTTGGTGGCGCGCGAGGCAGCGGGCTCGGTGCGCGACGGGCTTTCGCTGCTCGACCAGGTTGTCGCCTACGTGGGCGACGAGACGCTGACCCGCGAGAAGGTGGCCGAGGTTCTTGGCGTGGCGGATCGCCGTCTGCTCTACCAACTGGCGGACAAGGTGCTGGCGCGTGACGTGGCCGAAACCCTGCGCCACCTGGCCGATGCGGTCGACCGCGGCGTGGATCTCATGCAGATGGCTCGGGCTTTTCTCGGCTTTCTGCACGACATCGAGCTGGTGGGCGCGGTTCCCGATGCCCAGGATTTGATCGACGCGACCGCTGAGGAAGCCGCCGAGATCAAGGTACTGGCCAGCAAGGCCGGCAAGGGCTTGGCCGGCTCGCTCTTCGATCGCTGGTCGCGCGCTGTGGAGGATGCCGCGCGATCGCAGACGCCGCGGTTGCTGCTGGAAATGGCATTGGTGGACCTGTGCAACGCCGAACCCATGCTTCCATTGGGAGACTTGCTCGATCGGCTGGAGAAACTGGAGGGCCGATTGGGTGGGGCTGGAGCACCACCGGCGCGGCCAGCGCCCTCGGAGCCGCGACCCCGGAGCACCCCGCCGCTCCGCCAGTCGGCCCCGCCCGCGGCAAACCCACCGACAGCGGCTCCGTCGCTGTCGCCCCACTCGGACATCGCCGAGGTGTGGCGCCGGGTGCGCGAATCGTTCGGTCACCGGCCTGCCGTGGCCGCCGCCTTGGACCACGCCGAGGTCGGCGGTTGGGAGGGCGGCGCGGTCAGCCTGCAGTTCTCGCAGAAGTTCGCCCTGGATCAGACCGCCCGGTTCAAGGCTGAAGTGGAACGCGCCCTCACCCAGATCACCGGCACGGCCACGCGGGTCGAATTGATGATGGCCACGGGCAAGGTGCTGCCGCTGGTGCGTTCCGAGGTCGGCCGCGAAGCCGAGGCCGCCCAGGTCGACCAGCACCAGCGCGAAACCGAAGCGCGCGAGCATCCCATGATTCGCAGGGCGCAGGAGCTGTTCGGGGTTGCGCCCAAGGAGATCAAGACGCCATGAGCGACGGACCCAATCTGCGCAATTTGATGGAGACCTGGCAGCGGGTGCAGGAGCAGCTCAGCCAGGCCAAGGATGCGCTGGGTGACAAACAGGTCGAGGCCGAGACGGGGGGCGGGCTGGTCCGCTGCGTGGTCAACGGCCGCAGCGAAGTGCTGTCCATCGCCATCGAGCCGTCGCTGATGGCCGGAACCGACAAGAAGATGATCGAGGACTTGCTGGTGGGGGCGGTGAACCTGGCCCTCGATCGGGCGCGGCAGGTGGCGCAGGAAGACCTGGCGCGCGTGGCTGGAGGCTTGGCTATGCCGCCCGGGGGACTCGGGTGAATGAGTAGCCCGACTCCCATCGCGCGTCTGGTGGCCGAGCTGGGCAAATTGCCGGGTGTAGGCGAGAAGACGGCCGCGCGCCTGGCGTTTCACATTCTGCGCGCGCCCCCGCAAGACGCGGCCGCCCTGGCAGCGGCCATTGGCGACATGCGCGCCAAGATCAGTTTCTGCAGTGTGTGCTGGGATTTCACCGAGCAGGATCCCTGTCCCACCTGTCGTGATGCCCGTCGCGATTCGTCGCTGGTGTGCGTGGTTGCGCAGCCGCAGGACGTCCTGGCCATCGAACGCGCGGGCGGCTATTTCGGGCGCTACCATGTCCTGCACGGGGTGCTTTCGCCTCTCGACGGAATCGGGCCGGACGACCTGCGCGTTGCGGAGCTGGTCAAACGCTGCGGCGGGGACGTCAAAGAAGTCATCATCGCCACCAACCCGAGCGTGGAAGGCGAAACCACCGCGGTGTATCTGGCAAAATTGCTGCGACCGCTCGGCGTGCGCTGCAGCCGCATCGCCACGGGCGTGCCTATGGGCGGCGAGCTGGAGTATGCCGACCGCTTGACCCTGTCACGCGCGATCGACGGGCGCAGGGAGATGTAGGCAGCCGGTTCTGTCGCCCGCCCCAGATACCTGGTAAGCTGCCCTTCACTCCCGTTCTTGGACGTGGGAGAAAATGCTAGCGATTCCATCACTTGAAAGCCTGTGCGCGTCGATGTTAATGGTGTGCAACACTTGCCATATTGAGCTTGACCCGGCGCGAAGGAGCCTGACAGCCAGATGAGCGGCCCTGATGTGATGTTCCCAGAGGAGCAACGACAGATCTCGTCGGTTTGTCTGCGCCTTCACCGAGATGCCAACGCCAAGGCCGTGCTTCTTATCGGCCGCGATGGCCAACCCATTGCCGAGGCGGGCGAGGTGGGCGAGATCGACGTGACCTCGCTCTCGTCGCTGACCGCCGGCAACGTGGCCGCCACCGGCGGCATTTCCAAGATCCTGCGCGAGAAGGACTTCACCAGCCAGTTTCACGAGGGCGAGAAGACCCACGTGCACATCACGCTGGTGGCCGGCCGGGCCATCCTGGTGGTCCTCTTCGACGAGCGATCCTCGCTCGGCCTGGTTCGTCTTCGCGTCAGGAAGGCAACCGAGGAGATGGCGCGTCTCTTTGAGCAGGTGGCCAAGAAGGCCGCTGCCAACACAGGGCCGTCCATCCTCAACGAGATCACCGACGCTGACATCGACAAGCTCTTCAACGACTAGCTATCTCCCCCGATGAGCTTCATCAACTACTCATCCCGCGAGATCAACTGCAAGTTGGTGTACTACGGCCCAGGCCTCGGTGGGAAGACCACCAACCTCCAGTTCATCTATGCCAAGACCAGCCCCGAGGCAAAGGGCAAGATGATCTCGCTCGCGACCGAAACCGAGCGCACGCTGTTCTTCGACTTTCTGCCTCTGTCCCTGGGCGAGATCCGGGGCTTCAAGACGCGCTTTCACCTCTATACCGTGCCTGGCCAGGTCTTTTACGACGCCAGTCGCAAGCTGATCCTCAAGGGCGTCGACGGTGTGATCTTCGTGGCTGACTCGCAGATCGAGCGCATGGAGGCGAACATCGAGTCGATGGAGAACCTGCGCCAGAACCTGACCGAGCAGGGCTACGATCTGAACAAGCTTCCCTTCATCATCCAGTACAACAAACGGGACTTGCCCAACGCGGCTTCGGTGGCGGAGCTGCACGCGGCGCTTAACCCGACCAATGTGCCCGAGTTCGAAGCCCGCGCCACCACCGGCGTGGGTGTGTTCGAGACCCTCAAAGCCATCGCCAAGGCCGTGCTGACCGAGCTGCGGAGGGGCAGCGGAGGGTAGGGGCGACCTGCGGTCGCCCGGGCCGGCTAGCGGATCGCGAGGGCGTGGGCGAGAGCGTGAGGGTGAGCGAGTTCGTGGGCGGGCTGCGGGAAGACGGAGAGCGGGTCGCGGTCCGCTCACGCGAGCCGCCCCATATTTGCGCAACACCAGCGCGCCCAGGCCAGTGGCCAAGCAGACGTTCGCAGCCAACCACGCGCGGTCGAGAAAGTCGGGGACGAAGCGGATATCCGCGGTGTAGGCGCAGGCTGCGAAGAGCAGGGCGCCCGCCACACCGAAAGCCAGGCCAGCCAGCATCGGGCGAAGGGAGCGGGCGCCGAAAAGCAGAGCGACCGCAGCGACGGGCAGCAAGGCACTCCACAACAGCGGATTGCCCTGGCCGGCGGAGCCCAAAAGCAGCGCAATTGACTCAAGTATCCCCGAGCCGATCGGCGAGTCGGCCAGCCACGCGGGCGCTCCCAACGATGGCAGGAAGGAAAGCCCGGAAGCGCCGAGGACGAGAGCCCCGGCAAAGGCCCAGGCCTGTGCGCCGCCGAGTCTTTCGCGCCGGCGTAGCCCGGACAGGCCCAGCAGTCCCAGCGCTGCGCCCAACCCCAGGCTGGCCACCCCGCGAGAGCCGCGGGCCTTTCTCAGGGCAGCCGCGGCGTCGGCGATCCCGGCGCCGTAGTGGTCGTCGATGCGCCGGTCGCTGGCCAACGAAACCGACTTGGGCTTGCGGGCGGTGTCGACCAGAACAGCTTCCACCGCCTCGGGCCGCGTGACGCCGGCCCCCACAACCAGCGCCGCCATGCCCGCCACATGGGGCGCCGCCATCGAGGTTCCCATGAACCACAGGTACCCACTGCCCGCTCTCCCCGGCACGATGGTGTTCTGCAGAATGCCGTCGGGCTTGCCGTCGCCGTTCTGGTCCACGCGCATGTTTCCGCCCGGCGCTGCAATGTCTATCTCTTGGCCCCAGTTGGAATAGAAAGTCGTGCTCTCGTCCCACTGGGTGGCGGCCACGGCGATGACATTCGGGTAGCGCGCCGGATAGCTCACGCGTCCACGGCCGTCGTTTCCTGCTGCAGCCACCACGATCACTCCCTTGCGATGCGCGTACTCGATGGCGCGGCGAACGGGCATCACCGGGAAGGGGCCGCCCAAGCTCAGGTTGATAATGTTGGCGTCGTGGTCCGCCGCAAAACGGATGGCCTGGGCGATGGCTGCCATGGAGCCCGCGCCCCCGCGGCTGAGAACCTTGAGCGGCATGATGGCAGCGCGAAAGGCAATTCCAGCCACCCCGCGGGCGTTGTTGGTCGACTGGGCAATCGTACCGGCCACATGGGTGCCGTGGCCGTGATCGTCGTCGGTGTTGTCGTTGTCGGCGAGGAAGTTGAAACCAGGCACAAAGCGCGTACCCGCCAGATCAGGGACGCGGCTGACGCCGGTGTCGATCACGGCCACCACCACGCCACGGCCCTGGCCCAGCTTCCACGCCGCGGGCAGCCCGATCTGGCGCAGGTTCCACTGGTAGCGGAAACAGGGATCGTCGGGGAAGCCCGGGCTCTTCACACCGGTGCGGTCGTCGCTCGCACACTCGGGCGCATCCACGGGCGGCGCCGTCGGCGTCCAGTCTTCGGGGAACAGGCTGACCGGGGCGTCGTAATCAACTGACTCGACCATGGGGTCCGCGCGCAGCCTGCGGGCCGCGTCCTGTGCCTCCTGCGGCGTTCGGAAATGAATGCGGTACATCCGGTCCATGACCGAGAAGCGGCTGATGGGTTCGTCCACGAACCCGCGGGAGGCAAGCGCCTGGTCTGTGATATCATCTCGGAAGTCGACAATCAGCGTGTTGGGGCTCGCGCGTTCGGCCGCCAGCAGCTCGTCGGCTGGAGCCGGGTCACCGGGGTGTGCAGGTACGCCCCGCCACGACCAGGCAACGATCCCGGTGAGCCCCAGGGCAATTGCGGCAGCCACTCTTGCACGCATCATCCCTAAGTATATGCGGTCGCCAGGTTAGCCACGATGACGCGGCGTAACATTCGAGCGTGGCGAGCCCGGTCCGCGGCGAGCGGGGGCGAGGCTTTGAACCATCTCGGAGCCGCCCTGTCACTGATCCATGCGTAGAGCGGGTTGACGTATGGGAACCTGCCAGAATACAGTTTCAGTTCCTACCGCATTTCCCCGAATAAACTAGACGCCGCCGCAGGAGCCTTCCCCCCAAAATGACGTTGATTTCAAAAAGGCATCGCCATGTCGTGCTCCTCACCATTTTCAGCGCGGCGGTCACTTGGGGGTCTCGGGTCCATGCCGAAGATGCCGAAGCCGTCCAGAAGGTAATCGAGCTCAACAAGAAAGCGTTGGCCGCTTATGCCAACCTGGACGTGGAGGAGGCCACCAACCTTCTCAAGCAGGCGCTTGAGATCTGCGGAGCTGCGCAGCTGGAGGATCACCCGATGGCGGCGCGGACCCATGTGCACATGGGCGTGGTCTTGGTGGCTGGGCTCAAGCAGCGCGCCCAGGGCATGGAGGAGTTCAAGAAGGCTTTGCGGATTGATCCGCAAATCAAGGTTTCCAAGGGGATGATCAACCCCGAAGTGCAATCCGCGTTCGCAGAGGCCTCCATGGATGTTTTGGAGGGTGGCGAAGACGAGGCGATCGTGGCTACCCCTGCGGCGGAGACCAAGCCCGAGCCGGCGCCGCCTGCACCGGCTGAGCCGCCCGCACCGGCTGAGCCGCCTGCCCGGTCTGGCCCGCCCGCCTCCTCGCTCGACAGCGCCATCGTTCACACTCCGGTGAGTGACAGTGCTGCGGGCCAGCCCATCACGATCCAGGCGCAGGTTCCGGCGTCTTTGGCCGCGGAGAGGGTGTTGCTGGCCTACCGACCCGAGGGCGCTTCGGATTTCCTGACGCGCGAGATGGACCCCGCCGCGGAAGGCAGCGACACGTATCAGAGCCAGATTCCCGCCGAGGCGACCAACGGCGCATCGGTTGCCTACTATCTGCAGGCGCTGGATGCCCAAGGCCGGCTTCTGGCGCAGAACGGGGAGGCGGCCGACCCACACATCGTCAATCTGGGCGCCAAGGCCGCCAGCGGCGGCATCATCAATGGCGTTGCGGCCGACGAACCCTCCGGCGAGGAGCAAGAGGGCGGTGAGGGCGGAGAAGGGGCTTCGTACTGGTTTGCCTTGGCCCTGGGCACCGGCGGCGGCTACCACTCGGGCACGCCCGAGGCAAACCCCAGAAACGACAACGGCGTCGCTCTCAAGAGTTCCGGCCTTTCCATGGCTTGGGCGCTTCAGATTTCGCCTGAGGTCGGCTATTTCGTCTCCGACAGCCTGCTTTTGTCGTTGCAGGGTCGATTTCAGATCGTGACCGGCGGTAGCCAAATCAAGGGCAGCGCTGTGGCGGGCGGCCTTGCTTGCAAGGGAGGCGTCTGCAATCCGGCCGCCTACGCCTTGGCCGGGCTAGCCAGGGCAACCTGGTTCCTGGGCGAGCCTGGGAAGATCACGCCCTTCGTTTCAATGGCTCTCGGCGCTGGTCAGATTCGCCACGTGGTCAACATCGGGACCAAGAACCTGTCGGGCTGTCCCTCGACGGGCTGCCAGGATACCGTGGCGGGCGGGCCAGTCTTCTTCGGTCCTGGCGGAGGCTTGACCGTGGCGCTGAGCGATTCGTTCTTGATTGTGGCCAGCACGAACGCTCTGCTGGGCGTCCCCCATATGATGTTCAACTTCGACGTGAACGTGGGCTTGGCATTCGTCAGGTAGGAATGTCTTGGCGCACGGCCAGCTGCGTGGCATAGCGGGCTGCCACGAAGATCGCATCGGAGAGACGATTGAGGTAGGGAACGAGGAGCCCACCCACGGGCTCCTGCGCAGCCAGGCGCACCACCTGGCGCTCGGCACGTCGGCAGACCGTGCGAGCCAGGTGCAGGCAAGCAGCCGCTGGGCCGCCGCCCGGCCGGATGAAGGCGCGAAGCGCAGGTAGCTGTGGTGTCCAGGCATCGATGTCGCGCTCCAGCGCTTTGACATGGCGGGCGGCGATGCGTGTCTTGCCGCCAGGCGGGGCGGCCAGATCGGCGCAAAGCCCGGAGAGTTGGTCCTGAATGCGGCCAAGCCAGGCAGCCAGGCGGGCCGTGTCGCGGGACGCCGGCCTGTCCTGCAGCAGGGCACAGGCCAATCCTATGCACGCGGACAGCTCGTCCACGTCGCCCAGACATTCCAGCCGCTGCGCGCTCTTGGCCACGCGCGGTCCACCCGCCAGTTGCGTCTGGCCGCGATCGCCTGTGCGTGTGTAGATTCTGGCCGAATCCGCGACCTTGGGTTGTGAGGCGGGCCGCTGACTGGAAGAGGGGTGGTAGTTGAGGACCACCACTTCCGAAATCGGTCCGCGTTTTTCGCTGTTCGAGTTGATGGTCCTGCGCGCGGACACGTGGTGGATGTGGAAGCCCGCGTACAGCTCGCGGATCAGGGGCGTGTCGCTATTGGACAGCATCAGCAGGCATCCCCGTTGATCGAGCTTGGCGTAGATCTCGGCCAGATCGCGCTGGTCCTTCTCGCCGAAGGAGCCGATGGTGTACGACGTAAAGTAGCTGGTCTTGGAGCGGGGGTGATAGGGCGGGTCGAAGTAGATGAAGTCGCCGTTGCGTGCCACCGAGGCCAGATCGCGAAAATCGCGCGCATGCAGCTCCGCTTTCTGCAGGGCGGAGCTGGCTTCGCGCAGCAGGGCTTCGTCGAAGATCTGTGGATTAGCGTGGCGGCCGAAAGGCACGTTGAAGATCCCGCGGCTGTTCACACGATACAGGCCGTTGAACCCCGTTTTGTTGAGGTAGATGAGGCGGGCGGCCCGTTCGGCGCGGGCCGTGGGAGTTTGCGCCCGCACTTCGTAGTAGTAGGACTCGCTGTGCTGCTGGCGGTGGCCGTGCAGTAGCTTGATGAGTTCGTCGACCTCGTCACGTACGGCCACAAAGGTGTCGATCAGCTCGGCGTTGGTGTCCCACAACAGGGCGTGCGCAGGCTGCAGCAGCGCCTGGATGTTAAAGAAAACCGCCCCGCTGCCGAGAAAAGGTTCCACATATCGGTGGATCTTCTTTGGCTCGGGATACAAGGCTCGGAACTGCGGCAAAAGCTGGCTCTTGCCTCCTGCCCACTTGACAAAGGGCCGCAGAAAACTGACGTCCTCGGCGATCCGAAAAGGGGAGCGCTGGTAGGGAAGCCGGTTGCCGATGGGCGAACTTCGGGGAGACACCGGGACGCATTTAACGCGCGTCCCAGCAAGGAATGCAACGCCATAGCAACGAGCAGGTGACGATCACGCAGAAAACGGCACCGCAGCGTCACACAGATTTAGGTGGCGTTCGCGTCCTCGTCGAATAAACTGCCGCGCCTTCAGCAATCCAACCAAAATAGGTCAGGCAGGCTTCATGTCGTCCATCGAAAAGATCCGCAACATAGGCATTTCCGCCCATATCGATTCAGGAAAGACCACGCTGTCAGAGCGGGTGCTCTTTTACACGGGCAAGATCCATAAGATCGAGGAGGTGAAGGGCAAGTCCGGCGTGGGCGCGACCATGGATTTCATGGACCTGGAGCGGGAGAAGGGAATCACCATCCAGTCGGCGGCCACGTCGTGCGAGTGGGAGGATTGCGCCATCAACCTCATCGATACGCCCGGCCACGTGGATTTCACAATCGAGGTGGAGCGAGCCCTGCGTGTGCTGGACGGCGCTGTGCTGGTGCTGTGTGGCGTGGCCGGCGTGCAGTCGCAGTCGTACACGGTGGATCGCCAGATGCGGCGCTACCAGGTGCCGCGCATCGCCTTCATCAACAAGCTGGACCGCGCGGGCGCCAATCCTGCGCGGGTCACTGATCAACTGCGGGAGAAGCTGCACCTGCACACCATCGCGGTGCAGATCCCCATCGGCGCCGAAGACCGCTTCGAGGGCGTGGTCGACCTCATCCGCATGAAGGCGGTGTACTTCGACGGGGCCAAGGGCGAGGACCTGCGTTGGGCCGAGATACCGGACGCGCTGGTGGACGACGCCAAGGCGGCCCGCCAGAAGATGATCGAGTCCATCGCCGACATCGACGACGCCATCGCGGAGAAGTACCTGCACGAGCAGGAATGCACGCCCGAGGATCTGGTCTCGGCCATCCGTCGCGTCACCGTCGCCTTCAAGGGCACGCCGGTTCTGCTGGGCTCGGCCTACAAGAACAAGGGCGTGCAGCTGCTGCTCGACGCGGTTCGGGACTACCTGCCCACGCCCATCGAGGTAGAGAACGTCGCGCTCGATCAGACTCACGGCGAGTCCGAGATCAAGCTGGAATCCGACACCAGCAAGCCCTTCGTGGGATTGGCTTTCAAGCTGGAAGACGGCCGCTACGGACAGCTCACCTACATGCGGATCTACCAGGGCAAGGTCAGCAAAGGCGACTTCATCGTGAACTGCTCGGCCGGCCAGAAAAAGGTGAAGGTTCCGCGCCTGGTGCGCATGCACGCCGACGAGATGGAGGACATCAACTCGGCAGAAGCCGGCGACATCGTGGCCCTGTTCGGCGTGGAGTGCGCCTCTGGCGACACCTTCACCGACGGAAAAATCAATGTCACCATGACGTCCATGCACGTGCCCGAGGCGGTCATTTCGCTGGCCGTGGAACCGCAGGACAAGACCGCGCAGGCCAATTTCTCCAAGGCGCTCAACCGATTCACCAAGGAAGATCCCACCTTCCGCGTGTCGCGCGACGAAGAGTCAGGGCAGACCATCATCAGCGGTATGGGCGAGCTGCACCTGGATATCTACATCGAGCGCATGAAGCGCGAATACAACTGCGTGGTGATTCCGGGACGGCCCCAGGTCAAGTACCGCGAGACCATCATGCAGCGGGGTGAATTCGCCTACACGCACAAGAAGCAGACCGGCGGCTCGGGCCAGTACGGGCGCGTGGCGGGCTACATCGAGCCGCTGCCTTCCGATCACGAGAGCGGCTACGAGTTCGTGGACGACATCACGGGCGGCGCTATCCCGCGCGAGTACATTCCGGCCTGCGACAAGGGCTTCCAGGAGGCCATGAAGCGCGGGCCCCTCATCGGATTTCCCATCGTGGGCGTGCGCTGCCTCATCAACGACGGCCAGTCGCACCCGGTCGATTCATCCGAGTTGGCCTTCCGCACGGCGGCTTTGATGGGTTTCCGCGAGGCCTACAACAAAGCCAAGCCGACCATCCTTGAGCCCATCATGCTGGTCGAGGTGCAGTTCCCCGAGGAATTCCAGGGCGCGGTCATCGGGCAGCTCAACCAGCGTCGGGGCACCATCATCAGCACCGAGAAGCATGAAGCCTTCGTCACGGGCGTGGCCGAGGTGCCCTTGGCCGACATGTTCGGCTACGCCACCGACATACGATCCGCCACGCAGGGCAAGGGCGAGTTCACCATGGAATTCAAGCGCTACGCCGAGGTGCCCAAGCAGGCACGCGAGGCCATGATGCTCGAGTACAAAGAGAAGCGGGAAAAGGACGCAGGGAAATCGTCGAAGCGCGCTGCCGGGTGAGGAGTACCTGATCGGCAGCCGCCCGCTGGGCCGGCTCGCGGCTAGCGGGTGGCGTGGGCGAGAGCGTGGGGGTGGGCGAGTTCGTGTGGGGACGCCGGATGCGTGGGAGAGACGCGTGCCGCGATCCGCACTCCGCTCCACGCTGGTCGGACACGCTCACGCTACCGCTCACGGTGCGCCGCGCACGCTTGCCGGTTCCGGCGCCGACCGAGAATCTCCAGCAAGGCGTAGCCACCACCTCAAGAACGGTGGCGCGGTCTGCCGATACTCCATTCTGGCATGACCGAATGGCCTGAGAGCGACGGTTGGACCGCAGCCGCCCGACGCGCGTATAGTTGTGCCACCGTGAACCGCGAGGTGCGACGATGACCACGAGCAAGCAAGCGCTTCTTCTGCTGGCTGTGGGGCTCGTCCCACCCCTGGTCTTGGCTTCCACCAAGGCCCAGGCCGGCGAGGAGCCGCCCGTGCAGGGCGAGGGTCTCACGCTGGCCTACCTGACCGACCTGCACACCAAGGTGCACAAGGCCTGGGCCGACAACTTTCTGGCCATGGCCTCCGCGCGTCTGCCCAAGGACCATCCCGTCAATCTCGCCACGCGTGCCGTGGTGGTGGAACTGGTGCTGGCCCCGGGCGGGCGTCTGCTCAGCTCCGCAGTGACCACCCCGTCGGGCTCGTCGGAGTTCGATACGTCTGCGCTGGACGTGGTCCGCGACAACGCCCCCTATGCCATCGCACCCGAGGAGGCCTTTTCCGACGACGGAAACATTCGCGTTCTATGGACCTTTGCACGCGACGATCGCCGCTGTTCCGACCTGCGCATCGAAAATGCGCAACTTCCCTTGCCGCAGGCGGTGCGTGCGCTGGTGGCGCAAGGTCGCGACCGCACCGCCATCCAGCGCTTGCAGGCCGCCGCGGACGACGCACGCGAGCAGGGGTTCTCGTCGTTTGCTTGGGCATGGCTCGACAGCGCGCAGGCCGATCAAGGGCTGGCCGTGGCCACCGCCCGCGCCGCTGGCGGTGACGGTGCGGGAGCTGACAAGCTTCGCCAGGCCGTTGCGCAAGGCGAGCAGGTTGAGACAGCGGCGCGCGCGCTGGCGCGGCTGGCGATTCCCTTGTGCGCGCTGGTGAAGGAGAAACTGGAAGGGCCGGCGGGCGAGGGCCGTGGTCCGGCCGTGGCGGTCCTGCGTTTTGGGCTTGAGCGCGAGTGCTTGCCAGGAGTTCTGGTGGTGGTCAAGGACCGCTCGGCGCCGGAGGCTCAGCGCGTGGCGGCTGTGGAAGCCCTGGGCACTCTCGACGATGCCGAGGCGCGCGCGGCCCTGCAGACCATGGCCAAGGATGGGTCGCCCGCCATACGGGCCGCGGCGCTGCTGGCCGGGACGCGAGCCGGGGCGGGTCGGGCCGCCATGTTTCACCTGACCGGACTGCTGCACGATCCGGCGCCGCAGGTACGGGGTGCCGCGGCCGCGGCTCTGCTGCGGGCCGGGGGCGAGGCCATGGTCCCCCAGCTCTTTCAATTGTTCAAAGAGAAGGATCCGCGGTCCGGCGAGGCCGCGGCCAAGGAACTCGGAACCATGAAGGGCGAAGCCTCGGCCGAGATGCTCGGCAAGCTCGCCCGCGGAAAATACGATCACCGGGTTCGCCTGGCCGCCGCGCGGGCCTTGGCCGGGCGCCGCGATCAGGCTGTACGCAAGGTGCAGGCCACCCTGGCAGGCGAGGGTGATGCCGAGCTACGCTTCCTGGGCAGCGCAGCCCTCGACGCGCAGAAACGCCTGGCCGCAGCCTCAGCGCCCGATGGTCATCTCTGGCGTGCCTCCTACGCAGCCTTGGCCGCTGGTTCAGGCCGCCTGGCCGCCGCAGACTGGGCCCTGGTCCAGTTTCCCAAGTTGGATCCGGCGGCCCGGGTGGAAATCATGGGCGAGTGGCTGGCCGGGACTAGGACGGGCGAGAAGTAGCGGCGTCTGCGGGAATGCGAGATCCGGAGCCGCTCAACTGCCTCGCCGCATCCTCCGCTCGACCCCCGCAAACCCCAACTATGGCCCTCCTAGAGACCAATTCGACAGGGCTCTACTCACCGGATCGCGCGAATAGCAACTGTGCTATCGGCTGGCAGGCTTCTCGGAGATGAGGTTGGATATCGTAAATCCGCTGCAGGCGTTTCCAAGGCCACCGTCGCGTGCTCGCTTGCAGAGTGCGGCGGCGCGCGCCCCGTCCTTCACCACTCCCTCGCCGCTTGCGTACATACCGGCGAGGTTGTTGCAGGCGAAACAATAGGGCTGGTTGTCGTTGTCACAGGCCTGCTCGTAGAGCGCGGCGGCGCGCGCCCCGTCCTTCGCCACTCCCATGCCGCTTGCGTACATCGCGCCGAGGTTGGTACAGCCTACCATGTTGCCACCGTCGCATGCCTGCTTGTAGAGCGCGACGGCGCGCCCATTGTCCTTCACCACTCCCTTGCCATTTGCGTACATCGCTCCGAGGTTGTTGCAGCCGCCCATGTCGCCACCGTCGCATACCTGCTTGAACGCAGCGGCGCGCGACTCGTCCTTCGACCGATTAGCGGATGGGGCCGCGGAAGCCGAAGTCGGGGCGGCTGCCGTCGCGGTCGTCGCGGGGCCATGCGGGGGCGGGACAGAATCGGTCGATCCAGGAAGTGCAGATGACTCGTCAAACCACGCCTTGAGCTCATTGATGACAGGGTAGAGTACTTCCGTGTCATAGCTCGACATAATCATCCTCTTCTCATGGGTTGCCTCAAACACCTTCTCTGGCTTGGCCGCATCTATCACGCGCACCGAGAAGCGTAACCCAGACCCAGCCCTTTCCAGAGTCATGTCAACTATCACAAACGGCCCAGCTGCACTTGCCAGTCGCGCTTGGGCGAGATAGTCCAGTTTCTCCAGATTGATTTTGTCATCGAGATTGTTCTTGATCAGCAACTGTACCATGTAGTCAATCGATTCAACCTTGGGAAAGCCGATCTGCCGTAGGGCATCCTCGCAGAACGGCCGTAAACGTGGTTCCATGTCCCCGAGCGGAGAAGGTTGAGAAATCGCAATCCGAAGGTACGTGAATCCAACCTTCCCGACAGCAGGCCACAGTTTGCGAGTAAGCAACTCCGAACGTTCAATCCCCTCCTTTTGCGGAAACCGCCGAGTAGCTGGGTCGATCGGAGCCGGCTGCAGCTGCGCGCAACCGACAAGCACAAGAACCGAACAGGCAGCCGAAAGAGCACGCACGGGCGCTCGACTATTCATGGCATCCTTCCCTTTTCACTCATCCGATGGGAGACATCCTCTAAGGATGCGGAACAGTACGGCTTGCTACAAAAGCCGTCAAGTGAGGCCCACCGATTCCAGCGGCACTTGACAGGATCTGCAAGAGGCCGTAGGGAGAGAGCATGAAGGCGCCGCGCCGCCTCCGCACAGTAGGCCGTCACCCCTCGGTGTTTGTCTTGTTTCTGGCAGCCTGTGTGCCGCGCGCTGAAACGCTTCGGCAGTCCTGTAGCGGCGGCAACATGCATGCCTGCGATGATTTGGGCGCGGCGTACGCCGCCGGCAAGGAGGTGGCGAAGGACGAAGTGGCTGCCGCCACTCTCTACAAGCAAGCATGCGACGGTGGTGAGACGCGCGGCTGTTACCATCTCGCAGAGGCGCTCGCGACCGGCGCGGCCGTGACGAGGGACGAGGCGCGCGCTGCCGAGCTGTTCAGGTCGTCCTGCGTCCGCGGTGACGGGGCCAGCTGCGAGAGAGTCGGTGAGATGTATGCGACCGGTACGGGTATCGCGACGGACGAGCGGCGCGCCGCTGCTTTCTTCCAGCGGGCCTGCGACTCGAAGGTCATTCTGATCGGGACCAACGGTCGGGTGACGGGGGTGATGCGGATGGACGATGCAGCCTTGTCGAAATGCGTCGCTGACTCCATGGAGCGCGCACACAGGCGCTACCCGTCTGGCGCAGCGCGATCGCAACCTGAAGCGGCTCCCTGAGTCTATTGGCTTCTTGAATATTTGAATGGCGTGACGAAATTGCGAAGGAACATGACTACGACACAAATGCGATATTCGGTGTCCTCCGGCAGATGGAAGTGAGCCGAGGCCGGATTTTACGCAGGTCGAGACCGCGAGGTCGATGACGACTTGCACGGCCTGCCAGAGATGAAGGACTACGGCGTCGGACTCGATGGTCATCGGCCGCAGGTCCTCGGGGTGGTCGGGAAGCAGATCAGCGACCCGCCGGTCTACTCGATGCCGGCTAGCTCCGGCCGCAGCCACGACATTGTGCGGCTATCGTGGGCTGAGGCTGATGGTGGCCCGCCGGCTTTGTCGTGATATACGGTTGCACTTCTGAACATGGCAGCGGCTGCGTTCTATGACCTCGACGGCACCCTGTGTCGTACCAACCTGGTGCACGCCTTCGCCTACAACGCGCGCAACCAGCAGGGTCTGTGGCGGAGCGTGACCCGGACGGCGTCGACGGTGGTCAGTATTCCCTTGTTTCTGGGTGCCGACGCCTTCAACCGGCGCCTTTTCAACGACATCTTCTTCCGTCGCTATCGGGGCGAATCCGAGGACCGCTTGCGCTATCTGGCCCAGGAGCTGTTCGACACGGTCATCCGGCCGTCGATCTTCCCGGGCACCTACCAGCTGATAGACAAGTCGCGCCGACTGGGATTGCGTCAGGTGCTAGTCACGGGCGCGCTGGACCTGACCGCGGCGCCGCTGGTGCGCCACCTGGGATTGGACGCGTCGGTCACCAACCACCTGGAATTCGTCGACGGCAAGGCCACCGGGCGCCTCTTGCCGCCGGTGATGGCCGCTGCCACCAAGGCCAGCTGGATGCGCGTCTACGCTGAGAAGGAAGGACTCAATCTCACCGAGTGCTACAGCTACTCGGACAGCATGAGCGATCTGCCCATGCTGTCGGTGGTGGGCCACCCCACCGCTGTCAACCCCGACTTCCGCCTGAGGAACACCGCTTTACAACATGACTGGCCCATTCTGGATCTGCGTTAGCATGAGGCCCCGATGAACAAGCGCGAAGCCAAGCCGCTGCGTGGGCCCGTGCCCCGCCACAAGGAAGACGATCAGGTCGTCTACATCGACAGCAACTCCGCACCGCGGATCGTGTTTTCGGGAACCGAGCTACTCAGCGAGGATTTGCCCATCGGCACCCGCGTGGTCTACGCCAAGCCGCCCATCGAGGGACTCGCCAACCCGGGCGCGGCCGTGCGCTACGCGCTCAACCATCCGCTCGACAGCGATCCGCTTTACGCCCAGCTTTCGCCCGGCATGCGCGTGACCATTGCGGTGGACGACATCAGCCTGCCGCTTCCGCCCATGACCACGCCCGACATCCGGCAGATCGTGCTGGAGATCGTGCTGGAGCTGCTCGACGCCAGTGGTGTCGACGATGTGCACATCATCGTCGCCAACTCGCTGCACCGGCGCATGACCGATGCCGAGATCAAGCGCATGGTGGGCAAGAAGATCTACGACGGTTTCCATCCTGACCGCCTGTACAACCACGACGCGGAAGATCCCGACGGCCTGGTTCCCCTGGGCAAGACCGATCACAACGAGCCGGTCAACATCAACCGGCGCGCGGTTGAAAGCGACCTGGTGATCTACGTGAACGTCAACTTTGTGCCCATGGATGGCGGGCACAAATCGGTGGCGGTCGGCCTGTGCGACTACGAGAGCGTGCGCGTGCACCACAGCCCGGACACCATCCTGGCTTGTGACAGCTACATGGATCCGGCGCGTTCCATGCTGAACACCAAGATCGTCCGGCAGGGACGCCTGGTGGACCAGCACATGAACGTGTTTCACATCGAGACCACCATCAACAACCGGATGTTCGCCAACCCGACCAAGTTCCTGGGCGAGAACGAGGACGAGTTCGGCGAGGTCGATCGCCTGAAGTTCGAGGCCTTGCGCTGGACTTTGGCCAAGCTGCCCGAGACCGCCCGGCGCAAGATGTTCGAGCAGATCCCGTCGCCCTATCAGATGATCGCGTGCCACGCCGGCAAGGCCGATCCGGTGCACGAGCGCATCGTGGCCAAGGGCTTCGAGCAGTACATGGTCAAGGTGAAGGGGCAGAGCGACATCGTCATCTTCCCCGTTCCCTACGTCTCGCCCTACAACATCAACTCGATCCTGAATCCCATTCTGGTGCAGGTCATGGGGCTGGGTTACTTCCACAATTTCTACCGAGGCAAGCCTGTCTTGCGCAAGGGTGGGGCGCTCATCCTGTGTCACCCGGGCTACGACGAATTCGACCACGCCTTCCATCCCAGCTACATCGAGTTCTTCCACCGTCTGTTGCCCGAGACGCGCGATTCGACGACGTTGCAGCACAAGTACGAGGAGGAATTCGCGCGCAACCCGAGCTACATCGAGATGTACCGGCGGGGCAACGCCTACCACGGCTCGCACCCGTTCTTCATGTGGTACTGGGGTGAGAACGGCCGCCAGCACGCAGGCAAGGTCATCCTGGCCGGCGCCAAGAACGCCCATGTGCCTGCCATCATGGGTTGGGATCGCTCCGAATCGCTGACCGAAGCCATCGCCATGGCGCGCTCCTTTGTGGGCCCGTCGGCGTCAATCACCATGATGAAATGGCCGCCCATCGTGATGGCCGACGTGGAGTAGCGGCAAGCCGATGAATCCGCCCGTGGGCCACATCGATTCCGTGCTTTCGCCGCGCGAGATCTACCGAGGGCGAAACGTCTTCATCCTGGGAAGCACGGGCTTCCTCGGCAAAGTCCTGCTCAGCATGCTGCTTCATCGCTTCCCCGACATCGGCCGGGTGTACGTGATGGTGCGGCGGGGAACCGGCACTTCCAGCGAGAAGCGTTTCTGGGAGAACGTGGTGCCCTCGCCAACCTTCGATCCTTTGCGCGAGAAGTTCGGCGGCACGGAAGGCCTGCGCGAATTCTTGGTCCAGAAAATTCGCGTGGTCGACGGCGACATCACCGAGGACAACCTGGGCCTGTCCGAGGAGCATGCCGCCGCGGTGGCGGCCGACATCAGCGTGGTCATCAACAGTTCGGGCAAGGTCACCTTCAACCCGCCGCTGGAATCCGCCCTGCGCACCAACGTGCAGGGAACCAAGAACGTAATCGCTTTCGTCAAGCGCATGAAACGGCCGGCGCTGGTTCACACCAGCACCTGCTTCGTGGCCGGCAATCGCAGCGGCAACGTGTGGGAGAGCGAGCCGCTCGACGGCTATTTTCCGCGCCGCGAGGAACTGACCGGCACGCGCTTCTCGGTCGAGCAGGAGATCGCGGACTGCGGTCGCATCGCGGCCGAGGTGCGGGCCCAGGCCGACGACGCGCAGGTGCTCGCGCGCCTGCGCCAGCACGCGCGCGAGACGCTGCTCGAGCAGCACCGCGATCCCGACGACGAGGCCGCGCTCAAGCTGGCGGTGGCGCGCGAGCGCAAGGACTGGGTGCGGGCCGAGCTGACCCAGCGAGGCGTCGCGCGCGCCAAGGATTGGGGCTGGCCCAACATCTATACCTACACCAAGAGCATGGGCGACCAACTGGTGGCGCGCGAGACTGGCATCGCGCGTTCGATAGTTCGGCCGGCCATCGTGGAGAGCTCGCTGGAATACCCGTTCCGCGGCTGGAACGAGGGTTTCACCACCTCGGCGCCGCTGGTGTACCTGGCGCTCAAGGGCCAGAACCTCTTGCCAGTGTCCGAGTCGCTCATCCTCGACGTGGTGCCGGTCGACTACATCGCAGCCGCCATGCTGATGGTGGCGGCACAGGCCTGCGTGGAGGAGCCGGAACTGGTGCACCAGTTGGCCGCCGGCGATCTCAACCCGTCGTACATCGGGCGGGTCACCACGCTGACCGGGCTGTACAAGCGCAAGCGCTTCCAGGACAAGGAAGTGGGCAACAAGTTCCTCAACCAGCTGGCCGCGCGCATGGAGTTCCGGCCGGTGACCTACGAGGAGTACGACAAGAAGTCGTTGCCGCTGGTCAACCGCCTGGCCGAGCGCGCGTCCGATGCCCTGGACCGCGTGCGACCGCGCTGGGCTGGAGGCCGCTTCGGCGAGCTGGTGGATCGGGTGAAGAAGAAGGTCGACGAGGTCCAGCGTGTCACCAAAGAGGCGGGCGAGAACATCGACCTGTTCCGCCCGTTCATCCTGGACAACGCCTACGTCCTGCGTGCCGATCACATCCGCGCCCTGCGCGACCGCCTGCCTGCCGAAGATCGCGCGCTGCTGCCCTGGTCGCCCGAGACCATCGATTGGTACGACTACTTTCTCAACATCCACTTCCCTGGGCTGCAGAAGTGGGTCTTGCCTGAACTCGACGAGACCTACGCGGCCAAGCCCAAGAGCGTGTACGCCTACCACGACCTTTTGGAACTGTTCGACACCACCACCAAGCTGCACGCCACGCGCGTGGCCCTGCGCATGGAACGGGGCAAGCGGCAGGAGTCGTACAGCTACCAGAACCTGCAAGAACTGGCCACCCGTGCCGGTACGTTCTTGGTGGGCGAGAATGTCCGGCTCGGCGATCGCGTGATTCTCTACGCCAAGAACGCGCCCGAGTGGTCCATGGCGTTCTTCGGCGTGCTCAAGGCGGGCGGCACGGTGGTGCCGGTGGCGCACGATTCGACCACGGCCGAGCTGGTGAACATCGCGCGCGCCTCGGGCGCGGCGGGTCTGATTCTCGGCGAGGACTTGCTCGACAAGCGTGCCGATCTTCCCACCGCTCTTGCCAAGGAGGGCCTTGCCACGCGGCTGTGGCCCTTCGAGACGGTGTTCGCGCTGCCGCCGCTGGCCGTGGAAGAGGAGCGCAAGCGCGCGTTGCACGGCAAGCACGGCCCGGACACTGTGGCTTCGCTCATCTTCACTTCGGGCACCACCGGACACCCCAAGGGGGTGATGCTGACCCATCGCAATTTCACCTTTATGGTGTCCGAGTTGCTGCGCACCTTCGATCTGGGGCCCAACGACGGGATGTTGTCGGTGCTGCCCCTGCACCACACCTTCGAGTTCTCGACCGGGTTGCTGGTTCCGCTGGCGCGCGGGGCGCGCATTACCTACCTGCAAGAGCTGACCGGCGATGCCATCAATGCCGTGCTCAAGACCGGCAAGATCACCGCCATCGTGGGCGTGCCCGCGGTGTGGGAGGCGTTGCGCCGGCGCGTCCTGCAGAAGTTCTCGGATCGGTCTTCGTTTCTCGAATCGCTGGTCAACGCGCTCACCAAGGCCAACTTCGAGCTGCGCTCACGCACGGGAATCGATCTGGGCATGTTCGTCTTCTTCCCCGTGCACCAGGGGTTCGGCGGACGCGTGCGCTACATGATCAGCGGCGGCTCGTCGCTGCCGCCCGAAGTGCTCGAGACGTTCTACGGCATGGGTTTCGATTTCTTCGAGGGTTACGGCCTGACCGAGACCGCGCCGGTGCTCTCGGTCACCACGCCCAAGAAAAAGCCGGTGCTCGGCTCGGTGGGGCAGCCGTTGCCCGGTGTCGAGGTCAAGATCGACAGCCCCGACGCCACGGGCGTGGGCGAGGTGATCGCGCGCGGTCGCAACGTGATGGCCGGGTACTGGGAAAACCCCGAAGCCACGGCGCAGGCCATCCGCGACGGTTGGTTCCGCACCGGCGACTTGGGGCGATTCGACGAGGACGGCAACCTCTTCATCGTCGGGCGCTCCAAGGACGTCATCATCGATACCAACGGCAAGAACGTCTACCCCGACGAAGTCGAGGATCTCTACCGCAGCTCGCCCTTCATCAAGGAGTTGTCGGTGGTGGGGATGCCCGATGGCGTGGCCGAGCACGTGGCTTGCGCGGTGGTGCCCAATTTCGAGCACGAGCCTGGGCTTACGCGCGCCGAGGTGCAGGCCAAGATCGAAGGGCACTTCCGCGAGGTGGCGGCCAGTTTGCCGTTCTGGAAGCGCGTGCGCACCCTGGAATTCTTGGATGGCGAGCTGCCGCGCACCAGCTCGCGCAAGATCAAGCGGCGCGAAGTCACCGATGAGTTGCGCCGCCGTCACCAGAAGAACAGGGCCGAGAGCCAGCAGGCCACCGAGGCGCACGCCTCCGACGCGGGGGTCGGCTGGTTCTTGGAGATCGTGGCCAACGCCTGTGGCAAGGCGCCCTACGAGATCCGCATGCACAGCCGCGTCGACGACCTGGGCTTCGACAGCCTGACCTTCACCGAATTGACCGCTGCGCTGGAAGCCGCGGGCGTTCACCTGCCCGAGGGCGTGGTGTTCACGGGTGCGGCCGATGTGGCCGCGCTCTATGATCTGGCCACGGGCAAGCGGCACAACCCGGCCCTGGAAAAGCGCGAGCCGCGCCGGCGCGACACCTTCCAGCACCACCAAGAAGGCGACCTCAAACTGCCGATTCCGTTGCAGCGTCTGGGCAAGCGCGGATTGTCGGCGGCACAGAAACTCTTCTACACGCGCGCCCTGCAGACCAAGGTGCGCGGGCAAGCCCACATCCCGCAGCACACCCACTTCATCGTGGCGGCCAACCATTCCTCCCATCTCGACATGGGCGCAGTGAAAGTTGCTCTCGGCGATGCCGGACGCGATCTGGCCTCGCTGGCTGCGGCCGACTATTTCTTCTCCAATCGCTGGCGCCGCGCCTACTTTGCCAACCTGACCAATCTGGTTCCCATGGAGCGGAGCGGTTCCGTGCGCAAGTCGCTGGCCATCGCCGAGGGCGTGCTTCGCCGCGGACGCAGCCTGATGCTGTTTCCGGAAGGTACGCGGGCGCGCGGCGGCGTGATGGCGGATTTCTTGCCTAGTCTGGGCTACCTGGCCATGCGCGCCGAGGTGGGCATTCTGCCGGCCTATATTCGGGGCACGCATGAGTCGCTGCCCGTGGGCGCCACCATTCCCAAGAAGCGCGATCTGGAGGTCCATTTCGGGCCTTTCTTGGACATCGAGTTCTTGCGTGAGCTGATTGCGGGCTTGTCGGACAAGGATTCCTGGCGCCTGTGCTCGGCTTTGACCCAGCGGATCGTCGAGAATCTGCGCGACGGCGTGGCCACGCGCTTTGACGTGGCCAGCGTGCGGGCGGCGTGGAACGGCGAGAAGTTGGGGCCGCTGGTGGCCCTGCTGGCAGCAGCTGAGGACGACGAGACTCGGGTGGGCGGTCAAAGCAGGGAAAGCCCATGAAGATCTTGGTCACTGGTGCCCCGGGTTTTCTGGGATCGCCATTGGTGGAAGAGCTGAGCAGGCGCTTCGGACCCAAGCAGCTGCGCGTGCTGGCCGTAGCTCCGGCGCCGGAGTTTTCCAGTCTGGGCATCGAGGTCGCGGTGGGCTCGATCCTGAATCCCGCCGACGTCGCGCGCGTGCTGGAGGGCGTGAGCCATGTGTACCACCTGGCCGGCTTCGTTTCGCGCAAGCCGGCCGACGGCCACCGCATGTTCCAGATTCACGTGCAGGGTACGCGCCTTCTGTGCGAGGCTGCGCTTCACACTGGGGTCAAGCGCATTTTGATGGCTTCCACAAGCGGCACCATCGCGGTGTCCAAGCGAGCCGACGAGATGCCCGACGAGGACTCGCCCACGCCGCTCGAATTAATTTCCGGCTGGCCCTATTACACGAGCAAACTGTACCAGGAGCGGACGGCGCGGTCGATCTGCGGCGATCGCATCGAGATGGTCATGGTCAACCCCAGCTTGCTGCTCGGGCCAGGCGACGTGCGCATGGGGTCCACGCGCGACGTGCTGTCGTTTCTCGCTGGCGACGTCAAGGTCGTGCCCTCGGGCGGGATCAACTTTGTGGACGCGCGCGACGTGGCGGCCATCATTCCCGTGGCCATGGAAAAGGGCCGCGCCGGCGAGCGCTACTTGCTGGGCGGCCACAACATGACCTTTGCCGAGTACTTCGACCGCATCGAGCGAGCGAGTAAGGAGTACCACCCACGGCTGAAGGCGAAAACCCGCTGGCCCGTGCTGGCGGCCCAGGTGCAATCGGCTCTGTTCAAGGCAGCCGGCCGCACCAGCCCCATCGAGCCAGCCAGCGTCGACATGGCCAGCTACTTCTGGTACTTCGACAGCACCAAGGCCCAACGCGAACTAGGCTTCGCCCCGCGCGAGGCGAGTGAAACCATTTTCGATACCATCCGCTACATTCGCGAGAATGCGCTAGGCAAGGCCGCGTTCGCAAAGTAGCTGAGAATCCAGCTACCGGATTTCACCACAGAAGTCCGTTAGGAGACTGTGAAGCCGTACGCTTTCCCGTCTTTCGTCACCAACCTGAGTAGGGTCTCGTCTTGCCCGCCAACGATGGTGATTTTCCAAAGGTACACGTATGTTCCCTGCTGCCGTAGCTGGCCGAGGTATTCGATCCGGTAGCCCTTGCGCAAGGGCGCAGTGTATAGGCCGCAAATGCCTTCGAATTGCTGCCGACTGAGATTGGTCTTGAGGTGATCATCCGCGTCGGTAAGGAAATCGTCGTAAGACTGCGCCTTGACAGCCTCAATCATCTTGACCAGGACGCGTTCCGCCCCAGCCGGCGTCCCGGGCGCAGCCAAGGCGGGCTTCCCCGGCGCAAGCGTCAGGCAAAGCGCGCCGGCGACAAGACAGGTCACTAAGTTGCGCATGAACATGGTTCATTTCTCCTTTTCTCTGGTTTGCGGATCGTCGATGAAGAAGCCGGCCACCTGCCAGCCATCCGTGAACATGCTGACGAGGGCATCATCGCCACCGTCGGAAAATTCGAGGCGAAAGAGCCAGAGCGTGCCCCCTGGCCGTCGGAGGCTACCGAGCGAGGTGGGCTGATAGCCCACCGCCAGATGCGCTCCCAGGTTGGTGCTGAGTCCACGCAGCATGGTGGGCTGGACCGCAGCCTTGAAGCCGGCCGAACCCTTGGCCACAAAGTCGTCATAGGCGTTGCCCTGAATGGCCTGCAACAACTCCGCAAGCAGTGAACTTGCGTCGGCTTGTCCCGGTCCCGCACCAGGCTGTGCCTCGGGTTCGTGTGGCGATGGGGCGAGAGCCGGGAGATGGAACCGAAGCGCTCTGTGCGCGCCTGAGACCGCTTGCGTGGCCACGTCCTCCGCCGCTGCATGGCCCGCTGGGAGTGGAGATCCGCGATGGCGAGACACGATGGTGCCGACCATCGCGACCATGCCCAGCACAAAGGCACCAGCGATGACGACGGTAGCTGGGCGAAGATTGAGGATCTTCGTTTTCACAGGGCGGGACTGGGGACGCAGGCCTTCCCGGTTGGTCCCCGTGGGTGTCGTCCGTGGGAGCAGCGGCAACAGGGCGGCCACCCAATCCTTGCGGACTTCACCGTAGCCCGCGTCCAACTGTCGGCGCACGCGATCGATTCCTTCTTTGATCCGCCAGCGAACAGTTCCGTCGGGTATGCGCAGACGCCGCGCGATATCCGCCGATGAGGCGCCATGAAAGAAGCGAAGCACAATGGTCTGACGAAAAGGCTCATCGAGTCCTGCCACCACCTCGGCCACGGCGCGATGGATCTGGGCATCGCCAACAAGCTCCTCGGGACTTGCGACCGTGCCGATGTCTGCCGCGGCCGAGGCCAACTCGCGGCGCTCGCGACGGTCCGAGCTTCGCCAACTATCGATCGCCAGATTGCGCGCTACGCGTGCCAACCACGCACGGCCCGTGTTCTCGGCCGGGCGTTGCCAGGCCGAGAACAGGGTTTCCTGAACGATGTCCTCGGCCGTGTCCTGGTCATTCACGAGTGCCACGGCAAAACGTCGCAGCCATCCCGCATGAAGCAGGAGGTCTTCTGTGTTTGCTGTGGCGCTGACCTTCATGACCTAGAAGACGTCACCGCGATGGAAAGCGTTGGCGATTGATTGGACCAGAACATGGGACGCATCGCCAGCCTCCCGGGCGGCGCTCACGTTGTGTTCGACTACAGCAATCCCCCGGCCTCGGGCCTCGACCAGAATGGCGACGATTCCGTGCGAGAGTCGCTTGCCGCGCGGGTCGCATCCGTGGGTGAGACTTTCAAGAGTCATTTTGAAACGGACTCGCTCCGCTCCGCGCTCACGGCGCTCGGTTTTGGCCAGATCGAAGATCTCGGGCCGGCCTTGATCCGGGAGCGTTACTTTGCAAACCGGGAAAGCACCCTGCCCGACAGGGGCGGCCATATCGTGAGTGCGGCGACTGTTTGAGAGCCATTTTCACCGTCGGCCACGGCCACGACCAATCGCGGCTACCGCGGGATTGTCGGCCGTGAATGTGTTTCACGCGTGATACAAGCCGTGTGGCGTGAGCGCCACGGGATCGCCGGGGCGGAAGGGCGGGTAGGCGGTGTATACGAAGGCCTGGTAGCCGCCATCCTGGAAGCGGACCCACACTTCGTAGCTCACTCGCTCAGAGGAGCCTGAGCTTGCTGCTGCGCCCACAGCCGCGCCGCCTACTGCGCCAAATAGAGCGCCAGGGCCGCGGCCACCGCCCAATATTCCGCCGATGATGGCCCCTGCGAGAGCGCCACCAGCGGGGTTTCCCTCGCGATGCTGGACCACTTGTCGAATGTTGGTGACGGTGCCATAGCGCACCCATTCCGGCTGGGGGCCCCAGTCAGACGACGTCGTGGACGTCGTGGCACATGCTGGCATCACTGCAATCAACAACACGAAAGCGATACAATGAAGAATCTTCATGGCGAACCCCCGATGGGTCATTAAGATCAACCCAACCTTGAGCCCTTACTACAGCATGTTTCAGGCCAAGCCTACCGCCGCCGAAATTGCTTTCCACCCCCAACTTGGGCGACCATAGCCGCCATGCTGCGTCTCTTGCCAGCCGCCATCGTCGTTCTGGCCACCTCCCTGGCCTGGGCTGGGCCGCGCGTGGCGGTACAGCCGTTTAGTGGTCCAGATGAGGACAGCAGGCTGGTTCGCCATCAAGTGGCGCATATCGTGGCCAATCACGGCTTTGCTGTTTTGACGTCAATTCCCGCGGTGTCCGGCACCGGGCAGTATCCTCAGCTTGCGCGCGACCGCGAGCTGAAGGCTTTTGTCGTCGCCGACATCGAGCCCAAGGGCAAGCGGCTGGCCATGACATTTCTTGTCTGGCAGGGCATCGACGGCTCGGTTGTGGGACGCTGGGAGATCGCGGCGTACAGGGAAAAGCTGGCGCGCGTGCTGAAGAAAGATTTCTGGAGGAGGCTCGGCCCCGCCATCGCCAAGGCCATGGCGCCGCCCTCCACCCGCCTGGCCCCGGCCCCACCCATGCGCATCGACGCCAGTTCGCCCTACGACGGCGACACGCGAGGCGTGGCCTGGCGGCGGAGGTAGCCAGCTCTTTTCACCACAGAGAGCACAGAGGTCACAGAGCCGGACCGGAAAGGGAAGGGTCGCATTCGGTTCGGTTCGAACCCTTTCTTTCTTTCCGGCCTCTGTGTTCTCTGTGCTCTTTGTGGTGAAAAAAAACTAGCTCACGCGTTTTCGTAGCTCTGGAAGAGGCGGCCCCAGGCGGTGTCGCGCTTCCAGTTCTCGAAGGTCTTCTTGTCCTTGACCGGCCAGCGGTAGTAGTCGTGGTACGCCTCGCTGGCGGCCACGAATACGTTGACCAGCGGGGTGTGGAAGAACAGCTTCTGAATGGCCTTGAGCGGCCCAAACCAGATGAAGTCGCCGGCCATGCTGGCCAGGTTGTCGCCCACCTTGAAGCCCCAGCTCTCGTTCGAGATGTCGTCGCCGACGATCTCGATATCGCGCGGGTCGCCCACGCCCAGTCCATCCTGGTGCGCGACGCTGATGTACTCCAGCGACAGGGGATCGAAGCCCATCATCTTGGCGGACACTGCGTCGATGGCGACCTGATCCGCGCTGGCCAGCATGTAGTCCTTGATAACGGGGATCATGGTGCGCGGCCCGGGGCCGTTCCCTACCGTGGTTCCGTCCATGATGGCGAAGATGCCCGGGTGAATTTCCTTCTGGATGGCCAACAGATCCACCAGGGTGCGGTGAATCCAGCTGTGCGTGTAGTGGCGGTGCGTAGCCAGGAGGCCACCAAAGGCGTTCTTCATCGCGCCCGTGGTCGTGGTGTAGATGTGGCACTTGACCGTGGGCAGGTGGACGATGTTCTTGCCCTGGAAGTAGTCGGGGATGCGAATCCCGTCGGGAAAGATGCGCTCCAGGACGTGCATGCGCGCCTTGGGCTTGTACTCGACCCAGCGCATGTCGCTTTCCTTGAAGTTGTAGAGGACCGGCACGCCGTACTTGCGAAAGAGCGGCAGGTAGTGATTGAGGTCCTCGCCCTTGAAGGCGTTGGTCACCACCGTCTTGTTCTGCACGCAGGTAATGTCGGCGTACCCGGCGGCCTGCAAGGCCTTGATGGCGCCCTCCATCTGCCAGGGCGTGGTGTTGGCGGCCGGGAAGGGGTAGTGCCACGAAATGTTGTCTTTGAGGATGGTGGTCTTGCCCGACGCCAGGGCCTGCCTCATTCCCGCCAGCTCACACAGGCGCTCGATGTCGCTCAGGATGGTGTCGGGCTTGCACTTGAGAACTGCGACTTTGGCTTTGGCCATGGTGGGGGTTCCTTGCAGTCTGTGATACCAGCTCTCCAGCATGCCCGCTAGCCGGCGATGCCGTGGTTGTGGCCGGCGTCACACACGTCAAGCGGCCGAAGTCCGTATCCGGAAGCCCGCCCAGAGAGCACCCCGGTGGTTCCTCAGGAAGGACGCTATGCGGCAGGTCGGCGGCATGAAAACATCACAGAAAGTTCGGCGAAACGTGCGCGAATCGACACATTGGGGGCCGACAATCGAATTCCGTGGGAATTGTAGTCGCTCCACGATCTCGCCTCGGGAGACGGCCATGAGTCGCCAAACCGGGGCCGCCGCTTCTTCTCAACTCGTGGCGCCATCTGACGGCGTTGCGCCCTCCGTCGATCGGCTGCGCTCGGCGCTGGGAATGGTTTCCGCGCAGGATATCGCACGCTTGCCCTTCGTGGGCGCCGACGCGACCGGCGGCGCCGAAGCTGAGTTGCAAGCGTCCGTGCAAGGCAGCCGCGCCACGGTGGATCTGCCCTTGGCGGTTTCGGGCTCGGATTTTCTTGCCAATATCTTGCGCCGGGCGGCCGTGGGTGACACCGCCCCAAGACAGGTGCACGCCCTCGAGCGCTTCCTTGACTCCAATTCCGATCAGGTCTGGGACAACAGCTGGGTGCGCTTTCCGCGCCGGTTGCTGGGCGCGGCGGCGGCCGAGGTCTTTGCCGGTGACCTGCGTGCTGACAAGTCCGACGGATCGAACCGCCTGCGCGGGGACGCGGACAAGTTCATGGCCGTCGAACGCGGAATCGAGTACGCGCGCGTTCCCATCAGCTACCTATTGAAGCTCGCGCTGGCCGATGCGGTGTCGTCCTTGCCCGAGCGGCCCGAGACTGTGCGAAAGACAGGACGGCGGCTGTTTGGCCACTTCCTGAGCGACAACACCTCGCCCGAGACCTGCTCGTTCAATGTAGTGAGGCTTGCGCCCGAAACCGGCGGCGGGCGAGCCCTGGCGCGCGAAGCGGGTCGCCGTTTCCTGCTGACGCAGCTTCTTCTCGCCTTCGCCAATCGGCGCTACGAACTGGAAGCCACTGGGCAGAAGGCGGCGGCCTGCCACGCCCCGACGCCGCCAGTGCGCCAGCGTGAACTCAACGAGCTCATCTCGGACTCCTTCTATCGCGAACTGTTCATGAATCCGTGTCTTTCGGGATGGGATCGCGGGGAAGAGAAGAGCGCCTACATGGGGCTGTGCCACGAGGTCGTCTCGCGCAGCCAACTCAATGGCGTGAAGAAACTGCGCGACGCCGGCATCATCCTCAACAACCTGGTGGTGCTGCCCAACACATCCAACCTCAGCCTGGCCAACAACGGCGTGCACATCAGCATTGGCAGCAAGCGTCTGACCGGCCTGGTGGCCGCGGGCGATCCCGCATTCGGCGTTCGCGACGAGAAATACTTTGGCGATCTGGCCATCAAGATCATGGAGCATTTCCTTCCGCTGTTCGTGGGCACCTACAGCGCCGCGCCCTATCGCCTGGGTTTTCGCGACTTTCACCCGGAGATCGCCCTGGGGTTCTTGCCGCATGAACTCGATTTCACCCACCTGCGCATGATGTGGCGGCGGTGGAAGGGCAAGGCCAATCTGCGCGCCCTGGGGCTCACCTTCACGCCATGCGGGCCCTCGTGGATCGACCGAGCCCTGAGTTCGGTTCTCCACCTGCGCGGGGACTGGGTGCCGGACTTCAGACTCATCGACTATCTGGTGTTCCTGCTCAGCACCAACACCAGCCCGTCGCTTTCCGGTGTGCTCGGCAACTCGGATCGGCTCAAGCGCGACCTGGCCAGTTTGGGCGTATTCGACGCACGCATGTCGCTCTATCTGCTGGTCAAATTGCGCGAGCAAGCGGTGATGGGATTCTCGGGTTTCGAAGCGCGTCAATACAGCCTGTTCGAGCGCTTTGGCGAGGACATGGGGCGCGCGGTGGGACTGCAGAACCTTCTTTGCGCCTTCGCCTACCGCTGTATCGCCGCGGGCCGCTTCTCCCATGCCCACATCCCCGACGACCCAACCGTGGAAAGTGAGCGCCGGCAAGTGATTTTCGATTGTGCCATTGGCCTGCCGACCTTCTTCGTTCACGAGGGCACCACCAATCAGTTTCTCAAGGCGGTCTTGGCGCACACCAAGGAAATTCGGCCAAGCCGGCGCTACCCCGGATACAGCAGGGTCCACACCGACGAGTACCGGCGTGGGCTGCTGCGCCTGTTGCGCGAGGAGGCGCCTGATCTGGTCGAGATGCTGGGCATGGGCGAAGTGCTCGACGACCTCGAGCATCGCCTGGCCGATCCGGCAGCCCGGGCCTCGCACCGGCTCCTGCACGGCATTTTGGGCGAAGTGGGGGCGCGCGACCCCATGAAAGTCGAGGCGCGCGCCTTCAACCTGGCCGGCGAGCGCTACTATCGCGGGTCATTGCGCCGCGCCCAGATCGACGAGGCCCTTCAGCTCTTGCGCGAGGAGCTTTCCGCCGCCGCGGCTCGCCTGTGGGGTGTGCAGTGGGGCGATCTTGGTTTGCTCGCCAACCCCGACGCCTATCTTGCGGCGGTGCACGACGAGATCGTCGAGGATCGGCTGAACACCGAAGAGATCCTCCGTCTCATCAGCCTCATCCTTGCGGTGACCGCCGCCTGCGAGGGCAGCGATGCGTGAGGACCTGCACCAGTACGTCGACCGCATGTCGGGCAGCGTTTGTGATGAGCGGCTCTACTGGGACAGCGCCATTCGCTTCCTCTATTCGCCCGTACGCGAGAAGGCGCCCCGCCTCTTCGCGGCCATGACCAGCCCGCGCATGTCGTCTTTCCTCGGGTTCCTCAACTACGACTCGTTCGTGGGACGCTGCTTCGGTGGCGGCAGAAAGTTCATGCTCTCGTGTGGAATGGACTGGACGGAATGTCTCGACGATGCGGATGGTCTGCGCACCCTGGCCCAGATTTTCGAGCGCAAAATTCGCTACTGGGAACGGCGCCCCATGAGCGGTGACGAACGCGCCGTGGTGGCACCCGCCAACGCCCGTCTGGTGTGTGGCTCTTTCGCGGACGGCGCCCCGTTGTTTATCAAGGGAAAGTTTTTCGACCTTGAAGAGCTGATTGGGGGCGGCGTCTGGTGGCGGCGTTTCGCCGACGGCGACTGGGTCGTGCTTCGCCTGACGCCGGACAAGTATCACTACAACCACGCGCCGGTCGCGGGCGTGGTCAAGGATTTCTTCGTGCTCGACGGCGCCTGTCACGCCTGCAACCCCGCCGCGGTCGTCGAGGTCGTCACGCCCTACTCCAAGAATCGCCGACACGTGACCATCATCGACACCGACGTGCCTGGTGGCAGCCAGGTGGGAATGGTGGCCATGGTCGAGGTGGCGGCTCTCATGATCGGCGACATCGTCCAGTGCTACAGCGATCAGAAATACCTCTCCCCCAGGCCGATGACACCGGGACTGTTTCTCCGTCGAGGTGCACCGAAGAGCCGATACCGGCCGGGCGGCAGCACCGACGTTGTGCTTTTCGAGCGCGGGCGCATTCGCATGAGCCCGGATCTGGTGCGTTCGCAACAGCGCTCTGACGTGGCCAGCCGGTTCTCGCTGGCTTTCCGCGCGCCATTGGCCGAGACCGAGGTGCGCGTGCGTTCGACCATTGCAGAGCGCCTGGACGGTGCGGAGGCCGTGAAATGAGTGCCAATTCCCTCTTCGTGCTGGTGCTGGTCGCTTTGGTGTCAGCCATTCTCACCTGGGGATTGCGGGTGCTTCCACACGAGAACATGCAGTTTCTCGCGACCGTTCCGCTGCGCCGGATCGAGGGGGGCCTGTGGCGGGGCGTGAACTTGACCTGGTACGGGGTCATGCAAATGATTGCGATGGTGCTAGGCATCGCGCTGGCGCTGGTGCTGGCCGGCGCCGCCGGCGTGCCGGTGTATGCCGTCGCTCTTGTCATGGCGGTGCTTCTGGCCGTGGCCTTGCCAGCCGCCGGACTCGTTGCCCGCGTGGTCGAGCGCAGGCGGGGAACTTTCACCGTTGGCGGTGCCGTGTTCGTGGGCGCGCTGTTTCTGCCCTGGACGACGCTTGGCTTGGACGCCATTTTCGGCAGCGACCACGCCCTGCCCATCATGAGTGCCCTTGCGGTGGTCTATCCCCTCGGCGAAGGCATCGGCAGACTTGCCTGTATCAGCTTCGGCTGCTGCTACGGCCGCCGGCTTGATGAGTGCGGTCCTCGGGTGCGGGCCCTGTTCGCGCGGCGACCCGCCGTGGTGTGGGGCTCCACGCGCAAGGCGGCCTATGCCGGCAAGTGCGAAGGCGTTCCCCTTCTGCCCACCCAAGCTCTCTCGGCCCTGGTGCTTTCGGCCGCGGGCCTCGGTGGCGTGCCACTTTTCCTTGCCGGGGATTTTCGAGCGGCGGGGGTCTTGTCGTGCAGCGTGGCCTTCTGCTGGCGCTTCGCCAGTGAGTTCCTGCGCGCCGACTACCGCGGGGAAGGCCGCATCAGTCCTTACCAATGGATGGCGCTGGCGTGCCTTCTCTACCTGGTTCCGGCGTTTGGATTCCTGTCCGCATCGAAGCGGCTTCCCGACATCCAGGGCGGGCTCACGCTTCTGCAATCGCCCATCACGCTCCTCGGCTTGGCTGTGCTCGGCGCGGTGGTATTCCTCTATCTCGGCGTCAGCAAGGTGACCACGGCCATCATCAGGTTGGGAGTACGCGAGGGGTAGATTTTATTGCTTGACGAAGTCGATCGATCCGCAACTCGACGTGTAGGGCCAGGACGTTTGACTCGGGGTTTCCGTGACGGGCAACAGCTGCGTCTCACCGATGGAGCGCAGCGCGGACGTTGGCAGCCGCCAGCGGCATAGCTTCGCCTTCGCGCGGCCCGCGCGCTGCTCAACCACGTCGCTGCCGGCCGTAAGCGCCATCACCTGAAATGAAAAAGGCCCCCTGGTCGAGCCAGGAGGCCTTTGTAACTTCGTGCTTTCGTTCTGGCTTACTTGGCCTTCTCGGCCTTGTCGGCCTTCTCGGCCTTTGCGGCCTTGGCTTTCTCAGCCTTCTCGGCTTTCTCAGCCTTGGCTTTCTCGGCCTTCTCGGCTTTTTCAGCCTTGGCCTTCTCGGCCTTCTCGGCTTTTTCAGCCTTGGCCTTCTCGGCCTTCTCGGCTTTTTCAGCCTTGGCCTTCTCGGCCTTGTCGGCCTTCTCGGCCTTTGCGGCCTTGGCTTTTTCAGCCTTCTCGGCCTTTTCAGCCTTGGCCTTCTCGGCCTTCTCGGCCTTTTCGTCGGCAGCCGGAGCAGCAGCCGGAGCGGCGGCCGGAGCCGCCTTGGCGACCGGACCAGCAGCCGGGGCCGCAGCCTTGGCTGCCGGAGCCTGGGCCTGGGCCATGGCAGCGACGGGAAGAACAGCGGACACAACCAGAACTAGGAACATGCGCTTCATCGGGATCCCTCCTTGACGTCTAGCGTCTCAGGTTGGAGATAATACAGGTCGAGAGAAAATCCGCCAGATTTTAACGAGCTTGCGGCGAGGGTTGAGCTTCTGCGAACATAGCCGCGTCAGGAGGCCACGCATGCGTAAGGTGAAGATCGTCTGTACTCTGGGACCTGCGACCGCTGGTGTGCCCCGTTTGGTCGAGCTGATCGAGGCGGGCATGGACGTCGCACGCCTAAACTTCTCACACGGCGACTACGACACCCACCGCAAGACCTACCAGGAAGTGCGCGCGGCCGCCCGCCAGGTGGGCCGGCCCATCACTCTGTTTGCCGACCTGTGCGGCCCAAAAATTCGGGTAGGACGCATGACCGGCGGTCAGGTGCCGCTCGAAAGGGGAAAGACCATCTGCCTGACTGCCACGGAGGTGCTGGGCACCAGCGAGCGCGTCTCGCACACCTACCTGCCGCTCGCGCGTGACGTGAAACCCGGCGATCCCATCCTGCTCGACGACGGTCTCTTGCAGCTACGCGTGGAATCCATCAAAGGCGACGACGTGATCTGCCGCGTGATCGACGGCGGCATGCTCAAGGACAAGAAGGGCATGAACCTGCCGGGTTCGGCGCTGTCGGTTCCGGCGCTGACTGAGAAAGACAAGAAGGACATCGTGTTCGGCCGCGAATTGGGCGTGGATTGGTTCGCCCTGTCCTTTGTGCGCACCCCACAGGACGTGACCGAGGCCAAAGAGCTGGCCTGCGGGATCCCCATCATCGCCAAGATCGAGAAGCCCGAGGCGGTCAGCCGGCTGGACGAAATCCTGGACGTCACCGACGCGGTCATGGTGGCGCGGGGCGATCTCGGCGTGGAAGCCGGCCACGAGAAGGTGCCTCTGATTCAGAAGCGAATCCTGCGTGACATCAAGCTGCACGCCAAACCCGCCATCACCGCCACGCAGATGCTCGATTCCATGATCAAGAATCCGCGGCCCACGCGCGCCGAGGTTTCCGACGTGGCCAACGCGGTTCTCGACGGCACCGACGCGGTCATGCTCTCGGCCGAGACCTCGGTGGGCGACTATCCCGTCGAGGCGGTCAAGACCCTGGCGCGCATCATCGACGAAATCGAAGGCAGCGAATACTACCACAAGTTTTGGAAGGAACGGCCTGACGTGACCGAGCGGACCTACTCCAGCTCGATAGCCGACGCCGCCGCCGAGATTGCCGAGGATCTCAAATTGGCGGCCATCGCCGTCTACACCGAGAGCGGACATTCGGCGGCTCTACTTTCCGCGCAGCGCCCGCTGGCCAACATCGTGGCGTTTTCACGGCACGAGACGGTCCTGCACCGGCTGGGCCTCTTCTGGGGCGTGTACCCGCTGTTCGGGGCCTGGGTCAAGGGTGTCGCCGGTGTGGTCGAACAGGCCGAACGCGAGCTGTGTGCCCACGGCATGGCCAAGCCAGGGGACGACATCATTGTCACCTACGGCGTAGTGCTGAAGGACGAGCCCTTCCAGACCAACATGCTCACCCTGCACCGAATTCGCGGCTAGCGTCGGTGGGCTGCCCGAGAAACCGGCGAGCGGGGTGCGGGTCGGGTGGGCGAGAGCGAGTTCGTGGGCGGTACGCGGAAGGACGGATCGCGTACCGCGGGCCGCGCCGCTCACGCGAGCCGCCCACGCAGGCCGCTTTCCGCCGGTCGCTTCGCTACCGCTCACGCTACCGCTCACGCTACCGCTCACGCTACCGCTCACGGGCGCGCGGGCCGATCTGCGCTGAACCGCAATTTCCCGACAAGCCGCGACAGGGGACAGACTCTAGCTACCCGTGATCGCGCGGACAAAACTGCGGGGCAGTCTGGCGCGCGGCACAGAAAAATCGAACCAGCTCCGCACATCAGCGCGCAGGCCCTCGCCGTGCATGAAATTGTAGACCGCGCGGCGCAGGCCAGCCGCGAATGGCGCCGGGTCCTCGCCGCCCGGCTCGCAGAACGGGATCTCGTTTTGGGCGAAGGTCGCGGGCGGTGTCTCGAGAATTCGAATTCCAAGCTGGTCCGCTGCGCGAAGGGCCGGGCTGTGTACCGTCAGCGCAAAGCGGTGCCAGTAAGCCGAATCAAGAAATCCGGCGGCAAAGAGCTGGCGAACCAGTTCCAGCGCGTCCACGGTTTCCTGCGCGGTCTGCGTGGGATAGCCGTACATGAGATAGGCGTGGACCAAAACCCCGGCGCGCGCAAGAGCGGCCATCACGCGCGAGGCCTGCGCCAGATCGAAACCCTTGCACAGCAGCGCCAGCAAGCGATCCGTGGCGCACTCCAGTCCGCCGGTGACCGCCACGCAACCCGAGTGCGCCAGCAGGTCAGCGAGCGCGGGCGTGAAGTGTCGCTCGAAACGGATATTGGTCCACCACTGCACCGCAAGGCCGCGGTCAAGGATTCGCCGGGCCACGGCCGCGAGCAGCGCAGGAGGCGCCGCTTCGTCGACGAAGTGGAAGCTGCACTGCCCGGTCTGGGCCATGGCCGACTCCATCCAGCCCACGACGGTCTTGGCGTCGGCCGGATCGAAACGGCCGATGGTGTCCAGATACGTGTCGCAGAAACTGCAGCGGTGCCAGTAGCATCCATGAGCCAGGGCCAGCTTGATCCAGCGTCGTTCTGACCACAGTCGGTGCATGGGGTTGGGGCTCTCGGCCATGGCCAAGTAGCCGCACGTGAGAAGCGGCGAAAAGGCAGGCGCAGCCCGGTCGCGGTGGCGCAGCACCGGCGCCGTTGCGTCGTCCCGCCAGACCACGCGACCGCGCCGACGCACGCGCGTGCGCACCAGCGGCGCCTTTTGAACTATGCGAAGCAACGGCATCTCGCCGTCGTCGTAGGTCACGTAGTCGAAGTCGTCGAACAGGCGCGGATCGGAAAGTGAGCGCAGCTCGGTGTTGACAAAGCCGCCGCCCAGCACCGTGGCGATGCACGGGTCGAGCAGCTTTATCCGATGGGCGATGCGAAGCGCGCCGTAGAGCGCGCCCGGGAACGGCACAGTGATGCCGACAACGCGCGGCCGATGCAGCCGCCAGGCAGCTTCGGCCAGTTCATCGATCCAGCGGTCGGCCAGACGGCGGCGTCCGCAAAGAGCCCGATGCAGCGGCTCGAAGTCGCCAGTTGTCGCCAGGCCCTCGGCATAGCGGGCCATTTCGAAGCGATGGTCGAGGCCGTCGTGAACAGCGTCGGCGATTTCGTCGAGAAAGATGCTCCCGCGATGGCGCGCCCACGCCGCCAAGTCGTCACCTGGGAAAAGCCCACGCAGGGAGGCAAAGCGCGGGCCTTCGGGCAGGCCTTGGGGGCGAACCAGCCCCTCCTCGAGGTCCGGCGCGCATCCCTGTAGGAACTCCACAACGCCCGTCACGGCACACGCGATCTCCTGCACGTGGGCGAGAAAGTGCCGCACCGACGGCGGGCGGCGCTGGCCGGCAAGACGTCGGCGCAGGGCTCGTTCGACGTCTCTCACGCCTTGAAACGAGAACAACCGCAAGGCCAGCCCCAGCGAAAGATCCTCCTGGGCCACCGGGTATCCGTGCTGCTGCAGAAACGCGGCCAGCATGGGCACCGCAGGATACGCCGTGTTGAATTGCACCAGGGGCGGCGTGATGAGAAGCACCGACTTCAATCGACGTGCCCTGCCATGCAAAGGAGTGTACATATGTTGCTCAAGCGACGCCATGCGGGTAGAGGAAGAAAGAACCATGCCGAACAGCCTGCCCAGATGGGAGCATTTCGATGCCGCGGAACAGGCGGGACTGGCGCGCAAGGTGGCTCGCGTGCGGCCGCTCGTCTGCATCAAGGGCTAAGAAAAAGCCTGACTGACAGGGCCAATCAGTCTCAGATTTCTGAGGGACATGCGGGCAATTCCAGCGTCGTTGCGGCAGAATTGTCTGCAAGGGTGGCGGCATCGGGTTTGCAGAGACAGGATCTAGTTGAAGGAACCGTCCCGAAGGAGCACTAGCCATGTTGAGCCACGCCTCGCGATCTTCGCGCCATGTTTTGTTGTTGATGTCGGCCAGCGTCGCCTTGTTGGTTGGCTCGCTGGCCCGCACGGCCGCAGCCAAGGACTGCACGACCGACACGGATTGCGACACCGGGTACCATTGCGTGATTCAGGCCGTAACCGCGACCGGCGGGGCGACGAGTGTTGGGTCTGCGATTTCGTCAGGCAGCGGCGATGTCGGGACCGGTGGAGCAGGAGGAAGCGTGGCAAGCGCCGGGGGTGTCGTGGGCAGTTCCTGTTCCAAGGGAACCAACTGCGCGGTGGTTGTGTCCACGCCGCCTATGCCTGTACCTGCGCCAGACGCGGGAGCTTTGTCTCCGGCAGAGGCGGGGGTGTTGCCTCCTGAGACCGTGCCTACGCCAGTCACAGGCATCTGCGAACCAAAGCCTGTCGTCTGCTCCACCGTGGCTGACTGTCCCAGCGCAGATTTCGATTGCGTGATGGAAGCCATCTCGCCCCCCGCTTGTCTGGCGGACCCGAACTGCGCAACGTTGTCCTCGGCCAGCACGACCGGAACCTGCGTGGCCAAACCGCACGCGTGCAGCACGGCCGCTGACTGCCCGGCGCCGCTCACCTGCCAGGCTCTGGCCGGGACATGTACGGGCAGTGTCGCTCCGGGACCTAACGGGACGATAATCGCGACGTCAGGAGCCTGCACGCCTGGCCCGTCGGTCTGTTCTTGGAACCCGTTGCACTGCACGACCAACAGCGACTGCACCGACCCGCTCTACCAGTGTGTGCAGCTCAGCGAGACCACTTCCTGTACTGGGTTGGGAGTAGCTTGTCCCGCGGGCGTGACCTGCCCGCCGCTGCCGCAGCAATCGCCCTGCGAGAGTACACCGATCATGTACTGCCTGCCCCAGCTCGTCGACTGTGCCTCTGGCCAGGCCTGCCCCACAGGCTGGAGTTGTTTCGATTTTTCGAACGCGGGCGGCGTCCTGCCGGCCTGGGGTTCTGTTCCGTCCAATATGGCTTGTCTGCCTGACGGCATTGTCATGGCGGAGCAGGGCCACGCTGCGGTCAACGGCTTCGCGGATGTGAACTCGAGTTCCAGCGGTGGTGCGTCGGCCATGAGCATCGGCGGCACCGGCGGCACGAGCGGGAATGATGGCCGCTCCACCGGCGGAACCGCACAGAATCCGCCCACGGTGAGTCCGGCGCCCACAAGCGAAGGCACTGCGGGCGCATCCGGGTCGGCTCAGCCCATGGCGCACTCGAGCGGCTGTGCCTACGGCGGCAACGAAGCCAGCAGCTTGTGGCTGACGCTCGGCATGGCCTTCCTGGTCGCTCGGCTCGCTCGCCGACGCCGCGAAGATCGCTAGCGTCGCTCGACAGCCGACAGAACCGCGCGCAGCTCGGGGATATCCTCGGTCTGCGCGCCTGCGATCACATCCACGTCGCGACCCCGGCGCTCAGTGTGCAGGAGATCTCCCTGGGGACGGATCAAACGCCAGGCGTCCTGACCCGCGTGTTCGATCCTTGCCGCAGGAAAACGCACTTCCAGGGTGTCGAGATACGCGGCCAGGAACTTCTTTGCATCGCTCTCGCTGTCCCAACGTGTGGCCCACAGAACCACGAACCTACCACCCCGATTCCACACCCAGAATCTGTCGCCGCCCCATCCCGCCGCCGCTGCGTCGCCCGAGGGAAAGTCCCAGGTCTTGAAATAGGCGCGCATGCCCAGCTCGCCCAGCACGTCGGTGGCTGTGGGCGCGTCGTGCAGGGCTGGCCGCGCGGCCGGCAAGGTTATCGCGATAGGTGGATCGCGATGGTCGAGGAACTTTTCGCGCGTGTGCAGAATCTGTTCGGTCGAAGTGGGCGGGTGTCGGTAGAGATCGTTGACCGCGTCCCAGCCACCGCGTCCCCATACCTCGGAGACCAGGGCCGCGCCTTTGAAGTACGGCTCGACCAGGGCCATGCTGATCACGGGCGGCAGCTTGGTCATCTGATCCAGCTCGCTGCGCTCCTCCGGGCTCAATTCGGCGGCGCTGCGGCCCCGGCGTGTGGCGGCCAGCAACTCAATCGGATCCGCCGCGCCCAACAACGCCACCGCCATGCGCACGCCCGCGACGCCGAGCGGACCAAGCTGCTTGGCCGCGCCTTCGCCGCTGGCGCTTCGCCAGGCCAGCATCATGAAGGTGGCCTCGCCTTCGGTCACGAACTGGTGGGCCGTGCGCTCGTCTTCCGACAGGCCAAGCCGGTTGCCCTCGCCGCCGTCAAAGTTCTCCAGGTCGAAATGCTGGTCGTCGAGCGCGTGGGTCAGCTCGTGCGCCACAATGATCTCGTCCACGTCCTGGCCCCGCGTCTCGCCCAGCACGCGAAAGGCCTTGCTCTTCGGATCGTAGTAGGCGGCAACCTGAGTCGTGAAAGCCTCTTCCATGGTTGTCACTAGGTCGAAGCCCAGCGCAGCAAACCCGAGGTCGGCATAGGCATGCGACAGGGCCTGATTCTTCGCTGGCGGCAACTCGCGCCCCAGTTCGCCGTGAACCCACGCGCGGAAGTCGGCGCGGCTCTGCGTGGACGAGGGGACAGAATGCTTGAAGGGCAGGGCGCGCAGGGCAGACAGCTCGGTCTCGATGCGCGCGAAGGGCGTCACAGGGGACGCCGCATCTGTTGGAGCTGCGGCAGGTGTCGGTGCCGCGGGATGGACCTGGGCGGGCGCGTGACAGCCCAGGCACATGAGCACGAGCAGGCCGGTGCGAGACATCGATGGGGCCATTAGCACATCTTGGCCGTCCTGTCTCAAGGCGAGACCGGCTATAATCGCCGACGAGGAAACTTTGATCGGTCGCAGCATCGGCAACTACAAGATCGTCCGCGCCATCGGCGAAGGCGGCATGGGCACCGTGTACCTGGCCGAACACCCCATGATCGGAAAGCGCGTGGCGGTCAAGATGCTGCGCCCCGATCTGGGCACCGATCCTGGGCTGGTTTCCCGCTTCTTTCAGGAAGCCCGCGCAGTCAACGAGATCCGTCACCCCAACATCGTGGACATATCGGACTTCGGCAAGACCGAGGACGGCATCGTGTATTTTGTCATGGAGCTGCTCGAGGGACGAAGCCTGCGCGACCGCCTCAATGCCGAGGGGCCGCTTCCCATCGACGACGCCGTCACCGTCAGCCGGCAAGTGTGCGACGCGCTGGCAGCGGCCCATCGGGTCGGCATCGTCCACCGCGATCTCAAGCCCGACAACATCTTCCTGCTGGCCGATCCCACGGGCGCCCTGCGCAGCAAGCTGTTCGACTTCGGCGTGGCCAAGCTGCTGGGCGAGCAGGAAAAACAGGTCGGCCACAAGACCATCGCCGGCTCGGTTGTGGGCACGCCCTTCTACATGTCGCCGGAGCAGGCGCTGTGCCAGGAGGTGACCGCGGCCGCCGACATCTACGCCATGGGCGTGGTCATGTTCGAGATGGTGACGGGCAGGGTGCCTTTTGAAGCCGCGCAGCTCGTGCTTCTTCTCAACGCCATCTTGAAGCAGCCCGCACCACCCGCTAGCCAGTTCCGGCCTGACGTGCCAGCTTTCCTGGACCGTCTGATTCTGCGATGCCTCGATAAAGATCCCGGTGCGCGGCCCCGGACCATGGAGGAGGTGGTGGCCTTGTTGGGCGCGGGCGCCGCTGACCTGGCCGGGCAATCGGTCGCGCTCGGGGAAACCATGGCAGCCGGTCCTGGCCTGACGGTGCCTCGTCCCACCGCGGTTCGGCCAACGGCCATGACCGCGCGAACCGGCGCGCCGAGCACGCGCGCTACCGTCAGACCACAGGCGATCCTGGCGCGGACCGTAGCAGCGGCTCCGGCTGCGCAGGCCAACGGCGATGGCGCAAGCGCAGCGGTCGCTCGCGGGGGAAGCGCGCGGCAGGGAGGTGCCGGTCTGCTGGGTTTGGCGCGCGGCTGGCTGAACTCGCCGCGGGTGACCCGGGCCGCCATCCCCGCGGTCATCGTGGCCGCTGTTATCGTCGTTGCCAGCGTTTTCATGTCCACCGCATCGGCCCCGTCCGTCACGCGCGAAATCTTGGCTGTGCAGCCGCCAGCTCCGCCTGCACCCACGCATGTGGCGATCACGCTCGACTCTGAGCCAGCGGGCGCGGAGGTGACGCGGCTCAACGATGGCCGGCTGCTTGGCACCACCCCGGTGGTCGACATCCGCCCGGTCGAGCAACAGCAGATGAACTACCGTTTTCGTTTGGCTGGTTACACCGAGGTGCAGATGCCTTTCCAGATAACCACGGGCGGCACTTTCGAGGTCAAGGCCAACCTTGAAGTCAAGGCGCGCGAGCCAGGCCGTTCCATGTCGTCCGGCTCGTCGCGGAAGGCGGCGCGGGGCAAGGCCCAGAAAGGCCAGCGCGTCGCTGACACGGCGCCCGTGGCGCCGGCTGCCGCGCCAGCAGCGCAGCCGCACTATGACGCGTCATCATCTTCTACATTGCCGCCCCTCAACCCGTCGGTTCGGGTTCGGCGAATCGGTGGGCGCTGAATCTTCGTCACAGTCACGGTTGGGCCGAGTCAGCGACTGTGCGACACAATGGAAATGCTTGATTTTCACCGTATTGCATGACTTCTGTCCGCCAGTGAAACAATAATTCCCGCCTTCGGAAGTTTCGCTATTTTCGCAGTCGCTTGCCGTCGCGGGGCGACGCTACTGTGTTCATAGTCATGGCAGCCCTGTTGAGCCATTTCTTTTCGCCATTGCACTGAGTTGGCAAGAGTTCAGGAACCTCATTTGCACATGGCGCGAGAGATGATCGACATGGAGGATGCAATGCAAACCAAAACAAGGGCGGTGACAAGATTCCTAGCACGCGGGTGCGTGACTCTGCTGCTCGTCGGCACTATCACGTTGCTCCAAGCCTGCGGTTCATCCGGATCGGGATCGAGTTCGGCAGCCGGTTCGTCAGGTTCAACCGGCATCGCCGGCCAGAACGGGAGTGAAAATGGTGGCTCGACACTCGTGGCTGGTGGGAATATTCAGTCCGGCGGAAACACCACCATATCCGGCGATCAGGGCGGAAACAGCGGCAATCCGGGCGCCGGGGGCAACGCGACGGTCCCGCCCGCCGGGGGCAACAGCAGTCCCCAGAACAACACTGGGACTGGCAGCGGGACGTTCACCGGGAGTGGGACGAACACCGGCAGCGGCACGGACACCGGCAGTGCGACGGATTCCGGGAGTGGGACGGACACTGGGAGCACGACGGACACTGGCAGCACGACGGACACCAGCACTGGGACGAACACGAGCATAGTGACGTCCACCGGCAGTGGGACGGACACCAGCAGTGGGACGGACACCGGGATTGGGACGTTTACCGCATGCGGGACGTTCTCCGGAGGCAGGACGGAAGCCGGCACTGGGACGGGGACCGGGCGTGGGACGGGAACAGGGCGTGGAACGGGCACCGAGCGTGGAACGGGCACCGGTAGTGGGACGGAGACGGGGCGTGGAACGGGGACAGGGCTTGGAACGTACACCCTGTGCATGACATTCACTGGCAGCGGAACGCGCACAGGCAGCGCAACGCGCACAGGCAGCGGAACGTTCACAGGCAGCGGAACGCGCACAGGCAGCGGAACGCGCACTGGCAGCGGAACGTTTACTGGCAGCGGAACGCGTACTGTCACCGGAACGCGCATTGGCACCGGAGCGCGCACAGACACCGGAACGCGCACTGGCACCGGAACGGGTACTGGCTGACCTCTGCCTCGACAGGTTCCCTGAAGCGTCTACCTTCGTCCATCGAGAACGCTACTGACTCACAATAGGTTAGCCACGGCTTTGCCGCTTGACTCGCCGAGGCTCTGCTGTCCCGGCGTGAAATAGGTGACGATCCTTTCCGTGGACTCGGTCGTCCACGGAAAGGAGATCGTCACGCGAGAGTGGCCAGAGTCCGGCGCGCGTGGCGGCCGGGTGCGCCCATCGTAGAGTCGGCGGCCCGAGATTAGCAGGGCAACCGCGGTGGCGCACGACGGAAGCCGGTCATCTTTGGGCAACGGCGCCAGCAGGCCGCCGGCTGTGCTCAGACTGCCTCGGGCCCGGAGGAGTAAAGGGGCTTCAGCCCCTTTCACGACAGGCTGGCCGCGCCCTGTTCGCCGAAAAAGCCTTCGACGCGGTGACGGTCGACCTTGCCCGACCCAAGGGGGATGTGGTAGCCATGCCCGACGTTTTCGGTCCAAAGGGGCGAACTATGGGAACGTCACAGGAAGATAATGCAGCAAGAATATCAGCACAACTTATCAATATAACAAAATAACAATAACAAAATAACAAAATATTTCGCCGGCCTAGCTCAGTGGTAGAGCATCGCTTTCGTAAAGCGAGGGTCCCCGGTTCAATCCCGGGGGCCGGCTCAAAAAGGACTTCCAGGGACGTCCGAGACAGTCCGCCTCCCGCGTTGAGTCACCTAGATTCCCCGAGAAAACGCGTCCGCTAGTGTCCGGGTGCGTCCATTGACAGCCGGAACCAGGCGGGGGTATCGTTGGGGGTATCTCAACGACGTGGGGGTATCTGATTTTGCGGTCTAGGGTTCGATCCCCAGATCCCCCAGGAGGCGCCAATGTTGTCAGACGTCGCGCTCAAGAAGGCCAAGCAGCAGCCTACGGCGTACAAGCTGTACGACACCGGCGGGATGTTCGTTCTTGTCGCGCCCACGGGCGGGAAGCTGTGGCGGTTGAAATACAGATTCGCGGGCAAGGAAAAGCTGCTCAGCCTTGGGGCCTACCCTGAGGTGAGCTTGGCCGACGCGCGATTCAAACGGGATGAGGCCAGGAAGCAACTGCACGATGGTGTGGACCCGGGCGAAGCCAGGAAGGCGGTGAAGAGGGCGCGGGCCAGCTCTGCGGCCAACAGCTTCGAGGCCATCGCGCGAGAGTGGCATACCAAGTTTGCGAACACGTGGGCGCCGTCCCACGCCGACCGCGTGCTGCGCCTGCTTGACCGTGACGTTTTCCCCTGGATTGGCCACCGCCCAATCTCCGAGATAACGGCCCCTGAACTGCTGGCCGTGCTGCGCAGAATAGAGAGCCGTGGCGCCCTCGAAACCGCCTTTCGTGCGCGGGTCTACAGCGGGCTGGTGTTCCGCTATGCCCTCCACACCGGCCGAGCCGACCGTGACCCAGCGGCAGATCTGCGCGGCGCCCTGCCGCCAAAGAAGAACGGGCACTTTTCGGCGGCGACCAACCCGGAGGAGCTGGGCGATCTGCTGCGCGCCCTGGACGGCTACAAGGGCTCGCCGGTCGTCAGGGCGGCGCTTGTGCTGGCGCCCATGGTGTTCGTTGCGTCCGGGCGAGCTACGCAGCGCCAAGTGGGCGGATATCGACCTGGACAAAGCCGAGTGGCGGTTCACGGTCCCCAAGACCAAGACGCCGCACATCGTCCCTCTGGCTGCGCAGGCCGTGGCCACTCTGTGCGAGATCCAGCCGCTGACCGGGTCTGGCCCTTACGTGTTTCCCTGTGCTCGCAGCACACAGCGCCCGATGAGCGACAACGCGATCTTGTCGGCCATGCGCCGATGCGGAATCGACAAGACGACGGCGTGCGGCCATGGCTTCAGAGCCAGCGCGCGGACGATGCTCGACGAGGTGCTGGGCTTCCCCCCGCATCTGGTGGAGCACCAGTTAGCCCATGCCGTTCGCGACCCTCTGGGGCGGGCCTACAACCGTACAACCCACCTGCCCGAGCGGCGCAAGATGATGCAGGACTGGGCGGACTACCTCGACAAGCTGCGCGCGAGCGTGAAGGTGATTCCGTTCAAGCAGGCAGAAGGGGCGTAGTGAGGCAATCGAACGCCCGCGAGCGTCCCGCCCCCTGGCGGGTGCACTTCTTCCAACGCCACCCCGGCGACGATCCCACGTGCACCGTGCCCGCCCTTGAATTCCTGCGCACGTGCCCTACCAAGGTCGAGGCCATGATCGTGGCCGTGGTGAAGGCCGTAGCAGACGCGCCCCCACCTGCTTTCAGTGGCGGCGGCAAGTGGGAGGCCATGCACGGGGAGATGTCCGGCTTCTACGAGGCGCGCGTTGATGGCCCCAAGCGCCGCCATTATCGTCTGTTCTGCATCCTGCAACGTGACGGCGCCTCAGTCGGGCTTGGCGGCCCCAGCGTTGTCTTGATCGAGGGCAAGGCCAAACCCTTCATGACCGTACTATCCGCAGCCGACTACGCCGAGGTGAAGGCTCTTGGTGCCGAATACCGAAAACGGACTCCAAGAAGTGTCATGCCGTAGCGGCGAGCACACCGGCGAGCTTGCGCGCTCTGCCTCGCTTCGCACGACGCTGCGCCGGCACAAGCGCGAGGCTGTAGCCGAGAGATCGCACAATGCTCATGACCGTGGCCAGTGTCGGGTTTGGGGCATCCATGGTGAGCAATCGCCGCATGGCCGCGGGCTGGGTTCCCGTGCGTTTGGCCAGCAACGCCTTCGACATGCCGGCCTTGCTCCGCACTTCGTCGAGGGAGCGCACGAACGCGTCCACCGAGTCGATGCCGGCGCGCGCCTCCGTGTAGGCCGCGGCGAATTCCCGATCCTTCATCCTGCCGGTGAAGTAGCGGTCAAACCCCGTCTTGGCGTGCTTGGTCTTCATACGACAGAGTGTAACATATGAGTTACGACGGCTCAAGGGGTGAATGGGTAGCCGTCCACGCATGTACTACTCTGCTGTACAATACTGACGGCGCTGGGCGACAGCACTTCGGTTCCGGCAGCCCTGCCCCAGCTCGGCGTCCACTTCTGCCAGTGCCCGCGCAATGAGGGCCGCCTCTTGCTCTGGGCTGATGGCCTCGTTGGTAAGAGGCACCACCGCACCCGCGACCTGCATCTCGTTGACCAACGCCTGCACCTCGCGAATTGCCTGTTCGCTGGTCAACATCCGCCCGGTTGGGGCGCTGGGCGCGCGGGCGGCCAAAGATGGGAGCCGCCCGCGTAGGTTGTGGAGGTTCAAAATGGCCTCCTCAGCCCTTCAAAGAACTGCGCCGCCTGGGGCGAGAGTGGCTGGAAAAATCGTGCTTCCAGCGTGGTCAGCCAACCTTCGACGCCGGCTGCGATCCCGTCGGGTTTGAAGCGGCCCTTGAGCGCTGCCACGGCTCGCCGGAGAAGATCGGGACGGTCGCGACGGATCCGCGGGCGGAGTGCCGCAAACAGTGCTTGTGTTTCTTCTTCATCGTCCATTTGGTCATGTCCTCTCGTGTTGGTTGGGTTCAGTGCTGCAATTGCGTCGGCGTCGACAAGATGCACGAGGAGATTTGGCGGCTCGCCTGGCGAGAGGGTGTGGTCGCCGTACTCGTGCTCAAACCGTTTTGTGAGAGCGGCCAAGCTGGCTTCGTCGCGGTAGTGCCAGTGGGTCGCAGTGTCGATGCCGTCGTCCATGGGGAACGGGTGTCTGACGCCATATTTGTCTGTTCGGAATGCCACCTCGACGGGGAGCGGCTCAGGCGGGTTGTCGGGATCGAATCGCGACACCGTGATGATGGCCATTGGGCGCGTGGGCGCGGGCGGCAGGCGGCCCGCCAGGGCGTCGAGGCGGTGTGAGAGAGTGCGCAGGTCCATGTTCTCAACTCCTAGAGCGATTCGGTTGTGCGACTAGCTGGGCTTCGAGGCGCTCCAATCTTTGGGTCAGCTCCTCCACGGCCGTCAGGTTGGTGGCCTCGGCTATGACGGCCCGGCTCGCTGCCACCTTCGGCGACGTTGCATCGGTAGCGCCGTCTGACATGGAAACAAGGGAGCGGGCCGCGCGGCTCATACCTGACGTCAGGATGGCGCGCGCACCGCTGACTTGCTCGTTTGCGCGGGCCTTGACGGCTGCGATGATCTCGGGCCTTTTCGACCAACGCCGGCACGTGCGGGGCGCCCGTCCGATCTGCGCGCCAGTATCTTCGTAGCTGATGCCCGATGCGATGAGTTCGACAAAGCGCAATTCAAGGGCGTTCAGCACTTTCTCGCCTTCGGGCTCGACATCCGCCGAGGGGACAGTTTCGGACACCGCCGGCACCGATTCGACCACGCGAAGATCGTCACTCATGGGGCGCGCCTCGACTGAGGGGCCAGCCACCTTGCGAGCGAGAGCTGCTCGTGCGCGTTCGGTGGCATGGGTCGCGACTCTTGAACCCGGCGAATCTCGCGCGCGCAGCCCGCGCAATAGAGCGCGTGATTGCTGAACACCGCCTCAACCCACGTGGTCGTCCCACAGGTTGCGCACGGCTCGCGGTTCGCGGTGGTGATGCTGGTCATGTGCTCGCCCTCCCGCGCAGCGAAGTGTTGCCACACGCAATGAACCTGCCAGCCTCTCGGATTCGGTCGACCACGCGCGCGCCGTATCTGGCGGCGAAGCCCGCGGCGTCCAGGTTCGACGTGATGATGGTAGGCAGCTTGCTGGCGTATCGACAGTCAACTAGCTCGTCGAATAGCGAGCCGAAGAAGCCTTTGGCGTCCAGGTATTCCGCGCCAAGGTCATCGACCACGAGGAGGGGCACGTCCATGACCGGCCTGAGGGCAGCGTCGGCAAAGTGATCCAATCGCGCCAGGGCTGCGGCAGTCGTCCAGGTGGGGAGCTTGCCGACAAAGTGCGGAACAGTCCGGCGGTGCTCGTCGTCGTAGTCGGTCCTTGGCGTCCAGTTCCTCGGCGTGGCGATGTACTCGCGCACCCGCTCGCAGCCTGCGACGGTCTTTCCTGTGCCGGGTGGACTGAGCAACACCACGATGTCAGTGCAGCCCTTGACAGCCGCCACGGCCGGCGTCTCAGTCAGGCCGACCAGCACGATATCAAGCGCGCGCGGAGGTAGGCCGATATTCTGCATGCCGACGCCGTCCCGCAAGACGCGCTCGATTGCCGCTGGTAGCAGGGCATCGTAGCGGGCTCGCTCGCGTGCCTCTCGCTCCGCTCGCTCGGCCTGGCCCTCGGGCGTCGCGTCCCATGCCACCCACTCGGCATTGTGGGCGCGGCGCTGACCTGGGGTGAGCATGAAAAATTCGTGTTCTGTGATTTTCGTGGGTCTGGTCATGGCTGGCCCCTCAGCACTGCGTCCATGTCGATCAGTCCCGGCTTGTCGGGATGGCGGTAGTCCTCGGCGTGCGTGCCACCTACGCGGGGATCACGGGCAGGCTTGGCACCGCTGCCCGGTCGGCTTGTGCGTGGCCCGTTCTGCTCGTTGGAGATCCACCGATACAGGAATGCGGACATTCCCCGCGCCGTCTTGGTCTTTGATGAATTCGCTACAAGCCAGGCTTTGGCCTTCTTGGCCGCGGCCACGATGTCGAGGTCGGGGAAAGCTTCGCGTAGGCCGTCCACCTCCCGCTGAGTGAGGCTCCACGTCCGGGTCTTGCCTCGCGTGACAAAATCCAGAAGAGACACTTCGGCCGGTGCCGGTGGCGAACGCCCGTCTCCGGGCGCTTCGGCACCTACTCCGGATCTGGTGTTCGGAGTTTGGCGTTCGATGTTCGGAGATCCGGAGTCCGGAGTTCGGAGTTCGGAGGGCCGGGCCGTTGCCGGGCCGTTGCCCGCTTCGGGCAGGGCCGTTGCCGGCTTCGGGCCGGCTGCAAGCTGGGCCTCACGCCCCTTCCGGCCGCGCTCTGCCAAGCTGGTCTTGACGGCGCGTGCCCGCTCAATCGCGGCCAGTGTAGCCGCGTGGTAGATGCGCCCGTCATCTGTCCGCGTCCAGAGCCCATTGATAGGGTTCCACAGGCTGGTCCATGTGGACGCATCTGCACCAGCGAGCCGACACAAACGATCGGGATCGGCAGTCAGATACCCGCCACGGTTCTAGCCGAAGTTGCGCAGTAGGCCTGTGAGAAAACCGCTTTGGGCGGTTTTCTCACAGGCTAAGTGCCGGACAAGACTGGGCGTGGTCGCTGAAAAGCCCGTGTAGTCCAGACCAACCTACTTCCATCGCGACGGTGGACGCGCCAAGTTGGTGGCGTGTTTCTCAAGGCCCATCCGCGGCGGAAGGACGGCAAGGACCACCAATACTACTCTCTGGTGGAGTCGGTCCGGACGTCGCGCGGCCCGCAGCACCGAGTGCTTGCGTATCTCGGCGAGCTGAATGCCTCGGTCGAGGAGGGCTGGCGCAAAGCCATCTCGATCTTCAACGGCGAAGGACAGGAAGAGCAGCTTGAGCTATTTTCCAGCGATGCGCCTGAGTTGCCGTCGGGCGAGCGGGTGGTGCAAGTCCGCCTCGATCGCGTGCGCTGGGAGCGACCGCGTGACTTCGGAGATCTGTTCGTCGCCCATCAGGTTTGGCAGTTACTCGGCCTGGACAAACTGCTTACGGTAGAGATGGCGGGCTCGGATGCGGAGGTGCCCTGGCACCTGATCGCATTCATCCTGTGCGCAGCACGGCTGATCGCTCCGTCGAGCGAGCTGGCGTTGGGCGACAGCTTTTATCCACGCACGGCCCTGGACGACATCGCGGGCGTGTCCGTCGAAAAGGTCAACAAGGACCGGTTGTACCGCGGGCTGGACCGTCTGCATCCGTGCAAGAGTGCCATCGAAGCGCACCTGAAGAATCGGCTGGGGACGCTGTTTGCCGAGCCATTCGACATTCTGCTGTACGACCTGACGAGCACGTACTTCGAAGGATTGGCCGAGGGAAATCCGGCGGCGAAGCATGGCTATTCGCGCGACCACCGGCCCGACTGCGCCCAGGTCGTCATCGGTCTGGTGGTGAGCAAGAGTGGACTGCCGCTCGGCTACCAGGTCTTCGACGGCAATCGCAACGACGCAACCACGCTGGAAGACATGATGGCGAAAATGGAGGCGCTGTACGGAAAGGCCTCGCGCATCTGGGTCTTCGATCGAGGCGTGGCGAGCGAAAAGAATCTGGAGGCTTTGCGTGCGCACAACGGTGCATATCTGGTGGGCACGCCGCGGGTCATGCTGCGCAAGGTGGAATCGGCGCTGCTCGACGGCAACTGGCAAACCGTGCGCGAGGGTATCGAGGTGAAACTCGTGCCGGCGCCCGACGGAAGCAAAGACACTTTCGTCTTGTGCCGGTCAGCCGACCGACGCGACAAGGAAGCGGCCATGCACGACCGCTTCGAGAGAAAGATGGAGGACGGTCTCGGGCGGCTTGCCACCGCGATTGAGGCTGGTCGTCTGCGCAGCCGCGATACGCTCTGGCAGCGCATCGGGCGGCTGAAGGCGGAATGCTCGCGGGTGGCACGCGCGTACGAAATCACCGTCGCGGGCGATGGCCCGTCGCTGTCGCTGAGCTGGCACAAGGACGCGGCCCGCGCCGCGTACATGCGCCATTCCGAGGGAGCTTACCTCTTGCGCACCAACCTGACCGGCGAGTCCGAGCAGGAACTGTGGCACATGTACATGCAGCTCAACGACGCGGAGGCCGCCTTCCGCACGCTCAAGCAGGACCTGTCAATCCGGCCGGTCTTCCACCAAACTCAGCGCCGGGTGGAGGCGCACGTGCTCGTGTGCTTCATTGCCTACACGATGTACCGCACGCTCGACCGTCTGGCGCGCGACCATGGGCTCGGCATGACCGCGCGAAAGGTCCTTTCGACCGTCTCGATGATCAAGAGCGGCGATGTGATCTTGCCGCTGGTCGATGGCCGAGAACTCCGTCTTCGTCGCGTGAGCCGGCCCGACAGGCGCCAAGCTGAGGTGCTCGCTCGCTTGGGCTTTCACCTGCCCGAGCGGGTCGGAACCGATGGGCTCCACAAGCCCATTTGTAGTCCAGACCTACGAGCCTCGACCACGTGATTTCAGGCACTTAAGCGGGCTTCGCCCGCTCTACTGCGCAACTTCGGCTAGGACGCCTCACATAGCCTGATGTGCACCCCGTATTCCGCTGGTGCTAGATCGCCCGTCTCTCGGATTCTGTCTCCGAGGTGGAGCGACATGAAGATCGTGACATCGCTGTCGCTGCTCATGGCTGCGTGGCCTCCGGCGCCACTCGCTCGGCGATTCGTGCCCGCACCCATCCGTCGATCTCGCCCTCGACCCAGGCCGTGCAGCGGGTTCCCAGCTTGACTGGCTGGGGGAACGCCCCACGCTGAACGAGGTCATAGATGGATGACCGGCTGATGCCCACGCGCCCGAGCACATCGGGCAGTCTCAGCAGGCGGGGGGCGGCGGGGCTCATGGTCGCGACTCCCGCTGCTCATCCTCGGCCTGGAGGAGTCGCAGTTTTATCAGGCAGTGAGAACCGGGCCAAAAAGGACTTCCAGGGACGTCCGATACAGTCTACGTCGAGATCGTCCGCCGCCTCGCAATCAATTGCTTGGCCGCCGCGGCGCTGATCCCGTCGATGCGCACCGTCTTTCGCTTGCCGGTTTCGCCGCGAAGAATGGTCACCGCCGAGCGGGGCACGCCGAAGGTTGCGGCCAGAACCCGCTGCACGGCTTCGTTGGCCTTGCCTTGCACCGGCGGGGCGTTCACCGACACCTTGAGCCTGTCGCCCACAACCGGTCCCACGCCTTCGCGCGGACAGCGCGGCTGAACCACGATGTCGAGCGTGGCCGCGCCGTCGTTCTCGCCTACTCTCAGTTCGGCCATGGTCGATCAGGGAGCACTTTTCAGCTTACAACGATATTGACGATCTTGCCGGCAACGACGATGACCTTGCGCACGGTCTTGCCTTCCAGGTGCTTGGCCACGTTGGGCACGGCCATCGCCTTGGCGCGCACCTCGGCCTCGGGCGCGTCGCGCGCGATCTGTATGTCGCCGCGTAGCTTGCCGTTCACCTGCACGCCCAGGGTCACCACTGCGTCGATGGTTAGCGCCTCGTCGTAGCTGGGCCACGCGGTCTGCAGCAGGAAGCCTTGCTGGCCCAGCTTTTCCCAGGCTTCGTCGCCCAGGTGGGGGGCGAAGGGGGCCACCAGCTTGATGAGCGTCAGCACGTCCTCGCGCGTGGCGCCGCTGCTGGTGAGTTCGTTCAGATACTCCATCATCGCGGCCACGGCGGTGTTGAAGGCCATGCGATCCAGATCGCCGGTCACCTTCTTAATGGTTTTGTGGCGCAGGCGCAGGTGTGCATCAGCTGGCCGGCGCCGGCTTCTCGTCCAATTCTTCCACCAGGCGCCAGACGCGCTTCAAGAAACGCGCGCAGCCCTCGATGGCGCGCGCGTCCCAGGGCTTGGGCAGTTCGAACTCGCCCATGAACATTTCGTACAGGCGTAAGACATCCGCGCCATACTCGGCCACCACGTCGTCGGGGTTGATGCCGTTGAGCTTGGTCTTGGCCATCTTGTCCACGGCTGCCTTGAGCTTCTCGCCCGTGGCCTTGAGAATGACGTCGTCGCCGTGCAGTTCGATCTCGCTGCGGTCGTGGTAGCGGCCCAAGGCATCCTGGTACGAATAGGCGAGCACGGTGCCCTGGTGGCGCAGTTTCTTGAAAGGCTCTTTGGTCGACACATATCCCAGGTCGAAGAGCACCTTGTGCCAGAAGCGCGAATAGAGCAGGTGCAGGACCGCGTGCTCGGCGCCACCCACGTAGAGATCGACGGGCTGCCACTGTTTCTGCGCCTCTTTGGACCAGGGCTCTTGTGCGGCCTTGGGGTCGAGGTAGCGCAGGTAGTACCAGCAGGATCCCGCCCATTGAGGCATGGTGTTGGTTTCGCGCCGGGCCGGGCCGCCACAGGTCGGGCAGGTGGTCTTGACCCAGGACTCGATTCCGGCCAAAGGCGATTCACCGGTGCCGGTGGGCTCGTAGCGCTCGACCTCGGGCAGGGTCACGGGCAGCGCCGATTCAGGCACCGGCACCGCGCCGTGCGTGGGACAGTGAACGATCGGGATGGGCTCGCCCCAATAGCGCTGCCGGGAAAACACCCAGTCGCGCAACCGATAGCTGACCATGGCGCGACCCAGACCGCGCGCTTCCAGCTGTCCGGTGACCTTGGCCTTGGCCTCGGGCGTGGGCAGGCCGTCGAGATCGCCCGAATTGATCGCGATGCCGTCGTCGCAAAAAGCCTGGCCGGCTTCGGGCGTGTGTCCGTCAGCGGGCCGCACCACGGGACGGATGGGCAGATTGAACTTGCTGGCGAATTCGTAGTCGCGCTGATCGTGCGCCGGCACCGCCATGATTGCGCCAGTGCCATAGCTGGACAGGACGTAGTCGGCGATCCAGACCGGGGTTTTTTCGCCATTGACCGGATTGATGGCAAAGGCGCCGGTGAACGCGCCGGTCTTTTCTTTGGCCAGGTCAGTGCGTTCCAGATCGCTCTTGCGGCGGGCAGCGACCTGATACGCGCGCACGGCGGCCTGCTGTGCCGACGTGGTCAGCACGTCGACCAGCGGGTGCTCCGGGGACAAGACCATATACGTCGCGCCGTACAGGGTATCGGGCCGCGTGGTGAAGACTTTGATCTCGTCGCTGCCCGGAGAACCGTCGGGGCCGACGACCTTGAAGATCGCCTCGGCCCCGTCGGAGCGACCGATCCAGTTGCGCTGCATGGCCAGGGTGGACTCGGGCCAGTCCAATTCCACCAAGTCCTCCAGCAGACGATCCGCATAGCGTGTGATTCGCAGCAACCACTGGCGCAGGTCCTTGCGCTCGACCCCGCTGCCACAACGCTCGCAGCAGCCCTGCGTGACTTCTTCATTGGCCAGCCCGGTCTTGCACGACGGACACCAGTTGATGGGCACCGTGCCCTCGTAGGCCAGGCCCTTGTGAAAGAGCTGCAAGAAGATCCACTGCGTCCACTTGAAGTAATTGGGATCGGTGGTGTTGATTTCGCGATCCCAATCGTAGGCAAAGCCGACTGAGTCGATCTGGCGACGGAAGTTGGCGATGGCCTTTTCGGTGGTCACGCGCGGATGGATGCCGGTCTTGATGGCGTAGTTCTCGGCCGGCAGACCAAAGGCGTCCCAGCCCATGGGATGCAGGACATTCCAGCCTTGCATGCGCTTCCAGCGCGTGATGATGTCAGTGGCGGTGTAGCCCTCGCAGTGTCCGACATGCAGCCCTGCGCCCGAGGGATAGGGAAACATGTCCAAGGCATAGAACTTGGGGCGGTGGGGATCGAAGGTGGTCTGATGCAAGCGGGCCTCGCGCCAGCGGGCCTGCCACTTGGGTTCAACGGAGCGATGATCGTAGGGCATAGGGGTGCGGAGTCTACACCACCGCAGCCCCGATCAATCAGACGTCATGCGATCCGCCGCACCGGCGTCTGGCGGGATGGGCAAAGGCGGCAGCCCGACCAGCTCGCGCCGCCGCTCGTACAGCGTGCGTCCGAAGAGAAGGGCGGTCAGGCAGGGATGCGGGGCCAGGGTGATGGTCTTGCCGACGGCGCGCAGCTCGACGTTCTCGTCAGTCACCGCCCAGCGCGAGCTGACTTTTTCGGCCCAGCGCACCTCCACCTCGACCTGGGGGGCCGTCATCACGGCGGCCGGCAACGGCTTCCAGTTCTCAAGCAGCAGGCGCCGCAGCGCCGGCAAGCTGGTGTTTTCTTCAAATAGATAAGTACTGCGACCGCCCAGGGTCTTTTCGCTGTCGCTGGTCTGAATTTCGTCGGAATGAACCAGTGCGGGCGGCCGCTCCCGACCGCGCGCCAGATCGTCGTAGTAGTCCTGCACGTGGCACTGGTCGTCGAAGATGATCTCGCGGGGCGGAATCTTGGCAAGATCGCGGCGCACGCCTACGGCGCAGCCGACCAGCGCTGCCACCAGGAGTACAGCAGCGCCGGTCGCGCCGGCCGCTAATCTCTTCCGGACCATAGGCGATATGCTCACACTATCGAACGGCCGAGGCCAATCCTTTAGCCCGCTCTCCGCGAATCTCACGGGCCGACCTCCGGAGCGCTTTCGCCAGCCTCTTCGGACGGCCCGTAGTCCACGCCCGGTTTGGGCAAGTGCGCCTCGATGGGCCGCTTGACCTTGCCCATGATGCGGCCTTCAGTGACCATCACCGGCACCGGCGGAGACAGTTCATAATAGTAGCCGCGCGTGCCCAGGGCAAAGTGGTACTGCTTGCCCTCGTAGTCGAAATGGCGGCGAAGCGTGAGTGGCACATTGCCCACGCGCTGGAAGACCCGGTGGCGCAGCAAGAAGTCGAACAGGCGCACGGCCCGGCTGTTCACCAGACGGTGGCAGCCGTGCGAGAACCGCCGCGCGATCGAGGTGTAGTCCACCGAGCCATGGGTGCGAATCTGGTTGTCGTAGAAGGTGTTCGCGCCGCGTTTCCAGTGATGGATGGCCAACACCAGGCCGTAGGCCGACTGATAGCCGGGGCCCATCACGTCGGTGTTCACGGCCGTCACCGATCCGACGTCGCGGTTCAACATCTTGCGGGTCAGCAGATCCTTGGCGGGCGTGCCCTCGGGCGGGATCCACACCGGCCCGGCCACGACGTCTTTCCATACGCGTGGGCCGACGTCCGAGTTCTTGTACTTGAAGTACACCTTGCCGTTGGGGCGCATTTCGCTGCGCCACGAGCCGATGGTGGTGCGCCAGCGGCACAGCGGAATCCTCTGCTTGTTCCATTTCACGAAGAGCGTGAGGCTGGGGAAGTTCACGCGCGGCTGGGCGATGGGCTTGCCATTTTCGTCGTAGGGGAAGTCGTACCAGACATCGCCGCGATCGATCTCGACGGAAAGGTCCATCTTGCTGCTGTAGTAGGGCGGAAGCTTGGGCGCCGCGAACGAGACGCGCAGGAACTCCGCCATTCCCTGCGTTCGGAACGCCTCCATGACCCTGAGCATGTCGGCGGCGGTGCGGGCCCCCAGGCCCGCCATGAGCGCGTCGGTGAAGTCGGCGATGAGGTTCGGTACCGGGTGCTCGATGCCCGCGGCGTCCTTGTAGGTGGCTGGCTTGGGTCCACCCGAGACGGAGCCGTCCTCGAGGATGCCGGCCGCATCGGCCACCCGCTCCATCAGGATGCGCCGGAAGGTGTCGAAGTGCAGGTCGAGCGGCGGCCGCTGCAGCGCCGCCAGTGTTTCGCCGCCGAGAAATCCCCAGCCGAAAATGTTGTTCTTGCGCTCCCAGGCCGCCAGCGCCTGGTTGGTCGCCAAGTCGAAGTGTCCCTCCACATGCTTGGAACGCGACGACAACAAACCCTCGCACACCAGGCGGGCCTGCGCCGCTCGGATCGCGCGCAGACGCACCTGCCCGCGACGCGCGCGCTCGATGCGAGCCGCGGCCTTCGCATCGTCTGTGGCAATCGCGTTGAGCCAGGCGTCGCGATCGCGCGTGACCGCTCCCGCCGCTTCCGTAGCCTTGGCGATTTGCTTTTCGACCCAGGCAGCATCGCCGGTCGCCTCATGGTATTCGCGGTGCGCCTGTTCGCGGCTTTGGAAAGTCACTGTGCCGTCAAAGGCCGCCAGGCCGGCCAGGTCCAGGTCGGCGTAGCAGGTCTTCTGCTTGTCCTCCTCGATGCGCTTGAGCAGGACGTCAAGCGTGGGCGGGATGCCGTAGGCTTCGAGGAAGTTGGGTTCGCGCTGCAGGCGCATCGCCCGTCCAGCCTCGGCGATCACGTGCTTGCCCTGCGGGCTTTGTGCCGAGTCCTCGGTGCCGGGCAGACCCGCGGCCATCAACACGGCGTAGGCTCCCTCTGGGCTGGCCAGAAAAATTTCGTCTGGGCTTTCCCAGTCGTTGGCCAGCGCAATGAAAGCACGGCGATAGCGGTTGGGCTTCACATCGGCTTTTGCGCTATCCGATTCACTGAAGATGAAGGGCGCCCACTTGTCGCTGAGATCAGCGGTCAGCAGACCCGCGGAACGCGCCCAGTCCAGGGGTTCACGGCCAGGGTGCTCGGTTCCGACCACGATGGTCTCGCCCTCGGCCAGCTCGCCCCCTTGGTCCCAGGGCAGGCGCGGCTGTGTGGGCTGAATCGGAACGGGCTCGGCCGCGGGCTTGGGCGGTGCTGCATCGTGCTTGGGGCTAGGCGGGCGCGCGCACGCCATCCCCACCAGCACTGCAACCCAGGCGAGCGAGCGGAGGCTTCGCATGACCGTCAGATTTGTAGCCGGGCTCTGGCCGAACGCAAGCTTCGGGCGTCGCTCCCAGCAGTCGCTCCCCGGGGCTCAGCTTCCATTTGACAGCCGCGGCGCCGGCGAGTAGATCCTTGCGTCCCGATGCGCCGGGAAACCGTCGTGTCGGGGCCTGGGGTGGTAGTTAAGTTGGTTATAACGCCGGCCTGTCACGCCGGAGGCCGCGGGTTCAAGTCCCGTCCACCCCGCAAGACCCCTTGGGAGAAATCCTGAGGGGTTTC
>CAVWUP010000036.1:0-14060 GCA_963758155.1 uncultured delta proteobacterium
CAGGCACCAGCTCTAACTGGCGCTGATCCTCCACCAGCTCGGCCAGAACCGGCGCTGCCAGCAGGCCCAGCTCGAACGCGCCCTGGTTCTCGAACACCACGTCGTCGAGCGCGGCCAGTCGCTCGCGCAGCTCGTCCTCCAGGGTGGCGAAGCGGCGCGCATTCAGCTTGACGTAGCGTCGGCCCGCCCGCGCCGCGGCCAGCAGCTCGGACAGGGGCACGCGCGTGCGGTCGATTTCGATCCCACCGTCGACACCGAACCAGTCGCGCCGGCGCTGCACCTGCACCTTGAGCGACCCGCGCACGACATGGTCCACGCGGATCTCGCCCGCCGGCCATTCCACCTCGGCAAGATCGGGCTGCTCGCGCCGCTTGCGCAGCACCTTGAGCGCGCCGGCGTCGTCGGGTACGTCCCAGCGCCAGGCGCCGTTCGCCGTCGCATCATCCAGGCCCAGCATGCGCGCCAGGTGCGCCGCGCGCTCGCGTTCGCCGCCCAGATCGCGCTGGGCGTGCAGGTGGCGCCCGTCGCGCGCGTGCAGCACCTCGGGCGGGCCCTCGCCGGGCGGAAACAGGGGGCCGCTGTCAATGGGCCGCACCGCCATGTCCAGCCGCACGCCTGCCTCGGGCATGGGTTCAAGCTGGAATCTGTTTGGGAACCCTGATCGTGGATGGGGTCACCAGCATCGCCTCACGAATGCTGGAGGGCAGTCCCTCCAGCGCATATCCGTAGTGCGAGTTGCGCATGCGTTCGAGCGGCATCCGGTCGGCGAGTCGCTCTCGCACTCCGTATCGGTCGGCCCGCGGTCCAGCACCTCGCCATCTTGCGGCGGCGCCTCGATGCTGGGCGGGCTTTCACGCGTCACCGGCGCTGGCAACACGCGCAGGCTGGGGACGCTGGCGGGCAAGTCCGGCTCGTCGATGTCGATGAAGGAGTCGTCGTCAGTCACGTCCAATGTTCTAGCTACGGGCTCGACTTGATCTGCGTGTGGCTCAGGCGGCGTTTGAGGGCGCCTGGGGCTGCCGCCTCGGGGCTGGGCGGCGTGAGGTTCACCTGCATGCCGAGGGCCGTGCGAACCGCGAAGTGGTCTTCGCTCACCGAGAAGGCCAGCAGGTCGTTGATGCGTTCGCGCGCCGGCAGCGGGCTCTGCCCCGACGGCTCGCTGGCCAGCACGCGCGCCGCCGCGCCCAGATCGCCACACAGGGCGAGCGCAGCACGCGCCGCGGTCAAATCAGCGGCGACGATCCAGCTGGGCAAGTCCAGCTTGTCCCCGCGCGCGTCCACGAATTTCTTGGCCACCACTTTCAGCTCCGCCCGCAAAGGCGGTGACAGCAGCCCATCGATGGTCTTGGCCATCTTGTCGACTTGCTCCCCGTGCGGGCCGCTGCCGATGGGGCAGCCGCCGAGCTGCAGCCCCGCGCGCACAGCGATCTCCAGCAAGGCCGGCGTGCCCAGGGCAAAACGGGGGAACCGCTCCGAGCGCATCAGCACCATGCGCTTGGCCAAGTCGAAGATGACCTCGCTCTGCCGCGTCCACTGCTCGAAGCCTGGGCCCACCACCAGGGCCGGGGCGAGCGTGTTCTTTTCCTTGAGATTGACGATGGACACCGTGCCCGGCGCGTCCTTCTTCAAGAATACGTCCGGCAAGTTGGCCTCGATGGTGTTGGCCACGTAGCGCAGGGCTGCGGCATGCGGCCAAACCGCGCCCGACAGATCCACGCGGTCAGACCGGTCCACGCCGATGGCCTTGTGGGGGCTGGCACTGGACATGGCGATGGCCGGGGCCAGCAGGGCCAGCAGGGCGCTGACGTAGGAATCCTCTGCTGGGTGCAGGATCTTGCGCCACAGCTCCTCGTTCATCTTTCCGCCGGCATTGGGAAGCTGGCTGGGCCGGTAGCCTTCATAGAAGCTGGCCAGCGGCGCATCGGCCTTGCCCAGATACACCAGCGCCGCGGCCACGCACCACATCCGATCGTGGGCGCCGGTCTGATAGAAGAGCGGTGCCAGCGCTTGATACGAAGCGATGCGATCGGGCTTCTTGCTGATGAGCAGCTGGTGCTGCGCGATGGTCTTGCCCACCGCCGAGGGACCGGCCTCGTGGTACATCTGCGCCAGCTGCTCCTGGCGCGCGAAATTGTCCCGGTCGAGCGAAGCAGCGACCTCGAGGGCCAGCATGGCGCTCTCGCGGTTCTTGAGGTGCTTGAGGGCGACAGCGGCCAGCGCGTCCCACAGGCGCAGTTTGAGTTCGACAGGTGCCTCGGCAGGAAGGCGTTTCAACTGACGGCGGTAGGCGCGCGCCAGTTCCTTCCAACTGTGACTCTCGCTCAGCATGCGCTCGATGGCATCGAAGGCGCGCACGAACATCGGATCGTCTTCGAGAACCTGGGTGAAGGTGGCCACGGCCTTGACGTTGTCCTTCATCTCGTCGCGATAGATGGCGGCCAAGGTGTAGCGGCAGCGGGCACGGATGGTGGGCGCGGTCTCCAGCGTGGACAGCGTCTCCAGCGTCTCGACCGCCTTGCCCCATTGTTTGTCGACGCTGTAGTGGTCCAGCATCTTGTACAGGGTCTGGCGCCGATCGGGCTGCACCGCCAGCGCCTTGGTGTAGCAGGCCACGGCGTCGACGGAGTCGCCCAGTTTCTCGCGCAGAATATCGCCCAGCTCGTCCCACAGTTGCGCGCGCTCCTCGTCGTCGCTGGCTAGCGTAAGTTGCTTGCGTCGCAAGTCGACCACCTCGCGCCAATCCTGGCGGGCGGTGCGCAGCACGATGAGCGCGTCCAGGTGGCTGCGCTCGTGCGGCTCCAAGGCCGCCGCCTCTTCACGGAAGTGCAGCACGGCCTCGCTGTCAGCGACCTTCTCGGCACAGGTAGCCAGGCGCACACACAGCGCCGCCCGTTCCGGGGCGCTCAAGCTGGTGAGACCCAGCGCATAGACGCGCTCGTAGGCCGCGCCCGCTTCGGTCCAAGATTCGCGCTCGAAGTGCAAATCGGCCGAGGCCTGCGCCAAGGGCAGCGAGTGCGGCGACAGACGGGTGGCGGCCTCGAAGTTGGCCAGCGCCTTGTCCATCTTTCCCAATTGCTTCGCGCAACGGGCGACCCGTTCGTGCAAGACGGCGCGGGCGGCTTCGTCCTGGGCCGAAGCGCGGCGCAAAAGCATGTCGAGCACTGGCTCAAGCGCCGGCCATTCCTGGCGGACCTCGCGCAACTGAGCCAACCGTTCGGCCGCGCTCACCTGTTCCGGATCAGCCGCCAACGCCCGGTCGAGAAGATCTCGCCCAGTATCCGGGTCGTCGAGATGGTCGAGGACCAGTACACCCGCCTGGGCCAGCAGGCGCCCCTTCTCCATCGGGTTCTTGGTCTTCTCTGCGCCTTCCAGCGCGAACTTGGCCGCGCGCTCGAACTCGCCCTTGCGGCTGCAAAGATCGGCCAGCGCCGCCAGGGCGACCGAGTTTTCGGGATCGTTTTCCAGCGCCCGCAAGTACAGCGCCTCGGCCGCCGCTGGATCTTCGGCCGCGAAACCCTGGGCCACCACCAGCGCGCTCTGCACGTCCTTCAGCTTGTCGAGCAGCAGGCTGGCCCGCTCCATGCGCAGCCCGCGCGCCAGCTCGGCATCGCCCTTGCGTTGCGCCCGCATTTCCAGCAGATCGCACAACAGCGTCCACTGCTCGGTCTTGCGATACAGCTCTTCCAGCTTGGCCAGGGCCTCGCCGTTGGCGGGATCGCGGGCGGTGAGCGCCTCCAGCATCTCGACCAGCGGCTTCCACTGCTGCGTGCTTCGGTAGATCTGTTCTAGCTTGGCAAAGGTGGCCCCGTCGGCGGGATTGCGTGCCAGTCCCTTGCGCAGCAGATCGGTCAGCGCCTTCCACTGCTCGGTCTTGCGATACAGCTCTTCCAGCTTGGCAAAAGCTGCGGGGTCCGCCGGATTGCGCGCCAGCTCTTTTTCCAGCAGCGCGGTCAGCAGCGCCCACTGCTCGGTCTGGCGCAACAACGCCTCGAGCTTGGCGAAAGCCGCATTGCTGTTGGGATCGCGCGCCAGCATCTTCTCGTAAAGCGCGCGCAGCGGCTCCCAGCGTTCGGCCAGGCGGTACAGGTTCTCCAGCTCGGCCAACGCCTCGGGGTTCTGCGGATCCCGGTCGAGCACCTTCTGAAATGCCGAAATGGCTTCGTCGACCCGGGCGGTGTCCCGGGCGCACACGCGCGCCACGCCCAGCGCGATCTGGGTCGAGTCGGCGCCGTCGGTGCCCTGGTGTTCGAGCTGAGCGACCTCCTTGGCGAAGTCGTCCCACTGGCCGGCTTTTTCGGCCAAGCGCTTGGCATCGCCAAGAAGATCCGCATCGCTGGGCCGCAGCCGCAGCGCCGCCATCATCACGTGATAGGCGCGATCGGTGTCGGCCATCTGCCGTTCCAGCAACAAGGCCACCTCGCGCAAGGCCGCCGCCTGCGCGGCCGATTCACGGATGACTTCGGCGCGGCTGATCATGATGCCGACCATGCGGTCCCATTCCTTGCGCTCGCGCAGAAGGGCCAGGCCTCGATTGAGGCCTTCATGCGCCTGCCGATCCTCGGGCTCGGCCAGGACCAGCTCCAACCAGGCTTCTACATCCTCGTCAGCCGGTTTGTGGCCGGGCTGGGCGCAGATCTCGGCCATCACGGTGAGCGTTTCCTCCAGGGTGAATTCCAGAGAAACCGGGACCAGGCCGAGTTCGGTGCGCACCCGGCGCGCGTCGCTGCTCGACAGCTGGGGCGCGAGCAGGAAGTGCGGCACGCGCGTCTCGCTTGTGCCCAGCACGCGCTGGACGAGCATGTTCAGATCCGGATCGTCGGGCCGATAGCCCACGAAGACGAAGGACCATTTGTTGTATAGGCCGGCGATGAAGCTGGCGGCGCCGGTGGCACCGATTTTCGCCGGGATCTCGGCCGGGGTCAGGCAGACGGAGGCGGGCACGTCGGCGCGGCCGAAAGGCTGCAGGAGAAATCGGCCGCGGCCGCTTTCCAGCGCGCTGGCGTTGGCCGCAAACGCGGTCCGGCTCACGACCTCGGCGTCGTCGGCCAGGGCCGTGGCCCAGAGAGCATCGAAGGTGGTCGTGATGAAACCGCGCCAGGGCGCGTGGGCCACGATCCTGACGGCAGCAGGCACCTGCACAGCTTTGCCACAGGCATCGGCCAGCACATCGCCGAGAGTGCTTTCGTGAAACTGTTCGCGCACGAACGCCAGGGCCGAGGTCATGCGGCCCTGCTGTAGCAGATCGGAAAGCCCGGCCTTGTCCGCGTCGTCGGCCACCCATTCGAGGAAGCACTGGCCGAGAGCAGCCCAGCCGGGAAGTTGGGCCAGCTCGGAACAGCCGGCACCAGCAACCAGAACGGCCTGTCGGTTCCTCAGGCGCTCGACCAGCGCATCAGGCAGTGCGTGCATGAGATCTCCCTAATGTTTTCCGCTCGGGCGTCCGGTGCCTAACAAGGGTCGCACCCGGAGTCACGCCCAGTCCAAGTAGTTGGGATCTCTAGCACAGAACTGCTGTGCCTTCCCACCCGCTTGTCGCTGGATTCGGAACACCCGGCGCACGGGCACTGTATCCTGTTCCTTATGAAGGTTTGGATGCTCGTGTACCCTTTGCTCCTTGGTCTATCTTGTGGTGGTTCCTCGCAGGCGCGGAACGCCGCCCCGCCCGACGCTCCCGTCGACTTGCCAGCGCCATCTGCGGATGCGGGCCGCGACAACCCGGCCGCAGCCTCGGGGAGCGCGGACGCTGGCGCAGGGACCGAAGTTGCAGGCGAAGCACCGGCGGCCGCGACCAGCCGCTTCCCCGACACCACCGCGACCATCGCCATCCTGTCCGACCAGCTTCCCAACATGACGGCGCAGCAGCAACAGTTCGCGGCCAGCCACTACGTGGGCAGCCAGAAGCTGCTGCTGGAAACCACCCGCGCCGTGCGTGCGCTCAATCCCAATTTCGTGGTGTTGCACTACCACCTGGCCATGTGGCAGTCGGCGCCTTCGGTCAGCTTCATCACCGACGGGCTGCACTGGTCGAACGATTACCCGGAGGTGACCACGCACGAGACCTGGTTCTGGCACAACGCCAGCGCCGGTCGCGTGGCCAGCAGCGCCGACGGGAAATTGCTGATGAACGTCTCGGTTTCGGAGTTCGCCGCGTATTGGGCCGATTCCATCGCACAGCAGAGCGCGGCCGGCGAATACGACGGCGTGTTCTTGGATTCGGCCTCGCCCGCACTGCTGCAGGGCGAGTGCTCGCGCGACGACAGCCGCCTGGCCGGCACCGCGGTCCGCGACCAGGTTTTCAGCGAGCTGGGCGGCCAGACCTGGATCGCGGCCTGGGACACCTGGATTGCGGGCTTGAACGGCGCACTGGAAGCCAAGGGTATTCCCCTGATCCCCAACACCAGCGCGTTCACTACCACCTGGGACAACAGCGACTACACGCGCACCGCCGGCATCTTTTCGGAAGGATTTGCCGATCCAGGCTTCTCTCTGGCCGACTGGAAGGCGTCGACCAACCAGCTCATGGCCATCGCAGCGGCCGGCAAGATCGTCATCGAACAGAACTATTTGACCAGCACCAGCGACGTGCAACGGCGGTTGTACTACTTGGCCAACCACCTGCTGGTGAAGGGCGGCCGCACCTACTTGTTCTACTTTGCCGACAGTACGTTGGAATGGTACCCCGAGTGGGAGATCGATCTAGGCGCGCCCGTGGCGGCGCCAAGCAACGTGGATGCGCTGGCCTGGCAAGGCGTGTACCGCCGCGACTTCGCCAAGGGCAGCGTGCTGGTCAACCCGACAACGGCGGCCGTCTCGGTAACGCTGGCCGCGCCCATGCAACAGATCAATCCACAGGGTGGCGGCGCGGTTTCCGTTGACGGCACAATGACGGCAACTGTGGCAACCATGTCTGTGACTTCCTTTTCACTGGCGCCAGGCTCGGGCGCGATCCTGCTCAAGTAGCCGTGGCCAACGGTTCGTGCAAGATGGCCTATTCGGCCGACGCCACGAGCGTCGTACTTGGTGCATTCATCAGCGCCATCAACTCCGGCCTCCGCCGCCGCGCACGGAAGCGCAAGCTGCGCGGTCGGCCGCAGACCGGAAGTCTGACCGTCGTGCAACGATTTGGATCGTCGCTGAATCTGAATGTTCAGCCCGACGGCCGTCTTGCCCTGCGTTTCAAGCAAGCCTGGCGAGATGGCGACGGGCGCGGCGAAGCCGCGTGGGGCAGGTGTGGGGCGGGTAGGCCCTAGGCCCCGAAGGGGCACGACCCATATCGTGCTCACGCCGCACGAACTGATCGAGAAGCTCATCCCGTTGATTCCCCGCGCTCGCTGCCACCTCGTGCGATATCACGGCATTCTCGGTCCCACTCGGCTTTCCCCCCGGTCACTTCAATCCGGCAGACAAACGATCGGCCAGTTGGCGCTGCTCGGTGTCTAGCGGGCAGGTGCGTGCGTGCGCCAGATCGACCGCCGCGCGCTCGGGTTGCTGCGCCTGCATCCAGAGCACGGCAGCTGCGAGCCATGGGCGCGCATCCGTCGAGGCGCAACGGCCAGACCCTTCGTAGGCGCCGGCCGCCTCGGCAAGCCGCCCGGTTTGCGCAAGCACGCGACCCAGGGTCACGCCGAGGTTGCACGACGGGTAGCCCAGGTTCGAGGAGTTGCGCAACCAGACCTCGGCCGCTCCCAACTGGCCGGTGTTCGAGGCCGCCACACCGGCAAGGTAGTAGGCTTCCGCATGGTAGCGTCTCTCCATCGCGTCCTCGCGCAGAAATGAATCGGCCAGCCCGTAGGCATCATCAAAGCGCGAAAGGTCGACCAGTGCCCATAGACGCAGCAGACGAAAGCGGCCCGCGAGGCATTCCTTGTTCAAGGCGTCCAGCTGTTCGATGGCCATGGTCGGATGTCCGTCCTTGATCGCGCGCAAGATCTGCCGTTCGGCAAAATCACACCGGTCCATCGATGTGCGCAGCGCCTCGGGCATGGCCAGGAACTCTGCGTCCTGTCGTCGGACCAGGGACTCGGTGTCGCGGAAGACGCCGTGGCTAGATCCCGAGCGAGCGAGCTCGGCGATTGCCCAGACCACGGTCAGTGCGACGAGCCCCGTGCGGGGCCAAGGCCGGGGCAGCCAGCCGCAGAGAAGACCGGTCAAGATGGCCGCCACGGCGACGGCAGAGGTCACCCAGCGGCCAGCCAGGGGGAACAGGTTGGGCGCCACCGGCACGTTCAGTTCGGATACGAGCAGAATGGGGGTCAGTGAGGCAAGAGCCCAGGCCAACAGCACCAGCAAGCGCATCCGCCGTCGATAGACAGCAGCCGCCAACGCCGCGACAAAGGCCGACCAGCCCACGGTGGCGGAGATCAAGACCGTGGGAGCTAGCCACGGATCCTTGGGCACCGAGCCTGCGCTGCCATCCAGGTGAAAGGGCAGGACGCTGAAGAACGCCTGGCCACCCACCAGTGGAATCCGTGCGGCGTCGAACACGAATGGCACGCTTTGGTGCGGCCCCAGCACGAACCCGCGCCCGACAAAGTAGGCGGCCGTGATGAGGACGGCCGGCACCAAATAGCGGAGCCGCCGGACGAGCCAGAGAACTCGCCCAGCAGCCGAGGCTGCGGGCGGTGGCTCACGGGCCGGGCTTGCATCGGAATTCTCGACGCCCAAGATCGCCCAAAGGGCGAGCACCGCGGGCAAGACCACGGCGGTTTCCTTGCTTCCGAGGGCCAGCATCAAACCCAGGCCGTGCGCCACGGCCCAAGCGGCACGCCCCGTCTGGGTCCACCTTAACCAGGTCACCACGGTCCAGATGGAGGCTGCTGCCACAGCGACATCCGAACGTGCCATGACCGAGCAGGTGGGTTCGATCAGATCGGGATGCAGACCATAGACCAGGCCTGCCACGCACGCGCCGACGGGGCCACCGTCCAGACGGCGAACGAAATAGACAACGCCCAGGACTCCCATCAAGTGGATCGCCACCTGGTCCAGGTGAAAACCACCTGACCATCCACCCCACAGCGCGAACTCGAGAACCCAGCTACCCTTGGTGACCGGACGCCAGTAGGGGATCGAATTCCCAGATCCCGACCAAAAATAGTCGTGCGTCAGGTTCTGCCAAAGCGCCCCCGTTCCGCGCAGCAAGGGGTTCGCCGGAATGAGAAAGACGTCGTCGCTGATGAAAGCAAACCAGGGCGACTCCCGATAGGCGATAAGCACGGCCAGAACTGGCAAGACAACGGGCAAGGCCCAGGTCAGCCAACCCAACGAACCTCGCTGCAGCTTATCGGGCGCGTGCCATGCCAAGGAATAGAACTCCAGGATGCGATTATCACAGAAGTCAGGCGGAAAAGTAGCGACGCTGCGGCTCCGGAAAAACCTCACCAACGGAAAGACCTCGGAAAGACCTCACCAAGGTTGGCCTTCTTCTCGTGAGATCCGCTACAGACGACCACGATGTTGTGCGCCGGCATCCGAATCTCCCACCGCGATCGGTACCGAATATTCGCTCTCGGCAAGCAACCTGCACATCGCGATTGCCGACAATCCCGGCATGTCCCTTCCCCGCGCCATCGTCCCAGGCCGCCGCTACATGATCACCCGTCGCTGTTCCGAGCGCCGCTTCTTCATGCGCCCGGACCGCGAAACCAACAACGCATTCATCTACTGCCTCGCCCTCGCTGCTCGCAAGGCCGGCATCAGCATCGTCCGCGTCGGCACCCCATCAAACCACTACCACGCCATCGTCGTCGACAACCACGGCCGGCTGCCCCAGTTTCTCGAACACTTCCATAAGCTCTACGGCAAGCACCAGAACGCCCTTCGGGGCAGATGGGAGGCGTTCTGGGCCAGCGAGCAGACTTCCGTGGTCGAGCTGGTCAATGCCGAGGACGTGCTTGGAAAGATGGTTTACGCCATCGCCAACCCGGTCACGAGCCACTTGGTCGCAAGGGTTCACCACTGGCCAGGCGTCGAATCGCTCACGGCCATCGACCACAACCTGCCTCTGACCGCAACCAAGCCAATTCGCTTCTTCGACCACTGCAGCCCGTTCAGCCATCGTTCGGCGGAACCAGATCTGCGGTCGCTGCGGCTGAGGTAGACTCGTTCGGTGCTTGCCACAGCCCGCACCCTTGGTGCCTCTTGCAGCGACGTGGAGCGTTCCCGCCAGCCGCCGCGCGCGGGCCTGTTCTGCGGTGCCTGCTTTGGCTTGCTTGTGACCTGTCTCTCTGTTGCCGCGGCTGCCACGCCAGATGCACACGAGACCAAGGTTGCTTCACAGAGGCTCCCTGACCGCCCGATTGTTTCCTGGCTGCAGCCCTCTTCCACCGGCTGCGCCTGGTCGTTCTTCGACCCCACACAAGGGCAGACCCGCAAGTTGGCCGACACCCCAAGCTGTCCAAGCCGAGTTCTTTGGGATCGTCGCGGTCGCCGGGCCCTGTTCGAGCGCGACGGAAAGGTCTGGGAACTCGCCTGGGATCGACCCGCTCAGCCGCGCGCCATGGCGCCTGCCGAAATGCCGATGACCATTCCGGAAGGGGTCGACACCGAAGCCGCGACTGAAATCGCGTGGTGGATCTCGAGCACCACCGGACGTCTGCGCGCAGGGCGCTCGCTTCCGCTGGTCGGTGAAGATGCGCTGGGAGATGAGGCCCCCCGCAACGTCGAGTACGAGGACAAGCCCTACGCCATGGCGCCCTTGCCGTTTGTGGTGCGCCACCCGATCTTCGGCGCCCAGACCACCGCGATCGCGCTGGTGTGGGAACTGTCGCCCGACCAGGGGTGGCAGCGAATCGCGGCGCGCGGAACGCGCATCGGCTTTCCCCACATGGATTATTGCGAAGGCGTGGATTGCGGCGGCCGCAACATCCGGCGGCGCGTGCGTTTCGCCGACGGACTTTACGCTGTGGGCGCGACCCGCGATCCGCGGTTTGGCGTCATCGACCCTGGCGCGACGGCAGCGGCCGCCGACTGCGATGTGTCGGGGCGCTGCCGGCCCGACGACATGAATCTGGGCGAGAATACTCGTGTCCTTTTCGACATCACCTCCGTCTCCGACCACACGCTTGTCGATGGCCGCGTGGCGATCTGCCGCGTTCCCCGGCGGCTGCGGCACAGGCAATGTGATGAATCGAAGTGCGAGGGTTCCGCCGAGCTTGTGCCCGGTGCGACCGTCTGGTCGCCTGCCCTCCTGCGATCCGGACCCTACGCGCTCGTGGTCGACAGCCGCAACGCCAGCCGGCCGCTGCTCGTGGCCGCAGGCAAACTCGGCGCAGTGTGGTCGGCACCGAGCGGAAAACTCGCCACGTGGTTGCCCTGGCACGAACTGTGGCAGGCGGCGCACTGACCAGACATGCTGCCCGCAATGAGTCGCCTGGCTGGTTCGAACAAGCGCTGGCTGGTTTTCGCAGTCTGCGTTCTTCTCGCGGCAATTACTTTCGCCGTTTTCGGGCAGACCCTGGGGCACGAGTTCGTGAACTACGACGACGGCCTCTATGTGTATGAAAATCCCGTGGTCGTTCGCGGGCTGAGCCTGAAGGGAATCGAGTGGGCCTTCACCCATACCGTCGCGTCCAACTGGCACCCACTGACCATGATGTCCCACATGCTGGACTGCCAGCTTTACGGGCTGAGTGCGGGCGGGCATCATTTGACAAATCTTCTGCTGCACGCTGCTGCAGTGATTGTGCTGTTTCTGGTGCTGCGGCGGATGACTGGATCTCTGTGGCGGGCCGCGTTCGTGGCAGCGGTATTTGCGATTCATCCGCTGCGCGTGGAATCGGTGGCTTGGGTGGCGGAACGCAAGGACGTGCTGAGCGGCCTGTTCTTCATGCTGACCCTCTGGGCGTACACCCGTTACGCGCAGAAGCAGTCGAGCGTCGGGAGTCCTGAGCGGGCAGCAGCCGTTTGGTTCAAGAGCGTCGATTACTATCTGGTGCTGTTGCTCTTTTCGTTGGGCCTGATGTGCAAACCAATGTTGGTGACGTTGCCCTTTGTGCTGCTGCTGCTGGACCGCTGGCCGCTGGGACGACTGGGCGGCCGAGAGGTCACAAATTCTGGGCGTGCGGGCGCAGATCGGAGACGGGGCAACCACTTGTTCGTGGAGAAACTGCCCCTGCTGGGCCTGGCCGTCGCGTCGTGCGCGGTCACGATTCTCGCCCAGCGCCGAGCGCTTCGGTCGTCAGATGAACTGGCTCTGTCCTTGCGCGTGGGCAACGCCTTGCTCTCCTATGTGGCCTACCTGGGGCAGATGTTGTGGCCGTCTAATCTGGCCGTCCTTTACCCGTTTGCATCCGGACGGGTTGAGGTTTCAGGAGTCGCGCTGTCATTGGCTCTGCTGGTTGGGATTTCCGCCGGCTGTCTTGTCCTGGGTCGCCGCCGCCCCTATTTGCAGACCGGATGGCTTTGGTATCTTGTCATGCTGTTGCCAGTGATCGGGATTATCCAGGTGGGACTTCAGGCGCGAGCTGACCGCTACACCTATCTGCCGGAGATTGGACTGCTCCTGCTGGTGACCTGGACAGCGGCGGACTTGTGCGCACGCTGGCGCTTTCGCCGCTTGTTGCTGGGTGGCGGCTCTGCCATCATTCTGGTGGCCTTGCTTGTCTGCGCGCGCACGCAGACTTCGTATTGGCGCAACAGTGAATCACTATGGACGCACACGCTCGCCTGCACGGCTGACAATGCCGTTGCCCACAACGACCTGGGCCAGGTCCTGTTTCAGAAGAAGCGCCCAGACGAGGCAATCGCCCATTTCCGGATGGCTTTGCAAATCAAACCTGACTACGCGGAGGCCCACCACAATTTTGGCAATGCTTTGCTGCAAGCCGGGCGAGCTGACGAGGCGATGCTTCAGTATCGACAGGCGCTGGACGTCAACCCAGAGGATGCCAGATCCCACAACAACCTGGGCTACCTGTTGCTTGAGAAGAAGAGGGTGGACGAAGCGATTGTGCATTTCGAGCGGGCGCTGAAGATCAGGCCCGACTATGCAGAAGCCCATTACAATTGCGGAGATGCCCTGTTGCGGAGGGGCCAAGTCGGCCAGGCGATTGGTCATTACCGAGAGGCGCTGCGGTTCAAGCCCGACTCTGTGGCTGTGCTAGACCGTCTGGCGTGGCTGCTAGCGACATCTCGGGACGCGCACATTCGCAACGGTATGCAAGCTGTCACCTATGCCAAGCACGCTTGCGAGCTGACACACTATGGGGTGCGCGCCCTCCTCAGCACCCTGGCGGCGGCCTATGCCGAGGCCGGTCGATTCGACGATGCGATTGCGGCGGCGCAGGAAGCGTGCGCGCTCGCCAGGGCTGCGGGCAATTGGAATTTGCTGGAGAAGGACCAGAGACTACTGGACCTGTATCGCGCCCACCAGGCGTATCGTGAGGAAATGGGAGTGGCCGCGCCAATGTGATTCCGAAGCACCCGCGATGTTGGCGGCTGGCCAGCGTGCGGAATTCGCGGTCGGCCGGACTCCACGGAAGCGCGCCTCGGCATCATCCCCCTCGGCGTGGCCGTCCTCGATCGGTCGGCGCTATTGTACGGCGATGGACGCGGCTTTCCGACCACCTACAAGCGCGTGGAGAGCCGGCCGACTCCCCACGCGATCGATACGGCTAGGGTTGCGTACAGGTGCTGGTGTTCACTGTGACCGTCAGTGGCGTCGCCTGGGTGACGCCAAGATCGACAGCCCCGGTACAGCTTGTTGAGGTCGTGATGGCGCCGGGCGCGGCCGCGGTGCAGTCGCGGCCAGCGAACTGGTTGCCCACTGCGGCCAGCGTTTGCGTGCCGGCGCTCGCCGCCAAGTCCACACACAGTCCAGCGCCGATGTTCGGGCTGCTTCCGGCCTGGGCCTGCAAAACGTTGTGACCGGCATTCCCAGCTGCGGCTCCGGTTTGCCCCAGATCGATACCCGCAAGACTGTTGGCCGCCGCCGTAGCGCCAGCCGAGGCGATGCGGATGCCGTTCCCCATGTTGGCCAAAAACACACTGTTCCGCACCTTGATTTTGCTGCCGGCAAGAATGCGCAGTCCGTCTCCCTGGCTGCTCGCCCAGCAATAGAG
>CAVWUP010000037.1:0-53120 GCA_963758155.1 uncultured delta proteobacterium
AGAGGTCAGCCTGTTTGCCGAAGGCCACCGGGAGGAGGCCAAGGCTGCCATGCATGCAGCCGTCCAGACCGCGCTCGACAGAGCCTTTCCCGGCATGAGGCAAGGCCAGGGACAATGGTCCTCTCCGCCTGCAGCAGCTCAAGCGAGGTTGGAAGGAAGGCATCGAACGGGGCGGGTTGACCTGCCAGGCAACCGGGCGAGGCAGCACACCGATAACGAAGGGCCGTGGCTACCTGCACGCATGGCCAACCGGCTTGGGCCTCCGCCACCGCCGGAACCGGGCGGGGGCCACGGGTGTACGAACGGCACGACCCCGAAGCGCTGGCGTTGCATCGGGTGGTGCGGGAAAACCTGGCGACGTTCTATGCGGCCATCGAAGAAGGGTGGCAGACCGGACTGCCGGAGTTCGTGCGAGCGGAGTTTGCGGGATTCCTCGATCTGCAGCGTCATGCAACGAGGCTTCGCGCACCTTGCGTGCGAAGATTGCGGCCTACCTCGTCTGGTCGCCTTTACCTGCGGTGGCCGTGGATTTTGTCCCACGTGCCTTGGCCGGCGCATGAACCAGACCACACAGAACCTGCTGGCGCACGTCGTGCCAGCGCAACCGCTTCGTCAATGGGTGTTGAGCTTGCCCTATGCCTTGCGTGTGCCTTCTGCCTATGAGCCCGGGCTCATAGGCGTGGTGGCGAGGGTGTTTGCGGACTCGCTTCTGTGTTCTTACGGACGGCGCTTGGCACCGAGCAATGGGACGGCACAAGGCGGATTGTTGACGGTCATTCAGCGCAGCTCAGGCGACATGAGACTCAACCCGCACCTACACGTTGTCGCGCTGGACGGTCTCTATGTCGCCGGGGCTGACGGCCGGCCGGTCTTCCGTGCACTCGGTCGCCTGAAGTACGGACGAGGTGGCCGATGTGGTTCAGATCGCGAAGATACGCGCGAAAGAGGCACTCGAGCGCCGCGGGGTGGTGCGGGTCAGTGCCGAGGACTTGGAGGTGGACGACGCCTTCGCGGCGCGGGACCCGGTGCTGGCGCAACTGGCGGCAGCCGCCGTTGCCGGGTTGCCGCCCGCGGGCCCCGCCGAGCGCAAGCGCGAGCCCGTAGCCATCGCCACGGGTGGCCCGCCTGAGATCGTCGGCGACCTGGTCGTGCAAGACTGGGGTTTCAACTTGCACGCCAAGACCCACGCGGGTGCCCTCGACGACGACGCCCGAGCCCGCCTTCTGCGCTACGTCCTGCGCCCGCCGCTTTCGCAGGAACGCCTCACCGTCCTGCCTGACCACCGGGTCCGGCTGACCCTCAAGCGTCCGTGGTCAGATGGCACCTACGCGCTCGACATGGATGCGCTCGCGCTGTTGGCCCGCTTGGCCAGTGCCGTGCCGCCCCCGAAGCAACACCAGACCATCTATAGTGGAGTCCTCGCGGCCGCGGCCCATTGGTGCCGTTGATAACTCCGGCCGGCGCCCGCCGACCCATCTGCAAGTGCCGCCCCAGCGCCACCGCCGCCGCCACAGAGCGCCCCAGCTCCACCGGCGTTCACCAAGGCCGCCAAGCCGCCGCCTTCTGGCAGCCGGTGTCGGTACATAGGATGGTCCGAGCTTTTGCGCCTCACGTTCGGGTTGACCGTCGACCAGTGCCCTGCATGCGGCGGGCGCATGAAGCTGCGCGCTCTGGTCCGCGACCCCGAAAGCATCGAGCGCTTCTTGCGCCACCAAGGCCTGTGGTCGCCCCGTGAGGGCCTCGCCCCAGCCCGTGCGCCACCGTACGGTCGGTCCGTGACCCGCCTGGCGCCGTCGCGCCAGCAAGTGCTCTTCGCCGACGCCTAACCCCACGGCCGGCCTGCCAGAAGAGTGGCACCGCGGCCACCGGGCGTAGCCTGCCCTGCCGACGGCAAACCCAATCTGCCTTACACACGCTCCGCCCAACTCCACCCTGCCCCTTCTCCTTGGCCCCACTCCACCGCCAGTTCGCGACCGCCGAAACCGCCTGCCTAACCCTCCTCGGCGCCGTGCGCGACGGCTCAAATCAATTACGGACCGGGTCGCTCAAGGTGCAGGTGCAGCGCCGGCGCGACTGGTTCGGTGTCGACGGTGGGATCGAAATCGACCGCACGCGCGTGCCCCTGTCCGAGCTGCTGGCCGCGGCGCGGGCGGGCCGACGCTACGTCAAGCTGAATGCGCGCCGCTTCGCCACCCTGGAGGACGAGCTGCGCGAGCGACTGGCCGCGCTCGACGACGTGGTGTTCGAGAACCAGGGCGCGTTCGAGCTGGGCCTGCTGGCAGCGCCGGTTCTGGCCGAGCTGGTGGAGGATCAGCGCCAGTTAGAGCTGGTGCCTGCCTTCCGCGCGGTGCTGGGCAAGCTGGAGGCTGCGCGCATCGAGGAGGCCGCGCTGCCCGACGGCCTGCAGGCGACGTTGCGCCACTATCAGGTAGATGGCTTCCACTGGCTGGCGCGGCTGGCTGGCTGGGGCCTGGGCGCCTGCCTGGCCGACGACATGGGCCTCGGCAAGACCGTGCAGGCGCTGGCGCTGCTCTTGCGGCGGGCTCCACTGGGGCCGGCGCTGGTCATCGCGCCCACCTCGGTGGTGGCCAACTGGGCCGCGGAATGTGCCGAGTTCGCGCCTGGCCTCTCGCCGCGCATCTTTCGCGGCCCCGACCGAGCGGCCTTGCTGCAAGATTTGGGCGAGGGCGGGCTGCTTGTCACCAGCTACGCCATCGCGGTGCGGGACGCCGAGGCGCTGGGCGCGATCCAGTTTTCCACACTGATCATCGATGAGGCGCAGTCGGTGAAGAACGCGCTCACGCAGAGGTTTCGCGCGGTCCGCGACCTGCAGGCGGACTTTCGCCTGGCGCTCACCGGCACGCCCGTCGAGAACCACCTGGGCGAGCTGTGGGCCATCTTTCGCCTAGTCACGCCTGGCCTGCTCGGCTCGTGGGAGCAGTTCCGCCAACGCTTCGCCGTGCCCATCGAACGCCACCACGATCACGCCCGTCAGGCGGGACTGGCGCGCGTGGTGCGGCCGTTCCTCTTGCGCCGGACCAAGGCCGAGGTGGCGCCCGAGTTGCCCGCGCGTACCGAGACGAACCAGACCATCGATCTTGGCCCGACCGAGCGCCGCTTGTACGAGGCGGCGCGCATCGAGGCGCTGGAAAGTCTGGCCAAGAGCGCAGGCGCTGGCGACGAGGCCAAGCAGCACATCAGGATCCTGGCGGCGCTCACGCGACTGCGGCTTCTGTGCTGCCACCCGCGCCTGGTGGTGAAAGACAGCCCCGCTGGCTCGGCCAAGCTGGCCGCGCTGGTCGAACTGCTGACCGAGCTGCGCGACGAGGGACATCGGGCGTTGGTGTTCAGCCAGTTCACCAGCTTTTTGGATTTGGCGCGGCCGCTGCTCACCCAGGCGGGGCTGCGTACTCTGACTCTCGACGGGTCGACAGCGGCAGCCGAGCGCGAGGAGCGCGTGCGGGCCTTTCAGGCCGCCACTGCCGATGCCTTCCTGCTTTCACTGCGCGCGGGCGGCACCGGCCTGAACCTGACCGCCGCCACCTACGTCATTCACCTGGACCCTTGGTGGAACCCCGCGGTCGAAGACCAAGCCACTGACCGTGCCCACCGCATCGGCCAAGATCGTCCTGTCACCGTGATCCGCATGGTCGCACGTGGCACCATCGAGGAGGCCGTGTTGTCCCTGCACGAGGAAAAACGCCAGCTTGCCGCCAGCATCCTCGACGGCGCCGACGCTGCCGCCCGCCTGGACGGCGAGGACTTGCTGGAATTGATCCGCAAAGGCAGCCTGTCCGCCGACGACGAAGACGCGGGCGCGGAAGGCGAGACGGGCGGCGAGGAAGGCGTCGGGACGTAGGGATCGGGCAGACCGCCCCGCGTCCTCGACATGGCCTCATCAGCACCCGCGAACGGCGGCAGAAGCTGCCCCAGTGCACGGGGCGAAGGCCCTCCAGGTCGTGCAGGCGCGGCTCGGGATGGTTCCCAGACGCTCAAGAGACCGCTTCATTTTGCCTTACCGAATCGCATCTGCAAAATCCGTCGGCGCGTCTTCCGCCATCGGTGGCGAGGTCCCGTCGGGGCCGGCGGGCTTGGCATCGTCTGCATCGGAGGTGTATTTCGCGTCCGGGACCAGCGGTCTGGTACGAGGGCCGGCGTCGAGAGTGATTTGGTCCTCGGGGATACAGAGTCCCGCGGCGCTGCAGGCAAGCGTCTGCTCCATCAGCTTAGGACAATCACTGGTGGTAAAGCACCTGGGAAGGCAAATCCTTCCCGTAGGCACGGCCACGCAAGTACAGCCCATGACGGCGTCCGGAGGGCACGCGCCCTCGGCGGTGCAATCGCTCACCGTGTTGCACGTCACCGCCCCCGAGGTTCCGCCATCAGCGGTCGGGTCTGCGCCGGGAGGAGTGGCGTCACCCTGCGCATCCGTAGCCGTGCTCCCGCTGTCATCTGTGAGCGTCTTCGATTTCTTTTTGCATCCCGCCTGGGCCGCGCAAACCAGAATTGCAAGACCGACGAGCGAGAGCCGGTGAGGTCGAGGATGTCTTGTGGCTGTCTTCATGGGGATTCCTCCAATCGTCTCGCCGGCCAACGCGTACCTCGCGCCATCGACGGTTTTCTGGGAGACAACCTTGGACTCATCGACAGATTTGGGTTTTTCTCGATCCGGTGGCCATCCCTGGACGTCTTGCGCCCCGCCACCTACCTTGGTGGAACCCCGCGGTGACGCCAGCTCGCCGCCAGCATCCTCGACGGCGCCGACGACGCCGCGCGCCTGGACGGCGAGGATCTGCTGGAATTGATCCGCAAAGGCAGCCTGTCCGCCGACGACGAAGACGCGGGCGGGGAAAGCGAGACGGGGAGTGAAGCAGGCGTCGAGACGTAGGAGCGTTGCCTATACCCACCACCACGGCAAGGCCGTGATGCGCTCGTGCAGGCGCAGCGGCCTGGGGCAGCGACAGATGATGTAGCCGTGCAGGGCGCGCGTGTGTTGTTCGTCGAGAAAGGCCAACAGGTGGCGTGCATCGGTCAGGTCTGGCGTGTCGGTCCACTTGACCTCGATGGGCAACAAACGCTTGCCCAGGTCGACGATGAAGTCGATCTCGGCGCCGGACTTGGTGCGCAGGTATGTGAGACGCCCGCGACCGAGATACTGCAGGCGCTTCCACAGCTCGATGCCCACCCATTGCTCGAACAGCGGACCGGGATCGGCCAGCACAGTGTCGTGCGAGGGCGTGAGCTCGGCGGCGGCGTGGCGCACGCCCAGGTCGAAGAACAGGAAGCGCGGCGTGGAAAGCACCTGCTTGCGCTTGCTGCCGCTGAACGCCTCGATGCGAATTCCGACGAACATGTCCTCGAGAAGCTGGTAGTGGTTCTTGATCGTCGGCAGCGAGCTGCCCGCTTGACGAGCGATGGCCGCATAGTTGGTCATCTGGCCAGACTCCAGCGCGGCCAGACGCAGAAAGCGAGCGAAGACGGCCCAGTCCTTGATCAGGGCCTCGCGGCGCAGCTCTTCCTCCAAATACACGTAGGCGTAGGCATGCAGCAGCGCGGGCCGATCGCGAACCGACGCGAGTGCGATGCCTGGAAGCTCACCGTAGGCCAGACGATCCAGCAGTGAGGTTTCGGTGAAAAGCGGGACGATTGTGGCGTCGGGAAGGGGCAGCAGAGATGTCGCACAGGGCGCGCCGCCGCGGGGGAGCGCGGCTGGACGCTCGCACAGCACGAGCGGGAACAGCCGGTGCAAGAACGACCGACCGGGCAAGAGATTCGCGCCGGTAGCGCGCAGCTTGCGGGCTGAACTGCCAGACAGGATGAAGCGGAAGCGCCGCTTGTCCAGATCGTAGAGGTACTGAACGGCATCGAAGAGCGCCGGGGCGGCCTGCACCTCGTCGATGACCACGATCCGAGGCGACTTGCCGGCGGGCAGCGCTTCGCAGGTCTCGATCAGCGTTTCCGGCCGTGCGAGATAGCGCGAGCGCTGGGCCGGGTCGGACAGGTCCAGCCAGAGCGCTGGTTTCGGGACCAGCATGCGCAGCAGGGTTGTCTTTCCCGTCTGTCGCGCCCCGAACAGGATGTGGACAAAGGGACGGGTGATGGCCTTGCGAAGGGGTTCCAGATACCAGCGACCACTTTGCATGACAGCATTATATTAGTCGGCCATATATAATGTCAACCGCGCAGGGGTTGTGCCCCCTGCAGGGTCCGAGCGCCGACTGTACGAGGCGGCGCGCATCGCATCCCTGGAAAGTCTGGCCAAGAGCGCGGGCGCCGGCGACGAGGCCAAGCAGCACATCAGGATTCTGGCGGCGCTCACGCGTTTGTGCCTTCTGTGCTGCCATCCGCGCCTGGTGGTGAAAGACAGCCCAGCTGGCTCGGCCAAGCTGGCTGCGCTGGTCGAGCTCGTCACCGAGCTGCGCGACGAGGGCCATCGCGCCCTGGTGTTCAGCCAGTTCACCAGCTTTCTAGATTTGGCGCGACCGCTGCTCACCCAGGCGGGGCTGCGCACCCTGACTCTCGATGGCTCGACACCGGCAGCCGAGCGCGAGGAGCGCGTGCGGGCCTTCCAGGCCGGCACCGCCGATGCCTTCCTGCTTTCGCTGCGCGCGGGCGGCACCGGCCTGAACTCCGCCACCTACGTCATTCACCTGGACCCTTGGTGGAAGCCCGCGGTCGAAGATCAGGCCACTGACCGCGCTCATCGCATCGGCCAAGATCGCCCTGTCACCGTGATCCGCATGGTCGCACGTGGCACCATCGAGGAAGCCGTGTTGTCCCTGCACGAGGAAAAACGCCAGCTCGCCGCCAGCATCCTCGACGGCGCCGCCGCCGCCGCCCGCCCGGACGGCGAGGATCTGCTGGACCTCATCCGCAAAGGCAGCTTGTCCGCTGGCGACGAAGACGCGGGCGCGGAAGGCGAGATTGGGAGCGAAGCAGGCGTCGAGACGTAGGGATTCGAGTAGACTGCCCCCCCTCGACACGGCCTCATCAGCACCCGCGAACGGCGGCAAAAGCTGCCCCGGTGCACGGCGCGAACGCCCTCCAGGTCGTGCAGGCGCGGCTCAGGATGGTCTTCAGACGCTCAAAAAAACCGCTTCGTTTTGCCTTACCTACCGTCCGTTACGGACATTTCACCGCCCGGAAACACACTGGCAACCTTTTCAGGGGGATGCTTCGGTCATGAAGAAGATCGAGGCCATCATCAAGCCGTTCAAGTTGGACGATTTGAAGGACCGGCTGCGCCAGGTCGGCGCCCAGGGCATGACTGTGTCGGAGGTCAGGGGCTTCGGCCGCACCGGCGGGAAGAAAGAGGTGTACCGGGGTTCGGCCTACGTTGTGGATTTCATCCCCAAGGTTCGCATCCAGATCATCGTCGACGACGACATGGCACAGCCGATTATCGAGGCCATCTTGGCCACCGCGCGCACAGGCGAGATTGGCGATGGCAAGATTTTCGTCAGCCCTGTCGTCGACGCCATTCGCATCCGCACCGGAGAGCGCGGCCACGACGCCCTGTAGACGACATAGAATCGCACGTTCGTGGTAACCTTCTGTCCCATGAAGAGCCACCCGACGACTCAAGAACGAATCATTTCTTGCGTGGTCGCCTTTGCAGGCCTCTGCCTCGCCGTTTCTCCGGCCGTGCTCGCGCAAACCGCGCAGCCAGCTGCTGCCGCGCCTGCCCCCGCCGCTGCGCCAGCGGCTGCCGCGCCTGCCGCTGCGTCCCCTGCAGACACGTTGCTTGCCCCGGCGGCTGCGCCACCCGCGGCGGCGGTGCCTCCGCCCAGCTATGGCTACCCGCCGTCCGGTTATGGCTATCCACCGCCGGTCTATGGCTATCCGCCCGGCTATGGGTACCCCCCGCCCGGCTATGGGTACCCCCCGCCGGGCTACGGGTATCCGCCGCCGTACGCACCTCGGGCTGGGATGGGTGCCTCCGGCTACCATACCCACGATGGATTCTTCATGCGTCTCTCGCTCGGTGGCGGCGGCGCTTCCGCCAGCAAGTCCGGGGAAAAGTACTCGGGCGGATCGCTGGCGTTCGCAGCGGCCTTCGGCGGCGCCATCACGCCACACCTGATTCTCTACGGAGAGGTTTTGGGCCATTCTGTCCACGAGCCCAAGCACACGATGACTGGAATTCCCGACACCACCGAGCGAGGGCTGGACATGAGTGTCGCGGGCGTTGGTCCAGGTGTCGCGTACTTCTTCATGCCTCTCAATCTCTATCTGTCGGGCACACTGCTGTTTCAACAAGTGACACTCAGTGACTCGAACAATTCTAACCTCTCGGCCGACATCACCAACGTTGGCATAGCGGCCAGTCTCATGGTGGGCAAAGACTGGTGGGTTTCGGACAATTGGGCTCTCGGTATTGCCGTCCAATTCCTCCTCGGTTCAGCCAAAGATCGCTACACCGACGCGAACTGGACCACGGCGGCCGCGGCGTTGATGTTCACGGCCTCATACAACTGACCGAACCGGCGCTGTCAGCTGGGATGAATCGCTCGCCGAGGACGCCCCCTCGGGCGATTTCGCCGAGACCGCGAGTGGTGACATGTGGTGAGAGGTAGGAATTTTGGCCCAGTCAGGACTGTCGCAATTCGCGCAACCCTTGCAGTGCGCTGCCCGACGCGAGCACAATGGACTCACGTGGCAATCTGGCCACCGAGTGACGCTAATGGCTGAGCCGCAGCAAGTCAGTCTTCCTCGTCGGGGGCCTCGTCTGGGGCTGCTGGCCGATGCCTTTGATGACGAGTTCCAGAAACAGGTGCTGGTGGCCGCGGAGCGCGAGGCGCGTGAGCAGAACCTGGATTTTGTGGCCATCTCGGGCGGCATGCTTGGGGTTGAGCTACAGCATCCCAAAAGCTTCGTGTTCGACCTCGTGGGCCCGCAGAGCGTGGATGCCTTGCTCATTTGTGCGCACACCATTGGCCACCACGTCACCGCAGACCAGATGGCCGCGTTCGTGCAGCGCTACGCTCCCTTGCCACGCGCGTGCCTCGGGGTCGAGATCTTGGGCGTGTCCTCGTTGCTCATGGACAACGAGGTCGGGATGTACACCGCGGTCAAGCACCTGATCGTGGCGCACGACCGCCGCAAGATCGCCATGATTACTGGCCCGGCCGCCAACCCCGAAGCCCAGGCGCGCCATCGCGGTTTTGTGCGCGCGCTGGCCGATCAAGGCATGCACGTCGACGCGCGCCGCGTGGAACACGGGGATTTCACGCGCGCCAGTGGTTGCCTGGCCGTGGCCGACTTGTTCGATCACCGCGGGCTCGGCGTGGGCGAGGTGGACGCCATCGTGTGCGCCAACGACGTCATGGCTCTGGGCGCGCTCGACGAACTCGACCGGCGCGGGATTCGCGTGCCGCGCGATCTCTCGCTGGTGGGCTTCGACGATCTCGATTTCGCCCGCTACGCGCGCGTGCCGCTCACCACGGTGCGCCAGCCCGTGACCGAACAGGTCCGCCATGCGGTTCGCAGCCTGGCCGGGGCTTTGCTCGGAACTCCGCTCAGCGCGCGTGCCATCACTTTTGAGACGGAATTCGTGCGCCGCCGTTCCTGCGGGTGCAACACGCGCAGCCGCGAGCGCGTGCTGTCCTGGCCGCTGCCGGGTGAGAGTCAAGATTTCGCCGGCGCCTTGCGCGCTCGTCAGGAGAGCGTCGTGGCCAATCTTCGCCAGGCTGCTCACGGCGGATTCGACTTCGTGCCCGAGGACTGGGAGCGGCGGCTGTTTTCCGCCTTCCTGGAGCAAGTGGCCGAACCGGAAGCGCCCGCCTTCGTCAACTGTGTTGAAGACATCTGCTACGCCCTGCTCCGGCGCGACAGCTCCGTGGGCAGCGCGCATGACGTGCTCCTGGTTCTGCGTCGCGACGCCCTGGCTTGCGTGCACGATTCAGCCACGCGGGGTCGCATCTACGACCTCATCCAGGAGGCGTTGCTGGTGGCCAGCGACATGGCGGCCATTGCACAGGCGCAGCAGCGGGGCGAGTCGGTGTCGCTGATGGGGACCGTGGCCGAGGCGACCGCGGCCATGCTGGCCGCGCCCAGCCTGGCCGCGCTCGGCGAGGCCGCGGCGGAGCATCTGCCCCGGCTGGGAATTCGAGCTGGTGTGATCGCGCTGTTCATCGAGCCCAACCGGATCACCGAGGAGAGTGAGGCCACGCTGGTGTTTGGCGAGAAGGGTCGTTGCGAAGGTTCCCCGCGCTTTTCCACGCGCGACATCGCGCCTGCGGGTTTTCTCGGCGGTCGGTCAGCGGTCGTGGTGCCGCTTGCTTTTCGTGGCGAGCGGCTGGGCCTGGCGTCGCTCGCGTACGGCGCGCCCGACACCATGATCTATGAAGAATTGCGCCTGGTGCTCAGCTCGGCGGTGACCGGCGCCTTGCTCGCGCGCGCGGTCGATCAGGCACGGCGCGAGGTCGAGAAACTGGCCATCACCGATCCGTTGACCGGCCTGTACAACCGGCGCCACCTGTCCGAGCGCATTCGCGACGAATTCGTGCGCATGCGCCGGCACCCGCGCAGCTTGAGCCTAGCCCTGGTGGATCTCGACGGATTCAAGCAGGTCAACGATCGCTTCGGTCACGAGGCGGGCGACCGCGTGCTGGTCACAGTGGCGGAGCGGCTGCGCAGCGGCCTGCGCGAGGTGGACATCGTGGCCCGCTTCGGCGGCGACGAATTCGTGGTCTTGCTTCCCGAGACCAACGCCGCCCAGGCGTGCATGGTGTCGGGCCGCATCTTGCAGAACTTGTCGGGCCAGCCCATCGACGAGCACGGCATCGTGGGCGCAACTTTCGGTGTCGCCACCACCGACGACGACGGCTCGCAGATCGACGCGGACGAGCTCCTGCGCCGGGCCGACCATGCCCTTTTGTGCGGCAAGCGGGCCGGCAAAGGGCGGGTCTTGCACTTCAACGATTGTCCGGCCGCTTTGCCGGAAAAGTAGCCAGAGCCTGTCGGGAAATTCCCGGCCAGTGCAGGTCGGCCAGCGTGCGCGGTACGCGTGCGCGGTAGCGTGGGCGGTAGCGACCAGCGTCGTGCGGCTTGCGTGGGCGATTCACGCGACGGGCGAGCGCGAAGCGCGAGGGGTGGGCAGGGCGGGCTGTCCGTCCCGAAGCCCCCCAGGGGGTGAGCGGCCGCAGCACGCTTCCCGCCTCCCGCGTACCCCACACGAACACGCTCACCCTCACGCTCTCGCCCACGCGACCCGCGAACCGGCTTTTTGGGCGGCTCGCCGATTAGGGATAGCCCTAGTCCTTGTCTTTCCGGCTCCGCTCGATCTCCTGCACGGCCTCGCTCAGGCGGTTGAAGATCGCGGCCAACTTGGCCTTGAAGCTGCCAAGGTTCTGGCCGAAGTAGCGGTCCGGGTGCAATTCCTTCGAGGCAACGCCGAAGGCGCGTTTGATCGCTGGGCTGGTTGCATCCTTGTCCACGCCCAGCAGATCCCACGCCGAAATCTGCCGCAGCCTGCGGTGGAGCCGGATGATGCGGGCCTTCAGTTCCTCGGGTGCATCCGGCCAATCCACCAGAGCGTCGGCCGCCACCTCAGACCCATCGTCGAGTCGTTGCAGCGGGCCCATGGCGGGGCACGCGGCCTTCTCCCCTGCCTGCGCCGACGCGGGTTCGACTGCTCTGCCGCGCGGCTTGGCCGCTGCCGCGACCGAGGCCGCGGGTTTTCCCGCCCTATGCGAGCGCGAAGGCTCGTCTCCCACCACGGGGGCAGGCGCCGACTCTTGCGCCCCGGCCCTGACTCCGGCGGGTGGCGGCGATCCCGTGCGCGACGACCCCAGGGCCACCTCGCCTGGCCCGAGAATGAGCCGAGCTTGTTTGAGGTTGCGAAGAATCTGCAAGGTCTCGTCACGACCCAAACCCGACACCATGCAGATCTCGTCGTAGCTCATGCGCCCATCGACCCGCGACAAAACGAACCCCTCGGTGGGCGACAGTTTCTGGTGCGCCAAATCGATGGTGGTGTTGAGACGGGGCCGATCCGTCCTGGGTCCCAGACCAGCTATTTCGTCCTTGGAAGGCGCGGGGCTCTTGCCCGGCCCAACTAGCTCAGCAGCCATTCCAGCAATGCTTTTTGTGAGTGCAGGCGGTTTTCAGCCTCTTGCCACACTTGGCTGGCGGGGCTTTCAATCACTCCGTCGGAAACTTCTTCCCCGCGGTGGGCGGGCAGGCAATGCAAGAAGATCGCGCCGCTGTCGGCTGCCGCCATCAGGGCGTGGTCCACGCCGTAGCCGACGAAGGCACGCTGGCGCGCCTCGGCCTCCTCTTCCTTGCCCATGGAAGCGAATACGTCGGTGGAGACCACGTGACGTCCCGCCACCGCCTCGCGCGGATCGACGACCAACTGGACGCGGCCGCGCCCCTTCTTCCGGGCGGTTTCCAGCACGTCGGGGTTGGGCTGATAGCCGGCAGGACAGGCCAACACCAGATCCAGACCAAGCAGACCGGCGGCTTCTATCCAGGTGTTGGCCATGTTGTTGCCATCGCCCACCCAGGCGTAGCGCAAGCCGCGCAGCACCGGCACGACATCGGGCACCGAGCCCGCGGCGGTCTTGGCCTGTTCCGCAAAGTGTGCGTACACGGTCTGCAGGTCGGCCAAGACCTGGCAGGGATGCAGCAGATCCGTCAAGCCGTTGATCACCGGCACCGACGCGTAGTCTGCCAGCTCCTTGACCCGGTCGTGGCCGAAGGTGCGCACCATGATGGCGTGGCAGTAGCGCGACATCACGCGCGCCGTGTCCTTGATGGGCTCGCCCCGGCCGAGCTGGGAGTCGTTGCGGCCCAGCACCACCGCGTGACCACCCAACTCCCACACCGCCACCTCAAAGCTCACGCGGGTGCGCGTGGAGGCCTTCTCGAAAATGAGCGCCACCACGCGCCCGGGCCGGGTGGCGTGGGGCGTGCGCACTTGGCGCAAAAAGCGCAGCTCCTCGGCGCGCCGGATGAGCGCTGCAAACTCGGCTTCAGTGACGTCCCACAGACTGAGAAAGTCGCGCTTTTTGCCCATGATTCACACCTCGGACAGAACCGCATCCAGGATCGACAACGCTTCGTCGATCTCGGCTTGACCCACCACCAGCGGCGGAGCGAAACGCACGACGTTGCCACCCGCCACCGACAGCAGCAGTCCGTGCTCGCGCGCTTTGGCCACCACCACGGAAGCGTCACCTTCCATGACCAGGCCCTGCAACAGGCCCCGGCCCCGTGCGCTGCGTGTCTTGGGTCGTCGCCGCTCGGCCAGGCGTGCCAGCGCCGAGCCCAGGTAGGCGCCCATTTCCTGGCAACGCCCCAGCAGGTTCTGCTCGTCCATGACTTGTTGAATGTAGAGCGCGGCCGCTGAGGCCAGCGGATTGCCGCCAAAGGTGGCGGCATGAGTTCCGGGCGTAAAGGCGTCGGCGACCGCCTCGCTAGCCAACATGGCGGCCATGGGCACGCCACCGGCCAGACCCTTGGCCAGGGTGACGATGTCCGGCACCATGGCCTCGCGCTCAAAGGCGTAGAAGGTTCCGGTGCGGCCCACGCCGGTCTGTACTTCGTCGAAGATGAGCAGGGCGCCCCGCTCGCTGCACAAGCGGCGCAGCTCCTGCAGATAGCCCGGCGGAGGCAAATTGATGCCGCCTTCGGCCTGGATAGGCTCGATGATCACCGCGCAGGTGCGCTCGCTGATCGTCTTGCGTGCCGCCTCGGCGTCGCCAAAGGGAATGAAGCGCACGTCAGGCAGAAGCGGGCCGAACCCTTCGCGGTACTTGGCCTGCCCGGTGACAGAGAGCGCGCCCATGGTACGGCCGTGGAAGCTGCCCTCGAACGAAATCAGTTCGAACCGCTTGGGTTGGTTGCGCACGACGATCTGATAGCGTCGCGCCAGCTTGAGCGCAGCCTCGTTGGCCTCAGTGCCGGAGTTGCAGAAAAATGCCTTGCCGGCAAACGCTCGCCGCGCTAGCGTTTCGGCCAGGCGGATCTGCACCTCGATGAAATAGAGATTCGACGTGTGGTGCAGACGCGTGGCCTGCAGCGCGAGAGCCTGGGACAGGCCGGCGTGGCCGTGCCCCAGCACGCAGACCGCGATCCCGGCGGTCATGTCGAGAAAGCGACGCCCATCCACGTCCCACAGGACGCAACCTTCCCCGCGGCTCATCACCACCGGAGCCCGGTTGTAGTTGTTGATGAGCAGCTTTCTGCCCGCGGTCAGGAGTTCTTCGCTCAGAGACATGAAGCGGACACAATAGCAAATGTCGCCCGGGTTCGCAGGCGCTAACCGGGATCCGGACATGAGCCCACACCCTTTCTGCCTTCCGGTCCGGCTCTGTGCCCTCTTGCCCTCTGTGGTGAAACAGCTAACTCGCTACGCTTTCCCACGCTGGCTGGTGAACGCCGCCGGATCCGCGCCCACGGTTTCGTGGTACGCCTCGTCCCAGGCAGAAACCACCGCAGAATCGAGCACCAGATTGGGTCGCACCGCCGTAGGGAGCCACCCGCCGGCACTGATTTCGCCCTCGAGCTGACCGGGCGCCCAGCCGGCACAGCCCAACAGCAGTTTGAAGGTCGCGGGGCCTTGGCCGCGCACCAAAGCCGCGAAAGCCGCCAGCTCGCCCGTGACGGCGATGTCGGATCCGACGGCCATTTCGCCGGGCATGGGTTGGTCACCGCGGCGGTAGATCAGCCAGCCCGCGGCGGGCGCCACCGGTCCACCCAGACGCACGGGCGCCGCGAACGAGGCCGTCTCCGGGATCTCGTGCCCCTGCGGCAACAACTCGGACGATGCCAGGAGCTCGCGCACCGACATCAGCTCACGGCCATTGATCACCCAGCCGAGCGCGCCGTCGCCCCCGGCCCGGCCCAGCAGCACGACACTGTGCTCGAAGTTGGGGTCGTGCAGGGTGGGCGCCGCCAACAGCATGCCTGGGGCCAGGTTGTCTCTCGCGGCGTCTCTCGCCATTGCCATATACATTTGATTCTACGCCAGGGCAGGGCGTGACGGGGCGGAAAGGTTTGCCGGCCAGCGTGAGCGCGACGGGCGAGCGCGAAGCGCGAGGGGTGGGCAGGGCGGGCTGTCCGTCCCGAAGCCCGTGTGGGGTGAGCGATAGCGTGAGCGACCAGCGAGCGGCGGCCAGCGTGGGCGATTAGCGTGAGCGGCCCGCGGCCCGCCGTCCGTCTTCCGCGTACCGCCCACGAACTCGCTCACGCCCTCGCGAAGCGCGGCCCGCGACCCGCGCCACGGCTTGCCCAGTGGCTGCGAATTCTCCGACAGGCCGCCGCTACCCCGGCTCGTCGCTGTGCGCGGACCCATCGTAGCGGAGCAGCCGGGGCTTGTCGTGGATCATAGTGCGCAGGTTGACCGGTCGGCGCCAGATGCGCGTCAGCGCCTCAAGCGTAGCGCGTGCGTGATCCTGATGCAGGTCGGTGCCCTCGTGCCGGTGCACGAGCAGAAGCTCGCCGCGGTTGGCGTGGTTGGCGTCTTCCACGCATATGAATGGCTCACCGAAGTTGGTCAGCTGGAAGAGAATCTTGTCTTTGATCTTCTTGAACTCGCGCGAGTCGATCTCGTAGTTGCCGCTGCGCTCGTCGCGCGAAAACGAAAAAAACTGGTTCTCCGCGCAGAACTCGACGGTGAAGTACTCGTCGAGAAAAGTCACGTCGTTGCACAGGCGTCGCACTTCGAAGATCTTCTGCCGTCCTAGGCCCAGGCGCTTGTCCCAGGTTCGGCGGGCGTCGTAGTCGTCGCACTCGTTCCACTCCTTGCCGAAGCGCCCCTTGTCCCAGCGCTCTTCGATGTGCCGAAGCAGCGCCAGTCCGACCTTGTAGGGATTGAACTGGCCTGGCGCGGCGGCCAGCACACCCGCGTTGTGGTCGGCGTAGTCGATCACCTCGGAAGCCTTGAGCACCTTCTCGGTGAGCAGCTTGCTGTGCCAGTACGCGGCCCAGCCCTCATTGAGCACCTTGGTCTGGCGCTGGGGCGCAAAGTAGTAGGCCTCCTCGCGTACGGTGGAAAGCAGATCGCGCTCCCAGATTTCCAGCGGGGCGTGATCGAGCAGAAACTGCAAAACATCTCGCTCGGGCTCGCGCGGAAGCTTGCGTGGCTTGTCCCGCTCTTGGTCCAGTTTCTTGCGCTGCTTTTCCAAAAACTCGGGCGGATTGATGAAACGATCCATGTAGCCCTTGGCGCGCAGGCGCGGCAGCTCGACCGCCGGCGCTTCCTCGGGCGCGGGCGGCTCGGCCCCGTGGCGCACGATGAAGGGCGACATGGGATCGATGAGATTCTCCAGGCACAGACAGGAGTCGAGGAAGGTTTCCACCTTTTCCAGGCCCAGGCGTTCGATGTGACGGCGCACGCGGGTGGCGTGATTGGCCATCTCGTCGATCATGTGACGGTTGGTGCGCGAGAAGTAGTAGTTGTTCTTGAAGAAGTCCACGTGGCCGAGTACGTGCGCGATCACCATCTTCTGATCGACCAGTGAATTCCCCTCGAGCAAATAGGCATAGGCCGGGTTGTTGTTGATCACCATCTCGTAGATCTGCGACAGCCCGTACACGTGGCTCTTGCTCAGGCGGTCGAAATCCATGCCGAAGCGCCAGTGGGGATAGCGCACCGGGAACCCGGCAAAGGCGGCCACCTCCTGCATGCGCTTGTAGTCCAGCACCTCGAAGCTGACGTCCCAGAAGTCGAGGCCGTAGCTGCGCGCGTGCGCCTCAATCTCGCGCTGGATGTCGAGCAGGTAGGCCGGCAGGCGCGACTTCACATGCTGCATGTTTCACCGGCCCTTCCCCAAGAACGCGCGGATGGAATCCGGGATGCCGTCCTTGCTCTTGATTTCGGAAGTCACCAGCAGTTCCTGATCTTTGAATGTGTCGTCCAGATCTTTGATGAACTGGCCCGTGCCGTAGGGACTTTCCACCTGGCCGTAGCAGAACAGGTTGACCGCGGGCAGGATTTCCTTCTTGAGGATGTCCATGCAGGTGGATGTGTCGTCAGACGACCAGTTGTCGCCGTCGGAGAACTGGAACGGATAGATGTTCCATTCCGAGGGCGGAAACTCGCTGGCGATCATCTTGGCGCACAGGCGATAGGCGCTGGAGATCATGGTGCCGCCCGATTCGCGCGTGCGGAAGAAGGTGTCGCGGTCCACCTCGCGCGCGGTGGCATCGTGTACGATGTAGCGCGATTCCAGGCCGTCGTACTGCGTGCGCAGCCAGGTGTCGATCCAGAAGGATTCGATGCGCACGATTTCCTTCTGGTCGTCGCCCATCGAGCCCGACACGTCCATGATGAAGATCATGAGCGCGTTGGACTGGCGCATGGGCACGGTCTTCCACGAGCGGTAGCGGCGATCCTCGCGCACCGGCACCACCATGGGCTGCTTGGGATCGTAGTGGCCCATCATGATCTGGCGGCGCAGGGCCTGGCGGAAGGTGCGCTTGAAGTGGCGCAGCGACTCGGGGCCGCTGCGGCGAATGCCCACATAGCGATCCTTCTGGGTGATGAGCCGTTGTTTGCCCTTGGGCTCGATGCGCGGCAGTTCCAGTTCTTGCCCCAGGATCTCGGCCAGCTCCTCCAGCGACAGCTCGACCTCCAGCGCGTGCTCGCCCGGCTCGGACCCGGCCTTGCCCGCGCCGTTCTGGTCGGGCTCGCCCGGAGCGATGACGTCGCCCACCTTGCCTGGCCCCTGGCTCACGCCGCCCTGACCATCGCCGCCGAAATGGAAGCGCGGCACATCGATCTGGGGCATGGGGATGGACACGGTCTTGTCGCCCTTACGCCCGATGAGCTCGCCGCTGGAGATGTACTGGCGCAGGTTCTGGCGAATCTTCCCCCGCACGATGTCGCGAAAGCGGCGATGGTCGGGGTCGATGCGCAGAGCCATGCGTCGGCTAGTCCTTGGTGTCGCCGCGTGCGAAGATCGAAGCCACGAAATTCAGCACGTCGGTGGCGCAGATCTCGCAGTAGGCGTGGTTGCGGATGAGCCGGTTCTTCACCACGTCGATCTTTTCCTGCGTCTCGCGGTCGATCACCGCGGACACCAGGCTGGTCAACTTGATGGAGTCCTTCTGGTCCTCGAACAGCTTCAGCTCCAGCGCCTTTTGCAGGCGCTCGTTGGTGCGGAAATCGAAGTGCCGCCCCTCCACCGCCAGGGCGCCGATGTAATTCATGATCTCGCGGCGGAATTCCTCCTTGCGCGAGTCGGGGATGTCGATCTTTTCTTCGATGGAACGCATGAGCCGCTCGTCGGGCTCCTCGTCCTGCCCGGTGTAGCGGTTCTTGACCTTCTCTTTCTGTGTGAAGGCCTTGATGTTGTCGATGTAGTTGGCGCACAGCTTGGCGATGGCTTCCTCGTCGGCGCTGATGGCGCGCTGGACTTCGTTCTTGACGAGGTCCTCGTACTCTTGTTTCACCAGGCCGAGCAGCATGGTGTAGTACTTGCGCTGCTCGTCGTTGGTGATGAGCGAGTGGTGGCGCAACCCCGATTCCAGCTCGTTCATGACCATGAAGGGGTTCACGCAACCCTCGCCGCGATCGCTGACCAGGGCGTTGGAGATCTTGTCCTGGATGTAGCGGGGCGAGATGCCGTCCATGCCTTCGCGCTGCGATTCCTTGCGCAGCTCTTTGATGTTGTCCTGAGTGAAACCCGGCAGCGTCTTGCCGTCGTACAGCTTCATCTTCTGCACCAGACTCAACTGGTGTTTCTTGGGATCCTCCAGCCGGGTCATCACTGCCCACATGGCCGCCACTTCCAGCGTGTGCGGCGCGATGTGCTTGCCGCGGATCTTGGCGGCGTTGTAGTCCTTGGTGTAGATGCGACGTTCTTCGGACACGCGCGTGATGTAGGGGATGTCGATCTTGACGGTGCGGTCGCGCAGGGCCTCCATGAATTCGTTGGAGATCAGCTTCTTGTACTCGGCCTCGTTGGTGTGGCCCAGGATGACCTCGTCGACGTCGGTCTGCGCGAACTTCTTGGGCTTGATCTTGTGCTCTTGCGAGGCGCCTAGCAGATCATAAAGAAAAGCCACGTCCAGCTTGAGCACCTCGATGAACTCGATGATCCCGCGGTTGGCAATGTTGAACTCGCCGTCGAAGTTGAACGCGCGCGGATCGCTGTCGGAGCCGAACTCGGCAATCTTGCGGTAGTTGATGTCGCCGGTCAGCTCGGTGGAATCCTGGTTTTTTTCGTCCTTGGGCTGGAATGTCCCGATGCCCACGCGATCTTGTTCCGACAGAACCAGCCGGCGCACGCGCACGTGCTGCACCACCTGGGACCAGTCGCCCTTATAGTGGGCCATCAGCTCGCGAAAAATCAGGCGGCAGGCGGGATCCAGATCGCCGTCGACCCGCACCTTTTCCAACCCTGGCGTGTTGATGCCCATCTCGATAAGAGCCCGGCTGCGCCAGTCGGGTGGAATCAGGTGCAGCGGCTCCTCGTGCATCGGGCAGCGGAAGGTGCTCTGCCCGCCGGCGATGGTTTCCAGACCTGCCGGCAAGGTCCACTCGAAGGTGTACAGGGCGCCCTCGGGCACGCGCGAGTAGTCCTCCAGACCGCGCTTGAGCAGGCGCGCGATGGTGGATTTGGAACTGCCCACCGGGCCGTGCAGAAGGATCACGCGTCGTTCGGTGCCGTAGCGCTCGGCCGCGCTCTTGAACACGCTGACCAGACGCATGAGCGGGATGTCGAGCCCGAAGATGGCGTCCTGGCCGCCGTGCTGCTCGTCCTTGAAGAAGCTGAAGCGGGTGAGGCGCTTCTTGTTGTCGAGGTATTCCTCCTGGCCGTAGGACAGGATCATGTCGTAGACCCGCTGGTACGCGGTGCGGGTCACGGCGGGATTCTGGCGGACCAGTTCCAGGTATTCCGCGAAGCCGCCCGTCCAGTTGATGGCAGCAAACTCTTTTTGATTCTGCAGGCCTGCGATTTTGCCGATGAGAGCGGTGGGGTCAGGGTTGCTCATCAAGTCTCCTTGCCGACGTCGCGCCGGCCACGCCACGATTGTTTGTGCCTTCAGCTTACCACGCGCGCAAGCGGCGGGCTTGGCGGCGAAGGAGGGGCCGGGCCGTCGCCTGCGGTGCTCTTGGTCGAGGTCCGAGACGCCGCCGTTTGGCCGACGACGAAGAAGGTGAACGGAGCCAGCTGCTCCGGCGCCATCGAATGTGTCAGCGGGAATTGCAAACCTATCCCGGGTCCCCTTATCTGAATCGCAGGATATGCCGTACAATGCTGAGCATGCCTAACATCAAGCGCATCGGAGTGCTTACCGGCGGCGGCGACTGTCCAGGGCTCAACGCCGTCATCCGGGCCGTGACCAAGACAGCCATGAATGTCTACGGCATCGAGGTCTTTGGCATCGAGGATGGGTTTCTCGGGCTCATCCAAAACCGCATGCGCCCCTTGAGCTGGAACGACGTCTCCAACATCCTTACCCAGGGTGGCACGATTCTAGGCACCAGCAACCAGGCCAACCCGCAGCGCTTCGCCATCGAACGCGGCGGAAAGATCGAATGGGCGGATGTCACGGATCGGGTGTACGACCACTTGCGTGCCAACGAAATCGACGCGGTGGTGTGCATCGGTGGCGACGGCACCATGACCGGCGCGGCCAACCTGGTCAAACATGGCATCAACTGCATCGGCGTGCCCAAGACCATCGACAACGATCTGGAAGGCTGCGAACGCACCTTCGGCTTTGAAACCGCTGTGGACACCGCGTGTGAGTGCTTTGACAAGATCCACACCACGGCCATGAGCCACCATCGCGTGATGGTGGTCGAGGTCATGGGCCGCAACGCCGGGTGGCTGGCCTTGCACACGGGGGTGGCTTCCGGCTCGGACATCATCCTCATGCCCGAGATCCCCTACGACCTGGCCAAGGTGTGCGAGGTCTTGCACAAGCGCAGTCGCGCCGGCAAGCGCTTCTCTATCATTTGCGTATCAGAGGGCGCCAAGCCCAAGGGCGGCGACGTGGTGGTGCAGCGCCGGGTAGAGACCAGCCCCGACCCCATCCGCCTGGGCGGCATCGCCAACAAGCTGGTGGCCGATATCGAGGCCGCCACCAAGCTAGAGGCACGCGCCACCATCCTGGGTCACATCCAGCGCGGGGGATCGCCCACGCCCGGCGATCGCGTGTTGGCCACCATGTTCGGCTACCACGCGCTGGACCTGCTGGTGCACGGGGCCGAGGGGCAACTGGTCGTGCTCAGTGGCGGCAAGCTGGGCGCAGTTCCCATCGAAACCGTGGCTGGCAAGCAGCGCAGGGTTCCGCCCGACGATCCGCTGGTGGCGGCGGCGCGCGCCGTGGGTACCGCTTTCGGGGACTAATACCGCCTCTCGAGAGTTCGTAGCTGGCTGAGCGGCCGGGGTGACGGCGGCGGAGCCGAGGGCCGGAGTCCGGCGAGCCGGGACCGGCCACGGCTCCGGCGAGGCCGTGCGCGAAGCGCACGGGTGGCGGGGGTAGGGCGGGCAGGTCCGAAGTCCCCGAAGGGGGAACCGTGGCCGCGTTGTTGGCACGAATCTTGGGCCGTGGGGGGCGAACGCCGCCCTTCGAGGCGGCAAGGAAGGACAACATGGGAAATGCCACCACCTGCTCCGCACCGAAATCGAGAACCGGGATTGAGGGGCTGGATGCGTATCGTGTAGCCGTGGAATTCTATCGACTGCTGCGCAACTCGACCCGCGGCCGGCGCGGTCACGTCATCGACCAATCGTACCGTGCCGCTGAGTCGGTGATCCTCAACATTACAGAGGCGTACCCGGTGCCCGGTGCCGACCGAGCACGCCGATTCCGAATAGCCCGGGCCGAAGCGGCCGAGTGCCACGCCGGACTGGATCTGCTGGAGATCCGGGGTGAACTGAAAGGCCCGGCTCTGTCCGAGTTGCGCGCGCTGCTCGACCGAATCCGCGCCATGCTCTGGCGCTTGGGCCGGCCGTGAAGTGATCACCGTCGTCGGGCGCCGGATACGTCACCGGCGCCCTTGCGACCGGTGTGGCGAGAAGTAGGAGTGGGTGAGCCCCAGAAAACCAGATGACCTCAGGCAGGTTCGCGCGGTACCATCCGTAAGGACTCCCATCGCGCTGACTCTCCCGAAGTCCCCACGCCATTCGTCATCTGCGCAGACTCCAATGCCCCAGAGCACAAGGCTGAAGCTCGAAGTAGAGGCGGCTCTACCACCCGTGCGTCGGAACTTTTTGGGTCTATTCTCTCGGCCCTCAACCATGGGACATGGAGCCGTTGCAACGGAGCTTCTGACGATCTGCCTGTTGGGCTGTTGTTTCGGTGTAGCGATTTCGGCGTGCAATCCGGACGGAACACGCGACGGCCACGATGGGGCTCCCCTGATTGCGACTGTTGGGGCACCATGCGATGCGGTTGATGACCGCGATATCGAAGCCACCGCCAAGTGCTTCTACTAGCTCAAGAGTGCAGTTGGAACCTACAGATTTCTGGCTAGCGCGGTTCAGAAGGAAACGCCAAGGGTGGAATGGGAGGCTGGTGTTGGACCGTGCCAATATTCTCGGAAGAGCTGGAAACTACTTGCCTGCGAGGCAAAGGTTCTTGGGACAAGTCGGAAGGACGGGACCAGCTTCGCACGGGTATCGATCTCCGCTCATTTCGAGAATCACGAACAGGGATGTTCGTCGAGCACGTGGACCCAGACTTGGGTCCAGGAGCAGGGGCGCTGGCGCTACATGGTGCAGCCCAAACTCGAAGACATCGCCGCCGCGCAGTGGAAAGCTGGCGACTACCAAGCAGCAGCAGAATCGTTTGCGAAACTATTGGAGAAGGATCCATTCTCTGTGTTCGCTTACACCGGTCAACTGACGGCTCTGGCCAACCGCGGCGCTCGATTGCCAGGTAGGGGTGTGCAAGATCTCGTTCGAGGCACATTGGGTGTGAATTCCGAGGACTCGCGGGCGCTGGCCGCGGCCGCAGATGCGACGAGTGATTTCCAAGTGGCTGAAATGTTCATTCGGAACTTTTCCCCCACGGACTGTTCCTATTCCGGGGCCGTGTTCAACGTCGCCCTTAAGGCTCTCGAACAATCGAAACCTCGTATCGCTCTTGGCTTTCTCGATGGCCACAAACCGAAGTACGAGGATTCCGAGCTTACATTGCTGCGCATTGGGGCGCTCGCTGATCTAGAGAGGAAGGAAGATCTCAAGACTCTCCTCACCGAAGGAACGGTGGCCAGCGTTCGCCAAGCGCTCGAAACGGAAGATCCATCATTTGCAGGGAGTTGGGCTGCAAATATTGCGAGGGCCCTACTGCTTGTTGGTAATGTGCGGGCAGCTGGTGATTTCGTGGAGGCGGGCCTTCGACGTGACCCGGAATCGAAAAAGCTTCGTGACTTGCTTCGGCGAGTGGCGAAAGAAGCGAATTGGCGAACAAGCGCGCGGACGATAAGGAGGAATTGATGACTGTACATCTTGCGGTCGATGGCATCGCCCTCTGTGGCTACGTTCCCCCAAATGGATGGGCCCTGGACGGAGAAAACCGCTGGACCGGGCTTGATAATCCTGGTCAGTGTAGCTGCGCTGCCTGCACCAGGGTCTTGCAGGCGAGAGGCAAGAAGCCGAAGTAGACAGAAATTTGCGCTGAGGGAGGGAAATAGATGGACGATCTGAGAAAGTACCTGTTCAAGGGCGAAAATACTTCTAGGTCGCCGGCGTCGTCCAAGACCACGACGCTCGCCGGACAGACGTAGAGGGTTGATGATGAAGAGGCGCCGCAAGGCTACGAGCAAGAAGGCGGTCAAGAAGACCGTGTGGTCGAAGGAAGGTTGGACCGTCGTGTCGGGCGAACTCCAAAGGGGTAGAGGGCGGCCCGCAAAGGCAGCCCCTCTCTTTAGTGTGGTGGCCGAGAAGCTGCCCTTCGGTTGCCTTGATGGCGTCAAGGAGGAGTTGAAGACGCTGGGGATCAAGCCCTTTGGCGTCTACGCAGCCCATGATTCGATGGGCACGCCCCGCTATCTGGGACGCGGAGCCATCTTCACGCGATTGAAGTCACATCTGAAGACTCACCCAAGAGAGCTGGTGTACTTCTCCTTCTTCGTGGTCAAGGAGAAGACGCACGAGAGGGAGATCGAGACCCTGTCCATCCGCGCCGCGGGAGATACTCTTCAGTTCAACAGCCGGAAGAAGCGAACAGGCATCGCGCCTGGTAGCGTGCTCGACTACGAGGCTGGAACGATGTTCTTCGAGCGACAGCAGAAACGGGGCCGCAAAGAGGCAGTGAAGAACCTAGGGTAGGCGACTTGCCTTAGTTTGATCGCCGTACCCGTGGTTCGATTGCCGTCAAGGGAGGGGCGCTCACGATGGAAGTGCGAGATCTTGGCCAATGGGCGTGTGGGTTGAGACTCCAAGTTCCGGATTTCGCCACACAGGTCCCAACGCGCCGGCTACGTATCCGGCGCCCTACGACGGTGATCACCTCACGGCCGGCCCAAGCGCCAGAGCATGGCGCGGGTGCGGTCCAGCAGCGCGCGCAACTCGGACAGAGCCGGGCCTTTCAGCTCACCCCGGATCTCCAGCAGATCCAGTCCGGCGTGGCACTCGGCCGCTTCGGCCCCGGCTATTCGGAACCGGCGTGCTCGGTCGGCACCGGGCATCGGGTATGCCTCCGCAATGTTGAGGATCACCGACTCAGCGGCACGGTACGATTGGTCGATGACGTGGCCGCGCCGGCCGCGGGTCGAGTTGCGCAGCAGTCGATAGAATTCCACGGCTACACGATACGCATCCAGCCCCTCAATCCCGGTTCTCGATTTCGGTGCGCAGGAGGTGGTGACATTTCCCATGTTGTCCTTCCTTGCCGCCTCGAAGGGCGGCGTCTGCCCACACCTGGCCCACAGATTCGTGCCAACACCGCGGCCACGATTCCCCCTTCGGGGACTTCGGACCTGCCCGCCCTACCCCCGCCACCCGTGCGCTTCGCGCACGGCCTCGCCGGAGCCGTGGCCGGTCCCGGCCCGCCGGCCTCCGGCCCTCGGCTCCGCCGCCGTCAATCCGGCCGCTCAGCCAGCTACGAACTCTCGAGAGGCGGCTAGTACCGCGCCAGAACGGTTTCGCCGGCGCGCGTGCGATCACCGGGCCGACACAGCACTTCAAGCCCCGGCATCCGTCGCACGAATAAATCGCATTGCGATCCCATGCGGATCATGCCCACGCGCTGGCCGCAAGTGACGGCGTCCCCGGGATTCACGAAGCAGTCCACCTGGTGCACATAACGATCCGCGATCTGCACCATGGCCACCGACAAGTCTCCCTCGAAGACCAGGGTGTTGCGCGCGTTTTCGGCGACCGAGGCACGCACCTCGTCGGTGATGGGCATGTGCCACATGAGGTGCATGAGGGCGCGCGCCATCGACGCATTCTCGTGCACAGCCGGACGCGTATGGGCGTGCGTGACCTTGCCGGTGATGGGCGCCCGATTCACGTGGACCGACCAGGGGAACATATAGATGCCGACCAGAACGCCAGGCAGCTCGCTGGGACCCACGAAGGGCGCGTCGGCAAGCGGAATCTCCGTTCCCTGCTTGACCACCATGGGCATGGTGTGGGGCGGAACCTCCGACACGTAGAGGATGCGGCCATCAGCCGGCGCGACGATCACGCGACCGGGCGGAGCGTGGCGCTCGGGATCGCGGAAGAAAGCGTGGAAGCGCCAGTAGAGGAATGAAAACGGATCCATCAGATATTAGCCGCGCGCCACACGCGCGACAGCGTTCACCAACGCCCGCTGCGCCCGCGGACGAGTTGCCCGCCCCAGCAGCCACAGCGGAGCCCGCATGGTCCACAGCCAGATGAGGAATAGGCACATGCCCACGTAGGTCGCGTAGTCGACGGTCAGATCCCACAGGGCACGGCCGGGCTGGCGCTTCAGTTTGTCAAGAAACAGGCGCACACCGGTCATCGAACCTCCGCCGCAACAAAGGAGTGAACCATCGCATGATCGTCGGCCTCCAGTTGTCCTTCGACCGCGTGGTTCCGGGTCAGCCGGCTGGCGTGCTCGGGAAGGAACGGGCGGTGATAGAAGACCCCGCGCGAGCACAGGCGCGCCCGCGGCCGGGCGGTGCGCAGCACCTGCTCGATGGTTTCCGCAAAAGCCTCGTGCGAGAGATAGGCCGAGATATCTGACAGCGAGTATCCATCGAAGTACTGCGACGGAACCGCACGCAGCGCGCTGGCCATGTCCCCGTTGACCACGCGAACCTGCACGCTTTGCAGCGCCTGTTTGATGCGGGCAAAGCCCTCCGCGCGCAAGTACTCCGGCATCACGCGCTCGTCGCCGTAGCGGCCAAAGAACGCCAGCCACAGCAGATGGTTGTCACGGGCCAGGTGCTGGTCGAGATAGCGCTCGATGTTGCCAAAGATTCGCTCGTGCAACTTGAGTTCGGGCGGCAGGAATCGCCAGAAACCGGGCTCGTGCGAGAAGAAACTGAAGAAGCTGCGGCGACAAATGGTCTTGGCCACCAGGCGCCAGAGCGGGCCGTGCCAGCTGGGCAGCAGGCGCCGCTGCTCCGCCAGATCGGTGCAGGCGAAAAGACGACGCACCCAGCGGGGACGCAGCAAGCGCGTGGCGGTGGCCACGTAGCGCGCAAAGAAGCGTTCCAAACTGCCTTGATACAAGACGCCGCGTTCGACCAGGAAGGACTTACTGTCGAAGTACGCACAGGCACTGCTGGACAGCGCCGGCCGCAGGGAATCGTAGACATCGAGGCGGCGTTGCGAGGCCCGCACCCCCACGAAGGACAAAAAATCGGCGTGGTCCAGCCTGCGCATCCCAGCGAGCTTGAGCTCGAAGAGGTGGGTTTGTGCGGGATTCACGTCTACTGCCCAGATTTCCTCGGCCCCGCCCTGCAGCAGGTTGAGCACGCGGCCCCCGCTGGCGCAAATCGCGACCAGGCGCTTGGCTGCGTGAGGAGCCAAAACTCGCACCTCACTGCCCGAGTCCTCGTTGCACGAGGAATAGCTGATGCGCTCGCGATAGCGCTGCCACCGAATGACCCGCCCCGGCTTCTCCTTCGTTCGCGCCACTGCCGACACTGAGCCTGGCCGAGCCGCGCTGCCGGGGCGGATCGCGAGAATGTCTTGCGGAAGCTCTGCCGTATCTTCGGCGGCCAGGACGACGGGCTCAGACACGCCCGACACTATAGCAAAGGCGCGCAGTCTCCCAACCCAATTCGCCAGCGCAGCGCCCCGGCTGTGCACCGTCGGCGGACCATCGCGAAAGGGCATGAAGACCCGTTCAGGGTTCCCATATCAACGGTACTTGACCAGAACGGCGTTGTCGCCGCTAGAATAGGCACCAGCTACCGATACCGAATTGCCGAAATCGACAGCGCTGGAGCCGTTGATATAGCCGGCCGCGTAGATGTTGGCTGCGCTGTCAGCGGCCACCGCCGAGAAGCCGGAGATGCTGGCCCCGGCTGCTGCAGTCTGGGCCGCCTGGCATTTCCCGTCCGTGTTGTAGCTAGCCAGCAAGACTTCGTTGCCGTTGGATGCACTGGTGAGCGCGATGGAGCTGCCAAAGGCAAAGGAGCCGGGTCCGGCCACAACCCCGACCGCGTACAGATGCCCCGTTTGATCGAGCGCCAAAGAGCTAAATTGCGATAGACCCGTGGCGCTGGTCAGCGATTGGCCCCAGGTGGTAATCCCGCTGGAATTGTACTTGAGCAAGAGCACGCTGGAGCTTGCGGAATAGGCCCCGGCCACCGCCACCCCGGAACCGAAGTCCTTGCTTGTGTTGCCATAGATCCAACCGCCGACAAAGACGTCACCAGCATCATCCGCTGCTAACGCGGCAAAACCTGTGTCGCCGGAACCGCCGGCCGCGGTTCGTGCCCAATGCGCCGTTCCGCCGGCATCGTACTGGACGAGCAGCGCATTCAAGATTGAGTTCCCGGTGGCCGTGACGGTGTTGCCAAAACCCAAGGGTAGCGTTCCCGCGAAATAGCCGGCGGCATATAGATTGCCTGTCCCAGCCACCGCCACCGCATTGAAGACTGACGCACCGGTGCCGCTGATGGTGGTACGGGCCCATTGTGCGCTTCCATCCGCGCCGTACTTTGCCAGCAAGGCACTCTGGCTGGTCCCGTCGGGCCCACCCGCGGTCGCTCCGTTTCCCAGGGCATAGGACAAACTGCCGGAGATGGACCCCGCTGCAAACGGGCTTCCTGACGAGTCAGTGGTGACGGCTACGTACGACGAGTCGCCCGACCCGGCGATGATGCTTTTGGCCCACTTTGCCGCTCCGCTCGGGTCGTATTTCACCAGCACAAGACTGGTGCCCCAGCGATAAGGCGAGGCGACCAGCACCGAACTGCCGAAATCATAGGAAGTATTCCCCTCGATGGTGCCCGCGGCAAACACATTGCCGGCCGAGTCGGTGGCCAGGCCCGAGAAGGCCGATGCGCCCTCCCCAGCGTTCACTGTGCGAGCCCACAAAGCGTTCCCGGTCGCATCGTACTTCACGACCAAAGCGTTGTTGCCGGAATACGCACCAATTGCAGTTACCGAATTCCCGAAGGAATGGGGGTCCGTGCCGCCAATAATGCCCGCCACGTATATGTGGCCAGTCCCGTCAACAGCCACGGCCGACAAGGTCGGGGATGACGTGGCACTGGCTGGGACTTTCGCCCATTGAGCCTTGCGGGCCACCGTCACCACGCAGATGGCAGTCTTGTTGCCATCCAGGGTTGACACGGTAATCGCGGCCGTTCCGGCGCCGACCGTGGTTACCACCGCCGAAAGGCCAGTGGCCGCAACCGTGGCCACGCCAGCGTCGCTGGTCGACCATGTCACGCCCGGATTGGTCGCGTTTGCGGGGACCACGGTGGCAGTGAGCGGCACGGTCTCGCCAATGCCAACAGTCGCGGTGGCGCGGCTGAGGGTGACGCCAGTCGCTGAGATCACGACCGTTACGGTGCAAGTCGCTGTCATTCCGCCGTCGTCGGTAGTGACCGTGATCACCGCCGTGCCCAAGGCCGCTGCGCTGACCAGGCCCGAGCCCGAAACCGTGGCCACGTCTGGGCTGCTGCTCGACCAGGTCACCGACCGATTGGTGGCGTTTGCTGGCGAGACGGTCGCGACCAGGGTGTCGGTCTCGCCGACCGAGATTTGGTCAGTCGCCTTGTTCAAGCCAACGCCACTTACGGAAATCGTCGTGGTGGCAGTCGCCGTCGTGGTTTGTGTGGCGGTGGCCGACGGCGTGCTCGTGGGTGTGCTGGTGGCGGTCACTGACCCGGCGCTGGTTGGCGTGGTGCTGCCGGTGCTGGTGGCGTTTGGTGAGGCTGTGCCTGACGAGGTGCCGGAACTTGTAGACGTAGATGTGGCGAGACTGGCCGTGGCGGTTTGGAAACCGGTGCCCGAAGGAGTGCTGGTGGACGTGTCCCTGCCAGTTGCGCTGGCAGAGCCTGTGCCCGAAGAGGTGCTGGACTGACTGGCGCTGGTCGAGCCGCTGGCGGTCTGGCTGTCTGTGCCCAGCGGCGTAGCCGTGCTGCTGGGCGTGCTGGTGCTGGTCTCCGTCCGGGCGCCCGTAGTGAACTGGCTCGCTGTCGCGGTCACCCATCCCGTGCTCGAAGCGCTGCGGATCTCTGTTCCGATCAATCCGCTGGCCGTGTCCTTGGAATCGGCGTCTGGGCCCAGGACGGGTTGTATCGATGCGCTCGCATCGCCGACAGGACCGGCGTCGTTTTCGTCGCTGACATCCGTGTCGGCGTCCAAGCCGGCCGCCAAGATTTCATCATCGCCATCAACCCCTGCCCTGGCATCGAGGTCGGTCTTCGATGAGGCCTTGCCTCCTGTGCCGGCGTCCAAGACTTCAGCCGAATCTGAACCACAGCTATTTTTCGGCGCCGCTTCGGGAAAAATCCGGCAAGCCGGGCAGGCCAGCGCAAGCAGGGCCAGAAGCCGGGTCATCCAATGAGCGGCACCTGAGCAGGCCATGTCCTGGACCGTATCGGCTCAGCCTCGCCGCGCGAGAAGGCCTGCTCCTCCACACCCGGCAGGGGCCAGGACTATGGGATTGAATAGGTAATGAGGTACTGGCCGAAATCACCCGTGGTATTGCCTTCGACTGTTAGTGCATGGAGTCCAGCCCCAGGCGGCACTGGCGTGCTGATCTGCGACCGCTCCACGCAGGTATTGTAGTTGTCGCCATTGCACACCACCAATCCCGTGCGTGGGATCTGTAGCGCCAGCACCGTGTTGAACGATGTCCCGGTGCAGGTCGATGCTGTGAGGGTACCTCCCAGGTAGTCAGGGCAGGTGACCCACCAGTAGCTCGCCGACGGCCCTGCCCCCTCGCAGGTGCTGAGCGGGCCGCGGGTGTGAGTGATTGTCGTTCCACTGACCGACCCTGTTCCGGCTGCGAGCCCGGCCACCAGTCCGGTTCCCAGTCCCGCATGCTGAAAGTGCAGGGTCACATCACCCGATTCGCCCTTGGCCCCGGTGAGGATGAGGTAATAGACCTGGGTGGACAGGACCGCAAAGGCCTGTGACTGGGTCGTGTTGCAGGCATCATCGCTGCAAGCAGGTGAGCCAGCGTCAGGATTGTCACCGCTCGAGGTGGAAGGACAGGTGGTGCTGATGTAGAGAGCCGTGTTCCAAGTCGCACCAAAGGTATCGGCATAGACCGCCGAGTTTTCGCTCAGGGCGAATCTCAGCACCAGATCCGGCCCCCCTTGAGCGCAGGGAATGTCGAATTTGTGGCTCTCGCCCGTGGTGCTAAGAACCAGGTCGGCGAAGGGCGAGTCCAGGGGGATGTCGATGGGGTTGTCGCAGCTATTGGGCGGGGGTGGCGCGTCAAGCCTGCTGTCCGGGTTTAGGGTATCAGCGGCCGCGTCCTTGGCGTTCACCACAAGATCTTTGCCGGCATCAGGCAATGCGCCCGTCTCTCCCTCGCTGTCCGAGTCACTGCTGCTGTCGCGCACCGCGATCCTCGCATCTCCCACCTCCGCCCCGCTCTTATCGATGGCGACATCGAGCCAAGGAGCCGCGTCCTTGACGACAGCGGCGTCAGAAATTTCTGCTGCAGCGTCGCGCACACTGGGCGCGACATCACGCGGGGCCACGTCCACACTGCCTTTTCCGTCGACTTGAGCATCCGCTGTTGTCGCCTTGCCATCCAGTGCGGCGTCCTTCCCGTTCCCCGATTTTCCCGCCGAGCAGGCGGCCGCCAAGAGAGAGATGAGGGCCAATGTGGGTGTCAGATGCTTAGAGGAGCACATTCGAGCAAGTCTATCGGCTGCCGGCATGAGTTCCTTAATGTCGAGTCTGCCTTAACGAATGTTTTGCGCGTGTCGAAGAGCGCTCTGAAGCCGATTTTTTAGGCCCAACGCGGCGGGTGACGAGAACGGAAGTCCCCGTCGTGCCAGGGTGCAAACAAGGCGCGTCCTGGACACTTCCGTCTCAAACCCGAGGAGGTACGTCATGTTCGGAAAGCGGAGACTCACTCAAGTTGGATTGGCACTGTTAGTAAGCGGGGCCTGCGCCTGCGGCCAGGACAAGGGCAAAGGGATTGACTTCGATCCCGCCGGGTACGATGGGTTCTCCGAAACCCACTTCGACCTGCTTGCCGCTGCCTGTTCCTACGACAGTTCGGACAACATGACCCTCACCGTGGGGAGTGGCGAGACCGCTTACCTCTTCCTGCGGTCGGCCGACAATCTAGTCGTGGCGAACGCCAACAAAGGAGGGGTGGAGTGCACCGCTTCGTCCACTGCGCAGATCACCATCAACGGGGGCGCGGGCGCCCAGACCGTGCTTCTCGACTACAACTTTGGCGTATTCGGCCTGGGCAGCGCCACCGCTCTCGGCGTGGTGATCGATCTCGGGGCAGGAAGCGACACGCTCGAGATCCGCGGGACCCCGGCCGCCGACACCATCACCTTCGGCTCCAAGGCTGGCGGGCTCTCCTACGCCGCCGTCCAGGTGGCACCCGCCAAAGCGACGGCCTTTCCTGCTATCAGCTTCGCAAATGTGGAGAACGTCAAGGTCAGCACTGGCGCAGGCAATGACGTGATCACGGGACAGGGTGGCGCGGCGGTCGGTAGCACCAAGACCTCGGTTGTCGGTCCTCTCTTCGGCAGCATCAGCATGACGGTGTTCGGTGGCGACGGCGACGACACCATCACCAGCGGCGACACCTCGACAGGCGGAGCGCTCAACTCGCTCAACGGCGGGCCTGGCAACGACCTGTTCCTGCAGCAGGCTGCGTTCGCCGCTGACCAGATCGCGGGCGGCACTGGCACCGATACCGTTGACTACAGCGTCAGAACGACCTCGGTAAACGTGTCCCTGGGCGGCGCAGCCGCACGGGGCTCGGTGACCTTTCCGCTACCGACCGCGATCGCTGACAACGACACTCTGACCATAAACGACGGCGCGAACGCGGCCACGGTGTTCAGCTTCCAGAAGACCGCGAATGTGCACGGCACGGGGTCAATCACGGTTGCTGGCACCACTGCAAGTACAGTTACTACCAATGACACGCTTTCGATAACGGACGATGCCAACGTGACGACCATCTTCATATTCGACATGGGTGGCACGCTCACCAACAGCTCCAGCTATCCCGTGATCACTCCCACTGGCGGGGCCTCGGCGACCCCCACGGTAGTCGCGCAGGCGATCGCAACCGCCATCAACACTGCGGCGATAGCGGTAACCGCCACACCCCCGACAACGGCGGTCGTTTCTTTGGCCGACACCGGCGCCAGTTATGGCAGCCACTTTGCGATCGCTTTCCCCGTGATGACGACCTCGGGCAGCCTTAGCAAAACGGCGACTGCCGGCACAGGCTTCGTCAACACCAACGGAACAGATCCTCGCATCAATATCAGCGCAGCAGCGACCGCGAACGATGTCGCAAAGGCCGCCTACGCCGCCATTGCGGCCGCGCACGGTGCGACATTCACCATTACTGCCATCGATCCTGGCGCCACGGCTATTGTCTCATTGATCAACGACACCCTGGGAGCAGGCGACGAGCACCTCATCACCGCAAGCAACAGCACCGCGTTCCCCACCACCTCCCCCAGCAGTCTCAGCGGGATGACCGCGACCGGCGTTTATGACGATGGCGACATCGCGGCCAAAGAGGGTGACGACATCGCCGCGGACGTGGAAAACGTGGTCGGCGGCACGGCCGGAGATGCCCTCAACGCCTCGTTGTCGAATGCCGTGGCCCACGTCCTGATGGGAATGGCTGGCGATGACACCCTGACCGGCGGCTTGTTGGCCGACTACCTCTACGGCGGTCCTGGCAAAGACGTTCTCGTTGGCGGCGCTGGCGCAGATTTCCTGAAGGGCGGCGACGGCAACGACACCCTCCGCGGCGGTCTTGGCAACGACAGCATCGATGGCGCGGGCGTGAACTGCGTCGCGGCGGTGTCCGCGAGTGCGCCGGTGGTTCCCTGGGTGTCGGCGGCCTGCAGCTCGACTTTCGCCAAGGCCGGGACGACTGCCACCAACGATGTCCTGGACTACAGCGACCACAGCGCCGCGGTATGGGTCGACCTGGCCAACGTGTCGGGCACCTGTACTGGTACGGGAGTTCATCCGATGGGTGACATCGCCGGCGGCGAATGCGATGTCCTGGTGGCCACGAGTGGGGTAGCGAACGTGCGCAGCATCATCGGCACTGCGTACGGTGACACGCTGTACGGGGACGCCCAGGACAACGTGATCTGGGGCGGAGCCGGCGACGACACCATCTGGGGCCGCGCGGGCAACGACTACCTCTACGGCCAGGATGGCAACGACACCATCTACGGCAACGACGCCGCGGACACAGCCCTGCTGAGCACCCAGACTGACAACGACTTCATCGTTGGCGGCGCCGGCACCAACAACCTGTACGGCCAAGAGGGTGTCAACACCATCGACGCATCACAGGGCACCAGCGACGTGGTGAACTGCGGCTCCGGGACAGCCAACGTCCTCTTGACGGGTAGCTCGGCCCCGGCGAGTCAGGTCAATTGCACATGGCAATAGCGACGTTCTAGCCTAGCCTCATAGCGATACCCACCGAACGCCAGCCGCAGAGATGCGGCTGGCGTTTTGCTATGGTGCGCGAAAGGCAGGCCACCTACAATACAGGCCCGCGTGGTGCGGAGGGATTCAGGATCGGGGACGGAGAAGAGATTGACTGGTGCGGTAGGAATGACTACCCTCTAGGTATGAAATCGGCTGTTTCCGAGAAGGGCCAGGTCACGATTCCCAAGACCCTGCGCGAGCGGCTCGGCCTTCGTCCGGGGACACTGATCGAGTTCTGTGCGGAGAATGGACGTCTGGTGGGGACGAAGTCGATTGCCGTGGATGCCTTCCGCAAGTGGCGCGGGTGCGGGCGCCTTCCTGGCAAGGCCACCGTCGACGAGTATCTCACGCGCGTAAGGGGAGTGGGTGCGCACCGCAGTTGACAGCAGCGTGCTGCTGGACGTGATCGTCAATGATGTCCGGTTCGCCGACCGTTCGGAGGGTGCACTGAGGCGAGCCGCGGCAGAGGGTTCGCTCATCTTGTGCGAATGCGTACTCGCCGAGGTCCGGCCCGCCTTGCAGGAATCCCAGATCGACGAGTTCTTGTTCGACTGGAATCTGGAGTTCGTGCCTTCGACTCGCGAAAGTGCGCTTCTTGCGGGCGAGATGTTGCAGACGTACATCGAGCAGCGACGGTCTGGCGGGGCCCGAGTGGTGGCCGACTTCCTCATTGGCGCCCACGCGACTTGCATGGCCGATCGCTTGCTCGCGCGTGACCGCGGCTACTACCGCGACTACTTCAAGCGTCTCCGGCTGATGCAGCCTTGAGCGGTGCGCGCCGGTCTATCCGCGCAGGAAGATCAGCGACTGCTGGCTCCACGCCACCAGCGGGTTCCACCACACGCCGAAGAGCAAGAGCGCGACGGAAAACGCCCCCAGCATGAGCTGGTAACTCAGATGCGGCCGCACCGTAACCTGGCCCACCGGCGCATCCAGGAACATGGCCCGCACCACGCGCATGTAGTAGTACAGCGACACCGCCGAGTTGAGCGCACCGATTACCGCCAGGGCTGCGTACCAGCCGCCCCCTGGCAGGGCGTAGTTCTGCAGCACCGCCACGAACAGGTACCACTTGCCGGTGAAGCCCGCGAAAGGCGGCAGCCCGGTGAGAGAAAACAGGCAAATCGCGAAAGCGATGGCTGACAGCGGGTGGCGTCGCGCCAGGCCCTTGTAATCGTCGATCGACTCCGAGCCCGTGGCCTGTGCCACCACGATGACCACCAGGAAGGCGCCCAGGTTCATCACCAGGTACACCAGCAGGTAGATCATCACGCTTTGCATGCCCAGGGTCGAGGCCGCACACAGGCCCATCAAGGCATAGCCAGCGTGGGCAATCGAGGAGTAGGCGAGCAGGCGCTTGAGGTTGTTCTGCACGATGGCCGTGAGATTCCCCAGCGTCATGGTCGCGGCCGCCAGCACGCCGATGATCGCAGGCCAGGGCAAGTCGGATAGTCCCAGGGTCAAAACGGCCGGCCCTTCGCCCGAGGGCGATCCGGCCAGAGCCGACCAGAAGAACCGCACGGCCAGGGCAAATCCTGCGGCCTTGGGGCCCACGGAAAGGAACGCGGTGAAGGGAGTGGGCGCGCCTTCGTACACGTCCGGGCACCACATGTGCCAGGGCACGCTGGCGATCTTGTAGCCCACGCCCGAGAGAACGAAGACCACGGCCACCACCAGGGTCACGCGCAAAGCGGTTTGCCCGGGGCCAGCCAGGGCGGCGAGGCTCGCGCTGTCGAGCGCCGCGCCCAGGCCGAGCAGGCTGGTGCTGCCCGTGAGCCCGTAGATGTAGCTCATACCAAACAGCATGATCCCCGAAGCCACGCCGCCGTAGATGACGTACTTGAGCGCGGCCTCGGCGGCCTTGCGATCGCCTTGCCGGTAGCCGGCCAACGCGTAGCTGACCAGCGAGACCAGCTCGACCGCCAGGTACATCATCAGAAGATCCGTCGCGCTGGCCATGAGGAACATGCCGAGCACGATGGCCAGCAGCAGGGGATAGAACACGCCGATCTGATTGCGGCCAAACTCGGTCGAGCGCGCGGCGATGAGCACGGTGAGTGCGGCGGCGGCCAGGAACAGCCACTTGAAGAAGGTGGCAAAGGGATCGTTGGCGATCATCCCATTGAACAGCAAGCGCGGCGCAGATGGCTGCCTCGCCAGCAGCACCCCGGCCAGAGCCAGGAAGAACAAACTGCCGATGGTCAGAAACAGCACGCGGCGCGGGTGCTGCTTCCACGCCAGGTCGAGCAAGAACATCAGCATGATGCCCGCGGTGAGGCCCAGCTCGGGCAAGAACCACGAGGTGCTGATGAGGTTTTCTTGAATCATGGTTTCCCCAGGCAGTGGCCGCTACAGCGGTCGAATGCCCGCAATCAGGCCGAACAGGGTTGTGTTGATCACGTCGAGAATGGCGTAGGGATAGAAGCCGAGCACGATGGCGATGGCGCCCAGGGGATAGAGCACCAGACGCTCGCGCCACACCAGATCGGGATACCCCTGATAGAGCGGATTGAGTTTTCCCAAAAAGGCGCGGTGAATGGCCCACAGATAGTAGGCCGCGGTGATGATCACGCCGGTGGCCGATATGGCCGTGAACAGCATGAAGGTGGGGAATGTTCCCGTCAGCACCATGAATTCGGAGATGAAGCCACACATGCCAGGCAGGCCCAGCGAGGCGAAAAAGGCCAGGCCGGTCATGGCGGCGTATTCGGGCATGGCGCTGGCCAGACCGCCGAAGCGCGCGATCTCGCGGTGGTGAGCCCGGTCGTAGATCACGCCGGCGATAAGGAAGAGCATGGGCGAGATGATCCCGTGCGAGAACATGTTGAACACGGCGCCCGAGATCCCCGCCGGGGTCATCGCCGCCATGCCGAGAAGGGTGAATCCCATGTGGCTGACCGATGAGTAGGCGATGAGCTTCTTGAGGTCGGTCTGCGCCAGGCACACGAACGCGGCGTAGATGATGTTGATGACACCGAAAGCAGCGATGGCGTGCGCGGCCCAGGCCGTGGCGTCGGGCAGAAGCGGATAGTTGAAGCGCAGGATGCCGTACGGGCCCATTTTCAAGAGAACGCCGGCCAGGATCACGGAAACCGGCGTGGGCGCCTCGACGTGCGCATCGGGCAACCAGGTGTGGAAGGGGAACATCGGGATCTTGATGGCGAACCCGATGAACAGCGCCACGAAGATGATCTTGGTGAAGGCGAATCCCAGGATGGGCGCCGCGTGGCTGAATACGCCTTCGCGGCCCTGCTGCGCCAGCGCGAGCAGGTTGAAGGTGTGCCCGGTCGACATGGTGCCATCGGCCAGCATGGCCGCGTGGCTGCTGTAATAGATGGCAATCACCGCCAGCAGCATCAGTACCGAGCCGACCAGGGTGTACAGAAAGAACTTGATGGCCGCGTACTCCTTGCGCGGGCCGCCCCAGATGCCGATGAGGAAGTACATCGGGAGCAGCATCACCTCCCAAAATACGTAGAACAGGAACATGTCGAGCGAGACGAAGGTGCCCATCATTCCTGTCTGCAAGAGCAGCAGCATGGCCATGTAGCCCGGCACCATGCGCACCGAGAAGTGCTTGGGGTGATGGCCGTCGTCGTGCCCCGACATGCCCGCCATGTCCGCGTACTTGGCCCCGCCCCACCAAGGCATGGACGCGATGGTGGCCACGAACGAGACGAGCCCGGAGAGCAGCACCATTGAGATGGATAGTCCATCCACGCCCATCAGGTACTCGACGTTGAAGGCCTTGATCCAGATGAAGTGTTGCACCAGTTGGACGCCCGTGGCGTGCCCGTTGACCATGGTCCCAGCCGCCGTCGGGTCGTACCAGTGCCAGGCCAGTAGAGCGCAGGCCAGCGACCCGCCGCTGGTGACCATGGCGATGAGACGCGCCGCCTGGTCGAGCCCGGTCTTGGACAAGCCGGCCAGCGAGCGAATCGCGGCGAAGAGGACGATGAGCCCCAACCCGAGCAACGGGAAGAAGGTGGCCCAGCTAAGAACGTTTTGTTGACTGATCATCAGGGTTGGCTCCCGTCACTTGATGAGGAAGTTGAGCAGAACGACGACGAGCGCGCCGGCCAGCGCGCCGTAGAGGTAGGTTTGAATGCGGCCGGTCTGCACGCGGCGCAAGCCACGCCCGGCCCCGATGGTGCAATCGGCGACTAGATTCACGGCGCCGTCCACGATGTACTTGTCGATGGCGCCATCCACGTTGGCAACCAGTCGCGTGACAGCTCCGGCCAGGTTCACAACGCCGTCGACCAGGCGACTGTCGATCCAGGACAAGATGCGCGCCAGCACCAGCGAGCCGCGCACCACCGTGGCCCCGTAGATCTCGTCGAGATAGTACTTGTTGTAAACCACGGTCCAGGCGCGCTTCCAGCGTGCCAGCAGTTGCGCGGGCACCTGGCTCTTGCCGTCGCGGTACAAAGCGCGCGCAAACAGCCAGCCCACCGCGCCGGCCGACACGCCGATGACTTGGAACAAACACTCCATCCAGTGCGGGTGCTCGGCAAAGTGAACCGTGGCTGGCAAAGAGGGCTCAAGAAAGTGTTCGAGGATGGGCGGCCGATTGGTCCACGAAGCCGGAATCCCGAGCAGCGAGGCCAGCACCGCGCCCGAGGCCAGCACGACCAGCACGCCGGTCATGCTCAGCGGCGATTCCTTCGGGGTAGCCCCGTGCCCGTGGCCGTCGTCGTGCCCATGGCCACCGCGGTACTCGCCAGTAAAGGTCATGTAGTAGCTGCGGAACATGTAGAAGGCCGTGCCCGTGGCCACGATGATGCCCACGCAATAGATGAGTGGGCCCAGCCAGGCCGCTGGCATGCCCAAGAACTTCATGTGTTCTTGGCTAAAGGCCTTCCACAGGATCTCGTCTTTGGAATAGAAGCCGCTGGCAATGGGAAAACCGGCAATGGCGATGCACGCCCAGAGATAGGTTTTATTGGTGATGGGCATGAGCTTGCCCAGCCCACCCATCTTGCGCATGTCCTGCTCGTGATGACAGGCAAGGATCACCGAGCCCGACCCGAGGAAGAGCGCGGCCTTGAAGAAAGCGTGAGTGAGCAAATGGTAGGCGCCGGCCCAGTAGGCACCCACGCCCACGCCAATGAACATGAACCCAAGCTGCGACACAGTGGAGTAGGCCAGCACCTTCTTGATGTCGTACTGGAAGAAGCCGATCGATGCGCCAAACAGAGCGGTCAGTGTGCCTATCAGCGCGACCCAACCCATGGCCGTGGGTGAAAGTGCAAAAATGAAATTGAGCCGCGCGACCATGTACACGCCGGCTGTGACCATGGTGGCCGCGTGGATCAAAGCCGAGACCGGCGTAGGACCGGCCATGGCGTCAGGCAACCACACCGACAGGGGAAACTGGGCGCTCTTGCCCATGGCGCCCACGAACAGCAGGACGCTCACCAGGGCCAGCAGCCCGATGCCGAAAAGCCTCTGGTGCAAGAGCCGCTCGGCTACGCCGGTGGCCTGTATGACCACTTGATCGCGCAACTGGCGGAAGTTGAGCGTGGGGCCGATGTCGATGGTGGTCTCTCGATGCTCTGCTTCGGCGCTATTGGTGGCAGGCTCACCCGAAAGAATGCGCAGCTGCTGCCCGGGCACACTCGCCTGGTAGCTCAGCTTTCCGGTCGGCAACTCGCGCCAAACACCGCCCAGGCTCCAGAACAGCAAGAACAGACCCAGAAGGAAACCGAAGTCGCCAAAGCGGTTGACCACGAAGGCCTTCATACCCGCCGCCGCCTTGGCTGGATCGGTGTACCAGAAGGCAATCAGCAGGTAGCTGCACAGGCCCACGCCTTCCCAGCCAAAGAACATGATCACGAAGTTGTCGCCCATGACCAGCAACAACATGGAAAAGACGAACAGGTTCATATAGGCGAAGAAGCGCCAGTAGGCAGGCTCGTCGGCCATGTAGCCAACGGAGAAGATGTGGATCAACGTGCCGATGCCGGTCACCACCAGGACCATCATCATGCCCAGCGGATCCAGGGCAAAGGCCAGGTCCACGTGCACAGGACCGGCCGTCAGGACTGTCCACAGTGTGTTCTGCAGGAAGCGTTCCTCGCCCGGCAGACCCAGCATCTGGGCAAAGGCGAAGCAGCCCACGGCAAAAGACAGCACCATGGCGCCAATGGCGATGCTGTGATTGACCGCCTTGCCCAGCTTGCGCTGCAGCCACCACCCACAGGTCGAATTGATGACGGCGCCCAAAAGCGGGAAGAAAGGAATCAGCCAGAGAAAGCCGACGCGGGTGACGGCCAGCGGGGCGAGCTGTTGTACGGCGTGTTCCATGGCCAGCTCTTACTGCCTCAGCGAGGCGATGTTGGCTGTGTCGATGTTGCGGATCATCTGGTAGATGGCCAGGATGATGGCCAGGCCCACCGCGGCCTCGGCAGCCGCCAGCACGATGACGAAAAGCGCGAAGATCTGCCCGGACAGGCCGCCCGCCACATAGTGGTTGAAGGCCACCAGGTTGACATTGGCGCCGTTGAGAATCAGCTCGATGCCCATGAGCATCGCGACGGCATTGCGCCGGGTGAGCACGGTCATCAGGCCGAAGCAAAAGAGCAGGCCGCCCACGACCAGGAAATGGCTCAATGAAAGGTGCCCCATCATGTCAGTCCTCTTTGATTTCCTTGCGCGCAATTACGATCGCGCCAATCAACGTGGCCAGCAGCACCACAGAGGCAACCTCGAAAGGCAGCAACCAGTTTCCCAGAAGGCCGTTGCCAATGGCCGCGGATGTCTCATGGCTTTCCGGCTGCGCCACGACCTTCCAGGGCGCCCAGATGGCGATAAAGGACAGCAGAGTGCCGGTCAGCACGAACAGAATCGCACCCGAAACCAAGCCGACGTTCTGGTTGGAAACCTCGATCTCCTTGATCTGGCTGGTGAGCATGACCGCGAAGATGATCAGCACCAGCACGCCGCCGATGTACACCAGCAACTGCGTGACCGCGAGGAAGTCGGCCGACAGCAGCACGTACAGGCCGCCCACGCCGACCAGCGCCGACAGCAGACCCATGGCGCTCCAGAAGATGTTCTTAGACATGGGCACGCCAGCCGCGCCCACGACCGCCGCCAGGGCAAACAGATAGAAGACCGCAAGGTTGGTGTACATGGCTAGCCCTTGTCCTTGCCGGGTGCGGCCCAGTCCGGGGCCGGCGCGGCCCACACCTGCGAGGCAAGATACACGCGCATGAGCGAGCCCACTGGCGCGCGCGGCGCATCTTGGCCCTTGACCGGTCGGTAAAAGGGCACCGGCTTGGCCGCATCGGGCACCCAGCGGAAGACCAGATTCTCCACCACCCTCACGGTCGACTCGAACTCGCGCGTGTGCGCGATGGCGCCGGTCGGGCACTGCTCGACGCACAGGCCGCAGAACATGCACTTGGACTCGTCGATGTCGAACTGGGTGACGACCCGTTGCTTGGGGTTGGCCGGATCCTTGTCGACTGAAATCTTTATGACGTCGATGGGACAGGCACGCGCGCAGGCCAGACAGCCCGTACACACCGTCATGTCGACTTCCAGAAAACCGCGGTAGCGCGACGGAAGCATGTCGGCCACGCGCTTTTTCGTGCGGTCAGGATATTGGATGGTGATGGGGCGCCGGAACATGTGCGACAGGGTGACGGACATTCCCTGCCAGAACGTCTGTACGACGTCGTTGATGGCACCGAAGTAATTGCGAACCGTTTCAGGCATAAAGAGCTACCAATTTGAAAGGTCCACCCGCGCGCCTTTGACCTGCGCGATGTTCTTGCGCGTGCGTTGGGCGAACTTGACCAGCAAGAGCGCCACGCCCAGGCTGATCACCACGCCGGACACCAGGTGCACCGACGCAGGAACCATCACCCAGAACAGGGTGAAGATGAAGCAGGCGAAAGCGCCTGGCACGAGGTACTTCCAGCACAGGGACATCATCTGATCCACGCGCACGCGCGGCAAAGTCCAGCGCAGCCAGATGAACAGGATGACGAGCAGCCAGGTCTTGATCGCGAACACCAGCAGCGAAGCGGACTGCCAACCGAACCACACCAGCGTCGGGAAAACATCCGTGCCACGGGTCTGGTTGATCATTTCCACCGACACGCCCGGGATCTGCCAGCCGCCCAGGAACAACGTGACGGCGAGCGCGCCCATGATCCACATGTTGGCCCACTCGACCATCAAAAAGAGCGCGATGCGGAAGCCGGAATACTCGGCGTGATAGCCCGCGACCAGTTCAGATTCAGCCTCGGGCAAATCGAAGGGAGTGCGATTGCCTTCGGCCAGCGAGGCGGTCAGGGCAATGAAGAACGCGACAAAGGCCGCCGGGTTCTGGCACGCGAACCACTGCCAGGGCCAGCCGCCCTGAGCGCGGATGATTCCCTGCATGGACAGGGTCCCGGCCATCATGACCGGCACCATGATGGCGATGCCAGCCGGAATTTCGTAGGACACGACCTGGGCCGCCCCGCGCACGGCGCCGAAGAGCGCCCACTTGGAATTGGAAGCCCAGCCCGACACCAGGATGCCGACGACGATGAAGGCACTGGTTGCGGTCAGGTAGAACACGCCCACGTTGAGGTCGGCCACCACCACGCTTTCGCCAAAGGGCAAGACCACAAAGGGCAGGGTCAGCCCGACCATGGAGAAGTAGGGCGCGGCCCGGAAAAGCAAGCGATCCGCGTCGGCCGGAATCAGATCCTCCTTGAAGAGCATCTTCACCGCGTCGGCCACCCAGGACATGAACCCGAACACGCCGGGCCGGTTGGGGCCGATGCGGCTCTGCATGCGTCCCGCGATGCGACGCTCGACCCAGGTCGTGACGCCGGCGAACACCGCGGTGTACAGCGACACGAAGGTCGCCTCGACGAGCAGAATGACCCCGTACCAGGTGTCGCGAAATGGGCTGTGTGCGAGGTCCCAGCCCAGCCGTTGCGCCACGGCGTCCAACGCTTCGGGCCGGTTGAACGGCAACATGAGCAGCAGCACCAGGTAGAGCACGAAGGGCAGCGCCACCATGAAGAACAGCGTGGTGAAAAGCGCCGTCTTCGGATAGCGCGTGGTCAGCGACGTGGAGTCGAGAGCGCTCGTGATCTTCACCGGTCAATCTCCGGGGCAACGACGTCCAGCGAAGCGATGAGCGCGATCAAGTCGGCAATCATCAATCCCTGCGACATCTCTTCGATGATTCCCATGGCCATGAAGCTGCCGGTGCGCACGCGCACCCGATAAGCCTTCTCCGACCCGTCGGACACGACGTAGTAGCACATGGTGCCGCGCGCGGATTCCACCCGACCCATGGCCTCGCCCGGCTCGGGCTTTGGCTTGCGCGCGACCTTGGCCATGATCTCGCCTTCGGGCAGTTTGGCCAGCGCCTGGACGATGATCTTGGCTGACTCCCGCATCTCCAGCACGCGCACGGCGTAGCGATCCCAACAATCGCCCACGGCACCCATCTTCCCTTGCCCGACGGGCACATCGAAGGTGAAGTCGGGATAGGCGCCGTAGGCCAGGTCGCGGCGGGCATCCCAGGAAATGCCTGAGCCGCGCAGATTGGGTCCACACAGGCCGTAGGCAATGGCCTTGTCGGGGCTGATGACGGCGACGTTGGCCAGCCGCTTGACGTAGATCTGGTTGAGCGAGATCAGCCGGTCATATTCCTGGATGTAGCTTTCCAGGTGCTCCAGGTAGTTCAGGATCTTCTCGCCCCAGCCCTCGGGCGCGTCGAACGAAACGCCGCCAATGCGGGCATAGTTGAAGGTCAGGCGCGCCCCGCAGAGTTCTTCCAAGAGATCGTTGATGGCCTCGCGCTCGCGCAGGGCGTGGGTGAGCGGCGTGGAAGCGCCGATGTCAGACGCCATGGTGCCGACCGCCACCCAGTGGTTGGAAATGCGGCACAGCTCGCCCGCGATGGCCCGCAAATACTTGGCGCGCGGAGGAACGTCAATCTTGAGCAGGCGCTCGACCGCCATGGCGTAGCCTTCATTGGCAAACATGGCGGCCAGGTAGTCGATGCGGTCGGTGAACGGCATGAAGCCCGGGTAGCCGACCGTCTCGCCAATCTTTTCCATCCCGCGGTGCAAGTACCCGATGTCCGGGACCGAGCGGCGGATGATCTCGCCGTTGGTTTGCGTGACGAAGTCGATAACCCCGTGGGTCGACGGGTGCTGCGGCCCGAAGTTGATGACGATCTCTTCGTCCGACGGGCTCATGCGCCCAAGGATTCGCCGTCCGACTGTCTCAGCCATTGGGCGACTCCTTCTTGTCCGGAGCCGGGGCCGGAGCCGGAACCGTGGCCGGGCTCGCTGCCGGTGCCGGTGGCTGTGGCGGTGGCGCTGCGGCTGCAATCGCCTTGCGCTCCTCTTCGACCTTCTGGTCCAGCCTCACCAGCGGATCCGGTCGCGTGTTGCTGACCCCGTGGTATCCGCCTGCTTCTTGATAGTCCTTGCGCAGGGGATGGCCCACCCAGTCGTCGGGCAAAAGGATGCGCCGCATGTCCGGGTGACCGACGAAACTCACGCCCAACATGTCGTAGACCTCGCGCTCCAGCCAGTTGGCCGCCTTCCACACGCCCTGCACCGACGGCACCGAGGGCTGGCTGCGATCGGCCTCGACTTTGAGCACGATCTGGTGCCGGTGCTTGAGCGAAAACAGGTGATACACGACCTCGATCACGTTGCGCGTCGGCCAGTCGATGCCGGTCACGTCCTCGCAATAGTTGAAATCCAGCGCCGCCTCGTCCTTGGCGAAGCGGCAGATCTCGACGATCTTGTCGAACTTGACCATCACAAAGGGATCGATCTTCGCCTCGGTCAGCTCGCCCACGGCGTCGCCGAACTGGGCCTTGAGCTTGGAGTGAATCTCCTGCGCGTTCATGCTACTTGGTCCCGCTCTGCGGCCGGCGCTTCTCGCGCCACCAGCGCTCGCTCATCATGATGTCCTGGATGCGCATCAGGCCTTCGGTCAGCGCCTCGGGCCGGGGCGGACAGCCGGGCACGTAGACATCCACGGGGATGATCTTGTCCACGCCCTTGACCACGGCGTAGCTGCACTGAAACAGCCCGCCGCAGTTCGCGCAGGAACCCATGGCCAGCACGTACTTGGGCTCGGCCATCTGGTCGTAGAGCAGCTTGGTTCGCTCGGCCATCTTGTAGCTGAGCGTGCCCGCGACGATCATCAGATCCGCCTGGCGCGGACTGGCCCGGAACACGGCTGCGAAGCGGTCCAGATCCGCGCGCGGTCCGCCGGTCTGCATCAGTTCGATGCCACAGCAGGCGAGCCCGAAGAGCAGGTAGTGGATCGAGTTCTTGCGTGCCAGATTGACGAGGTCGTCGAAATGGTTGGTGTTGGTGAGCAGGACGCCTGCGCCCGGGCCGGACTGGATGATTCGTGTGATTGCCATCGATGGTCCCTAGCCTCGGTTGGCCTCACTGCCCGCGGGCTTGTCGGCGGCAGACAACTTCTTCACCCATTCCAGATCGCCATGAGCCCAGGCCCAGACTAGGCCGATGAGCAGGATGACCGTGAAGAGGACCAGCTCGGTCAAAGCAATCCAGCCGTTTCCCTTCTTGGTCCAATCCGCGTACACGACCACCACGGGGAAGGTGAGCGCGATGTCGACCTCGAAGATGACGAAGGCCAACGCGATCAAGTAGAAGCGCGGGTTGAAGTTGTACCAAGCAGCGCCCACGGGCCGCTCGCCACATTCATATATGGAGACTTTGTCGGCGTTGGGAAAGCGCGGCCGGATGATGGCGCCGATCAGCAGCGCCACCAGGGCAAAGAGCACGGCGACTACCGCGAAAATGAGCACTGCGCCGAATTGGAAGCCCATGAATTCCTTTTGGGGTAACCCTCGCGGGTTCTGGAGCCCGGGTGCGCCTTATCTATAGGTCCAGCCGCTTGGGGTCAAGTGCGCCAGAAATGGCAGGGTCATCTCAGCTTTCCGAGGCTCGCCCCAGCTTGTCTGAGGCAGTGCCGAGGAGAACCGCACTGTGCGAAGCGGCACGCAAGTTGCGTGTTCTTTTGGTCCATGAAGCGGTGGACATATAGCATACCCATCGGGATTGTGGCCATTGGCTCAGCTTCGTTCCTTCGGCTGCTTCGCAGTGGACATCAACCTGTGAATCTCGGCCAATCCCACCGCGCCGGGCAATCTGGACTGCGCTGAGTTATGCTGTTCTGGAATAGCAACATGACCGAACCTAAGCCTCCCTTAGGGCCGCAGAGCGATCCGCCTGATTCTGGCCCTGTTCGTCGCCCGTCTCGCAGCGGGCCCCACTACGGCAACGAAGCGATCGCGCCGTATTTCTTTCTCATCATCTTCAGCGCGGCCCTGATCGCGGTGGGCTACGTGCTTCTGCCGTTCCTGGGTGACATGGTCATCGCCCTAGTGGCCGTGCTGCTTCTCTCGCGGCACTACGAGCGGCTGCTGCGCGCGCTGGGAAATCGGCCGGTCTTGGCAGCAGCACTCACCGTCGTTGTCCTGATGATCGTCGTGGCCATCCCCGTAAGTCTGGTTGGCTCGTCCTTGCTGGCTGATATCCGGCGCGCGGCAGTGACCTGGGGTGGGCCCGAGGCCTATGTCACCATCAACGACTGGACCAGCGAGAACGGCCGCGTGGCGCGATCGCTCGCGGCTTTTGCGCAGCGTACGGGTCTGCCCATTTCGCCCGAGGCTGTGCAGGACGCCGTGGTCGAGGTAGCCCGCAGTCTGAGTCAAGGTCTGTACAAACGCGCCAACGCATTCCTGTCTGGCGTGTTGCAGTTCGGGCTTCACGGAGTCATCACGCTCTTCTCGATTTTCTACCTGCTCATGCAGGGAGAAAAGTTGCGCACCTACGTGTTTCGCCTGTCACCCCTGGCAGGCGACGAAGACCAGCTCTTCATCAACAAGCTGGGCGAGGTGGGACGAGCCATCCTGATCGGCAACGGCATCGGCAGCTCGCTGCAGGGTTTGGTGGCTGGGCTGGCCTGGGCCGTGGTGGGACTGCCGTCGCCCGTGTTGTGGGGCCTGGTGATGGCGGTGGCAGCTTTCCTTCCCCTGGTCGGCGTGGCCGCGGTGGTGGTGCCCGCGACTTTCTACCTGTGGTTCGCGGGTCGGCACGCGGTCGCGGTGGGCTTCTTCATCTTTTGCATGGGACAGTCGTTCTTGTTCGAATACGGGCTCAAGCCGCGCCTGATGGGATCGTCCATGCGCATGAACAGCCTGCTGGTTTTCCTCAGCCTGCTGGGTGGAATCCTCGGCTTTGGCGCGCCTGGGATTCTCTACGGCCCGCTCATCATGACGTTATTTCTGGCCCTGGCGCAGCTCTATGAAACGCGCTACCAGCAGCGCATCGCCCGACGGCTGGCGGGCAATGCGCCGAATGAAAGCGGTCCCACCGACGCAGCCGGAATCTGAGAATCGCTCCTGCCCGGTGGGATCGGCTGCCAAGCTGAACCGCGGGCGGTGGGCCGAAAGAGCACACCACACCGTGAAGGCTTTTCCCTCGCAGACCGCTGACAAGGGGGCTTGCACACGCCCCGCGAGGCGCGCGCTGCTGGATAGGGCCGCAGGTCGTTGGCATTGGGCTTGCCTAGGTGCGTGCCCATGCGACTGAAGAGCGCTTGTCTGCTGATCCTGCTCGCCGGTTGCGACGAGGGTCCGCCGCCCTTCGACGAACTGCCGCTGCGGGACGCGCTGGGCGCCGACCCCGAGACGGTTGCCTTGCTGCCCGAGGCAGCGAGGATGGCGCTGGCGGCGCGCTTCGAAGCTGCGCGCGCGAACGACGTCGCCGTCGACGAGATCGGCGAAGCCAGAACGCCGGCGGCGATGGTGGTCGCGGTGGATCGGGCGCGCCAGCGCCGTCAGGCCGAACCGCTCATGGCGGGAACGATCGGCAACGGATTGGCGCAGCCGATGGTGGATCGCGCGACCTCACCCGATACGCCAGGCCTGCCGCCCGTCGCAGGCGTGTCTGCAGCGGCTACCGCGGCGATCGAGACGCTGGCGTTGGAAACCGAGGCGGGCACGGTGGTGCGCGCCCTGCTGGCAGCTTCCGGAGCGCAGCATCTGGCCCGCGTGGTCGGCTGGCCGGTCGGCGTGGTCGCGATTGACGACACGATCTACGTCAATGCGGCCTGGCTGGTCGGCCTCGCTCCCGACGCTGGGGAAAATGCGGACGGCGGCTCTGTGGCCGGATCATCCAGCGGCGGGTCAGGGACGTTGGTGGCTTCCAGGCCGGCAGGGCCGGGCGCTTCACTGCACACAGAGACGGCCACGGCCGAGGCGCCAAGCTCTCCCCATCTCCCTTCCAAGGCTGTTCTCCGCGGCGTTCAGTTCGATGCGGGCGAGCCTTCGTCGTCGTCGCCGGATAATGCGAACCCAGGGGACTCGTGCTCCGCCTGCGCAGACGCCTGTGCCGCCAGCAGCGCCGATACCGGCAGCAGCGATTCGTGTGACAGCAGCGACGATACCGCCGACAACGGTGGCGATGCCTGCAACAGCACTGCCGACGACGGTGGCGATGCTTGCAACGCCGCCGCTGACGGCAGCGACTCAGCCGCAAATTGCCAAGTGTCACGCGGGGGTGGGCGCAAGAAGTCCGGAACCCTGGTCTGGCTTCTCGCCCCGCTGGCGTTCTTGCTGTCCCGGAGGCAGTTTTGAGACCGCTGGTGGTCGCCTGGCTGGCACGGCACGGCCTGCCCGGATGGCTGGTTCCCGAGTACTTCAAGCTCGCGGCAATCGCCGCCCTGGCAGGCTCGGCCATCGCGCTCCGGCTGGCCGCGCGCGACCGAGCGTCGCGCGTGTATACCGCGCGAGCCATCGCTTGCGCCTACCTGGGTGCGCTGGCGGGCGGTTACCTGTTCGAGGCGGCACGCGCGTTACCCTTGGCGCTGGCGGCTGGCTCGTGGCGTCCGGTCGTTCACTCGGGTCGCGCTGCCCACGGCGGTTTGCTGGGCGCCATCGGCGCCGCTGCGCTGTACCTGACGGCCGTCCGTCAGCCGATGGCTGCATTCTTCGATCGCGTGGCCGTGGGGTCCGGCCTGACCTTCGCGCTGGTGCGCACGGGTTGCTTTCTCGCCGGCTGCGACTATGGGCTGCCGACCGCGCACGCCTGGGGCGTTCGTTTTCCGCCTGGCAGCCTGGCAGCCTTGGATCACGCACGCCGTGGCTTCATCCCGCTCGGCGCGCCCAGCCTGCCGGTGCACCCCACGCAACTGTACGAAGTTGCGCTGGGCCTGCTCGCCGCTGCCTTGGCTGCCCTGCCCCTGGCGCGTGGCCGGCGCGATGGCCGCGCCTTCGCGATCTTCGTCGGCGTGTACGCCGCTGGTCGCTTCTTCATCGAGTTTCTTCGCGGCGATCGCGAACGCGGCCACGCGCTGGGACTGTCGACGGGACAGTGGGCGTCAGTGGCGATAGCCGCGGCTCTGGTCAGTTCTTGCATCGCCGCCCGAAGGCGCTGGCGTGGTCCCGACTCGTCGCGGGCGCCTTCGCCGGCCAACGCCGGCGCAGCCGAAATCTGACTACTGTACGGTGAGATCGGCGACAGAGCGATTGTCGACCGACGAGCCGCCCACCATCAGGTGCACAGTGCCGGGCTGCACCGTGAAAGCGCTCGTGGTCGTGTTCCAGTAGGCGAGCTGGCTGTAATTGAGAGTCAAGGCCACGGTCTGGGTCTGCCCGGCCGGCACTGTGACCCGCTGGAACCCCTGTAGCTGCTTGATCGGGCGAGGCACACCTGTGGTGGTCGGATAGCTCACGTAGAGCTGGACCACCTCATCCCCGTCGCGCGTGCCACTGTTGGTCACATCCACGCTGACTGTGACCGAACCGCCCGACGCCAGGGTTGCGGCACTCAGTCGCAAGGCGGAGTAGGTGAAGGTCGTGTAGCTCAACCCGAATCCGAACGGGTAGAGCGGCGTGCCCTGGAAATACATGTACGTCCGACCATTGCGAATGTTGTAATCCGTCTTGGCGGGGATGTCGGTCAGGGCCTTGTACCAGGTCACCGAGGTCCGGCCGGCCGGATTGTAGTCGCCGAACAGCACGTCGGCCAAGGCGTTGCCCAGTTCCTGACTGGAATGGGTGATGTGGATGATGGCGGGAACACTGCTTTGCACCGAAGTAATGGCTTGCATGAAACTCGACATATCCACCACGATCGTCTTCGGGTTAGCGGCCAACACCGCCTGGATCAGCGTCACCTGGTTGGGATCGAGATCGATCGAAACGCGGTCCACGGATTCCTTGCTGTCATAGGGGTTCGTGCAGTTACCAAAGGTCGTGTTGCCGCAGGTCGGGTCGTTTCCGACCACCACGATGGCCGCGTCCGCGCCCGTCGCGATCTTGACTGCCTGGCCGCCGGTGTTGTCCAGGGCATACTGCACGTTTACGCCGGTGCCCACCGCGGCCGTGATCCCAGCCCGCGCGGTGACTGTGTAGGGCGGCTTGCCACCGTACCAGTCGGAGATGTCCACGTCGGCATTGGGACCAATGACGGCCAAGGATTTCACGGTGGTCTTGTCGAGCGGCAACAGGTTTCCGTCGTTCTTCAACAGCACAATGGACTTCTGGGTCACCAGGCGCGCGAGCGCCTTGGCGCTGTCGCTGGTCCAAGGTGTCGAGTTTCCGTCGACCGTCGAGTACGGCGAGGTCGGATCGAATTCCCCCAGACGAAAGCGCATGCGGAAGTTGCCGCGGAGGACGGCATCCATATCCGCCGTGGTGAGCAGCCCGTCGGTGTAGGCCTGCTGCATGGCTGCCGCGTTCCCCGACAACATGACAGCGGTGCCAGCCTTGACCACCCCCGCGGCCGCGGCTTCCAGGCTCGGGAAGTATTTGTAGCTTTGGTAGGTCGCCTGCATGGCATCCGCATCGGTGCAGATCATTCCGTCGAACCCCCACTCTGCGATCACGACACTCTTGAGCAATGGCGAGCACGTGGCTGGCACCCCGTTGACGGCGTTGTACGACGTCATGAACGATTGTCCGTGGGCGTTCACGATGGTCTCGTAGAAAGGAACCAGGTAGTACTCGCGCAGGTTCCGGTCGTCGACAATCACATTGTTGTTGCCGCGGTTTTGCTCCTGATTGTAGACAAAGAAGTGCTTCATGGTTGCGGCTTCTTGCAGGGCCAGCGGGTTGCTACCCTGCAGGCCACGCACAAGAGCCTTGGCCAGCTCGCCGACCAGGTACGGGTCCTCGCCCAGACTCTCCTCGGCGCGGCCGGCGCGGGGATCGCGCGACAGGTCCACCACGGGCGCGCGCAGGGCCAGGCCGACTTGCTGCCCCTTGTTCTTCACGAAGTACACGCGGGCCTCGTTTCCCACCTCGGCAAATGCCTGGGTCAGCACATCGGGATCCCAGGTTTCGCCCAGGCCCGAAGCCTGCGGAAACTGGGTCGAGAGGACGGCCGCCACGCCGGCGGCCCAGCCCAGCCCGTGGATGCCTTCGGTAAAGGTGGTGAAGGCTGCGATGTTCAGCCGAGAAATGGCGGGTTGGTGCTCGGTGAGCAGCGACACCTTCTCGGCATCGGTCAGCAGGCCCAAGAGATTGGTCACGCGATCCTCAAGGGCGAGGCAAGGATTGCGGAAGGGATAGGCGTAGGTGGTGCCGCCGGTCGGACAGGTCGGCGAATAGGGACCGCCGACGCCGCCAGCCGCGCTGCCGCTCGTGGCAGCGCCACCAGCGCCACCAGTCGCGTTGCCGCCCACCACTATGCCAGCGGCGCCGCCAGTGGTAATTCCACCGGCGTTCTTCCCGCCCGTGCTGGTAGCGCCGGCTCCCGCTGATGCGCCACCGACGCGGGTAGCGGTGCCGCCGGCGCCGCCGGAGAGACTGCCACCGGACCTAGACGAGGTACCTCCGGACGCCGCCAAGTTTCCGCCCGAGGCCGTGCTAGCGCCGCCCGAGGCCAGGCTCCCGCCGGTCGTAGCAGCGCCCCCTGTTGCGAGCACGCCACCAGTCACGGAAATCCCGCCATTTGACGAAACGCCGCCCGTGCCTGGCAGGCCGCCCGTCAGGCCGCCTGATGCCATGGTTCCTGCAGGATTGGCGCTTGCGCCGGCTGACGACACCACGCCGCCCGAGCCAGTTGTCCCGCCATTACTCGAACTGCCGCCGGTTCCGACAGTCTTCCCATTGGCGTTTCCGCAACCCAGAGCCAGAAGAACCGCCAGAAAACTCACCGGTGCGATGGTGTTGCCCGCTCTCAAACCACTCGTCGTTGTGTGCGCTCGGGACATGGCTTCTCCTCTTCTAGCCATACAGTGCATGGGTGAACAAATTTTGGTTCTTTTCTTGCGGGCTGCTCGGCCTAGGATTCGCGTCATGCGACCCGAATCGAAGCGGCCTCAACCAGCCGCGTTGAGACCAACGGGCTGAAGATCCCGGACCCTACTTCACGCGCGAGCGGCGTTTCACTTGCGCCTCCCCGGTCTGCAACTTGGCCATGTGATAGACTAGCTCAACCAACCAGTTCGAGGATCCCCAGACATGAAGTCCGTTGGCGCTTTCGCAGCCAAGACACACTTGTCAGAGCTCTTGCAGCAGGTCCGGCAAGGTGAAGAGGTCATCATTCAAAAGCGCGGCAAGAGCATCGCCGTGCTGGTTCCGTTCTCGTCGATGGGACAGACGCAGGCAGCCGAGCGCCGGGCCAGGGTCTTGGGCGGATTGCGCGAAATCCGGACGGCAGCCAGGCCGGGCGCACGCGTGAAGACCCTGATCGATCTGGGACGCAAGCGGTGAAATCGACCGACACGGTCATCGACTGTTCGGTTTCAGCGACCTGGGTGCTTCCCGGCGAACTCAGCGCCCGATCCGAGCGGCTCCTCGGGGATGTGCTCGACCGAAAGGTCCACCTGATCGTGCCGACTCTGTGGCACTACGAAACCGTCAACGTTCTACGAAGTGCGGTGCTGCGAAAGAGGCTGAGCGAACCCGCGGCTAAGAAGGCGTTGCACCTGCTTTCCGAGATACCCGTGGAAGTCGTCGATCCGGAGCGGCAGGGACGTCCGGCAATCCTTGAGACAGCCCTTCGCCACAGGCTTTCCGCGTACGATGCATGCTACCTCGCCCTGGCAGATGCCCGCGGCGTAGGG
>CAVWUP010000038.1:0-13830 GCA_963758155.1 uncultured delta proteobacterium
GTGGTCGACCTTCGCAAAGCGAATCCCACGCCCGTGCCGATCGTGGCCAACATGGGTGACGAGGGCGAGTTCGTTATTCAAACGAAGGACAAGCGCACCCTGCGCATTCCCGACGCGTGCGTGGTGCGGGGTTCAATCGAGGTCAAGTGGCTCGATCATCCCTCCGTCCACCTGCGCGGTTTTGACGAGGGTGAGCCGCCCAAGCCCCGCTTGGTGGGAGCCAACTGGCTGGTGCAAGAGTCGAAGCGCGGCACGCGTGAGATCAAGGTCGGACGCGCCACGCTGCCTGTGTTCGGTGCGTCGCCGACCGTCAAGCTTCCAAAGAAGCTCGCCAAGTGCGCGGCACCTGCCCAATGCGGAACCGCGGTTCCGTTTGGAGGCTCGGGCTGGCAGCTGGTCTACGCGGGTGAGGACGAGGGCGAGGACTGCCAGCACTATCGATGTTTGCTGCGGGATCCGGCGACGGGAAAGTTCGGCAGGCCGCCCCTGCCCTCCACTTGGTCGCCGACCGCCAATGCAGCCGTGATTGGTGCGTGCGGACCCTATCGTTTCGACCTGTCGGGCAAGTGGTATGGGACGGACAATCAACTATGCGCCACGGGCGGCACGTGCCGCACACTCGGCGACGCTCTCATTCTGGGTTGGCTCGACGGCGGGCAAGACGTCGGAACCTGAACGCCGTCGATCGACTCTCCCCAGAGGCCCTCGCAAAACTGCACCCGGATCCGTCTGTACTTGTCGGTCCCGGCAGAGGCCGCTACTTGACTCTGTGCCATAACCGTCTAGGGTAACCGTCACACTACGCGTGGAGAAATGACATGATCTGGACCATTGCTGGCGTGCTGCTGTTGGCGATCGTCGTCTTCGGGATGTACAACAGACTCATCGGTCGCCGCAACGCGGTCGAGAATGCGTTCGCCGGCATCGATACCACGTTGAAGATGCGCTACGACCTGATTCCGAATCTCGTCGCGTCTGTCAAACAGTACATGCAGCACGAGGCCGGCACCCTGACCCAAGTCACCGAATTGCGGACCAAGGCGCTCAGCAGCGGCCTGACGACGAACCAACAGGTCGAAGTCAGCAACGAGATCTCGCGAACCCTGCGCGGCCTCATGGTCGCCGTAGAAAACTACCCCCAATTGCGCGCGTCGGAAAACTTCCAGCAGCTTCAGCGTCGATTTCGCATACCCCATGGTTGGTCGCAGTATGCACAGGCGTGAGGTAGTCCAAAGGGGCATCGCGGTCTGAAAATGGACAGCGAAAGGGTGCCAAGCACGCAAGATCGCGAATCGCGGATACACGGCCCCCTTACCCCCAACACCGTCGCCGCCCGTTGCACGCGCTTTTTCAGTTGATGAGATGAGGTCGCGGCGCCAACCGCAAATTCGGAGAGCGGCCGTGTCGCCCAAAGCGGCCGGGCACCACGATGAGCGCCCGACGAAGCCAGGTCGCGCGCCAAGCGGCAATCTCGGGCGCCATGGCGAAAACGTAGCGGCGCAGGAGATTGTGGGACAGCAGCTTGATCAGTAGCGCAGCGTGGTTGGCCTCGAAATCAGCCGACGGCACTTTGCCAATGCCGAATGCGCCTTTCAGTTCAGCAATGAGTGGCTCGATTCCCGCACGCCCGTCGTAATCCCGCGCCAACTCGTCGGCGTCACCGTCCAGGTCATTGGTCAGGAATGCCTGCGCCGTCCACTCGCTGTCATCCCACAAATACAACTGCTTTCCGGTGTCGCGCTCCTTGGAGCGGACTGCGATGACCCGCACTGTGAGCCCCTGCTTCTTCCATTCGTCGCGCTCGAAATCCACCTCCGCCACTTGGCGCGTGGGCTTGCCATCGGCGTCCACGTCGACCGTGCACCAACAACCCGGCGGCACCCGATAGATGGCCGAGCACAGGTCGGACGTGGTCTTGTGTCGCCAGCGGCCAGTGAGGGTCCCACTTTCACCAGTATCACCGGGGACCAGGGACCCACCCGGTGGCGCGGAGACGGATCTTCGCGCTGCCCGTTGGCGCGAAGTCGGCGTAGGGCATCTGCCGCGACGGTGGCGGCAGCGCGGGGCTGAGGGTTCCTTCCCGGACAGGCTGGGGGTGCTCAGAGACTGCTCGGCTTGTAGCCTTTCCCGTCGAGGATGAAGGTCTCTGCGCGCTCAGTGAGGCGTTTGGCGATGACCTCGGCGTTGAGCGGGTCGGGAAAGACCTTGGTCCAATCCTTGAACGGCCGGTTGGTGGTTATGAGAGTTGCGCGCCTATAGTCGTAGCGCTCTGCAATGACCTGGAAGGCGAGTTTGGCCTGCGCGGGATCCATGGCGAGCACGGCGAAGTCGTCAATAGCCAGGAGATCGGCGCGTACGTAGCGGCGCAGGGCGCGGTCGAGTGAGCCGTGGATATCGGCGCCGTGCAGGTCAGTCAGCATGCGCGGGGCGGATGTGAAAACGACGCGCTTCTGCGCCTGACAAGCCCGGTAGGCCAGTGCCCGCGCGAGGAAGGTCTTGCCGGTGCCCGGGTTGCCGATGAAGAGCGGGTTGGTGCCCTTGGCAATGAAGTCGAGGTCGTGCAGGGCGAGGTAGCGGGCGCGCAAGCGCTTGCGAGCCGGGTCGAAATCAAAATCGAAAGCATCGACCGTGTTGACCTCGGGAAAGCGGGCGTCCTTGATCCTGCGCGCCACGGAGCTACGGATGCGACTGTGCTTCTCGCCATCGCATAGGCGGTCAATGATTGCGACCGGCGTGAGGTTGTCCTTGGCCGCGCATTCGAGCAGATCCTTGACGGTCGCAGCCATGCCGGGCAGGCGTAGCCAGCGAAGCTTCTCGATGAGGACTTCGACCTGACTGGGATCGTCTTGGCTCTTCATTGTGGCTCTCCTGGGACAGGTGGGTCGGGCGGCGGGTCGCCCGGGTCGCGGGTCATGGCGAGGGCGACGCGCTGGTCGTACAGGGACAGATCGGGCTCAGGCAAAGAGATGGTGTCGAGGGCTGGGTCGCCGAGGTGCAGAGGCGGGGCGCAAGGAGTGAGGCCCCGCTTGTGGCGCAAGACGTACTCGACATACTCGGCGCCGACGTGGCCGGTGTGCATGACTTCGGCGACGGCGCTGCTGGTGGCGGAATCGCCAAACAGCTCGACCAAAAAGGTCAGGCGCACACTCTCTCGACGAAGCGAGCGCGATCCAGCAGCCAGGATTTTGAAGTAGCGGACGCCGACAGCACCGAGGCCGACCAGGCCTGGCGGCAACTGGTCGGGCTTGCAGCGAGGCTTCTGGGACAAGGCGGCCTGGCGGTGGGCTGGGTCCTCGATATCCCTGTTGGTGTCCCAGCAGCGCGCGTGCGAGGCGACGCGCTTGGGGCCAAGGAAGACGGACACGTCATGGTCGGTGCCGCGCACGAGGACGCATTGGTCCACCAGATGCGGCGGCACGGAGTAGAGATTGCGGTCAAAGCGGACGCGAAAGGTCTTGCTGACTGTGACGGTGTCGATGTCGTCGGTGTTGAACGAGACTTCCTGGATAGGCCGCAAGGCTCGCCGCTCGTCGTGCTCGAAGACCAGGGCGGGCACTTTGCCGGTGATGTCGTGGACGCGGTTGTTGGCGAAGGTGTCGCGCCAGGCGGCTGCCTTGACGTTGATGTCCAGCAGGTCCGAGGGACGGCAGCCGGGCCAGAAGCGCTCGCGCACAAAGCCGATGGGACGCTCGACCAGTCCCTTTTCGTTGCCCCTGCACACGTTGCAGGCGATGGCGCCAAACTGGCGGGCACGCGCGTAGGACAGGAATGTCGGATTGAAGACAGTGGCGATGGGCGTGTGCGACAGCACCACCGTCTTCATATTGTCGAAAATATCGACAGTGGTGCTGCCGCCAAAGAAGCGCAGGGCGCGCTCCATGCAGCGAAGAAACGAGCCCATGGCCTGGCTGAGCGTGAATTCCAGGTAGAGCATGCGCGAGTAGCACATCACCATCACGAAGGCGCTCACTCGGCGCGGGCAGCCCGGCAGGGCGAAGCCGAAGTCGGCCCAGTCCACCTGCGCCGCCGCGCCTGACTTGAAGTCTAGCGTGAGGAACGGCTCTTTCTCGGCGTGCGGGCGCAACTGCCGAAGCCGCTCGCGCACGATAGTGATGCCACCGCGATAGCCGAGGGTGCGCAGGCGCTCCAGCATCGCGGGCGCACGCATCTGCGGCGTGTCGCTCAGGACCTGCCGGATGGCCCCGTCGTAGGGCAGGAGCAAGCGCGGGCGCGGCGCCACTGTGCTCTTGATGGTGCGATCGCCATCGAGCACCTTGCGTACTGTCTTGCGCGCGATCTTGAGTCGGCGAGAGATAGCGCGGACGCTGAGATTTTCGGCGTAGGTCAGACGGAGCACCTCGGCCCGCCGCTGGGCGAACAGATCTTCGTCAGCGCTCATGGCCTGCACCTTGGACGAGCGTGCTGCGCGAGATGCGATAGCGCAGATTCAGGTGGTGGCCGGGGGCGCGGCCAAGCACGTCCTCCCAGATTTCCAGCCAGCAGGCGCCCGTGTTGGTCCCGTCCACACACAACACAACATCGACCGGGCTGCCGTGCCACAGCCACAGAACCGACATCAGCCGCCGCACTTGCAGGGCTTGTGGCACCGTCGCCACTGGGCCTTTCAGCGTGATTTGACTGTAGGCTCCCTGATGCAGGGGCCGCAATTCCAGGGTGAGCGGCGTTGGGTCCATCGGCTATCTCCGTGTCGGGCGCGACTACAAATGCCGGAGTCGTCAACTTTTTGGAACCATGATCCCCCACGCGGCGGTCTCGCTCGCGGACACGGTAGGCACGCTGGTGGTCACGGTGATCGGCGCGTCCCTCGTCGCTGGCGCGGTACTTTCTCCGTGCCTTGCGCGCTGTCCGCGCCCGGCCCTGGTCGCGGCATACCTGGCCGCAGTAGACGTGGCCGTGATCGCACCTGCGGTGTATCCAGAATTCGCCGCCACAGTGCTTGCAGAGTCGTAATCGGAGATCCAGTTGTCCTCGACGAGGTCGAAGAACTGGACACCGTCACCGACTGGCCGCATTCTAGTGGTCGAGATCCACGTTGTGCGGCGCACCCGCGCTGCCCCATGAAGGCCCGGAGCGCTAACTCCGGGCCTTCGTCCTTTCTACGATCCGCGCTGCCCGCCAGCCTCGACCCGAACCCCGCCTACCGCCACTTTCACGCCAGGGTGGTCCCCGGGCTCCGGTGATTCCGCTGAAAAGGGGACCCCATCAGGCCGGTGGCGACAGTCTTGCCCTTGATGAGAAAATGCGCGCCTTTCTCGTCGATCGTGCGCATCACCCTCGTACAGTCGCCGGCCGAGTCGATGCGCATGCGAATCAGCGTCTTGGCGCCAGTGGCCTCGCGCAGCCGGTCGATCCACGCGCCAATGATGGGCGCATCGGCGTCGCCGAACGATGTGTCGCCGCGACGAAGTTTGGCACCCACGATGGTGTCGGTCTCCGCACAACGGGCAAGAATGGGGTGATAGCTGGGGCGTCCATGGTAGCGCGGGTTGTATCCCGGCAGCGCGCCCTCGTGGTCACCGAAAACTGGCTCGACGGTCGTGTCCACGTCCAGGTGGACCAGCGCACGGCGCTTGGCTCGCACGGCGGCCAGCCCATGCTCGGCCGTCAACGCTTCCAGGTCCACAATGGCCTGCTCGTCGAAACGGCGCAGATCTCGGTAGATGGTGTCGATGCTGGGCACGCCCCCGCCTGCCATATGCAGGAAGAGCGGATCGGCCGACAACGCCTCCACGCCGAATACGCGCTGCTCGCCAACTGCTGCCGCATCGATCAACAGCCGCATCTGCGCTTCCATTGGGTAGACGACCAGGACACCGGACTTGAGGCGAAAGAACAGCTTGCGCAGGACTGCGTCTACGCCGAGGTCGCAGACGAAACCGCCAAATTGCCCGAGGCCGCCATAGCCAGTCAAACCTGAGTCAGGACGCCCAATGTGAATCCGGCGCGGGTCCGGACGGCAGATGCGGTGGCTGCGTCGGTGTCCATCTCCGCGCTTGCCCCCAAGCGAATCTCGGCGCACCTTTTGGGTGCTCGGCGCGGGCTGAAGTCTTTGCATCGTAACGAATACGGATGCTTGCGCCGGGCCTTGTTTTCAAGTGCTTTCTGCACGTGCGCTTCGATTTCTCGACGGAGGAGCGGGCCGGAACATGCGAAACCCAGGTTCAGCGGGCCCTGAACGAGGTCGAAGACCGTCTGTCCGCCTCCCGGCGCGCATTCAACGCATCGGTGATGGACTACAACAACGCAGTTGAGATGTTTCCGACCAATGTCATGGCCAACATGATGGGCCTCCGCCGGCGCGTGATGTTTGAGATTCCCGAGACGGAGCGTCAGAACGTCAACGTCGGACAGGCGTTCAGTGCCTGAGATCCAACCATGAGGACCGCCGCCGAGTTCGAGCAATTCTACCAGACCAGCCTCCGCCCTGTCCTGGAGGACATGGAGGCCATCCGCAAGAAGACGGTATCGCGGGTCTTGCTGACCGGGGCGATCTCCTTGATCCTGGCGCTGCTGATCTTCATCGGTTTCGCGACGACCGGAAACAAGGGGAATGGGATGTACATCCTCATCGTCGTGTGCCTCGCCGGCGGCGTCGGGATCTACAGCATCATCGCCGGCCGCTACAAGGCGGATTTCAAGACCAAGCTGATAGGTCCGATGATTTCCTTCTTCGACCCTGGCCTGCGTTATGACCCGGACGGTTGCATCCTCGAAGAGGAATTCGCGTCGAGCGGGGTTTTCCGTCACGCCGTCGACCGCTACAACGGACACGATCTTGTCGAGGGCATACTCGGGAAGACGGCGGTTCGTTTTTCCGAGGTGGAGGCCGAGTACAAGACCGAATCGAGAGACAGCAAGGGCAACCGTGAAACCAAGTGGCACACGATTTTCAAGGGGCTCTTCTTCGTCGGGGACTTCAACAAGAGATTCTCCGGCACGACCTACGTTCTGCCCGACACCGCGCAACGGTTGTTCGGATCCATGGGCCAAGCGCTGCAGTCGCTGGACTCCTCGCACGGGCAGTTGGTCAAAATGGAGGATCCGGAGTTCGAGCGGGCGTTCGTCGTCCACAGTTCCGACCAGATCGAGGCCCGCTATATCCTATCCCCAGCCCTGATGCGCCGGATCCTGGATTTCAAGAACACGAACAAACGGGCCGTGCACATCGGCTTCGCAGACTCCTGCGTCTACTTAGCCCTCGAACTGCGCAAGGAAATGTTCGCGCCTAAACTGTTTTCGACGCTGCTCGATCCCGCGGTCGTGCACGCCTATTGGAACGATCTCAACCTTGCCACCGGAATTGTCGAGGATTTGAACCTCAACACGCGCATCTGGACAAAGGAGTAGGCGCCCGCAATTCACGCGCTCCCTGGCAATGGATCCCGTAACTCGTTGCGCCCCGCAAGACCCAGCTGCGTGCGCCAACGTGTTCATCCACCCAACCCCACCGTCGGTGTTCGGGCTTCGCAACCGAACCAGATCTGGCACATCGATACCAGTGTCATCAAGCTGCTCGACGGCACGAAGGTTTATCTCCAAGCGGTGTTGGACAATTACTCACGCAAGATCCTTGCGTGGACGGTGGCGGAACGCTTCGACCCGTCGAATACGTGCCAGCTCTTGCTGGCCGCTGGCAAGCATCTCGTGACTGCGGGCCGCCCTTTGCTGTATGCGGATTCTGGCGTCGAGAACGTGAACGGCGCAGTGGATTCCATCTTGCTCACAGCATGCTTGGACCGCATCCTCGCCCAAGTCGAGGTCGCCTTTTCCAACTCGCTTATCGAGGCCTATTGGCGTTCGCTGAAGCATCAATGGTTGTTCTTGAACACCCTGGACTCGGCGGCGCGTGTTCGTGCAATGGTCGAATTTCACGTCAGCGAGCACAACACAGAGATGCCGCATCCAGCGTTCAATGGACAGACACCTGACGAGATGTTCTTCGGGACCGGCGCCAAAGTGTCCGAGGAACTGGTGCTGGCGAAGGGCCATGCGCGGACCGCCCGCATGGCCGCCAATCGTGCGATGTCTTGCAAGCGCTGTCTGGACCAGCAAGTCAGCTTTCCGGGAGAGCAAATTCCTCATTGATTCCAGTGCCGACGCTGTTGCGAACACGAAGTTCATAATGTCTTCGCACACAGCATGGACAGGAGCAGACAGGAGCGGACAAATCCCGTTCCTCATTTGTTCCTCATTCTGGCCAATGAGGGACGTTCCTCATTCGGGGCCAAACAGTGCGTATTGTAGTGTTTTGCCACAATGAGGGACACGCAGTCGCATGAGGGACGCTCCTCATTCACAGCAGCGTTCCTCATTCCGTCGATGTCCTCCATTGTGTCAGGCTGCGGCCTTTCTCTTCGTCGGACCCGCCCAGATGGCTCGCAAGACGGTGCGGGGGGCTTTCTCGATGACGGTGAGAAGCACCAACGCCGGGCCTTCTGGCGTCCGCCGTCTCTGCTCCCAGTTGCGGACCGTGCTGACGCTGACTCCGAACGCCGTGGCAAACTCCGCCTGGGACAGCCCAAGTCTCTCTCTTGTGGCCACCACGTCGACATCGCGTGCTCGGACCCTATGGGTATGGCCGCGTGCCTTCTCGCCTCTCGTGAAGGCGATCGCGTCCTCGAGACCCTCTGCAATTGCCTGAAATGCCTTCTTGCCCATGCTTCACCTCTTGAAATGCCTTGCCAGTTCACCAACCAGTGCGGCAAGGCTGTTCCGCTCCGACTTCGAGAGGTTGTCCTTCTCGTTCTTGGCAAACAGTGTCAGCAAGAAAACGGGCATGACATCACTGTGAAAGTAGTAGACGACACGGACGCCACCGGACTTACCCCGTTCGCCAGCGGCGACCCGAACTTTGCGAATGCCACCCGTTTCCTTCAACACCACGCCACACGTCGGATCCCTGGCGATCATTTCCACAACGCGATCCTGCTCATCCCGGGTCAGCAGTTTCGCCGCACGAGTTTGGTAGCTCCGGGTTTCAATGACTGAGATCCAGCGGTCAGCCACGAAACCGACACTACGCCATTGGCGCACCCAGGGCAAGGACTATCTCCGGCGGCCCAGGTGGACGTGAGGTCGCGCTCGGGAATGAAATCGACGGCGGAGTGGAGGCGGTTTCGTCCAGCGGGCAGTGGCTGGCCATCGGTGTCCGCGTCGGCTTTGGGTTGGACGGATCTCGGCGCGGGCATGGGAACGCCGATGGGAATGGCCGACGCGCCGCAGCGCTTCCCGCCAAGGGATGATTCTGCCACGGGGCTATGGTACGGTTGTGATGGAGGGACCGTGGCACTCCCGCAGCATAACCCGCCAATGACCTTGGACGAAGCAGTCGCCGAGTTGCGCCGCGACCCGTGCTGTGTGCGAAGACATTATGAACTTATTGTTCGCAACAGCGTCACCACGGGAATCAATGCGGAATTTGCCCCTCGGAAGGCTGGCTCGAAACGCTGGGCGCACGCATCATCGCGCTCGACACCCACGTACTCTGTCGCGATCTGAGCGGCATCAAGCGCATCGCCGCGGCCACCCGCGCACACATCGAGGTCCCGGTCCTTCGCCAGCCTGGCATCCGGGCGTCGGCGGGGGCCGATTCTGGGCGGAGATGCCGCCGGCGTGCTCACGCGTGAGTACGCCCACGTCGGGCGCGCGATCTGTGTCCGAGTGGGGATTCTTGCCGTGCGCAGATCTCGGCCCGCTGCGCACCAGAACATTCTGGATTTTCGGCGGCGCAAGGGCGGAACTGCAAGTGCGCCGGCACAAACCGATGAGATGTCATGGAGGAAGAAGCCCTGACTTGCTTCCAAGGCCCGCACAGCGATCAAACTTGACGCATGCCAGCCTCATTATGCCGTCGTGTTTATGACCACCGCATTCGCGACCTCGTCTGCGAGGAACGCGACCCCAGGCCGCTTCGACCAAGTCGTGTGGATAGGCTTGCCGGACGAACGCGGGCCCGCCGACATATTCGAGCACTACCTGCGCGGGCTCAAGCTGCACGAACGTTTGGAAGACCTTTCTCCGCACGGCCGCGTCGCCCCCTGACCTGCGCGCCGTTCTCGGCTCGCTGTAGCGGCGCCTGTCAGACCGCCTTAGGAACCGGACGGGTACACGATCTGGATGCCGTTGACCGGTGCGCGGTACTCATACCCGGTCGTCGTCTCGGGCGTCGCAGTCAAGGTGAAGCTGGCTCCGGTCACGTTGCGGAACACGACATAGTTGCCCGAGCCTCCTTCGGACGTCACCTGGGTGAACGCTGAAAAGGCCGAGTCAGAAGGCGCCGTCTGGCTCACAGTGTGTGTCGTCGAGCCGATCGTGTATTCGGCGGTGCGCGTTCCCGAGCCCGGGTACATGCTCATGTAGCAGTAGACGTAGACGTCGTACCCGCTGCTCATCGGGCTGGGCAAGCCGGTCAGGGTGACAGTCGCTGGCGTAACTGTCGTCCTGGGATCGAGATAGCCGTTCATCATGCGCACATCGCCCGGGGAGTCGGTCCAGGAAAGGGTCCAAGTGGCTGACGTCTCATTGGTCGCGGTCGAGATAGGCGCGTTCCAGGCTGCAGACGCAGAACTCGTGGTGCCATCTGCCAACAACAACGATGACGGGCCGCCTGTGTTGCTCGCGGCGCTGTTCCAGTGCGCGACCGGCTTGACCCCCGCGACTTCGGTGGCCGTCATCACGACCGTCCCGGTGGGACCAGTGTTCGCGCCCCCCACGAAGTCGATGCTGATGATCATGGGCGTAACCCCAGCGTCCACCACTGTTCCACCTGTTCCACCCGTGGCAGAACCGCCGCTTCCGCCGGTCGCGCCCGTCCCGCCGGTCGCGCTCGTTCCACCAGTCCCGCCCGTCCCGCCGGTCGCGCTCGTTCCACCAGTCGCGCTCGTCCCGCCAGTCGCGCTCGTCCCGCCAGTCGCGCTCGTCCCGCCGGTCGCGCTCGTTCCGCCAGTCGCGCTCGTTCCACCAGTCGCGCTCGTCCCGCCAGTCGCGCTCGTCCCGCCAGTCGCGCTCGTCCCGCCGGTCGCGCTCGTTCCACCAGTCGCGCTCGTCCCGCCAGTCGCGCTCGTCCCGCCGGTCGCGCTCGTTCCGCCAGACCCGCCGGCTCCGAGGTCCGACGGTGAAGGAGCGTCGATCCCTCCATCATCCGACGATGTTGCACCAGCCAGGCTTCCGGCTACGCCGCCGATCGCTGCCCCGCCGGCCCCACCAGTCGTCGCAATTCCACCCGCGCCGCCCGTTCCTATCCCACCCGTTGCCAAGCCACCGCCGGCGGCACTGCCTCCCGAACCACCGTTCGCAGCATCCGGGCCAACGGCTGTCGATCCACCGCCTGCGCTGGTTGCCGCATCGGTCGCTTGCCCCCCCTTGTTTCCGGCATCCGCACGGCCTGTCCGAGGCTGCGTGAGATCCACGCAGGCCACAAATGGAATGGTTGCTGCGATTGCTGGCAGGAACAGAAGGAAGGTGCGAGTCACGTTGCTCCTAATCTTAGCGTGAAATCGGGCCGCGCAGGAAGTAGACCCACAAATCCTTCGAGCGCCAGGAGTGAGCAGCGTCACTAGGGTGCCGAAGAAGAGCGGGAGATCGAGTCTTAAGACTTCGTCGCCCGTCCAGCGCCTGGGCTGCCGGGAAACTCTCATCGTTAACCAGAACGCCGCGTCTCAGGTGCAAGAGGTCGCAGCCGAAGACATGGCCAGCTTCTTCTCCAGCGAGGCAGCGACCAAACAGCGGGGCGAGCCGAGGGCTGCGGCCAGCGTTGCGCAGCTCCGGGGCATCGTGCGTGCGGCGTTCGCTTGGTGGAATCAGCAAGGCCACACCGAGCGGCACAACGGCGCCGCATTACGCGCCGGTTCCCGCGCCTTCTTGGCGATGACTGGTGGGAGGCCAGCGATGGACTACGCATCGAGGGGGGAGGCCGCAGGACACGTCCACGTTACAGAATCGAGGCGTGGTACTAGCTCATGTGGTGGACACGGGCACTTTCGGCGCTAGGGTTACGACGCCTGATGTAATACTTCCCAAGAGAAAGGACAAACAAGTGGGGATTTCGACAAGACGATTCAAGCAACTCGCTTTGATCGGGCTCGTTGCCACGGGTATCCTGGCCGCCTGTAGCAGCAACTCTGGATCCAGCGGGAGCACCGGCGGCACCAGCGCCAAGGGTGGATCCACAGGCAGTGGCGGCGCCAGCGCCAAGGGTGGATCCACAGGTAGTGGCGGCGCCAATGCACTGGGTGGCTCCACAGGCAGTGGCGGCGTCAGCGCAACGGGCGGATCCAGTGCGACGGGCGGAACCGCGGGCAGCGGGGGCGCGGCAAGCTCGGGCGGCCCTTGTGTGGGTACAGTTACTCTCTTCGACTTCGCCACCGGCGATCAAGGATGGGGTTTCAACACCTATCAGGCCACGAACGCCGCGGGCCTCGCGATCAGTCCTTTCAATCTCGCCGCGCCCGGGGTTCTGTCCGGAGGAGATCTCGACGCTGGCGTGGCGGCTCCAACCATCGCCGCCGATAGCACCGTTGGTGATCCGCCCGGTTCGCTCAAGGTCGTGGTCACGTTCACCGACTACAATCAGCAGGTGAACCCCGACATCAACTGGGGAGCCAACGCGCTTCAAGATTGGACGAACAAGGTGGTCAGCGTCGACGTCAAAATCGATCCGGCGGTGCCTGCCACCTTCAGTGGCGGAATCCAGCTCTACGCCCAGGACACCACCTATAACGGCCAGTACCACTGGGCTGCTTTCCCGACCGACAACGACTGGCATACGTACACCCTGGACATGACCGGCACCACCAGCGTGAACCCAGCCCAAATCGTCCAGTTCACGGTCCAGCTCGCATCGGCCAGCACGGCCAGTGGTGATGGCGGCGTGGCTCCGTTCACCCCCACCACCGTGACGGCGTACATCGACACGATCACGGTCAGCGGCAACGCCGGAAGTGGAGGTTGTGGCGGCGGGTCGACGACGAGTGGCAGCGGCGGGGCTGGCGGGTCCAACGCAACTACCAGCGGGGGCGGCGGGACCGGCACTGGCGGCAGCGCGGGCGGCGGGACCATCGCTGGTGGCAGCGGGGGCAGCGGGACCAGCACCGGTGGCAGCGGGGGCGGGGGAACCAGCACCGGTGGCAGCGGGGGCGGGGGAACCAGGCCTGGTGGCAGCGCGGGCAGCGGTGGTGAGGGTGGCGCGGCCGGCAGTGGAGGCACAACCGAAACTTCGACGGACGCTGGAGCCGAGGACGCGGGAACCGAGGATGCCAAACCCAATGCGTCGGCGGAAGGCGATGGCGGACTCGCGGATTCTTTCATGTTCGAGGATGGGGGCACGAGCGATGCAGCAGACGCCCCCAGCTCTAGCTGCACGGTCATCAGCGGTGGAAGCACGGGTAGCTTCGGCACGACTGACGCATACTGTTTCGTGACTTGTGACGATATTGCCGGCTGGGGTTGTTCGAACGCCGACGGAAGAACGGTGAGCGTAAACGGGACGGTCGTTTCCTGCGGCAGCCCCCTGACCGCAGTGAGTGGCAGGTATCAGGTTGAGGTCACGGCGGGCACGTACACATATGCATCCATCTACTGGTGGGGTACCTACCGGGCCTGCTCGAATCACTGATCGTGTGCTACACGTCTTTGGGGCGCGAACGGACGCCTTCATGGACCTTCCACCATCCCCTCTCGGTCCGCCGCCGAAGTCGAGTGTAGTGCCCACGCGACTGCGCGGTGATGTGGCCACGATCTACAGTCGCCGTGTACCTCCTCTAATTGCCGGTTGGGAGGCACTCCTTCCCCATGTTGGCGAAGAACTCGCGG
>CAVWUP010000039.1:0-30696 GCA_963758155.1 uncultured delta proteobacterium
CGCACCATCCTCGATGAACTCGCGCGCATCAACAGCGCGGACATCGTCATGCCCACCACAGACGGGCGCGAGCTTCGGATCCGCTGCGTGGTCCGACCGGACCAGGCCCAGGCGCGCTTGCTGGCCCGCCTCGGCCTGAGACTTCCAGAACGCCTCCGCACGCCCTCCCTGAACCCCAAAATGTAGTGCCAACCAGAAGACCTAACTATGCGAAATCCCTCAATCCTGCCCCTCGAACTGCGGAAGTTGGGCTAGCGGGTCGCGTGGGCGAGGGCGTGAGCGAGTTCGTGTGGGGTATGCGGGAGGCGAAATGCGTAGGGCGAGGGCGTGAGCGCTCCGGGTGCCGCGGACCGCGGGTCGCGAGCCGCTCACGCTCACCCAGGCCGCCCACGCAGGCCGCCATTCGCTGGTCGCGACCGCTCACGCGACCGCTCACGCTGGCCGATCTGCGCTGGACCGGAGGGTCGTTCACCCATGCGGGCCAGGCGTGTCAGGCGCCGCATTGGATCGCGCCTTACGAGATCCTGGTCAGGCTCGTAGTTCTTCGCCGCGTACAAGCCGGCGGATGTTGTCCTTGTGGCGCCAGCAAACTAGGAGCGCCACCGCTGCCGCGAAGGTCAGGTTGGCAAAGCTGCCCGCATGGAACAGCCAGAGGAAGGTTGGGAAGCTGGCCACGGCAGCCAGAGAGCCGATGGACGAAATACGAAAAGCGGCAAATAGAGCGACCCAGACAGCCATGCAGAGCAGCGCGGGCAGGGGAGCGAGGGCCAAGCCGGCGCCCAGCGAAGTGGCGACTCCCTTGCCACCGCGGCCCTTGAGGAAGATGGAGAAGACCTGCCCCAGCACCGCAACCAGGCCCGCAGCGGCCGGGAGCCACCTGAGATCAAAAAGCTGGGTCGCCAGCACAACCGGAAGCGCGCCCTTGCCCGCGTCGACCAAAAGCACCAGCGCGGCCCAACGCCGGCCGAGGGCGCGGCCGACATTGGTGGTGCCGATGTTGCCGCTGCCCACCTTGCGCAGGTCGACGCCCTTGGCTCGCGCCACCACGACGCCGGTCGGGAACGAGCCCAGCAAGAAGGCGGCGACCAGAAACAAAATGTGCATGGACTGCGATTGTAGCCCTGCCCCGGCCAGTCTCAACGACTCGTCAGTCTGCGGATCCGAAGAACGCCCCCACATCATCCAGCTCCTCGGTGCGCGGGCATTCGGCCGGCAGGCTGGCGAGCAGCATGGGCCCGTAGCGGCGGCGGGCGATGCGGCCGTCGAGGATGGCCACCACGCCGCGATCGCTGCGCGTGCGCACCAGGCGGCCGAAGCCCTGCTTGAGCGCCAGGGCCGCGCGCGGAAGCTGGAAACTGTTGAACGGATCGCCGCCGTCCTCGCGGATGCGCTCGATGCGCGCGGCGGTCAGTGGATCGTCGGGCACGGCAAAGGGCAGGCGATCGATCACCACCAGCGAGAGGGCCTCGCCCGGCACGTCCACGCCTTGCCAGAAGCTTTGCGTGGCCAGCAGCACCGAGCCGACCTGCTGGCGGAGCGTGGCGAGCAGAACGTGGCGCGGGCGTTCGCCCTGCACCAGCAAAGGGAAGCCACCGTCGGCACGCAGCAGCTCTTCGGCCACACGCAAGTTGCGAAAGCTGGTGAAGAGCAGGAGCGCCCGGCCGCGCGAAAGCCGACACAAGGCCAAAGCGCGCGCGGCGGCCGATGCGGCAAAACCCTCGTGTGTCGGATCGGGAAGATCGACAGCCAGGTAGAGCAGAGCTTGCTCACTGTAGCGGAAGGGTGAGGGAAAGCTCGATTCACTGGCAGTGTCGGCGAGCCCGAGCCGGCCGCGGATGTAATCGAAGTCTCCGCCAGCACTCAACGTGGCCGAGGTGAAGACCAAGGGCCCCGGGTGGCGGTCAAAGCTCTCGCGCAAAAGGGGCGCGGCGTCCACCGGCGAGGCGCGCAGGGTGAGGTTGCGGCGCGACACCACCACCCAGCGGATCGAGTCTCGCCGAGCCGTGCCCACGATTTCGGCGAAATCGGCGCGCACGGCCTCCGCCCGTCGCGAGAGCCCAGCCAGCGCGGCTGCCTTGGTCTGCGACGGGGGATGCGGCCGCTCAGCGTCGGTGCCGTCATCTTCGCTGAGACGTCGGCACAGTGCGACCGTCTCATCGAGGATGTTGTCCAACTCGTGGTAGCGCTGCAGGACCTCGGCGGCCCATAAGTCGTCGGGCATTTCCACGCGCACTTCTTCGCCACTGCTGCGCAAGGCCGGCAAACGGCCGCGCAGGGCTTCTGCCAGAACGTGGGTCGCCGCTTCCATCCGGCGCGCCGCGGACTCCACGTGGGCGGCTTCCAAAATGGGCGCAGGCGCACGCAGCAGATCGCGCGCCAGTGCGAAAAGCCGTGCGCTGGAAACCTGAACGCCGAAAACCTCGGTGGCCACATCTTCGATTTGGTGGGCTTCATCGAAGATCACCAGCTCGCAGGGCGGCAGCACCTGAGCGTCGGGCCAGCGACTGCGCAGGGCCAGGTCGGCCAAGAACAGGTGATGATTGACCACCACCACCTGGGCTCCCAGCGCGCGCCGTCGCATCTGGGTGATAAAGCAGCGCTCGACAAAGGGGCAGCGGTTGCCTAGCCGCATTTCCGGGCTGGACGTGATCTCGCGCCAGATGGGCGCGCTGTCAGGCACGCCATCGAGATCCGCCCGATCGCCTGTTGTGGTGGTCGCGGCCCAGGCGCGCACGCGTTCGGTCTCGTGCGACTTGGTGGCGGCAATTTCCAGCTGCTGGCTGTGCTCGTCGAAGCGGCGCAGGCACAGGTAGTTGGACAGCCCTTTCATCACGGCAAAGGTAAACGGCTCGGGCAGCACGCGCTGCAGGCGCGGCAAATCCACCTCGGCGATCTGGTCCTGCAAAGTGCGCGTGCCGGTGCTGACCACCACCTTGCGGCCCGAAAGAATGGCCGGTACCAGATAGGCGATCGTCTTGCCTGTGCCAGTGCCTGCCTCGGCCAGCAGGCGCTCGTCCATGTCGATCGCCTGGGCCACACGCTCGGCCATAGCGAGCTGGCCAGGGCGTGGCTCGAAGCCCGGCAGTTCGTCGGCCAGGAGGCCGCCGGGTCTCAGGATCCGGGCGACTGCTTTTTCGAGCGTCACGGCCTCCGCGTCGCTATTTCGCGGCCGCTGGCGCCGGGCCGTCGTCTGCAGCCAGACCGCTGGCGGTCACGCTGCGGAAAAAGCAAGAGGTGGCGTTGGTGTGGCACGACGGCCCGTTGGCGTCGACGACGTACAGGATGGCGTCTCCGTCACAGTCCAGGCGCACATCGTAGACGCGCATGGAGTTTCCCGATGTCTTGCCCTTCTCCCACAACTCGTTGCGCGAGCGGCTCCAGAAGGTAGCCAGGCCATTTTGCACGGTGGCCCGCAGCGCTTCGGCGTTGGCCCAAGCCAGCATGCGCACCACGCCGGTGGCACGGTCCTGAGCAATGACAGGCACCAAGCCATTTGAATCGAATTTCACGGCTGACAGCAGCGCATCGGAATTTCCAATCATGATGTTCAGGTCTACCCCATTTTCGTCGAACAATTCCACACACGATGAGGTAGGGAAAAGTGCGCCAATCCTGACGCGAGCCGAGGATCCCACGGGTGGCGAGATGCGGGCAGAGGCTGTATCCACCGATCCGGCTGGCCGGATTGGTGGGCAGGGGTGTACAATGTCGGACAGTGTTTGGGCGACGTCGTCGCAAGACGACGTCTGCATTCTACCGCGGCGCGGGTGACTGGTCCCCGAAATGTCCGAAGCAGCAAAAGGAAGTACCATGCCCAGGGAATCGCTAAATGCCGCGTCTGCATTGCTGGCCGGAGCTTGCTTGGCTTGGCTGACTTCGTCGACTGGCTGTGGCCAAGGATCGTCGGCTCACAGCAGCGGCAGTTCTGGCGGCTCCACGACAGCTCAGGGGGGCAATGCCAGCGCTGGCAGCATGGCCTCGCCAGTGGGCGGCTCTGCGGTCGTCGGTGGGAATGTCAGCTCGGCTGGCCAGAGCGGCGGTCCAGCAGGCGCATCCGGCGCTGCGGGGGCGGGGCCCGCGGCGGGCACCATCGTTCTCGGCGGTGGGGCCGGCGCCACTGGCAACGGCGGCGTCGCCGGGACCGCGAACTCGAGTGGCGGCGGTGGCATTGCGGGCGCAACTGGCGCTGGCGGAATCCTGGCGAGCGGCGGCTTCGCGACTGCGACGAATACAAGTGTCACCGGCGGGGTTGCAAATTCAGGCGGCACGGTTCGCACCGGCGGTGTGACCGCAACCGGCGGAGCAACGGTGGCCGGTGGAACCACGACAAGTGGCGGAGCGACCGTAGCCGGTGGAACGGCGGCCAGCGGCGGTACGAGCAAGGCAAGCGGCGGGGTCACCAGTGGCGGGGTCACCACTTCCGGCGGCACCAAGGTGACTGGCGGCACGACTTCAACGACTGGCAGCAGCGCAGCCAGCGGCATACCGGTGCAGGTGAGCACCTTCAGCTTGAAGAATTCCGGCGGCTGTCCCGGGTTGCGGCTGGGCGACATCAACGGCGATGGCAAGATGGAGATCGTCGTGGGCGAGCCCATGCCCCAGCCGGGCGCCTATACTCCCCAGCAGGTGGTTTGCATCACGGCGTACGACCTCAAGGGGAACCAATTGTGGCAATACGGCACTCCCGGCAGCAACCATACGGCTAGCTCGGACGTCCCCATTCAAGTTTACGACCTGGACGGCGACGGCAAGGCCGAGGTTTTCGCCAACATGAGCACCACCGAGATGACTGTGCTCGACGGAACGACTGGGAAGTTGTTGCGCACGATTCCCCTGCCACAAGACGGCGCCAACGACTCCATCGCTTTTGCCAATCTGAGAGGCAAGAAGTGGCCACAGGACATCATCGTCAAGACCCGCTATTCACAAGAATGGGCGATGGTTGGCATTGACGATAACACAACCACCCCAACCACCACGGCCGGCACCGTGCTGTGGCATCACAAGATGCTGGCCAGCGATACCGGGCTGAACGAGCTCGGCACGGGGCACTATCCGCTGGTCTACGATTGGAACGGCGATGGCAAGGATGAAGTCATGTGCGGCTACGATTTCCTGAATAGCGATGGCAGTCTGCGATGGTCCATCAACACCACGTCGCACCCGCCGCTCACCATGCACGCCGACGCCATCGCCGCAGCCGACATTGACGCCAATCCAGCAAACGGATACGAGGTAGCCGTCTGTGGGAACGTGGCTGCTGCATTCGACTGGGATACAGGCACACAATTGTGGCAGGACACCCATACGACCGAAGCCCAGCAGATGGGAATCGGAGACTACCGTCCGGACTTGCCAGGTCTCGAGGTGGTCTTGCTTGATCGTTTGCGCACAGCCGCAGAAGGCTACAAGAGCAATAACGTGCTCGTGACCTACGACGACACCCTCTTGTGGAAGGAGAACAGGCCGGACAATTCCGGCTGGCTCACCGTGACGGAGAACATGAACAACTGGGACGGAAACAACACCGATATGATTTTCTCATATCGTCGCAACGGCGCGTCGGATGGCAGTGGGGGCACGGGAACCTATCTGTACGATGGCTATGGAAAAACTGTGGCCAGCTTCCCCTACACTGGCACCAGTGCGCAGAACTTCGCTCAACACGCCGATCTTTGCGGCGACGACAAAGAGGAAGTCATCGTGTACGACGAGACGACCGTTCTGGATTTTCGCGAACGGTGGCTGCGATCTGGATGCCCCGCCGAGCAAGCCCGGGCTGCCCCAGCAGTTCCACCTGCACAACTGGAGCATCTACACCGGGTGGATCACGCCTGACATCAAGTTCTACACTCCCGGAACGCCGCAGTAGCTCGCGAAGGTCCGCGACTGGCTCAATCCAGCCAGAGATGCCTCTCTTCGATGTGATCGCGGAGGGGCAGGTGATCTGTTGATATTTCAGCGCGAGGTTGTCTCGCAGTCGTGAATAGCATTCAAGCCCAGCCGTCAAAGTTCAGAGGAATGTAGCCATGCCATATTTCCAACGCCACTCCCTGCTCATCGCTGTCTTCGGTCTGGCCTTGCTCGCACCCGGCGCGGCATGGGCCCAGTATGGGTATCCAGCGCCCTATCAATCGTACGGCTCCCCGACGACTGGCGGCCCGCCGCTGGACCGCTCGGGGCTGTATCTGGGGTTCGGCGCGTTTGGCGACGAAGTCATCAACCAAGCGAACTCGGCTGTGGATTTTCTCACCGCCGGGGGCGGGTACAATCTGATGTTGGGCTTCCGACTCAACCCCATGCTGGCCCTGGAACTCGGCCTCGGCCAGGGGTTCCACAACAACGTGACGGATGCCTGGGGCGACACGGTGGATTACCTGTCCCTGACCCAAATAACCGTCGACCTGAAGGTGATCCTTCCCATGCCAAACGCGCAGCTCCAGCCGTTCCTTCAGGGTGGTGTGGGTGCGTACGTTCTCGCTGACTCGTTCAGCTCGGAAATCGCTTCGGGCGGCGGGTTCCAGCTGGGCGGCGGCCTCGATTTCTGGCTGAACCCTTGGTGGTCTGTTGGCGGCCGCATGCTTTATCACGGCGTACAGTTCAGCAGCTTCAGCGAGCCGCAGGCCCACCGGTCAAATGCCCCGTTCCTCAGCACCGTATCCCTCGAATTCAACGCTCAGGTACATTTCTAGCCCTCTCTGCTACGATGAAGACACACCGCCCGAACAATCCAGCACAGGCGGGGCTGGAAGACTAGGTCGACGCTCCCTTGATGGTCCGCTCGGCGGTTGCTATCGGATTTCCTTCTCCGACAAGATCGTCAGTCGCCTTCCCTTCACAATGGCGGACATTTCCAGGCGGCCGCCCGCAGCGTGTACGTAGCGCGCGAGCGTGCTGACTTCAACATTCAGGCTGCGCTCAAGCCGGGAAAGCTGCGACTGTGACAGCGTCGCCCGCTTCCCCAGCTCAGCTTGCGTCATTCCAGCGGCCTCGCGCACGGCGCGCAGACGAATGGCCAGCGAGTCCCTGGCGACACGCGCCTTCGAGCGCGCGATCCGCTCGGGCGTCATTCCCTGATTCTTGATGTCAGTCCACCGATGCAACTTCATGGTGTCCCCTTTTGTTCTTGTACGTACTGCTTCCAGATGCGTTCGGCCCGGTCGATGATCTTCGAGTAGAAGACCTCTTTCTTGATGCCGAGCTTGTCCCCTCCGAGGAGCAACACGGCCTGACGAAAGCGGTCGAAGATATAGATGCTGCGAAGCTGGTGCTTCCCGCTCTTGCGTCGCAGCTCCCTGAACTTGGTCCCTTCGATGGCGCTCGAATGCGGGAACGGGAGGTTGATCCCGAACTGTTCCAACAGCTCGACCGCGTCGCGAACCGCATCGTGCTCCTTCCCGGGCAAGGCGTTCCACCACGAAACGAACTCGTCCGTGGCAATCACCTCCGTCTTTGGTGGCTCGCCTGCCACAACCCAACTATGACATAAGTATAATATTACTTCAATGTCATCCTATTCGACTTCGACCATGGAGGACATCGGCGTGGGAGGAAGCTACCGACCGGCGGACCCTCACCGCTTACGCGCGTTGCGCCATGGCCACCCACTCGCTGGCCTTGGTACGTGCGGCCAGGCCCGGTGCAGTGCTCTCGGCGCGCTTACGGCGCTAGGGCTGACCGGCGAATCTCGGCCAGAGTCCTAGAATGTAGGTCATAAGGTCTGAACGTGCGGATTCTCATCGAGGGCGCCACGGACAGCGTCCTCCACAACAACATCATGAATCGCGTGCTCATTATCGACTTGCGACTCTTCTGTCTGGAAGTCGTCGCGGGAGTTCGGTCCTGGTTGAACCAAGTCGAATCGACCGCTCGGTTCAGGGACAACTACGACAACTTTGCCCGCCGTCACCCCGATGGCTTTCCGGGCCTGATCAAGGGCGTCCCGGTCGTAGGCTGATGTGAAAGGTCTCTTCTTCAGCGCCTCTTGATGTTCTGGGCGCCGCTTGGATGCCGTTCGAGACCTCGAACGCTTTCTGCCTGGGAGTCACAGTGGCTGGCGGGCGATGCTGCCCCAGCACCATTCACGCCCGGGACCGTCGAGGGCGCAGGAGAAACCGTCACCGACACTGACCTGCATGAAAGTGCCGGCCGGAGGGGAAGACTGGTAGAGGCTGTCGTCTCCCCAGCAGGCGATGGTGCTGTCAGTTCGCAAGCCACAGACTTGGTAGCAGACCGAGCAGGTGCTGATCTGAGTGAACGTGCCCGCCGGCGGGTCAGCCTGGCCAGCAGTGTCGTCGCCCCAGCAGGCGACTGTGCCGGCGGTTCTGATTCCGCAGGAGCTATTGTAGGCGGCAGCGACCTGAACAAACGTGTCCGACGGCGCTGCCGTCTGGCCAGAGTTGTTGTAGCCCCAGCAGACGGCGCCGCCGTCGAGCCTCACGCCGCAGGCATGGTAGTAGCCAGCGCTTGTTTGAACCATGAGGCCTGGCGGCGGAGCAGTTTCGCCGAACGGGTTCTCGCCCCAGCAGGCGACCAAACCTCCGGGCCTGACGCCGCAGGTGAAAAAGTACCCGGCGCTGACCTGGCTGAAGACGCCAACAGGTGGCGTGCACTCGCCGACAGAATTCTCGCCCCAACAGACCGCCGTGCCGTCAGCCTTCAGACCGCAGTTGTGGGTGCGACCGACGCTAATTCGCGAGAAGCGATCCGTCGGTGGTGTAGCCTCGCCATAAGTGTTGTCACCCCAGCAAGTCACGCTACCGTCGAGGTGAAGTCTGCACGCATGTGTCGAGGTGCCGATCTGAGCGAAAACGCCCGTCGTTGGCGAGGATTGGCCAACCGAATCGCTTCCCCAGCAAGTGACGGCCCCGCCGCTGCTGAGTCCACACGCGTGCTCACCACCCGCGCTGATGGTCGAGAACGTCGCCTGGGGGGGGACGGTTTGACCACGCCCGTAGTCGCCCCAACATGCCACCGTGCCATCGACACGGAGAGCGCACGCAAACTGTGTTCCTGCTTCGACCGCCGTGTAGATACCCGGAGGGGGCGAACTCTGGCCCAGACTGTTGTCGCCCCAGCACGCCACCGTGCCGTCGGTTTTGAGCCCGCACGTGAAATTGAAACCGGCGGTGACCTGGACGAATGTACCGCTGGGTGGCGCAGCCTGGCCATAGTCGTTGTTGCCCGAACAAGCCACGGTGCCGTCGGTCTTCACGGCGCACAGATACGCGGCGCCGCCACCCACGCTGACGCGAGAGAACGTCCCCGGTGGCGCCAGCGGCTGACCAGTGCCCCAGCAAGTGATGGTGCCATCGGTCCCGATCCCGCAAGCGACAAGGTTTCCTGCGCTGACTTCAGTGAAGGTGCCACCGGGCGACGCGGTCCGGCCATAGTAGTTGTCGCCCCAGCAGACGATTGAGCCTTCGCTTGTAAGCCCGCACGTGAACGTCGTCCCCGCGCTGATTTGCTTGAAGGTGCCGGCTGCTGGCGTGCTTTCGCCGCTTTTGTTTTCGCCCCAGCAAGCAATCGTTCCATCTACACGAATGGCGCACGTGCGGTCGCCGCCCGCGCTCACCTGCAAGGCTGCGCCCGCCGGCAGACCGTCGACTGGTGTCTGCGCGTCTACGGCAGTGGCTCCGCCATCAGGCGAATCCGCGCTGACATCTGCCATAACACCGCCGATGTCTAGTCCTGTCTCCGTGGCCAGGGCGAGATCCAGGGTAGGCAGTGGAAAATATGGTGCGGTGTCGCCCGACGGTGCTGCACTGTCAGGCAAGTTCGCTGGCGCATCAGGCGCAGTGTCTGCAAGTGCGTCCCCAATCGCGGAAGGCGCATCAGTGGTAGGCGGCGTTGAGAGGTCGGCAGAATCGAGCAGGCGATCGATGCTGGATTCCGGGGCTGCCGAATCGGCCCTGACGTCAGCGTGCGTGCCGTCCGTAGATGTGCCCACCGCGGAATCCGCTCGCGGAGTGTCCGCACCTCCGTCTACCCCGGCATCGGCGCCCTTTGGGATCGTCCCTGGGTCGAACGGGGGAAGGTCACCGGGGGGGCGCACCGTGTCCACGCACGCACCACCCGTGGTGCAGGTCTTCCTCACGTCGTTGCACGGATCGCTACGGCATTCGGTCGCCAGAAAGAGCTTGAGCAACCTCGATTGCCCTTCCACGAATCCCACGATGGCTTCCTCCTGCACCACGGGAACATCCTTGAGCAGGCCGGATGCCACAATGTCGATGTTGCCCGAAATGTCGGTCGTTTCGACCAGGACCGTGTACAGAGGCAAGGCCTGGCCGCCGACCAGCGGGTAGAGCATGTGCTGGGTCTTGCCGTTGGCGGTGACCGCGACATCGACCTTGTCCATCTCGCCGGGCACGGATAGGTTGCTGTCCACCGCCACCACCAACATGGTCCGTTGTTTCCCACGGCAACCAGCGAGGGCGCACAAGCTTGCAAGGGCGAGCAAGAGCGACCGTCGCATGGCGATCACTTCCCCACCTGCACGCAGCCGTCGAAGCCTGACGGACAGGTGCCGTCACGTTGCGGACCTCTGGTCGACAGGATCACGGCCGTCACCACGCCAGCCGCGACGACGGCGCCGATGCCGGTCCACAGCCACCACCGGCTGCCGGACCCGGTCACGGCGGCGCTTTCTTCGCTGGCGGGCTTCTGGCGCAAATCCAGGGCAGCCTCGTGCGCCCGTGTCGGTTCTTGACTCGCCGCCGATGGCGGCGGGACCACTTCCGTGGCGGCTGCTGGTTCCGCGGCCGCTGGCGCGACCGGCGGTGCGGGTTCAGCCGCGGCAGGCGCGGCCACCGGCGGCGCGGGCACAGGCGCGGCGGCTGGCGCCGCCACCGGTGTCGCCTCAGCAGGCGGGGTGGACGGCTTCACGAACGGGTCTTCCCAGATGCCGGTCAGCCGGTCGGGCTGTCCGTGCGAATCCATCGGTTTCGCCGCCGTCTTGGCCTCGGCCGCTGATTCCAACTCCTTGAGCTTCGCCTCGATCATCTCGCGGCGGGGCGTTCCGGGCTTCTCGCGCAGGAAAGCCTTGTACGCGACGATCGCTTCCTTGACGTGACCGGCTTGGCGCTGGGCCTGCGCCACGTTGAACAGCAGGGCGGCGTCGCCTGACAGCTTGTAGGACTTCTGGAACCCAGCGACAGCCTCGTCCCATTGGCCCAGGTTGAAGGCGCGCAGGGCTTCTTCGTAAGTATGCTTGGCCGCGACCAGATCCGGACTTAGCTGCGGCGTTGGCGTCTTGCGCGCGGGCTGGGACTTCGTCGGTCCGGCTCCCTCCGCGACAGCGGTTCCAGCCGGACCGGCGATGGCCCCTGCAAGCACGAACGCGGTAGCAAACTCGACCAATCTGCGGTTCGACGGTCTGCCCATCTGGGTCCAAAAGCTTCCGTGCACCTTGGCCTCCGGCGGCCATTCTACTCCCAGGCCACCACGATGTGTTGTCGGCGGATTTCGCTTGGGCCTGGGAATGTCCCGGCCTACAGCAGAGGGGATGTCTCACACGCCCTGGCCGCCCGTGGGCGCAAGTACGTGACCCAGTCAGCCCCGCGACCCGTGACGTGAGGGGGGCCATGTCTACGGCGGACGTGCCGTCACGATTCGCCTTGCCCGAAAAGACTGTGTTGTCGCTCAGCCTTCGCGCACTGGCACGCCCCGGGCGCGCAAGTAGTCGCGCGCCTGGCCCACCGTGAATTCGCCGAAGTGGAAAATCGATGCGGCCAGAACCGCGTCGGCGCCGCCGATGGCCACGCCCTCGTAGAGATGTTCCAGCGTGCCCACGCCTCCCGATGCGATGACGGGGATGGGCACGCGATCAGCCACGGCGCGAGTCAGCTCCAGGTCGAAGCCGTCGCGCGTGCCGTCGCGATCCATGCTGGTGAGCAAGATCTCGCCTGCGCCCAGTTCGGCCATGCGCGCGCACCAGGCAACCGCGTCGATGTCGGTGGGCTTGCGGCCACCGTGGGTGAAGACTTCCCAGTTGCCGGGCCGTTCGGGTCGGTGCCGGGCGTCCACCGCGACCACGATGGCCTGGCTGCCAAAGGCGTCCGAGGCGCGGCGGACCAGCTCGGGGTCGGCGACGGCGGCGGTGTTGATGCCAGCCTTGTCAGCCCCGGCCAGCAGCAGCTTGCGCACGTCTTCCACGCTGCGTACCCCGCCACCCACGGTGAGTGGCAGAAAGACCTGCTCGGCCGTGATGCGCACCACTTCCAACATGGTGGCGCGGTTGTCGGACGAAGCGGTGATGTCGAGAAAGCAGATCTCGTCGGCGCCTTGCTGATCGTAAGCGGCAGCGACCTCCACCGGATCGCCGGCGTCGCGCAGTTGCTTGAAGCGAATCCCCTTCTTCACGCGGCCCGCGTCCACGTCGAGGCAGGGAATGATCCGTCGCGCCAGCATCAGAGCTTTTCCTGGGCCGCGCGCGCCAGCGCCTGCACCACGGTGAACATGCCTTCGTAGATGGCCTTGCCGATCACGACGGCCTGGGCGCCGGTGGTCTTTACCTGATCGATGTCCTCCAGGCGCGCCATGCCGCCCGAGGCGATGACCGCGCAAGGAGCGATCTTGGCCGCGAGTCGCGCGGTGGCCTCCAGATTGGGTCCGCTGCGCATGCCGTCGCGGCCGATGTCGGTGTAAAGCACGGCCGCCGCGCCTGCTTCGGCCACGGCCAGGCCGACGTCCAGCGCGTCGCTCTTGGTGTCCTCGGTCCATCCCTCGACCGCGACCTTGCCCTCGCGCGCGTCCACTGCGACTACGATGCGCTTGGGAAAACGACGGCAAGCCTCGGCCACCAATTCTGGTGTCTTGATGGCGGCGGTGCCCATGACCGCGAAGCGCGCGCCCAGAGCGAACAATCGCTCGCAGGCCTCGACCGTGCGCACGCCGCCGCCGACCTCCACGTCCATGCTCGTCGCGGCCAGGATGGCTTTGATGGTTTCGTGGTTGTTCTGCGTGCCGCCAGTGAAGGCTGCATCGAGATCCACGACGTGCAGACGGGGCGCGCCGGCCGCAGCAAAGGCGCGGGCCAGCTCGGGCGGATTGCTGGAATAGACCTTGGCGCTGTCGCGGCGGCCTTGCTGCAGGCGCACCGCCTGGCCATTCATCAGATCGATCGCAGGAAAAACCAACATGCGGGAACTTTCTACAAAGCAACGAAGCGGCTGAGCACAGCCAAGCCTGCCCGCTGGCTCTTTTCGGGGTGGAACTGGCAGGCGAACAGGTTGTCGCGTGCCACGGCGGCGCAGAATCTCACGCCGTGCTCGGCGGTCAGGGCAATGTCGGCGTCGCGCGCTGGCACCGGGAAATAGCTGTGCACGAAGTAGAAGTAGGTGCCATCGGGCGTGTCACGCAACACGGCCGCGCGACCTGCAGCCGCTTCGTGACGGCAGCCGTTCCAACCCATGTGGGGAACTTTGAGTGGTGGCGCGATGGAGAAACGAACCACTCGGCCTGGAAAAATGCCCAGGCCCTTGCAGGAAGGATCTTCGTCGCTGCCCTCGAAAAGCATCTGCATGCCGATGCAGATGCCGAGAAAGGGCGTGCCCTTGCGGATGACTTGCATGACGGCCGCGCGCAAGGCACCGCCTTCGCGCTCCAGCCCGGCCACGCAGCCACCAAAGGCGCCCTGGCCAGGCACCACGATCTTGTCGGCACGCGCCACCTGGTCGGCGTCGCTGGTGATGAAGGCGTCGGCGCCCACGCTCGCCAGCGCCTTTTCCACGCTGCGCAGGTTGCCACTGCCGCTGTCGACGATTGCGATGCGAGGCTTGACCATAGATGAGTTCGGGCCTACGCCGTCAGCGTTCCTTTGGTGGACGGCACATCGCGCTCGCGCGGATCCAATTGCACGGCCGCACGCACGGCGCGCGCAAAGGCTTTCCACAGCGCTTCCATCGCGTGATGCGAATTCTCGCCGTACACGGTTTCCAGATGCAGGTTGCACAGCGCCGTGGACACAAACCCGGCGAAAAACTCACGCGCCAGCTCGGCGTCGAAGTCGCCGATGCGTCGGCCCTTGAGATGCTCGGCGAGATAGACCAGACAGCCACGGCCGCCGAAATCTACGGCTGCGCGGGCCAGAGCCTCGTCCATCGGGATGGCCGCGTCGCCGAATCGTGCGATGCCGCGCTTGTCGCCCAGGGCTTCGCGAAAGGCCTGGCCCAGGCAGATCCCCACGTCTTCCACGGTGTGGTGCCCGTCGACTTCGACGTCGCCGCGCGCGTCGATCTCGACGTCGACCAAGCTGTGCCGACCGAACGAATCCAGCATGTGGTTGAAGAAGGGCAGCGGGGTCGCGATCTTGCGCTGCCCCGAGCCGTCCAGATTCAACACCACGCGGATCTGCGTTTCCTTCGTTTTTCGTTCGACAGTGGCCTGGCGCATGTGCCCCCAACTATGGAGGCCCCAGCTTGCGACGTCAAACTCGTGCATGATCGAGCGCAAAACAGATATCCTCCGATCTCGAAGGTGAATGATGGACAAGCGCCACCGTAGCCATGGAACCGGAGCCTTCTCGCCCACCGACTTTCGCAGCCTGGGCGATGACTGTGTGTTCGAGTCGGGCGTGCTGGTCTTTCACCCCGAGACGATCTCTCTCGGCCGCAACGTCTACATCGGGCACAACGCCATCCTCAAGGGCTACCACCGCAACGAAATGCGCATTGGCGATGAGACCTGGATTGGCCAGCAGTGCTTCTTCCATTCGGCGGGTGGGCTGACCATCGGTTCGGGCGTGGGGATCGGCATGGCCGTGAAGATCATCACCTCCCAGCACCAGGAAGCCGGGCACAAGGTTCCCGTGCTGTTTTCGCCCCTCGAATTCGCGCCGGTGGTCATCGAAGATGGCTGCGACTTGGGCGTGGGCAGCATCATCTTGCCGGGCGTGATAGTGGGACAGGGGGCGATTGTGGGTGCAGGTGCGGTGGTCACCCGGGACGTTCCCGCGTTCGCCGTGGCCGCCGGCGTTCCGGCGCGCGTCCTTCGCTACCGCTGATTCGCCGCCGTCGGTGTGGCGACGGCGAAGAGACCAGCTGGCTTGTCGAACGGCCGCCGGGCTCAGGCACAACTGCGCGATCTTGCTAGCGGCAGCGCCTGGCACCGTCGATGCACAGGAAGGCTGCCGGAGGTTCCCCACTTGTTTTTCCACAGCAGCCCACGGCGCGTTCCGACAAGAAATCCTGGTGGCAAGATTCGCGTGGCCGTCTTTCCCCTGGTCTTCGTCGCGGTCTGGCTGAGCGCTGTTGGCTGTGCTGGCCCGCAGGTCTACGTCCCCTTTGAACAAAGAACCACGGTGTCGGCCGAGGCCCGCTGGCAGGCGCTGCAAAGCGTGGCCCTGCGCGAGCAGTGGAACGTGGTGCTGGCCAGTCCCGCAGGCTACACCATCGTTGCCTACACCAATCCGTCTGGCGCATCAGGTGTGCGCGACCGGATCCAGATCGAGCTCTTTGCGGATCGCACGGTGGTGGATACCGGGACCGAGATCGAAGATGGCGGCCACTGGCAGGTCGTGCCAGGTCGCTGCGAGTACTACACATTTTCGCGCGAGAAGGCGCTGGCTGCGCAGATCGAAGCCAGCCCCTCCCCACCGACCAGTCCAACGGTTCCCCGCAAGGGCACGGCGCTGGCCGCACGCTGACACGGGCCAATCCCCGGTCCTTGGCACCATCCCTGTGGTGGCAGCGGCGTAGCAGATGTAATCTTTCCGGGGTGAGCATTGCGAGAATCCCACTCGTGCTGGCGCTGGCCCTCGCCACGCTCGGTTGCCGCGTCTACTCGGCAGGTCTCGCCACTGACGCCGCGGCGCTTGACTTTACTGGCATGGGTCCTTGGGATTCCGGCGGGGACGATGAAGGCAAAGTCATGGACGCGAGGGGCGATGTGTCCACCGATGCGGGTGCCAAGGGAGAAGCCGCGGACCAAGCGCCGGGCGACCCCAATGCCGTCGGATGTTCGGACGGGACACGCGAGGGCTTCCACGACATGGCCAACTGGCCCAACATAGCCGGCTGTGCAGGGGGCTGGACGTCGCCCGGGTTGCTCACCCTTTCCGCGCGCCAGCCTCTGTGCAACCGCGTGTCAGGCAACGACAGCGGAAATCCCGATGGGAATGATTGCTCGGCTGCGGATCTGTGCGCCGACGGCTGGCACGCCTGTGTTGACGGCCCGGACGTGGCCAGGAGCTCGCCCACGGGCTGCGAGAGCGTGGGCTGGCCCGGCGACCAAGCCTTCTTTGCCGTCATGACCGGGGCTTCGGCCCAGGGCGTGTGCTACGACGATCCGTCGTCGGCGACAAACGATGTCCATGGCTGTGGCACCATCGGACAGCCGGAGTCGGAGTGGTGTCCTCCACTCACGCGCCGCATGGGTTTCGCCGATTGCATTGCGACAGGCGTGTGGCAGTGCGGGACCGTGGACGACAATTTGGACGAGGCCAGCGTGGTCACCAAGTCCGGCCCGTCCCTGGGTGGCATCCTTTGTTGCAGGAACTGAGAATGCGGTGACCCTCTCGGGCGCGATGAGTGACTAGAACTCAGGCCTGGCCGATGGCGTTCGACACAATCGTTGCGAGAAACCGAGACACGGCACGGTGGCGCAAGGCACTGGCGCTGTCGCTGTCTTTGCATGTTGCGGTCGTTGTCTACGCGGTGACCGCCACGCGCGCGCGGCGCGAGGAACACTCGACTGCGCCGGTTGTGGTGACGGTCATGTCAGAGGAGGCGCCACCTGAGCCGCTGCCTGCACCCGCCATCGCGGTTCCAGCACCGGCAGTCGCACCGGGGCGTGCTTCTAAGCCGGCAGCCCGCTTGCGGGCTGATCGCGCAGTCAATCGGGTGGCACCTCCAGCGCCAGCATCAGCGGAAAAGGCGCCGGCGCTCGCAGTCCCGGTGGCGACCAGTCTGCAGGGCGACGTGGTTGTCCAGACGGCCAGCGCAGCGGCCGGCAGCGGGACGGGTCTGGCTGAGGACGTGGCACCGGCTGCGCACGGGTCCGACACGAGCAGCGCCCCCAGAATCGTCGCGCCTGCCGAAGGCGACGGCCAGCTCGCCATCAATCCCAATGACCCCCGATATCAGGCGGTGATTCCTCCGCCCCTGCGCAAGCCTGGCGCCAGGTTCGCGCCTTTGGTCAAGCTGTGCGTGAGAAAGGACGGCTCAGTAGGTGACGTGACTGTGATGCGACCTTCGGATCCGGCCGTCGACCCAGCCATTGTCGAGAAGCTTCGCCTTTTCAAATTCCGGCCCTATCTCGACCACGGCCGGCCCATCCCGTTCTGCTTCTTCCGCGAGTATCAGCTGTCGGTCGAAGAGTAGTGCCTCCATGGCCATGCCGGACATTGACCGGCAGGCGGGACACTCAGGTGGCCGAGATTCGCCCAGGCGCGGGTTCGATCCCGGGCCAATTGCCCAAAAACTGGGCCCAGCGGGCTGGCACCGATCTCGCTTAGGGCAAACGGCGTGCTTGCCCGCGTACTTTCGGCAACCGTCATCGGCATTGAAGCCGCACCCATCAATGTCGAGGTGGACGTGTCGCAAGGTCTGCCTGGTTGCAACATCGTGGGCTTGCCTGATGCCGGCGTGAAGGAAGGCAGCGTGCGCATCCGCGGCGCACTGGAAAACAGCGGGTTCAAGTTCCCGCTACGTCGGATCACGGTCAACCTGGCGCCAGCCGATCTGCGCAAGGACGGCGCGGCCTTCGACGTGCCCATCGCCATGGGCATTCTCTCGGGTGCGGGATTTCTGCCGCCTGAAAGCTTCGACAACGCGTTGTTTGTAGGCGAGCTGGCCCTTGATGGCAGCGTGCGACCGGTCAAGGGCGTATTGCCCATGGCGGCCTACGCGCGGGCGCGGGCCGTGCAGCGGATGTTCGTACCGCGGGACAACGCGGCCGAGGCTGCTGTGGTGGGCGGCTGCGACGTGGTGCCCGTGGGCCACCTGAGCGACCTGCTGGATGTCCTGCACGGGCAACGGGCGGCGACCGTAGCCGCGCTGCCAGCTCGGTGTGCGCCCACGGCCGCAGCTGACCTCGGCGAGGTGCGCGGGCAAGAAGTCGCCCGCCGCGCATTGGAAATTGCGGCAGCCGGTGGGCACAACCTCCTGTTCATTGGGCCGCCGGGATCGGGCAAGACCATGCTGGCGCGGCGCTTGCCAGGAATCCTGCCCACCCTGTCGTTCGACGAGTCGCTGGAAACCACCATGATCTATTCGGTGGCGGGAATGTTGGCCGGCCGATCGCTGATTGCCGAGCGACCTTTTCGCGCGCCCCACCACACAGTCAGTGTGGCCGGCCTGGTGGGCGGCGGGCCCATGGTGCGGCCAGGGGAGATTTCGCTGGCCCACAACGGGGTGCTGTTTCTCGACGAGTTGTTGGAATTCGGCCGGCACGCTTTGGAGGCCCTGCGCCAGCCGCTGGAAGAGCGCGAAATCGCTGTGGTGCGCGCCCGCCGCACAGTCACCTTTCCCGCGGACTTCATGCTGGTCTCGGCGCTGAATCCTTGTCCGTGCGGCCATTACGGCAATCCACTGCGGACCTGCACTTGCTCGCAATTGGCCATCAATAGCTACCGAGCGAAACTGTCTGGGCCGTTGTTGGACCGCATCGACATGCACGTCGAAGTACCGGCTATCTCGTATCGCGAACTGGCCAGCAGCGAAACCGGCGAAACCAGCGAGACCGTGCGCGCGCGGGTGGAGCGCGTGCGCGCGCGACAGATCGAACGCTGCGTGCGCTGCAATGCCCGCCTGACGTGCAAGGAATTGCAAAGCGCAGCCAAACTGGACAGCGACGGCCATCGCATCATGGAACGTGCGGTGGAACGGCTGGCGCTGTCGGCGAGATCGATCGAGCGAGTCCGACGGCTGGCGAGGACCATCGCCGATCTCGACGAGAGCACGGACGTGCGCGGACCGCATGTCGCCGAAGCCCTGCAATATCGGTTCTTGGATAGAGAGGTGACGTCGTGAGGGAAGAATGTTGTTTCACCACAGAGAGCACAGAGGACACAGAGGGAGAAGGGGAAGGGTTGAATGGGATCTCGGGGTCGATCATCGGAGGGGCGATTGAGGTGCACAAGTACCTCGGGCCGGGGATGTTGGCGTCGGCGTACGAGGCGTGTCTCGAGTGCGAACTGCTTGCGCGTGGGCATGTGGTCGAGAGACAGAAGCCTCTGCCCATTGTCTACAAGGGCGTGACCATCGATTGCGCGTATCGCATGGACCTGGTGGTGGACGGGCTGGTGCTCCTGGAACTCAAAGCGGTTGAGCAACTGTTGCCGATTCACCAGGCCCAGATCCTCTCATACCTGCGCCTCTCCGCACTTCCCCTTGGACTACTGATCAATTTCAACGGCGCGACCCTGAGACAAGGCATGCGCCGCTTCCGACCCTTCCAATCCCTCTCTGTGTCCTCTGTGCTCTCTGTGGTGAAAAACAGCTAACTAAGAAGGAGATGACCCATGGCTACCATCAAGGAACAACTGAAAGAAAAGTTCAAAGCCCTGTCTTCTGCTCTCTCTGCAATTGAGAAGCAATTTGGCAAAGGCGCCATCATGTCCCTGGGCGGGGGAGAGACGCCCGATGTCCCGGTGATTCCCACCGGCTCAGTGGGGCTCGACCTGGCCCTGGGCGTGGGCGGACTGCCGCGCGGTCGCGTGGTGGAGATCTTCGGTCCCGAGTCGTCGGGCAAGACCACGCTGACCCTGCACGCCATCGCGCAGGCGCAAAAAGCTGGCGGCATCTGCGCCTTCATCGACGCCGAGCACGCGCTGGACGTGACCTATGCGCGCAAGCTGGGCGTGCGCATCGAGGACTTGCTGGTGTCTCAGCCCGACAACGGCGAGCAGGCGCTGGAAATCGCCGACAAACTGGTGGGCACCGGCGCCATCGACATGATCGTCGTCGATTCGGTGGCGGCCCTGGTGCCCAAAGCTGAAATTGAAGGCGAAATGGGCGACGCGCATATGGGCCTGCAAGCCCGCCTGATGAGCCAGGCCTTGCGCAAGTTGACTGCGGCTACCTCCCGCAATGCCACCTGCGTGGTCTTCATCAACCAGCTTCGCCAAAAGATCGGCGTGGTCTACGGCAATCCCGAAACCACCACCGGCGGCAACGCACTCAAGTTCTACGCCAGCGTGCGGCTGGATATCCGCAAGATCGGCGTGGTCAAGAACGGCGAGCAAATCGTGGGAAACAAAGCGCGGGTCAAAGTGGTCAAGAACAAAATGGCGCCGCCCTTCCGCGAGTGCGAATTCGAGATTCTCTACGGCAGCGGCGTGAACGCCGTGGGCGAGATCGTCGACCTGGCCAGCGAAGCCGGCCTGCTGGAAAAGTCCGGCGCCTACTACTCGTGGCAGGGCGAGCGCATTGCCCAAGGCCGCGACAAGGCCTGCCAATACATGGCCGAGCACCCGGCGCTGGTCGACGAACTACGAGAGAAGCTGGTCGAGCAGCGCAAGGCCGAAAACGCGCGCCTGGGCGCCGCGCCCTCGAGTACAAGCGCGAGCGCGGACACCGCAGCGGCGTAGGGCTGCCTCCCTATGGGCTCGTCCTCAGGGCGAGCCCGCGGCACTGACTGGTGTTGGATTGAACGCGGCGTCGGCCTCAGAAACTTCCAGATACCGCCAGCCTCGCAGTCGCGTGACCATGCGATTCGCCTATGGCGGGCAAAAGAACCAGCGTGACGCCGCCCAAGCTGGTGGCCGCACCTCCTGCCACCAGCAGCCAGCCAGCCAGGGCGGTCTGATGATGGTAGGCGCAGGTCTTGGTGGAAGCCGAGCAAGTGGACTGGCCGTCTTGCCAGAGAAAGTATGCGCCGCTGCCCACCGCTGCCAGACCGGCCAAGCTCGCGCCCACACCCAGCACCTTTTGCCAAAGGGGAAGTCGCGCCCAACGCGAAGGGGACGGCGTTTCCGCGACAAAGTTCACTGCGGGCACGTTGCTCGGTGCTGGCGCGGGCGCAAGTCCTCGTGAGTCTTGCGGGCGGGCCGCCTCGTTGCCTGTTTCAGCGGCGCGGGCGATGCCGGGCGCGGCCAGCGCGAGGCTGAGCGTCGCGACCAGCGCACAAACCGCTGCCGAGCCCAAGCGGGCTGGTGCCTGGTCGGCTCTCACGCTGGTCATGGGCTGCCTCGCCTGGCCCTCTAGGGCGTGTCTGACTTCGTCTTGGCGGCTTTGTCAGTCTTGACGGCCGTGCTGGTCTTGGTGGCCGTGCCGGTCTTGACGGCCGTGTCGGTCTTGGTCGCGGTATCCGTCTTGACGGCCGTGTCGGTCTTGGCCTTGTCAGCCTTGCCACCCTTCTTGCCCTTCTTGCTGCCCTTCTTGTCCTTGGGTTGATCTTCGGCCGCGTTGCCGTCAGCCGCAGCCTCGCCGTCGGCAACGACCTCGGGGGTCACGATTTCTTCAGTCGGTGCCTCGGCTGCTTCACGTTGCTTGGCGGCTGCCTCTTCCTGCTTCTTCTTCTCGGCCTCTTGTGCGCGCTTGGTCTCCGCCTGAATCTCTCGGTCGTAGTCCTTCTCGCGTTTCTCGGAGCAGCCCTTGGGCTCGCACTCGCCCGGACATTCGCACTTGCCTTTCCTTCCGCACAGACAAACCCCCGCCGAGTTCTTGTAGCAGCCGCACGCATTGAGCTGGGGCTCGTCCGACGTTGTCTTCGCCCCTGCAATCGCATTGCGTGCGAAACCCATCACCAGCAGCATCGGCAGCAATCGCCACACAGTTCTCATGTTCTCTCTCCTCGTCTCGTGAGTTTTGTTTGGCCCGGCCCTCGTCCGGACGAAGCGCAGTGTACACGTTCACCGAAGAACAGGGTGGCAGTTTGATACGGGGATTTGTTTGCGTGGAGGAGTATCCTGATCCGTCATGAGAACTCCAAGTTCGCTGTTGGCTACGGCGTTGATTGGCGCAGCGGCCTGCGGCGCCCGAGGCTTGCACGTCGACCTCTGCGCAAACGCCGGCCAAACTCGCGCCTGTTCGACGGCATGCGGCGAAGGCCTACAAACCTGCAGCATGGGCGCCTGGCAGGGTTGCGAGGTACCTCTCGTTACGCGTTCGTGCCAAGGCGTGTGCGGCCAGGGCACCCAGGAATGCGAGAACGAGCAGTGGAAGGCCTGCGTCATCCCCAGCACCCAGCTTCCTTGCACGAACGACTGCGGCCAGGGCACGCAGCTTTGCGAAAACGAGAAGACGGGAATCTGTGTGGTCGCGCCGGTTGTGGAGACCTGCGCCAGCGTCTGCGGCAGTGGCACCCGGACCTGCACCAACAACTTGTGGGGCGCGTGCGATGCCCCGCTGCCCAAGCAACCCACGCTGGTCGCCACGATTCGCGACTTCCACACCAGCTTCCCGGATATGGAACCCCTACAATGGCTGCACGATGACCGTGGCATCGTGGCTGCCGACCTGGGGCCAGACGACAAGCCGGTTTACAGCGGGGTTTCGCATTCGGTCAGCGGCCCGGATACCTTCAACGAGTGGTACAGGGACGTGCCCGGCGTGAACCTGACGACCACCATCAGTCTGCCGCTTTCGCCATCGCCGACCCAGACGGGCGTTTATGCCTACCAAGACATGGCTTTCTTCCCCATCGACAATCAGCTTTTCGGCAACGAAGGGGAGCCGCACAACTATCACTTCACCGTCGAGATACCGACCCGCTTTCGCTACCAGGGCGGCGAAACCTTCACTTTCTCCGGCGACGACGACGTCTGGGTGTTCATCAACCGCAAGCTCGCGATCGATCTGGGCGGCATCCACTCGACCGAGAGCCAGACAGTGGATCTCGATGCCCAAGCCGCCACGCTCGGCCTTAGCAAGGGCGAGATCTACCCCATGAACATCTTCTTCGCCGAGCGGCACGTGACCGGGTCCGACTTCGCGGTCGAGACCACGATCTCGGAAATCGGGGTGTGCGACTGACAAAACTCGGGGCGCGGCGTCCATGCTGGTTAGACGCTCGTACCTCACTCCCTGGGCCCCTCCTGTGCGAAGATGACTCGCATGACTCTTGGGACGGCACGAGAGCGCGCGGTGGGACGATGTTCAAGCATGTTTTGGCTTCTCTTCGTGCTTGGAGCATGCGGTCGCTCTGAACTCCTGCAAGGCGCAGCCGGGGCCGATGGGATTTTGGGCGGGAGCGGCGAGTGTGGTGACCTGTGCTCGGCTCCGCCGCCGTCCACAGCTCAGTGTGCGGCCGGTCGCTGTCTCATCACCTTGGCCTCGGGACAGTCCGGCCCCAATGACATCGCGGTGGACGCCACGAGCGTCTACTGGGTCAATTTTGACAGCGGCACGGTGATGAAGGTACCTCTGAACGGTGGCCCCACCACCACGCTCGCCTCCGGCCAGTCCTATCCCTATGGCATCGCGGTGGACGCCACAAACGGCTACTGGACCAACAATGGCACGATGAAGAACATGTACCCGGATGGTGCCGTAATGAAAGTGTCTTTGGGTGGCGGACCCACGACCACACTCGCCTCTGGGCAAGCCAGCCCCGATGGCATCGCAGTGGACGACACGAGCGTGTACTGGGCCAACAATAGCACGCAGAGCAACAAGTACAGGGACGGCTCGGTGATGAAGGTATCGTTGGGTGGTGGCACTCCAACCACACTCGCTTCCGGGGGCCAACTCACGGGCATCGCGGTCGACGGCACGAGCGTCTACTGGATCAACTATGGTGGCAACACGGTGATGAAGGTACCCTTGGGCGGTGGCGCCCCCACCACGCTCGCCTCCGGGCCACCGTCTCCCCTTTTCATCGCCGTGGACGTCACGAGTGTCTATTGGACCAACGCCAACAGCGGGACAGTGATGAAGGTACCCCTGGGCGGCGGCACTCCCACCACGCTCGTCTCCGGCCAGAACGCACCTGTTGGTGTCGCGGTGGACGGTTCAAGCGTCTACTGGACCAACATGGGCACGAAGGGCAACAACTTCACGGATGGCACCGTGATGAAAATGCCTCTGGGCGGTGGCGCTCCCATCACTCTCGCTTCTGGCCAGAACAGCCCCGGCAAGATCGCGGTGGATGCCACCAGCATCTACTGGACGAACGGCGCGGGCGGCACCGTGAATGGCAGTGTGATGAAGCTGAGTGCCAAGTAGCGGCGCTCGATATTGGATCAGCTACCCGAGCAGCCGTTGCATAATCTCGTTGGCGGTCCTGGGGTCGGCCTTGCCTCCCATTTCCTTCATCACTTTGCCCACGAAGAAGCCGAGCAGCTTGCTCTGGCCGGCGCGAAAGCGCGCCACCTCGTCCGGATGCGCGGCGACGATCTTCTTGCAGGTTTCTTCGATGAGGCCCGCATCGGACACCAGCGCCACTGACTCGCTGGCCACGATGTCGCCGGCGCGTCGCTTTTCCTGCCACATGCGCCCGAACACGTCTTTGGCCAGCTTGCCCGACAGCGTGCCCTTTTCGACCAGATCCACCAGCTCGGCCAGTGCCGCCGCTGGCACGGGCAGGTCCGCGGCAGCCAGCGCGCGCGGATCGCCCACGCGGGCCAGCACCTCGTTGATGATCCAGTTGGCCAGCTTCTTGGCCGGCGCGGGGCAGGCCTTGCTGGCGGCGTCGAAGTAATCGGCGATTTCGCGCTCGGAAATCAGAACTCCCGCGTCCTGCGCGGAAAGCCCCAGATCGCTGGTGTAGCGGCGATAGCGGTTCTCGGGCAGCTCGGGCAACGACGCGCGCGCGCGCGCAATCCAGGCCTGATCCACGGCCAAGGGCGGCAGGTCGGGCTCGGGAAAGTAGCGGTAGTCGTGCGCATGCTCTTTGCTGCGCATGGATTGCGAGAGGCCGCGCTCCGGATCCCACAGCCGGGTTTCCTGCACCACCGCCTCGCCCCGATCCAGAATGACCGCCTGGCGCCGGATCTCGTGCTCGATGGCCTCGCGCACGTGCTTGAACGAGTTGATGTTCTTCAGCTCGGCCTTGGTGCCCAGTTTCTCGGCGCCGGGCAATCGTAAGGACACGTTGGCGTCGCAACGAAGCGATCCTTCTTCCATGTTGCCGTCGCTGATGCCCAGGGTTCGCACCATGGTGCGCAGGGCGCGCATGTATTCGGCCGCTTCTTCCGACGAGCGAATGTCGGGCTCGCTCACGATCTCGACCAGGGGCACGCCCGCGCGGTTGAAGTCCACGAAGCTGACGCCCGAATCGTCGTGAATGTTCTTGCCCGCGTCGTCCTCCAGGTGAATGCGGGTCAGGCGCACGCGCCGCGCTTCCCCTGCCACACGGAACTCAACCACGCCGCCTTCGCACAAGGGTTCTTCGTACTGCGAGATCTGAAACCCCTTGGGCAAGTCCGGATAGAAGTAGTGCTTACGCGCGAAACGGCAGCGCGGCCGGATGTGCGAACCCACGGCCAGACCCAGGCGCACCGCCGCGTCCACCACGGCCCGATTAAGCACCGGCAAGGCGCCCGGCAGGCCCAGACACACGGGATCGGTGCAGGAATTTGGCTCCTCGCCAAACGTGGTCGACGACCAGGAGAAGATCTTGGAACGGCTGGCCAGGTGCACGTGCACTTCCAGTCCGATGACGGCTTCATATCGATCGAGGCTCATGACGGATCCTTGGGAAGTCGCTTGTGCCAGTCAGTGTGGCGCTGATAGTCGCCGGCCACGCGGAACACGGCTTCTTCGCCCAGCGGCGGTCCGATGATCTGCAACCCGATGGGCAGGCTGCCCTTGGTGAAGCCGCAGCACTGGGACAAGGCGGGCACGCCTGCCAGCGCCGGCGCGACGGTGTAGATGTCGGCCAGATACATCTGCAAGGGGTCGGCCTGGCGCTCGCCCAGCTTGAACGCGGCGGTGGGCGAGGTGGGCGTGGCCAGCACGTCGCACTGGTCGAACACTGCGCGGAAATCGTCGGCGATCTTGCGCCGCACGCGTAGCGCCTTGCCGTAGTAGGCCTCGTAGTACCCAGACCGCAGCACATAGGTGCCCAAGATGATCCGGCGCTTGGGCTCGACGCCAAAACCCTCGCCGCGGGTCTTGCTGTACAGCTCGTCCAGCGACGCGGCCTCGGCCGTGCGATGGCCGTAGCGAACGCCGTCGTAGCGCGCCAGGTTCGACGAGGCCTCGGCTGTGCACACCAGATAGTAGGTCGCAACCGCGTACTGGGTGTGAGGCAGCGAAACCGGTACCAGCTTGGCACCGGCGCGGGCGATCTCGTCGATGGCTCCGCGTACAGCGGCCTCCACCTCGGGATCCATGCCGGCCTGGAAGTATTCCTCAGGCACGCCCACGCGCATGCCGGCCAAGCCGGCGGCGCAGGCCTGCCGGTAGCGGCCCGCCGGCGATGGAATCGAGGTCGCGTCGCAGGGATCGTGACCGGCGATGACTTCCAGGAGCGTGGCCACGTCCTCGACGGTTCGGCCGAAGGGACCCGGATGATCCAGCGACGAGGCAAACGCTATCACGCCGTAGCGCGAGACACGGCCGTAGGTCGGTTTCATTCCCGCAATCCCACACAGGGACGCCGGCTGTCGAATCGATCCGCCGGTGTCGGTACCCAGGCTGCCCGCGCACAGCGACGCGGCCACAGAGGCCGCCGAGCCGCCCGAGGATCCGCCGGGCACACGTTCCAGATCCCAAGGATTGTGCACGGGTTTGAAGGCGCTGTTCTCGTTGGACGAGCCCATGGCGAACTCGTCCATGTTCAGCTTGCCCAGGGCAATCGCGCCGGCCGCAGCCAAACGCGCGGAGACCGTCGATTCATAGGGCGGCACGAAGCCGCGCAGGATCTTCGACCCCGCCGTGGTTTCCAGGCCGCGGGTCACGAAGATGTCTTTGAGCCCAATCGGCACGCCCGCCAGCAAGCCCGGATCGCGGCCCGCAGCGATCGCGGCATCGACCTGGTCCGCGCGTCGTCGCGCTCCGTCGGCATCGACCAGTAGATAGCAGCCCAGCTTGCCATCGAGGCGCGCGATGCGGTCCAAATAGGACTCGACCAACTCGCGAGCCTTCCATTTGCGCGCGCGCACCCCGTCGGCCAGATCGGCGATGGAGGCACCCAACACTTGTGGTGAGGCCATGGCTAGGATCCCTCGCCTGTGCCAGGCACGATGCGCGGCACCTCGAAGAACGAGTCGCGTCGCCGGGGCGCGTTCTGCAGAGCTTCACCCACCGACAGAGACGGCCCGGGCTGATCGTCGCGCAGGGGACAGTCGAAGGGCACGGCGTGGGTCATGGGCTCGGTGTTTCCCGTGTCCAAGTTCTTGACCGTGTCGATGTACTCCAGAATCGCGTCCAGCTCATGGGTCATGCGCTCGATCTCCTCCGGCGACAGGCGCAGGCGGGCGAGCGTCGCAATCGTTCGGACCTCGTCGGGTTGAATGCGCGGCATGGCGTCCCTCTTTTAGCACCATCGGTTGACAGAATCTTGCCAGGGACGTCAAATGACTAACCCCCGCTTCGGGGCGAGAGCAGAGCCACCGTCTTTTGCCGGAGGAGGCCAAATGAACTTCGACGTCGTTCAGCAGGAGTCCTATTCGCGCAGCGAGCTTCTGCTGCGCACGTTCTTCGGCTGGCTGTACATCACGGCGCCCCACATACTGGTCCTGTTCTTCGTGGGCATCTGGTCGAGCATCCTGCATTTCATCGCGTGGTGGGTGATCCTGTTCACCGGTCGCTATCCAGCCTCCTTTTTCGAATTCCACGTGAAGATGCTGGCCTGGACCATGCGACTCAATGCTGTGACCTGGAACTTGGCTGAAGGCTATCCGGCCATCGGAACCGGGGGCAGCCACCCGGCCATCAAGCTGGACGTGTCCTATCCCCAGTCGCTGAGTCGCGGGACTCTGCTCCTGCGCACGTTTCTGGGCTTCCTGTACGTGACCATCCCGCACGGCCTCTGTCTCTATGGCCGCCTGATCGCGACGGGCTTCCTCAACTTTCTCTCCTGGTGGTCGATTCTGTTTTCGGGACGGATTCCCGAGAACTGGTTTCAGTTCAACGTGGGAACCTTGCGTTGGATGCTGCGGCTGAATCTTTACGTGATGAACATGACGGATACCTACCCACCATTCTCGGGCAAGCCGATCGCAGCCGCCGAAGCCATGGCAACCTAGATCAAGCCCCGCTTGTAGTGACACAGTGTCGGAACCCATTGCCCTTCCCCAGCCTCACGAACTGTCGCAACGAGAAAAAGACGACGCCCTGGCCGCGTATTTGATGAACTTCGCGGCTTGGGGCGCCGGGCTTCCCATCCCTTCGTTGAACCTGATTGCGGCCTGGGTCTACTTCCTCGTCAATCGCAAGAAGAGCCGCTTCGTGGCCTTTCATTGTTTCCAGGCCTGTACCTCGCAGATCCCGACGACGTTGATCAACATCCTGGGCGTCGGCATGTTCGTCGACTACGTGCTGATCCTCAATCGCGACCTGCCGCACTTTTTCTGGCCCTACGTTGCGTTCGCAGTGGTGATGAACCTGATCTATCTGGCGTCGAGCATCTACGCTTGTGTTCTGGCGGCCAAGGGGCGCGTTCACTACTTCCTGGTATTCGGCCGCTGGGCCTACGCGCGCTACTACGGTCCCAATGCCGTCGCGCTCGAAGGCGGCTCGGCGCAACCCAATCTTCCTCCGGCGGGTTTCTGACATGCGCATCCTCCGGGAGTTGCTGCTCCTGCTCGCGCTTTTTGCCGGGGTCGCCTTGGGCGTCTACGGCATGTGGCGGCTGTGGCCGGCCTCGAAGACGCACAAGGAGAGCGCCGCCAAGGATGAAACGTCCCTCATGCATCGAACCGAGGGGAAGCTGCGGGACCTGCTTCATCGCGAAGTGACCGCCGATGCCAACGACGAGGCTGCGGTCAAGGCAGGCCTGCGCAAGGTCCAGGATCGTCTCGGCCCGGCGCTGGGCACGCTTGCTTTTCCCGTCGAGAGCTACGTCATCGATTCGAGCACGGTGAATGCCGTGTGCCTGCCCGGGAACATCATCTTGGTGTACTCGGGCCTGTTGCGACGGCTGGAGTCGCCCGAGGAGCTGGCCGCGATCCTGGCCCACGAGATCGCGCACGCCATGCACCAGGATCCCATGCAAGCCCTGAAGCGAGAGCTGGGCCTGGCTGCGCTGTTTGCCATGGTCGGTGGCGAGCGCGGGGACGGCGTCACCGGGCGCCTGATGCACCGGCTGGTGAGCAGTGGGTTCAGCCGCCAGCAGGAGCTGTCCGCCGACGAAGAAGCCCTGCGCATGCTGGCTGCCGCGGACATCGATCCCAAAGCGCTGGGGGACGCCTTGCGACGGATCCGGGGCGAAAAGGACGAAGATCCGGCCGTGCTTCAGTACATCAGCACCCACCCTGGCTTCGACGAGCGCATACAGCTCTCCGAACAGGCGTCGGCGAACTGGCCGGGCAAGCCACGCCCTATCGACCTCGACTGGAAGCAGTTCCGAGCCCAGTTCCGCGTGCTCCGCTGACTACGATTTGTCGGAAAATCCGATGGCAGTCCGGGAGGCCGGCCAGCGGGGCGCGGGTCGCGTGGGCGAGTGCGTGAGCGAGTTCGTGGGCGGTACGCGGAAGACGGATCTCGTGCCGCGGGCCCCGTGCCGCTCACACACGCAAACCGCGTTCCGCTGGCCGCGTTTCGCTCGCCGCTCACGCTACCGCTACCGCCCACGCTCACGCTGGTCGATGTGCCTGGCCCAAGATTTCCCGACAAGTGGCTGCTAGGTTCGTTGCACGCGGGCCGTAGTGAGGAAGTGGTCCTCGATTTCGGTCCAGAAGGCGGTGGCGGCGAAGGAGCCGTCGCCTTCGGACAGGGCCAGCGCGATGGAGGCGGAGCCATCGGGCAGCGGGGTCATGCTGGCCTCGTGGAACGCGACGTGCCGGCTCACCAGAGGATCGATGGCCTTGTACAAGGCTTCCTTGAGCGAGAAGTGCAAGATGACCATTCGTCGACGATTCTCTTCGGGCACGCGCTCGAGCCGAACCAGCTCATCGGGGGTGAGCACGCGGGTGCGTATGTCCGGCCGCGCCTGGGCCTGGGCCTCCGCCGCCGACGCAAAGGCCAGCGGACTATTCTCCAGGTCCACGCCAATGTTGGCGCCGCCCTCGCGACGGGCCGCCAGCCCGACCGCCAGTGTGCGTTTGTGGCTGATCGATCCGACCAAGTCAGGCGACAGCGCGGGCGCGCCGCGCCGGGTGGCGAGAATCGGGCCTGGCTCGATGCCGAGATCGCGAAATGCCCGGCGCAGGGCGAGCCGACCCGCGATCCAGCTTGGCTGGCGGCCAGGAGCCAGGCTCGACACGAAGCTGCGTTCCTCCGGAACCAACTCTGCCAAGACCTTCTCGTCCACGTCCTGTGGTATGCGAACGCCCACGCACCGGCCGTGCACCAGATTGAGGCAGAAGGCAATCTCGATACCCATCAGGCACGCCCTATCCCCCTATCGTATCCTAAATTCGGCGCGAGCCAGCGTTCCATTTCGTCCAGCGCCAGACCGCGACGGCGGGCGTAGTCCGCAACCTGCGTGCGGTCAATGCGGCCCACGTCGAAGTAGCGCGACTCGGGATGGGCGAGATACAGGCCGCTCACGCTGGCAGCCGGGTTCATGGCGAAACTTTCCGTCAGGGTGATGCCCACGTCGGCCGCCTGCAGAAGATCGAAGAGCGCTTGCTTCTCGGTGTGATCGGGCCAGGCGGGGTAGCCGGCGGCAGGCCGGATGCCACGATACTTTTCCGCGATGAGGTCT
>CAVWUP010000040.1:0-193452 GCA_963758155.1 uncultured delta proteobacterium
CATCCCCCGAGCTGCAATGCCAACATCACCATCTTGCTGTGGTAACCCTTGTCGGCCACCACCTCGCTCGGCTCTTGCGTGCGCTTCGAATCTTTTCCGGCATGTTCTCGGGCTTCTTCGAGATTTTGTTTGGCGGCTTCCAGAGTTCCCTCCAGCGTCGTCGTGTCGCCTGCCGTTCCACCGTCCAGGGTCACTGCCACCACAGCGCCAGTGTCCATGTCGACGGCGTGCTCTTCTTTGTGCGCCAGATGCGTGCTCCCGTCCTTCATCTTCGAGATCTTCGCCTCGGGGTCGTGCGGGTTGTACCAGTCAGCGTTCGACCCCTTCTTCTCCCGCTTACGATCCATGCGCGCCAGATCTTCACGCGTCGGCGTCGCGATACCCGACGTCTTGGCCAGCTCCGCGAGAAACTCTTCATAGCTGCGCCCGTCGTCGCGCCTCACGATCGACTTCATGGCGGCATTCGCTTCCAGTGTCGTGCCATCCACGCCGAGGGTCTTGCCTCGAATGAGCCCCGCGCTGTCCAGCACGCCCAGAACCCAGCTGAAGACCGCCTGGTGCGTTTCCAAATCGAGCAGTCGCCGTGTGCGCGAAATCGTCGAGTGGTCCGGTGTCTCCTTGCTTGCTGGAATACCGAGAAAGTCGCGCAGGCTCAGCGAATCTGCGGCTCGCCACGCGATTCCTCGCTCGCTGTCGATGCCCTCGAAGTACCCCAGCAGTAGACATCGGAAATACACCCCAGGTGCCATACTCGGCCGACCCATCTTCTTCGCGTAGAACTTCGCGCAGCTCTTTTCCGCGTACTTGTCGAAGCCCTTTTCGGCCAACACCTTGTTGACCGCCTGATAGTAGGGGTGGCTTTGCGAACGAAGCTGCTGGTGCGTGATGAACAGGTCTTCCTGCTCGCCGTCGCGCGTGCCCATCGCCATGCCGGCCATAGTGCACTACCAGAGATCTGCGGTCGATCTTGATCAGATGTTCAGGTCATCCGGTGCGCACCAGACGCGCCCAAGCGCGTCTGGTGCCATTCGGGACTTTCACCACGGGCTGCTAGGTCCGACCCGTTAGTAGAATGCGACGTTCTCGACGGTGAAGTTCGCGGAGCAGCCTGGACCACCGCTGAGCGTATTGAGCTGCCACTGCACGGTGAGGATCGTCGACGGATCGACCGTGGAAGTCGGACTGCCACTGCCCATGGAAGCGAACGGGACTTTGAACGTCGTGGATTCGCCCACCCCGGCACCCAACGCGGCAGGAGGTTTCACCACCGCCATCGGGGGATAGCAGTTCGAGTCTTGGCTGAAGGGGCAGCTGCCGCGCCCAGGAGCGTCCATCACTGTAGAATCGCCGCTGAAGTTGGCCCCGACGGCCAACGTGCAATTGCCGAGATCGCCCGAGAAGTCGAATTTCAACCCAGTGAAGGTCGATCCGTCGATGCAACTTGAGCTATTGAAGTAGAGGCCTGCGCCCATCCAATTTTGGCTGACCGGAGGGACGAAGGTACCCGAAATCGCGATGCCATTTCCGTCTGGCGTCACCGTGGCGGTCGGTGCGGTCTGTCCGTTCGAGCCGTAGGTGTACGACTGCCATTGGTACGGTGGGGAGCCGAAGAGCAAGGCGGATCCAGAAGTCGTGCCCATTGTCGTAATCGACGCGCTCGGAAGCACGACCTTCGGACAGACGAAAGACGCATCGGCGGAACAGGCGTTGCTCATCTGGGGAAGGCCAGGGTCAGTCGGGGCAGTCGCGCCAGGGGCAAGCGCAGCCGGTCCTTGACCTGCGCGGTGCTGCTCGTCGCTGTAGGTCCACGCCGTGGCGGCGCCGTCGTCCGGGATCTCCACGGCGGAGATCGACAAGCCGGGCACTGTGTAAGTTGCCAGCGAGGGTGTGACGACCAACCCTGTCACCTGGATTGCCAAGGGCGCGGACGACGTGCTCCAATTGACGATGATGAGATCGGTCGCGTCGTCGCCTTGATTGCGGCTTGCGTAAGTTCGGATATTCGCCGGCGACTGCGTAATGTCGACGAAAGTGGGTCCGAAGTGATCGGCGTAGAGTTGGTACGCGTAGTATTCCGGGTTCGGCTGATGCAGCGGGTGCGGACCGAGAAGGCCAAGAGCCCACAGGTCGTTGTCGCCAACGTCCCAAATCGCGGAGGTCCAAAGATCGTTTTGGATGACGGTTCCCAGCCCATCCGCCAGCCACAGCGCGGCGCCGATCGTGCCTGGCGATGCGCCGAGCTGGCAAGCCGTCGCGTCGTACGCGATGTTCATTTCTGTGATCGCCAGTGGCTTGTCGCCGTAGCCAGCCGCTTGCATAAGCGCCCGAACCGACGTGAGGGTGTTGGCAAGCGACGTCGCGTCGCCGCTGGCGGCGTCGAGCGTCGCCTGCTTCGAATTGAACGGGTAGCGATGGATAGCGACGATGTCGAAAAGATCGCCGCAACCTTGCAGCATCGGGGTTAGCCAATCGTTACCGGCGATGTAGTGCCAAGAGAGATCGGGGCCAACGATCTTGATGCTCTGCGAACGCATCGAGCAGCCGGCGAGCCAGGCCAGGCGCCTCTGCCGTCTCGTGTTTGACGAAGACGTAGGCCTCGTTCCAAGACTGCGCGGCGATGCGACTGGCCCAGTTGTCGAGGGCCGCGGGCGTGTAGTCTTCGCGGCGCAGGCGCAGGTAGCCCCAGGATGTGGTGGCTTGCAGCGGGGTCTCCAGCTTTTCCGCCTCGGCGATGCACAGGGCGGCCCCGGCAGCTCGCAGCCTGGCATAGACATCGTCACTGAACCAAGAGGCGTGGCGAAACTCGAAGGCCGGGCGAATTCCCTGCCCGACCTGTGCCAGCACGGCCAGAAACGCATCCAGGCGCTCCAGATCTTTGTGCAGCCACGGTGGCAATTGGAACAGCACCGGGCCCAACTTGCTTCCCAGGGACACGGCCCCTTTGGCAAAACGCTCGACCGCACTCTCGGCGTCGTGCAGTCGCAATTCGTGGGTAATGCGTCGGTTGCACTTGAGCGCAAAAACGAAATCAGCTGGCGTGGCGGCAGACCAGTGTTCGAGCAGAGGCGCGCTGGGCATGCGGTAGAAGGTGTTGTTGATTTCCACCGTCGGGAGTTGCTGCGCGTAGAAGGCAAGCATGTCGCCCGCAGGAAGCTTCTCCGGATAGAAGGAGCCACGCCAGGGCGGGTAACTGAAACCGCTTGTTCCAACCCACACCTGCATCGCCGTCCTCCCTTCTAGCCCCGTGAGGCGTGTGCCTTGGGCCGCGCGCTATGTGAAGGCGCGGCTCGGGCCGATTTTCGTTCAAGCTCGGACGCGCCCGTCGCTGCCGGCTGGCCGCGCGCCGCCAGGCTGGCCTTGAGCGCCTCCATCAAATCGATGATCTGTGCGGGCTGCTCCGGCGCGGCCGACACCGACACCTCGTGGCCCGCCACCTTGCGTTCGATCTCGGCCTGCATCCGCTCGCGCACGTCGTTGCGATACGCCGCCGGATCGAAGCTGTCGGACGCGATCTGCTCCACCACCTGGCTGGCCAGCTTCAGCTCGGCCTCGCTCGCCTGACCCTCGGGGATCGGCACCTCGGCCAAGGGGCGCACCTCGTCGGCATACAGCAGTTGCTGCATGACCAGCCCGCTCGTGCCTGGGTGCGCGCCTGCAACCGGCCGCAACATCACCAGGTACAGCCGGTCGTGCGCGGCGTAGCGGGCTATGGCGGCGCGGCCGCTCTGGCGCATCACCTCGACTAACAAACGGTAAGCCTTTTCGCCGCCCTTGTCGGGCGCCAAGTAATAGGGACGATCGAAGTAGATGGGATCGACCTTGTCTGCGGGCACGAATTGCGCAATGGCAATGGCCTGAGTCGCCTTCTCCTCCAGAGCCTTGATCTCTTCATTGGTAAAGGTCACGTACTGGTCCTTGGCGAACTCGTAGCCCTTGACCATTTCTTCGCGCGGCACCACCTGGCCATCCTTGGCGCACAGGTACTGCTGATGCAAGCGCGAGCCGTCCTTTGCATGCAACAAGTGAAACGCAATTCCGGCTGACGGCTGCGTCGCCGAATACAGCTTCACTGGAATCGAAACCAGCCCGAACGAGATGGTTGCACCCGCCATTGCCCGCGCCATGATTTAACCATAGCGCACGCTTGCAGCAGCGCACGCGCAGCGTTTGCGCAAAAAGGCCCTCTTGCCTCTCCAGGATTATCGCGCCAAACGGTCGCCAGGCCGAACCAATGAGCCGTTTGGCGGCGGTTCTGGTCCGGGCAGGTTGTTTGTCGTCCACAAACACGCCGCGCGCCGGTTGCACTACGATCTTCGCCTGGAAATGGAGGGCGTACTGCGCTCGTGGGCAGTACCAAAGGTGCCCAGCTTCGACCCGGCCCAAAAGCGCCTGGCCGTGCAAGTGGAAGACCACCCCATCGAATACGGATCCTTTGAAGGCGTGATTCCTGCGGGCAACTACGGCGCTGGCCCCACCATCGTTTGGGATCGCGGAACCTGGACGCCGCTTGACGATGTGGCGCAGGGCCTGGCCAAGGGCAAACTGCGCTTCACCTTTGCCGGCTACAAACTGCGCGGGGCCTGGTCCCTGGTGCGTCTGGCGAAGAGCCAAAAGGACTGGTTGCTCATTAAAGAACGTGATGCCTACGTTGTTCGCGGCGGCGAAAGCAACTTGGCCGAGGCTTCGGTGCTTTCAGGCCTGACCATCGAGGAACTGCGCGACGGCTCGCGCCGCTGGGCCGAGGTGCGCGCGCAGGTCGCGAAGCTGCCGCCCTCCCCGCTGCGGGCCGAGCAAGTCGAGCTGATGCTGGCCGAGACGCGGACGCAGCCCTTTTCCGAGGCAGGCTGGCTCTTCGAGATCAAGTACGACGGCTTCCGCGCCCTGGCCGCGCATGAAGGGGGACGGGGCAAGCTGCTCTACCGGCATGGCAGCGACGCCACGGCTCTGTATCCCGATCTGGCAGCGGCCCTGGCCGCGTTGCCCACTGACGTTGTCCTGGACGGCGAAATTGCAGTGTGCGACGAGCAGGGTCGGCCCAGCTTCGAGCGTCTGCAGCGCCGGGCCCTGCTCACTCGGCAACCCGACATCGAGCACGCGGCCCTGAGCCTGCCTGCCAGCTTGTTCGTTTTCGACTTGCTGGGTTTCGAAGACCGGGATCTGCGCTCGTTGCCGCTCTCCGAGCGCAAAGCGCTGCTCAGCCGGTTGCTGCCGACACTGGGACCGCTGCACTATGTGGACCATATCGAGACGCGTGGGCAGGAAATGTTCGAGGAGATCGCGCGCCTGGGCCTGGAGGGCGTGATGGCCAAGCGGGCCGAGTCGCCGTATCGGGCCGGCCGATCGCCCGACTGGCTGAAGATCCGGCGCGACCGCAGCGCGGATTTCGCGGTGGTGGGCTACACCGCACCTCGCGGTCTGCGCAGCGGGCTGGGCGCCCTGCACTTGGCAGCGCAGGAGTCGGGCGCGTTGGTGTACATGGGACGCGTGGGCAGCGGCCTGCCCGAAAAGGATCTGGCCAGTCTGCCGAAAGAGCTGCACGAAGACGTGCAGGCCGAGCCCCCTTGCTCGGGGCCAGTTCCGCACGGCCGCGAGCACACCTGGGTCAGGCCGCGTCTGGTGTGCGAGGTTCGCTACAAGGAGATCACCAGCGACGGGCTTCTGCGCCAGCCGATCTTCCTGCGCTGGCGCACAGACAAGCGGCCCGAGGAATGTGTCCGCCCGCAGGCGCAAGTCGAGCCACCAATCGCCAAGCCTGACGTCGAGAAGCGGATTGCCTTTACCAATTTGACAAAAATCTTCTGGCCTGCCGAGAAATTCACCAAGGGCGATCTCATTGACTACTACCGCGCCATTGCGCCGTGGCTGCTGCCCTATTTGCGCGACCGGCCCTTGGTGTTGACCCGCTATCCCGAAGGAATTGCCGGGCCTTCGTTCTTCCAGAAAGACGCGCCCACCTGGTCGCCCGAGTGGGTGCGCCGGGTGCGCGTCTGGAGCGACGAACGCCAGGGCGAGCTGGAATATTTCCTGTGTGACGACGTGGAATCGATCTTGTATCTGGCCAACCTGGGCACGATTCCACTGCATGTGTGGGCCAGCCGGGTCGGCTCTTTGGAACGGCCGGATTGGTGCATCCTGGATCTCGATCCCAAGGACGCGCCCTTTGCCCATGTGGTGCAACTGGCCCGCGCCATCCACAAACAATGCGAACGCATTCAATTGCCTTGCTTTGCCAAAACCAGCGGCGGCAGCGGACTGCATGTTCTCATTCCATTGGCTGGCCAACTCACTCACGCCGAGTCCCGAACTCTTGCGCAATTGCTCGGCCAGATCATGGTTCGCGATCATCCCGACATCGCCACTCTGACCCGCGCCGTCGCCCAGCGCGCCGGCCGTGTGTATCTGGACTGCCTGCAAAACGGTCACGGCAAGACCATCGCCGGCCCCTTCAGCGCTCGCGCAGTCCCCGGCGCCCGCGTGTCCATGCCCTTGCGCTGGTCCGAGGTCAACGCCCGCCTCGATCCCGCGGCCTTCACCATCAAGACCGCTCCCGGCCGTATGAAGCGATTACGTGAGGATCCCCTGGCGCCGGTCCTGCAACTGCGCCCGGACCTGCCGCTGGCGCTGGCCTTGCTAGACGGAGAAGTGGAGAAATGAGATTTGAATAGTAGTCATCAACAAAACGCCGGGATGAGCATTATGGTAGGTGAGAGACGCCTTCATGGACGAGATGCCGCACCTCAAGCTGGTGGGAAAGCCGGCGCCCGATTCGGACGCCGGCGAATACTCCGAGGCGCGCGCCCAGGCTGACGATCTGCTCATGATCGCCGCCGCCCAAGGGGACCGGGCGGCTTTCGCAAAGCTGGTGGCGCGCTACGAGAGGCACGTGCGCAGCTACTGCGGGGCCATCTTGCATCACGAGACCCAGGCGTGGGATGCCGCGCAGGACGTCTTTCTGCACCTGTGGGCTACGCGCCTTCGCTATCGTCCCAAGGGCAAGTTTCGTCCGTACCTGTACACCATCGCCCGCAACATCGCCCGCAACCTGTGCCGTTCGAAACGCCGACGCCAAGCATTGGCGCATTTTTTCGGATTCGACGACGACAGCAATGCGACAACCAATACGCGCGCCCTCGCCAGCCCGCACAGCCTGCACGAGCAGGACGAGAACGCCCGCCACTTGCGCCTGGCCCTGTCGCAGCTCGATGAGAAGCTTCGCGATGCGCTGGTTCTCCGCTACTTCAACGATCTCTCCTACGACGAGATCGCTGCTGTCATCGGCCGCACGCCATCGACCGCGCGCTCGCGGATTTTCTATGGGTTGAGGCGGCTGGCCGAGCTGCTGCCCAAGGAGTCGGTTCAATGAAATGCCCTGACGAACAAACCCTGGCGGCGTTCATGGAGGGCGAGCTGTCAACCAACGCGGCCGGCGAGCTGCAGGTCCATCTGGCCGACTGCGCTGGTTGTCGTCAGTCCCTCGATCGCCTGCGCGAGATAGTCGGGCAATTGCGGCGCGCCCGCGCAGACGAAGATCCCCATTTCGTGAGCCAGGTACTAGAGCGACTTCCGGCTGGCCATCGGCGCCACCGCGGCCGCTGGCTGGTTGACTTGGCCTTGCCCGCGGCCGCTGCGTTCGCAGTCTTCTTGAGCGCATCCTTGCATCATCATGACGGTGACTTTGTCGCGCGCGGCAGCGCAAGACCTGGCCCCGCCGAGCCAGCCACCCACCTTGGGGTGGAGGTCTTTGTCCATCCGCAGAGCCGCGAAAAGAATCGCGTGGCTATGCGGGGCGGTGAGCGAATTGAGAACGGCGACGGATTCAGCTTCGTTGTCAGCAACCGATTTGGTCGCGATGTTTACCTCTGCCTCTTTGCCATTGACAGCTCGCAGAATGTGCACTGGTTCTATCCGTCATACACCGACGCCGCGACTGAGCCGCAGGCCATCCGCGTGCCCGCCTCCCCGGCCACTATGGCGCTGTCCCAAGGCGTGACCCCAGAAGGGCTGGCGTCCGGCCGACTAGCACTGGTCGCATTATTCTTAGCGCGCCCAGTGCGTGTCTCGGAAGTGGAGAGGGTTGTCTCCGAGGCCGCGCTCAACGCCATCGCGCAACGCCTGCCGGTGCTCGCCCAGCAGACGCAAATCATCGACGTCATCCAGTAGCCTCAACAATGGACTGAATCACATGTCGCCAGCCTCAATCCCAATTGCCATCAGTCTTGCATTGACCGCGCCGGCATTGGCCGCGCCTGTCGCCCGACCCTCAGTCGGCTTTGCCTTGGTGGTCACCAACAACCGCAGCCTGACTTCCTCGCGCCCCGATTTGCAGTACGCTGACGACGACGGCGCCAAGTACGCCGATCTGTTCTCCGACGAACTGGGCGCTGGCCAGGTCACCCTGCTCGCCGAGTTCGACGTGGCCAGCCGTCGCCTGTATCCTGAGTGGAGCAGCCGCGCGCTGGCCCCGACCCGCGCCAATCTCGACGGCGCCGTGGCTCGCCTGGCCGGTGACATCGCCCGCGCGCAAGCGGACGGCGCGTCCGTGCAGCTCTACTTGGTTTTTGCCGGCCACGGCGATGTCGATCGCGGCCAGGGCTACCTGGATCTCGCGGACCAGCGCCTGACTGCACGCGATCTCGACGAGAGCGTGCTGGCTCGCCTGAAAGCTGACCGCGTGCACCTGATTCTCGATAGCTGCAACTCGTACTTCATGCTCAATCCGCGCAAGCCGGGCGGCAAGCGCTGGGAAACCAACCACGATGTGGCCGGCGTGCTCGACAAATACCCCAACCTGGGCGCCATCATTTCCACCAGCGCCGAGGCGGTGACCTACGAATGGAGCGAGCTGCAGTCCGGCATCTTCAGTTACGAGCTTCGCTCCGGCTTGCGCGGCGCCGCCGATGTCGACGGCAACGGCCAGGTCAGCTACGCCGAGTTGGCGGCCTTTGTCGAGGCAGCCAATCAGGACATCCGCAACGATCTGTATCGCCCCAAAGTCTTCGCGCGCGGGCCGGCCCACGACAACAGCCAGGCGCTGTTGACCCGTCGCCCGTCGACACGTGTCCTCAAGATCGACGCTGGGGGCGCACGCCGCCTTACCCTGCGCGATGCCCAGGGAACGCGCCTGGTCGACCTGAACAAAGAAGATGGCACGGCGGTCACGCTGAGCCTGCCGGCCGAGCACGTCGCGATCTACGAGCAGACGCCCGGGAAGGAGCGGCCGCTGGTCAGCGTGCGCGACTTCGACGGCTCGGTCGGGCTCGTCGCCATGCTCGACGAGTTGCCGCGAGCTGAGCCGGACCTGAACGGACGCGGGGAAGCCCCGGTTTTCGCGGCCCTCTTTGCCAGCCCCTTTGGCCTGCGGGCCTTTGCCGCCGTGCAAGCCGCGGCCAAAGAAATGGATCCTGCCTATTTCGGCATCACCCGACGCGACGCCGACCAGTTGCGCTCGCATCTTGAGATGACCCTCAAGCTCGATCAGGATCGCTTCTTCATGGTGGGCTGGGGCATGGCACTGGCTACCCTGGTGGGGGCAGACGTTCTCGGCACCGCGCTCGCCAGCAACGACATGAAAGCTTCGGAGAAGAGAAGCCTCGTCATCACGACGGCCAGTATTCCCGTGCTGTTTGGTGGTGTCGTGCTGGTGCGCTCGTTCTTTCGCGGCGATTCCGAGAAGCTGCTGGCCGAGTTTGACAGTAAGGATCTCTCCACCGAAGAAGGCCGGGGCCGCGCCGTGCTGGAAATGCGCGACAAGTTTCACCGTTTGGCTGAGCATAGGCGGCACCTGCGCCTCATCGGCGGTGGCATCTTGCTTGCGGCGGCGGTGGCCGAGGCGGTTGTGGGAGGTGTCGAGCTCGGCCAGCATCATGGAAACCAGCGCGCCCCCGACTACGTGCTCCTGGCCAACGCCGGCATTTTTGCCGGCTTGGGCGCGCTCTTCATCGGCGTGGATCACGCGCCCGTCGAGAGAACCTGGGATCTCTACGAAGCCACAGAGGGCGGCGCGACCGCCGGACCGAAGCCCGAGGCCCCCGACGCCAACCACACCAGTGCCAGCGTCACGCCACTCTTCGGTGCGACCAAGGGCGGCGCCTTCTTCGGCCTCGGTGGGAACTTCTAGAAGATCGTGTACGAGAGTTCCGCCTCATTGTAGACACTGCCCGATTGCCTGCCTGGAATCGCCCAGGGGTTCATGATAGCGTTTTCGTCGTCGTGCGCTCTCTCATTGTCGTTTTCCTGTCGCTCTTGCTGGTGCCGGGCGTGCGGGCGGCCGAGCAACCCAGTGACGTGGCCACAGCCCATGTGCGCAAGGCAACGGCCGCGTACAATCTCGGCAAGTATGCCGAGGCCGCCAAGGACTACGAAGCGGCCTACGAACGAACGCTCGACGCGAACTTGCTGTTCAACATCGGTCAGGCCTACCGGCTTGCGGGCGATCGAGACAGGGCGATCACAGCCTATCGTTCCTTCATTCGATCCGCTCCGGACAGCGAGCAGCGTCAGCTCGCGGAAAGCAAGATCCACGAACTCGATCGCCAGCGTTCCGCGCCGCCTCCCGCCCCGCTACCCGCGGCCGAGCCCGCTCTTGCTTCGGCTCCCCCGCCTGCGCCGGTGGCCCCGGCGGCGACACCAGAGCTTCTTGCGGCGGCCGCGGTGGCGGCGCCCTCGCCGGAAGCGCCCAGCCCCGCGCCCCTCCCGACACCTGCGCCTCCCACCGCCGAGGCGCCCAGCAAACTGGTCGCGGCTCCCGTGGTGCCGGAACCATCGCCGTCCGCACCTTTGTACAAAGCTTGGCCGTTTTGGACGGCGGTTGGCGCCGTCGTGGCCGGCGCGGTCGTGCTGACCATCGTTCTCACTGGACGCCGGGATCCCTTCTAACGTCGGTCTTGCTGCTGGGGCAACAACGACTTCGGGTCTAGCATGGCGGGAGAAAGCAGACCTTCGCTCGCTTCGTTGTCGACGGAAACTGGGATTGTCAGGCGGCGCGGTGCTGCCGGACTGCCGTCGTAACGACTGCCCCGCGCGCGCTTGAACTCGGCGTAGGCGTGGCGGTCGACGCGTAGGTTGCTCCGGTAGGAAAGGCTGGCGACCAGACTGATGAGCAGCCCGCGACGCTGCCACAGGCTGATCCCGGCGCGACGGAGGATGCGGGAGATCGAGTAGAATTTCCGGCCGCAGTCATCCATTTCGGCGATGACCTGGTCGAGCGACAGGTTGCGATAGCGCGCCACCGGATAGGTCAAGGTGTAGTACTGCCAGTCCTGGGGAAAATCATTGACCGCGAGGCGCTGTTCCCCGGCCATCTTGTCCCACAGCTGCGTTCCCGGCAAAGGCGTGAGAAAGAGCGCATTGATGTTGTCGACGCCGTAGCGGGTCGCCGTCGTGGCGATGCGTTCGCCGATGCCCGGCTGGTCCGCATCCAGTCCGATGATAAACGAGCCCACGACCAGCATGCCGTGGCGGTGGATGCGCGCCACCGAGGCGCGAAAGTCGCGGCCTCTCACCAAGTTGAACTTCTTGCCCAACTCCTGCAGGCCCTCGGCACTGGGGGTCTCGAAGCCTATGAACACGCCTTTGCAGCCGGACTGGGCGGCCAGTGTGAGCAACTCGTCGTCGTCGGCGAAATTGATGGTGACCTGGCCAATCCACTCCTTGTGCAGCTTCGCCGCAGCCATGGCCCGAAATAGATCCTTGGCTCGTGCCATGTGGTCACTGCGTGTCCCAACCAGGTTGTCGTCGACCAGCAAGACGCGCTTTTCTGGAATGAGCTGGAACTCGCGCACCACATCCGCGACCGGGCGTTGCCGGTACGAGGCGCCGTTGAACGAGGTCACGCTGCAGAAGCTGCAGTTCAAGGGACAGCCGCGCGTGGTCTGAATGGCGCCGAATGCGTAGCGCGGCGGCAGCCGATCGTGTCGCGCCGGGCGCATGTCTTCGATGCGGGCCAGCCCGCCGTCGTAGCGGCGTTGCAGATGGCCCTCTCGTGCATCATCGAGAACCTCGGCCCAGATGCCCTCGGCTTCTCCCGTGACGATCGCGTCCACCCGGTCGCTCACCTCGTCGATGCACATGGTGGCGTGTATGCCGCCCATGACCACGGGAACACCGAGACGGCGAAAGTGGGCCGCCACAACGTACGCCCGTCCTGCCTGGGACGTGAACGCCGTAATCCCCACCAGGTCGGGCCGGGGCATGGCTGCGTAGTCCGGCACACCCAGGTTCTCGTCGACGATGGTGGTCTCCCATTCTGGTGGGGTCAGGCCAGCCAGCGCCATCAAGCTGAGCGGCTGCCAAACGCGATAATGGTTCCAACGGCTCTCGCCCAGGTTGACGATGCTCACGAGCGGATTCGATGGATTGATCAACAACAAGCGCATGCGGCCTCGATCCTTGGACATAGAGAAGGGATCTTTTGGGTATTGCAAGGCTTGGGCCATGTCTGCTCGCCAGCCCAGGACGGAACCGGATGCTGCGAAACTGGCGCAAACCCGGGCTCCGCCGTGACGATGGGCGAGCTGCAGGACTTCCCTGTGTTCGGCCCGTGTCGCGCATCTCATTCGAATTGAAGGAGACAGTCATTCATTTTGACTGGATGGGCCGGCGGCTTCTATTTCTTGTCGCCACTGGGCTCGCAGGTCTTGACGTCGACCGTGCGACTGCCCGGCGGGCCGTAGCGCTTGGCCACGGCCAGCTCGGACCAGAGCGGATTCTTGCGCAGCTCCGCCAGCGCAGGCGCCTCCAGAGCGTCGGCGTCGGTTCCGTAGATCCCGATATCGGGACGCCGGCCCAGCGCGCATTCCTCGCCCAAATGCACGCGCGGGTTTGCTTCCAGCACCGCGCCTGCCAGCAGCGTCGCGAGTCCCTCGAAAGCCTGTTCTCGACCGTCGGCGGACGCGCGCGCGGCGGGCGAGCGACAGATCCGAATCACAACGGCTTGATCTGAATAGCGACCTTCAAACGAACGGGACAATTCCCAGGATTCAAATTGTGGCTGCGATTTCGGCGCCCGCTGCAACCACTTGGGCGGCACATCCAGGAAGACCGCCCCGCGGCCCGCCAGTCCGAGCGCCAGCCGACCGTCGGGCGCCTCGGCCATGGACACCACATCGGCCTCGGCCAAGGCTGGCACCGCCGGGTGAAGCGGCCGCGCAACGCTTTCGCCGTCCAGCAGCCACAGCCCGCGCCCAGCCACCCACACGCGCTTGGATCGATCCCGCATGAGGACGCCCACCTCGTCGTCGAGACCACTCGGTGCCAGGGCCTGGCAGTTGCCCCAGCGCAGGTCGTACAGGCACAGGCCCTGGTTGGTGGCCAGAAGCAACCGGCCTTTGCTCCAGGCCAGCGCATCGCGGATTTGCACGCGCACGCCATTGAGCACAACCGGCACATCGTCGATGAGCGGGATGCCGCCTGCCTCATTGAGATCCAGACGGGCCATGGCCCAGGCGAACGCGCCAAAGGGCAAGCCGATCCAGGGCGGGCCCACGCCCGCCACGAAGCGCAGGGGCTCACCCACCGCTGACTTGACCGACAAGATTCGCCGTCCGGCTTGCGTATCCGGCGCGCTGCCCACGTCCTCCACAGCGCCGTGACTGGACGACGGCAGGCTCATCACCATGCGCCACTTGCCAGCCGAAAAATTCCACAGCCCTTGGTTGTCGACGTTCCACAACCGCTTGTCGGGGGTGGCAAAGGTGTCGTCGGGCTCCAGCGCGATGTCCTCCTGGCTCAACACCTTGAAGCTGCCATCCTTCCATTGCCCGGTGACAAAGGTGTCCTTCAGCCCGTGCATGTGGCCGTTATAGGTGCGCGGCGGCCCGGCCTTGGCCACGATGACATTGGTCTTGTCGTCGAGCGGGATGCTGACCAGAGCGGCCCACACGCGCTCTTCGCCGGCGTTGCGTCCCGCGCCCATCAGATCGCGCGGCGGCGCCACGGTTTCGGGCACGGCCCGCCAGCCCCCGCGCGAATACAGCAGCGGACCGCCGTACCCGTAGAAAGCCAAGCCATCGCCCATGCGCTCGATCTCGGCGGGGAGGGAAACGGAATCCTGTCCGTCGAGCAGGTGGCGATGCGTGCTGTCAGCGGTGACGTCCATGAAACCGCCACTGGCCAGGGTCAGGATCACCCGCTCGCCGTCGAGGTGGGCCCGGCCCACGACGCGCAAGTCGGCCCGCGCGCCGTGCTGGACCTTGAAGCCCACCGATCCCATGGGCTTCCATTCCTTGACCTTGGCGTCGACCTCCACCACGTCCTGGGTCGACACCACGATGGCAGCGGCTCGGCCCGGCACGGGCAGGATCTGTGTAATGGGCGTGTCGGGCGCCCCCGGCGGAAGCTTCGCCCGGTCGCCGCTGGCGGACCAAAGCGCGAGGGATTTGCCGCTGGCATCGACCCGAGCGATGAAACTGGCAGGACTTTCGGGTCGGGTACTGCCGCCAAAGGCCCAGATCTGCCCATCGCCCAGCTCGGCCAGGCCCTGCAACCCGTCCCATCCGCCCTTGGCCGGGATCTCCTTGATGGTGCCCGCCGCAAGATCGATGACCTGCAACTTGGTGACACGATCTTCATGTTCGCCGCCCACCCACAGACGGTCCTTGCTGTCGAGCAAGTATCTCGTGGGCGCGTCGAGCGGGTATTCGCGCCCGGTGCCCAGGTCCTTGAGTTTGTGCGCGAACCCTCGGCCCGAGCCTGAACCGTAGGATGCGCGACTGGGATTGCTGATGGCCACCAGCACGCCGGCCTTTCGTTGGCCGATCCATTCTGGCCGCCCTTCGACCTCACCCACCTGGGTCAACGACAAGTCGGCCGGATTGACCCGGACGATCGCACCATTGGAAAGGCCGGCATAGATTCCTTTGTCGTCGCCGGGGCCGATGCAACGGAATCTGCGTCGCGCGTTCCGTTCGCCAAGCAAACTGAAACTAGCGTGATCGAATGCCAGCAGGTTCCCTGCGCAGCTCAGGGCGAGAATTCTATCGCCGACCAGCAGGCTGTCGCGCAAGGCGTTCCCATCGGCGTGGGACTCGATCGCAAGCGTGTTGGACCCCGACTTGCGCACCCTGAGACGGCTGCTCGGGTCCGTCCCCATGGTTTCTTGCCGCCAGGATTCGACGGATCGGTAGACCAGGAAGAACGCACCGCCGGCCACAAGCGACGCGCCCGCCACGATGCCTGCCAGCACGGCGAGGCGAACCCGCGGTCGAGTTGGGTGAGCGTGCTGCGACGAATCCGGAGCAGCCGCGAGATTGCCAGCCGCCGATGCCGTCCCGGCCGGCAAGCCCGCGGGCGCTGCACTTGCGAGGCTTCCGCTCGGCCTGTCCACGGACGATCCCGGTTTCTTCATCGTGCCCGGAGGCGGAGTCGCCACCTTGGGCCGAAGAGCCGCAGGCTGCGCGCTGCCCCCTGATCCCATGGCATCGCCGGCCGTGGGTAACTTCAGCGCCGCAGCCAGGGCGCGCACCGCAGCCGACGCCGCTGGATTGGACCGCGGGGTCGGTGTCTGCACCGAGCGGGTGCCGCCTCCAGTCTGCGGGGGTCTTCCCGCCGGGGCCGCGGGTGGCGCAGGAACGGGCACTGACGGGCCAGCTCGCGGGCCGGCCTCAGGCGTCCGAGCAGGTGGTGCGCCCGACGTCGGCACACCCGATCCAGCGCGTCCGCCCCCCTGGGGCGGCTTCGGAGGAGGTCCGGGTGACATGCGGCAGTATGCCTAGGATACACGACGTTTCCGCTTTGCGGTACGTCGTTACGCTGAGAGGCCATTCTCATCCGAGGCTGGATGTGGTAGCCATCAGCCCATGTGTGGGACAAGGAGTCTGAGACATTTCATACGCATTCCAGCAATCTCCCTGATTGCTGGAATGCTCATTTCGGGCGCGTCCGGGTGTACGAGCGTCAAGCCCCCGCATTTCGGTACCGACGACGGTGCGGTTTCTGGCGGCGCGGGCGGTTCGGATGGCGCAGGCCAGGGCAGCGAGGCTGGCGGAGGCGGGGCGAGGGGAGACGCAGGTCCGGTCAGCGACGGCAAGATCGCGTCGGATGGCGCAAGAGACGGGGCCAGTCCTGTGGACAGCCCGGTATCGGGCGGAAGTGACGGAAGCGTCGGGACTGGCGGAACTGCCGCAATCGGCGGAAGTACCGGCACTGGCGGAACTACCGCAATCGGCGGAAGTACCAGCACTGGCGGAACTACCGCAATCGGCGGAAGTACCGGCACTGGCGGAAGCATCTCAAGCGGTGGAAGCACGGTGAGTGGTGGGCCCGATGCCGCTCTCGATGCCCCGCTGCTCCCTCCCGATGGGTCGTCGCCCTTGCCCATCGGCTCAGCGTGCTCGGCCAGCACCGACTGTGCCCTCGGCAACTGCGTGGACGGCGTCTGCTGCGAGATCGCCTGCTCAGGATGCAACGCTTGCACACAGACACTGACGGGCAAGAAGGATGGTACCTGCGCCCCCGTCATCAGCGGCCAGGACCCACACAACAACTGTGCCGACGAGACAGCCACCAAGCAATGTGGAAACGACGGAACGTGCGATGGAGCTGGGGCCTGTCGCAAGGTGAGCACGAGCCACGTTTGCACGCCAGCGTCGTGCAGTGCCGACAACAAGACTTTTACACCCTTGACGACTTGTGACGGCGCCGGGGCCTGCACCATCGCCACGCCGCAGCCTTGCGGAGCGTTCCAATGCGCCACCTCGGGGTGCTTGAAGGCCTGTTCCGCACCGACGGACTGCGGTGCTGGCAACTACTGCAACATCCCCTCTGGCGCCACCAGCGGCACTTGCGCGGCCACCAAGGCAAATGGCGTGGCGGCCACTCAGACCTTCGAGTGCACCTCCGGTGTGGTGGCCGATGGCGTCTGTTGCAACCAGGCTTGCACCGGGTGCTCGGCATGCACCAAAGCTCTGAACGGCCAGACCGATGGACAGTGCCTTTCCGTTCCAAACGGGCAAGTGGCTCATAGCGCATGCACGGCCTCGGGCACAACCTGCGGACTGGATGGGTATTGCGATGGCGCCAACAAATGCCGCTACCCCGCCGCGGGAACTTCCTGTGGTTCCTCTTGCACCGGTTCTACCTTGACAACCAAGACCTGCGATGGCGCGGGCACCTGCGGCGCGGCGACTTCGACCTGTGGTGGTGGACTTCTGTGTGGCGCCACGACTTGCAAGACAACTTGCACCGCCGACACCGATTGTGTCACTGGCGACTATTGCTCGTCCGGAACCTGCACGCCGAAGCTCATCAACGGAGCGAGCTGCATCACCTCCAATCAATGTCCGACCGGAAACACCTGCGTGGAAGGCGTGTGCTGCAGCAGCGCCTGCGGAATAACCTGTAAGTCCTGCTTGGGCAGCAAGACCGGAGGCGCCAACGGCACGTGCAACTTCGTTACCCCTGGCACGACGTGCGGACCCGCATCGGTCTGCAGCGCCGCCGGCAGTTGCGGCGCCTGCGTCCAGAACCAAGCGTGCCCCCCCACCGGCCTGCCGTGCAAGACTGGAACGCTCGACTGCTCGACGGGAGTCCCCGTGTGCAATGCGACGGGAAGTTATCCGGCAAGCCAGTCCTGTGGACCAGCGGCCTCGTGCAACGCATCCACAAAACAGGCGACCCCAGCCCAGATGTGCGACGGCAATGGCAATTGCCCCAACGTCACCCCGGTGAACTGTCCCTACGGCTGCAATGGCAACGTCTGCGCCACCGCCAAAACCAATGGCACGTCATGCTCTGCGGGAAGCGAATGTGCCAGCGGCAAGTGTACCGATGGCGTCTGCTGTAGCGTTTCGTCCTGCCCAACTTGCCAGGCGTGCAATCTGAATGGTGCGGGAACATGTTTCAACAAGGCTTCCGGTGCGGCCGATACGGCTTGTCCCGCATCCACAGCCAACTGTTTGGCTGGCGGTTGCGATGGAGCTGGAAACTGTGCGCCTGTGGGGGTGGGGACCTCGTGTGGGAGCGACGTGTGCACGAACGGTGCGGAGGATCCCCTCACGCCCGGCCAATACACAAGTCCCACCTACCAGCGTCGGCTGTGTGACGGCGGAGCGGGGAGCGCACACTGCATCCTGGGAAACAATCAAGGGTGCAACAACAGCCTGACTTGCGCTAGCACCACCGCCTGTCGAACCGCCTGTACCCGGGATGCCGACTGTGTCGCCAGCTATGTTGGCGGCACCTTTTACTGCGCTGGCGTGACCTGCTTGCCGCGAAAGAGCACTGGCGTCTCGTGTACGACCCACAACCAGTGTCTATCGCGTGTGTGCGACGGGGGAGCTTGTGCTCAGTGCACTAGCGACGACGATTGTCCAGTTGTCAACCCGAGCTGTTGTTCCGGCGAATGCTCACCGGCGGGAACGTGTGATGACAACGCCAATAATGCGGACGGCTCCGTCATGTGCAGTGTCGCCGGGGTCTGTGGAAGCCGCCACTCCGTGTGTACTGGTACAAATTGCGGGTGTGGTTCTCTCTTAGACTGTCCGATCGGTACAGTCTGTAACCCAACCACCAAGAAGTGCCTGGTCAATGGCGGCCAGCCATGCGTACAAAACTCTGACTGCCTATCGAGCATCTGTAGCGCCAACGGTCTTTGCGCACTGTCCCTGGCGGGCATCATTTGCTCCGCGGATACCGACGGCACCGGCCGTCCCACGGGGTGCAGCAGCGGGTTGTTGTGCGACGACGAAGGCACGCTACTTATCAACAGCATTTGTCACAACTGAGGAGAAACCGAGAATCCGCGCGGCCGTTTCCTGCAGGCCGCGGCCTCCGGGCTGCGGTGAATTCAGCGCTCGGGCAAGTCAGCCCCTCGCCATCACCAACTTCAGTCGCAGGCCCTGCGACTGCGGCCAGTTGTTGGCCGATTCCCTATATGGCTTCCGGTCGCCCAGCCGTGCCTCAGAACTTGCCGGCGCAGACCACGCCCAGGCCGGCGGTCGGGCCACACTGGAAGCGGAGGCCCGTCTCGGCGGCTGCCACCTTGTCCGCCGGGGCGCTGGGGCCGCTGATGAGCAGATAGGTCGCCACTCCACCCAGAACGGCAGCGCCGACGTAACCCGCGATTGCGATGTACTCGGCGGAATTGACGTCGTCGTACAGCGATTGGCAATTGGATCCCGTGGCAACCGGGTTGCAACTCTTGTTGTCGTTATACGACTTGGCTCGGCTCTCGTGGGTCAAGTGGAAGGCGATGCCGGTGCCGAGGGATCCAAGCGCGGCCACGCCGAAAATCACGCCAACGGTTCGTCCTGTCCCCCAATTACTGGGCTGTGCCTGCGGTTTCTCCTCTTTCGGCGTCACTGTGCCGCCTGCAAGCTGCGGCGGTGGGTTCTCCTGCGGCGGCAACGGCTTGGCGGCTGGCGGGAGCGCGACGAAAACCAGCGGCTCGCGGGCCAAACCACGGGCAGGCACCACGACGGTTCGAACAATCGGCAGGTAGCCGGGCGCCTGTACCTCCAGAGCAATACTGCCTGCCGTGACGCGCAGAGGCACAGTCAGCGGCAAGACCGCGATCTGCACGCCATCCACCTTCACCGTCCCCTCCTTGGCTTCTCCAGGCAGTTCGAGAGAGCCCAGATGCCCTTGAATGTCGTTCAGGGCCTGGTTGAGAGACTTCTTGTTGTGGCTGATCCAGCTGTCCTCGGTGTGCTTGAGTGCTTCAGTGAGGTAGTTTTCGGCCTCCAGCCAGCGGCCCAGCGCCTGCTCGGCCAGCGCAATCTGGGCTAGGGCACGGGCACTCTTGGACAGTTCGTACGCGCGGCGGAACTCTTTCAACGCCTCCTCGTCCTGACCCTTCTGGCGCAGGTCCAGGCCCTTCCGGATCAAGGCGGCCTCGCCCCCCGCGTCGCTCGACTCGGCGGTCTTGCGACCTGCGGCGGCACTGGTACTCCAGGTGAGCAGGATGACGGAAAGCAGGAGCTGAATGGTTGGTAGCTTTGTCATATGGCGATCACTCTATGATAGGGGCGTTGTTCACACCACGTTTCGGGGCCTGCGCTTCGTTTTCTGAGGGTTCGGACGCGTGCCTGCTTCTACCAGGTTTGTGAGGACTCTCGGTCCTGCTTCGTCTTTCGCCCGCCGTCGCCGCAGTCGCCCTTGGTATCGGGTCGAGCCGGATCTGGGCTGGGGGCATCTCGCCAGGCCCGAACGAGATGATCTTCGGCTCGTAGCCCGGGGCCCAAACCCGCAGCACGTGGGATTCGCCGTCGGCTGGTATCGTGGCGTGTAGCTGGCCGATCGAGGCCGATCCGTCGTCGACAGATATCCGGGCCTCGTCAGGGCTCGTGGTGATGTCGATGTGTCTGACAGCGGGAGAAACACGCCTGGGCTTCTCGTCCGCCGCAGGCTCAGATAAGGGCGCGGCCTTGCGCGGCGCAAGGGACGGGGTCGATGGTGAACGGAGTAGAACCCAGAAGACGCCGGCAAGCAGAGCCAACCCGGCAAGCACGCCGCCAACAGCCAGCGCCTGCCGGTGTCGGCCACCAGGCAGCAGATCGGTGGTTGAAGCGCTGCTGCGAGGTCGTCGGTCTTTGCTGCTGAGCGACTTTTCTCCGGTTGGAAGGCTCTTGGTGGCGCCCACCATCGATGCAGAAGGCGTCGACGGAGGGCGCGCCGGAACGCCAATTCGAGCGCCGAAACTGCTTGCCTGAGAATCGCTCGCCGGCAGGATGGCCGTGACGGCATTCTGGCGAAACGCACCGGACATGGCGTGACGGGTCTGGTCGCTCGCGAAAGGCAGCAAGGCAGCCCCAAGCTCAAGCAACGAGTGATAGCGGTTCTCGGGGTCAGGCAACAGCGTTCGGATAACGACCTTTTCCAGCTCTGGCGGACAGTCTGGTCTTGCGTCGCGCAGGGGAACAATTGCGACATTCGAGATATTGTAGAGAATCTCGAATGGGTTCTCGCCGGGGTGGGCCCGCGCTCCTGCCAGCATCTCGTACAGAATGAGGCCCAGGGCGTACTGATCGCTGAGGTGGTCCACCTGGCGCGCGCCGCGGGCCTGCTCAGGTGACATGTAGGCCGCCGTGCCCAATACCGTCAGCGTCCCGGTGAGCGCCCCGGACGGTTGCTCGGTCAACAGCTTCGAGACACCAAAATCGAGCACCTTGGGAACCAGACCGCCCCACGGTCCCTCCGTGAGAAAAATGTTCTCCGGCTTGAGATCGCGATGGACGACGCCCTCGGCATGGCCGGCAGCAACAGCGGAAATAACCGGGAGCAGAATGTCAGCTGTCTCGCTGACCTCCAACCGGCCGCGGCTCTCCAGCAGACGCCCGAGGGTCTGCCCCTCCAGGTACTCCATCACCATGTAGGGCGTATCGCCGTCGCTGCCGACATCCGTAACGCGTACGATATTGGGGTGGTTTATGCGCGCAGCTACTTCCGCCTCGCGCAAAAAGCGCGCGCGAAATTCGGGAGTTTGCGCGATGGCGGGCAGCAGAGTCTTGATCGCGAAGCGTTTCTTCAGGGCAGGATGGAACGCTTCATAGACGGTTCCCATCCCGCCCTCGCCGATGGTCCGAACGATTTGGTAGCGGGCAAAAACCTGGCCGACTTGTAGCTGGGTGCTGGCGTCCATCTGTTGCAGTCAGCAGAAGGATACCAGTTCACGGCGCAGCACACAAAGCCCCCACTCTATCCGTTCAGGACCAATGCCAGAGTCTCGACATGCGGGGTGTGGGGGAGCATATCGTACTCGGTGAAGAAGAAATGGCGCTCGAAGTGACCATGCTCCATGGAAGCTACTTGCGTTTTTGCAGCCAATACCCAAACAGGCCAACCGCCAACGTGCCCAGGCCCACCAGGCTCTCCCGCGGTCGCTCGGCCACGGTGAAGCCTGTGGCGCCGATCACGAAAAGCAGAAAAAGGGCCGGCACCCAGGGCCAGCCCGGAACCTCCAGCGCCGGCCCTTGCTTGTGTCGCTGCCACACCAGACCCAGCACGGTAGCCGCGGTCATCAGGCTCAGGGTGAAGCCGACATAGGTGAGCAAACTGGCAAAGGCCGCTGTCCACAGGGCCACGATGGCAATTGCCGTCTGCGCGAGGAGCGCAAGGCGCGGGGGCCGGCCCGGCCGCACGGCCAGCACCCGCGGCAGTAATCCGTCGGCGGCCATGCGCGCCGCGACCTGGGGCCCGGCCATGGCCAGCGACGAAACGCAGATCGCGAGCACGAAGGCAATCAAGCCTGAGACCAAGGTGGCCAGGCGCGGCCCGCCCAGCACCAGGGCGGCGATGCGTCCCACGTCGACCTTTCCCGCAAGCAGGGACGCCGGCGCGCCCAGCACGAACACGGCATTCAGCCCGAGGTAGAGCGTGGTCACCAGCACCGTCCCCAGCACCAAGGCGCGCGGCAGGTTCCGCTGCGGCTGCGCCACCTCGCCGCCCACGTACACAGCCGCGTTCCAGCCCTGGTAGCTGTACGAGACAATCACCAGAGCCACGCCCAACCCCGCCACGCGGCCCGGGGCCGCCACGTTGTGCAGCCCTTCGTGCACCAGTTGCCCGGTGCCGAACCCAATGAACAGCGCGATCACGACCAACTCGACGGCCACGGCGATCGCCTGCGCCCGCGCCCCGGCGGTCAAAGACACCGCATGCACGGCTGCCGCAATCAAGATGATCACAGTCCCGGTCGAGCGCGGGGATGCCGAGGCAACGCCGCCCAGTGCGGACATATACTGCCCGAAGGCAAAGGCCACCGCGCCCAGGGGAACCGCAAACCCCACCAGCAGTGAAACCCAGCCGGCCAGGTAGCCGAGCGCCGGGTGCAGCGTGCGCGATAGGAACACATATTCTCCGCCTGATTCGGGAATGTGGCGAGCCAGGGCGCCGTAGCACAAGGCGCCGAGCAAGGCGACCACGCCCCCCACAAGCCAGGTCAGCAGCACCAGCCAGGCCGAACCCAGATCGGCGATGAGCAGACCGCTCGTGGTGAACACACCCGTGCCCACCATGTTCGCCACGACCAAGGCTGTGGCGCTGCTCAGCCCGAGACGTCTTTCGCTTTCCAGCTACTTGCCTTTGCGTCGCAGGGCCTGGACCAATTGTGCCCAAGCACTGCGCTCGTCATCCGAGGTGAACGAGAACTCCACGCCGGCCGCTCGCGGGGCGCGCTTGCGCTTGCCAGCGCTCGCCACGCGAAGAACCCTTCCACCCGCCTGACGCGCGCGCTTCGCCGCCGAGTGGGCCGGTCCAGGCACGGTCAGCTTCACCTCATCGCCTGCAGCGGCCGGCAGCGAATTTTCCTCCGACGCGCCACCCGCGCCCAGATCGCGGACGTGGGCGTGCGCTGGCTCGCCAGCCGCCGCTGGGGACTCCTCGCGCACGACCAGCGTGGCCGGCAACCGCACGCTCATGCGCGGAAACGGGCGTCGCTGCTCGGTCTCCACCCTCACCAATCGTTGCAGGGCCGCCGTGACCGGTGGGCCGCCAGCCACGCGTAGAATGGCCGCATGGCTCGTGTGACGACCCGTGCGGCTCGCGTAGCGAACCACCACATCATGCCCTGCCTCAAGCCCGTCCGGAGCCGCCAGCAGATCGGGAAAGGTGAAGAGCACCTCGCCCGGCCGCAAGCTGAACACGAAGCCGTGCACCGGGGTCAGAGAGCCGTGGGTGAAGATCTCCGCCCACTGCCCCAGGACCAGCTGGGCATCCGGCGCAGTCGTTTTTTTTCCCTGGCGCGGCTTGGGAACCGCGCGGGGCAATGGAAGCGGGGCCATGGCGTTCCCGACAGGCGTATCGGCTCGCTCGTCTACCCACATAAGAGTCATTCAGTCTCCATTGATGAAAGACCGGGAATCACAGGGCGCCCCTGACAATATCGCCCAGTTCATCGTCCGAGAGTTGCACGGGATTGCCGCGCATGCTGCTGGCAGCCTTGGCCTTGTCGACCAGTGCCGGAATATCGCTGACCGCCAAACCGTGATGCCCAAGGCCCCGCACATCGAGTGCCCGGCACAGATCACGCATCCAGGCCACACCTTCAACGGCCTCGGCGCCGTGCCGACCTGTCACGATCTCGGCAATCTCACGATAGCGCGCCCGGGCGGGATGTTCGGGCGCGCGCTCGGCCAGCGCCCGCATGTTGGCTTCCATCACCGGCGCCATCAAGGCCGCGCACAGCGCCCCATGTGGAGCGTGCACCATTCCTCCCAGGGGTGCTGCAAAGCCATGCACAGCGCCCAGGCCTCCATTGGCCAGGCAAAGCCCGCCGCACAAGCTCGCGATCATCAGGTCTTCGCGTGTGTCCGCCTGCAGTCCCAAGGCGTAGGCCCGCCGCAAAGCCCGCGCCGAACGCCGCAGCCCCTCGGCGCCCAACCCATCGGTCAATGGATTGGCTCGGCTCGACACCAGCGACTCCACCAGGTGCGACAGGGCGTCCAAGCCGCTGCTGGCGACCACCGACTTGGGCAGGCCCTCAAGCAGATCCGGATCGAGCACCGTCAGAATCGGCAGCAGGTGCGGGCTGCGCAGGCTGACCTTGACCTTGGCGGCCGGCACGCCGATGACCGCGTTGCGGGTCACCTCGGCGCCGCTGCCAGCCGCGGTGGGGATGGCCACAAAGGGCAACGGCCGGGCCAGCAAGGGCTGCCCACGGCCCACCACTTCAAGATAGTCGAGCAGGACACCTCGGTTGGTGGCCAGCGCGGCCACGGCCTTGCCCGTATCCATGGCACTGCCGCCGCCCAGTCCAACCACCCCGTCGCAACCCTCGCGCCTACCCCGTGCCAGAGCGGCCGACACTGATTCTACTGTGGGTTCCTGATCCACGAGCCAGGTAACCGACTCGATGCCGGCCGCGGTCAGCAGGGATCGCAAGCGCTCGGCGCCTGGGCCTGGCAGATTGGTCGCGACCAGAGCACGGCGCACGCCTTGCGCGCGCAGAGCTGCCGGCACCTCGGCCACCTTGCCAGCGCCAAACAGCAGCCGAGCGGCGGTGGCGAATTCGAAGCTCACCACGTGTCGTCCTCGGTGACGTTGACGAACTTCCTGCTCGTGCGTGGCTCGGCCATCATGGATGCCACGGTGTCGCGCCATTGGCGATAGTGGGCGGTCTCCTTGTGCGCAGCCGCGCCCTCGGGCCCGTGGTAGGCCTCAATCAGGACGAAGCGCGTGCGATCATCGAGATCCTGCACGACATCGAAACGCGCCACGCCCGGCTCCTTGATGCTCTCGCCGGCATTGGCCAGCGTGGCTGCCCGAAACGACTCGACCAGGTGAGGCTGGACGTGGACGTGAACAAGCACGATGTGAAGCGTGTGGGCCATGGCCAGAGATTGCAGCTCTACCGCGAAACCCGAACGTGTGGGGGCGCATTTTAGACTAAATCGAGGCCACACCAAACCCGTTGGCCTTTTTCCAACAAATAGGTGATATTGCCCGTGACCGAGACCGCAGATAGGGTAGCCTTGAAAATGATGGAGACTCAAACCTGGCCAACTTCGGCTTCGGCCGTCGAAGACTTCGATGAAGCCGCGTCTGGCTTTCGACTGGTGGAGGTCAAGGTTTTCAGCGCCACCAAACGCAAGGACCGCGACCGCCTGGACGAGCTGGCCACCGCCTGGCTGCAGGAGCATCAGAGCTTTGACCGTCTCACCGCCCGGGTGACGCTGTCGTCGGATCTGGAATACCACTGTCTGTCCATCACCTTCATGGGCTGGCAGCGGATCTAGTTACAGCTTGTCAGGTAATTGCGGGCCGGCCGCAGCGCCGCCGGGTCGCGGCTAGCGGGTCGCGTGGGCGAGGGCGTGAGCGTGTTCGTGGGCGGTACGCGGGACGCGGAAGGCGCGTCGCGGGCCGCTCACCCTCACGCCAGTCGCCCGCGCTGCCACGCTGGTCGCTACCGCGACCGCTCACGCGGGCCGCTCTCCGCGTGGAGGCGCTAGGCAGCCCTCAGTTCGATGCAACACTTGCTCTTGCTGACAAGGCAAGGCAGGGTAGCGGCTTCCCCCCCAACGGAAGGAAGCCGCACTCGTGCATTCATTGACTGAGCTGATTGATCTGTACGTCAAGAAAATCATAACCGATGGCGGGATGATCGCCCTCGTCGCGGTGGTCTTTGCCGAAACCGGACTCCTGGTGGGATTCTTCTTGCCGGGCGACTCGCTGCTGGTGACGGCTGGAATCTTCTGCACCCCGTACAATCCCATGCACACGCCCCTGCTCAACATCCTGTGGCTGAACCTGGCGGTTTGCATCGCCGCCGTCGCAGGCGATCAAGTCGGCTTCTACATTGGTCGCAAGACCGGGCCCAAGATATTCAAGCGGGAGAACTCGCTCTTCTTCAACAAGAAGCACCTCATCCGCACCCACGAGTTCTACGAACGTCACGGCGGCAAGACCATCATCCTGGCGCGATTCATCCCCATCATCCGCACCTTTGCTCCGGTGGTGGCGGGCGTGGGTAGCATGAACTACCGCCGCTTCGTCAGCTACAACGTTTTCGGCGGCATCGGCTGGGTGCTGTCCATGACCCTGCTTGGCTACGGGCTGGCAAACGTCTGGCCTGACGTGACCAAGCACATCGAGAAACTGATCATCCTGATCATTTTCCTGTCGCTCCTGCCTGGTATCATCGCCTACATCAAGGACTACCTGGCCAACCGAAAGAAATGACAAGAACGCTGCCTGAAAAGAAGACCGCTGCGCGCAAGGCTCAGCCGGCGCCAGCCCCGCCACGGCCGGCCCGAGTGCCGCCGCCACTGCGGGTCGCGTTCCCCAAGAAGAACCAGCAACCCACCCCGGCGGCCTTCACGGCCCGTCTGCCGTTGGCTCTGGGCAAACGCTTCGAGGCGGCGCGTACCTTTCTGCTCAAGCAAAAGGGGGTCGTCGAGGATGTCTGCTTCTATGGCCCCTCGACCGGATGGGCCTTGCGCTATCTGTGCGGCAGCAAGCCTCTCTGTGCCCTGCTTCTTCACAGCGATCTCCCGGTGGCCATCGTGTCCCTGGAAGCAGCCGCCAGCGCGGCCGTGGATTGGCAAGCCCTTTCGCCGGTTGGCCAGCGCGCACAGAAGGCGGCCCATGGCAGCCCGTCGCAGCTCTGGCTCGATATCCCGCTGGCCGGGACAGGTGCCGCGGACTTCAAGGCAATTATTCGCGCCAAACTCGCCGTGACGAATCCGCGTGGGGAGCCCGCCGGCGGCGCACCATCGCGGGAGGGTATGGGAACCCTCTGAGGGTTCCCATGTGAATTGAGGAAACTCGCAGACGGCCCCGACGTCTAACTAAGATCCGATGGCTGACTTCGGTGCTCTCTGCGTCCTGATTGCCCTGGTGCTGGCGACCTATGCGGGCGCGGCGTCGCTGCTGGGCGCCCGGCGCAAGAATGCGCGGCTGCTCGAATCCGGCCGGGCTGCCGTGTACGCCTTGGCCGCGGTGCTGGGACTGGCCAGCGTGGCCATGGTGCAGGCCTTTGTGTCGGGGGACTACAGCATCAAGTACGTCCAGCACTACTCCGATGCGCAGGCGTCGCTGGCCTACAAGATCTCGGCGTACTGGGGCGGACTGGACGGGTCCATGCTGTTCTGGGCGGCGTTGCTCGCCCTGTTCGCGGCCATCGCGGTGTACACCAACCGGCACCGCCAGCGCGAAATCCTGCCCTACGCCATCGCGGTGATAGCCGTGGTGGTGGACTTCTTCCTCTACCTCATCATTTTCGAGAAGAACCCCTTCGACACCTTCCTCGTGGAGGTGCCCGCCGCGGGCCAGGGGCTAAATCCTCTCTTGCAAAACCCGTACATGGTCACCCACCCGCCCGCGCTCTACGGCGGATTCGTGGGCCTCACCATCCCCTATGCCTTTGCCATGGCGGCGCTCATTTCGGGCCAGCTTGACGGGGCCTGGCTGGCGGCGATTCGCCGCTGGGCGCTGGCCTCCTGGTTTCTGCTCACCCTCGGCTTGGTGCTCGGCATGATCTGGGCCTACGAGGTGTTGGGCTGGGGCGGGTTTTGGGCCTGGGATCCGGTCGAGAACGCTGGTCTTCTGCCCTGGCTGACCGCGACCGCGATGCTGCACTCAATGAAGGTGCAAGAGCGGCGGGGCCTCTTGCGCCGCTGGACCTTTGTGCTGGTCATCCTGACTTTCTTCCTGACCATCTTTGGCACCTTCATGACCCGCTCGGGAATCGTGCAGTCGGTGCACGCCTTTGGCAAGGACACGCGGCTGGCGTGGATCTTCACGATTTTCATGAGCCTGGTGCTGCTCGTCAGTTTCGGGTTCTTCTTCGCGCGCCTGTCGGCCCTGCGCACGTCGCGACCGCTCGACTCGTGGCTGTCACGTGAGGCGGCGACAGTCGCAACCAACTGGCTGTTCGTGCTGGCGGCGCTGGTGCTGATGTTCGCCACCACGTTCCCCACCTTGACCGAAGCCATCGGCCGCGAGCGCATCAGCGTGGGCCCGCCTTTCTTCAACACCTGGATGGTGCCCATCGGAATTGCACTGCTCGTGCTTACCGGGCTCTGCTCAGTTCTGACGTGGCGACGGACCGCACCGCCGGAGTTTCGTCGGCGCCTGATCGCGCCGGGGGCCGCGGGAATCGTCACGGCCGGCGTGTGCGTGGCGGCTGGTCTGGGCGCCTCCAAAGGTGCGCTGCTTTGCCTCGGACTGTCGGGATTCATCGCCACAGCCGTGATCCAAGAGATCGCCCGCGGCGTGTGGAGCCGCAGCACAGGCCAGGGACCGCTGGCCGCGCTGGGCGCGCTCGTGTTCCGCGTCCGCCGCCCCTACGCCGGCTATCTGGTCCATCTCGGCATGACTCTGATGTTCGTCGGCTTCGCCGGTCAGGCCTTTCAGCGCGAGGAATCGGTGGTCCTGAAAGTGGGCCAAACGCGCGCCTTTGGCAAGTACGGCGTCCGCTTTGACGGGTTTTCCCAGACCGAAGATCGCCAGAAGCAAATGGTGACCGCTGAGCTTGCGGTCCTGCTCGACGGCAAGCCTGCAGGCCAGCTCCAGCCCGCGCGCTGGGTGTACCACAAGCGGCCCGACGAGCCGGCCACCCAGGTCGCCATCCTGCGCGGCCTGGTCGAAGATCTCTACATCACCATGGGCAAACACGATCTGAACGCGGGCACGGCCGCCCTCAAGCTGGTCAGCAACCCCCTGGTCGACTGGATGTGGCTGGGCTTTCTGCTCATGGCCGCGGCCACCATTGGCGTCCTTCTGCCCACTGGCCGAGAAGCGCGCGCCATTCCCAGGGTTCGTTTTTCGTGGAGTGGAGTGACCGTGACGCTTCTCGGTGCGGCGGTGGCCTTGGTGTTTGGCGTGATGGTCGCCCATTTGCCCTGGGGCGCGCCGCTGGTGACACTCGGCGTGGGTGGACTGATTCTTGGCCTGTCCGCGCTGACTCTGTACCGCGTGTTGGATCCTCTGCTGCGGCAAGAAGCGATCCCCAGCGCAGAACGCCGCGCTTTGATCGAAGAAGAACTGCGGGCGCGGCTGCAGATCGCCGCGGAGACGGCAGAATGAGCAAGTGGTTCTGGCTAGCGACGCTGGCGGCCCTGCTACGTTCTGATCGGGTCGCCTTTGCCCAACCGACGGCTGAAATGGGCGATGTTCAGGACATGGCGGTGCGTCCTCTCATGGTCGGCGACCTGCCCGTTGGCACGGTGACCGTGAGGGTGGGTCGCGGCTCGCTGTCGAATGCTGCTGTGGGAGTCGATGTCGTGGCCACCGTGGCCGCGCCGGGCGGCAAGGCCAGCGAGCGCACCGAGAAGACCAAGGCGGATGGGCGCGCAACTTTCTCCGGTCTTCCCGTGGGCGCCACGTTTCAAGCGCAAACCGTGGTCGATGACGAGCGCCTGCAGACAGCGTCCTTCACCATTCCCGCCGAGGGAGGCGCGCGTCTCATGCTGGTCTCCAAAGCAGTGGAAGGCGCAGAAGATACCGCGCCGGCCAATCCGCACGCAGCAGCGCACGGGCATGGTGGTACCCCGGCCGAGACGGCCGACAATGTTGGCGAAAGCACCAGCGATCCGTCGGTCGTGCGCGTGTCCAGCTCGTCCAAGCTGCTGGTGGATCTGCGCGAAGATTCCTTGGCGGTCATGGAGAATCTGGTGCTCGAAAACACGTCCGACCGGACCTTCCGCACTGAGCACGGAGGCATGGCCATTCCCCTTCCCGCAGGGGCCAACGGTGTGGAGGCCATCGAGGGCAGCTCCAATCTGGAATTGGAGCAAGGCTCGACCATCTTCCTGCGCGAGGCCATTCCACCCTCGGGTTCGCCTCGGGCGCCGGTGCAGGCTCGATTCGGCTTCTTGGTGCCGACCGCCGGCGAGAGCAGCATCACGCTCCGCCAGCCCATGCCCTTTGGAATCGAAAACCCGGTGGTCATGGTGCCAGAAAGCGATCATCTGAAACTCACCGCGCCCGGGCTGCAAGCCCTGGCTCCCCAGAGCGACGATCGCGGAGTCCAGATCCAGATCTTCCAGCTGGCCAGCGTGCCTCGCAACGGTGTCCTCAGCATCATCGTGTCGGGTTTGCCCGCGCGATCTCGTGTGGGCCAGACCATTGTAACGGTGCTGATCGCGGCTTTGCTTTTCGCCGTGCTGCTGGGCTGGCGCCGACCCAGCGTCGAGAAACGACCAGAAAAGCTCCGCAGCCGCCGCGATGAACTCTTTGCGGAGCTGGTCGAGGTGGAACGCGCGCGGCAGGCGGCTGGATCCGACGATGCGACCCTCGCCCAGCGGCGGGCCGAGCTGGTGGCCGCCATCGAGGCTGCCGACCGATCGGCGTGAGCCATGAGCGAGCGTGCGCTGCGCCTGATGAACGTGGGCAAGACCTTTGGCCGGCATCGCGCGCTGGTCGACGTGTCGCTGGCCTTCCTCCCCGGTCAGGTGGCCGCGGTACTCGGCCCCAACGGCGCCGGCAAGTCCACCCTGCTCGGTCTGCTGTCCACGCTGTCGCAACCGTCGCAGGGTCGCATCACCATCGGCGATGAGCAGCTGTCGCGCCACAGCTCTTTGCGCGCCACCATCGGCTACGTGGGGCACGAGCCGGGCGTGTACGGCGATCTTTCGGCCTGGCGCAACCTGCGCCTGTTTGCCTCGCTGTACGGAATTGCCAACGCCGAGCGCCGCATCGACGAGATGCTGGCACGCGTGGGGTTGCAGGGCGTGCGACGGGAAGCGGCGGCGCGGACCTTCTCGCGCGGGATGTTGCAACGACTGGCATTGGCCCGTGCCCTGCTGCACGAGCCGGAAATCCTGCTCTTCGACGAGCCTGGCTCCGCCCTCGACCCGGCTGGCGCCGCCTGGCTGGCGGGCGAGCTGCAGCGCGAACGCGAGGCTGGTCGGCTGGTGGTGCTGGTAACCCACGATCTGGCAGCAGCCGCCGCCGTGGCCACGCACTTGGTTGTTCTGCGCCGGGGCCGCGTGGCGCGCGACGAGACGCGCGCGAGCTTTTCATCCGACGACGTGCGCGCAATCTACGAGGAGGCCACCCGTGGCAAGGCCTAGTTGGATTTCTCAGGCCGCGCGCATCGCTTGGAAGGATCTGCACATCGAGGGGCGCAGCCGCGAGGTAGTCTACACCATGGGCTTCATGGCCGCGCTGGTGGTGTTGGTGTTTTCCTTCGCCTTCATTTCGGGGCGCGAAGTCACGGTTGGCCCCGACGTCATCGCCGGCATCCTGTGGGTGGCGGTGCTGTTTTCGGGCACGGTGGCTCTGTCACGCACCTTCGACCGCGAGCGGGAGAGCGAGGCCATCCGCTCGCTGCTGCTCTCGCCGGTTCCGCGCTCGGCCATCTACGCGGGCAAGCTGGCAGCCACCGCGGCCATCATGTTCCTGGTGGAATTGCTGCTCACGCCTCTGCTGGCCGCGCTGTTTTCCGCAGCCATCGCGCCGCACGCGCTCTGGCTGGGACTGCTGCTCCTTTTGGGCACCATCGGCTTCTGTTCGGTGGGCGTGATCTTTTCCGCCGCGCTTCTGCGCGCACGCAGCCGCGACGCTCTGCTGGGCGCCCTGCTTTTCCCCATCGTGATCCCGGTGTTGCTGGCAGCCAGCCGCGCCACGGCCACGCTGCTCGATCCGGCGGCGCCGGATCTCGATCCTACGTTCTTCTGGACGCGTTTCCTGGCTGCCCTGGACGTGGTCTTCGTGGTGGTGGGCCTGTGGTCCTTTGAACCGGTCGTCATAGGAGAGTGAGCTATGCTTCTTTCCGCCATGTCTTCGCGCCGCAAGCCCAGCACCGCCTTCATCGTCGGCCTCTTGCTCACCATGCACGGATTCTTCGTCGTGCCCGTGCTGGTCGCCAAAGCGCCGCTGGAGCGGACCATGGGTCTGGTGCAAAAAATCTTCTACTTCCACGTGCCTTGCGCCTGGCTGCTCATGCTGTCCACGTTCGTGTGCGCGGCGGGAAGCCTGGCCTACCTGTTTCGCGGGTCGGAGCGCGGGGATCGCCTGGCCCTGTGCAGTGCCGAGCTGGGCGTGCTGTTCGGTCTGTGCGTGATGGTGACCGGTCCGCTTTGGGCGCGGGCCGCTTGGGGCGCCTTCTGGACTTGGGACGTGCGCCTGACTTCTTCGCTGCTGCTCTGGCTGATGCTCATCGGGTACGGTCTGGCGCGACGTTATGGCGGGGCCGGTGGCCGTCGGCTGGCGGCGGCCATGGCTCTTTTCGCGGCTGCGGATGTGCCTCTGGTCTATCTCAGCGTCAACATCTGGCGCGGTCTGCACCCAACCACTAAGGTGGTTTCGTCATTGGCCCCGGGAATGCGCGCGCCATTCTTCTTCTCGCTGGCGATTTTCAGCGCGTTGTGGGGCGTGCTCCTGGCCTTGCGAATGCGCGTCGAGGACGCGCAGACGCGTCTGGTCGAACTGGCGCTCGCCGTCGACGATCTGGAGGGAAAGTCATCATGATCTACGTGGCCCTGGCCTACGGTTTCATTTGGGGTGCCGTGTTCACCTACGTCCTTCTGGTCGGGCGGCGCGTGGCGCGCATCGATGCCGAGATCCAAGATCTGCGCCAGCGGGTGAAGACCTGACCGGTGAATTGACTCTTCCGCCAGACCAGACCAGACTAAGTCTGTGAAGTCGATAAACGTCCAGCAGGCCAAGACCCACCTCTCCCGCCTGCTTGAGGAAGCCTTGGCCGGCGAAGAAATCGTTATCGCCAAAGCCGGACGTCCCTACGTCAAGCTGGTCCCTTGCACGCCCGACCGGACTGCACGACCGCTGGGCGGCTGGGAAGGCAAGGTCCGCATGGCCGACGACTTCGACGAAACGCCCGCAGACGTTCTCCGGCTCTTCGAGGGTGGCCCCGGCCCTGCGGCCAAGCGGCGCCCGCACCGCGGTGGCAAGTGAAGCTGCTGCTCGACACGCACGCCCTGCTGTGGGCCCTGTCACGCCCGGGCGAGCTGGCCCCCGAAGCGCGCCGCCTCCTCCAGGATCCGGGAAACACAATCTTCGTCAGCGCAGCCTCGGCTTGGGAGATGGAGATCAAGCGCGCCCTGGGCAAGCTGCAGGCCCCCAATGACCTGCCGGAACAGATAGAACGCCAGCGCTTCGCTGAGCTTCCTGTGCGACTACGACACATCCAGGCACTGAAGGGCCTTCCTGCTCTGCACCGCGATCCTTTCGATCGAATCCTGGTCGCCCAGGCATTGGCCGATGAGCTGGTCGTGGTGACACGGGACGCGCGGATTCGCGCCTATCCGATTCGTTCGATCGTCTGCTGAAGATCTTTCCCTCGTCGCCACTGCACGCCGGGACAAAGATTGCGCTGACGCACGAGTGCGGCTGACCACTAAGTGGTCACGAGCCACGCAGTCTAGTTGGTTCTTCTCCAGCTTCTCGTGCGCCAGCGTGTTGTGCTTGACTGCCGGCCGCCGACAATACGAAGCTGGCGCGCAAGCGGGGGACCCTCGGCCGCATTGTCTCGTCGGAGGGGAAACGGGATCGGCTCTGCCCACGATCTTAGCTTCTGCACGCCACGTCGAAGTTGTCTTGTGCTCGCGAGCCCAGTCGCAACGAGCCGACCAGCAGCGCAAGCACGAATCTGACTGCTCCGTCCGAGTCATTCTTTGCTTCTCTGGCCATTCATCCTACTCGCGACCGTTGCCGGACCGGAGTCCGGCGATGCGACCGTGCAATTGCCGGTCGAGCCCGCGCGCGCATGGTCCGGCGAACTGTCGCTGGTGCAGGAGTATCGTGTGCGGGCGGCCCCATCGGTGTCAGCCGACCCCTCTGGGGTGCTTGGGGCGCCACCCGCCGCCAACCCAAGGACCGACCAGGATTTGCGACTGACTCTCGACGGACAGGGCCGGGGCTATCACGATCATGTGCAGGGCCAGATTTCGGCTGCGCTGTGGTGGGACGTCGACGGCTATGTGCCGACGGGCCAGCCCGACCTGTTCGGCGAGTTCTCCGATTACCGCCAGCCCCTTTTCGTGGTCTACGCGCTGTCGGCTGAATGGCGGCGCAGCCTTCCGCTGGAATACCTGCGCCTCGGCCGGCAAGTCAGCGAGCATGGCTTGCCCATCACGTTCGACGGAGGATCGCTGGGCCTGCGCCTGTGGGAACGCCAGCTCTCGCTCTTTGGCTACGCCGGGCGGACGGTCCACTTTTTCGAGACCCAGCCGGGACTGTTCGAGAACTGGGTGATGTGCGGCGGCGGCGTTTATCGGCCGAGCGAACACCTTCGGCTCGAAGCCGATTCGCGCTTCGAGCACGACACGGTCATTTCCCGGGACGCACCGCAAAGGGTCTGGGTCTATGCCCATTCCTATGGTCTGACCCTGTCGACGCGCTTCCAAGAAAGCTGGGGCAAACTCTTCGTGCGCGGCCTCGACCGCAGCGCATCCCACGCCGGGGGCGCCCTGCGCCTCGCCTTTCCGTCGCTCGGCGCTGGCATCGACGCTCAGGCCAGCGCGCAGCTGCGAACCCTGGGCGAGATCAGCGAGAACGAAAATCCATTCTACTCACTGCTCGGCCCCAGCCTGCCCAACCTGCGCGCCCGCGTGGAAGTCTGGAAGGAGATCGCGCTCGGCCAGCTCACCACGCTCGGTCTGCGTGCGGGATGGCGCGTGCGCCAACTTCTGAGCGGGACCGAGGGCCCGTTCAACCGCAACTACGGCGGCATCTACTTTCAGAGCGAACTCAACGACCTGGCGGTCAAGGGTCTCTTCGCCACGGGAATCCTGGAATGGAACTACGTGCCCTGGTCCGTGAGCAGGGATTCGTTCCTGGCGCTCGGGGGATCGGCTGGCTACTCCGTCCGCAAAATCAAGGTCGAAGCCGGCACCTACTATCAGCGCTGGAAGGTCAACTACTACCGCGATGTGGAAGAGCTGCAGAACGCCCGCACCGTGTACGCAAGCGCCGGGGTTCGCGCCCTGCCCTGGCTGGAGCTGCGCGCGCGCTACACCCTGGAAATCGTCGATCGGTACATCCAGTCGGCGTTCTTCTCGATTCGGGAGGATCTGTGAGGAGCCGCCTCCGCCAAGTGCTTTCGCTGGCCGGGATCCTACTGGCTTGCGGACTGGGCTGTCAGCGCAGCCCGCTTCACGACGGTCTCCCGGCCAATCTGGACTGTTCCTCATGCCATGGCAGTCCGGTCAATGCGGCTCCGCCGCAGGCGCTTGATGGAGCAACCAGCACGAGTGACAACGGCGTGGGTGCCCACCAATCCCACATGACAGGGGGATCTATTTCCGCACCAGTCGCCTGCACAGAATGCCACCCGCTGCCCACCTTGATGGACGGTGACGCCCATCCGGATCCACTGGCGCGTGGGACGGTGATGGAATTCGGTCCGCTGGCGCAAAACGACGGGGCGACTCCGGTCTGGAACCGAGCCAAGGAAACCTGCACCAACACCTACTGTCATGGCGCCACCCTGCCCGGCACGTTCAAACCAGCGGCTCCGCTTTGGACAAAGGTCGACGGCTCGCAAATCAAGTGCAATTCGTGCCACGGCGTCTTACCGGCGGATCTGGGCGGTTCACACCCGTTGCATACCGCATACACCTGCGACACCTGCCACACCCGGGTGACTTCTGCCGACTTGACCATCATTCACCAGGACCTTCACGTCGACGGTGAAGTCGACGTCAGCATGGCGGTCGGCACTTGGGATCCGGTGAGCAGGACCTGCGCGGACACCGACACCGCCAACGGCTGTCATGGGAGCAATCCATGGTGACCCCGCAGAAACCTCCTCCGCTCCCGCCCACGGGTGGCGGTGGGCCCGATGCGGGTCGAGCGGAGGTTCACGGACCTGCGGCTGCGGCCGACCGCGGGGATTCGGGTTTCGACCGCCAACTGGCCAGCCTGTTCGGCGAGAGCGTGTTCGGGCCCTGGCTCGATCCGGGACAGTACCTGGGCGCGACCCGCACGACCCGACGCCATGGTGCTCCCTTCAGGCGACTCGCCCTGCTGACTCTTGTCCTGTGCGCAGGAGCCGCGGCGGTCTGGATCGTGCGCGCGGGACTTTCGCGCCGGACTGTCGAAGACCGTGAACTTGTCGCGCGCAATCTGGCCAGTTTTCTCAAGGAGGGTGAGCTGGATCGGGCCGCGCAGTTCCTCACGCTTCTGCGCGGTGCCAAGGCCTTTCTCGATGCGCACGATGCGCACCTCGATCTCATGATCCGCGCCGAGGCGACTCTCTACCGGTATCAGGATGCCGACCCCGAGCGCCTCGCCCGCATCAGGCCCTATCTGTCGTCGACGGCGACCGCGCCTGCATCCGGAGAGCGCATCCTGGCCAGCCTGGCCGTGGCGTCGCGACAAGAGCGGGCGGCGCGCCTTGCTGAACTGGAGTCGATTCGCCCGGCTTTCGATCGAGATCCCGAGTTCCACTATCTGCTGGCCACCGGCCTCGAATACAAGGGCGATGTGAAGGCGGCTCGCCAGGCCTGGGATCGGGCCTTCGAGCTCGGGCCTCTGTGGCTCGGCCACCGCTACGAACAAGCCTGGTTCGAGTCTCGCCAAGGCAAAGCGGAAGCTGTCAGCAAGCTGGTCGGCCGACTCACGCAGGTCGCGCCCGAGTCGGCCTGGACGCGCTTGGCATTGGAGCAGTTCGCCGGGGCTCGGGTCGCCAAGCCTGATGGTTCCTCGGCGGCTTCGTCGGTGGGCGCAATCCCGGAGGTTGCGCTGTTTCACCAGGATCTCGCCCTGGCCCTGGCCCAGGCACGCGCCGGCGATCCGCTCGCGGGCAGGCACAGCCTGGGCCAGGCGATCGCGGCAGTGAATGGCCAGGCGCCCTTCGTGCTGGATGCGTTCGACTGGCTCGTCGAGGCCAAGGCCATGGGGCTGGCGCGCGACCTGACGGCGTTCGAGGCCTGGCCGCAACATTCGGAGCCAGCCGCTGCGCGAGTCGCCCGACTGGCCGAGCCCGAGTCTCGCCCGATAGAGAATCGGCCGGCCGTATCGGAATCACAGACTACCAAGCAGGTCAAGAAGCCCAGCCGGGGCAAAGCGAAGGCCAAGACAAAGGCGCGACGTAGACGATGAAGCCTCAGTCCACCACGAGCCCGCGCCTCATGGGCCTTTGCTGCTTGCTCTTGGCGAGTCTGGTCGCCATGCCCCTGGTGGTTGCGCAGTCCTTTTTCCGAGTGGCACCCGGCCCGCTCAACGAAAGTCACGCCGCCTATGACAACTCGGACGGCTGCGCCAAATGCCACGAAGCCAATCACGGCGTCACCGACGCCAAGTGCCTCGACTGCCACAAGCCCCTCAGAGATGAGCTGGCCAAACGGCGCGGTCTGCACGCAACCTTCACGGGGACGTGCCTGCACTGCCATCCTCAGCACAAAGGACGAGAGTTCAACATCATCGACTGGAAACACGCAGGCGGGCACGAGACCTTCAACCATACCCAGACTGGATTTTCGCTACTCAACGACCACGCCAAGCTCGCCTGCGCCTCCTGCCACACCCGGCGCATGAAGTCGGGTCGTATCACCTATCTCGGCCTTGCGAAGGAATGCCGCAGCTGCCACAAGGGCGTTCACGGGTTCACCGAGGCTCAGCTGGCACAGAAGTGCGACACCTGCCATCCCGTGGGTCAGGTCCTGAAGGGCATGCTGCTTTCCGCCTGGCTTGAACCGCACACCCGGTATTCGGGAACTGCCTTTGACGGCAAGCACCTGGAACAGCCTTGCACCAAGTGCCACCCCAAGGCCGAGATGGCGGGCCGGAACCCGCCGCGCAAGTGTGCCGACTGCCACCGTCCTTTCCATCCCGTGACCGCCGACACCGCCAAGTGCACGTCCTGCCACCTCACGGCGCGTCCCTGGAAAGAGGCCAAGGTCGACCACCGTCGCTTCGGTTTCGCCCTTCTGGGCAAGCATCAGACGCTGGATTGCAAGAAGTGCCACGGAAAGAGCACGCAGCTCACCTACACCCAGGGCGGATGCGTGAGCTGTCACGAGCATCGCGGCGTGCACAAGGGCCAGTTCGCCGACAAGCCGTGCGCGGGCTGTCACGTGGAGGGCGGCACGCGTACGCGGGCCTTCACCCACAACAAGGATACGCGCTTCCCGCTCATCGGCTTCCACGCCGAGCCCAAGGTGCGCAGCAAGTGCGCCAACTGTCACCAGAACGAGATCTACCGCACCAACAAGCTGGTCTGTGTCGACTGTCACAAGGACAAAGACAAACACAAGGGACAGCTCGGCGACGACTGCTCCAAGTGTCACGCGCCGACCCAGCATTTCAAGGACCTGCGCCTCGACTGGAAGCACAGCAAGCGCTTCCCGCTGGAAGGCCTGCACAAGACCGCCAAATGCGAATCCTGCCACGACAACGGTCGCTACAAGCTGGGCGACGTCACCTGCGTGAACTGCCACGAAAAGAATGATCCGCATCGCGGCCAGCTGGGCCGGGACTGCGGCAAGTGTCACCGGCCGGAAAAGGGAGCGCCCAAGTTCAACCACGACCAGATGACCCATTTCGTGCGCGATGGCGCCCATCGCGATCTGACCTGTTCCTTCTGCCACCGGCCGCGGCCCGATGCTCTTCCGGCTGTCGGTTGGACAAAGAAAGAAACCGCGCCGCCGCTGGATCGCCGGTTCCCGCTCATGGGAAAGACCTGCGCGGACTGCCACGCGGATCCGCACCGCGGCTCAGCCGGCAGCAAGTGCGACGACTGTCACGGCACGACCGATTTCCGCGGCCTCCTGACGGGCGGCCGCATCAAGCCGCGCGACCACGATCAAATCTGGCTGCGCTCGCACGCCAATCTGCCCTGGGACGAGGACGAGGCCGGGGCCGAAGGACGGGCGTGCGCCCGCTGCCACGCTTCGCCGGTTTGCACCAGCTGCCATCGCAGCCATCCGCCCAAGAGCCATACGGCTCTCTGGCGACTGCGCGGGCACGGACCAGCTTCGGCCTTCGATCCCGAGCCCTGCCGTGTGTGTCACCAGCCTGGAAGCTGCATTCAGTGCCACAGAACCACGGCGCCTCTCAACCACCGCGGGGCCTGGGCCACGGTGCACGGGTTTGCGGCGGGAAGTTTTGCCAACGACAACTGCTTCGTCTGTCACCGGCGTGTCGATTGCCTGGCATGCCACAAGAGCATGGCACACTAGAGAGGCGCAATGGCACACGACGCAAGCCACGCGGTCTCGCTCGATTCGATTCGCTCACTGGCGGTATTTGCCGACCTGCCCGGCCCGGCGCTCGATGATCTCTTGCGCGGAAGCCAGGTGCGTCGTCTCGACCATCGACAGCGCCTGTCGTCACTGGAGCGGGGCCGAGGCGAAAGCTACTGTTTCGTGCTCTCGGGCGTCGTCTCCATCGCCCTGGACCGCGAGGGCACGACTGTCCCCGCGCGCCCGCGCGATGATCGCTCGTTTGAACACATTGGTTTCTTTGCGCCGGGCGAGTTGTTCTCCGACGGTTTTCTCGATTGCCCGCCCGGCGTGGGAGAGCCGGTGCTCGACTGCATGGCCTCCACCCCAGCCACCTTGCTGGCCACCAGCCGCCCCGCGCTGGCTGCACTCATGGCCCGGCAAGCCGCCTGGTCCACGCGGCTCAAACAACAAATGGCCGCTTCTCGAAACCACTTTCTCAGCCAACAGGAACCCACCCGGCGCCTGGTGCAGGACTTCTTCCTACGCCACGGGTTCGCCTCCAGCTCGCTGGTGCGGGTGAGCCAGATCGATCGCTGCCTCGACTGCAACAAGTGCCAAGATGCTTGTGCCAAACGCTATGGTTCCGCTCGCGGGATGCGGGCCGGCCTGCGCCTCGGGCGTCTGGCCATCCAGCAGGTGTGCCGGCACTGCGTGGACAAGCCATGCCTAGCATCCTGTAAAGTCGAGGCCTTGGCAGTCGACGGGCAGGGTGAGGTTCGCATCAGCGAACGCTGCACCGGCTGCGGCATTTGCATACGCAATTGCCCTCACGGCGCCATCTTGACGGAGCGCTATACCGCCGAGGGCCGCAACCGCCAGCGCGCAATCAAGTGCGATCACTGTGCGGGCTTCGCCGATCGGGCCTGCTTCCGTGCTTGCCCGACTGGCGCCCTGTTCGAACTTTCGCCCCAGGAGCTGTTCACGGAATCGAAGCCGGGGTCCGACGGAAGCGGCCGAACCTTTTCGGGTGTCGCGTTTCTCGAAGGCGTGGCCGAACATCGTGCCCGGCAAACCCACCGCACATTCCGCGCGGTGGTGGCCACCCTTCTGTTCTTCGCCCTGGCGGCCGTGGGTCTTGAGGCCTTCCTGCGCCGGACCCTGCCCGAGCACAGCTTGCAGGCCGCCCTTCTGCAATGGCTGGGAACCGTCGAACCGATTGCGTACAGCTCGGGCAAGGGATTCGGCCACTGGCTTGGATACATCGGCACGTCGTTCATGCTGCTGGCCTTTCTGTACCCGCTGCATACCCGACTGAACCTGCTGAAAAACCTCGGCGCCCAATCCACCTGGCTCACTGTCCACCTGTGGGTCGGGTTCATCGGCGCCACGCTCGTCACGTATCATGCCGCGTTCAAGCTCGACCGTTGGGTGGGGCTGTCCTGCATCTCGATGTGGATTGTCGTCGCATCAGGAGCCATCGGCCGCTATCTCTACGGGCAGGTGCACTCGGGCATCGGTTTGGCGAATTTCGAGATGGAATCGCTGTCGCGCAGTGTCGCCTCGATGGTCGGTCGCCGCAGGCCCTCGCGCGCCATGCGCATTCTGACCCCTGAGCGCGAGGGAGCGACCAAGTCGCACGGCCTGCTGGCGGTCATGCTATGGCACGAACTGCGCGATTTCGCCGTACTGTTGTGGCTGCGCATCGCGGGTCTGGGCGACATTCCCGATCGCAAGACCCGTCGTCAGGTCCTGCAATTTCTGTCCGACCGGGCGGCGCAGCGACGCACGCGTTGCTACCTGGAGAGCGCCAAGAAGATGCTGCGCCACTGGAATTGGGTTCACATCGTGCTGACCATCATCATGTTCGCCCTGGCCGGCGTGCACATCGCCTACGGGTTCATGTACAAGGCGGTGTGAATGCGCACCACGGCAAGGGTGAGTCACGGAATTTCCAGTGCACGAATGTCTGGCTGCCATTCGCGTTCCAAAGGTACATACTCACGCAACAGCAACGGCTAGCTTTGCTTCCCTCGCGTTTCGCCACAGGGAGTTTCCTCGATGAAGCCAATCCTTTGCAATTCGAGTCTCGGTCTGCTGCTCGCCCTGCTGTGCTACGGGTGTGTGGGGGATCCTTCCCAGAGCGATCTTGGCCCTACCGTTTTTGGCGGCAAGAGTGGTTTAGATAGCTCGGCTGGCTCGGGGGGGTCGACCGTTGCGGCGGGCAGCGGGGGCTTCGCTGGCTCGGCGGGTTCGACTGGCCCAATCAGCTCCGGCGGCACCACCATCCTCAGTTTGTCGTCCAGTTCCGCCGGCTCGGCCAGTTCCGGCGGCGCAACCAGCCCCGGCGGGGCAGCCGACTCCGCTGGCTCGACCCGCTCGGGTGGCGCGACCAGCTCCGGCGGTGCTGCTAGCGCCGGCGGGGCAGCCGGCTCCGGCAGTGCAACCAGCTTTGGCGGGGCCATCAGCTCCGGCGGCGCAATCATCTCCGGCGGCTCCATCAGCTTCGGCGGCGCCGCCAACTCTGCTGGCGCATCCAGCTCCGGCGGCGCCACTCGCTCGGGTGGCTCGACCCGCTCGGGCGGTTCCACCAGCTTCGGCGGCTCCATCAGCTCCGGTGGTTCCAGCAGCTCCGGCGGTTCCAGCAGCTCCGGCGGTTCCAGCAGTCGGCCCGACGCCTCGCCCTCAGACACGGGCGGGGGCAACTGCACTCCGGTCGCCACCAATATCGTCGCCGCGAAACACTATGCGGAAAAGACCTGCATCAACTGCCACGGCGCCGGGGGGGATTCCCCCAGAATCTACGCGGCCGGAACCGTCTACACCACGGCCGCTGGAGGCACAGCGGTCGCCGGCGCCACAGTCAAGATTGGCAGCACCACCATGGTCACCGACAAGGGCGGGACGTTCTACTCAACCTCGACGGTTACCCTCAGTTCCCCGACGGTGAGCATGTGCCCCAACGCCGACCAGACCATGTCGACCACTCCGACCTCCGCCGACTGCAACGGATGCCACACGGCCGGCAGCCGGATTCACCTGCCGTAGGCCGCCTATCGCCCGGCCTTGAAGGTCTGCGCTCCTGGGTACACCGCCGCCCCGCCCAGTTCCTCCTCGATGCGCAGCAGGCGGTTGTACTTCGCTACGCGCTCCGAGCGAGCCAGCGACCCGGTCTTGATCTGACCCGAGCCGGTGGCCACGGCCAGATCGGCGATGAACGCGTCCTCGGTTTCGCCCGAGCGGTGCGAGATGACCGTGGTCCAGCCCGTGCGCTGGGCCAGCTCGACGGAATCCAGCGTTTCGGTCAGTGAGCCGATCTGGTTCACCTTGATGAGCACGCTGTTGCTGGCGCCTTTGGCGATGCCGGTCTTGATGCGCTCGACGTTGGTGACGAACAAGTCGTCGCCCACAAGCTGCACGCTGCCGCCCAGTTCTTTGGTCAGCATCACCCAGCCGTCCCAGTCGTCCTCGGCCATGCCGTCCTCGATGGACACGATGGGGAAATCGGCACACAGCTTCCGGTAGAAGGCCACCATGCCCTTGGCATCCAGGTCCTTGTCCTGGCCTTCCAAGGTGTAGCTTTGAGTTTTGGCGTCGAACAGCTCGCTGGCGGCCACGTCCAGGGCCAAAGCCACGTCCTTGCCCGGCTGGTAGCCGGCCTTGGTGATGGCGTCGCTGATCACCGACAGCGCGGCCTCGGCGCCGGGCAGGTCCGGGGCGAACCCGCCCTCGTCGCCCACGCCCGTGGAAGCCTTGCGGTCGTGCAGCAGGTTCTTAAGCGTGTGGAAAACCTCGGCGCCGGCACGCAGCGCCTCGCGGAAGGTGGGCGCACCTTGCGGCACGATCATGAACTCCTGGAAATCGAGCGAGTTGTCCGCGTGCGCGCCGCCATTCACGATGTTCATGAGGGGCACCGGCAGCACGCGCGCCGTGGGACCACCCAGGTAGCGGTAGAGCGGCAGGCCCGCCTCGGCGGCCGCTGCGCGCGCAGCGGCCATGGACACACCCAGAATGGCATTGGCGCCGGCTTTGCCCTTGTTGGGCGTGCCGTCGGCTTTGATCATCGCTTGGTCCAGGCCAGCCTGATCAAAAGCGTCGCGCCCCACCACCTGAGGCGCCAGCAACTTGGTGACGTTAGCCACCGCCTTGAGCACGCCCTTTTTCATATAGCGCTTGGGATCACCGTCACGCAGTTCCAGCGCTTCGTGCTCGCCGGTTGAAGCGCCCGAAGGCACCGCCGCCATGCCGCAGAGGCCGGATTCCAGATGCACCTCGCATTCCACCGTCGGGTTGCCGCGCGAGTCGAGGATCTCACGCGCCACGACCTTCTTGATGAGGGCTGTTTTCATGACTGCAAGGCTACTCCGGCCGAAGCGCTTGGCAACGCCAAGGTGCCCGTGCGCACCACAGACTCATCCACCACCCCCAAGGAAGGCTTTGAACCCGGCCTTCTCGAAATGCTCATCCTTGGTGAGCGCCTCCCGCAGTCGATGGGCTTTCATGATCTGAAAACTCACACAATCTGTGAACGACCATCCCTGACCGATGGGCTTGGTCATGAAGGCCGCGGCCCGGGCAAACATTTCGGGACCCGTCCATTCGACGACGCACGCCTTCGAACGCAAGGTGGACTGAAAGAAATTCCAGCGCGGAGTTACGCTCTTGCGCCCGGGTGGATGGCGCTGCTGACCAGGAAGCGGCTGGCGCCGATGAGCGGAGCGCGCGGATCCAATGCCACCCGCACGGGCAAGTTCTTCGCCCAGTCCGAGAACCGCCCCTTGTCGGCCAGCGCAGCCAGAAAGGATCCTTCCTTGAGCGCGGGCAAGATCTTCGGAGCGATGCCACCGCCGATGATCACGCCGCCTGTGGTCAGCCCCTTGAGGGCCAGGTTGCCGGCCTCAGCTCCCAGCACCGCGCAAAACATGCGCAAGGCCTGCACGCACACCGGATCGCGGTTGGCCAGGGCGGCAGCCGAAATCGCGGCGTTGGGATCGCCGCTGCCAAGTTGTTCGGTCAGCCAGGCGGGTTCGCGGGTGGTGGCTTCGTTGCGCAGGCTGCGATACAGGTTGCCGATGCCAGCGCCTGAGAGGATGCGCTCGTAGCTAACATGGCCGCCCAGAGCCGCCCGCAGGTGGCGCAGGAGAACGATCTCGTCGTCGGTGCGCGGGGCGAAGTCCGCGTGGCCTCCCTCTGACGGAATGGCGTGGTACTGCTTGCCATCGAAGTGGAGCAAGGCCTCGCCCAGCCCGGTGCCGGGCGCGATGACTGCGATGTCTCCCCGGGCGCCAGCCTTCCCGGCCTGCAGCACCTCGAAATCCTGGGGCGCCAAGAACAACATGCCAAAAGCGGCCGCCTCCAAGTCGTTGAGCAAGCGAACGCGCGGGGCGCGCAGGCCCTTGGCCAGAAGCTCCTCGTCGAGCAGCCAAGGCAAGTTGGTCAGCCGGGCGCGCCCGCCGTCGACCGGCCCGGCCACGCCGAAGCAAGCGCCTGTCAGCGTGGGCCGCGCGCCCGCCGAGAGGAACTCGTCCACCACGGCCTCGAGCGAATGGTATTCGAGGCTGGGGAAGGTTGCTTCGCGCACGCAGCGCAAGTCTTCGCCCGCAGTTTCAAAGAGCGCGAGCACCGTCTTGGTTCCGCCAATGTCGCCAGCTATGATCATGGCCAACAAGGTAGCACTGTCGCTGGCAGCCGCGAATAGTCATGGCCACTGGACTTTCATTGAACTAGACGCTGCGCGTCTCGACGTGGCCGACCATTCTTTCTGGCCGCGCGCAGCACAGGGCGTGTATGATCGAAGAAGGCATATCCCGTGAGCAGCGAGCGGAACTCTCCCCCTGATCCTCAGGCTGACGCTCAGCCTGCGCCCCTGGAGCCAGGGCCTCAATCAGAGGCGGCCTTGCCATCGGCCGACGCGGTCCTGGTGATCGCCTTCATCACGCAGCTGCGACGCGTGTTTGCGGCGTCCACCTACCGCCCGCCGCTGCTGCCCACGGTGGCGCTCGAAGTCCACCAGCTGTCGCTTCGTTCGGACGTGAGCGCAGACCAATTGGTCGAGGTGCTGGAGAAGGACGCGGTCCTGGCATCGCAGGTTCTGCGCGTCGCTGGCTCGGCGGCCTACGGCGGCTGGGGCCAGAACAACATCTCGTTGAAGGTCGCCGTAGTCCGCCTAGGCATGCGCGGCCTGGCCAGCGTGGTGTGGGAAGTCGCGGCTGGCATGCGGGTGTTTCGCTCGGTTCGCTACGTGACGGTGATGGAGCAAATTCGCGCGCACAGCACGCTGTGTGCGCACCTGTGCCGGCTGATCGCTTCGCGCAGGGCCCTGAATACCGAGACCGCTTTTCTGTGCGGCCTGCTTCATGACATCGGCATGGCCGCCACCCTGCTGGTGCTGTCCGATCGGCCCAAGGACGAGCCGACCATCGATCCGGTGATTCTCGACGAGGTCCTGCGCCAGACGCACCAAGAAGTCTCCGGCATGATCGCCCAGCTATGGAAGCTGCCGGCCGACGTGCAGGCGGTGCTGGCCAACCATCACAGTTTCCCCGCCGGCGAGCCGCCCCATCCTCTCTCCGCGGCTGTCGCCGTGGTCGAGGAATTGAGCCGCGAACTGGGCAGCGGCGTCGAGATTGGGGCTGGCCGCTGCGACCGCGTGGCGCCCGAGACCCTGGCGCGTGCCCGTGAGGTGCTGGGCTTCACCGAGGAGCAAGAGGCCGAGCTGCGCGAGACCGCAAAGAAACTGGCTGCCGCTGTGACCGAGGATTTCACGCTGGGAGAGCAGAAGCCCGCCGCCCCAGCTGCGACCAAGAGCGCGGCGGCAACCCCAGCCGCTGCGACGCCGCCCCCGGCTGCACACGTCAAGCCCGCAGCGGCCCACCAGGCCCGCCTGCCATTCTGGCGGAGACTGGCCCGCGTCTTCCAAAAGAAATAGCCCGGCGCGTTGGCCGGTTCAGCGTCAGGTTAGCCTCGGTGCTTGTTATGTGGTAAGGAAGCCGCGCACCGACGGACACCTACATCAACCTCAGGAAGCACGTGCGATTTTGGAGCAACCGGGAAGAATAGGAGTCGACATCGGCGCCGTATCGCTCAAGGCGGTTCGGATCGACGGTGCCGGTACGGTGGTTCAGACCTTCTACGCCCGACACAAGGGCGAGCCGGCTCCCGTGCTCGAACGGGCGCTGCGCGAGCTGGACCTCGAACCAGGGGACGCCATCGGCTTCTGCGGGACCAACGCGACCCGCTTCTGCGAGGCCTTTGAAACCCGGCGGCTCGACATCGCGGCCTGCCAGATTCGGGTGATTCACCCCCAGTTCCCCGAAGTTCGCAACATCATCGACATCGGCGGCGGGTCGGTGACCCTGGTGCAGCTCGATGCCCAGGGGCACTTCCAGAACTACGCCACCAACTCCATGTGCGCGGCGGGCACCGGATCCTTCCTCGACGAACAGGCGGCGCGGCTGGGGCTGGATTGCAGCGATCCGGCCCTGGTGGGCAGCGTGGCCGAGCCGCCCTCCATTGCCACCCGCTGCTCGGTATTTGCGAAAAGCGATCTGATTCACCGTCAGCAAGAGGGCTACAGCAAGGCGGCTATGTGGTCCGGGCTGTGCCGGGGCATGACCCGCACCTTGATCGGAACCCTGCTGCGGGCGCGGCCCCTGGATGCGCCGACCGCGATCATCGGCGGGGTGGCGCTCAACCGCGAGGTTCTGCGCTGGCTGGACGCGGCTTTCCCCAACCTGCTGCGCACGCCGTCCTCGCCTCACTTGGTGGCGGCCCTGGGCGCCGCCGCCATGGGCACGGTGCCCAAGCATCTGCCGTCGCGCGAATCGCTCCATCGCATTGCCACCAGCAGCGACGTGGAATACCACCCCTGGCCACTCACGCTGGAAAAGTCCACCTACCCTGATTTTCGCCTGGCCGAGTGCTACACCGACCCGGAAGGCAACGAAGTCCGTGTGGTTTCCTGGCCCGCGGGCCAGACCCTGCGCGTGTACCTCGGCATCGACATCGGCTCGACCAGCACCAAGCTGGCGTTGGTCAACGACAGGGACGAGCTGCTGGTCGACGTGTACCGCAAGACCGGCGGCGATCCCATCGGCGCCACGCAGAAGCTGTGCCGCGCCTTGCGGGAGCTTGCAGAGAAGAAGGGCGCGCGCATCGAGGTGCTGGGCGCCGGGACCACAGGCAGCGGCCGCAAGATCGTGGGCGAGGTCATCGGCGCGGACGCCATCATCAACGAGATCAGCGCCCACGTGGCCGGCGCCACCTTCACCGATCCCAGCGTCGACACCATTTTTGAAATCGGCGGCCAGGACGCCAAGTACATGCACATCGTCGACGGACATATCCGCGACGCCAACATGAACTACGTGTGCGCCGCCGGCACCGGCTCGTTCATCGAGGAGCAGGCCAACAAGCTGGGCTACAAAGTCGCTGACGTGGGCCAGGCCGTGCTGGGGGTGAAGCCTCCGCGCGCCACCGACCGCTGCACCGTCTTCATGGAGCAGGACGTGGTCCGCTTCATCGAGGCAGGCGCCAGCCGACCCGAAGCCCTGGCCGCGGTCATGGTTGCGGTGGCCAAGAACTACCTCAACAAGGTCGTGGGCAACCGCCACCGCAGCCGCAAGCGCATCATGTTCCAGGGCGCCACCGCGCGGAACAAGGCGCTGGTGGCCGCATTCGAGCGCCTGCTCGACGTGGAGGTCGTGGTTTCGCCCTACTGCCACGTGATGGGCGCCTTTGGCGTGGCCCGGCTGGTGCGCCAGACCATGGCGGAACAGGGATTGGCTCACTCGCGCTTCCGCGGACTCGATCTCGACAAGCGCAAGATCGCCATGCGCAAGGAGACCTGCGATCTCTGCCAGAACGACTGCACCATCACCTTCGCCGACATCGAGGGGGTGCAAAGCGCGCCGTCGTGGGGCTACATGTGCGGCCGCGACCCGGGCGAGCAGAAGGTGCGCAAGAGCCCGTTCGACCGGGCCCTGCGCCTGCGCCAGCGTCTGTGGCGCGAAGGCGGCGCCGGCGTCAAGGTGCCGGACAACGCGCCGGTGATTGGCCTGCCCCAGGCACTTCTGACTTACACCTACTATCCGCTGTGGCAGCGCTTCTTCAACACGCTGGGTTTCCGCGTGCAGCTGTCTGGCCAGACCACCGACGAGATCCGCGAGCTGGGCCCGCGCATGGCGGGCGCCGATTTCTGTTTCCCGGCCAAGCTGGCGTTGGGTCACGTGGCCAAGCTGGCGGTCACCGACGGAGTGGACTTCGTCTTCGTGCCGCACATGAAGAACACGCCGGCCAACGAAGAAACCACGGGCACGGCCATCTGCCCCTACGTGCAAGGCACCGCAGCCTGCAGCCGCAGCGCCCTGGCCATGAACCACATGGATGCCTCGCGCTTGCTCGCGCCCCTGGTGGACATGCGCATGCGCGAGCGCGACACCATCAAGACCTTGAGCGACGGGCTGGCACGGCCACTCGGGCGCTCGTCGCGCGAGCTGCGACGGGCGTGGCGCGCAGGTCTGCAAGCGCAGACGGCGTTCGAACAGCGCTGCCAGGAAGAGGGCGCCAAGATTCTGGCTGAGTGCGCCGCCAAAAACGAAAAGATGATCCTGCTGGTGGGCCGTCCCTACAACAATTACGACGGCGGCGCCAATCTGGGCCTGCCGCAGAAGATCGCGGACATGGGCCGCACCGTGCTGCCCATGGATTTTCTCAAGCCGGACCTATCGCGTCTCGGGCTGCGCTACCGCAACTCCTTCTGGAGCTACGGTCAGAAGATCCTGGCTGCGCTGGAGCTGGCCGCCGACCACGACCTGATGGACGTCGTGTATCTGACCAACTTCTCGTGCGGGCCGGACAGCTTCCTGCTCAGCTTCGCCGAGGAGATCATGGGGCGCCGGCCGCTGCTCATGCTGGAGCTGGACGAGCACGGCGCCGACGCCGGCTACATGACCCGTCTGGAGGCGTACTTCGATGTGTTGCGGCGGCCGCGGCCCGAACGCGGCCCGCGCGCGCGCGAACACATCGAGCCTTCGGACCTGCATGGCCGCACCATCTGGGTTCCGCCCATGCACCAGTTCGGCACGCGCCTCTTCGCGGCGGCTTTCCGGCAACACGGCTACGACGCGCGCACCTTGCCCGACGAGGACAAGGAATCATTCGACCTGGGCCGCTCGCTCACGCGGGGGTCCGAGTGCCTGCCCTGCGCGCTCACCATCGGCACGCTGTTGAAGACGCTGCGCCAGCAGCCCGCGGGCGGCAAACATGCCTTCTTCATGCCCAGTTCCAAGGGCCCGTGCCGCTTCGGCCAGTACACGGTTCTGCACCGACAGATTCTGGACCGCGAAGGCTTCGAGGACGTGGCCATCCTGGCGCCCGCCTCGAACAACGGTTACCAGGGGCTGGACAGCCAGATGCGGCGCTCGTTGTTCAAGGCGATTGCCTGTGCGGACATCATCCTCAAGGCCCAGTGCAAGGTGCGGCCCTACGAAATCAACGCCGGCGAAACCGATCGCGTGGTGACCGAGGTGACCGACGCGATAGCGCGGGCGTTGGAACAAGACGCCGACCTGCCCGCCGCCCTCCGCGAGGGCATCGGCAAGATCGCCGCGATTCCCAGGACCGGGGCGCGCAGGCCCCTGGTGGGCGTGGTGGGCGAGATCTACGTGCGTAACAACGTCTACGCCAACGAAGACGTGATCGGCGCCATCGAGATGTTCGGCGGCGAGGCGTGGATGACCCCGATCACCGACTGGATCCTCTACACGTCGTCGGTTGAGAACTACATGGAGGAGTTTCCCTCCACCATCATCTCGCGGGACAAGGCCGACGCCTTCGTGACCTACCATTGGATGATGCACTGGGAACAGAAGCTCATGCGCGCGGCGAGTCCGTTTCTGGACGACCGGCACGAGCCGCCCTTCCAGGAGTCCATGAAGCTGGCCAAGCCCTACATGGCGTTCTATTGCGGCGGCGAGGGCAAGCTGTCGATCGGCCGCGCCATTAAGTTCGCGCAACAGGGCGCCGCCATGGTGGTGAATTGCGCGCCCTTTGGCTGCATGCCCGAGACCGTGGCAACTGCGGTGTTTGGCCGCGTCTCGGCCGACGTGGACATGCCCATCGTCAGCCTGTTCTACGACGGCAGCGGCGGACAGAACCGACGCCTCGAGGTCTTCCTCACCAACGCGGTCAGCGGCAAACGCCAAAGCGGCCACGTGCAAATCGGCGGTGACGTGCAGCCAAACGTGTGGCGCCCTGGCGACAAGCTGGTGCCGGTGCAAAACCTGACCGCGCGCATGCGCACGGGCGGAAACGCCGGCGAATCGGCGTAACAAGTGGGCGGAGGCGGCGGGTCGATCCGCCGATCTCCGAGGCCAGTCCGATCAGTGCTTCTTGGCGAACTCGATGCCCTTTCTTACCTCTTCCATGGCCGCGTTGATCAGCTCGATGGCCTTGACCCGGTGCCCACCCTTGTCGGCGCTCGCCTTCTCAAGTTCTACCTTGGCGGACTCCAACGAAGACAGGGCCGCCGTCATGTGTGGCTGTTGCTGGGCGAACGCCGGTGCGGCGAGAGCCAGGCTGAGCAACAGGGCGAGTAGAGACAGGTGTAGCTTGCGCATTTTTTCACGACCTCCTTTTGCGGAAAACGGCATCCGTTAGCGTGCCGTCGGAATTGTATCTGGGAACACAACCGGATGCCAGACCTTCGGCGGTACGGGCAGAAACGTGCATCAGATTGATCTCACCAAATTCCGCCCGCGGTGAGACCGGCAAAACCACGGCCCAGGGTCGGCATCAGGTGCGCGTGGGTGGACGATGTGGCAGGGTGGTCATCCGACGCGCCAACAAAATAAAGGACCACCCCCAGCACGACCAGAGCGCCGCCGGCGTAGAAAAGGGTGTTGCCGGCGGTCAGGAAGTCCTGCGCCTCTCCTCGTAGACTCTGCGCCTTGTCGGGGTTCGTGCTCCAGTTGTCCTTGGATTCGTCGTTGCGGGTCATCCCGACCCACCAGCACCCGCCCCCGGCTGCTATGCCGGCTACACCAACCACTCCGGTCAATATCCCGAGGAGGCGCACATTGCTCATCGGCTTCGCGATCGGCTCAGCCGCAACGCGGGGTTCAGGCGGAAGTTGTGCCGGCGTGACAACCGTCACTGTCACGGGCTGGGCCGACGCCACCTGCGCGGCCGGTGGCAGCGCTGGCGTCTCGACCACCCGCTTGGCCAGCACCAGTTCGACAGCCTTGTGGTCCTCACCAGCCACGGTTACCTCCTTCTCCGCCGAATCGTAGCCCTCGGCCGAAGCGGCGATGACGTGCTTTCCCACGCCCACCCGCACCGGCGCGGAGATCGGCGCCTTGCCGATTTCGTTGCCATCCAAGCGAAGACTTGCTCCCTGGGGCAAAGCGCGGATCTCCAGCGTGGCGATACGGGCCTTCTGGCGTGCGATTTCCTTTTCGACCTCGGAGCGCCGGGCCGCGGGAACCTTCTTCCCCCCATCGGCCAGATAGCGCTCGTAGGCATCCACGGCCTCGACCGGCCTGGCCAGCGACACGAAGACCTGGCCTATGTTGTACAGCACGGCGAAGTGACGGGTCAGATCGTACGACCGCTGGAATTCGACGATGGCCCCTTCAAGCTGCCCGTCGTCGACCAGCTCGACCGCGCGATCGTAGTGCTTGCGTGCCTCTTCCTTTTCCCCAGACCAGGCGGCCTGTGGCGCCGCCAAGACCCCCAGGACGATGACCAAGAAAGCAGTTTGTCTGACCATGCGAGGCCCATTAGACGATGACTCGCGCCGCCTGTCCACAGAGCTGTCGTTGTCAGCCTCGATGCGGCGCAATTGAAGCCATCGGGTTAGGCGAATGGGTTCTCGACGGTCACGCCTTCGATGGATCGGCCGTGCTGCAGGCGAATGGCATGAAATTGCCCTGGACAGAGTCCTGGCGCTTGCCCGCGGCACCGCGCACTGGGCGATCCCGTGGCCATGCGTCCACGAGTTTCTCGCCATCTGCACGCATCCCCGCATCTACGCGCCGCCCTCGCCGCTCGCCCTGGCCATGGATGCCATAGCGGAGTGGTTCAAATCGCCTCGCTGTGGGGTCATCGGGGAGGGACCGGGATATTTTCGCTCAGCTCCGCGCGCTCTGCGAAAAAGGCCGGGGCTCGGGCGGCGCGATCCACGACGCCAGGATAGCCGCCATTTGCCTGCATCATGGTGTTTCTGAACTGTGGAGCGCGAATCGTGACTTCGGCCGTTTCAAGGGCCTGCGCGTGAAGAATCCCCTCATCGTCTGATGCTGCCCAGGTCCCATGCCTATTCGGCAAAGGGATTCGAGCGATCGATCGAGCGCGCGGGTTTGCGCCGGGAATTGAGCCCATTGTCGGGGTTCTCGGCGGGCTGGGCAGCCGCAGGGGCAAACGGCGGCCTGACGTCAACCACCGGGAAAGAAGTCGACGTCGTTCGTTTCTGCGAACGTTGTCTCGGTGAACGTCCGGGTGAACTTTCGATCTTTGCAGAGGGCGGCGGCGTTGCGGCGGGCAGCGGGGCCGGAACCGGGGCCGCGACCGGAACCGGAGGCGGAGCCGGAGTCGGAACCGGAGCCGGCAACGGCGCGGGAACCGGGAGCGCTATTGGCGCAGACGCCGCGGCTTGTGGTTTGGGCTCGCGGTGCAGGCCGAACCATAGGCCCAGGAATATGAACAGCACCGCCACAGCCGCGGACATGGCCCACACCACGACGCGCGACCGGCTGCCGGCTGGCACATCGTCGGGGATCTCCGGCGTCTCGGCTTTGAGCGGGGCTGGCACCGCCATCGCTCGAAGCGAGACGGGGGATTGCATCGTCGCACCCATGACCACGGGCAAACCAGCCTGCGAACGCAGTGGCGTCACGGACCGGCCCGAAAACGGAATCAGCGCCTCCATGAACTCGGCGACCGAGGCATAGCGATCGCCGGGCTCGCGGGCCATGGCCTTCTGTATGATGGCGGATACGCCCGGGGGCAGGTCCGGCCGCATGGAATCCAGCGGCGCTGGTTCCTGGGTCAGCACGTGGTACAGGATCGCGTTGTACGACTCGCCCGGATGGGGTTTGGCGCCGCCCAACATCTCGTACAGGATCACGCCCAGCGCATAGATGTCGGTGCGATGGTCGACGTCCTTGGCCCCACGAGCCTGCTCCAGGGACATGTAGTAGGGCGTGCCCATGGTCGTCCCGGTCTGGGTCAGCGACGTGCTCCGGCCCGTGTGCAGCTTGGCGATGCCGAAGTCCAGAACCTTGACCAGATCGCTGGCGTCGTTGCGCCGGCAGATATACAGGTTCTCGGGCTTGAGGTCGCGGTGGACGATGCCGCGGCTGTGCGCGGCCGCCAAGCCACGACAGGCCTGGATCATGATGAACATGGCCCGCGACAGGGGCAAGGCCCCACCGCGCATCAACAGGTGAGCGAGGTCCTCACCGTCGAGATACTCCATGACCAGGTAGGGCGCCCCGTCGTCGGCCGTGCCCGCGTCCACCACGGCCGCGATGTTCTCGTTCTCAAGGCCGCCGGCGGCCTGGGCCTCACGCTGAAAACGGGCCACGACTTCGCTGTTGCTGGCCAGCTGCGGGTGCAAGAACTTGATGGCAAAGCGACGGCCGATGAGTTCGTGCTGGGCCTCGTAGACCTCGCCCATGCCGCCCGCGCCGAGCAGGCGCACCAAGCGGTACTTGCCGCCCAGGATCTTTCCCACGCGCGTGTTGGCCCCGCCTTCAGCCTCGGTCATCGCGATTCTCCTGGTGCGAAAGAGGCGCAGGGCGCGGTCCAGCGCAACCCATCGGCAGCGGTCGTGGGCGACGCTGTGGTCGCATGGTCAATCCCCGCAGGCATCACACCACATTAGACGATGTCCGGCGCCGCCTGTCCACACCCCCATTTCGGCGGATGTGCGACGACGGACGCAAAACGGTATAATTCCGGCAACACCAGCAGCCCCAGCAGATCCAGCCCCTGGACTGACACCGATGATGCCCTACGATGTTGTGAGCGTTACCCCTCTTCCGCCGCGCCGCCTTTCGGTTCGCTTCGCGGACGGCCTGTCGGGCGAGGTGGTGTTTCGCGACACGCACCTTCACGGAGTATTCTCCGTATTGAAGGATCCCGCGGTTTTCGCGCAGGTGCACTGCGATCATGGCTTCGTCGAGTGGCCCGGCGACATTGATCTGGCGCCGGGCGCTATGTACGACGAAATCAAGGCTGTCGGCGTCTGGATTCTAGAATAGGGCTGCGCGAAACGTCCTCGCTCTGCTCAAGGCAGACTTCAGGGTCCCCTGTCGATCTCGACGGGCGCTGCATGCGCCGCGGCCGCCTCTCCCAGCGACAGCCGCTCCTCACGCGCCGGTCTGACCAGCGGTTCCAGCAGAGCCAGATTGTGGCGCGCGTCCTCGTTCTGCGGATCCAGGCGCAGAGCCTCTCGGAAACAGCGCTCAGCCTCGGAAACCAGCCCAACCCGCAACGCCACCACGCCGGTGAAGAACTGCGTGGCAGCGTCACTCGGTGCCAGCGCCTGGGCCGCGTGCAATTCGTTGAGCGCGTCCTCGGGCCGGTTGTTCGAGAAGAGCGCCAGCGCGTAGTTGTATCGCACCAGGGCTCGCTGCGGCCGTCGCTTGGCCGCGCGACTCAGGAACCACCGCGCCTCTTTGGGCTGGCCCCGGCGCAAGGCGATGACGCCCAGATTCCCGTACGCCTCGCCCAACATGCCGGGGTACTTCGACGCCTCGGTAAACCAACGCTCGGCCGCGTTGAAATTTCCGGCCTCGTAGAAAGACGTCCCCAGCAAGAACGCCGGCCTCGGGTCATTGGGCGCAATCCAGCGCAGCTTGCCGAACAGTGAGGTGGCCTTCCTCAAGTCGCCGCGGGCGCGCGCCAGATCGCCGCACAACTTCAGGGCGGCTGCGCTGCGCGGACGGCGGCGCAAGACATCGTCGTACAGAGTTTCTGCCTCGCTGCGCTTGCCCACGCCCAGGTAAGCCGCGCCCAAATCCATGCGCGCGTCGACGTTGTCTGGCTGCAGGCGCACCACCTCTTCCAAGTCCGCCACCAGCTCGGGACCAGCCCGCCGCGAGGCCAGCACCAGGGCCAGAGCCCGGCGCGCGCGTAGATCGTCCGGGGCGGCCTCCAGAACCTTGTTCAACTCGGCCTGGGCCTGCACGAGCTGCCCGGCCTCGGCCAACACTTCACCGTAGGCCCGGCGCATGTCCAGATCAGCGGGATCCAGTTCCACCAGGCGCGCGTAGCGCTCGCGCGCGGCGGCCGATCCCTCGCTGCGGTCCAGGGCGGCCAGGCTGGCCAAGGCGGCGTGGTAGTCGGGACGGGCCTCGACAGCCACCGACCACATGGCGCGCGCATGGCCGGGCCGGCCGTTTTCCAGGTGAATGGCGCCGAGAAAGCGCCGGGTCTCGGGAACCTTGGGATCGATGACCAGCGAGCGGCCGAGGATCTTGATGGCCTCGTCTTGGCTGCGGTGCCGGCCGCCCAGGCCCAGGCAGGTTGCGACGCCGCGGCCGTAGAGCACGAAGGCGTAGCCATCGCGAGCAAAGCGCTGGCTGAGCGAAGCCTTGGCCGCCGGCGCCCGATCCCCGAGCACCTTGCCAAAAGCCGCCAGCGTCGCATCGACCGCGACCATGGCAGCGGCATCCGTGCCCCCGACGCGAGTCACCTCTGCGGCAGCAGAGGCGCCACCCGTTCCCCTGATGCGAACCGTGACCGCGATCTTCCAGTCCGGCCGCCGCGCGAATTCGCCGGTCACCGTCCAGCGCGGCGTGACCGTCGCTGCGCGGCCGAATAGGGTCTCGCCGCCCACGAATTTGAGAGGCGCCAAGTGACCCAGCCGCTCGGCCACCAGCGCCGGCAATCCGGTTTCCAGGTAGTCGAGCGCGCGAAAGCCGTTGCCGTTCTTGAACGGCTCGACCACGAAGGTTTCCCGCGCAACGGCCGACTCGTCCGGCGCGGCCGCCGCCGCGCCTGGCGCTCCGACGAGAAAACTGACGAATGCCACGCCCAAGACGCGGCCCGAAAGCAAGCCCATGAGCCCATATTCTGAGCTTCCGGTCGGAGTGCAAATTTTCGGCGTGTATTCCTATGTGCAGCGGAGGTTTTTCTCTGGTGCTGGGCAAGATTATTGAACGATCGTCCTACCGGTTTGCCAGCGTGCGGAAGCCCTTGCCAGCCAGCAGCCGCTCGTCAGCCGTGGCCAGTACCAAGTCGTAGACGGCGGCCGTCGCAGCGAGGAAGCGATCCGCCGGATCCTCGTGCACGACCTTGATGGTCCGGCTGGTCAGAGCGACTTCGTGAGTGAGCGACGCCTCGTGCATGGGCGCTTCCGCCAAGGCAGCGGCGATCCAATCCGCGGAATTCTCTCGGATCGCAAGCCGCTTCTTCCCGACCAGCACCAGAAACTCCCAAAGGCTGATGGGCGACAACCAGAGTTCGTTCGCCGGATCCAGGATGTGCTGGGTGAGACGCTGGCCGATGCGGTCGGAATCGAGATGGCTCCAGATCCAGACATGCGTGTCGAGAAGGATCTTCACTTGCTCGCTTCCCAGTCGACCAGGTCGCCCGTGGGACCGACGATGTCGCCCAGGATCTTTCCGGTATGGCGTCGGGCGCCCAGCCAGTTACGCGGGGCAGGCGCGGGGGTGGGGGGAACGATTTCGGCTATGGGCTTGCCAAAACGGGTCACGCGCATGGGGCGTCCCGTCCTGCGCACGCGTTCCAGCGTGGCCAAACAGGTCGCCTTGAACTTCGATATCGCCATGGAGTCCATAGTTGCCTTTATACCATGGTCAACAACCATGGTCCAAGTGGCATATAGGGTCTGGCCCGGGCGCCTGCTGCGAATCCCAGGATGAAATGTTGACGTCTCCCGCCCACCGTCTCATATGGACCAAGGGAAACGAACTTGATGGCTCGCCCGCGCTCGGTCCTGCGTTCCACTTTGAGGATTGTCGGCGGTCTGGTGTTGGGCTCAGTCTGCCTGGGCGCTGGGTTGGGCTACTGGGTGTACCACCAGTTCGAATCCGATCTGCCTGCCAACCTGAGCGCGGTGACCGACTATCAACCTGTCCGCGCCAGCCAAATCTGGAGCGCGGACGGCGAACTCATAGGCGAGTTCTTCGTCGAGAAGCGCGTCCTTCTGCCCATCGACGACGTGCCTGACCTGGTTCGCCGTGCCTTTGTCGCAGCCGAGGACGGGCGCTTCTACAAACACGGCGGCGTCGACTACCTGGGCGTCCTGCGCGCGGCCTGGGCCAATCTGCGAGCGCGGCAGGTGGTGCAAGGCGGTTCCAGCATCACGCAACAGGTGGCCAAGATTCTCATCGTCGGCCAGGAACGCTCGCTGGCGCGCAAGGTGCGCGAGGCGCTGCTCGCCTTGCGCATCGAGAAGCGCCTGCGCAAGGACCAGATTCTCGGCATCTACCTCAACCACGTCTACCTCGGGCACGGCGCCTACGGTCTGGCAGCCGCGGCCACCGCCTACTTCGGCAAGAGCGCCGCTGAGCTGACCCTAGCCGAAGCGGCCATGCTGGCGGCTCTGCCCAAGGCGCCTGGCAACGTCACGCCCTTGCGCGACTTCGAGCGCGCCCACACGCGCCAGCGCTACGTGCTCGACCAGATGCAAGATCTGGGTTTCATCACCGCGGCCCAAGCGGAGGCCGCAGCCAGCGAGCCGCTGATGCTGGTCGCGCAAACCCGCGCCATGACCAACGTGGCCGCGCCCTACTTCGTCGAAACCGTGCGCAAGCACGTGGCCGAGCGCTACGGCGACGAAGAGCTTCTGCGCCGCGGCTTCCGCATCTACACCACCCTGGACATGCGCCGGCAACGAGCCGCCGAATCCGCCCTGCGCCGCGGCCTCGAGGATGTGCAGCGGCGCCTGATCTTCGACGGACCCATCGGCCACTTGGACGTGGACCAGCGACGCCAGCTTGCGGCGGGCCAGCCGCGCCCAGTGGGGCCTGAAGGTTTCAATCTGGACGGAGAGCAGTCGCCCTATCTCATGGCCCTGCCCGACCCGCCGGCTGCGACCGTAGACGCGACAAAACCGGGCGCGCACCTGCCCGACGCCGCCGCCAAGCACGCCGCTGACGAAGCCTGGGCGCAGCGCCGACGTGCGGCTCGCAATCGCGATGTGCCTGTCTTCGACACCGATCCAGACACCATCTATGCAGCCGCGGTGACCAGCGTCGGCAAGAAGGTCGTGGTGGCATCCGGCGGACTGGTCGCGCCGCTCGACTCGGCCAGTGAAACCCAGGCTTTGGCCTGGACCGGGCCGCGCGGCGAGCATCTGGGCACCGGCGACGTCGTGCCCGTGTACTTTCGCACCCAGAGCGGCGGCGGCCACGCCCTCCGCGAGGAGTTTTTCGCCCACCTGGCCAGCGCCCCCACCGTGCAGGGCGCGCTCATCGCCCTGGATCCGTCCAATGGCTACCTGGTTTCCATGGTGGGCGGCTATGACTACGGCAAGAGCCAGTTCAACCGCGCCACCCAGGCGCACCGACAGATCGGCTCGGCCATCAAGCCGTTCATTTACGCGGCCGCCATCGACCACGGCTTCACCCCTCTCACCATCAGGTGGGACGCGCCGGTCAAGTTCAAGACCGCTTCCGGGATCTGGGCGCCTCACAACTACAAGCCCGAGTACCTTGGCCCTGTGACATTGCGAACCGCCCTGGCCAAGAGCATCAACACGGTCTCGGCCCAGATCGTCGCCCAGATCGGCGTCGACCCTGTCATCGAGGTCATGCGCGGCCTGGGCATCACTTCCAAGCTGCCGCAGTCGCTATCACTCGCACTCGGTACCCCTGACCTGACTTTGCAGGAGGTGGCGTACGGCCTGGCTGCCTTCCCGGCTGGCGGCAAGCTGGTTACGCCCCTGTTCATTGTCAAGATCGTCGATGCCGACGGCCGGGTTCTGGAGGATCACACCGCCCCGCCACCGCGCGAAGAGCGGCTTTCCGCCGAGACCGCGTATGTCGTCACCGATCTGATGAAGGGTGTGATCGAGATCGGCACCGGCAAGAAGGCGCGCGAGCTGGGCCGGCCAGCCGCAGGCAAGACCGGCACTTCCACCAACTACCGCGACGCTTGGTTCTTCGGCTTCGTACCCGAGTTGTTATGCGGCGTCTGGGTCGGTCGCGACGACTTCAAGCCCATCGGCCACGACGCCACCGGCGGTCAGGTGGCCCTGCCCATTTGGCTTTCGTACATGCAGGAAGCCCTGCGTTCGGTCCCGGTGCGCGACTTCGAGCCGCCACCCGGGGTCATCTTCGTGCGCGCCGACCCCGACAAAGGCGTGCCTGCCACGCCGGAAAAGCCGGGCAGCCGGCTCATGCCGCTCAAGCGGGGTACGCTCCCGCCAGCCTTTCGCGCTGGCAGCTCAGGGCGGTTCTCGGATGAACGGTTCTAGTTTCTTGACTCTCCAGGCGACTAGCCCCTCGCAGCCTCGATCACTTTCCGGTAAGAATCGCCAGCTTGCGCCTCGCGTCTCTTGACACTGCTAGGTTGACCGATAATATAGCGAACGCTGAAACTGTAGAAAAGTACCCGAAAGAAACGTTGCTGTTGGCTGCGAGCCTGCCCGAGCGGACTCGCACAGGCGGGCTGATGGGCTCGCGGAGGATGAGATGCAAGGACTAGCGCAGTTCCTAGAACAGGGCGGAACGCTCATGTACGTCAACCTGGGGGTTTCGGTGATCGTGCTCGCCATGATCATCGACCGTCTGATCTTCTTCTTGCTGAAGAGCAGCGTGAATGCCCGCGCCTTCCTCGAACAGATCCGCAAGCTCGTGCTGGCGAACAACGTGGACCGGGCTGTCAAGCTTTGCTCGGCCACCACCGCGCCAGTCGCTCAAGTAGCCAAGGCGGGTTTGCAGCGCGTGCATCGAGGCGAGATCGCGGTGGCGCAAGCCATCGAGGAGTCACTGGTGGATGTGACGCCAATGCTCAAAAAGCGTGTCCAGGTGCTCTGGTCGCTGGCCAATATCGCCACTCTGGTCGGTCTTCTCGGTACCGTCGTCGGCCTTATCCGCGCGTTCGGCGCGGTGGCTGCCGCCAAGCCCGAAGAACGCAGCACCCTTCTGGCCAAGGGCATTTCCGAGGCGCTCAACAACACCGCCATGGGCCTCGGCATCGCCGTGACCTGCATCATCGCGCACGCAATCCTGGGCGGCATGTCCAAGCGCCAGACGTCTGACCTCGAGGCCTTCTCGCTCAAGCTGGAAAACCTCTTGGCGGAATCGGCCCACAGCACCGGCGGGGCTGCGGCCGCGCCATCCAAATAGAACCCCTAGCCCAGCAAGCGGACACATCAACCAGGCGAACATGCGATGACCAGACGTCAAGTTCGCGCCCGCATGCGGCGGATGAAGGAAAAGTACGACGAGGCGGAGGAAGATACCGGCGAGATCAACCTCGTCCCGTACATGGACATCGTCACCAACATCATCATCTTCTTGCTCGCATCGGTAGTGAATCAGGTGCCTCTCGGAACCGTGAACGCCTCTTCGCCGACCTTCGGTGGCGGCGGCGGCGGGGCCGAGGAAGAGAAGCCAAGCCTCAACCTGACCGTGACCGTGGGCAACTCCGGCTTCACGCTGGCAGGCTCGGGCGGCGTCATGCCACCCATCCCCAAGCTGCCCACCGGCGACTATGACTATGTTGCGCTGACGACCAAGCTGACCGAGGTCAAGAACCAGTTCAAGGATGAGACCAAGGCCACCTTCAACGCGGATGCCGGCACGGCCTATGAGATCGTCATCAGGACCCTGGACGCCATGCGCGAGGACAAGGACGGCCATATGCTCTTCCCTGACATCGTGTTTGCAGCGGGGATTTTGTGATGGGCGCTCAGGCCGGCATATCGCCCGCAGACGAAGACCGGCTCAAGGGCAAAAAGGCGATCCGCGCCTATGCGCGCAAGCTGGCCGAGCCCGAAGAAATCACCAGCCTGAACATCACCCCGATGATGGACATGATGACCATCATCCTGGTGTTCTTGCTCAAGAGCTTCACCTCGTCGGCCATGCTGGTCAACCAGGACCAGAACATGTTGCTGCCGTCGTCCAACAGCCGGCTCAATGCCAAGCAGGCCATCGCGGTCACCGTCACCAAGCGCGTGCTGCTGGTGGATGGCGAGCCGGTGGCGCCCATCAACAGCGGCAAGTTCGATCCGGCCCTCAAGCGCGACGGCGCGGACGGCTACTACGTCACACCCTTGGTCGACATACTCAGCCGGGTCGCCCGCAAGGAAAAGAAAGTAGCGGAGATGACCGGGCAGAAGTTCGATGGTGAACTGACCATCATCGCGGATCGCCACACGCCCTATCGCCTCCTCACCGAAGTCCTCTACTCCTGCGGCCAAGCCGAGTATGCGAACTACCGCCTGCTCATTCTGAAAAGCCGAGAGTAGCGACGGCTCGTCGGGAATTCGGGCCGCCCAGCACGCTGGGCCGCGGCTGGCGGGTTCGCGAGATCGGGTAGCCGGCCACGACCTTCTGCCGAACTACGAAGCTATTCCTTCTTGGGAGTCTCGGTGAACTCGGCGTCTATTACGTCGTCCTTGCCGCCCGCGCTTTTTCCGTCGCCGCCCGAGGGCGCGGCTCCGGCCTGCGCGCCTTCGGTGCCACCGGCTGCCTTGTACAGGGCCTCGGCCATCTTGTGCGACGCCTTCTCTAGACGCTCGAAGGCGCCCTTGAAGACCTCGGCGTCGCTCGCCTCGCGATTCGACTCAAGCGTGGTCTTGGCGTCCTTGAGCGCATCCTCGAGCGGCTGGCGCTCGGATGACGGAATCTTGTCCTTGTTCTCGTCGAAGTGCTTCTGCACGCTGAACGACAGGCTTTCCAGGCGGTTGCGCGCCTCGATGGCCTCACGCCGCTTCTTGTCCTCGGCCTCATGTTCCTGTGCCTGTTTGACCATCTTCTGGATGTCGGCTTCGGACAGGCCGGAGGACGAGGTGATGGTGATGTTCTGCACCTTGCCGGTCGCCTTGTCCTTGGCCGACACATTGACGATGCCGTTGGCGTCGATGTCGAAGGTCACCTCGATCTGCGGCACGCCGCGCGGCGCAGGCAGGATCCCCTCCAACCCAAACTTGCCCAGTAAGCGGTTGTCGTTGGCCATGGGCCGCTCACCCTGGAACACCTTGACCTCGACCGAGGTCTGGTTGTCGGCCGCGGTGGAGAACGTCTCGGACTTCTTGGTGGGAATCGTGGTGTTGCGTGGGATGAGAACCGTCATCACGCTGCCAAGGGTCTCGATGCCCAACGACAACGGCGTGACGTCGAGGAGGAGCATGTCCTTGACCTCGCCGGACAACACGCCCGCCTGAACAGCCGCGCCCAGGGCCACGACCTCGTCGGGGTTCACGCCCTTGTGGGGTTCCTTGCCGAAGAAATCCTTGACCACCTGCTGCACGCGCGGGATGCGGGTGGAGCCGCCCACCAGCACCACCTCGTTGATGTCCGAGGTCTTCTTACCTGCGTCGGACAGCGCCTTCTTGGTCGGCTCGACGGTGCGCTGGATGAGATCCTCGATCATCTGTTCCAGCTTGGCGCGCGACAGGCGCATCTGCAGGTGCTTGGGGCCGGCGGCGTCAGCCGTGAGGAACGGTAGATTGATCTCCGTCTCCATCACCTGGGACAATTCGATCTTTGCCTTTTCCGCTGCCTCGCGCAGACGCTGCAGGACCATCTTGTCCTTGGACACGTCGATACCCTGGTCTTTTCTGAACTCGGCGATCAGCCAATCCATGATGCGCACGTCGATGTCGTCGCCGCCCAAGTGCGTGTCGCCGTTGGTGGACACGACCTCGACCACGTTCTCGCCGACTTCCAGGATGGAAATATCGAAAGTCCCACCACCGAAGTCGTAGACTGCGATGAGTTCGTCCTTCTTCTTGTCCAGGCCGTAGGCCAGCGCTGCAGCGGTCGGTTCGTTGACGATGCGCTTGACCTCGAGCCCAGCGATGCGGCCCGCGTCCTTGGTCGCCTGGCGTTGCGAGTCGTTGAAGTAGGCCGGAACCGTGATCACCGCGTCGACGATCTTCTCACCCAGGTAGTCCTCGGCCGCCTTCTTGAGCTTTTGCAGAACCTTGGCCGAAACTTCGGGTGGCGTGACCTTCTTGCCACGTATGTCGAACACGACCTCGCCGCTGGCGCCACGCGAGGTCTTGAACGGCACGCGGTGCTCGTCCTCGTCCGCCTCTTCGTATCGCCGGCCCATGAAACGCTTGGCCGAAAAGACGGTATTCTCGGGGTTGGTGATGGCCTGACGGCGCGCGATCTGCCCAACCAGGATTTCGCCCTTGTCGTCCCACCCGACCACCGAGGGAGTCAAACGGGCGCCCTCCTCGTTGGGGATGACCTTGGGTTCCTTGCCTTCCATGATGGCCACCACCGAGTTCGTGGTTCCGAGGTCGATTCCGATGATCTTGCCCATTTGCTTGTCCTTTTCGTGGGATACAGATTGCGTTCGAAGTTGGCGCGTACAGTAAGCACCGCCCTTTCACGCGTCAAGGAGCGGAAAACTGGCCTGGCAGGGCCTCCCCGCCCGACCCGCTGACCCTAGGCCGACGGGGGCGCCGGCGGGGCTGGCGTCGACGGCGCCGGGGTCACGGCGCTCGACATCGTGCCTTGCAGTTTGGGCATCTCCGTCAGCACAAAAGGCAGAAGCTCGTCCATCCGCTTGACGAAGATGATCTCGATCTCCTTGCGCGGCTGCTCGGGGATATCGATGATGTCCTTGCGGTTGCGCTCGGGCATGACCACGCGCTTGATACCTGCTCGATGCGCGGCGAGGAACTTCTCCTTGATGCCGCCCACCGGCAGAATCAGCCCACGCAGCGTGATCTCACCGGTCATGGCCACGTCGCTGCGCACCGGCTTTCCGGTCAGGAGCGAAACCATGGCTATGAACATCGTGACACCGGCCGACGGGCCGTCCTTGGGAATGGCGCCGGCGGGGATGTGCACGTGGATGTCGCTGCGCTCGAGGAAGGTTTCTTCCAGCCCCAGCCAGCGAGCGCGGGCGCGGATGAATGACAGCGCCGCTTGCGCCGACTCCTTCATCACGTCACCCAGCTGCCCGGTGAGGACCAGATTGCCCTTGCCGTTCATGCGGGTCGCCTCGATGAACAGAATGTCGCCGCCCACCGGTGTCCAGGCCAGACCAGTGGCCACGCCCGCCTCAGCGGTCCGCTCAGCCACCTCGGGCAAGTACTTCTGCGGGCCCAGGAAATCGGGCACGCGGGCCATGGTGATGGTTTCCTTCTCCGATGCCTTCTCTTCCGCCACCAGCACGGCCACCGCACGGATGACGTTGGCCAGTTCGCGCTCGAGGTTGCGCACGCCCGCCTCGCGCGTGTAGCTGTCGATGACCTCGCCGACCGCGCTATCCTCGAAAACCACGCGCTCACCGCCCAAGCCGTGCTCCTCGAGTTGCTTCTTGATGAGGAACTGCTTGGCGATGTTCAGCTTTTCTTCGCTGGTGTAGCCCGGGATCTCCAGCACCTCGAGACGATCGCGCAACGCTGGCGGCACCGGGTCGAGAATGTTGGCGGTGGCGATGAACATGACCTTGGACAGATCGAACGGCACTTCAAGGTAGTGGTCTGAAAAAGCGTGGTTCTGCTCCGGGTCCAAGACTTCCAGCAGGGCCGCTGCGGGATCGCCGCGGAAGTCGTGCCCCAGCTTGTCGATCTCGTCGAGCATAAACACCGGGTTGTTCGACCCCGCCTTCTTCATGCCCTGGATGATCCGGCCAGGTAGAGACCCGACGTAGGTGCGGCGGTGACCGCGGATTTCGGCCTCGTCGCGCACCCCGCCCAGCGACACACGCATGAACTTGCGGCCCAGCGCGCGGGCGATGGACTTGCCCAGCGAGGTCTTGCCCACACCAGGCGGACCCACCAGACAAAGGATCGGCCCCTTCTTGTCGGTCTTCAGCTTGCGCACCGCCAGGTATTCCAGGATGCGCTTCTTGACCTTCTCCAGGTCGTAGTGGTCGGCGTTGAGGATGTCGCGCGCCGCCGGGATGTCCAGCTTGTCCTCGGTCGAGATGGCCCACGGCAACTCGACCAGCCATTCCAGATAGGTGCGGGTGACCGTGTATTCAGCCGAAGACGGCTGCATGACCTTGAGACGCTCCAGTTGCTTGAGCGCCACTTTCTCGGTCTCGCCCGGCATCTTGGCCGCCGCGATTTTTTCGCGGAAATCGTCCAAGTCCCCGCCCGTCTCGTCGATCTCGCCCAGCTCCTCCTTGATGGCCTTGAGCTGCTGGCGCAGGACGTACTCGCGCTGGTTGCGCCCCATCTCCTCCTGCACCTGAGTGTTGATCTTCTCGCGCACCTTGAGCACCTCGTGCTGGCGCGAGAGGAACTGCAACACGCGCCGCAGCCGCGCCTTGAGGTCGAAAATCTCGAGGATCTCCTGCTTCTCGTCGACCTGAACGTCGAGGTTCGAGGTGATGAGGTCGGCGATCTGCCCGGGCTCGGTCACGCTGTCGATGAGCGTGGAAGCCTCCTTGGGCAGCTCGGGCATGAGCTTGAACACGCGCTTGACCACGTCCTTGAGGTTGAGCACCAGAGCGTCCAATTCGAGATTGGAGCCGAGCGGATCAGGCAGCACTTGCACCTTGGCCGTCATGAAGGGATCCTGCGCCCCGGTCTCCAGCAGGCGGACGCGCGAGATGCCTTGCAGGATCACGGAGAAGCTGTCCTTGGCCAGCTTGATGACCTTGAGGATGCGGGCGGCACAGCCAACCGTGTACAGGTCGGCCGGACCGGGATCCTCCGTGCGGGCATCCCGTTGCGTGACGATGCCGATGACAGGCCTCTCCTTCGAGATGGCCTCCTCGACGAGTTTCACCGATTTCTTGCGACCCACGTCGATCGGGATGATAGACCCGGGAAACAGGACCGAGTTGCGCAGCGGGAGCACTGCGATGATCTCGGGAATCTCTATGGGGCTCTCAGGACCGGTCTTCTTGGCAGCCATTGCACAAATCGTAGTATGCACCGGCCCCCGACGCGACAAGATTTCCGTCGAAACATTCTCGACCGTGATCCTGGGCCGAGTGGCGGCCGGGCGGCGCAGGTCGGCCAGCGTGAGCGTGGGCGACAGCGTGAGCGATCAGCGTGCTGCGGCCAGCGTGGGCGGCTAGCGTGAGCGGTGAACGTGGGCAGGACGCGGCACGCGATCCGTCTTCCGCAAGACTCTCACGAACACGCTCTCGCTCACGCCCACGCGACCCGACTACCTTGGGCACTCCTTTTGAAACGCGTGTTCACGACAGACGCGCTGACATGCCATCAAATCTTGGCCGTGGTGGTGGTGTCCCCTGCCGGATCGCGTAGAATGGGGCCATAGTTTCCGAGCAGGCGCTGGCACAATCTGCCCGGCAGGCTGGTCTTAGGCTGCTGGTGCTCTTCGGCTCTCGCGTCCTCGGGCAGGTACACGGCCAGTCCGACTGGGACTTCGGCTACCTGGCTGGCGGTACGCTTGACGAGGAGTTGTTGCGCGACAGCCTGATGGGAATCCTCGGGACGGACCTTGTCGATCTGGTTGACCTGTCCAAGGCCAGCGCCCTGTTGAGAATCCAGGTTGCGGTCAACGGAAAACCTGTGTTCGAGGACGAGACCGGAGTTTTTCAGACGTTCCAGATAGAGGCCGCCAGCTTCTGGTGCGACCTCGAACCGGTGCTACGCATGGCCTACGAACAAATCCTCGACGGCGTGCAGGCAGCATGAGCCCCGACACGGCGATCCTGGCAGAAAAGGCGGCGGCCGTCGAACGCCACCTCCGACGGGTCGCTCATCTGCTGCCGGCCGTCCCCGAGGATCTGCGGCCCATGACCGTCGAGTCCGATGCCGTGATCCTTCATCTCTGGCAGGCGGTGCAAGTCGTCATCGACCTGGCGGTCTCGACCTGCGTAAAATCCGGCCTCGGCTCGCCCGCGAGCTACGCGGAAGCTTTCCGCAAGCTCTCAAGTGCCCGCGTCATAGAAGCCGGTCTTTCCGAACGCCTGACTCGCGCCGCCGGCTTCCGTAATGTCGTGGCCCACGCCTACGAAGACTTGGACATGGCCCGCGTCCACAAAACGGCCATGCAAGGGCCGGCTGATCTGCCCGCCTTCTTGGCGGCCATGGCGACGCTTGAAGCCGTAGGAAACCGCTAGAGCGCCGCCTCTCGAACATATCGAAGATGCCTCCGTCGGTCTTTGCTATGCTATCGTTTTGCTATGGCATCACTACTGATCCGAAACCTGGACGACGCGGCCGTGGCGCGATTGAAAGCGCGGGCACGGCGTCACAACCGCAGCTTGCAGGGCGAGGTCAAGAGCATCCTGGAGTCGGAGGCGCGCACGGCGAAAAAGAGGCCGGGGCAGCCAGGTCGCCGAGAGCTCAAGATCCACACCGTGAACATCCCGACGCGCGCGACTTGGTCGCGCAGCGAGATCTACGACGACAATGGCCGATAGCACAATGCTGGTCGACACCTGCGTGCTACTGGAGGCGTCCAACCGCGCTCGCAGCCAGCACCGCGCCGCGCGCGAACTGATCGAGCGCCACGATGGGCTGGTCTTTCCGGCCCAGGTGGCACGCGAGTTTCTCGTGGCCGCCACCCGCCCGCCGGCCAACAACGGCCTCGGCCTGGCACTGTTGGAGGCGCTGGAAAGCCTGGCCGGGTTTCGCGAGCATATCCGGCTTCTGCCTGAAGAGAAGCCGCTGCTGCCGACGCTACTCGGGCTCCTTGCGCAGTCCCCTGCCGTGGGCAAGCGGATCCACGATGTCCACATCGTCGCGGCGGCCATGGTCCACCGCGTTCCGCTCGTGGTCACCCTAAACGAAGATGACTTCAAGGACTTCTCCGCGCACGTCACCTGCCTCACGCCAGCCGAGTCGGTCACGCAGATCACGAAGAAGCGCGTGTAGTACCGCTGCGCGCGAAGACCTTCCCGCTATTGCTTCCTCCTTCTCCAGGCTTTGCCTGGCGCAAGACAAACCGTCGCTAGCGCCGCTTGTCGGGAACCTGAGCCTTGGGCTGGGGGACCATGGGGCGCACCGTGCCAGCAGGTCCGCCAGCCGCCGGTCCGGCGGACAGCGCTGGCGGCCCCACCTCGCGCTTCACCCCATGGTGCGCGAGAAGCTTGGCCTCGATCTTCTTGGCCACGTCGACGTGCTCGCGCAGATAAAGGCGCGCGTTGTCGCGGCCCTGTCCGATGCGCTCGCCCTCGAAGCCGAACCAGGCGCCCGACTTCTCGACCACATCGCACTCGGCGGCCAGGTCGATCAGGTCGCCCTCGCGGCTGATGCCCTCGCCATAAAGAATGTCGAACTCGACCTCGCGAAACGGCGGCGCCATCTTGTTCTTGACGACCTTGACCCGCGTGCGGTTGCCCACGACCTTCTCGCCGTCCTTCAGTGCGCCCACGCGCCGGATGTCGAGGCGCACGCTGGCGTAAAATTTGAGAGCGTTTCCGCCCGTGGTGGTCTCGGGGTTGCCGAACATCACACCGATCTTCATGCGAATCTGGTTGATGAAGATGACCAGGGTGTGCGACTTGGAGATGGTGCCGGTCAACTTGCGCAGGGCCTGGCTCATCAGGCGCGCCTGTAGACCCATGTGCGAATCGCCCATTTCGCCTTCCAGCTCCGCGCGTGGGGTCAGCGCCGCGACTGAATCCACCACCACCACGTCCACCGCCCCGGAGCGGACCAGCATCTCGGTAATGTCGAGCGCTTGCTCGCCGCAATCCGGCTGCGACACCAGCAGGTCGTCGGTGCGCACGCCCAGGCGGCGCGCATAGGAGACGTCCAGCGCGTGTTCTGCGTCGACGAACGCGCAAATGCCGCCCAATTTCTGCGCCTGCGCCACCACGTGAAGCGCCAGCGTGGTCTTGCCGGATGACTCGGGACCGTAGATCTCGACCACGCGACCACGCGGCAGCCCACCGACACCGAGGGCAATGTCCAAGCCCAGAGAGCCGGTCGGCACCACCCGCACCTCGGGCGCAGGGATCTCGTCGCCCAGGCGCATGATGCTGCCCTTGCCGAATTGTTTTTCGATGGTGGACACGGCCAGCTCGATGGCCTTGTCGCGGGCCGGATCCCGTTCCCGCACGGCCGGCACCGGCTTGACGGATTCTGGCTTGTTGTGTTCTTCCTTCTTCTCGGGCGAAACCATACGAGTCTCCTGCATCACTGAGAGTGGCGGCGTGCGAGGTCGAGGGCGAAGTAGGCCGCTGCCCGCCGGATGCGCTCGCGGTCGCCGCTGAAGAGTTTGCTGACTGCCTTGGTCGACTTGACGCCGGCCAGGGCAAAACAGACGGTGCCCACCGGCTTCTCGCTGGTGCTTGACCCGGATGGGTCGCGCTCTTTCGCGGGACCAGCGACGCCGGTGATGGACACCGCGACGGCGGCGCCCGTCACGCGCCTGGCCCCTTCGGCCATCTCCTTGGCGCAGGGCTCGCTGACCGCCCCGGACTCGGCGATGGTCGCGGCCTTCACGCCCAGGACATTGACCTTCACATCGTTCGAATAGGCCACCACGCTGCCCAGGAAAAAATCGCTGGCGCCGGGTTCAGCCGTGATCATCTGTCCAGCCTCACCGCCGGTACACGACTCGGCCAAGGCCAGGGTGGTTCCGGCTGCGCGCAGGGTTTGGCCCACAACCATCGGAAAATTCTCGCCGTCGACGCCGTAGATCCCGGGGCCGATGCGTTTGCGCAGATCGCGATCCACCTGCTCCAGCAGTTCCTGGTTCTTGGCCGTGTCAGGACCGCGGATGACCACCTTGACGTGGTTCTCTGGCGAGTCGGTGCGAAAGTGCAGGGTCGCATGCGGGATGTTGTCCAGCAGCTTGGCCAGGCGGTGATCGATGTGCGATTCGCCCATGCCGTAGACGTGCCAGGTGCGCACCGCCGCCACCGGTGCCCCGTGCGCGGCCAGGTGGACCCGCAGCCGGGGCGCCACATGGTCGAAATAGATGCGCTCCATCTCGCGCGGGATGCCGGGCAAGAAATAGACCGCATGGCCCGCAATGCGAACCAGAAAGCCAGGCGCGATGCCGGCCTCGTTGGGCAGTGCCTCGGCGCCGCGGGGCACGCGCACCTGGCGCAAGTTGTTGGGCGTCAGCTCGAATCCGTGCGCGGCGAAGCGCTTCTTCATCGCATCGAGCGAGGCGGCGTGCGGCCCGGCCTCGACCCCCAACAGATCAGCAACGACGTCCACGGTGCGATCGTCTTCGGTTGGACCCAGCCCACCGGTCACCACGACCACCGCCGCGCGCTGCGCAAGCTCTTCGAGAGCACGTCGCATGGCCGGCCCCTGGTCAGCCACCACCCGCTGCTCGCAAACATCCATGCCCGCATCGAAAAGGCGTTCGGACAGGAAGGTCGCGTTGGTGTTGGCGATCTCGCCGCGCAGAACCTCGTCGCCGATGGCCAGAATGGCCGCCGTGTGAGGCGCTACAGGGGATGGCGCCGACGCGCGAGCGTCGGGGGGATGGGCGGCACCTGGTCTTGCGGGTGCAGGTTTCTTGCTTGCAGGTTTCTGGGCCGCAGCCCTGCGCCCTTTGCCCCGTGGAGGGATAGACATTCGTTCAGTACCTTATCCACGGGACGACACACCGTCAACAACGGAAAACGCTTCTCGTGACATGACCGCGCTCCGAGGTTGACAGGAGCGACCGACAACGCTCAACTGTACCGGCTGACAATGCACATCCGCTATGCCGCCAAGACCGATCCGGGGCTGAAACGCAACCACAACGAAGACTACTTCTGCCTCATCGAGGACGAGCAGCTCTTCTTGGTCGCCGACGGCATGGGTGGCCACGCCAGCGGCGAGGTGGCCTCAAAAATGGCCGCTGATGCCATTCGCGAATTCTTCGACCGCTCCAAGGACGACGATGCCACCTGGCCGTACAAGATGGACCGGGCTCTGTCCTACCTAGAGAATCGGCTGGTGGTGGCCATCAAGCATGCCAACAAGAAGATCCACGAAGCCGCCACCCGTGACGTGCGCATGACCGGCATGGGGACCACCGTGGTCATCGGACAGATCTGCGACGACAAGTTCTACATCGCCCACGTCGGGGATTCGCGCTGCTATCGCGTGCGTGACGGCGTGGTCGAACAGATGACGCGTGACCACTCGCTGCTCGAGGACTACAAGGAAGCGCGGCCGGGCATGACCGAGGACGAGCAGAAGAAATTCCCGCACCGAAACGTGATCACGCGCGCCCTGGGCATGAAAGAGTCGGTCCAGGTGGATATCACGGCCGCCGAAATCAAAGACGGCGACATTTTTCTGCTCTGCTCGGATGGGCTGTCGGGGCCGGTGGAAACGCCGACCCTGCGCGACCTGCTCAAGGTGGGCGTAGACTTGGACGACGCCGCCCACAAGCTGGTGGCCGCGGCCAACGATGCCGGCGGCCCTGACAACATCACGGTGCTGGTTCTTGAGTGCCGGATGAACTAGCGGCCGGCAAGTCGATCACGAAGCGGGCGCCCCTCGCCGCCTCCGAATCCAGTTCCAGCGTGCCGCCGTAACTTTCCACGATCGACCGTGAAATCGAGAGCCCGAGCCCGGTGCCCTGACCGGGTGGCTTGGTGGTGAAGAAAGGGTCGAAAACCTTGCGACGAAGCTCGCGCCCGATGCCCGGTCCCTCGTCGCTGACGCTTATGCGCACCCGCCCACCCACGCTCTCGCAGGTGACCGCAACCTGGCCCTTGCCGCCCATCGCATCGGCCGCGTTGAGCAAAAGATTGACCAGCACCTGGGTCATGCGTCCCTGCGACACCAGGACCTTGGGCCAAGCCGCTTCGTCCGGCGTGACCGCGACGTGCACCTCACGAAAACGCGCCTGGGGCGCCAGGAGTGCCTTCGCCGAGCGCACCACGAGAAGGGGATCGATGAGCGATGGATCCTCGTGGCTGGGGCGCGAGTACTCGAGCAGGTCGCGTATGATGCGATTGATCCGCTGGGTTTCGGCCTTGACCCGGTCCAGGGCATCACGCCGTTCCACATCCGGCAACCGGCCCGCGCCGGCGGCGTCCGCGCGGAGGATGTCGACATAGCCCAAGATCGCGGCCAGAGGATTGCCGATCTCGTGTGCCACGCCCGCTGCCAGCTGCCCGACCGACGCGAGCTTCTCCGAACGAATCAGCTGCTCGCGCTGGGTGGCCAGCGACGAGGTCATCTGGTTGAAGGCGCGCGCCAATGCGCTCAGCTCAGGTGGGCCAGGCAGCTCGATGTGCTGGTCCCAATCGCCCACGCCGACCTGCGCGGTGGCCCGCTCCATCTGGCGCAGCGGCCGAACCACCATCTGGGTCAACACGAAGTAGCCCAAGGCCAGGACCAGCAGCGCATCGGCGCAGACCAGGCCCAAGAGCAGCCAGCCCGAGCGCCGCAAAACAACATGCACGGGCGCGGGCGCATCCAGCACCACGCGGGCCGCGCCCACGACTCGCCCCTTGACCTCGATGCCTGCATACGCCAACAACTGCGTGGCGCCCTCGCCCGGGGACTTGCGGTACTGCAGTACCGGCGAGATACCCGCCACGACACTGTTGGCGATGGGCGGATCCACGTCGCGGGCCGAGCGCGGCGGCCAGGCCGCGATGACACCGCGACCGGCCGCCAGCACGGAGAACCCGATGCCCCCCGATCGCTCCGACAATGAAGAGAGCGCCGCCCGGATCTGCTCCCGACTTTCGGGCGAAGTCATCTCGCTCTGGCGATCCACAAGCGCCGACACCATCCTCGCCGCGGCTGATGCCAAGGTCACGGCCTCGGCCTCGCGATGAGCACGAAGGGTGTTGCCCGCGGCCCACAGAGCGAGAAACCCGGTGGTCAGGATCGCGATGAGTGTAACCGCGGCCAGGCCGAGCAAGATCTGGGCGCGCAGGCCGAACCGGCTCCGGCGCTTGCTGTCGGGTTGGGCGACGGCCTGGTTGGTCACGCTACCAACCACGATAGCACCGGTGGGAGATGAGTACTGATTCTTGAAGGTTGGCAAGTGGAGCCTGTCGGGTAACTCCGAGGCAGCACAAGGCGGCCAGCGTGAGCGGTCGCGGTAGCGTGAGCGACTAGCGTGGTGCGGGTTGCGTGGGCGACTGGCGTGAGCGGCACGCTGTCCGTCTTCCCGCAAAACGCACACGAACTCGCTCTCGCCCACGCTCACGCGACCCGCGATCCGCGGGCCGGCCTTTCGGGCGGCCCGAGTTTCCCGACAGGCTTCAGCCAAACGACCGAAATAGACGCCCAGCGCCGCGCAACTTGCTAGAATGAATATTCAAATGGCCCCGAGCGCCGGCCCTCAAAACCCTGATCCAGTCAAGTTCGACGAAATCCTTGCGCGTCTGCGCTTACTGGTCGAACGCCTGGAAGGGGGCAACCTCCCTCTCGAAGAAGGGCTTGGCTGCTTCGAAGAAGGCATGCGCCTGTGCGGCCGCGGCGCCCAGCTTCTCGACCAAGCGGAGAAACGCGTGGAAGTCCTCTTGGCCACCGGCGACGGTCTGCGAACCGCGCCCCTTGCCCCTCCACCAGACCGAGAAGACAACGAGTGAGCACCTTCGATCTGGAATCTTGGCTGCGTACGCGGCGTGCTGAGATCGATGCTCTCCTCGCCACGCGGCTGGCGGCCCTGCCGCCGGCTGACGATCCGGGCCGGCTGGTCGAGTCCATGCGCTACTCCTTGCTCTCGCCCGGCAAGCGCCTGCGTCCCTTGCTCGTGTTAGCCGCAGCCGAGGCCGTGGGCCGCGAGCCCGACGAACCGCTGCTCGTGGCGGCCGCGGCGGTGGAATTGCTTCACTGCTACTCGCTGGTCCACGACGACCTGCCTGCCATGGATGATGACGACTTCAGGCGCGGCCAGCCCACCAATCACAAGGCGTTCGGCGAGGCCACGGCCATCCTGGCCGGCGACGCTTTACTGACTCTGGCGTTCCAGTGGCTGGCGGAGGCCGGCATGGCGGCCAGGGCCACGACCGGCGACCCTGGCGTCGCGCAACGGGCCCTGCTCGCCATCATCGCGCTGGCCAAGGCCGCAGGCATGTCGGGTATGGTGCGTGGGCAGGCGCGTGATATGCAGGTCGGGCAAGTCGAGTCTCTTGAAGCGATCGAGCTTCTGGCCGCTGAAAAGACTGGCGCGTTGTTCCGAGCTGCCATGGAAGTCGGCGCGTCGTTGGCCGACGCTGGGCCAGCGCAGATGGCGGCGCTCATTCGATTCGGGGAGGACTATGGTGTGGCGTTTCAGCACGCGGACGATCTTGCCGATAATGAGCATGTGGGCACGCAACCCGAAGCTCGCCAACACCTGCAGACTCTTACGCAAGCGGCGATTGACGCCCTTTCCCTATTTGATAAACGTGCCGAACCGCTGCGTGGCCTTGCCCGCCGCCTTGCCGCTGGCTAGCACTTTGCTAATAGCATCCATGAGGAACCCAACGTGACCTGGGACGACGTCACCCGCGTGGAGGACAAGCCACCGGACTCGATCGAGACTCCCTCGAAACGCGACTGCGCGTGTCTCATCGTGCTGGCCGGAAGCGCGATGGGTGAGATGTACAAGCTCACCCGCGAGCGAACCGTTGTCGGCCGCGGGCAGAAGGCTCAGGTGCGCATGCTCGATGATGGGGTGTCGCGCGAGCACTGCGAGATCCTCGTGAGTGATGGCAAGGCGGTCTTGCATGATCTCGGCTCCACCAACGGCACCTTCTGCCGAGGCTCGCGCATCGACCGCCAGGACTTGGAGGATGGGGACAAGATCCTGGTGGGCTCCGGCACGGTTCTCAAGTTCACCTACCACGACAGTTTGGACGAGACCTTCCAACGCCAAATGTATGAATCAGCCCTACGCGACGATCTAACCAAGGCCTTCAACAAGAAGTACTTCACCGACCGCGTGGAGAGCGAGTTCGCCTATTCTTTCCGGCAGAAGACCTCGCTCGCGTTGGTGACCTTCGACGTGGACCACTTCAAGGATGTCAACGACACCTATGGCCACCCGGCGGGCGATTACGTTCTGGCCGAGATGGCCCAGGCCGTTCAAGGCGTCGTGCGCGTGGAAGACGTTTTCGCGCGCGTGGGCGGCGAAGAATTTTCCATCATCTGTCGGGGCGCGGACATCGTCCAGGGCCGCATCATCGCCGAACGCGTGCGGCAAACTATCTCCAGCCATTCCTTTGTCTTCGCCGGCAAGAAGATCCCCATCACCGTGAGTGCCGGAGTCGCCGTGATCCAGGACCCTCGCATCGTGGATGCCCAGGGTTTCGTGGCCGCGGCCGACCATGCCCTGTACGAGGCCAAGCGCACGGGTCGCGATCGCGTTTGTCTGTGGCGGTAGTCACCAGTGGACGCGCGATGAGTTTCGTGACGCTGCTTGACCCCCAGCTGGCCGCCCACATCGTCATCGCGCTCGTCCCAAATCTTCTGATTATTCTCTGGGCGATGGCGCGTTTGAGCCACGACCTGCGCCTGCTCAAGCAGAAGAACGCGATGTTGGAAGACGACATCAACCTGCTCGACCAGAGCATCAGCAACCTCACGCTCGAATTTCAAGCCATTCGTCAGATCGAAAACCGCAAAGCTGGACTGCCTGAAAGGGCGGGCACCCCGCCGCCCGCCAAGGCGCCGTAGTCGTCAACAGTGTTCACGCAAAAACACTCGAGTGCGGCTCTCGCGCTCTTTCTCCTGCCTTGCACCGCCCAGGCCGTCGAACCGTCCGAGGGCCAAGAGCCTGCGCCCGAGGCACGCGGCGAGGAAGCCGTTCCAACGACGGCCCTCGCCCCGGTTGCGTTTGAAAAGCGCTGGCTTGAGCCATTTTTCGCGGCTGCACCGACCCGCGCGGCAGCCGAACTTTTTCACGGTGGCGATTTCGCAGCCGCCGCGAGCAAGCTGGCCGCCGCGCTGGCCACCATGCCCGCGCACGCACCCCAGCGCAATCAGACCCGCTTTCTTCTCGCCTTGTCGCACATGAACCTCAACGCCTGGCAGGCCGCCGGCGATCTCTTCGAGGACCTGTGGTCCAGTTACCCTGCTCTGGCTCCCTATCACGCCTACTATGCCGCCCGCTGCCGACTGCGCCGAGGCGATCCCGAAGGCGCGCTCACCTGGGTGGCGCGCGTGCCCGCGCACACGGTGCCCGAAGCTGAAGCGGTGTTGGTCAAGCTTGATGCCTTGATCGCGCGGAAGCGTTGGTCGGAGGTGGAAAGCGAGGCCAAGACGTTTCTCGATCGCTTCCCGTCCGGGCCGCGCCGGGCCGAGGCAAAATTCCACCTGACCGAAGCCATGCAGCAGTTGCAGCGCCCGACAGAAGAAATCGCCGCAGCCCTGCGCCGCATCTGGGCCGAAGCCCCGACAGAAGCTTGGGCCACGCGGGCCGACGAGAACTTGCAGACTCTGGCCAACTCGGCACCACCTGCGCAAAAAACCACGCTGCTCAGCCACAGCGCCGAGGAATGGGTCACGCGGGGCATGGGTTTTTTCGACAAGAACCAGAACGCCGGCGCCGAGGCGGCCTTGACCGCGGCCTTGACCGCACCGGGGCTGGATGTTGCCAGCGAGTGCGTGGCGCGATTTCACCGCGCCCAATCGGTGTGGAAGCAACGCCAGCGCCCGCGCGCAGCACCGCTTTTCGCAGAAGCCGAGATTGCCTGCCAGCGCGCGCACAACCGCGATCTGGTGGTCCGCTCGCTCTATCAGGATGCGCGCTGCTTGGCCTCGGCCGGCGAGCGTGACAAAGCCCTCGCCCTGTACGCTCGCATCGAGTCGGAGTTTCCCGAGCACCGTTTCGCGGACGATGCACGCTTGCGCGCGGCGGAGGTGCTGACGGATGCGGGCGACGACGACGGCGCCGAGCAACGCCTGCGCGATCTACCTGACCGCTATCCCAACGGCGATGTGGCGGGCGAGGCTTTGTGGCGCCTGGCCTTCGCCGCCTGGCGCGCGGGCGATTGGGACAAGTCCCTGCACTGGCTGGACGAGGACGTGCGCCGTTTCCCGCGCGAGGAGATCTACTTCGCCGCTGGCCGAGCCCACTACTGGCGAGGTCGCATCTTCGAAAAGCAAAGCGCCCCCAACCAGGCCCAGCAGGCGTACACGCACGCGGTGCGAGAGTATCCCCTTTCCGTGTATGCGCTGTTCGCGCTCGAACGCATGCGCCACCATTTTCCCAAGGCGCGCGCCGATCTCCTGCGCGAGTTGCGACCGGCGCTTGCAACCCAGCAAAAGCCATCGCTGTGGGACTTTCGACCCCAGCCGCTGTTTGCCGAACCGGGCTTCCTGCGTGCCGTGGAACTGGCGCGCCTGGGTTTGGGCAGCGATGCCCGCCGCGAACTGGCCCGTCTGGGCTTGGCCGTTTCTGACCAGGCGCCGGAATCGCAAGCCGTCACGAAAACCCCGGGGCGAGAAGACGCCTACTGGATCACCGCCATCCTTCTCGACCGGGGCGGGCTGTGGAGCGTCTCGCACACCATTCCTCGCAACACGCTGACGGCGTACCGTTGGTCGTATCCCACTGATGCGCGCCACGATGCCGAGTGGCGCCTGGCGTACCCGCGTGCTTTCCCCGAACTGGTGAGCAAGAACAGCAAGGCCAACCGCGTGCCCGAGGCCCTGCAACTGGCCATCATGCGCGAGGAGAGCGCGTTTTTCCCAAAGGCGGAATCCTTTGCCAATGCTCTGGGCCTGACTCAGATGCTGGTGCGCACGGCTCAGCGTTTCGCCAAGGAACGCGTGACCCGCGAGTTCTTGCTCGACCCTTCCAAGAATCTGGAAGTGGGCTCGCGCTTCCTGGCGTTTTTGCTGGACCACTTCAATGGCGCCCTGCCCCTGAGCATCGCCGGATACAACGCGGGAGAGGCTGCCGTGGATCGTTGGCTGCGCGAGCGCGGCACCCTGGAACTGGACGAGTTTATCGAGACGATTCCCTACGACGAAACCCGCAACTACACCAAACGCGTGCTGGCCTCGGTGTTCGCGTATTCTTGGCTCTACCAGCACGACCACCCCGTGCCCGCGCTTTCCTTTGCGCTACCCAAAGCCGAGACCAAGAAGGCCGAAGCGAAAACGAGCGAGAAATCCACAGCTCCTCTCGGCTCGCGTGCGCGTGAGCGGTAGCGGTAGCGACCAGCGTGTGGCGACTCGCGGCGCGCCAGCCGCTCACGCTTCTCGCCTTCCGCGTACCGCCCACGAACTCGCTCACGCTCACGCCCTCGCACACGCTAGCCGCGCCCCGCGGGCCGCGGGCTCCGGCTAATTCTTCTTCCGGCGGCCGAAGAGGCCGCGTTTCTCCGACGGAGGTTCGACCTTCTCGCCACCCGCGGCGGCAAAGGCGCGCAGGGATTCCTCCTGCTCGTGCGAGAGCGACGCGGGCACCACCAGTCGCAGGTGCACGATCAAGTCGCCGCGCCCGCGTTCCTGCAGGTGGGGCAGGCCCTTTCCCCGCAAGACCACCGTCGCGCCTGGCTGCGTCCCTGGCGTCAGGGTGACGTCAACTTCGCCGTCCAGCGATGGGGCTTTTACCGTTGTCCCCAGAGCTGCCTGAGGAAAGGAAATCGCGACTTCGGTGTGCAGATCGGCGCCGTCGCGCTCAAAGCGCTCATCGTCGGCGACCCGGATGTGCACGTACAGGTTCCCCGCACGCCCGCCCCCCGGCGCCCCTTCACCCCGCCCGGCCAGCCGCAGAGTGGAGCCGTCCTCCACGCCTTGGGGCACGTTGACTTGCAGATTCTCCTCTACGACCCGCAGGCCGCTCCCGCTGCACGAGGGACAGGGCTTGCGTGCCACCGAGCCCTCGCCGCGACACGCAGGACAGGTGGAGGAGATCATCAGGAAGCCCTGCGCGTGCACGACCTGGCCGCGGCCCCGACACGTCGGGCACGCCTCGCGCAAGGTGCCCGGCGCGGCGCCCGATCCTTCGCACTCCTTGCAGGCGGCGCGCCGTTGCACCCTGACTTCCTTGGCCACGCCGGTCGCCACCTCGGCCAAGGTCAAGTGAACCTGGGTCTCGATGTCGGCCCCACGCCCGCCGCCACGACCCGGGCTGCCGCCAAATAGATCGCCGAAGATGTCGGAGAAGGCCGAGAAGATGTCGCCCACATTGCTGAAGCCACCGCCGAATCCGCCCCCACGCGGACCGTCGTGGCCGTAGCGATCGTAAAGCGCCCGCTTTTCGGGGTCAGACAGCACCTGATAGGCCTCCGACGCCTCTTTGAAGCGCGCCTCGGACGCATTGTCGTCGGGATTGCGGTCAGGATGGAGCTCAAGGGCCAGCTTGCGGTAGGCCCGCTTCAGCTCAGACGCATCCGCCTGCCGGGATACGCCGAGCACCTGGTAGTAGTCTTGCTTTTCACTCACGGGATGACTGCTTAGCGTACTCGAAAACCGTTTTGCTGCCAGAAGCGGCGCACGGCCAGCCGCACGTGTCGGCAGCGGAATTCGTCAGATTGATCGCGTTGCGGATTCTTCACGTCTTGTCGGCAGCCCCATGATACTGAATACTGGCCTTGGTGCTGTATCAGTTTGTCGTCGGCTTGTCCGCTCGCAATCGCCCTCCCGCGCGGCGACCGGGCCAGGAGTAGCCGCGCTTGCCCCGCCGCTTTCCCGACGACCCCGCAGCTTGGCAGGCGGTCGCGACGACTTATCTCTTCCGCAAGCCGCCCTGGCTGGTGCTGCGCCATCAGCATTTCCGCCTGCCCACGGGGCGTGAAATCCCCGATTACTGGATCTCCGAGTATCCGCCCTGGGTCAACGTGGTCGCCGTGACCGAAGCTGACCAGGTGGTCCTGATTCGGCAGTACCGTCCCGGTCTAGACGACGTGCACTACGAGATCCCGGCCGGGGTTGTCGACCCGGGCGAGGATCTCGAGTTCGCGGCCCGGCGCGAGCTGGCCGAGGAAACCGGGTACGGTGGCGGCCGTTGGTCGCGCTTGACCCGCCTGTCGGCCAATCCGGCCCTGCAAACCAACATCACCACATCCTATCTCGCCGATGGAGTCGTGCCCCTGGGCCGCTCCCACCCCGAGCCGACCGAGGATCTGCGCGTGCACCTCGTGCCCTTGGCAGGGATCCGCGATCTCATCGAGAGCGGCGACATGATCCAAGCCCTGCACGCCGCACCCCTGCTGCTCTACCTCCTGCGCCGACGTGCCTAATCTCGCGGAGGCAGGCTTCCTCACGGCCAACAGGACAGGACCACGGGAGCGGAGTCTCCCTGCCCGGATTTCAGTTGGTCACAATAGGATCCGGAAACCACGAGTTCGCTCGATGAGTTGTCGGAGAAGCTCCATCCATCGGTTTGGCCGCTGGAATTCTTCGGCACGCGATCGTGGTTGATCGTGACCACCACCTGGTCAGGGTTGTCGGGCGGGTGGCCCAGCAAAAACTGGCACAAGCTCGCCTCCGCCAAGGCCATGATAGCCTCAAGTCCGTCGTGCAGGTCCTGCTGGTTGGTCGCCGTAAAAAACTGCGAGGCGCCGCTGAAACCAGACGCGTTGGCTGCCGCGATATTTGCCAGGCAGACCGTGCTCGATACGTCACTGTTGAGAGCAACAACGAAGGTCTGCACGCCGAGGGTTCTCGCCCCCAGCTGGGAAGCCACAGCGACCGCCGAGGCGCAAAGTGAATCGGCGGTTGAACTGTCCCCCGCGCAGGTCGGATCCTGATCGGTAACCAGCAACACGAACTGAGATTGGCGTCCCAGCGAGCCCTCGTTGGCGTAGTAATCGCGGCACTTGCGCAAGGCCTGGTGAGAAGGTGAATCCGTTCCCGCAACCGCGCAACTCGCGTCGCCTGATGCGCACGCCATCTGACTTTCAATGCTGCTCGGTTGATCGGGCGCAGGCGGGATGGAAACCGAGTCCGCACAGCAGGTCGCCCCGCCACACTCGGTTGACCCGGGAAACTGCTCGAGACCGAACTGAATACTCGGGTGCGCACCAATCGCTACCGAGAGCGCCTGTTGAGCCGCCTGCAACCTGGTCGTCGAATCGAAGCTATGCTGCTGCATGGATGAGGAGCGGCTCAGGGCAATGATCATTTCGACCTGATTCCGTACCACGCGCAAAGGCAGCGAGTTCGCACAGTCAACCGGATGGGAGGATTCAGGCTTGTCACCGGGACTGGACTGGTCGATGGACGCGTCCGAGGGCTGTGCCCCGCCGGTTTCGGCCGCGTCGCCCCCGGCATCGCCAGCCGGCCCAGGCAGTCCGACCCAGTACGTGCACGACAGCCCCATGAGCGCCAGCAGCCAGGAGGCACTGACTCGCGCCCCGGTCACCATCACGGTGCTCCGCGCACTCTCGCGGCTAGCCTGGCCACCTCGTCGCGACGCTCGCTCTTCGGATAGCGTGTCAAGAAGGCCTCAGCCTCGGCCAGCGCCGCAGCGTTGTCACCGAGCTTGGCGAGGGTTTCCAAGATCGACAGGTCCGCCTCAGCCCGCAGCAACCCGTCGGGGAAGCGCGTGCGGTAGGCGCCCCACGCGGCCACTGCCGCCCGAGGTCGGTGCAGCCCATCGCGCAAGACACGGCCCATCTCGTACGCCGCATTCTCGGCGGCTGGCCCGGCGCCCTTGGCACAATGGCTCAGCATGGCCAGCGCGTCTTCCGGGCGGCCTTCCTTGAACGCCGACCGTGCCTCCGTCAATTCCACGCTGGCCGGGGCGCTCTCGGGCGACGCCGCAGCCTCTGCAAGAGAAACACGCCGTGAGGACGCCGCCGGCGACCGGTGCTGGACTGCGGGAGGCGCAAGCCCACGCATCGGTCCGGCCCATGAATCCCCCTCGACCAGGCGAACCGAGCGGTTCCCGCGCCACACCTCAACCACACCTTCCTCCACGGCCACAGACACTCGATCATCGGCCACGCCGACGTGGAACTTGGTCCCCACCACGGTGACGACATACGGTCCCGCAGAAACCGCAAACTTCGAGCCCGGTGCCTGATGAGGAACCTCGAACCTGGCCTGGCCGCGCTCGACCAAAGGCCGACGTTCCGCGTCCCAGCTCAGCACGGAATCGGCATCGAGCTCGACACCGACGCCACCGACCAGCGCCACACGAGCCTTCTCGCCTCGACCTGTGCGCACGGGCGCTGCGGAGGATCCCTGGGACACCACCCGAGCAACCTCTGGACTAGGCTGTGACAGCGACGCGGTCGAAGAAGGCGCCCGCTTGGCCGCAACCGGCGCATGGGCCGGACGCGTGGCGGGGACCATCCACAGGATGGCCACCACGCCGATGGCGACCAATGCCCCGGTGAGGGCCGGGAGCGCCAACGCCCTCGCCCGCCGCAGCGGCCGCTCTTGACCCGTGGGCAATACCTCCAGCTGAGCCCAGACGCGGCGCCGTGCCACCTCGTCACCGATGCGCCGGCGCGCCGCTTCGATGGTCTCGCTCAACCATCTCTCCGTGTCGTCCATTCTCTGGGTAGGCGACTTCATCTCGGTATCCTCCGCGCCGCCTTGACGAGTTCAGCCCGGGCGTGGCGCAGCCGGGACCAGACCGTGTTGGGGGGACATCCCATGACCTTGGCGATTTCGTTCACGCCCAATCCTTCGATCTCGAAGAGGACGAGGACCATTCGCTTCTTGGGCGACAGCTTGTCGAGCAGCCGATCGAGCAAGCGCAACTCGGATGCCTTTTCGGCCGGGTCGGGTTGGGGCTCGGGCTCGGCCTCATGCCAAGGCAGAAGCGACAGAAAAGAACGCATGCGGCGCCGCCGGCCCAGGTGCGAGGCATGGCGAGCGGCAATGCGATAGATCCAGGTCGATAGCTGAGCCTCGCCACGAAAACTCCTCAGCCCGCGGTAGACCGCGACGAACACGTCCTGGGCAGCGTCCTCCCTCTCCTCGGGAGGCACGCCCAGCGCGCTCACGAAACGAAACACCGGCTGCGAGTAGCGCTCGTAGAGCGTCCGCCAGGCAAGAGTGTCCCCTTTGCGAACACGGTCAACCAGCGCGTGGTCTTCGGCCAAGGGCCGCGGTCGCTGGCTTCCTGCTGGATTCTGTTGGTTCATGTTCACCGGCGACGCAACGGTTTCTGCCATCTGCTTTTCTTGATCGTTAGTGCTCATGGTGCAGCGCCTTCGTCACCGAAGCGACATCCCCAAGGCTAACCCTGCGTCACCAAAGACGCCAGGAGTCGAAAACACGGCGTCGTTTCCACGAATCCGGTCAAAGAATTCATACCGCCATGCGGCAACAGCGAAGTCGAAGAACAACCGGGCAAAAAGGCGCTTCCCCAAGGGCACCTGCATGCCACCGGTAAGCGCGCCCGCAGCCACAAAGCGGGTGTCCCAGTGCAAGCCGGCCTGGTCCCTCGCCCCGAGAATCCAGCAATCGACCAGCCCAGCCAGGCCAAGTTGCAATTCAACACTGGATACCGCCCGTCGCCACATGAGATCCAGGCCGGAAGGAATGCGCATCACATCGCCGCGGCCGCCGGTCCAGTCGTGTTCGGTCCAGCCGGAGATGCCGCTCCACAAGCGAAGCAGGAGGCCGGACTCCATGCGTGTCCCCAGCGTGCGAGCGACGGCGAGACGCAGGTCAAAGGCTTCCAGGCTGGTAGCCTGGTTGGCAAATCTTTGAGACAAGCCAAGAGAAATGTCCCACCTGGGCCCTAGGCGCGGCGGGGGGCTGACCACGACCGGTGCAGGCGGCGGTGCGGGCGGCATCACCTGGACCACGGGACTCTTGCGCGCGACTTCCGCCTCTGGCATCTCGATTTCTTCGAGATACCGCTGCACGATGATGGCGACTGTCACCGAAAGTGCGGCGCAGTCGCGTGCGTTGGTCGTGCCGGACCTGGCCAGCGTGCGAAACAAGCGCAGTCTGCCCTGTTGGTCAATCAGGGAGAAGCTCGGCTCTTGCGGCGCTCCTGGTGCTGGCAACACCAGGGTCAGGGCCGACTCTGAATCAACTACGCTCGCGACCTGCGCGGCAGGCGCGCGTTCCGTGATCGCCTTCTCCACCTGCCGGGCAGAGGGGCAGGCATCTTCCGGCCCTGGCGCGACCAGTACCGATACGGCACGCAAAGTGAGAAGTGCGAAGGACGGCTGCACGAATTGCTCATTGTACTATCGAAGCGGCCGGAACCGTTCATCTGACATTGAGCAGCGTGAAAACCTATTCCCGCCGAGCGATTTCTTCGACGAAATAGGCACTGCGGTGGCGCGCGTTGGGAAGATGCGAGTCCCAGCAGCCCGGCGAGCAAAACACCAGTTTGATCTTGCCCGAGTTGCATGTGGAGACCGAGCAACGAATCACCCTGGCACCAACGGCAATGGGTTTGCGGCACATGGAACAAACGAAAGCCGGCGTGGTTGTCATCAGCCCGACCGTTTACCACGTCAGCGAGGGCGTGGACTACCACAGAACTATTCTCGCGCACACCCCTGCCGGTGGACGAAAAAAAGCCCGGCCGAAGATCGGCGAGATCTTCAGCCGGGCTCAGCAAAGAGCCGAGTTCGCTCCCGTTGCTACCTGTCTGCCATCGCCCGCGCGTCGGCCGTGGCCTCGGCCTTGGCCTCCAGCGGAATGCGCATGCCGTAGAACGACCGACGCACAAAGTAGAAGGCGACGAGCAGGAAGCTCACGGCGAGCGCGCCCCGCACGCCGTCATCCAGCCCGACCGCCAGCTCAACGGCCAGCAGGCCGAACAGGGTGGTGAACTTGATGATGGGGTTCATGGCCACCGAAGAGGTGTCCTTGAATGGGTCGCCCACGGTGTCGCCCACCACGCAGGCGGCGTGCAGCTCGCTGCCCTTTTCGTTCAGCTCGGTCTCCACGATCTTCTTGGCATTGTCCCAGGCGCCGCCAGCGTTGGCCATGAAGATGGCCTGGTACAGACCGAAGAGCGCGATGGAGATCAGGTAGCCGATGAAGAAGTAGGGCTCGACGCAGGCAAAGGCCAGCGTGCTGAAGAACACGGTCAGGAAGATGTTGAACATGCCCTTCTGCGCGTACTTGGTGCAGATCTCGACCACCTTCTTGCTGTCACTGACCGACGCCTTTTCGGCGCCTTCCAGCTTGATGTTCTTCTTGATGAACTCGACCGCGCGGTAGGCACCGGTCGACACGGCCTGGATGGAGGCGCCGGTGAACCAGTAGATGACCGCGCCGCCCGTGATGAGGCCGAGCAGGAAGGGCGCGTGCATGAGCGAGAGATTCTCGAGGTTGACGGTCAGCTTCTCGGTCAGCATCATGATGATGGAGAAGATCATGGTGGTGGCGCCCACCACCGCGGTGCCGATGAGCACGGGCTTGGCCGTGGCCTTGAACGTGTTGCCCGCGCCGTCGTTTTCTTCGAGCAGCTTCTTGGCGTTCTCGAAGTCGGCGTCGAAACCGAAGTCCTTCTTGATCTCTTCCTTGACGTTGGCAATGGTCTCGATGAGCGACAGCTCGTACACCGACTGCGCGTTGTCGGTCACCGGGCCGTAGGAGTCGACCGCGATGGTCACCGGGCCCATGCCCAGGAAGCCGAAGGCCACCAAGCCGAAGGCGAACACCGCCGGCCCGAGCATGAAGGCGTCAAGGCCCAGGGTGCTGACGGCGTAGGCGATGGCCATGAGGCCAACGATCACGATGCCCATCCAGTAGGCGGAGAAGTTGCCGGCAACCAGACCCGAGAGCACGTTCAGCGACGGACCGCCCTCGCGCGAGGCGGTCACGACTTCCTTCACGTGAGCCGACTTGGTCGAGGTGAAGATCTTGATCATCTCGGGGATGAGCGCGCCGGCCAAGGTGCCGCAGGTGATGATGGTGCTCAGCTTCCACCACAACGTCTTGTCGTGGCCCAGATCGGGGATGAGCAGGTACGACACCGCGTAGGTCGAAATCATCGACACGATCGAGGTCAACCACACCAGCTGAGTTAAGGGTTGCTCGAAGTTCATCTTCTTGGCGGTGCCGAAGCGACCCTTGGTGATGGCCTCGCTGATGAAGTACGACAGGGCGCTGACAATGACCATCATGATGCGCATGACGAACAACCACACCAGCAGCTGGACTTGCACGTTGGTGTCGGCCACGGCGAGCAGGATGAAGGAGATGAGCGCGACGCCGGTGACGCCGTAGGTTTCGAAGCCGTCGGCCGAGGGGCCGACCGAGTCGCCGGCATTGTCGCCGGTGCAGTCCGCGATGACGCCCGGGTTGCGCGCATCGTCTTCCTTGATCTTGAAGACGATCTTCATCAGGTCGGAGCCGATGTCGGCGATCTTGGTGAAGATACCGCCCGCGATACGCAAGGCGGCCGCGCCCAGCGACTCGCCGATGGCGAAGCCGATGAAGCAGGGACCGGCCCAGTCACCCGGCACGAAGAGCAGGATGCCCAGCATGATCACCAGCTCGACGCTGATGAGCAGCATGCCGATGCTCATGCCCGCGCGCAGCGGGATGGCGTAGATGGGATAGGGCAGACCCTTGAGCCCGGCAAACGCCGTACGCGAGTTGGCGAAGGTGTTCACGCGGATGCCGAACCAGGCGACACCGTAGCTGCCGGCGATGCCGACCAAGCTGAACAGCATGATCACCACCACGCGCGGCACCGGGTAGTGCTGCAGAACTCCGAAGTACACCACCATGATGGTGCCGATGAAGGCCCACAGCAGCATGATGAACTTGCCCTGGGTCACCAGGTAGGTCTTGCAGGTCTCGTAAATCAGCTCGGAGATCTCGCGCATGCTCTTGTGCACGGCCAGATTCTTGAGCTGGTTGTAGATGACCAGACCAAAGACCATTCCCAAAACGCAGATCAACAAGCCCGCCATGAGCAGCTTGTTTCCTGCGATGCCGCCCATAAAGGTGGCGGACGCCAGGTCAGGGAGCTTCAGATTCGCCTCGCCACCCTTGTGGGCTTCCTCGGCGAGGGCTTGGCTTCCAGACAATAGGAGCGGCAACAGGCCGCACACGGCAGCGGACAAAAGACGTAGGGGGTTCATGCGGTTCCTCCGGGCGCGGAAATTAGTCTTAAGTGCTCCTACATATCAAGTGAAGAAGGGGAATCATTCCTATGCCTACTATTCCGGTCGGATTTGCAACATGATCTCTAGCCGGGCGCCTTTGTCACGGTTTGCGCGCCCGGCGCCCTGGCCGGCGCATGGCCCGCGGCTGGTTTTGCGATAGTCTCGCGCCATGTCCCTCAACTTCCGCATCGCTGCCTTCGCGACGGTGTTTGTGTGCCCGGCGCCGCCGGTTCGCGCTGCAACGCCTGAAGTGGCCTTCGAAAAATACTGGCTGCCCAACGGGCTCGACGTCATCTTGCACGTCGACCACGCCGTGCCCATCGTGCATGTCGAGGTCTGGTACAAGGTCGGGTCCAAGGACGAAGCCCCGGGCAAGACCGGGTTCGCCCACCTCTTTGAACACATGATGTTCCAGGGGACCAAGCACATCCCCGAGGACGCCTATTTCAAGTATCTGGGCCAGGCCGGGGCCTCCGCGCGCAACGGCTCGACCAGCACGGACCGCACCAACTACTTCGAGACCCTGCCTGCCAGCGAGCTGGAACTGGGACTATGGCTGGAAAGCTCGCGCATGGGATTCCTGCTCGACCGGCCCTCGTTTCGCGCGGCCTTCGAAAACCAGCGCGATGTGGTGAAAAACGAGCGCCGGCAGCGCATCGAGAATGCGCCGCTCGGGGGCGTGGCGCGCGTGGAATTGGAAGCCCTGTTTCCACCTGGCCACCCCTACCACCACGAAGTGATGGGGTCGATGAAGGACCTGGACGCGGCCGGCGAGGATGACATCCGCGCCTTCTTCACCCGCTACTACGCGCCCAACAACGCCGTGCTGCTTATCGCGGGCCACCTCGACGTCGCGCAAGTCAAGGGCCTGGTGGAAAAGTACTTCGGGCCTATTCCCGCCGGACCGCCGGTGCAGCGGCCGCCGGCATCGCCCATTCCCGCGCCCACCGCCGAGCGCCGCATCGCCATGGAGGCCAAGGTCAACCTGGCGCGCGGGCTTCAGGCCTGGAACACGGTGCCCCTCTTCGCGCCCGGCGACGCCTCGCTGGATCTGCTCGCCAACGTTCTCGGCGGCGGCAAGAGTTCGCGTCTGTATCGCCGTCTGGTTCTTGAACTGAAGATTGCGCAATCCGTTTCCGCTGCGCACATCAGCCGCTTGCTGGGCGGGACGTTCGAAATCACCTACGTTCCGCTGCAGGGACACACCCTGGCCGAGCTGGAAACGGTCATCAACGAGGAATTGGAGAAGCTGCGTACTCAACCGGTCGAAGCCGCCGAGCTCGAGCGTGCGCGCAACGAGATCGAGACCGATCTGGTGCGCGGCCTGGAAACGCTGCAAGGGCTGGCCGGCCGCCTGCTCACTTATGATGTGTTCGCAGGCGATCCCGCTTTCCTCGACCACGACCTGCTCCGATACCAGACGGCCACACCGGAAATCCTGCAAAAGTGGGCCGCTCGGATCCTGCCCAACCAAGCCCGCGTGACCATCGACGTCGAGCCCAACGACAGCGCGCCCATCATGGGGCGCCTGGTGAAGCCCGCGAACGGCAATGACCAGCCGGTCAGCGTTGCTCCTGTCGTGGAAAAGCCGACGGCACGCCAAACGCCGGACGCCGAGTTTCGTCAGAAGCTTCCTGCCAGCGCAGCGCAGGCGCCCTTCAAGGTGCCGGAGGTGAAGCGCTTTCGCCTGAAAAATGGTCTGCGCGTGATCCTGGCCGAATCGCACAAGTTGCCTCTGGTGGGAGTCGAGATGGTGGTGCGCACCGGGAGCGGCGCGAATCCACGGAACAAAGCCGGCCTGGCCGATCTGGTGGCTGACATGCTCGACGAGGGAACCGCCACCCGCAGCGCCACCGCGATCGCCGAAGAAATCGCACAACTAGGAGCCACGCTTTCGACCCACGCGACCTGGGATGCGTCCTCGGTGTCGGTCTCGGCACTCACCGAGAACATCGACCGCGCGCTAGACGTGTGGGCCGACGTTCTCTTGCGACCGGCTTTTTCCGAGGACGACCTGGCCCGCGTGCGCGAAAATCTCCTGTCCACCTTGGCCCGGCGCAAGGACTCGCCACCCCTGGTTGCTGGCCTGACCTTCGCCCGCGCCCTGTACGGCGAGAACCATCCCTATGGTTGGCCCCTGGGAGGCACCGAGGAGTCGGTGCGCCGGATCGCACGAGCGGACGTGCAGAACTTCTTCCAGACATTCTATCGGCCCAACAACGCGGTGCTGGTGGTGGCGGGTGACATGCGCGAGACAGACCTGCGCGCCCAGATGGAAAAACGATTCGCGGGATGGAAGCCCAAGACGGCCAAGGTCGGGATGGCAAAGCCGCTGGCGATCGAAAAGACACGCATCTTCCTGGTGGACAAGGCGGGAGCGCCGCAATCGTCGATCCGCTTGGGCGCGTTCGGCATCGAGCGCAAGAATCCCGACTACCACCGAGCCCTGGTCATGAACCAGATCCTGGGCGGAACCTTCAAGCGTCTGACGCTTAACCTGCGCGAGACCAAGGGCTGGAGCTATGGGGTCGCCTCCATGTTCGAGGCGCGGCGGGCGCCTGGACCCTGGACCACGGGCGGTGAGTTCGTGGCCAACCACACCGCTGATTCGGTGACCGAGATCCTGAAGGAGATTACAGCCCTGCGCAGCGATGAGGTGGGCGCGAGTGAACTGAAGGAAACCAAGGACGAGATCATTCGTGCCTTCCCCGCGCGCTTTGCCACAGCCAACCAGGTGGCGGCGCAGATGGCCGCGCTGGCGGTCTACGATCTGCCAGACAAAGAACTGCAAAACTTCACCGCGCGGATCGCGTCTGTCACCGCAGCGGATGTGCAGAAGATGGCCCAGAAATACCTGCGCCCCGACCACATGGTCATCGTGGTGGTGGGCGACCGTGCCAGCATCGAAGCTTCGCTGCGGCGAATCGGCGAGGTGGAGTTGCGAGATCTCGATGGCGCGCCCATCAAGTAGCCGCGCACGCGTGTCCCGGTGACACCATTTCGTGAAATCCGCGCCAGCCGGCTGGCCGACGAGACCGGCACCCTGTACAAGCAGGCCGACTTGGCATTCGCCCTGTGCTACCCGAGCCCGTACCACGTGGGCATGTCGTCGCTGGGGTTCCAGAGCATCTACCGCATCTTGCACGGCCTGCCTGGTTGCACCGCGGAGCGCGCCTTTTTTCCCGACGACGTCGCTGAGATGCATCGGCTTTCTGAAGATCTTTGCACCTACGAATCGGGCCGACCCGTCGGCGACTTTCCCGTGGTCGCCTTCTCGCTCGCGTCCGAGCTGGAACTGGCCGGCGTGGTGACCTGCCTGGATCTTGCGGGAATTCCCGCACTGTCGGCCGAGCGCGCCGCGCACGCGCGGACTTTCCCCTTGATCATATTGGGCGGCCCGCTGACGTTTTCCAACCCGGTGCCAGTCGGCCCCTTCGCCGACCTAATCCTGATGGGCGAGGCCGAGGAGCTTGTGCCGCTTCTTGTGCGCAGCCTACGCGACCAGCCTGACCGCGAAAGCCTGCTCAAGAATCTGTCGCAGCAGCCGGGCTTCTACGTTCCCTCACTGCACGGGGAGACGCCACCGCCGGTCGCGATCGCCAGCGACGATTGCCTTCCCGCCTACTCGCAAATCGTCACGCCGCACACCGAGCTGGCGAGCATGTTTCTCATCGAGGCCGAGCGCGGGTGCAGTCGAGGCTGTGCCTACTGCGTGATGCGCCGGTCGGCGGGCTCGGGCATGCGTCCGGTCGCGCCCGCGCGCTTGCTCTCGCTCATCCCGGCCGAGGCGCGGCGAGTGGGACTGGTGGGCGCGGCGGTCACTGACCACCCTGCCCTGCCGGAAATCCTGCGCGCCCTAGCCGACGCCGGCCGCGAAGTGGGCGTGTCCAGTCTGCGTGCCGATCGTCTCGACGACGAACTCGTCGGACTGCTGGCACGCGGTGGCTACCGAACCATGACCACCGCGGCCGACGGAGCCTCGCAACGCCTGCGCGACCAGGTCGACCGCCACACACAAGTCGAAGATCTGTTGCGCGCGGCCCGCCTGTGCCACGACCACGGCATGGCGCTGCTCAAGCTCTACGTGCTGATTGGCCTGCCCGGCGAAACCGCAGCCGACGTCGACGAACTGGCGCGCCTGGCGCTGGACCTGGCGGCGCTCGCGCCCAAGCTCTCGCTCACCGTCTCGCCTTTCGTTTCAAAGCGCAACACGCCGCTGGACCGGCAACCATTCGAAGACATCGCCAGTCTCGAAGCCAAGCTGGCCTTCTTGCGCCGCAAACTTCGCGGCCACGCTCGTCTGGCTGGCGACGCGCCCAAGTGGGCCTGGGTCGAGCATCGACTGGCCCAGGGAGGCTTCGCCGAGGGGCTGGCAGCAGCCCAAGCCAGCCGCGCTGGTGGAAGTTTCGCCGCGTGGAAGCGAGCACTCGGAGGGTAGATAGTAGACGGCGGGTTGTGGCTACTCTCCTATCGAGGCAACGGCACGCACAACACCCGCGACCGGATACACCCATTCGCGCCGGCGGCCCGAAACGACTTTGCTTTGTCGAACGATACAGGAACACTGGGCGACGTTCCTGGCAGATCTGGAATCGGGGGGCGTTTCCAAACTCCGTAGGACCCCGTGGACGGCCATGTAGCTCCGCAATCGCCTGCTGATTCTGGTCACCGCAACCATTTCGCCGCGACCGGCGCCTTCAGGACACCGCGCTCAAGGGTGCTGCGGAGGAGAAATCGACGCCAGAGACCTTGACGACGGCCTGCCACGCGGCTTCCTGGCTGGCGCGATCGTAGAGGTGTGGCTGGCGCTGCACCTCAACTGGGCCTGAGAACTTCCCTCGAGCCGAGGCGAAGAATTGCCCTGAGACGTCGGTTCCGAACTCCGACGCCTTGAGGTACCGACGGGCCGCGGTCTCCGGCGTCTGATTCATGCCGGGAATGAGGTTCACGATTGGGATAAACAGATACTTCAACGCCGGGCCAGCGTTTCGCACCACCTTGGTGGCGGTCGCCCCACCGGGCGAGACAGCGTACACGGCCATTCCGGAGGGTAGCCGGCGCGCCAGCGCCGCGACCCACCAAGCGATAATGAGCTTCGCGTCGGCATACGTATTGTTGGGCACGTACTTCACGTTTGGCCCGTTGCGAATCAGGGCTTCGATAGCGGCGGTCCGGTCTCCCCGGAAGTATTTGGCCGCGAAGGCTGGCACATCGGTGTAGCTGAACATCGGCACGCCCCCACGGGCAGGTTCCGCGCCGGCGATGACAATCCGCGCGTTGGGGCTCAGCAGGTTGGCGCGGAGCAACCCGATAGTCAGTTGATGATGGCCGATCAGCGGGGCCTGAGCTTCCTCGATGCCCGCCGCGGTGATCACACGCTTCTTACCTGGGACCATCCCTGCATTGAGCAGCAGAAAATCGATCGGCTGACCCCGCTTGACAAGCTCGGCAACGGCGGACTGAACGCTGGACGGCTTGTCCAGATCCAACTCCAGCGGCGTGAAGATCACTGTTTTGTTCTCAGCCGCGAGTTGAGCGGCCGCTTGCTGGGCCCCGGCCAGGCTGCGCCCGGTGACGATGATCGCGTGCCAGCCCTCTCCGGCGAGCAGGCGGGCTGCCGCATGGCCGAGCCCGGAAGTGGCCCCGGTGACGAGAGCGATCGAATGTTCCATAGGCGTCTCCATGGTGAAGGGTGAAGGCCGAGTCGTGAGGCCTACCCCGAAATCAAGCAAGACTACAACCACGTCGACGCCTGCACCATGTGGTTCGTCAAGCAGCCCGAGTACTACGACGTGATCGTCACCGAGAACCTGTTCGGCGACATCATCACCGACCTGGCCGCCATCATCCAGGGCGGCCTGGGCATCGCGGCCGGCGGCAACATCAATCCCGAGGGCGTGTCCATGTTCGAGCCCACGGGCGGCAGCACGCCCAAGTACACCGGCAAGAACGTCATCAATCCGCGGGCCACCATCTGCGCCGGCGGCATGATGCTGGACACCCCCACAGGCGATCTCTACCTCGACATCATGACCCATCTTGGATCAGCGGCCAGCTACGAAACCGTGGAGGCGGACACCAAGACGGTGGCGGGCGTTCGGATTCGCGTGGCCACACCTGGGGCGCTCTATCGCCTGAAGAAGGACACAATTCGTCCCCTTGATCACCAGGATGCGGCCATGCTTCGACAAGCCTTCAATCTCGAGGATGACAGGCCATGAATCGCGTACAGAAGTTCCGCTCGCCGGAGGATATGGCTCGCGCCACCGTTCTGGTCTTGTCGGGCGATGGATTCGAGCGATTCGCGCGCCACTGCGCAAGGTACTTTGCCATCGCTCCGCGCGCATATCCCCGTGGCGTGTTTCGCTTCCGCACGCTCGAGGAAGCCCAGGTAGCGCGCGACCGGGTCACCGCGGACAATCTGCGCGCACATCGCGCATAGGATGGAACGATTCCTGTGGGCTACAATGACCCTTGATGACACCCACGCGGCCAGGCTCGATCCGGCTCTTTCGCTTTGCGGGCATTGATCTGTTCGTGCACTGGTCGTGGCTGACGTCCTGAAAGTATGGGTATGCGTCGAACGCTGAGCCACATCAGAACCGCGATCAGCGCGCCCTCGCACGAGGTGGTGGCCGTGCTGTCGCGGCCCGCGCGCGCCGGCGTGTATTTGGCGCGCCTCGGCCTACGTATCATCAAGCAGTGGGTACGCGATCGCTGTCCCCAGCAGGCAGCGGCGCTGACCTACCAGACGACCCTTGGTCTGGTTCCGCTGCTGGCGCTGGTGTTCGCGGCCCTGCGCCAAACGCACAACCTGGAAGCCCAGTCGCGCTTGGTGGAATTCATCTCCACGCAGGTTCTGCCGGACATGGGTGACGTGGTCAGCGAGCTTGCGTCCTTTTCGGAGAAGGTCGCCACCGGCGCGGCCGGCGGGCTGGGTCTGGGGTTCACCCTGGCGACCTGCTACTTCCTCTACGACACCGTCGAGAATACCTTCAACGATATCTGGCACGTGACGGCGCGGCGGTCGTGGTTCCGCAAGTTCTTGATCTTCTACCCGGTGGTGACGCTGCTGCCGGTTCTGGCTGGCGCCTATCTCTACTGGTCGGGGCGCCTCATCGGGTCCGGTCACCTGGCGCGCTTCTTCGCGCCGCTGTCGATTCAATTCGGCGCGCTCTTCCTGGTCAACTGGATGCTGCCCAACATCCCCGTGCGCTGGTACGCCGCCCTGGCGGGGACCTTGATCACCGGCTTTGCGTTGGAAGGATTAAAATGGGGGTTCGTTCATTTCGCCAAGGGCATACTGCTCGCCAACTACAGCGGCGTGTACGGCCCCTTGGCGCTGGTGCCGCTCGTTCTCTTGTGGATCTACATCTCATGGTGGGTCGTGCTGGGTGGCGCCGAGATCGCCAACACCATCCAAAACTTGCGCCTGCTGGAGGCGGAAGAACGACGTCATCGCGACGACGAGCCCATCAACGGTCTGGTCGCCGCGCAAGTCCTGGCTTTCGTCGCCGCGGACTATCAGCGCGGCGGCAAAGGTATCGATCGAGCTTCTCTGAGCCGCGAATTCAGATTGTCAGTGGAGGTCATCGATCACATCGCCGCTCGGCTCAAGGGCCATGCTTTTCTTGGCGGAGGTGCAAGGCGACAAGGAGGGATTCATCCCAGGCCGTGCCCCCGGCAGCATCAGCCTGCAGGACGTGCTGGCGGCGTTCCGCTCGACCGATCTGGAAGCCGCGCCCGGCAGCACATCGCCCGAACTGGCCACGCTGATCAAAGACCTGGAAGACGCCCGCCAGGCGCGCATCGGCGCGATCACCATCGCGGAACTGATGCCAAAGTAGGCGGTCCCGGCCTTTGAACAGGCCTGTCAGAACACGCCGGCCAGCGTGAGGGTGAGCGGTCGCGTGAGCATGTCCGACCAGCGTCCAGCGGGTCGCGGATCGCGGCACCCGAAACACCATCTCTCCGACTCCCGCGTATCGCACACGAACTCGCTCACGCTCACGCGAACCGCGATTCGCTAGCCGCTATCCCCTTTCCAGGTAGGTGTACCCGGCCAACCCTTCCTCATACATGCGCAGCAGCGAGCGCGTTTCCTCCAGGCTCATGCCGTTGGTGCGCACGGCCTGCTCGGCAAAGCGACGCACACGCGCCATCAGGTCCTCGCGCGCGTAGCTGACGTACTTGAGCACGTCGGTCACCGTGTCGCCGGTGACCACGTGCTCGATCTGATAGCCGCCGCCCGGGGCCAGCGACACGTGCACAGTGTTGGTGTTGCCAAAAAGGTTGTGCAGATCGCCCAGGATCTCCTGATAGGCGCCAGCCAGGAACACGCCCAGGAAATACCCCTCACCGATATTGTAGGGGTGCAGCTCGAGTACGTTTTTCACATCGCGCCGATCGATGAAATGGTCGATCTTGCCGTCGGAGTCGCAGGTGATGTCAGCCAGCACGGCCCGCCGCGTGGGTTCCTCGCCCAGCCGGTGAATGGGCATGATGGGGAAAAGCTGATCGATGGCCCAGATGTCGGGCAACGACTGGAACATGGAAAAATTGCAGAAATACGTATCCGACAGCGCGCGCTCCAGACCCTCGAATTCCTCGGGCGCCTCGCGCATCTCGCGCACGACCTTGAGCACGCGCTGGCAGATGGCCCAGAAAATATCCTCGGCGATCACCCGCTCGGTGAGCGACAGGCTGCCGAGCGAAAACAACGACAGCGCCTCCTCGCGATACTCCAGGGCGTCGTGGTACGCCTCGCGCAGGTTCTTGCTGGAAATGTCGCGGGCCGTGTCGAACATGTTGCGCACCAGGCGCGAAACATTGTCGGGCAGCTTGTCGGGCGCCTTGCCCACGTCGAATTCGCCCACGCCCAGCACGTCGATGGCCAGCATGGAATGGTGGGCGACCACGGCGCGCCCCGATTCGGTGACGAGAGTGGGATGCGCGACCCCGGCCGCGTCGCACACCTCTTGCAGGCCGAACACCAAGTCGTTGGCGTATTCCTGCAAGGTGTAGTTCATCGACGAGGCGAAGTTGGTCTGTGACCCGTCGTAATCCACGCCCAGCCCGCCGCCAGCGTCGAAATACTTCAGCGGCGCGCCCAGGCCGACGATCTCGACGAAGAAACGGCTCGCCTCGCGCATGGCGTTCTTGACGGCACGGATGGCCGAGATCTGGCTGCCCAGGTGAAAGTGCAGCAGCTCGAAACAGTTGAGCATGTCGGCGTCGCGCAGAAAGCGCACCGCCTCGACCACCTCGCGCGTGGACAGGCCGAATTTCGAGCGATCGCCCCCGGAAGCCTCCCAGCGACCCGACCCCTTGGACGCCAGTTTCACGCGGATGCCGATGCGGGGTTTGACGCCGATGCGCTTCGCGGTGGACGCGATGAGGTCCAGCTCGGAGAACTTCTCGACGACAATGAGCACCTTGCGCCCGAGCTTGGAGCACATGAGCGCGGTCTCGATGTACTCCTCGTCCTTGTAGCCGTTGCATACGATGAGCGCTTCCTCATCGTCGAGGATGCCCATCACAGCCAGCAGCTCGGGCTTGGAGCCGGCCTCCAGGCCGTAGTGGTAGGGCCGGCCGAACTGCGTGATTTCTTCGACCACGTAGCGGTGCTGGTTGACCTTGATGGGATACACGCCACGATACTCGCCCTTGTAGCCGTACTCCGTGATGGCGCGTTTGAAGGCCTCGTGCAGCTCCACCACGCGGCTTCGCAAGATGTCCGAAAAGCGAATGAGCAAGGGGAGCCCGATGCCCCGGCGCACGACCTCGTCGACCAGCTCTTTCAGGTCGATGGAACCCGCGTCGGGCCCCTGCGGGTGGCACACCACGTGGCCCAGATCGTTGATGGAAAAATAGCCCTGGCTCCAGTAACGGATGCCGTAGGTTTCTGCGGAGTCCGCGACCGTCCACTTGCGCGGGATTCCGTTGGTGCTCATGGCCGCTACGTTGAAGAAAACTCTCGCGAAATTCCACAAGAAAACTCAGCCGTCGTGCAAAAGACACTTTCGGCTGATGCGAGGTGCGGCAAGGATTCGCCACGGCGCCGGCTTCGCGCGCGAGTCGTGGTAGCCTGTCGGCCATCGTGGCAAGCACATTCGGACAGCTTTTCCGCATCGCAACCTGGGGTGAATCGCACGGCCCGGCCATCGGGGTCGTGGTGGACGGCTGCCCGCCGCGCGTGCCCATCACCGCCGAGGAAATCCAGGTCGAGCTGGACAGGCGCCGTCCCGGTCAAAGTCGCATCACCACCCGCCGCGATGAAGCAGACGCCGTCGAGATTCTTTCGGGCGTGCACGACGGCTTGACCCTGGGCTCGCCCATCGCCTTGCTGGTGCGCAACGCCGACGCGCGTTCCGGGGACTACCGGGAAATGCGCCACGCCTTTCGCCCATCCCACGCTGACTACACCTACCAAGCGAAATACGGGGTTCGCGCGGTCGCGGGCGGCGGGCGGGCCAGCGCACGCGAAACAATCGGTCGCGTCGCCAGCGGCACCATCGCGCGCAAACTACTGGCCGAGCAGGCGCAAATCGAGATCGTGGCCTACGTGAAGCGGGTCGAAGATCTGGAGGCTGCCGTCGACAGCGGAAAGATCACCCGCCAGGACGTGGACGTGAACATTCTACGCTGCCCTGACGTGTCCGTTGCCGATCAGATGATCGCGCTCATCGATCAAGCCCGCACCGATGGCGATTCCCTGGGCGGCGTGATCGAGGCGGTGGCGCGACACGTTCCCGCCGGGCTGGGCGAGCCGGTGTTCGACAAGTTGCACGCCGATCTCGGCAAAGCCTTGCTGTCGATCCCGGCGTGCAAAGGCTTCGAAGTGGGGAGCGGCTTTGCCGGCACGCGCCTGCACGGCTCCGAGCACAACGACGTCTTCTATTCAGACAACGGCCGCATCCGCACGCGCAGCAATCGCTCCGGCGGCATCCAGGGCGGCATCTCCAACGGCGAGGACATCATCGTGCGCGCCGCCTTCAAACCCGTGGCCACCATCCTGCGCGAACAGGAAACCGTGGACGTCGACGGCAATCCCACGCTGCTCAAGCCGCGCGGCCGCCACGACCCCTGCGTGCTCCCGCGCGCGGTGCCCATCGTCGAAGCCATGATGGCCCTGGTGCTGGCCGACCATTTCCTGCGCCAGCGGGCACTGAGCGGCTAGAGTCTGTCGGGAAATTGCGGGCCGCTCGCAGGGCCGGCTCGCGGGTCGCGTGACCGTGGGCGAGAGCGTGTTCGTGTGAGGCACGCGTTGTGCAAGCGGGAAGATGGGTGACGTTTTAGACCGGGCACATAGGTAACACTTTTTCTGGATGTTGAGCGCTCCGCGTGTCGCGTGTCGCGTGTCGCGCGCCGCGCACGCTCACGGCAGCCGCCCACCCAGGTCGCTTGCCGCTAGTCGCTCACGCTCACGCGACCGCTCACGCTGCCCGATCTGCGCGCCGATCTCCGGCATGAAGACCCGCCCAGGATCGTGACTGAGCGGAACTGGCTCTTGACTGGACCCGTCGCTATACTTTGCCGACGTGAATGCGGACGCAGTCATTGCCGTGCTTCGAGCGCTCGAGCGCGAAGGGGACTAGAATGCCTATCCACCGATTCCGATCAGCCGCCGAGATGGAGGGCACCGTGTGGCTCGACCGAGACGACCCTCGGCTCTGGCCCACCATCGCGTCCGTATGGAACCTCTCTGCTCGCCTCTGCCCCGTGCATTTTCCGCCCGGGCTGCTCAAGCACCGCTCGATCGAAGAAGCCAACCGCCTCAACGAGGAATGGGAAGCCACGAATGTTCGACGTTGCAAGCCGCTATGATGGTCGGCCTCCCCCGCCCGCATGCAAGCGCGAGCCGATGGCGGCGCGGTAGTAGCGCGACGGCATTTCGTGCCCCACCAGGCTGGCGGCCAGGCGCGAACAGTCGATCAGCTTGTCGAGCTGGACGCCGGTCTTCACCCCCATGCCTTCCAGCATGTTCACGACGTCTTCCGTGGCCACGTTGCCTGAGGCGCCGGGCGCGAACGGGCAGCCACCCAGCCCGCCCAGCGCGGTGTCGATGGTGGTGATGCCCATGTCAACGGCCACCACGATGTTGGCCAGCGCGGTGCCGCGCGTGTCGTGAAAGTGCACGGCCACAGCCTCGCGCGAGATTTCAGCCAGGACCAGCGCGAGCACGTCACGCACCTGGCGCGGGTTGGCCACGCCGATGGTGTCGCCCAAAGAGACCTGGTAACAGCCTGCTGCGCGCAGGGCCGCCACCAGGGCCACAGCCCTGGCGGGATTGACTGCGCCCTCGTAGGGACAGCCGAACACCGTCGAGACGTAGCCGCGCACGCGCAGGCCGGACCGACGCGCTCTGGGCACGACATCCTCAAGAACCCGCAGGGTGTCGGCGATGCTCTTGTTCACGTTTCTGCGGTTGTGGCTTTCGGACGCCGAAAGAAACACGGCGATCTCGGGCATGGCCGCCGCTTGCGCCGCGTCCAATCCCTGCGGATTGGGCACCAGGGCCGAATAGATGATGCCGGGACGGCGCACAACCTGTTTCGCGACCTCGCCCGCGTCGGCCAGTTGCGGAACCCATTGCGGATTGACGAAGCTGGTGATCTCGATGGCGCGCAGACCACAGCCCGAGAGCGCGTCGATGAGCGCGACCTTGTCCGCGGTCGCCACCAGGCGGGTCTCGTTCTGCAAGCCGTCGCGCGGCCCGACTTCGAAGAGCACCACGTCGGCGGGCAAGTGCTCGAGCATGGAGTTAGCCGAGCGCGATCGATGGCGACGGCCCCAGCAGCCGGTCGCACAGCTCGTCGGTCATTTCGTCGAGCGTGTCGAGCACGACATGCGCCGCGGACTGGTCGTAGCCCAGGTAGTTGGCAGCCCTGACCGCGATGACGTGAGCGCCGGCCGCGCGCCCGGCCAGAATACCCGGCTCGGCGTCCTCCACCACGATGCAGGCCTGTGGCTGCACGGCGAGCAACTGCATCGCAGTCAGATAGGGCTCGGGATCGGGCTTGCCCTTGCGGTAGTCCTCGGCCCCAAGCAAGATCTGAAAATCGTCGAGCATGCCCAGCCCAGCGATGGCCTCGTGTACTTCGACCCGACTGGCTCCTGACACCACCGCCAAGGCCGCGCGCTGGCCCAGCCGCTTGATGGCTTCGCGCGCCCCGGGCAACGGCTGGTATCCCTTGTGCGCAAGCAGCTCCCGTTTTTCCTCCACCGCCCGCGCGATGACCTCGTCCATGCCAACGTGCAGCCCATGGTTGCGGCAAAGCATGGCGTGTATCTCGTTCCAGGAGTGCCCCACCACGAAGTGGCGTTCGGCGCCATCAAGCTCGACCTGCCAGCGTCGTAGCGCCAGCACGACAGACTCCACGTTGTCGCGCTCGGTGTCGACCAGGGTTCCGTCGAGATCGAAGAGGACTGCGCTACGAAAGGACATGTTTGTGCGATGGATTATACGGGGAGGCGTTGGCGCGCCAGCACCCTTTTTGCTAGAACATTTATTGTGAGGCGCAAGAACCCCACTCAGGCCGCGGAACCGCTGAGCGTGAAGGACTTGTTGCGCGAAAACGCCGATCTGCGCCACGAACTGGCCAGACTGGAGACCTATCGCGCCCTGGCCTACCGTGACGATCTCACCGGGCTGTGGAATCGCCGCTATTTTACCGAGCGCCTCACCGAAGAGTTGAGCCGCGCGCGCCGCCAACCGCAGCGCCACTTCAGCGTCATGATGATCGACGTCAACGATCTCAAGGCCATCAATGACAGCTACGGCCACCCGGAAGGGGATCTGGTCCTGCGCTGGGTGGCCGAGTTTCTCGAGCGCTCGCTGCGCACCCATGACGTGCTCTGCCGGGTCGGGGGCGATGAGTTTGCGGTGATCTTCCCCGAGATCGGGGCAACTGGGTCCAAACCGTTGCTCGCGCGCCTGCGCAGGGCTTTGTCTCAGGCCCGCACCGACGCTCCCTTTTCCATCGGCCTCAGCTTTGGAATCGCTGACCATCCCGAGGATGGCACCACATCCGACGAACTGGTTCGCGTCGCTGACGACGAGATGCGCCTGGACAAGCGCCGGCAAAAAGAAGGGCCCGCGCTCGCCCGACCGCAGGCCACGGCAGTCCGGACGTGACGCTCGGGTCTTTAACACTCGGTTTCTTACGGCGCCCGTCGTAAGGCTGTACACTAGAGGCCCATGGAAGCGGCTGTGACGCGTACGCAAGGTCCTGGTGTCTCGACGACCGATGAGATGCCCGGGCGCGAGGTCAGACGGTGGCAGGTTGCAGCGTTCGGCACCGCCCTGGCATTCGCGCTGGCGCTGGGCGCCTGTCAGCAACGGCAGGCCAATGTTGAGCGAATCATCGGGTCGGCCGGCACCGACGCCGGGGACGATTTTCTGCGAAACCCGGGGGATGCCGGGGACGCCAATGGCGCGAAGCCGTCCGACGCGAAGCCCGGGATCGCGACTGATGGCGGGCTTTGCCATGGGACCAACCTGCAGACTGACCCAGAGAACTGCGGCGTGTGCGGGAAAGTCTGCGAGATCGCTCACGGCCAAGCGGCCTGTCTGGCAGGTCAGTGCGCGGTGGGCAGCTGCGATCCCGGCTACGTCGATCTGGATGGCCAGGCAGGAAACGGCTGTGAATGCGTCATGAGCAACGGCGGCGTCGAGATCTGCGATGGCGCGGACAACAACTGCAATGGCACCATCGACGAAGGCTTCGACCTGCAGACCGACCCGGCCAACTGCGGCCAATGTGGCCATGTGTGCACGGCCGCCCATTCTAGCGGACGCTGCCAGCAGGGAAAATGCGGCGTTGACTGCCTGCCAGGCTACTTCGATGTCGACGGCAACCCCGACAATGGGTGTGAGTATGCCTGCACGCCGACCAACAGCGGCGTCGAGATCTGCGACGGCATCGACAACGACTGCAATGGCACAATCGACGACAACGCGACGGACGTCGGCCGTCCGTGCGGCAGCAACGGATGCCAGCCGGGCGTTGTGACCTGCATCGCTGGTGCACCGATCTGCGTCGGCGCGGGCCAACCCAGTCCGGAAGTTTGCGACGGCATCGACAACGACTGCAACGGGCTCATCGACGAGAGTGATCCCAACCTGGGCAAGCCTTGCTATCCGGTGGGAGCTGACGGCTGCAACCTGCAAACTGGAACCTGCACCGGTCAGTGTCGCCTGGGCGCCTGGGCGTGCACCGCGGGGACCCTGGTCTGTACCGGCGCAGTGACGCCGCAAGTGGAGATCTGCGACGGCCTCGACAATGACTGTGATGGCTCAGTCGACGAGGATTTCGTCTTGCAGAGCGATCCGCGACACTGCGGCTCTTGCGCCGTCGCCTGTAGCTACGCGCACGCCATCGGGCTGTGCAGCAAGGGTCAGTGTCAGATGGGCCCTTGCCAGCAAGGATGGTCCGATCTCGACCACAACCCGAGCAACGGCTGTGAATACGCCTGCACGCCCGATGGACCCGAAATTTGTGACGGCAAGGACAACGACTGCAATGGTCTCACCGATGGGGACGACCCCGGCCTGATCCAGCCCACGGTCAACTTCTGCCGCCAGGCGGGCGAGTGTGGCAAGGGCCCCGGTGACTCGACGAACTTCCCTGGCAGCGCCAGCTTCCCCGTGTGCACCACCCCGTCTGATGCCAGCAAGCCAAGCTGGATCTGCAACTACCCAGACACCGTGCAGCTGACCGGCCCCAACCAAATCGTGGCGCAGGAGTCGTGGTGTGATGGGCTGGACAACGACTGCGATGGCGCTGTGGACGAGTTCGCGTCCGCAGTCCTAGGCACAACCTGCAGCGACAACACCGGCCTGGGTGAATGCCAGCGTGTCGGAACCATCAAGTGCCAAGCCGACAAAACGTTGGCCCCGGCCTGTGATCTCTCGGGCTCCGTCGCCTCCACACCGACCGACGAGATCTGCGATGGCAAGGACAACGACTGCGATGGGCTGATCGACGAAAGCTGGGACAACCCGGCCGGACTGGGACTGCCCCAGTGCGCGGGCCAGGAGTGCAAGGGCGTGCGCGATGCGGTCGTCAATGTCACCGCAGCCGGTGCGCCCGGTGGCGGCTACTATATGTATAGTTACGAAGCCAGCCGCGTCGACGCCAACGCGACCTCGGCAGGCTCGTCTTCCGCGCGCGCTTGCTCGCGGCCAACCAGTGCAACCGGAACCGGGGTGTTGCCCTGGAGCTCGGTAACCTGGACCGCCGCCGATGCCGCTTGCCGTGCCGCTGGCATGCGCCTGTGCCGGGTCACGCGCAGCAACGCCAGCGTGGTCACCGACGAATGGGGTTTTGCCTGCGAATTCGGGAGTATCTGCACAAACGGGTGCTACCCCTACGGTTCTGCATACGATGCGACACTGTGCAACGGCGCCGAGGCAAACCAGAACGCGGCGGTCACCGTGGGCTCTTTCAGCCATTGCACAACGTCCGGGAATCTCGACCCGAACGACGCTGGTGCGGCGGTCTTCGACATGAGCGGCAACCTCGCCGAATGGACCAACGATCTGCGTGGCACGTTGGCCGATGGGCGCAACATGTACACCATCCGAGGGGGCGCTTTCGACAGCTTCGCCCCGGGTCTGGGTTGCACCTTCATGGCCGCCACGCTGGCGCAAGACTTTTCCTACCCCGATACCGGGTTTCGCTGCTGCTCGTCGTGCGCGCCCGGTTTGGCTGACTGCAACGGAGTCTGCGCAAACCTCGGCAGCGACAGCGCCAACTGCGGCGCGTGCGGCACCGCGTGCAGCGCGCCCGCTGCCTGCCAAAACGGCGTGTGCAAGTAGGTCGAATCTCTGGCCGGCGGTGAACAAGCTGCGACTGGGAAAGACGGCCCCATACCCAATTGAATTCTCGATAAATTGTTGAATCCTTGTTAGGTGTGGGATCGCAGCAGCATGTCCAGAAACACGACCGCCAAGACCCTATTCCTTCTTGCTTTCGCCGCGAGCAGCGCGGGGTGTAGTCCCCCGGGATCCCGCCCCGGCAGCGACGTTGCGCCGCCGACGCACGACGCGGCCACGACGCCGCTCGATACCGGCGGCTCAAGTCTGACCGCTGGCGCGCTGGCGACCGGGGGAACCGGCGGTGTTCCGAGCCCGGGCGGCGCAGGAGGCTCGCCCGGAGGCACCAGTGCAACGACCGAGGCCACCGGCGGCCTTCCCTTTTCCGCTGGCACGACTGCAATCGCCGGCACCACCGGTATGGCCGGCGCCGCGGGCGCGGTTGGTGGCGCTGCGGCCGGCGGCAGCACCACGGGTGGCTCCAAGACTGGTGGCGCCACGGGCGCGGCCGGAGCTGCGGGCACCGTTGCAACCGGCGGCGCCAGGACCGGCGGCGTCGTGGGCGGGGCCGGAGCAGTGACTGGCGGAACGGTGACAACGGGTGGAACGACCAACTCGGGCGGGACGAGTTCGAGCGGAACGCGAACACCCAATACCGGCGCCAACGTCAACTACTCACAGGCCAAGCAGGTGATCGATGGATTCGGTATCAGCAATGCGTGGCTCTATCCGCCGAGCGCGTCGGTCAAGACCACAGTTTACGATGCGCTCTTTAGCATCAGCAAGGGGGCCGGGCTTTCCCTTCTGCGGAACCGCATCCCCTTTCGAGAAAATCCCAACGAAGATGACAAGTTCATAAATAAGAATTCAGACGGCTCTTACCAGTACACCACCAACAGCGACGGCAGCAAGACCTTCTCGCTCAATTGGACGAACTGGGATGTGACCAATACCAGTGGGCTGATCAGCGACATCAAAGCCGCGGGCTCGGACTATCAAGTCACGCAGTTCATGAGCACGCCTTGGACTCCGCCCAACAACAGCATCAGCAAGTGGAAGGTGAGCGACAGTTACAAGACCATGAACTACAACACGCCCGAGGTGGGCGGCACCCTCGATCCCGCGCACTACGCGGACTATGCCGACGTCCTGGCAGACTATGTCTTGGGTTACAAGGCAAAGATGGGCGTCGACCTGTCGGTCCTTTCGCTGCAAAACGAACCGAATTTCCAGTGCACGTATGAATCGGCTGACTGGACGGCCGCCCAATTCGATACATTTCTCGGGACTTTGAAGACGGAATTCACCAAAAAGGGCGTGTTCACCCAGTTGCCCACCTTGAAGATCATGGCGCCCGAGTTCCAAAGCGTGAAAGAAGACCTCGTTGTTCCGATTCTCAACGACTCGAATGTTTCGGCTCTCTTGGGTGTGGTGGCGGTTCACCAGTACGACTACACGAAAAGCAACGCCAGTTCGTATGCCACTCCGACGTTGACCAATTCGCTGGCCGCCGGCAAGCGGATCTGGATGACCGAGTTCAGCACGGCCGCGTGGGCCGCCGACACCAGCATCACCGACGGGCTGGTCGTCGCCCGGCTGGTTCATATGGATCTGGTGGTCGGTCAGTGGAGCGCCTTCAACTATTGGTGGGCGTGGGGCACTGGCAACGGTTGCCTGGCGCAGACCGGTGGTACCCAGCCCAAGCGCCTCTACGCCATCGGCCAGTACAGCCGCTTCGTTCGCCCGGGCTGGATTCGCGTCGATGCGGTCGCCAGTCCGGCCAGCAACGTGTACATGTCCGCATTCAAGGACCCCGCCGGATCTCAGGTCGCGGTGGTGGCCATCAATGCCGGAACTTCCACGGTACCGCTCGCTCTGACGATCGATGCGGGACGCTTTGGCACGCTGACCACCTACCGAACCTCCGCAAGCGAGAACCTCGCCAACGTCGGTACCGCGGCAGGTGGCGCAACGGTGAACGTCACGCTCGCCGCCTCCAGCGTGACCAGTTTCGTCGGCTCCGTCGGCCCCTGATCGGCGCTGACTTCTGGCTTCCGCTGGTGCGATTGCCAGAGTGACAAAGAGACGGGCGGGTTGACGGAAACTATGTCAAGATGGCACTGAATCGGGTTCGCCAGCACGCCGCAGACAGATAACGGCGTGTTTCCGTGTGGTTGGACAGGTTAAGCTGGGTCTGATGCACCTGGCATCCGCTTTGAAGGCGACACAAGGATCTCCAGACGTGACAAGCGACACCGAAGCCAGCGCGGCCCGGAATTCTTCCGCCCCGACCATCCTGGTTGTGGACGATGAGCCGGGCATCGTCGACTCGTTGAGTAAGATCTTCGAGAGGGAATCACTGCGCGTGCTCACCGCGCGCAGCGGTGGAGACGCGCTCGAGATCCTGCGCCGCGAGCCGGTGTCCGTTGTACTCACCGATCTGATCATGCCCGGCATGTCGGGACTCGACCTGCTCAAGGCCAGCCGCAGCGTCTCGCCCGAGACCGAAACCATCCTCATGACTGCCTATGGCTCGGTTGAGAACGCCGTGGATGCCATGAGGCAAGGTGCCTATGACTTCGTGACCAAGCCGCTCAAGCGCGCCCATGTAGTTCGCGCCGTGAGCAAGGCCCTGGAAAAACACAATCTGCTGCAGGAAAACCGCTCGTTGCGCGCCCAACTGGCGGCCGAAAGGCACAAGGCGCTCATCGGCCAGTCGCTGGCTTGGCGCCGCACCATGGAGACGGTGATGCAGGCGTCGCCGTCCATGGCCACGGTGTTGCTTCTGGGCGAATCAGGCACCGGCAAGGAATTGCTGGCGCGGGCCATCCACGCCGCTTCGCCGCGTGCATCGGGTCCCTTTGTGCCGGTCAACTGCGCGGCCCTGCCTGAAACGATTCTCGAAGCCGAGCTGTTCGGCTACGAACGCGGGGCGTTCACCGGGGCCATCCAGCGTCACGACGGCCGCTTCTTGCAGGCCGACGGCGGCACGCTCTTTCTCGACGAGATCGGCGAAATCCCGACCCACGTGCAGGTCAAGCTGCTGCGCGTCCTGCAAGAGGGTGAGGTCGAGCGCCTGGGCGGCCGAGCATCCAAGGTTGACTTGCGCTTGGTTGCGGCCACCAACCAGGACCTGCGCGCTGCCGTGCGCGAGGGCCGTTTTCGGGAGGATCTGTACTACCGACTCAATGTCATAGCCCTGCGTGTGCCGCCGCTTCGTGAACGGCGCGACGATATTCCCCTTCTGGCCGAGCACTTCCTGCGTTTCTTTGGCGAGCGAAACGACCGCCATCTGGCGGGCTTCGCCCGTCCTGCGGCCGATGCTCTGGTGCGCTACGACTGGCCAGGCAACGTGCGCGAGCTGGAGAACACCATCGAGCGGGCTGTGGTCCTGTCGCGCGGGACTGCCGTGGAGCTGGACGACCTGCCGGTCGAGGTGCGCACCGGCCAGGGCAACGCCAGCGACGGAAAAAGCATCACGTTCGCAATCGGGACACCGCTTGGCGAGATCGAGCGACGCGTGATCCACGCCACCCTGGGCCACGTGGGAGGCGACAAACGGCTCTGCGCCCAGCTGCTGGGGATCGCGACTAGGACCATCTACCGACGCCTCGAGGAGGAGAAGGAAGGGGTGCCGACTGAAGACACCGCCGAAGGCAAAGAAGCGACGACGATTGAGAACACGAAGGGGAGAGGAGAGGTCGCGGAGCCGGAGCCTGGATAGAGCCTGTCGGGAAATGCCGGTACGGCGCCGAGCGGCCGGCGTGGGCGAGAGCGGAAGCGGTAGCGACCAGCGGATCGCGCGAGTGATTCGCATGTGGCCCGCGGCACGCCCTCCGCACCTCGCTGACCGCCCACGAACTCGCTCACGCTCACGCCCTCGCGACCCGCGATCCGCGGCCCGGCCTGCCCAGGCGGCGCCCCCTCTTGGAATGCCTTGCCAAATTGGCAGGGGGAGTGAACGCCGCGAAGGCATAACCACCGTGATTTATTAGGTTTTTCCCATGGCCTGGCTGGCCCCGGTGTTGCTCTTGCAGCCAGGAAAGTCGTGGAAACTCTGCTGAGAAAATATCTCTGGGCGCTCGACCTGGCCATCGTCGCCCTGTGCGCAACTTTTCTCGGTAACGCGGCCTCGATCGCGGTGGAGTCCAAAGTGGTGGCGTTGATACCGGCCCCGTCCGCGACGGCCAGCAAACCGCGCCGATCCGAGCCCGCCGCTGCCGCCAGCAGCAAGCAGCCGGAGGCAATACTCCGGCGGAACATCTTCTGCTCGACCTGTCCTCCCATCATCGAGGACCCACATCCCGATGGCGGGGTCCCGGAACCCACCTCGCCAGACGCGGTCAAGACCGCGCTTCCGCTGGCCCTGCTGGCCATCATGTACGCGCCACCGCCCAGCAGCATGATCCACATGAAGTGGTCGGTCGCCGTCATCCGCGACACCGAGATCAAATCCACCGGGGCCTACCCGATGGGCGGCAAGATCCACGGAGCCACGGTCACTGAGATCGAAGAAACCCGCATCTACCTCGACAACGCCGGCAAGACAGAGTTCCTGGATCTCATTGAAAAGCCCGCGCCGCCCGCGCCACCTCCTGCCGCCTCGGCCGCTGGCGGAACCGATCCTCTCTCCGTCGAGATGGACAAAGGCATCAAGAAGACGGGCGAGAACACCTTTGAAATCCAGCGCGGCACGCTGGAGTCGGTTCTCGGCAACATGTCGCTGCTCTCGCGCTCGGCGCGCATCGTGCCTGAAATGCGCGACGGCAAGGCCGCCGGCTTCCGCCTCTACGCGGTGAAGCCCGACGGACCCTTCGCCAAGATCGGGATGCAGAACGGAGACGTCATCTCGTCGATCAATGGCCTGGAAATCACGAGCCCTGAAAAGGCACTCGAAGTCTACGCCAAGCTCAAGTCGGCCAGCCATCTGTCCCTGGGCATGGAGACCAACGGCAAGAAAGTCACAAAGGACTACACAATCCGATGAAACGAAATCCTAGAGATACAGACGCCGGCGGGCGGGCGATGCTTTCGGGCGCCACGGCCGGACGTCGCCGCCGCACACTGGCCCCCACCAGTGTCATCGCTCTCGTCGCTCATCTGGTGGCATTCCTGGCGCCGTCGCCGTCGGCGCACGCCGAGGCGACGCCCCCAGCGCAGCCCGCACCCCCGCCCCGACCCGCGCGACTCTTGCCGCGACTCCCGGGCCGACCCGGGGCGCCGCCCGCGCCCGCGCCTGCGCCGGCCCCGCCTCCGCCGGCGCCCGCGCCAGCCCCGCCTGCGGGCAAGGCCGCCGCGGCTCCGGCCAAACCCGGCGTAGTCGAGTTGCCGGGCGAGAAGGAGTTCAACTCTTGCAAGAAACTTCCCGCCGGCAAACGCATCGTGAAGCTGAACCTCAAGCCCGAGACCGATGTCATCGATCTGGTGGGCTGGATCTCAAGCATCACCTGCTCGCAGTTCCTGGTCTCCATCCCGCTGACGGGCAAGAAAGTCACCATCGTCGCGCCCCAGCTCATCACGCCCGAGGAGGCCTATCGGCTCTTCTTCGCCGCGCTGGAGTCGGTGGGCTTGACGGTTGAGCCGTCAGGCAAGTTCCTGCGCATCGTCGAAACTGCGCGCGCAAGGTTCACCACCCTGCCCTTCGTGGGCGCCAATGATCGAGTGCCCCACGACAAGCGTTACGTGACCAAGCTGGTGCGCGTGTCGTACCTGGACACCAATGATTTGACCAACGCCGTACTCAACCGACTCAAGAGCGAATCGGCCGACATCATCTCCTACCGATCCTCGCTCATCATCACGGACCAGGCGGAAAACATCGAACGCATGGTGAACCTGATCAGGCAGTTCGACACCCCGTCCGCCAATCGCGACAGGATCTGGATGATCCGCATCAAGAACACGTCAGCCATCGACATGGCCGGCCGGATTGCCGAAATCATGCCCGTGCAGCAGTTGGGCACCGGTCAGAAGCGCCAGCCCGGCTCGCCGCCCCCGGCTCCGCCCAAACCACAGCCCGGCCCGCCTGGCGACCTGTCGACGGAAATGACCATCACCAAGATCGTTCCCGACGAGAGATCCAACAGTCTCATCGTGGTGGCCAACCAGCGTGCCTACGACTGGCTGGTCAGCCTGGTCCACAAGCTGGACGTGTCGCCCGAGGAATCGGTGCGCGGCGCGGCCCAAGACCGCTTTCACATCTACAACTGCGCCAACGCGAACTGCGACGAACTGGCGGCCACGTTGAGTGCCATCACCGGCGTCCAGGTGGTGGGCTCGCTCGCCACCGGGGTGCGGCGCCGGGGAAGCTCCACCGCGCCGACGGCCGCCCCTCCGGCGCAGAACCAGCAAGGCAATCAAAGTGCGCTCATGTTCGAGGGCGACGTGCGCGTCACTTTCGATGCGCCCACCAACTCACTGCTGGTCATGTCGTCATTCAAGGATTTCCAGGCTCTGCGCCGGGTGATCGAGAAGCTGGATGCGCCCCGCAAGCAGGTGTTCATCGAGGCCCTCATTCTCGAGGTCACCACCGACAAGGCTCGCCAGATAGGTGTCTCGTACCACGCGGGCAAGGGACAGGACATCGCCGGACAGCAGAGCCTGCTGCTGGGCGGGTTCAACGCCAACCAGACCCTGGGTGCCGCCTTTGATCCCAAAACCCTGCTCAACAACATGGGAGGCCTGAGCGCGGCGCTGTTCGGGCCCGCCATCAATCCTGCGGATACCAAGCTCTTCGGTGTTCTCAATGTGAACATCCCCTCGTTCGGCGTGTTCTTGCAGATGCTACAGACCAACAACGACGTGAACGTGCTCTCCAACCCCCACATCCTCATCATGAACAATCAGGAGGGTGAGATTACGGTGGGCGAGAACCTGCCCTTCCCAGGCGCCATGATGGGAACCGCTCTGACCGGTGCGGCCAGTGTTACGCCGTACCTGTCAGTCAACCGCCAGGACGTGGCGCTCAAGCTCAAGCTCCTGCCCAGCGTGAACGAACACAACGTGATCCGCTTGGACGTGGAACAGGAGGTCTCTGACGTCGAGGCAGCCAACTACAACGGCCTCGGGCCAGCCACATCCAAGCGGTCCACCAAGACCACCGTAGTGGCGCGCGACCAGCAGACGATCGTGATTGGCGGCCTGATGAGCGACCGGGCCAGCGAGACTATTACCAAAGTCCCCATCTTGGGCGACATCCCGGTGATTGGTTTCTTTTTTCGCAGCACCACCAAAGACTTGAAGAAGACCAACATCCTGATCGCGATCACGCCCTATGTGATCTCCGACCTTTCGGACCTGCGCCGAGTGGCGGAAAAGAAGATGCGTGAGCGACGCGAGTTCATCGAACGCTACAGCACGCTGGAGGACCGCGTGTCGCTGGACAAGGACATGGACTTCCGGCGCAAGCGGGGAATGCTTGAGGAAATCAACAAGGCTGTCCGAGACATGGAGGATGAGGAGGGGGAGCTGCGGCAGATTCGAGAGCGCGACGAGGGCGAGGACTCGACGCCCATCGAGCCGGCCTCGGCCAAGTCTGAGCCTGCGCCGCCTCCCCAGGTGGAAGAGACGGCTGCGGCCGCACCAGCCGACAACATGGATGAAGAACCACCCGCCGAGGAGAGGCTGTTGCCGGCTTCGCATCCAGCCCTGACGCCGCCCAAGGTGAAGGGCAGGGCCAGACGGCTTCGCAAGGCGACGGCAGCGGCCCCGGCAGCCGCAGCGCCCGCCGCCCCAGCGGCCGCGCCGGCGAGCAAGGCCGCGCCCGCGCCACCGGCCATAACCCCTGGCAATCCGGCTGCCGCGCCGGCCAAGGAATAGGCATGCCGAGCAAGCGACTGGGCGAGATCCTGCTGGAAGCAGGGGCCGTCACCGGCGAGGCGCTGGAGCAGGCCCTTGCCCAGCAAGTCAGCGAAGGTGGTCGCGTCGGCGAGATCTTGCAGAAGGCGCGCGCCACCAGCGAGGAAGATGTGCTGCGCGCGCTGGGGATCCAGCTCGGCATTCCCTTCTCGGCCGACTTGGACGCCAAGCAGGTCGACGGCGACCTGGCCAACTTGGTCCCCATCGCGTTTGCCAAGCAGCATCGTTTGCTTCCGGTCAAGAAGGACGGAAACAAGATCACGGTGGCCACCGCCGACCCGCTCGACGTGGGCGCGTTGGACGACCTGCGGGGTGCCGTGGGCAATGACCTTGATCCTCTGTTGGTTCCCAGCAACAAGATCCTAGACGCCGTCAACCAGGTCTACGGGCGCCGACAAGACGCGGGCACCCTGGGCCAAGGCGAAGGCGAAGACGAAATGGGCGCGGCCGAGGAGTTGGTGGACATCCTCGACGTCAACGACGAAGCCCCCATCATCCGCTGGGTCAACGCCCTGATGTTCAACGCCGTCAAGGAACGGGCCAGCGACATCCACATCGAGCCCGGCGAGAAGGACGTCATCGTCCGCTATCGCATCGACGGTGTGCTGTATGAAACGCGGCGGGCGGCCCGGCAGTTCATTCCCTCGATCATCTCGCGCGTGAAGATCATGGCGGGGCTCAACATCGCGGAGAAGCGCCTGCCGCAAGACGGCCGCATCCGGCGCAAAATTGCGGGCAAAGACATCGACATGCGCGTGGCCACCGCGCCCACGGTCAAGGGCGGCGAACGCATCACCATTCGTTTGCTCGACCGCGAGAACATCTTGCACGACCTGGCCGACATCGGCTTCGGCGACGATCACCTGCGCCAGATGGACGACCTCATCCACCGTCCCCACGGCATCCTCCTGGTGACCGGGCCCACCGGCTCGGGCAAGACCACGACGTTGTACGCGTGCCTGGCCAAGATCAACTCGCCCGATCTAAACATCCTGACCATCGAGGATCCGGTCGAGTACCAGCTCGACGGCATCTCGCAGGTGGCGGTGAACGAGAAGATCGAACTCACCTTTGCCAATGGCTTGCGCTCGTTCTTGCGCCACGACCCTGACGTGATCATGGTCGGCGAAATCCGTGACTTGGAGACCGCTGAGATTGCCATCCAGGCCTCGCTCACCGGCCACCTGGTGCTCTCCACCATCCACACCAACGACGCGGCCGGCGGCATCACCCGTCTGGTCGACCTGGGTGTTCAGCCGTTCCTGGTTGCCTCGTCGCTCATGGCCCTGCTGGCTCAGCGTCTGGTGCGACGTCTGTGCCACGATTGCTGCGAAGCCTACCGGCCCACAGATGAAGATCTGGTGAGTCTGGGTCTTGACCCAGCGGACTTCTTCGCCGGCAAGGCCCGCCGCGTGCGCTTCAAGGGTGAAGGCACGCCGCCCCCCCCCGGCATGCTGTACCGGGCGCGCGAGGGAGGCTGTGCCAGTTGCCTCAACGCCGGCTTCAAGGGCCGGACCGCGATCTACGAGCTGCTCATGGTGGACGAGCAAACCCGCCAACTCGCCATCAAGAACGCCGATGCCGGCACCATCAAACGCGCGGCCATCGAGGGTGGCGGCATGCGCACCCTGCGCGAAGACGGCGCGCAGAAAGTGCTGGCCGGAATGACCGCGGCAGCCGAGGTGCTCATGATCACCACCGGAGACGCCAACTAGCCAGGAGACGCCCACGTGCCGCTTTATGCATGGAAAGGCATCGACGCCGCTGGCAAGCCGGCTGCTGGCAACCGTGAGGCCGACGGCCCCAAGGGCCTGCGCCAGATCCTGCGCAAGGAAAGCGTCTTCATCACCGAATTGCACGAGGTGGTGGCGGGCAAGCAGACCAAGAGCGCGGTGGCCGCGTCGGCCAGCGGGAGCAAGGGCCTGCGGCGCGAGGTCGACATCAAGCGCCTGTTCGAGCGCGTGCGCGCGCAGGATGTGGCGATCTTCACGCGCCAGCTGGCGACCTTGTTGCACGCGGGAATTCCCCTGGCCGAGGCGCTGGGGGCACTGGCCGAACAGTCGGATCACCGCAAGCTGCAGATGATCCTAGCCGGCATCCGTCAGAAGGTGAACGAAGGCAGTGCGCTGGCCGATGCCATGGCCGAGCACAAGGCGGTGTTCCCCGAACTCTACGTCAACATGGTCCGCTCGGGCGAGAGCGCCGGCAACCTGGACGCCGTGCTGGCCCGCATGGCCAACTTCCTCGATTCGCAGAACGAGTTGCGCTCGAAGGTCACCAGCGCGATGGCCTATCCCATCCTGATGGCCATCGTCGGCACCGGCGTCATGACCGTGCTCATGGTGGTGGTGGTGCCGCCCATCGCCGGCATCTTCGCCGATGCGGGCAAGGCTTTGCCCTGGAACACGCAATTCCTTATCGCCGTGGCCAACATCGCGGGCGGCTACTGGTGGCTGGTACTGCCGATATTGATCGGGCTTGTGATCGTGCTGCGGCGCTGGGCGCGCAGACCCAAGGGCCGCGCCCTCATGGACCGGGTGAAGTTGAAAGTGATCATTGTCGGGCGCCTCATCCGGCTGCTGGCCGTGGCCCGCTTTGCCCGCACCCTGGCCACCATGCTGGCCTCGGGCGTGCCCGTGTTGACCGCCTTGGATATCGTCAAGCGCGTGCTCAACAACACCGTGCTGGAAAAGGTCATCGAAGACGCGCGCGTTGCCATCCGCGAGGGCGAATCCATTGCGGCGACGCTGAAGAAATCGGGCCAGTTCCCCTCGATGATGTGCCACATGGTGGCCGTGGGTGAGCGCTCCGGGCAGCTGGAGGCCATGCTGGAAAACGTGGCCGGCGCCTACGAGCGCGACGTGGAGATGGAGGTGAGCCGCATGACTTCGCTTTTGGCCCCCATCATGATCCTCATGATGGCGGTGGGCGTGGGCTTTATCATCTTCTCGATCTTGGTCCCCATCATGGACATGGGAAATATGGTTCAGTAACGCCGATTTCTTTCAACAAGGAGAGAGCCATGACAGACGAGCTGGAGAATCGAACCGAGGCATCACGGGCCGGACGCCCGACGCGCAAACGCTTCGCTGACGCGGGCATGACCCTGATGGAGATCATGATCGTGTTCGCGCTCATCGCCCTCATCATGGGCGCCGTGGGTGTGGGCGCGTTCAATTACTTCAAGAAAGGTCAGGTCAAAACCGCGCGCATCCAGGTCAACGAGATCATGCAAAAGGCGCAGCAGTACATGATGGACAACAACAACGAGTGTCCCAAGAGCATGGACGATCTGGTGGCGCAAAAATACATGCCCCGACGGCAGAAGGATCCCTGGAACAAGGATTTCATCATGCGTTGTCCGGGACAGATCAACACCGATGGCATCGACGTGATCTCGGTGGGGCCTGATGGCACCGAGGGCACGGCCGACGACATCAAGGCCCAGGAGTAGTGACGGGACGACCCACATATGCAGGTTCCGCGCCGGCCGCTTCTGCCGACGCGGGCATGACCTTGATCGAAGTGATCGTGGTGATGGTGCTCGTTGTCTTGATGGTCACCTCGGCCGCGATGGGCCTTCGCTCGATGGCCAAGAGCGATCTGCGCGCCTCGGCCAGCAAGATGGCGGGCGCCGTGCGCTATCTCTTCGACCGCGCCTCGACCACGGGCAGGGTTCATCGCCTGGTGTTGGACATGGACAAGGGCCGCTACTGGGCCGAGGTATCGGACGATCGCTTCATCATGGCGGGCGGCCGCGAGACCGAGGATTCGCGCCAGAAGGAAGCCGACAAATTGGCCAAGGAGGCCGAGAACGCCAAGAAACTCTTGGAAGAAAAGGCGGGCCTGGAGGAGATGCAGGCGCGCTACAAGCCAGAGCCGTTCCGCCCCAAGCGCGCGCGTTTTGGCGCGTTCAAGGAAATGGCGGTGAAGCCGGTGGACCTCAAGGGCGCGCGCATTGCCGACCTCTACACCCCGCGTCTGGCTGACCCGCTCGATATCGGCAAGGGCTACATCTACTTTTTCCCTCTGGGCATGACCGAGGCCGCCATCGTGCACCTGACCGACTTGAAGCGAGAAACGGTCTACTCCCTGGTGGTGCATCCCCTGACCGGCCGCGTGCAGATCAAGAATTTCTACGTCCAGCCGCCCCTGGAAAAGCAGTACGACGACGACGGCAAGGAGATCCTGCCATGAGCCGCGACCGTCAAACTCAATCCGGCTTTTCGCTGCTTGAGGTGATGATCTCCATCGCCATCCTGGCCATCGCCCTGGTCGTGCTCACGCGCACGGTGACCGGCGACGTGCGCTCCACCCTGCACTCGCGCATGCTCACGGCCGCCACCTTCCTGGCGCGGACCAAGATCTCGGCCCTGGAGCAGAACATCCTGGAAGTAGGGTTCAGCGAGATGGAGGGCGAGGACTCGGGCGATTTCACCGACGAGGGATTCCCGCGCGTGAAATGGTACGCCGCCGTCGAGAAGGTCAAGCTGCCCACCAGCGCGGTCCAGGACGTACAACAGGCGGCGCAGCAGAAGACCCAGTCCACCAATCCCATGGACTTGCTGGCTGGTTTCATGGGCGGGTTCATGTCCACACTGATGGACCCCATCCGCGTGGGACTGGAGGAATCGGTCCGTCGCGTGGTGGTCAAGGTCAAGTGGAACGAGCCCGGGCGGCCGGAGCAGTCTTTCGAGGTCGTCAACTTCATGACTGACCCATCCAAGCTCGACATGGCCTTGACGGGAGGTTCGGCTGCCGCCAGCGCGGCGGGCGGCCAGGCTGCGACCCCCGCGACTGGCTCGACCGGAATCACGGGCACGGGCTCGTCCGGCATCAACTTGAAACCCTTCGGAAAATGAATCGCCGTCGGCTCACAAGACCACTTCCGACCGCGACCAGCGGCTTCACCCTGATCGAGGTGATGCTGGCGCTGGCCTTGATGACCTTCGTGACCGCGCTGCTGTGGGGTTCCTTCAGCCAGACCGCGCGGGTGAAGAAGCGCATGGAGGACACGCAGGAACGAACCCACACCATCCGCGTGGCGCTCATGCGCATGACCCGAGAAGTGGAGATGGCGTTTCTGTCGGAATCCGAAAAGATCGGGGTGGAAGAGAAGCGCACCATGTTTGTGGGCGCGTCGCACGCCGACCTCGACGAGCTGCGCTTCTCGTGGTTTGGTCACCAGCGACTGCGCGCGGATCGGCCCGAGGCCGACACCGCGGTGGTCAGCTATTTTTCCGAGCCCGATCCCGACGACCACATGGTCACCAACCTGATGCGCCGGGAAACCCGCCGTTTGCAAAGCAAAGATCCCGCGAAGATTTCCGGCGAAACCTACGTCCTGTGTCCGGCGGTGGCCAGCGTGAAGTTCAGCTACTACGACTTCAAGAAGAAGGAGTGGAAAGAGGAATGGAACACCATGGGGGCGGACGGCCTGCAATACCTGCCCACGCAAGTCCGCATTTCCCTGACCGTCATTGATGAGCGGGGTCAGGCCGTGACCTTCACCAGCACGGCAAGGCTGCAGGTCACCGAGCGGGTCGGCTATCGCCCACAGCCGGCCTGAGGACACGCCATGGATGCACGCAAGCCCGTACCTTCCACAGCCGCCCCGGCAGGGTTGCGCGGGCTACTGGTCGCGCGTTTCCGGGCGCGCCGCGAGCGCGATCGCCAGAGCGGCGTGGCCTTTCTCATTACCATCGCGTCGCTCTCCCTGCTCATTGCGCTGGTCGGCCAGTTCACTTACGGCACCACGGTGGACGCGGCCCAGGCGGCCAACGCCCGCGACGAGGTGCGCGCGCACTATCTGGCCCGCTCCGCGCTGGCGCTGTCACGCCTGCTCATCAAGATTCAGCTCCGCTTCGTCGAGCCCATCATGCAGCAAGCGCAGAAGATGCTCGCCGATTCGACGGGCCAGGACCTGGGCATCAGCCTGCGCGTGACCGACTACGTGACCCCGCTCCTGGGTTTTTTCGCTGGTTCCAAGATGGAGACCGCCATGCTGTCAGGGCTGATCGGGATTGACACCAAAGAGGCCACCGGCCTGGGCATTCCCACGGGGCACATGGACGCCGAGATCACCAACGAGGACGGCAAGATCGACATCAACTGCGGCGGCGGCGTGACTCCCGACCGCCCAAAGCAGATCATGGTGTTCCGTCTCTTGCAGGCGCTGATGGCGTCGCCCCGCTACAATTGGCTGTTCGAGCAGCGCAATGCCGAGGGCCAGTTCGTCGACCGCGTCGAGCTGGCGCGGGCTCTCATCGACTGGGCCGATGCCGACGAGCAAGCCTTTGCCGTCGACGCCAACTCTTCAGGCCCCGAAGACTACCGCTATGACCAGCGCGACGATCCCTACCAGGCGCACAACGACCGCTACGACACGGTCGATGAAACCAACCTGGTTCGCGGCATGGACCCCGACTACGCCGAAGCCTTTGCCTCGAATTTCACCGTCTATGCCAGCAACCCTGACTGCAAGGTCAACCTGGCCTCGGTCAAGGGCGACTGCACGCCACTCATCGTGGGCCTGGTGCGTGCGGCGCTCTTCCCTGACCCCAGCAAGCCGCCCGCGGACCTCAGCATCCTCGATGACAATCGCCTCTATCCGCTGGCCAGCATCCTGTGCGAGCGCAGCCAGGCGGTCGGATTCGATTCGCTGGACGCGCTGATCGGGGTGCTGGCCAATCCCGCCGCTTCCATCGCCCGCGATGATCCGCGCTATCAGCTGATGCAGACACTGACAGGGATCACCATCACGAAGGCGCAGCTATCACAGGTGGCCTACGTGGGACCGCCGCGCGTGTACCGGGTGGTGGCCACGGGCGAGTCGGGCAAGGTCAAGAAACGCATCATCGTCATCCTGGACAGCGCACGCGTTCTGGCCAACCCCGTCACCATCAACCCCGAGGGCGAGCGCGCTGCGGGCGTGATCCAATACTGGCGAGAAGAGTAGGAGCGAGGCAAGCGACCCATGGCTCACACCATCACCGGAATCGACCTGGGATCCTGGTCGGTCAAATTCTCAGTCTTCGACGTGGGCTTCCGCCGCGTGCGGCTGCACACGTCCTTCGAGGAGATCGTGCCGCCCGGCGAGGCCCCGCTGGCCGAGCGACAGGCCGAGGCCTTGCGCGCGGGTGTGGCCCGCCTGCCCTCGCAGTCGACGGTTCACATGGCCCTGCCTGGTGAGATGCTCGCCCTGCGCGTGCTCGACCTGCCCTTCTCCGACGCACGCAAGGTCGAACAGGTGGTGGGCTACGAGTTGGAAGGGCAAATCATGTACGACCTGTCCGAGGTCGTCATGGACCACGTCATCCTGTCGGCAGCCAAGACCGGCGACAGCGAAGTCGCCGGCTCGCGTGCCCTGGCGGTCGCGGCGCGCACCGAGACCGTGGCGGCCTTTCTCGATTCGCTCAAGCAATGCGGCGTGGAGCCGCGCACGCTCTACCCCGCGCCGATCGTGTATCACGCCCTGCTGGCCGAGGAGCGCGCCCCCGCCGAGACGGCATCGACCGGCTTTCGCCTGTTCATCGACATCGGCCATCAGCGCAGCCAACTGTGTTTCTTGCGCGGCGACGAGGCGGTGTACGGCCGGACCAGCAGCCACGCCGGCGAGGAGCTGACCCTGGCCCTGGCGCGCGCCTCGGGCGACAAATGGACCTGGGCCCAGGCCGAGCAGGCCAAGCAGACGCACGGATTCGTTCCCAGCCGCGCGCGGCCACCTTCCACGTCCGTGCAACGCCAGCTCGGCGCGGTCTTGCTTGAAGGCCTGGCGCCCTTTTTGCGTGACCTGCGCCAGACCTTGGCCAGTTTTCGCGCGCAAAACAAGGAGCCGGTGGAGACGATCCTCCTGGCCGGCGGCGGTTCGCGCTTGCAGGGGCTGGCCGAGTTTCTGCAGGAGGAATTGGGCATCCCCACGAGTCTGTGGCCAGCCCCACCTGAGCCCGCGCTCGCCGAGGGTACCGACGAGGTCGAAGCCATATCCGTGGTCGATGAAGAGGGGTCCACCCAACGCGCACGCCTGGCTTTGTCCACGTCCCTGGCCTGGGCCGGGGCGCGCGGTCACCGCGAACTGGACCTGCGGCGCGGTCCTTTCCAGTACCGCGCCAGCTTCTCGGTGGTGCGCCAGAAGGCGGGGCACCTGGCCCTGCTGGCCGCGGCGCTGCTGGCCTGTGCGGCCGTGGATGGAACCATCGCGCTCCGGCGCCTGTCCAGCGAACAGCAGCAACTCAAAGAAAGACTGCGCGTGGCCACCAAGGAACTTTTCGGAGAAGCCCGTTCCGACGCGACCGAGGTGACAGCCGCGCTCAAGCGTTCCTTCCGCGACGAAATGGCGCCCTTGCCGCGGGTCACGGCCTACGACCTGCTCGACCGCATCTCGCGCAACATGCCGCCGGCCGACCAGGTCGCCATCGACGTGCAGGACCTGGAAATCAAATCCAAGAAGACCAGCATCAAGGGCACCATCGATTCGGCCGCATCGCTCGACGACGTGGTGGCCAAACTCAAAGAGGTCGATTGCTTCGAAGAGATCAACAAGGGCCCACTGACCGAGGTCAGCGGGGGCGCGAAGCAGTTCAGCCTAACCGTCAACTCGAAGTGCCCATAAGGAAGTCATGGGATTCTTCAAACGTCTGATTGGAAGAATCAGGGATCTGTTGCGACGGCCGCTGGCCTATGCCAGCGCCGAATGGAACCGCATGGCCGTGCGCGAGCGCAAGCTCATCTCGGTGCTCGCTGGCGCCGTCGCCCTGCTCGCCCTGCTGCTGACCGGCTACCTCATCGTCGATTCGTTGCAGGAGATCAGCAACAGCAACGAGGACACGCGCGAAGCCCTGGCCGCCATTGCCAACCACCGCGACGACTACCTGGATGCCAAGGCGCGCATGGTTTCGCAGGAGACGCGCATCGGCGTCGAGCCGCCGCAATTGGCCGCCGATCTCGAAGCCGCAGGCAAGGAGGCCGGCATCCAGATTCCCGAGACCGTGGACCGGCCGCCCGCTCCCGCGGGCAAACGCTACATGGAACACAGTCTGGACGTGAAACTGCGCAAGGTGGGACTGAAAGAACTGGCCACCTTCCTCAGCAAGGTGGAAACCAACCCTCGGCTCATCGTGGTCACGCGTTTGCAGATCCGGCGCAGCTTCGGCGAGGGCGACAAGATGGACGTGGAGCTGACCGCCACCGCCTACGAGCGCCTGAAGGACGACAAGAAGAAGAAGGCCGCGCCCGCGGCGAAGGGCAAGGGCTAGATGATTGGCGAGCGCTTGCGCAAGTACTGGAGGCTGGCAGCCACCGCAGCCTTTGGTCTGTTCGTGTTCTTCTTGGTCCTGGTGCTGACCCTGCCCTACGGCCGCATGACGGACTACCTGGTGGCCATGGCCGCGCAGCAAGGCTACGACGTCGAAGTCAAGTCGCAGGGGCCAGCGCTGGGGCTGGGCCTCCGGCTCAAGGACATCACCGTCGCCACGCGTCCCGCGGCTGGCGGCAAGCCCACGCGCATCGCGATCCCAGTGGCCAAGGTGCGCTGGTCACTTCTGGGGGCGCTGGCCGGCCGCAAAGCCTACCAGGTTTCGGCCAAAGTATTCGGTGGTGACGTGGACATAGAGTCAACCCACAGCAAGACCGAGAGTGGACTTCACATATCGGCTGCGTCCATCGATCTGTCCGAGCTTCCCTGGGTCAAGGCCGCCATCAACCTGCCCCTGTTCGGCACGTTGGAGATGAAGTTCGACGAAAAGACATCCGGCCTGCACAACTCGGCCATGGTGGGGGCACTGACCTGGACCTGCAGCGCGTGCGCGCTGGGCGACGGCAAGGCCAAGCTGATCATCCGCGACAACCCGCTGCTGGCCGAGGGTCTCGGACTTCCCAAGATCCGTCTGGGCGACTTCGTGGGCCGCGTGGCCATCGACAAGGGCGTGGGACGCCTGCAAGGCGTGCAATCCAAGTCGCCTGATGGCGAGCTCTTTGTCGAGGGCGAGATCAAGCTCAACGATTCCCTGGCCTCTTCGTCGCTGGATCTCTACGTGCGTTTCAAACTGAGCGACGCCCTGCTTAAGAGTTCCGACAAGCTGCGCACCATCATGGAATTTGCGGCCGTCGGGGGCAAGCGTCCCGACGGGTTGTACGGCTTCCGCATCAGCGGACCTTTGAGCCACCTGGGTGCGCCGATATGGACCAAGACCTCGCCCTTCGGCGCGCCGGCCTCAGGCCCCAAGCCGATCGCGGCCAAGGCCAGCGCCGCGCCTCTACCACCAGCGCCAGCGCCTGCCCCGGAGCCGTCCCCAGCGCCGACCCCGACGCCTGCACCTTCAGCGCCCCCGCCGGCCGCCCCAGAGCCCTCGGCTCCCGCTCCGCCTCCGCCCCCTCCTCCGCCTCCACCGCCGCCTGTTCAGACGGCCCAGTTCGATCCGAAAATTGATAATCCGCCCCACGAGGAAGAGCCGACGCCCGCGCCGCCGGCCCCAGAGCCGACGCCGGCCCCACCGGCAACGCCAGCGCCAGCAGCCACGCCCCCCGCGCCTGGGCCAGCGCCGCCAGCACCGAACGAGCCCGCGGTTCCCAAACCCGTTGAGCGGTAGGCAGAAACGCTCACTGGCTTGCCAGCAAGGGACCGCTGCCGAGTCCCATCCTTCTTACCCGATCGCAGAAGGTCGAGCGCGAGATGCCGAGCGCGGCAGCGGCACGGCGCCGGCTATTGCCATTGCGGCGCAGGGCCCAGACGAACACGTCAGTCTGGATCTGCTCGAAGGACTTGTTACGCAGGGGCAGCAGATCGCTTTCGAGCACCGGCGCTGCCGCGTGAACGCTGTCGCCCGCGACGGGCCCAGGACCGTCAGCCGCGCGTGATGTCCTGGTCGCGCCATCGACAATCGTTTCGATCTCCACACTGGGGCCGTCGATTGCGGCGCTGGTGAAGAGTGCGGCCCGGCGAATCACGTGGCGCAATTCCCGCACGTTGCCGGGCCAGTCATGCGCCGCGAGCTTGGCAGCGGCATCTGCGGTGATGACCCGCGCGCCAAGCTCGGGCTTGAACTCGTCGAGGAAGTGCTGGGCCAGAGCCAGCACATCCCCTGGTCGGTCGCGCAGGGCCGGCAGCCGCAGCTCGAAGCCGGCCAGGCGATGAAAGAGATCGAGGCGGAACGAGCCGCGCTGGGTGTCCCGGCGCAAGTCGCGCAAGGTGGTGGCCACCACGCGCACATCCACGGCGATCTCGCCGCTGCCACCCACGCGGCGAATGCGCGCGGTTTCCAGCGCACGCAGAAGCTTGGGTTGCAGGTCCATGGGCAACTCGCCGATCTCGTCGAGCACCAGGGTGCCCCCGGCTGCCTCCTCGAACCAACCCGCGCGCCGCGCGCCCGCGCCCGTGAAAGCGCCGCGCTCGTGTCCGAAGAGCTGACTCTCGGCCAGCTCGCGCGCCAGGGTACCGCAGTTTACCGCGACGAACGGCCCCTTGGGCCGCGGACCCAATTCGTGCAGGACGCGCGCAAGCAGCTCCTTGCCCGTTCCGCTTTCTCCTGTCACCAGCACGGGAATGCGACTGGGCGCCACGCGCGCGGCACGCACGAGCAACTGGCGCAGGGCCGGGGCCTCGCCGACAATGGCCTTCAGGGTCGGACTGGTCGGAATCTCGCTCATGCCATGCTTGTCGGCGCGGCTTCGGCAAAGTTGCGTGCGAACCGCGTCCGTCGACGAAGGCTTTCGCCCGCATTGCCGCCCCGCATTTTCCGACATGAACTTGACACGGGACATATGTTCCGTACCATACGTTTGTTCAGTAACCCCGCGAGAGGAGTGCCCATGGGCCACCTGACCATCGTTCGCGACGAAGATCCCTCCAGCGACCTGACCGATCGTCAGCGCGAGGTACTCGATTTCATCTCTGGATCGATCACCAGGTGCGGCTATCCGCCCACCCTGCGCGAGATCGGCAGCCACTTCGGCATCCGGTCGACCAACGGCGTGAACGATCACCTGCGCGCCCTTGAAAAAAAGGGGTACTTGCAGCGCGAGGACCTCAAGTCGCGCGCTTTACGTCCCTTGCTGTCTACCGGCCAAACCGTAGACGTGCCCATCCTGGGCAAGGTCGCGGCCGGGCAACCGCTGCTGGCCGTGCGCAACTATGAGGACACGGTCAAGGTGGATCGCTTCTTCATTGGACAAAGCCGCGAGGTGTTCGCCTTGCGCGTGAAGGGCGAGTCCATGATCGAGGACGGCATTATGGATGGGGACTACGTGTTCGTGCGCAAGCAGCTCCAGGCCGATGTCGGCGAAACCGTGGTGGTCATGATTGGCGACGAAGCCACAGTCAAACGCTACTACCCAGAAGGCGACTCCATCCGCTTCCAGCCCGCCAATGCCGCCATGGAACCCATTGTGGTGCGCAAGCGCGATTTCCGCAGTGTCAATCTGCTGGGCGTGGTCATTGGCGTATATCGCAAGCTTCATTGAGAAGGAACGACTCATGCGGCTGTGCGACTTGCGCGTCGCACAGCCGCCGTCGCGGCTGTTGCCTTGGTCGGGAGGCCGACGGTTCGATCCCGTTCAGCTCCACGAAATTGCACAGTCAGAGTCTCTGCACGTCGTCGAGCTTGCCCAATTCCCGATCGAACGTACCCACAGGGACGTGCCCGGCTTGGCGCGCGGCTGCGACGATGAGACAGTCCGAAAACCCCAGGGTCGGCCTCTTGCGGAACTGCGCGATTGCCGCCGCCACAACCTCGGTTTTCTCAAGCGTGAGATTCTTGTGAACGAGCAGCATTTCTATCGCGGTCGCGATCGCGGCAGGCGCGAGGTTGTACACACTATCCAGCACCCACGCTACTTCCATCAGGACCAGATGGGAAACCCAGGCCCCGCCTTCCACGAAACGCTCGGCCGCCGCCACTTGCTTCGCATCATCGCGGGCCAGCAGCCGCAGCAGAACGTTGGTATCAATGGCGCGCATGTCGCTTTCTAGTGAGGCGCCGCACGCCCTCTTTCATTTCTGCGACAGTTCTGGTCGGCGGCGGTTCGCCGGGAAACACGGCCAGGTGAATCTCCGCAGACGTGACGCGGCCAGCACGGCGCACGACGATCTGCCCCTGTTCTTCACTCCATTCGAGCACGGCGCCCGGCCCAATGCCGAGCTTCTGCCGCACTGCCGCCGGAACCGAAATCTGCCCCTGTGCGGTGACCTTGGATTGCGCCAGCGTCATGAGTTTATATTACCATGGTAATGCGGTGAATGACAACCCGGGTGGATCGTTTCACTCCTGGACGATCACGCGCCCGGGAGCTGATGGTCCTTGCCAGTTGCGTTCTCTCTTCGTAGGAGATTTCAGAGGTTCAGTGTGAGAAGGCACCTTCACCGTGCCAGGCAGAGGCCGCAATCGCGGGTTCGCTGGCAGTCTCCCGTTCTCGTCGCAGGCATCGCGGGAGAGTCCTGCGAACGAAGGGCGGACGGCTCATTTTTCAGCCGGCTCGCTCGGGAGCTGGGGATTTCTGGATCCCAGATCTACCCCTCTTCCCCGCCGAGGTGAGCAGCCATGAAGGCCAACCATCGCAATTTGAACCGATTGTGCAGTCCATTCGCACTTGGCGTGCTGGCCTTGGGCTGCGGCGCTTCTGCGCCACCCCTTGGAACCGCGAAGCCCCTCAACGATGGTGCCGCGGGTGCCGTCGAGGATGCTGGGCCGCCTGATGCGCCCCTGGGATCGGGCGGCACGGGTGGCGCGATCAGCACCGGGGCGAGCGCAACGGACAGCGGCGGCAGCCTGACCACGACCGGCGCGGGTGGCGCCACAGGCGGGGCGACGTCGACGGACGCAAGTGGGTCAGGCGGTCTCATCTTGGCCGGCAGCACGCCCCCTGTCGGCGGAACGACGGCCACGGGCGGCACGACGGGCCGGGGTGGGTTCGCGGGCGCGGGCGGGACCGGGGCCACGACCGACACGGGTTCGGGGAATTGCACATTCGTCGCCGGAGGGACACCTCCTGCGGTGGACCAAATAGCGGGACTCAAGTTCACTACCGCAACCACGATCCCGTCCAATCCCCCGCCCTCCGTGCAGGACTGGGACATTTGCAGCAACCGGCAGCATGACCGTAGCAAGGTACGAACACACGGCCACGTTGTTGCCCAACGGGAAGGTTCTGATTGCCGGCGGGTCGAGCAGCCTGGCTCTCGCGAGCGCGGAGGTCTACGACCCAGGCACCGGGACATTTGCAGCAACCGGCAGCATGACCGTGGCAAGGGAATCGCACACAGCGACCCTGTTGGCCGACGGGACCGTGCTCATTGCGGGCGGAGTCAGCGGGGGCGTCTACACCGACGCTCTTGCGAGCGCGGAACTATACGACCCCAGCGCCGGTGCCTTCGCGGCAACCGGCAGCATGACCGCGGGAAGGGTCAACCACACAGCGACCCTGTTGAGTAACGGGAAGACACTGATGGTCGGCGGAGCAGGGGGCGGCAGCGCGGCTCTCGCGAGTGCGGAGACATACGATCCCAGCGCCGGTACATTTGCGACAGCCCAGAGGCCGAACGCAGCGAGGACTGATCACATTGCGACGTCGCTCCGCAACGGGACGGTGCTCATTGCAGGCGGGGACTATGAATTCGGGGCTCTCGCGAGCGCAGAGGTATACGACCCAGACACCGGGACATTCACCGTCACCCGCAGCCTGACCGTGGCGTGGATGCTCTTTACGGCGACACTGCTGCCCAGCGGGGCGGTGCTCATTGCTGGCGGGGATGATGGATCGGCGGGGGCCATCGCGAGCGCGGAGCTATTCCTGTCGGCCATGTGAAGCCGACGCGATCCACCTCTCGCTCTGGAGCCGCCGACCGCGCCAAGCGGCACGTCGACTGAAGGCATGCCGCGTGTTCCAAAGAGCGGACTGATCCGCCCGCCGCGCGGACTGTCACTTCGCGCGGCGGCGGACGTACAAAGCCTCGCACTACTGATTGAATTTCTCCCGTCGCCGTCGCTGCTGCGGGGTCCGTCCGCTTTCTCGCTTCTCGGTCAGATACGTCGAGTATCTTCCCTCGGCGCTCGTCGCGGCCGGGCCTTCCTCGCGACGCGCCGACTCGGTCCGAAATTCAATCAGTAGTGCTAGTAGACGGCGTAGTAGACGTTCGGGCCGTCCAGGTAGAGCGTCGGGCCGGGCGTGCGAATGTCCGCAATGCCGTCCCAGTCGCCCGGACCAGGCGTGGTGGCGCTGCCATCCCCGTTTGAATCGCCAAGCCATGAATCATCCTTGAGCGAAGTAAAGACCGCGGTGTCGAAGCCATTGAGGGTTGACCCGGGGTTAAGAAGCCAGTTATCCCCCTGGCCGAATTTCACCACCACTCCGGGAGCCAGCGTGAGCGCGGCATCGATATCAGTAGTCGCGCCCGTGCGGTTGAAGGTGTAGGCAACTTCGATGTTGCTCCACGTGATCGTGACCTCGATGTCACCGTCAACTTGAATGGCCTGGAACGTGTTCGTGTATGTCTGGCCGGCTACCAGGTAATGGAAAATATTTGTGCTATCAACGGCGTAATTGGAGTTGACCACAACTGGATTGGTATTGGCGTAGAACGTGTTATTGGTTATTGAGACTCCAGTGAAACCTCCCTGGGAGCCATCAAGTCCCGTGGCATTGGTGTAAAAGATGTCATATCCGACAGTCAGGTTGTTGGCGTAGAGCTGAAGGCCGGTACTCCCGTAACGGAATTGACAGTAGCTAAAGCTGGACTGGTTGCCGGAAACCACGATTGAGTTCCAGTCATTCATCCCCGGAGTCGACATGGCGCCGTCGCCATTGGTGTCTCCGCCAGCCTGGTCGTCCTTGATCGAAGTGAAAACGATGGGGTAGAGGGCGCTGCCGTTCGCATTGATCTGGGCGCCGGGCTGGATGGAAAATTGGGAATCTCGCCCCAGCTTGACCACTGTGCCCGGCTGGATAGTCAGCGCCGCGTTCACGTACACGGTCGCGCCATCCGGGATGACGTAGACATTGGCCGGTGTCCAGATGGTTGCGACGTCTATGTCGTTCTCGACATCAACGCGCGTCAGCGTGCCGGTGCCGGTGCCCGTGCCGGTACCGGTGCCGGTGCCCGTGCCGGTGCCCGTGCCCGTGCCGGTGCCGGTGCCCGTGCCCGGGGTATTCGAGTTGCTTCCACAAGCGGCGAGGATGAGAATCGGCAAGGCGTACGATAGGACAAGCGATCGTGTCATGGGAGGCTCCTTTAAATACGGTCGCCGTAGAGTACGAGCGGACGCGCGCGCTGTCAATAGCGCATGGCGCACGGCGTTCTTCGATGTGTGGGCGTTCCCCATCGAGAAACACACTGCCTCACCGATTTCGTGAAGCTTACGCACCGCTCAGACCCTAGATTGCCATTAGGCAGACGCGCGGCTTCGATTCGTCGAGGCCATGCTAGCGTCACAAGAACGAGTCGCAAAATGACAAAGATCATCTCAATCACCCTGCGAACGTCTGTGTGGCTCTTGGCCAGCGCGATCCTGGCTTCCTGCAGCGGCAGTGACGGCGGCGGCGCATCCGGAACCGACGGCTCCCTGGGCGGCAGTCCGGCGGAATCGGGCGGGACCATTCAGGCGCCGCCGAGCACCACTGCGGGCTCCGGTGGCAGCGGTCAACCCAGCGGCGGCAGCGGTGGTATTGAACAGGTGGCTGGGTCGGGAGGCAGGGGCGGTGCCTCTCTGACGGGCGGCTCGCCCGAGAAGGGTGGAACCACGACCATGGGCGGGGCCAGCGGCGGCGCGTCGGATGCCGGTGGTGTCTCCGCCGCAGGCGGCACAAGCACAGGCGGTTCGCGAGCCACGGGCGGTTCACTGAGCCCGGGTGGTTCGACGGCCGTCGGCGGCTCCAAGCTGGCGGGTGGATCCAGCGCCAGCGGCGGATCCGTTGCAACCGGCGGCACCAGCGCAGCCGGCGGGACAGCCACGACCGGCGGCACCAAGAGCACCGGCGGAAGCTCGGGCGGCTCGAAGCCAAGCGCAGGCGCCACCGCAGGAACTATGAGTGGCGGGGCCGCGGCGGGCGGAACCGTTACCGGGGGCACCACCAGCACAGGTGGCGCCACGGGTGGTGGAGGCAGCACTCATACCGGAGTGTGGAAGGTGATGATGCTGGGCAATTCCATCACCGGCTCCACTTGCTACCCCCAGGTTCTGTCATCGCAGCTGATAGCGGGCAATCACGTCAATTTCCAATTCGTGGGAACGGTGACGAACAACCAGAGCTGCGGGGCCAACACTCCCAGCGTGAAGACCGAGGGACACGGCGGATACGGGGTGACCTACCTGCCGTCAACCAGCACGCGGCCACAGTGCACAAAGCAACCCCAGGGGTGTGGCAGCTATGCGGAACTGCAGACCTGGGCCGCCGAACCTTGCGACATCGTGCTCATGCACTTCGCCACCAACGACATATGGGACGGACGCGCCACTTCGGAAATCCTGTCGTCCTTCGTCGCCGTCATCGCCGAGTTCCGCAAGAACAACCCCAACGTCATCTTCTTTGTTTCCAAGATCATCAAGCTGGACCCGAGCGGTTGCACCAGCTGCCTCACCAACGTCGCTGCCTTGGCCGCGGCGCTGACCCCCGCTTGGGCCTCGACCAACTCCACGCCATCGTCGCCGGTCTATATCATCGATCACTATGACTGCGGCTTCGATCCAACCGACATTCCGACCGAGACTGCCGACGGGGTTCATCCCACGCTGGTTGGCGCCACCAAGATGGCAACCACCTCGTACAACGCTCTGGTCGCGGCCGGATACTTCTAGGCAAAGCGGGCCACGCTGGAAACCCGGTGCCCGGTGCGCCAGATCTCGTCCACCATGTCGGGCTTCTCGCAATCCACGCGCACCACGGCCACGCGCTGCCGCTCTTGTTCAAACGCCGTGACACTCACCACGCGCACGCCGTGCTTGCGGGCCAAATCCGTGACGAAGGTGAACACGTCTTCGTCGTCGCCCACGTCAAAGGTGATGCGCACCCCTGGCACGCCGGCGCCCAAAGCGGCCAGCAGGGCGCGACAGATGTCCGAACCGGCGATGATGCCCACCAGTCGGCCCGCAGAAACCACCGGCAAGGCGTTGATGTTGCGTGCGATCAGCAAGTGGGCGGCGCCCTCCAGCGGCGTCTCGGGCCCCACCGTCACCGTCTCGCTCGTCACAAAGTGGCGGACCGGTTGGGCCAGTTCCTGCGCGATGGGCCCGAGCAACGAAAACGGGTTGAGGTCCGGGGGACAGGCCCGGATGAGATCGCTCCTGGTCACCAGGCCCACCAGCCTGTCTTCGTCGAGCACCGGCACCTGTTTAATACGCAGCCGGGACATGAGAGCCGCCACACGGGAAATCTTGTCGTTGACCCCCACGGAGACGACATCGCGGCTCATCCATTCGCCGACTAGCATGGGTCTCCATGATGCGTACTTTCTGCGCGCACGCAAGGATTCCGGCGCGACTGGCGGCGAGAACGGTAAAGTCGCGGCCACAGAGAACCGATTACAGAGCGCAAGCCGCTTTTCTAGGCCGGGGAAAAATCGTATAGTAGGGCGATCACGAAAGTGCGCGGGTGGTCATGTCAGCGTCGTTGGGCGTGAAGCCGTGACGGCGCGTATTCCCACATCCTGTTGAGGCAATTCCCATGAACATGAGAGTCGAGCAATGTCAGTGGACAGCCGCAGGTGGGTGGAACCCTCCTCTGAGTTCCACCACCCTGGCCACCTCCGCCCAAGTCGTTCTTCTGTTTGGCCACGCCAGTCTGGTGACGACCCAGAAATGCGTGGCGCAGATACGCCAAGCCTTCCCCAATGCGCACTTGTTTGGGTGCGGCACGGCCGGCGAGATTCAGGGGGCGCGTGTCGATAACGGAACCCTGGCGCTCACCGCCATCGCGTTCGCCCACAGTCGCGTGGCCACGGCGCGAGCCCCCATTGAAACGGTGGACAGCGGTTTTGTCGCAGGCGAAGGCTTGATCCGCCAACTGAATCCAAACGGCTTGCGGCATGTGTTTGTTCTTTGCGAAGGCCTGCAGGTTAACGCCAGCGACCTGGTGAAAGGCATCAACGCGACGCTGCCGCCGGGCGTGTCCGCCTCCGGTGGGTTCGCTGCCGACGGCCATGCGCCGCAGGCCACGCTCGTCTGGAGCGATAGTGAACCCCAGCAATCGACGGCCATCGCGCTCGGGTTCTACGGCGAAGGGCTACACTTCGGTTTGTCGGTGACCGGAGGCTGGCGTCCGTTTGGACCCGACCGACTGATCACGAAGTCTCACAAGAACGTGCTCTACGAGTTCGACGGACATCCGGCTCTGGCATTGTACAAGCAGTACCTGGGCGAACACGCGGCCGGACTGCCCGCAGCCGGGCTGATGTTCCCCTTGGAGTTGTGCCTCGGTCCGGATCAGAAGCGCGTCATGCGCGCGCTCATTGGAGTAGACGAACAGCAACAGAGCATCACCTTTGCGGGTGACATGCCGGAAGGATCAAACGCGCGCTTCATGATGGGGCACATTGAGGATCTGATCGACGGAGCGCTCAACGCCGCGAAATCCAGCCTCGACAGCTTGAACGGTCGACAGTCGCGTCTTTCGCTGCTGGTCAGTTGCGCGGCGCGGCGCTTCTTCCTTAATCAGCGGGTCGAGGAAGAGGTGGAGGCCGTGCGCGACGTCCTGGGGGCAGAAACCGCTCTGACAGGCTTCTATTCATACGGAGAGATCGCTCCGCCCGAAGCAGGCGGCGCTCCCGAGCTTCACAACGAAACTATGAGCATCACGAGTATTGCCGAGGACTAGGCCGGATGGAAGAGTTCCACGCGTTGCTGCGTAGGCAGTGGCAACGTCACTTCGGCCGCGACAAGGGCGTCGCCGAGGACTGGTCTCCCTTCCTGCAGGCTGTCAGTGACACCTACGAGGTATTCGACACTGGCCGTCTGCTCGCTGAACGCGCATTGGCGTTGAGTTCGCAAGAATTGCACGCCGCCAACGCAGAACTCCGCGGCGTGCTGCAGGTGCTGCCGGACTTGCTTTTTCGCGTTCGCGCCGACGATTGTATCTGCGACGTCATGAAGGGCACCTCGGTGCTGGAGCAGCCGGCTTTGCGTAGCCTGCGCGAAATACCGTCCCACGATGGCCCGTCGACGGCGCGGCAATTCTGGTCCGCCATCCGGCAGGTACGCGACACTCAGTCTTCAATCGTATTTGAGTACTCGGACGGTCTTCCCAATCAGACACGCTTCTACGAAGTGCGTCTGCTCCCCTTCGTCGAACGCGACATCATCGGGATCATCCGCGACATCACCGAGCGCAAACAGGCGGAGACAGCGTTGCGGGAAAGCGAGGAACGGTCAGCTCTCGCGCAAAGGGTGGGCCAGGTGGGGGTGTTCGACTGGAACCTGGTCAACAATCGGGTTTTCTGGACGGGCGAGTCGGAAGAAATCTTTGGTCTCAAACGCGGAAGCTTTGCCGGCGACTACCAGAACTGGATCGAACGGGTCGTGGGTGAGGACCGGGCTCGCCTGGACGCCTTCTTCAGTGAATGGTTGCGATCCGATCGCGAAGAGGATCAGTGGGAATATCGCGTCCTGCACCCCGACCGGCAGGAACGCTGGGTGGAATCAAAGGGCCGAATCTTCCGCGATGGCGCCGGCCAGCCCTTACGCATGATCGGTACCAATCTCGACGTGACCGTGCGCAAGCAGGCGGAAAAGGACCGGCTGGTTCTGGGCAAGCTGGAATCCACGGGGATCCTCGCGGGCGGCATTGCCCACGATTTCAACAATCTGCTCGCCGGCATCCTCATGAACCTGGAAATGGCCCAGTCCAGTGACAGTTCCCAGCAGGACGTGGCCATCTCCCTGCTGGAAGCCAGGCACGCCGTGCTGGCCGCCAAGGTGCTCACACAACAACTCATCACCTTCTCGCGCGGCGGAGCCTCGATTCGACAAGCCACCGATCTGGGTGCCGTCCTGAAAGAAGCGGTGCCGCTGGCCTTGAGTGGATCCAACGTCCGCAGCGAGATCGTGCTGGCCGCGGACCTGTGGCGGGTCGAAGTGGACGTTGGCCAAATCGGGCAAGTGATACGCAACCTGGTTCTCAATGCGCGGGAGGCGATGCCCAGCGGGGGCGTGGTTTCTCTGCGCGCCGAGAACGTGGTCCTGCACCCGGGCTCCAGCCCCGCGCTCGCGCCAGGGGAATACGTGCAGATTCGCGTGACCGACCAAGGTTGTGGCATAGCGCCGGACGTGCTGCCGAAGATCTTCGATCCCTATTTCTCGACCAAATTGCGGGGTACGCAGAAGGGCATGGGGCTGGGCCTGACCATCTGCCATTCCGTGGTGCAGAAACACGCGGGATCCATCACGGTGGAATCCACACCAGCCACGGGCACCACCTTTCACGTCTTCCTTCCGGCGTCGCGACGACTCCCCGCTCAAGCCGAAACCGTGCCGAGCCCGACCGGGCGGCGGCAGGGACGAATCTTGGTTATGGACGATGAGCAGGTGGTGCGGACCAATCTGGGAAGGGTGCTCAAGCAAATGGGCTATGAGCCAGAATTGGCAGAGGACGGGGCGATGGCCGTGGAACTGTACGCCCAGGCGAAACAGGGGGGCCGCAGTTTCGATGCGGCGATTCTGGACCTGACGGTTCGAGGTGCCATGGGCGGGCAAGAAGCGGTGCGCGCCCTGCGCGCGCTCGATCCCGCGGTTCGCGCGGTGGTGATGAGCGGACACAGCGACGACCAAGTGATGCAGGAATATTTGCAATACGGCTTCAAGGGCGCGCTGACCAAACCGTTCGACCGCGAGGCGCTGGTGAGTGTTCTGTCGCGCGTCCTGAGCGGGTAGCAAGCGTTCGCCATCGTCGATCTCGTAGTCGTCGCCTTCGGCGCGAGAAAAGAAGACCTCCGCCAAGGGCGCATTTCGCCAGTCGATGATGGCCACAGAACCCCCGGTTCCCCTGCGCGGCCCCAGCAGCACGTCGAGAACCCGGCCTCCCGTGGCCAGGCGCATGTGGGCAAAGTGCGTAACCGTGGCGTCGGGCAAGAGTGTCCGCGCCAACTGCGCCAGGCGGAGCTGGTCGTCAATTCGCCTTTGCAGACAAGACTCGAATGGGTTTGCCATGTTCACCTTGGCACCAGCTATTGCGCCGAATGCCTCGTGAAAATACAAGCTTCCACTGGCGCCCGCATCAGGCCATAATGGATCTGTTGTTGAGGCGGGTGGGCGGCACTCCATCCCCAATCCAGCGTTCCTTGTCATGATCGCACACACAGACAGGGCAAACCCCCGAGGACAGCCAACTCAGCGTCGGGTTGCCGCCTCGGCAAGATCCCTTCCCGCAAGCGTCTGGCTCTTGCCCGCTGCCAGATCGATTGTCAGCTGGCGATCGCCGTAGCGGACCAAGGTTCTTCCACCCAGGTTGCTGCGAATGGTGGCACTCTCCAGACGCTTTCGTTTCCAGCGCAGGTCAACTTCGAATCCACCGAGCGCCCGCAGTCCTTTGACCGATCCGTTGGGCCACGCCACCGGCAGTGCCGGCAGCAGCTCGATTTCGCCGATGCGACTCTGCAGCAGTAACTCAGCAATCGCGGCTGTGCCGCCGAAATTGCCGTCGATCTGGAAGGGCGGGCAGCTGTCGAAAAGATTTGGATAGGTGTGCTCGGGCTGCAGCAACGCCGAGAAAATCTTGTACGCGTGATCCCCGTCGTGCAGGCGCGCCCACAACGCCAACCGCCAGGCCAGCCCCCAGCCCGTGGCATCGTCACCGCGGATTTCCAACGAGCGTCGCGCCGCCGCGGCCAAGGCGGGAGTTTCGCGCAAGGAAATCTGTGTACTGGGGAAAAGCCCCCAAAGATGCGAGACATGCCGGTGGTGGATCTCGGGGGCCGCTTGGTCCCAATCTTCCAGCCACTCCTGCAATTGTCCCTGCGCCCCGATCTGATTGGGCGGCAAGCGTCCGCGCGTGGCGGCCAGTTGACTGCGCAGATCGGGATCGATCCCCAGAATCTCCGAAGCCTGGATGCACGCCGCAAATAGATCCCGCAGAATCTGCCCGTCCATGGTCGGTCCGGCGGTCACGCTGGCCCCGTAGGGGTGTTCGTTCTCGGGTGACAACGACGGATTGATGACCAGATAGCCGTGCTTTGGCTCTGGCACGAGCGTGTCGAGGAAGAACTGCGCGGCCCCGCGCATGGCCGGATACGCCTTGGCCAAGAACGCCCGGTCGGGATTGAAGAGGTAGTGTTGCCACATGTGCAGCGACAGCCAAGCCCCGCCCACGGGCCACATTCCCCAGGTGGGACCGTCAATGGGCGCCGACGCGCGCCACAGATCGGTGTTGTGGTGGGCGACCCAGCCATGCGCGCCGTAGTGAACCTTGGCAGTGTGGCTGCCGGTGTCCGATAGTTCTGCAATGAGCCGGAACAGAGGTTCCTCACATTCACTGAGGTTGGTCGTCTCCGCCGGCCAGTAGTTCATCTCGGTATTGATGTTGATGGTGTACTTGCTGCCCCAAGGCGGCTCCATGTGGTAATTCCACAACCCCTGCAAGTTGGCGGGCTGGCCGCCCGGCCGCGAGCTTGAAATCAACAAGTAGCGGCCAAACTGAAAGTACAGCGCGGCCAACTGAGGATCGCCGCCCTTGGCAAAGGCCAGCAAGCGTTCATCGGTCGGCAATTGCCCTGCCTTGCCGATTCCAAGATCCAGTGTCACGCGGCGAAACAGCCGCTGATGCTCGGCAATGTGGGCCGAGCGCAAATCGGCGTAGGACTTCGTTGCTGCCGCTGCGAGCTGGCGCTTGCTCTGCGCCTCGGGATCACCCGACACGTCCTTGAAGCTCTTGTAGCTGGTGGCCATAGCCACGAAAAGAGTCGCCGAGTCGGCACACGCGACGCTGATCGAGTCCTTTCCGACGGTCGTCCTTCCACCCACGGCCGCGACGCGCACCCGCGCCTGGAACGTCAGCTTCCCCGGGCCCGCGGGACTCTTGCCATTGCGGCCAGCCAGGACCAGCGTGTCCTCAGCCGTGGTCGTAACCGCGGCAGCCTGCGGTGTGGTCAAGCGCGCGGAAAACCCGACCTGGCCCGGCTTATCCGCCGTCAGGCGCACGACGACCACCTGATCGACTGGGCTCGCAAAGACTTCGCGCACGAAATGGACGCCATTGACTTGATAGCTGACACGCGCAATGGCCGTGTCGAGATCGAGATCGCGCCGGTAATTATCAACGGCGTCGACATCGGGAAAGGTCAACAACAGGCTGCCCACAGGCTGGTAGGCAGCCTGCCAGAGCGGCCGGGCCATCATCTTGGCTTCCACCAGCTTGTGTGCCTCACGGTACTTGCCCGCAAAGATCAAGGCGCGCACCTGGGGCAAAGCCGCCAGCGCCTCGGGATTGGTTGGATCGTAGGGACCGCCACTCCACAGCGTGTCTTCATTCAGGGTGAGATGCTCTTGCACGATGCCACCAAAGACCATGGCGCCCAACCGACCATTGCCGACCGGCAATGCCTGCTCCCACTCGACGGCCGGGCGACGGTACCACAGCGCCAGCACCTGCTCGGGGGCCGGCGATTGGCCGACGAAACGGCCGGCGAATGCAGGGATCTTGTACGGGGCCTGGTTCTGAGCGCTGGCAGGCGAGCTTGCCTCAAGTGCGATGGCGGCCACGAGCGAAGCATGCAGTTTCATGGCGACCCCTTTCTCGGCAGGTTCCACACACTTCCAATTCCAAGCGCCACTGCGGACCTATCGCTGCGCGGAGGCTGCGGCCAAACGCCTCCACAGCCCGCCATAGGCGGCGATCCCGGCGAAGCAAAACAGTGGCACGACAAAGGCGACGCGCATGGAGGCCACGTCGGCAAACCATCCCATGAGCATGGGCATGATGGCCCCACCCACGATGGCCATCACGATGAAGGCAGAGGCCTTCTTGGTCTGCGGGCCCAGCCCCTGAATGCCCAGGGCGAAGATGGTGGGGAACATGATCGACATGAAGAAGAAGCTGACAAAGAGCGCACCGACGGAGATCCAGCCGAGCGGTGCCATGACCAGCCCCATGACCACCACGTTCGCGGCGGCGAAGAGCGCGAGTGTCCTTTCTGCTTTGAACCAGCTCAACGCCAAGCTGCCGGTGAAACGACCAAGCAAAAACAGCCCGAAGCCGCCAAAGGAAAGCAGCTGGGAAGCCGCACGCTCGGTGATCTGGAAGCCGTCTGCCTTGGCATAGGTCCACTCGCGCGGCAAAAACCCCGCCGCTCCCTCGCTCAGCCTGGGCATGTCAGACACCACGTAGTTGATGAAGAAGCTGAACACGCCGGTCTGCGCGGCCACGTAAAGAAATTGTGCCGCCACTGCCAACACGAAGTGCGGCCGCGTCCAGATCGATCGTCCGGAGTCGGCGGCGCCGCCGTCCGCATTCTGCTCTGAAGTCGCGTTCACCTCCGGCACCTTGGAAACCAGGAAGAGAACCAGCAGTACCGTCACCAACAATCCGATGCCCAGGTACGGCAAGTACAGTGTCGCGTTGCTGCGATTGACCTCGGCGGTGGCGGACAGCACGAAATGGCCGCCCACCAAAGGACCGAGCATCCAGCCGATGCCGTTGCAACTCTGCGCCAGGTTGATGCGGGCCGCGCCCAGTTCCGGCGGGCCCAGCGCCGTGGCATAGGGATTGGCGACCGTCTCGAGACAGGTCAGGCCAGTGGCCAAAATGAACAGGCCGACCAGAAAAGCGCCGAATGTCCCAATTTGCGTCGCGGGAATGAACCAGAAAGCGCCGACCGCAATCAGCGCCAGGCCAATGATGATCCCGCCTTTGTAGCCGAAGCGCCGGGCCAACATCCCGGATGGAATGGCCATGAGAAAATAGCCCATGTAGTTGGAGAACTGCACCAGGGCCGACTGTGCCTTGGAAACGTGCAACGAATTCTGAAAGTGCTTATTGAGCACATCGATCATGCCGTTGCACAATCCCCAAAGCAAAAAGAGGGAGCAAACCAGCAGGAACGTGAAGAGGTGATTGCGCCCATTGTCGCCGCGAAACATCCTTGGCACGGTCATTGTCCTCCCAGATCGACCACGATCTTGGTCACAGTCTTTGGATTCTTGGCCCACATGTCGAGCGCCCCACCGGCCTCGGCCAAGGGAACCACGTGGGTGATGACCGCGTCGACAGGGAATCGTCCCGCCTCGAGGTACGCGATGACGCCGCGAAAGTCGTCGGTGGTGGCATTGCGCGAGCCCAGGATGTCGATCTCCTTCATAACGAAGTTCTTGGTCGCGTATTCCACGGGCTCCTTGGCATAGCCGACGTAGACCACGCGCCCGGCGAAGCACGCTTCCTCGACGCAGGCGCGGTAGGTTGCGGGCAACCCCACGCCCTCGATGAGCAAATCAGGACCGCGACTGTCGGTCAGCGCCTGCAGGCGCTGGTGCAGATCTTCCGTCGTCGAGTTGATGGTCACAGTTGCACCGGCGGCGCGCCCGATTGCGAGCTTGCCGTCGTCGACATCGACGGCGACGACCCGCGCCCCGGCCACGGCCGCCGAGGCAATGGCGCCCAGACCGACCATCCCGCAACCGAACACAACCACCGTCTCTCCCGCTGCCGCGCGTCCGCGCCGGGCCGCGTGCCAGCCCACTGACAGCGGCTCGACCAGCACCATGTCTCGCAAGGACAGCTGTCGCGAGGTCAGCAGCTTGGCCGCGGGAACCACGATTTGCTCGGCCAGGGCGCCGTCGCGCTGGACACCAAGTGTCTGATTGTTGCGGCACGCATTGGGGCGCCCTTTGCGGCACGCGGAGCAGGCGCCGCAGCTCGTGTAGGGAATCACGAGTACCGAAGTTCCTAGAGCGAAGACCTCGGAGACTTCAGGGCCGACCGCATCGATCAAGCCCGCGACCTCATGGCCTGGCACGCGCGGATAGCTCACCAGGGGATTGAGCCCGCGGAAGGTATTGAGGTCGGAGCCGCAGTATCCCAGATAACGCACGCGAACGCGCACCTCGCCGCGGCCGGGCTCGGGCCGCGCAATCTCGCGCATCTCGGTCTTTCCTGGTGCTGTGATGAAAAGCGCCTTCATGGTTTCCTCAGCCGGTACACGCGCCGGGCATTGTCCCCGAGAATGGCAGCGCGCTCTGCCGACGACAAGGGCGCGATGAGTTCCTGCACGATCTCCATCCAGCGCGCGTAGCCGCAGGCCACCAGGCACACCGGCCAGTCGCTGCCGAACAGCACGCGCTGGGGCCCGAATGCCTCCAGCACGACTTCGACGAACGGACGCAAATCCGCGATGGTCCAGTGCGGGCGGCCGATCTCGGTGACCATGCCGGACAGCTTGCAGCAGACGTGGGGCCGTCGCGCCAGTTCGCGCATGCCGCGCGCCCAGGGCTCGATGGTCCCCTGCCCCATCGCCGGCTTGGCCATGTGATCGATCACGAAAGCCTGCGCGGGATGCCGGTCCACAAGCTCGATCGTCTGGGGCAAGTGACGATTGAATATGAGAACGTCGTAGGTGAGGTCGTAGGCGCGCAGCGTCCGGATCCCCGCCTGAAAATCCGCACGCAGCATGAAGCGCGGATCAGGCTCGTCCTGCAGCACGTGGCGGACGCCTACCAGCTTGGGATGGGCCGCGAACTGCGCCAGATCTGCGACCACCGTCGGCAACACCAGAGGCACCCAGCCCACCACACCCGCGATGAACGGGTTCTGCGTCGCCAGATCGAGCAACCAGCGCGTCTCCTCGACGCTCTGCCGGGCCTGCACGCTCACCACCGCGTCCACGCCCGCGACAGCTATCTCTCGCTGCAGATCCGAGGGAAGAAAGTCCCGCCGGATCGCCGCCATGCTGTCGTCTATCCAGCCGTACTCGGCCGGACTGAAGCGCCAAAAGTGTTGATGAGAATCGACGACCATCTCAACTCCGTCCTCTAGCCGGTGCCGCCGGCGCTGTTTCCGAGAACCAACGCGGAAACGTGGACACCGGTTCTGCCCAAGACCCTCGTGGTCGTCATTGGGCTGTCAGGGTCGCCGATAGCCTGGCCTGGGTCAAGTGCGGCCCGCGCCCAGAAAGTGGTGCCTTCGCGCCTCGTTTCGCACCCTTTGTCCAGATCACATTGAAGCTTCTGACCTCTCGCGACCCTATCTGGGTCGGTGGCCAGACGGAGATCACGGGTCTGCTTGACTTGCCGCTCTGCTACCGAGGAAGCTTTCCAAGAATGGACGGGCGCAAAATGACATCTCGCCAAGGCAGGATTCCCAACCACTATCGGTCCGCAGGTCCGAACGAGCAGCGCTCTCTCTTGCGGCTGGCGCTGCTGACCTTTCTGACGGGCGCTCTGGTGCTCGGCGGCTGCTCTAGTGAACCGCCAGCCAAAGGCAGCACAGGTGGCGTTCACGAGAGCGGCGGCAGCACCACAGGCAGCGCTGCGTCTAGCGGCAGCGGAGGTGTGCCCCAAACGACCGGCGGCAGCACCGGTGCCGTATCCGGGGGCGCCACTGGCACGGCGCAAACAACGGGCGGCCGCGCTGCCGGTGAGGCTGCCACTGGAGGCAATGGAGGCACCTCTCAGACGACCGACGCTGGTGCAGCGGGAGCTGCTGCCACTGGCGGCAGTGCTGCCGGCGATACCGCTCAAACAACGGGCGGTTCCAGCAACGGCGGCAAAGCGACGAGCGGCAGCGTGAGCGCTGGTGTGGCCGGCGACAGCGCGAGCGGCGGCAGCGCGGATGGCGGCAGCGGCAGCAGCAGCGGCGGCAATTTTGGCGCAGGCGGCACAAGAAGCAGCAGCGCCAGCGGCGGTAGCAACACCGGTGGCAAGGCAACGGGCGGCGCGACTACGGGAGGCACGGTGACTGGTGGCACCGCACAGGGCGGCACCACCGCGGCCGGAGGTACGAAAACCGCCGGAGGCACCACCGCAGCCTCTGGAGGCACGACTTCAACCGGCGTCCTGGCCGCCACGCCGCCCATGGGCTGGAATAGCTGGAACAAATTCGGCGGCGGCATCACGGACACGCTGGTCAGGGGGATCGCCGACGCCCTGGTTTCGACTGGCATGCAGGCGGCCGGCTACCAGTACATCAACATCGACGACATGTGGCAGGCATCCAGCCGTGACTCAAGCGGCAACATCGCCCCCGACAGCACCAAGTTCCCCAACGGCATGAAGGCTCTTGCCGACTATGTTCACAGCAAAGGTTTGAAGCTCGGCCTGTACTCCGACCGTGGCACAAAAACCTGTGCCGGCAAACCGGGCTCGTACAGCTACGAAACCAAAGACGCGCAAACCTATGCGTCGTGGGGCGTGGACTACCTGAAATACGACAACTGCAGCCCCGCTACAGGTTCGAACATGCAGACCGACTACACGACCATGTCCAATGCGTTGAAGGCAGCGGGACGCCCCATCGTGTTCAGCCTGTGTGCCTGGTGGTTCTACACCTGGGAGACGCCCATCGGTCAGCTTTGGCGGACGACCACTGACATCAAAGACACCTGGGCAAGCTTCACCGCCAACCTGGACGCAAATGGCGGCTGGTCGCCTCGATACAGCGACGCCAACTACGGTTCACCTGGGATAGCCCAGTATGCCAGTCCAGGGCACTGGAACGACCCCGACATGCTCGAGGTCGGCAACGGCGGCATGACGGACACCGAGTACCAGTCACACTTCAGCCTATGGGCCATCATGGCAGCGCCGCTCATCGCCGGGAACGACGTCAGGAGTATGACCGACGCGACCAAGAACATCCTGACCAATGCCGACGTCATTGCCGTGGACCAGGATCCGCTGGGCGTGCAGGGCAAACCCATCAGCACAAGTACGACGCTTGAAGTGTGGTCAAAGAAGCTTTCCGGCGACCAGACCTATGCCGTGGTTTTGTTCAATCGCACGACTGCAAGCGCCGCAATCACCGTGACCTGGAGCAGCCTCGGAATGACGTCGACATCCGCCACTGTTCGCGACCTCTGGTCCCAGACTGATCTGGGGCCCACCGCCACCCAGTACACCGCCACGGTTCCGTCACACGGTGCGGTGATGCTCAAGGTGGTCGGCGGCTGATCTCGACGCTGCTGGGTCTTGCGTTTCCCGCAAGAGCGCAGCGTTAACCACAATCCGCCGCCAAAGTACGAGCTTTCACGACATGTGACGGTTTATCGGGTACTATGATCTCGCTCAGAGGCGTTCCATGCGACCCGAACATCCTGCGAGGCTCATCGCGATCCTGAGTGCGTGGTTGCTCCTCGCCTGCTCGTCGAGCGGAGTCCCGACTGCAACCGTATCTGGCAACGGTGGGAACGACGGAACCGCGGGCAACGGAGGCGGCGGAGGGGGCGGCATTCTGGGCACCGGACAAACCGTCAGGCCCGATGCCGCCCTGGACCAAACCCCGTCGGGCTGTGGCGACGGAATACTGACCAAAGACGAGGCCTGCGACGACCACAACACCTTGTCGAACGATGGCTGTTCGGCCGACTGCCGCAGAGTTGAGCCTGGCTACTCTTGCTTCCCCGTAGGACAGCCTTGTCATCAGATCGCCCGTTGCGGTGACGGCGTCAAGGTCCCGCCGGAGCAGTGTGATGACGGAAACACGGTCGCGGGCGACGGCTGCTCGCCCATCTGCCAAATCGAAACAGGATTCCAGTGCAGCGGCACCCAGCCAAACGACCCAAACGACACCAGCACAAGCGTCTGCACCCCGACTGTCTGCGGAGACGGGAAGGTCGAAGGCGTGGAGAGTTGCGACGACGGCAACTCCCTGCCCTTCGATGGCTGTTCGGCGGATTGCCAGAACGAGCCCGACTGCAGGGACGACGCGTGCATCTTGAAGTGCGGCGATGGCATCGTCGTCCCCGGCGAGGAGTGTGATGACGGCAACAACGTCGACGGCGACGGCTGTTCCAAAGACTGCAAGATCGAAAGGGGCTGGAGCTGCCCCCAACCCACGCTGGTCGATAAGCTGATGCTTCCGGTGATCTATCGGGACTTCCGCTATCACACGCCCCCGGAATTCGAGGCCTCGGTTCCGATTGAGACCACCGCCGTTCTGGGCATGGTCAACGAGGATCTCGACGTCGACGGCAAGCCGGTCTACTCCGGCCTGGGCGGCAACTCGCATATTACAACTGCGGGTGCCTTCGCCGAGTGGTACCGAGACTTGCCCGGGATCAACCACTCGACCGCGTCCAAGCTCGCCCTTTGGGATAATGGCCGCGGCGGGAATGTCAATCGCTATGGCGCCAATGGCGAACAGTGGCAGGAAACGATCTCCGCCGACTGGTGTGGCTCAGTCGGCTATGAAGTCGAGGACCCGAACGGCAACTCTCAGCCCTGCACGTTTGCCTATGGTCAAACTGTTTGCGATGCCGATGCGGCCTTGGGCTACACCCTGCTCAAGTGCGCAAGCGACGGCACGAGCTACAGCGCGACTTTCGCGATCAATCTCGACGGCAATCCCTTCTTCTTCCCCGTCGACGATGATCTCTTCACGCCCATGAACGAACGCAGCATTGCGACGATTCCGGCCTACTACGATCCGGCCATGACCAAGCCGCATGACGTGGACGCCGACGGAAACGAACGCATGCACAATTTCAGTTTCACCAGCGAGGTCCGCTATTGGTTTCGCTACGACAAGAACCTTTTCTCCCGCCTCGATGTCACTGGCGAAGATGATGTGTGGGTCTTCATGAACAAGAAGCTGGCGCTCGATCTGGGCGGCGTCCACGCCCCGCTCGAAGGCTCGGTCACGCTCGATGCCGACACGGCTTCTGGACTTGGTCTCGCCGATGGCAATGTCTACGAAGTCGCTATCTTCCAAGCCCAGCGCCAAACCAGCGAGTCATCCTACAAACTGACCCTCACCGCCTTCAATGCGGCTCCCAGCCAGTGCGCGTCCCGGTGCGGTGACGGCATCGTGTCGCTCGGGGAGGAGTGTGACGACGGCGTGAACGCAGGCGGATACGGCCAGTGCGGCCGGGATTGCAAGCTGGGTGCGTACTGCGGCGATGGGATCGTGCAGCCGGCAGAGGATTGTGACGACGGCATCAACAACGGCCATCCCTGCCCATCGGGGTGCCGCAACCTGATTGACAACTAAGACCCGCATCGGAGCGCTGACCGCCGAAGCGCGCCGTTCGCGCCAACACCACCAACCAGCCGCATCCCGGCGACGCTGGCGGCACGGGCAGCACGCACCTTTTCGCCGACCTATCCGAAAAGAAAGGCATGCCCGCCATGCCGTTTTTTGCCTGCCTTGTCGCCGCGGTATTACCCTGCGTAGGTGTCCACTCATCGCCAGCTCGGGAAAGGGCTTCCTCTTGTGGGGCTGGCGGCTTGCTTGGCGCTGGCCTGGCTGGCGGGCTGTCAGGGTGCGGCTGCTCAAGGGCCGAAGCCGACCGGGCACCTGCAGGTGGACTTTCTCGATGTGGGGCAAGGCGATGCCGCATTGGTCACGTCACCGGCTGGCAAGACAGTACTCATCGACGGCGGCCTGCCGGAAGCCGGGGACACGGTGGTCGCATTTCTGGATGGACACCGGATCGGCACGCTGGATCTGGTCTTTCTCACCCACCGTCATGCGGATCACCTGGGCGGCCTGCGTGCGGTCGTCGACAAACATGGAACCCGCATGTTTCTGGACGCGCCCTATCCGCACGACATTCAGGAATACCAGCGACTCCTGGCCTTGCTCGACAGACAGCACGTGCCGGTTCGTCAGGCGGAACGCGGACGCTCGATAGACTTGGGCGCGGGCGCGCGGCTGACTCTGCTGGGTCCGCCCGAGCCGCCCCTTACCAACACGCGCTCGGACGTCAACGCCAACAGCGTGGTGTCACGGATCGATTTTGGCAAGTTCGGTATTCTCTTCGCTGCCGATGCCGAGGCGCAGACCGAGCGCTGGCTGCTCGACAACCAAAGCAACCTTCGCGCCGCCGTCTTGAAAGTGGCCCACCACGGCAGTCGCTATTCGTCGACGCCCAAGTTCCTCCAGGCGGTGCAGCCCCTGGTCGCGGTGGTGAGTGTCGGCGTAGGCAACGAATACCACCACCCCGACGCACAGACGCTCGACCGCCTTACGCGCATGGGCGCACACATATTTCGCACAGATATCGATGGACCCATAGCCATCGAAAGCGATGGCGCAAAGATCGAAGTGCTTGTGCACGGACGCAAGGAGGTCTTCCAGCTGCCATGACGGCGACCCACCAGATCGTGTTCATCGATGAAGTTGAGGACCGCGTAGCGCGGTTGGTGCTCGGCGAAGAAGTCTTCCATTTGCCGCGAGGACTGCTGCCGGCGGACGCGCGCGAGGGCCAGTGGCTGCGCATCTCGGTCGCTCTGACCCCGGCTCCGCCGGGCGACAGCGCAGCTCTGCGCAAGCGTCTGGGCGACGGCGACCCAGGCGGCGATATCAATCTGTGATGGGCCATACCCTCCCGCGATGGTACGCCGCCGGCAATGCCGGCGGGCTCCCCACGCGAGTCTGTGATGGGAACCCTGAAAGGGTTCCCATACCCTTCGGCCCCCCACCTGCCCCCACCTGCCCGCTCGCTTCGCTCGGCCTCACGCGATGGCGCTTTCGCCCGCCGCGGTTGACTCGATCAGTTCCAGCAACTCGGCCACCTGGAACGGCTTGTGGATACAGGACACGCCCGGGCTCTCCAGAAATCGTCGCGCCTCGGGCGAACAAGCCCCACCGGTGATGAAGATGAACCGCTGGGCCAGTTCGGGCCAACGCTGACGGACCGTCTCGTACAGTTCGGAACCCGACATCTCAGGCATCTGCAGGTCACACAACACCACGTCGAAGGCGCGATCCTGCCCGAACATGCGCAGCGCCTCCTTGGCCCCCAGTGTGGTTTCCACGTCGTGGTGGCTGAGCAACATGCGGCGGTACGCCTTGAGCAACAGCGCCTCGTCGTCCACTGCCAGCAGCCGCCGACGCTGAACCACTTTGTGCGAGGGCACGGTTTTGGGACGAGTCACGGCGCCCACGCCCGCCGCAGGCAGCCGCACGCGAAACAGAGCCCCGCGGCCCGGTACGCTCTCAACGGTTAAATCGCCACCTGCCGAGGACACGATGTCGCGCGAGATGGACAACCCCAAACCCGTACCCACGCCGGGCGGTTTGGTGGTGAAGAACGACTCGAAGATGCGCGGCATGACTTCGGCTGGAATGCCCGGGCCGTTGTCTTCCACCTCGATCACGACGCGGTCTCCGTCGTCGTAGCTGCGCACGTAGAGCCGGTTGCGTTTGGGATTGCCCGCGGCCAAGGCGTGGGCAGCATTCATGATGAGGTTGAGAAACACCTGCCCCAGCCGGGCGGCGCTGGCGCGCACACCCTTGCTCGCGCGCAGATCTCTTTCCACCTGGGCGCGGTAGCGGAGTTCGCTGCGCAACATGCTCAGCGCCGAATCGACCGCTGCGTTGACGTCGGTGAGCAGGGTGGCGTCCTCGTCCAGGCGCGAGAAGGCGCGCAAGTCGCGCACGATGCGATGGATGCGGGCCATGCCTTCCTTCGATTCCTGCACGATGTTCATGGCCTCGAAGCGGAAGTCGCTCGGCGCCGGTTGGGGCGCGGCCTTGAGTCCAGGCTTGGCTTTGCGTTCCGGTGTCTGCAGCAGTTCGGACAAAGCTTCCAGGTTGGCCAGCACGAACGACGCCGGGTTGTTGATCTCGTGCGCCACCCCGGCGGCCAGCATGCCGATGGAGGCCAGCTTTTCCGACTGCAAGCGCCTCACCTCACGGTCGCGATCTTCGGTCACGTCGCGCACGTAGAGCAGAACCCGTCGCCCCGCCGCAGGATAGGCACGCGCGTCGAACTGGCGCCCGCGCAAGGAAAACGTCCGGTTCAGGGTTGCGTTCGCGCTGACAGCCTCGCGCGCCAGGCCGGCTAGCCGCTCGCGCATGGCCGGATCGGTCTGCGCTTCGGAGGGGCTTCCGGTAAACAAGCGCTCGCCCGAAGCCAGGCGAGCGGTGTCCGACCCGCCCCGCATGCGCCGGAGGGCATTGTTCTCGATCTGTACCCGGCCTGATGCATCGACGAGCAAGAGACCGTCCTCGATGACGTTGAAAGTGTCGCGAAGGGCGTCGCGCTCGGCACGCAGCTCGCCAGCCAGCTCCTCCAGTTGGCGCGTCCGTTCCACCACCTTGCCTGCCAGCTCGATGTTGTGGCGGCGCACTTCATCAGCGAGCGCTCTCGAGTTCAGAACCGATCCCAGGCGCGCCAGCAGTTCCAGCGGCTCGATGGGCTGCACGATGAAGTCTGCTGCCCCCAAATCCAAGCCGTGCAGACGGTTTTCCACCGGGCTCTGCGCAGTCGCCAGAAGCACGACCGGGACGGCCGCGGTCTTGCTGTTGGCGCGGACGCGTCGGCACAGCTCGAATCCGTCCATGCCCTTGGTGCTGGTGCGCGCGAGCACGAGGTCCACGCCGCCCTCTTCGACCAGGCGCAAAGCCGCGATCCCGTCAGGCGCCTGCACCAGCTTGTGCGAACTCAGTGACCGAATCGCGTCCTGGACCTCGGCGCGGTTCTCACTGTCGTCGATGACCACCAGAATGCACGCCATCGCCTGCCCTGCTTCCTAAGCCCCGCCCGCGGATTCGCTTGCTCGCGCCCACACGACAGATGCAGGAATCCCCAAGCGCGATCCGCGATTCCGCCGCGCCGGTCCGGAGGCTGCACCTGATCGATTGCTCATGGATCGCTTCGAGCGGGCATTATCTGCCTGCAACCCGCAGCATTTCAAGTCTGCTGCGATGATGTGGGTGGGCGTGGGGTGTAGTAGGCGCGATCGCGACCTGACAAGCGTTGTATAGTCCTGGCTGCGATGTACTCGGCTCGGGCGGTGGCATCTGTTCTCGGCATGAGCGTGGCCCGTCTACGCTCGTACCTGCGTGCGGGCGTCGTCACCCCGACCCGCACCGAGAAGGGCGAGATGCGCTTCTCGTTCGACGATCTGGTTCTTCTGCGCAAAGCCGAAGGCCTGGTCGAGCAGCGCATCCCGGCTCGTCGCGTGCGCGATGCCATCAAAAAAATACGCGACGGGCTTCCCGCAGGCGCCTCGCTCCACCAGGTCGCGCTGTCCGGGGAGGGACAGCGGGTGATCGCGGACGACGGTCATCGCCGCTGGCACCCGGACTCGGGCCAGGTGGTGTTCGACTTCAAAGGTTCGTCGCCTGACGGCGGCGGTGCCACGGTGACCTCGCTGGCCAACGCGCGCGCCGGCACAGCCCCCGCCGCAGGCCAAGAGTCGCCCCTCACCGCGCGCGATCTCTACAAGCGCGGCTGCATGCTGGAATCCACGTCGGCCGAGGAAGCCTGCGATGCCTACCGGGCCGCGCTGGAACTGGAGCCCGAGTTTGCCGACGCCCACGTGAATCTGGGCCGCCTGTTGCACGAGGTGGGCGATGTGTACGCGGCCCTGGTTCACTACCGAGCCGCACTCTCGCTACGCCCGGGCGACACCACCGCGGCCTTCAACGTCGGCGTCGCCCTGGAGGATCTGGGCGCTACCATCGACGCCATCGCCGCCTATCGGCGCGCGCTGGAGTGCGAGCCGCGCAACCCCGATGCGCACTACAATCTGGCGCGCCTGCTGGAACAAGACGGCAAGCCGGACTTGGCGGTGCGCCACCTGCTGCTGTACCGTCAGTTGACCAAGAAACGCTGATGGCAAGCGCAGAGCAAGAACCGAATCGTCGCCGGTCGGCGGCGGGGATCCTCGTGGCGGACAGCGCCGAGGACATGCGGCGTCTGGGCGTGCGCCTTGGCCAAGCCATGGGCGTGGGCGACGTGGTGGCGCTGATTGGCCCGCTGGGCGCCGGCAAGACGACTTTCGCGCAGGGGCTGGCGCAGGGATTGGGTGTGCCCGCCGAGCGCCATGTGGCCAGCCCGAGCTTCGCCCTGGTCAACCAGCACCCGGGTCGCACGCCCTTCGTGCACGTCGATTTTTATCGCCTGCTCACGCCCGCCGAGCTGCCCGAGCTGGGCATCGAGGAGGCCTACGATCACGCGGCCACCGCCATCGAGTGGGCCGACCGTTTTCCCGACGCGCTGCCGGCCGACCATCTGCAAATCACGCTGGCCGTGCAGGACACCGGTGGCCGACGACTCGACCTGCAGGCGTCAGGACCGCGGAGTCAACGGCTGCTGCTGGCGATAACTTGATCGCTGGCGCCATCGTCCCTATGGTGGTGGGGTGGATATCTTGCAGGTGATTTTCGGCGATCTTCGCCAATTGATGCCTCGGCCCTACTGCGAATTCGTGCTGGTGGCGACCGCCTTCCTGTGCGGCGCCCTGGTGGGTTTCGAACGCGAAAGGGGACACAAGCCCGCCGGCCTGCGCACGCTCATTTTGATCTGTGTCGGGTCGGCCACCTTTACTGTGGTGTCCGTCAGCCCAGTTCTGGGGGGCCATGAACCTGCGCGAATCGCGGCCCAAATCGTGACGGGCATTGGTTTTTTGGGCGCAGGGGCCATCCTGCGCGATCACCGCCACATTTCTGGCCTGACCACAGCGGCCACCATCTGGGCCTGCTCAGGCATCGGCATCGCGGTGGGCGCCGGCTACGCGGCGGCAGGCTTGCTCCTATCCGTGGCCGTGTTGGTCACCCTGGGCTGGATCCTTCGCCTGGAGATGCTGCTCAACGGCGCGTGCCAGGCGCGTCGGGTGCTGGTCGTCTACCAGCCTGGCCAGGGCAAGACGCGCGCGCGCATCACAGCCCTGCTTGACGAGGCCAAGGGACATATCGCCATCGGCGACGACAAAGAGCGCCCGCAGGGCCTTCGCGAGTTGAGCGTCGAGTACTGCAGCTTCCATCGCGACCACCGCTGCGTGCTGGCCAAGCTCGCCGATGTGCCGGGCGTGGAAGCGCTGGAGTCTGTCGCGTAGCACTCCCCGCGGCTCAAGTTCTTGCCGCGGCTGCCGTTGCTTTGGAGGTAGCACCTCTGCTCGCGATGAACAGGCCGGTACGGCCCGGCACAAACAGGTTCCATGTTCACGACGGTCGAAAAGGTCAAGGATCTCTTGCGGCAAGGCAAGAGTCTCATTCTGGCCGGCGACGAGTCCCTGCTTCGCGTCCTGCCACGGGGACCATGGATAGGGGGCACCATCCCCTACTTCATGACCGCCGAGGGTGGACGGGCCTCGCGCGAGCACATCTTCGTGTGTGAAGTGCCAGCTGTCGCGTCTGACGCGCGCATGGCCGTGTATGACGAAAGCTCCATCGCGCGCGTTTTCGTGGACTGTCCCGAACCTGGCTACACCATCCTCATCCTGCCGGCTTTCACCCGTTTGCATCAGTGCTTTGCGCTGGATTCTCCCCTCTACGAACAGCAGTTCTTCAAATCGGTCGCGGGCTGGATTGCGGGCACGCATCTGGATGACGCGGGCAAGACGAGACCCAAGGTCTTCGCCGGGGCCACGGGCGACGTGCTTGAAGACAAGGGCGTCGCCATGCACGTCGGGCTGCCACCGACGCACCAAGCGCGCATCGGCATTGTGAACATCTTCGAGCCCAGCGAAGGCGACGATATCTTCTTTCCAGAGAGCGGGTTCCAGGCCAGCGAATGCATCGTCGATGGAAGGCGGGAGAACGTCGTCGACTACATGAGCCGCAGTGGATTGGATCCTCGCTTGCCGCTGGTCACCGACATGTTCGGCACCAAGGTCAACGTGAGCATCCGGACCCTGGATATCACGAGGCGGACGGTGGAGTTCTTCGCGCCGGTGTTCAAGGGCGCGGGCTACCGGCCGGCCAAGCCTGTGTCGGCCTACCCCGAACGTTTCCTCGCCGCCATTCCTTCCAGGGCCGAGCCCCCCGTGTTTTCCTGCAACTGCGTGCTCAACTATTTGCACGGCTCGCTGGAAGGCCGGCCCACGGGGGCTTTGCAAGGGCCGATGACCTTCGGCGAAATCGCCTATCAGTTGCTCAACCAAACTCTGGTCCAGATCACTGTCGAGCCACGCCGATAGTCTTACGGCTTGGAGAGCAAGTCGCGCAGGTCGGCTTCGCTGCGCCGGACGCCACTCTCTTCGAACCAGACCACGAAATCGCACCCCTCCCGCCAGCGCGAGCAGCCCCAGCCACGCTTGCCGGTCATGAGATGCCCGCTCCGGCAACGCGGACAGAGGAGATCGCTGACGCCGTCGCGCGGGCGCGCGTCGGCATTGCTCTCGGGTGCGGGGCGAGCCGCCTCGCTTGTCGCCGGGAGTCCCCTCTTGGCCGCGGGCTTGCGGCCTCGCCCAGCGCTGCGTTCCCGTGCCCATTTCTTGCCCTGGCCAGCGCTGGCAGCCGGCAGCGGCACGGCGCGCATGGGAGCCGCGGCACGGATGGCGTCGACGACCTCGTGCACGTAGCGGCCGATGTCAGCCATGAAGGTGTCGCGCCTGTCTTCACCGCGCGCCATGCGGGCCAGGCGCGCCTCCCAAGTTCCCGTCAACTCAGGTGAGGCCAGGCTGGGCACGGGCAAGCCGTCGATGAGAGCCACGCCCACGGGCGTGGCGGTGAGATGCTTGCCTTCGCGAGCCACGAAGCCGCGCTTGAGCAGAGTCTCGATGGTGGCGGCGCGCGTGGCAGGCGTGCCCAGGCCGCTGTCTTTCATTGCCGCTCTCAACTCATCATCGTCCAGCGCGTCCGCCCCGCCCCGCAGGTCTTCCATGCCATCACTGCGGCCAGCCGAGCCTGCCTCTGGCCGGGCGAGGGTCTTGCCCGCGTTCTCCATGGCTGACAGCAGAGTCGCCTCGCTGTGCCGCGCGGGCGGCTTGGTCTTCTTGGCCAGTGTCTCGAAGCTGCCGTCCAGCCGCTGGCCCTGCGCCAGGGGTGGCAACACCGCCGCCTCGTCTTCGTCACCCTCCTTCTTCTTGCCCTTTTTGACCCCGGATTTCGCGTCGGCATCCTCGCCGCCGAAGCCAGCCACCTCTTGCCACCCCGCCACCAGACGCACCCTGCCGCGTGCCTGAAAGCGGTCAGGCGGCGGAGGCGCAAGCGCGAGCAGCGGCACATCATCCACAAGCGCAGGCTTGTCCTCGCGCTTGTCGTTTCTGGGAGGGGCAGATTCCGTTGCAGGCCCCACCCGCACCACCACCTCGGTCTGGGCGAACTCGGCGTCAGGATAGAAAGCCCCAAGAAAGCGCCGCACCACCAGATCGAAAATCCGGCGTTCGTTCCGCTCCAGCGCGTCCAGCTTGGCTGCCTTGCCCGTGGGCACGATGGCGTGGTGGTCTTGAATTTTGCTGTCGTCGAAGAAACGCTTGCTGGGCCGTGGCTGATTGGCCAACAGTGTTCGCGCGAACGGCGCGTATTCGTCGAGGTCGGCCAGGCCTGAGAAGATCTTCGGCAGGGTGGCCGCCATGTCGCTCGACAGATGGCGCGCGTCGGTGCGCGGATAGGTCAGGATCTTGTGGCGTTCGTACAGTGCCTGCGCGGCGTCCAGGGTGGCCTGCGCCGAAAGGCCGAAGCGCTTGTTGGCCGTCCGTTGCAACGAGGTCAGGTCGAAGAGCAGCGGCGGCGGTTCGCGGGTCTTGCTCTGCTTCAGGCTCTCCACGACCGGGCCTTCGGGATCGTCGGCCGCGCCATGCGCGCGACAGCGATCGCGAACCTCGCTGGCGGCGCTCGCATTGCCGAAGCGTGCAGCCTTGTCGTGCGACCAGGTCGCTGCGAAGCGCGCACCATCGGTCGTGGTCAGCTCGGCCCTGAGTTGCCAGTAGTCCTGCGGCACGAAGTTCTGGATGGCCTTTTCGCGCTCCACCAGGATGGCCAGCGTGGGCGTTTGCACGCGGCCGATGGAATACAGCATGGAATCCGGGCCGGTGCGCTGGCGAACCGTCACCGCGCGCGTGGCGTTCAATCCCACCAGCCAGTCCGCCTCGGATCGGCAGCGCGCAGCGTCCGCCAGCTTCTCCATCTCAACGCCTGGCTTGAGCGTGGAAAATCCCTGGCGAATGGCCTCATCGGTCAGCGACGAGATCCACAGCCGCCGGATGGGCAGCCGGCTGCCGGCCAGTTGGTAGACGTAGCGAAAAATGAGCTCGCCCTCTCGGCCCGCATCGCAGGCGTTGACCACTTCGGAGAAGCGCTTGTCGCGCAGCAGTCGGCACACCTCGCGCAGTTGCTCGCGCGTGCTCGGCACTGGCCGCAGCTTGAACTGCGACGGGATCATGGGCAACGTGTCCAGCCGCCAGACCTTCCAGCGGCCGTCGTAGCTGGCCGGCTCGTCGAGCTCGACCAGGTGGCCCACGCACCAGGTGATCACGCGGTCCTTGGCCAGAAAGCAATTCTTGCCTGTGGGCCTCACGCCCAACACGCGCGCCAAATCGCGCGCGACCGAGGGCTTTTCAGCAATCACCAGCTGCACGATGTGCAGTTTATCGGAAGTCGTGGAAAGAAGGTGCGTGGCGGGTGAGCATTCACGTTGGTGGCCATGGCTGACAAGCTACTCGCCTCGTTCGAAATCAAGAGTGTGCGCGCGCTGCTGCTGTCATCGAGCGCCATTACGCTGGCAAACTGGCTGTTCTATTTGCCGTACTGGCGATAACGACCTGCGGCCGCTTCTCAGGTAGAGTGATCTCATGCGCTGCTTGTTTTGCGTTGCGCTGGTTGCTCTGACGACAGGAGGCGCCTGCGCCTCGACCCAAGCGAACGACACGCCCGTGCCGCCCGCCCCAGTCGCGGCCCCGCCGTCGCCAAGCCCGTCGCCCCGGCCGGTCCCGCTCCCCGGTTTCTACACTGCCGGAGCCTTTGCCGTGGAGGGCAGTGACGGACTGGCCCGCCTCTGCGAGGTCTTGCGTGACGAAAACACGATGGCCTTTTCGGGAAACGTCGTGGCCCAAGCGCAAGAGCGCGAGGCGCACGCCCAGCTCCGCCAGGATGCCGAGCACAGGCGCTACGTGGCCATCGTGCCGGCGCAAGGCTTCGCCCTGGCCAACTACGATCTCGGTGAACGCCGCTTGGTGCTCGACACCGGCCGGGGCTTCAGGCTGGGCGAAAACGCCGAGCTGCTCACCAACCTGGAGACGGGCGCGATTGGGTTTCGCCTGCCGCCCGAGGCTGCCGACCACGTTCTGGTGGAACGCGCCGCGGGCAAAGTGTTTCTGCGCGTGGTGTTCCGCCCCATCTACTCGAAGATGCGCCAGCAGGCCTGCCCGTGGATCAGCGGCGGCACCGTGGTGAAGATGGAAGCCGAACTGGAAGCCGTGGCCTTGCTCGCCCCAGACGGCTCTCGGCTGGCCCAGGGCGACAACAGTCCAGACACTGACCTGGATGCGCCTGTGACCAAACCGCAAATCGTGATTCGCCGGCCGCGCAGCGCCACCGGCGGGGATGTGACAGACGCCCTGGCCAAGGCCAGCACAGAGCTGCAGCCCCTGCTTCTGCCTTGCTACCAGAAGGCCCTGGAGGCACGACCCAGCCTGCGCGGCACGCTGGTTCTGGAAATCAAAGTCGGCCCTGATGGTTCCGTCGAGGAATCGCGCATGGAACTCAGCTCGCTGGGCGACGAATTTCTCGCGGCCTGCGCGGCCGCCAAGGTCGGCAAGGCCAGGCTGACCACCGGCCCTGGCCGCATCAGCGTGACCGTGGTGTTCGGGTCGAAAGACGATCGCTGAGAGTGGCGCGCGGCCGCAGGTCGAGTGGGCGACCACAGGTCGCCGCTACGGCTTTTTCATCATGGCGCCCATGGCCGCGCCCATCATCTTCTGGTTGATGGCAAAGAATTCCGGCTCGTGCTTCTGCATGAGAGCGAGAGCCTCCGGCCCATATTGCGTGGCAAACTCCTTGCGCAGCACTTCGAGCTGGGCCGCCTGTCCTGAGTAGGCCTTCTCCATGGCCACGTCGACCACGCCCGGCTGCTTGCCGTTGTTCCGGGCCTCGTCGATCTTCTTGCGATATCCCTCGAGTTTTTTGGCCGCTTCGCTGAGAGCATAGGCGTGCGCGAAGTAGCGCATGGCCACGTGGCTGAGCTTGGACATTTCGTCCGGGGTCAATCCGCTCTTCTCAAGCGCGGCCTTGCTCGCGTCCGCGATCTTGGCGGTGCGGCTATCAGCCGCCATGGCGCCCTGGAACTTCTGCTGGTCAGTCCCGCCCTTGGCAAAGGCTTGCATGCCCACGCCCATGGTTTCGCTGGTCACCCCCAACATCTCCCTCTGGTAGACCGCAAAGCGCGAAAGCTTGTCTTCGGTCAGCAGAGGCTTCACCGCGGCCACATCCACCGGGGCTGCCGCAGGCATCGAGAAAGGCGCTGCCGGCTTGGCCGTAGCCAACACAGGCGATGCAGGCAGGGCAGCCGGTTTGGCAACCTCGCCCTTCTTGCACCCGGCAAGGCAAAGCAATACGAACACGCACGCGATCTTTGATTGGCTCTTCATCGCGGCAGGATACGCCCAACGAGAAGCGGTTTCTAGCGTCTCCCATCGCGTGCAGGCACACCTCACGCTCCGGACGCTTCGGGCGTATAATTCGCATCCAATTGTCATGAATGCGAACAAGAAACTGGAACGACGAGATTTTCTGAAATTCGGCGCGACTGGCTTGGCAGCCGGCGCCTTGTCCGCGGGTTGCGCAACCGTGGCGTCGAAGCAAGGGGAAACCAGCGTCCCGCCCCAGCCGACGCCAGTGTCTCAGCCCGCACCCGTGAAATCCGCCGAGCCGCCACGCCGCAGACTGGGCCGAACCGGAATTGATGTGCCCATCGTCAGCATGGGCGTGATGAACGCGGACAACCCCAACCTGGTGCGCGCGGCGCTGGACGGCGGTATCTTCCTGCTCGACACCGCGCACGGGTACCAGGACGGTCGCAACGAGGAGATGCTCGGCACTGTGCTCAAGGACCGCAAGCGCGACTCCTTTGTGCTGGCCACCAAGGTCCACCTCAACACCCTGGATCGCAAGACCGGGATCTTTTCCAAGGAAACCCGCGGCGAAGAGATCGAGGAGAAGCTCGACATCAGCCTCAAGCGCCTCGGGCTGGATCACGTGGACATCCTTCATCTGCACAACCAGTCGCTGCGCGAAAGCGTGCTCTACCCTCCCGTCCTCACGGCCTTGGAAAAGGCCAAGCGCGACGGGAAAGCACGTTTTCTCGGCGTGTCGACGCACAAAAATGAACCCGAAGTAATCCGCGCGGCCGTGGAGGCCAAAATCTACGACGTCGTGCTGACCTCGTACAATTTCCGCCAGGACCACCACCTCGATGTGCAGAAAGCCGTGGCCGAAGCGGCGCAAGCGGGCCTGGGCATCGTGGCCATGAAGACGCAAGCCGGTGTCTACTGGGACAAGGAGAAGAAATCCCCCATCAACATGGCCGCGGCGCTGAAGTGGGCGCTGCGCGATCCCAACGTGCACACGGCCATTCCGGGCTTCAATACACTGGATCAATTGCAGACTGACCTTGCGGTTCTGCACGATCCTGCGCTTACAGACGACGAGAAGCGCAGTCTGGAGGCGCCCAAGCTGATCGGCTTCTTCTGCCAGGGCTGCGGCCAGTGCCTCGAACCCTGCCTGGCGAAACTGCCGATTCCCGATCTCATGCGTTCCTTCATGTACGCCCACGCCTACCGCAATCGCGAAGCCGCACAGGCGCTGCTGCTGGAACTCGGTCTGCCCGAGTCTCCCTGCGGAGACTGTGCTGAATGTCCGGTTCGCTGCGCCAAGGGATTCGACGTGCGCCAGCGCGTGCGCGACATCGTGCGCCTGCGCGGGGTGCCGCGGGAGTTTCTGGGATGAGCATGCTGACGATGCGGGGCGGGCTAGTGGCGCTCGTCGCGTTTTCGGCCGCGGCTTCCAACCTAGCTGCCACCCCAGGCCAACCCGCCAAGGCGTCGTTACTTCCCAAGATAGCCGGCTGGAAGGTCTCCGACGGTCCCACCACCTACACGCCCGAGACACTCTTTGAGTACATCGACGGCGGCGCGGAGTCGTTTCTGCAATTCGACTTCCAGGGTCTCACGTCAGCGACTTACGCCAAGGTTGACGCTGGCACGGAAATCACCGTGGACATCTACCACCACAGGGATGCGATTCGGGCCTTCGGGATGTACACGCAAGAACGCCCGGCTGGCACCACGCCCGTGCCCGTCGGCGTCGAGGGCTACGCTGGACCGGACTACCTGGAATTCGTGATCGGTTCCTACTATGTGAAGCTGATTGAGCAAGGGACCAAACAGCCTTCCCTGCTTCGCCCTTTCGCCGAGAAGCTGGCCGCCAGCCTGCCTGGCACGCGCGACGCCCCCGCCGTCCTGAAGGTCTTCCCGGATCGAGGCAAGCGTGTCCGCGCCGAAAAGCTTGCGGCCCGCAATTTTCTGGGACAGTCGTTCCTGCACGACGCGGTCGCCGTCCCGTATCAAATCGCAAATGCCAACTTTCGCCTCTTTGTCGTCGAAGGCAAAGACGACGCCGACGTCCGCACCATGGTGCAACGCTACCGAGCCCTGGCCAAGACGGCTGACGCAAATTCGGTCGGCCCTCAGGGAAGCGCGACCGTGAAGGATCCGCTCAACGGCGAAGTGGTGCTGCAATGGAAAGGCCGCTGGCTTTGGGGAGCCGTGGACCAGCCCTGTGCCGAACGCCAATCGTTCGTCGATGAGCTGGGCCGCAACCTTTCCGCCCTGGACAAGTAGCTATTGTGCCGACCCGGGCGTATAGAACTTCACGTCAGGCGTAATCCAGCCCGAGTATTCGCTGAAATTGTACAAGTGGTACTGCTGGGGAATGCTGGGTTGGGCCGGTGGCGCGGTCAGGTCGCAGTCACCATTGGAGAAAATCCACACCGAGGACTCGTTGTACACAATGACCTCTTCTTTGCCGTCGCCGCAGAGATCGGCGTGCTGAACCAGATCGACCAGGTTGCCGCTGTGAGGGAACTGGGCGACCACATTCGGAGCGAAGGTGCCGTCGGGACGAGTCGTCGCATAGCCGCTGTACAACGTGGCGGGTGTTAGGCCTCCGCGGTGGTAGGAGAGGATGAGGTCGCTGCCATCGCCCAACCAGTTGTTCATGTTCTCCGTCACGGTGATCCAGCCATAGTCCTGCCCCTCCCGTGTTTCTTTCCAAATGAGCTTGTCGGTCGAGGACAGGAGCACGTTGGCATCACGGCCGGTAGCGTCTCGGGGGCCAAGACGATCAAGCAGGACCACCTCGAGACCGGGATAGTCCGAACGGTATTCGCCAATTCCCATTTGCTGATCTTCAATCGTGTTGTTGTCCTCCCAGATCTGGCTGCCGTCCTGCCAGTGGAACATGGCGGCCACGTTGCCACCCACGACGATCTCGTATCCGTTGCTGGGATCGCCATCCACGTCGGCGGTGGCCAGACAGTCGGCGTGCATGGTGAGTTCCGGGTGCGACGTGGTGTTCGTGGTCCACACCTGCGTACCATCACTCTGCAAGAAGAAGTAGCCAGCCATGACCTCATCCTTGCCATCACCGTTCCAATCGTAGACCAGCGGGAAGTGCCCGGTGCCCCGCTCGTTCAACCCCGTATCACTGGCAAGAAACTGATGATGCCACAGCACGGTGCCGGCCTTGGTGGGGGGGGTGGTGGTGTTGTCGTCGATGCCGACAATCGCCCAGTTCTGGGAGTAGCGGGTCTTGACCAGGATGTCCTGTGGCCATCCCTTGCCGCGCAGATCGGCGAATGCGATGGAGTCGTTGGCACCGTCTTGTGGCAAGGGAATCGTGCGCATCAGCTTCCCGGTGGTCCCATCGATCACAGACATCGTGGTGCTGCTCATGTTGGCAAAGACCTCGGACTTGCCGTCCCCGTCCATGTCGTAGACCTGGATGGGGATGTCCGAGCTGGCGCCATGGGAGGTGCCAGGCGTGCCGTACTGCCACAGTTGATTGCCCATGAGGTCGTACGCCGTGATGCAAACCACCTGCTGAGGCGTGTAGGCGCCGGGCTGGGGCATGGGTTGCCCGATGACGATCTCCATCTTGCCGTCACCGTTGATATCGCCCAACCGCATTCCCGGCGTTCCGACAAATTTGCTGATGTCGAATGTCTTTAGGAGCACAGGCGTCCCGCTGCCCAGGGTCGAGGTCGCGCCAGTCCAGGGCCGGGTGCCGCCGCTGGTTGTCGCGACGCCGCCGGTGGGCGTAGTGCCGGTGGTTGTTGTCGTGGTCCCGCCTTTGGGCGTGCTGCCGCCAGTGGACGTCGTGCCGCCGGTGGGCGTGGTCCCGCCGGTGGGCTTGGTGCCCCCTGCGGCCGTGGTACCCGCGGTCGGCGTGACGCCGCCGCTTGCCTTGGTGCCACCGACAACCGCAGTCCTACCAGTGACAAGCGTGCCACCCGCATTTCCAGCTCCGCCGCTGATGCCGGTGCCACTTGTCGTGACCGAACCGCCGTTCGTCGAAGTGCCGCCTGCGCCGGCGCCTCCCGGGCTGCTCGTGTTGCCAGCAGAAGCGACACTGCCTGCGACGCCGCTGCTGCCTGCGGCACCTGCCCCGGCGCCGGGACCTATCGTACCTGCCGCGGGCCCCGCGCCAGCGCCGCCAGAGGTCCCGGCCGAGCCACCGCTGGCTCCGGCGTGACTGGACGGAATGCCTGACGTGCCACCGCCGCCGGTATTTCCAGCCGCACCCGTTGCACCAGCCGAACTGCTGTGTGCAGTACCATTGGATCCAGAGCACCCGATCAGGCTCAAGGCAGCTGTCAGGGCCGCGGCCAGTAGACATCGACATTCAATTCCCAGGAAGGTTTTCATCGCGACTCTCCTATTGCCTTGGGTTCAGCTTGGGCTACCGGAGCCCAGCCTGAGCAGTGCCCCTGCAAGGATCGAGTGGCTCATTTTTGCTTGGAAATTGGCAGCATACTCGATCCTCTTCAGCGCGGGTCGTGCTCCGCCATGACCTATCCGCGCTGTCGGTATTCGTGCCGTGGCACAACCCGCCATCGACATTGTGGCGGGTCCTCGGATTTTGCAGCACGATGCGTTATGGAGTTCATCCTGACGCTGCTCCCCATCTGGGCCCGGCCGACTGACCGCGCCCTACAGGGAGAAGAACCTGATCAAGCTTCCGGATCCAGGCTCTCCTCTCGCGATCCGCCCTCTCAGCGATTTGGTGGCAAATCCCGCACGTGCGATTCTGCACCACCGTGCGAAGCCGCACAGCATAAATGACGGCTTCTCCAGTGGCGAAATATGCGCACTTGTGTTTAATATCCGTCACATTTCGCGGATTGAGGGCGCAGCGCCAAGGCTACCGACGTCGCTGCGAGAGGTTCGTTTCTTGCTACTGAGTCGGTGCCGTGCACGCAGACGCAAACACCATCGAAGGCGAACGCAGCCCCAAACTGGGCGACGAGTGGCGCGATTGGGATGGCCATGCCACCCCGGACGCGGCGGCACCGAAGCGTCTTTTCTTCGCGCTCATCGTGGGCTTTCTCATCGTCACGGTGGCCGCGGGCCTGGCGTCGTGGTACCTGGTGGCACCGCGCCTGGCCCAATGGCATGTGGCGGCACCCACGGTTCTGATCGATCTTCTGGCGATCCTGCTCACAACGCTCAGCGTGGCGCTCGGGCTCGTGGCCCTCATGCTGCTCACCGGCTGGCCCCGCAGCACGCGCGCGTCCTCGCTCGCCCGGCGGATTCTGGCCATGGTCGAGCGCCGAGTTTTTGGCTTGGGCCGGGTGTTGTCGATCAACAAAGATCGACTGGCACACGCCTTCATCCGCACCAACAACGCCCTGGTGCGCCTCGCTCCGCAGGGAATTGCGCCGCAGCGGGTGCTCATCCTCCTGCCGCGCTGTCTTCGCAAGGAACAGCTCGACCAAGCACGAAGCTTGGCCAGCGCTCGCAGCGTCGAGGTGGCGATCGTGGCCGGCGGCGAGCAGGCGCGACAACGCATCCGGGAGAAGCGACCGAGTGTCGTGATCGGCGTCGCCTGCGAACGCGATCTATTGAGCGGCATCCGTGACGTTCGTCACAAGTTGTCGGTATTGGGCATCGCGAACACGCGGCCCAACGGCCCGTGTCGCGACACGCAAATCAACCTGGCGGAGCTTGAAGCGACGCTCGATCTGTGTGTGCGTCCATCTTCGCCCCCCAACCTGCTACAGTCGGGGGTCGGAACCTGAGATGACGGAAGCGCCGCACATCAAGATCATGAAACCGAATCGGGACGTAGGCATTGTGGGCTACGGCGCCTACGTGCCTCGCTATCGTTTGCCCGGAACCGAGATCAGCCGCATGTGGGACGGCGAGCAGGGATGCACGCCACCCATCAAGGAAAAATCGGTGCCCGGTCTCGACGAGGACGTGGCCACGATGTCGTTGGAAGCCGCACGCAACGCACTCAAGCGTGCGGCGATCGATCCTTCACTCATCCGGGCGGTGTGGGTCGGCAGCGAGAGCCACCCCTACGCCGTCAAGCCCACCAGCACCATCGTCGCGGAAGCCATCGGGGCCGTGCCGCACACCCTGGCCGCCGACTGGCAGTTCGCGTGCAAAGCGGGCACCGAGGCCATGCAGGCGGCCATGGGCTTCGTCGGATCGGGCATGGCCGACTATGCCTTGGCGCTCGGCATGGACACGGCGCAAGGACGTCCGCGCGACGCTCTGGAATACACGGCGGGCGCCGGCGGTGCCGCTTTTCTGGTCGGGCCGGCCGCAGAAGCGGTCGCCGTGCTGGAAGGCTCGACTTCGTACGTCACCGACACTGCGGATTTCTGGCGTCGCCAGCACGAGCACTATCCGGCCCACGCGGGTCGCTTCACCGGCGAGCCGGGTTACTTTCGACATGTGCTCGCCGCAGCGTCGGAGATCATGACCGCGCTGGGACGCAAGCCCGCCGACTACGCGCACGTCATCTTTCATCAACCCAACACCAAGTTCCCGCTCAAAGCCGGTCGCGAGCTGGGTTTCAAGCGCGAGCAACTTCAGACCGGGTTGCTCGCCAACGAGATCGGCAATACCTACGCCGGCGCCGCGATGATCGGGCTCACTAGCGTTCTCGATGTGGCCAAGCCAGGTGAGCGCGTGCTCATGGTGTCGTTCGGCAGCGGGGCAGGCAGCGATGGCTTCGATTTGCGTGTGACCAATACTATCAGCTCGCGCCGGGCGTGTGCGCTGTGCACACGCGACTATGTCGATCGCCGCTACGAACTCAACTACGCCACCTACGCACGCCATCGGGGAAAGATTCGCATGGAGTAGCTCGGTGTTCCCTGCGCACGTGGCATCCAGAGACGGCAAAATCAACGATTCGAGACTAAGATGCGAGATGTATCCATAATCGGAATAGGCCAGACTCCGGTCGGCGAGCACTGGGACAAGTCGCTCAAGGATCTGGCGGCTGAGGCGATTCAGAACGCCATCAAGGACGCCCAGGCGGAACGCATCGATGCGCTGTACGTGGGCAACATGTGCTCGGGAACGCTCAATGGTCAGGAACACCTGGGCGCGCTCATCAGTGACTGGGTGGGTTTGCGCGGAGTCGAAGCCGTCAAGGTCGAAGCGGCCTGTGGTTCGGGCGCGGCGGCGCTTCGGCTGGGTTACGTCGCCGTGGCGGGCGAGCTGGCGGATTTCGTGGTGGTGGCGGGCGTGGAAAAGATGACCGATCGTCCCGGCGATCAGGTGACGGCCGCGCTGGCCATGGCGTCCGACGCCGATTTTGAAGCGCAGAACGGCTTGTCGTTCGTGGCGCTCAATGCCCTGCTCATGCGGCGCTACATGCACGAGTACGGAATCGGCCACGCGGAGTTCGCGCCTTTTGCCATCAATGCGCACAAGAACGCCGTGGCCAATCCCTGTGCGCTGTTTCCCCACGCCGTCACAGCGCAGGATTTCTGCAAGGCGAAGATGATCGCGGATCCGGTGAACCTGCTCGACAGCTCACCGGTGTGCGATGGCGCAGCCGCGGTGGTGCTGTGCCCCACCGCGATCGCGCGCCAGTTCGTCGCGCGGCCGGTGCGCATTCGCGCCTCGGCGGCCGCCACCGATACCATCGCCCTGCACGATCGCCGCGATCTCCTCGGGCTCGAGGGCGCGGCCTTGAGCGCGACCAAGGCGTTTGGCCAAGCCAAAGTGACACCCAAAGATATCGACCTCTTCGAGCTGCACGACGCGTTCACCATCGTGTCGGTGCTCTCGCTCGAGGCGTGCGGCTTTGCTGAGCGCGGTCGTGGCGTGCGCCTGGGCACCGAAGGGGATATCGCCATCGGTGGCCAGATCCCCATTTCCACCATGGGCGGACTCAAGGCCCGCGGTCATCCGGTCGGCGCCACTGGTATCTACCAGGTGCTTGAAGTGGCCCAGCAACTGCGCGGGCAGGCGGGCGCGAACCAAGTGCGCGATGCACGTCTCGGCATGGCGCAAAATGTCGGTGGCAGCGGCGCCACCGTCGTTACGACAATTCTTGAGGCTGTTGACTAGCTCGGCTACTTGACAGCCAGCGCCGCGAGGAGGAAAAAAGGCGACCATGGAGATTGCTAGGCACTGGAGATTGCAGCGACACCGCTACGCGCTGGTGGGAGAGGTGTGCACCCACTGTGGCGAGAAGATCTTCCCGGCGCGCGATATGTGCCCGCAGTGCAACGCCCCGGCCAAGACCCCCTATACCTTCAGTGGCAAGGGTCAGGTCTACTCGTATTCGACCGTGCACCACCCGCCCGAGGGATTCGAACACTTCGCCCCGTATGTGGTCGCCTTGGTCCGCCTGGCCGAGGGGCCGCTGGTGGCCGCGCAGCTGACCGATGTGGAAGGGGAGAAGATCGAGATCGGGATGCCGGTGGAAATGGTCACGCGCAGGCTACGCGACGATGGCGGCAAGGGCACCATTGTCTACGGATACAAGTTCCGTCCCGCGATTGTCGGTCGCGCGTCGGTGGACGCCAAGAGCGCTTCGGTGTAGCTAGAGTCTGTCGGGAAATTGCGGGCCGCCCGCAGGGCCGGGTCGCGGGTCGCGGGTCGCGGCTCGCGGCTCGCGTGAGCGAGGGCGTGAGCGAGTTCGTGGGCGTCTTGCGAGAAGGCGAAGAGCGGGTCGCGGGCCGCTCACGCTCACCCAGGCCGCCCACGCTGGCCGCTTGCCGCTGGTCGCTACCGCTCACGCGACCGCTCACGCTGGCCGATCTGTGCTGGGAATTTCTCGACAAGCGAAGTTTGTCTAGCCCGTGGCCGCGGCGAAGCGGGCCAGCGCCCAGACGGGGAAGATGCGCCGGTAGTTTTCGTAGTTGATGAGCGCGGTCTTGTTGAAGACGCCCGAGAGCGTCTGCCGGGGCCAATCGCCATTGTCGAGCTGAGTTGTGACGAGAAATCCGGCCGCTCGCTCGCAGCGGGGATCGTGTGCTTCACCAGCCATCACCAGCGTCAAAAGCGCCCACGCGGTGTTGACCGCGTGACTGGCGCTGGTCAAGTAGCGTCGCTCACGGCAACTATCCCCGCTCTCGCCCCAACCGCCGTCGGCGTTCTGCTGTTGGAAGAGGAACTGGCACGCGCGCTGAAGCGCCGCATCGTGGCTTTGGGCACCCGCAGCGAGAAGTCCGCGCACGCCGAACCAGGTGCCATAAGTGAAGCACACACCCCACGATCCTTCCCAGCTCCCGTCGGCACGCTGGCAATTGCGCAGGAAGCGCTCACCACGGCGGATAGCCGTCCCGGCTCGTCGCTGTACGAGATCGTCGTTTGCGCGATCGGGACGCGCGGCAAAGTATCGCTGGCACAACGCCAGACTGTGAAGAGCCGCGGCCGTGCACTCGGCGTAGGAGTGATCGACCATGATGTCGCCGAACACGTGCGCCGGGTTGAGACGATCGAGCCAGCGCCCGCCGCGCTGTTTTTCGTAGGTGGCCCACCCGCCGTCGCGATTCTGCCAGGTGAGCAGCAGCTTGACCGCATCGAGGATGCGCTCCTCGGGAAGCGCGGGCAGGCCGGCGTGCTCCAGCATGAGCGAGGCGGTCAGACCTTCGGCGGTGCAGTCGGTGATGGGCCAGCCATGCGCGCGATCGGAAAACGGCCACCCGCCCCGACATTGGTGCCGGTAGTAGCGCCGGTGGTCCGGCAAATCTTCCAGAACCTGATTGTTGGCGACAAAGGCGTGGGCGCGTTGCAAGGTCTCGCGCGGCGCCGTGCCCACTGGCGCCTCCAGCATCGCCTGCGCCGCAAAGGCCGTGTCCCACAGCGCGGTCGAGTTGTACCCGTTCATCTTGGTACCGTCGTGCCCGTCCCACAGGTAGCCCTCCAGCGTGGCGAAACTGCGCTCGGTGACCTCGCTGTTGGGCGACTGGAAGTGGTGTACCAGAGTATTGAGCACGGCATTGACCGGGCCAATGCGAATGAACTGGGTGGCGCGGTCCTCATATTCGATGTGATCGAGGAGCCGGGTGAGTGAACGCTCGCGCAGCGCCCGCGCGTGCATGCGTTCGTACAGGCCGGTGAAGAAGTTAAGCGCCTTGAGCGCCGCCGACGCGGGCTCGTAGACATCACTCGGCGCGATGGTGTTGCGGTGCTCGGCGAAGCGAATGCTGTCGTAGGGACGATCGTAAATCTCGCGCCGGAGCGCGTGCGTGAGCTCGTCGGCCGGCATGCGCGCCTTCATCCCATAGAGGTGCGCCATGGGCAGATAGACTTGCCGGCAGTGACACCACAGGCGGCTGGGATGAAAAGGAAGGCTGGCGGGCAAGAGCCACAACTCCGGCAAGACCGGCTGCAGACCGTCGTATTCGTAAAGATTGAGCAGCGCGAGCGTGAACTTGCCCCAACTGGCGCATGCCAGCGCGGTGCCGTGCGCGTGGATGAACGCCCGCGCCCGCGCCACTCGTTCGTCGTCGGGCGGAAGGCCAAGCAGGCGAAAGGCCACGTAGCAAAGAACCGTCGTGAACTGGCAGCCAGAGCCTTCCACGTGCAAGCCAAAGCTGCCGTCGCGTTGCTGGTTCGCGCTGAGATAGGCGAGCATGCCGTCGCGACGTCGCGGCTCGATCGGCCGCTGGCCGATATGACGGGCGGCCACGTACATCGGCAGAAGGAACATGGGGCCGCCGTAGTCGCCCCGCCACGCACCGTCGGCCTCCTGCTGCGAGGCGAGGAAGTCGAGACCGCGCGCGACCGCGCGCTCGCACAAGGCGAGATCGCGGTCGTCGCGCGTCGCACTTGCCGGCGCGGTGCTGGTCTCGCTCACGCGGGGTTCCGACTGTCGTGCAAGCGTTCCCGCACCATCTGCGCGACGGTGTGCGTGTAGGGCTCCCAGAATGCGCCTCCCTCGATATCGCCCAGCAAGTCTTCGTACATGGGATCCAGCTTCGTGCGCCAAGCCGGATCGATGGTGACTGAACGGGCCGCCCATTCATGGCAATAGCGACACTTCTCGCAGTCAGTCGACTGACAGTTCTTCTCTTTGAAGCGCTCCATGAAACCGTCGAGTTTGCGATTGTCGATCATCACTGGATTCTCGCCCTCGCGCGGATAGAGCATGCTGGCCGCGTGCCCGAAGTCGATGAGCTTGCGGAAGCGGAGCAAATTGATCTGGCGCGGCTTGATGAAGTACTTGAGCATGCGCCTCCACGAATAGGCGTCCTTGCCCACGACGCCCATCTTTTCCTTCGGGTAAGCGTAATTCTGTACCAGGTCAAGCAGGTTGCCGTCATAGCGACGTTCCGAGTAAGCCTTGACCCGCTCAAGCAGGATCTGCGTCGGGGTGTTGCGCTCGACGATCTTGAAAGTCTCGTAGCCGAGCTTCTCGTAGTAGTGCAAATCCTCGGGGCGAATCCAGTTGGCGCGAATGTAGTTCACCGGATCGCGCAAGCGAATCTGGTTACACAAGACCGAGCAGTAATCGAGGGGAAAGCCGCGGCTCTTGGATTGCGACGCCGCCGACAGACCCACAGCATGGTTGCCAGCGATGGCGCAATCCTGACGGCACCAGTTGTTGACGATGAGCTGCAGGTCCACACCTTGCGCCGCTTCTTTCATACCAATCAGGGTCTGGAACTCGCGGTGCACCCCCACCTCGGACACCACAATCACGTCCGCGCCGTTGTCGACCCAGAAGCGCACCTTGCGCGGCGTATCCGTGAAACGGTGCGAGCTCACGCGCACGCTGATGCGCGGATGGCGTTTCTTGATGAGGCGCAAGAAGTACACGTTGGCCACGGTGATGGAATCGATCCCAGTGCCGTCCAACCAGTCGAGCATTTCTTCCATCTTGCGCTGCCCGACCCGCGTGAATTCGGTGTTGCCCATGGCCGAGGCGTTGAGCAGGTAGTTGAACTGGATGCCGTTCTCGTGCGTCTTCTTCACCGTGCGCTCGAGTACCTGGCGATTCACCTGGGGCAGGTAGAAGGCAGGCCGTCCGCCGCCGAAGTAATCCGTGGTGAGTTTTCCATAGACTTCGTACACGGGATAGCCGGCCAGGCCCTTGAGGAGCGCTTCATCGAAATTGCAGGCGACCGAAAGCTTCATCGTGTGACACCTTTCTTCTCGTGACCGGGCGATAATTTGCAAGTCCTGAACCACCCCGTGCAGTCGGGCGCGCCTCAGAATTTCCCGGCAGTTGTACCACGACTCGATTGCGGCGCTCATCCGCTTCGTGGTGCGCAAGTACGCGAATGTGCGAAATCGCACGCCCAGCCCCTGATTCCAATTGGGCCGGCGCTGGCCTCTCGGGTATTATGCCCACTGCGCATGAAGGCGGAGTCCACCAATCTCAAGCAGTTTCTGGAAGCCGTCTTGCGCGGTGCTGCGAAGATCTTCGGTTGCGGCTCAACCAACCTCATTCTCTACAACGAAAAAACGCAAAGAATTCGCGTTCACCTGGGAATCACAGCCGACGTTTTCCCGCTCATCGACGAGATCGAGAAGATGCTGGGCTCGTCGTTTCGGGATTTTTCGTGGCCGATGAGAAGCGCCGAGGGGAGCTTGGTCACGCGCTCCTGGCGCGAAGCCCGGTTCTGCGAAACCACCTCTCTCAAGGAGCTGGTCAACGGGGCCCTGCCTCCCTTCATCATCGGGGCCATCACAGCTCTGGTCGGCCCGCGCCGCTATGGTTGCGTCCCTGCCCTCGGCAGCACGCGAAACTACGGCGTTTTTCTCTTCGAGAAGGAAGGGATCCAGCCGTTCAATCGTCAGCAACGCGAAGTCCTTTTGCGCTATGGCCGGCGCATCGGCGAGATCTTGGAGAACGACCTCAAGGGCCAGAGCCAAACGCTCTTCGACCATCTCCCCGACGACGAGCCCGACAGCCTTCTCTTCGATGCGGGGGGCGAGCTGCGCGGCCACGGTCCGCGCGGCAGTGCGGCGATCGAACGTGTCCTGCGCGAGAACGACCTCATGCGCACCATAGGCACGAATGTGCGCGCCTTTCTCGACGGACCCGAGTCCCAACGAGAGCGCAGTGTGGAGCTCGACGGCGATCTGCGCATTTCGCTGACGCGTCTTGATTACGACGGCGTGCGGGGGGTCTTGTGCACGCTCTCGTCGCCACGGCAGTCGGCGACGTCGCTGGAAACCCAGCTGGTGCGCCTGACGCTGGGCGATCCGGCGCCTGCCCTGTTTGTGGATCCGGAACTCCTGGTGACCTCGTGCAATCCCGCCACGGCCCAGCTTCTGGGCTACGAGGCGGCGGAAATCACCGGCCGACCCATCGGCGCGCTCTTCTCAGCGCCCGACGAGGTCAGGGACATTCTCAGCCATCAAACCCTGGATCCTCAGAAAGCCTATTCCGAGCGCTCCACCGTGCTCCGACACCGCGATGGCTCGCTGGTCCCGGTGCGCGTCGAGGCGTTGCTCCTGGCCGACGATTTCCACCAACTGGTTGGCTTCCTGCTGGTTCTGCGCGAGGCCAGCAAACGAGACGCCGACCATCTCGTGCAACAGGAGCGCCTGGCCACCATGGGGGAGATGGCGGCTCATCTCGCTCACGAGATTCGCAATCCCCTGGTGGCTATCGGCGCCACCCTCGAGAGTCTCATCAGCGAGCCCGAAACCGCGCCCAGCCAGCGCACCATCTTGGCCGCGCTTGTGAAAGAGATCGTGCGCATGGACATGACTCTCAAGGACTACCTGGCCGCTCGCCGCGAGATGACGGTGACCCAGGTGCGCATCGGCGAACTGGTGGACGACGCGCGCCGCTTGCTCGCCGGCGCCCATCGTTTGGCAGGCAAGACCATTCACTGTGACGTGGATCCCGAGCTGACTATTGAAGCCGACTATGAAGCCATGAAGCAAGTCGTGTTCAACCTTCTGCTCAACGCCCTGGAGGCCGCCCCGGCCGGCGGCGAGGTCACCTGTCAGGTTGCACAGACGGGCTTCGAGCTGGCCATCACCGTCGAGGACCGCGGGCCAGGTTTGCCGGCCAGCCCGGCCGAGTGCCTGCGCCCCTTCTTCACCACCAAGAAGAACGGCACCGGCCTTGGGTTGGCCGTCAGCCAGAAAATCGCGCGCGCTCATGGCGGCTTCGTCGATCTCCGCAACCGCGAGGGCGGCGGGTGCCAGGCGACGGTGGTCCTGCCCATGCGTCGAAGCACGATCGACGGTGCGGCATGAGTCGGCCCTTCTGGGCCTTGGTCGTCGACGACGAGGATCTCTACGCCCAGGCCATCGGGCGCGAGATCGGCCGTCAGGGCATCTCCTGTGATCTCGCGTACACCTGCCGCGAGGCGCTCGAGTTCGCAGCCAGCCGGCAGTATGGCGTGATCCTGCTCGATCACCGCCTGCCCGACGACGATGGCATTCGCATCATCCCGCAGCTGCTCACCCGGCAACCCGACGCGGCGCTGGTCATGATGACCGCGTACCAGACCATCCCCAACGCCGTGCGGGCTATTCGCCACGGCGCCGAGGACTACATCGTCAAGGAGGCCAGCGTCGCCCCCATCCTCGAGCGGGTGCTCGAATTGCGCCGGCGTGCTCAACTGCGCGATGAAGCGCGCGGAGCTGCCGAAGCCAAATGTCAGGGCCTGCTCGGACGCTCGAGTGCCATGCGCTTGGTGGTCGACGAGCTGAGCAAGCTGGCCGCGGCCAAGGACACCACCTTGCTCATCACCGGGGAAACCGGAGTCGGCAAGGAGGTGGCGTGCCGGTTCGTCCATTCCTTGTCGCGACCAGCAGATTCCCCGCTGGTGGTGGTCGACTGCCTGGCCTTGCCGGAGAATCTCGCGGAAAGTCTGCTCTTCGGCCATGAACGCGGCGCTTTCACCGGCGCGCAGGAAGCGCACACCGGCGCCTTCGAAGAAGCCCGCGACGGCACGGTTTTTCTCGACGAGATCGGCGACATGGAGCGGGGTCAGGGCAAGTTGTTGCGCGTCCTCGAAAGCCGCAGCTTTCGCCGGCTGGGATCGAGTCGCGACCTTCCGCTCAAGGCCCGCGTGGTCGCCGCCACCAACCAAGACCTTTCGGCCCTGGTCGAGGCGGGTACCTTTCGCCACGATCTCTTCCAACGGCTGGCGGTCTTCCCCATCCACATCCCACCCTTGCGCGAGCGCGGGGACGACATCCTGCTTCTGGCCGAGCACTTCCGCACTCTGTACAGTGGGCGCCTCAACAAGCCCACCGATCCGCTGGCGGCCGAGGTGAGTGAAGTGCTGCTGGGCTACGCCTATCCGGGCAATGTGCGCGAACTCAAGAACATCATCGAACGCGCCGTGATCTTGACGGAATCGTCGCACATCGAGCTGAGACATCTGCCCCAGCGCGTGCTCACGCTTGGCCGCAAGGGCCCGTTGCCGCCCACCCGGCCACTCGAGGTCGTGCCGGGCGTGGATTCCCTGGTCGACGTCGAGGTGCGCATGATCCGGCAGGCGATGACCCGCGCTCGCAACGTTCGCACCGAGGCGGCCCGGCTGCTGGGCATCAGTCGCTATCAGCTCTTGCGCCGCATGCAGAAATTCGGCATGAAGGTGGAATCTGAAAAGCGACCCGAAAAGAATTCATAGGACAGACTTGAGCCAGAGAGGCACCAGCATGCAGCACGAACACGCCCACCGGCCGGCCCCCCACCCGTCGCACGCGAAAAAGAGTCATGCCAAAGGCGATTCGGCCGGACGTGAGCCCACTGCGATTCCCTGGAAGAAATTCAGCGGCCGCATCAGCTATTCGTCGTGTAACGAGGATTCCCGCAGCGAGCTGCAGGCGCTGCACATCGGCCCCGGCAAGCGTGTGTTCTGCATCACGGCTGGCGGAGGACGCGTCCTCAACCTGCTTCACGATCGCCCGCAGGAGATCGTGGCCGTGGACGTGAACCCCACGCAGAACCATCTGCTCGAACTCAAGATCGCGGCCATGCGCGCGCTGGACTACGAGCCCTACCTGGCCTTTCTGGGCGTGCGGCCCGCGCGTGATCGGCTCAAGGTTTACAAGAGCCTACGACCCGAGCTCTCCCACGCCGCGGGAGCCTTCTTCGATTCTCAACCGCAGATCGTGCGGCGCGGGGCGCTCTTCCAAGGCAGCCTCGAGCGCTTTCTCGTCCATGTGGCACGGGTTTCCCATGTGGTACGGCCGATCTGGCTCAACCGGCTGTTCAAGTTCGACGACATCGCCAAGCAACGCCACTTCCTCGAAGGATGGAACACCCGCGCCTGGCGTTTTGTCGGCGAGATGCTGTGCCGCCGCTCCTTCCTCGAGCTGTTCTCGAAAGATCCGGGCTTCTGGCGCTTCGTGCCCCCCGAGGTGCCTCTGCACCGTCGCATCTTCGATCTCATGCACGAGTACCTGCGCAACCACCTCGCGCGCGACAGTCACCTCCTGCAGCTGGTCTTCTTCGCGCGCTACATCTACGAGCCCGCGATGCCCATCTATCTGCTGCCGGGCTCGTACGAGCGCATCCGCGACGCCCTCAAGACGACCAAGGTCAGCATCGTAACCGCGCCGGCCGCCGTCGCGCTCGCCGACATCCCCGACGGCACTTTCGATGCCTACTCGATCGCTGACGTGTCCTCGTACCTGAGCGAGGCCGATTTCGGCACGTTCATGGACGAGATCATGCGAACCGCTCGCGCCAAGGCGCGGCTCTGCTCGCGCGGCATCTTCGTGCACAGGCCGCTGCCGCCCGCTCATGTTGGTCGTGTGCATCGCGATCACGACCTGGAAAAACGGCTGTCGGCCGACGACCTGGCGATGGTGCACGAATTCGTCGTGGGCACTGTGCAGTAGGCGGCGCTACGACGAACCCTGATCCGGCCGCCTTGGCGATCTCAGTATTCTGAACTCGCGCCGCGTCGATTCCCCCTGGCTGCCTCAGGATTCTGAGCCCGCACGGTGCCGAAATCAGCGTCGGTGCGAGGTTATTGTGCGGACGCCGCGCGGCCGGATTCGGCACGCAGATTGCTGGCTCGTTGACTACCTGGAGGGTTCCATGCTCAGAAACTCTGTCGGCGCCGTCGCCCTGTCCGTGACTGTTTTGCTGGGATCGGCGTGCAATAGTCGTTCGGGGTTGAAGCCTGCAGGAGCTGCAGGCTCTGGCGGCACGGCCCAGGGAGGCCACGCTGGCGGTGTCGGCGGCACGAGCAGTGCTGGTGGAGTCGTGAGTGGCGCCGGCGCCGGGACGAGTGGAACGAGTACGTGTCTCGTCACGGAATGCGTCTTGGGGCCCTGTGTACCAGCTGGGCAGCCAAGGCCAAATCTCTGTGGTTGCCCTATCCCCGACTGTGAACCCGACGGGGGCCTGGACGGAGGCATAGGAAACCCCTGCGTGAAAGACGCCGATTGTCCCGTGGGCCTGAGCTGCGGCTATGCAGTTGCCGACGGGTGCGCGGCCAAGGGCGTGTGCGTACAGAGCAATTGCCAGAATGGTGCCTGTCTGACGCCAGCGGGAATGTGCGGATGCGACGGACAGACGATCCTCCCCGTGCAGAGCCAACAACTCTCACCCAATTCCTCCACCCTCGTTTACGCCTCGGCTCCGTCATCAGGAAAAATCGGCCCCTGCACGGGTATTCCTGATGCCGGCTTTACTGCCGACGCCCCCACGCTCGTCTGCTCCCTCACTTCCATGCTGGCCTTCGGCTCCAACGGCGGCAAGGTTTCCTATCAAGACAGCTTCACTTTGGACACCGCAGGCCAGCTGACCGTGACTCGCCTCTACAACACCAGCCTGGTAATCCTCCACACGTGTTCGCCAACCCTCCCGGCCTGCGGCGCATCGGGAGTTGTATCTGTTTCCACGATTGCTCAGGATCTGACCGACCCCGATGTTCAGTATGCCTTTGGGCTCACCACTTCGCATGTCTATGGCGTTGACCAGCGGCCGATCGACGGGGCCGTGTGGTCGATCACGACGCCGACCAGCGCGGGAATCATCCTGGTCGGAAGTCCATGTCCTTTGCCCAACATGAATTCGTGTCAGCCCATCCCAGCGGGCATCCAGCGTTTGGCTGATGACCTCAGGAGCCTGGCCTTCACCGCCGAGGCCTCGTCGGCCTGCGCAGGACTTTGAAGCGCCGCCGCTTGGTGGCCACCAGCGCACCGAGCACCAGCAGCTCGCCCCAGGGGCTGACCCTTCGGTCGACGCCAGCCAGACGACAGCCGCACCCGGATTTCCCGCCCGCACTTGTCGCGCCAGCGGTATTGGTCGCGCCGCTGCTGGCAACAGTGCCACCCGCTGCGCTCGCAGTCGTTTCGGTTGCGACGTTGCTTCCGCCCGTCATCGTCATGCCGCCCGATGCAACCGTGCCACTCGTTGCCGTTCCGCGCGCGCCCCCAGCTCCGCCGCTGGCCGCAGCCGTGGTTCCGCCTGTACTGCCCCCGGTTCCACCCGTAGCGGCTTCGCCTGCCGGACCGACGCCGGGCCCTTGCGTGGTCGATTCGAATGCGCCGATGTCCTTCGCGGTCGCGCGCACACGGTATTGCCGCGTGGTGGTCTCGTCCTTGTAGTACTCGTGATCGGGTAGGCCCGCGATCGAGGTGGTCGCGGCGCCAATGGCGGGGCTGCCCGCTGCCAGCGTGAAGTCGTTCAGCGTGGCGTTGGTGAACTTGGGGTCAGCACCCGCAACCGAGCCGGTGAGCCCGCTTGCGTCGGCGCCCGTCATCAGCCAGTTGTTCTGTCCGGTCACTCTTCCGTTCGTCGTGTCCTCCACCAGCGTGGGCCTGCTCGTGCCGAAAACTATGTTGTCGTCGAGTTCGGCACTCATGGTGGTCGCGTCGGCGTTGGACAGGTGCACCAGCGCCGCGCGTCCTCCGGTGGTGCCCACGAAGGTGTTGTAGAGAAGTTTGACGTTGAGGGTGAGGTTGGCCGCACCGGCATCGTTGTACACCGCCACGATCTGCGACGTATTCGACTGCGTGCTCCCTTGCACGATAACGTTTCCCCGCAAGGTCATGGTTTGCGTCGCGGCCGTGGTGCCGTCGTTGTCGTCGTCGGTCATCAGGTCGCCCGCATACGACTTGGCACGCGAGAACCAGTTGTATTCGATGACAGCATCGTGGGCGCGAATGTGGAAGTTCTGCCCCTGGATGGCATCGTGCGCGTACGAGTAGCGCAGGGTGAAGGTGCCTCCGTAGATGTAGATGTTGTGCGAGGGCGCGCTGGTCGAGGCGTTCAGGTTGCCGTTCCGGTCGAACTCGCAATACTCGACCGTGATCTCGCTGTCCTGACTGCCGCCGGTGAGACCATTGTCGTTGTCACGGAACACCACGTTGCTGATCTCGATGCCTTTGGATGTCTCGTAGTAGCGAACGCCTGCCGAGTTGAAGTCGGCATTGTGGCAACCAGTGATGACAATGCCTGAAACCTGGATGTTCTCGGCGCCACTGAATTGCCAACACCCGCGGCCGCGATCCCCCGCGGTGTAGCTGCCTGGAGCATCCTCGACGTTGCCGCCGTTGAGATCCCACACCGGAGGGTTGGCCGGATCTTTGGCGTGAATGACGATGGGCTGGCTGGCTGGCGCCTTGGTTTGCAAGTAAACGCGAAACTTATAGGTGCCCGGATCGACGATGACCTCGTCGCCCGGCTTGGCCCCTTCGATCTTGGCGAACGAATCGGCCGGGGTGACTTCGATGGTGGCACCGTGCGCGGCGCTCGCAATAGATGCCAGCGCACACGCCGATGCCAGCCGACCAAAATGCTTGGCGAGACTTCGCATCGCTAAATCGTCACACCGCCCGCCATTCCTGGCAAGCCCTGTGAACAACAGTAGGATGACCGCGAGCGACTGGCAGGTTTCGCAGCCCGCAAGTTGAATTGGCACGGGCTGTGCTGCTCCCAGGGGCATGACGCCCTCATCAGCTGAGCCGACCTCGACGATTCACGCCGGGATGGTGCCGTGGACACGACCCACGTGGCTGCCCATCGTTCCAGAATTGGCGTCACCGACAAGTAATGAGCGTTGCCGTCTGGTGTGGAGAAACCGTGCGCCGACGCTGGCCTGCGGTGGTGAGAGTGCGTCGGTCAGCGTTGGCAATCGAAGAGTTCGCGCCCTGGGCTGCTGAGATCGCGAGGAAACTATGTGTGGAATAATCGGATACGTCGGAAAGCGTGAGGCCACTCCCATTCTCGTCGACGGATTGCGCCGACTGGAGTATCGCGGCTATGACTCGGCCGGCATAGCGGTCGCCAACGGCCATGGGGCGCGCTTGGTGCGCTGCCGCGGCAAGCTGGCCGCACTGGAGAGCCTGCTGGCCGTCGAGAGTCCGCATGGGCCGGTGGGCATCGGGCACACGCGCTGGGCCACGCACGGCCGGCCCTCGGAGGAGAACGCACATCCGCACAAGGCGGGCGCCGTTTCGGTGGTGCACAACGGAATCGTCGAGAACCACGCCCTGCTGCGCGAGCGACTGACGGCTGCGGGCAGGCACTTCAGCTCGCAGACCGATACTGAGGTCCTCGCGCACCTGATTGACCAGGCCCTGGTCGATGGAGCGACCTCGCTGCCCGAGGCGGTTTGCCAAGCGCTCCGCCAAGTGGAGGGCTCCTACGCCATTGCCGTGTTGTCGGATCGCCACCCGGACGAAATGGTTGCGGCCCGGAAGGCGTCACCGCTCGTGGTCGGTGTGGGCCAGGGCGAAATGTTCCTCGCTTCGGACGCACCGGCCATCTTGAACCAAACCCGCGAGGTCATCTTCTTGGAAGACGGCGACGTGGCGCACCTCGTTTGCGACCGGGTGAACATCACCAACCTTGGTGGACAAACGGTGCAACGCGCGCCGCGGACCGTGACCTGGACACCGGGTCAGGCCGAGAAGGCCGGCTATCCGCACTTCATGCTGAAAGAGATTCATGAGCAGCCCCGCGCGGTGACCGATACCCTGCGCGGTCGTCTGGTGCTGGGAAACGGCGACGCTGTCCTGTGGGACAAGGAGGTCACCGAAATCCCCCGCCGCATGACGATCATCGCCTGCGGGACGTCGTACCACGCGGGTCTGGTTGGCAAGTTTCTGGTTGAGAAGGTGGCCCACATCCCCTGCGAGGTGGATCTGGCCAGTGAATTCCGCTACCGCGAGCCGCTGGTCGGTCCCGGCGACCTGGTGGTGGGAATCTCGCAAAGCGGTGAGACCGCCGACACGCTGGCGGCGCTGAACGAGGCCAAGAAGCGCGGCGCGCGCACATTGGCCATCAGCAACGCGGTCGATTCCGCCATCCCCCGCGCTTGCGATCTCGCCCTGTACACCTTTGCCGGACCGGAGATCGGCGTCGCGTCGACCAAGTGCTTCACCGCCCAGTTGACCGCCCTGACCCTTCTCGCCATTCACATGGGCCGGCGCAACGGAGCCCTGGATGACATAGGCGCCGTCCGATTCGCCAACGAGGTCCTCCAGATCCCCTTCAAGATGAGCGAAACCCTGCAGCTCAACGGCGACTTGAAGGAGCTAGCCCGCAAGCACAAGGATGCGCGCGATTTCTTGTTTCTGGGCCGCGGAAGCAACTACCCCATCGCGCTGGAAGGCGCGCTCAAACTCAAGGAGATCTCCTACATCCACGCCGAGGGCTACGCGGCTGGCGAGATGAAACATGGGCCCATCGCGCTCATCGACGACGGCCTTCCCGTGGTCGTCATCGCGACTAAGAACAACGGCTACGACAAGGTGTTGTCCAACCTGGCCGAAGTGCGCGCGCGCGACGGTCACGTGATTGCAGTGGCGACCAAGGGCGACACTGCAATCGAAAAACACTGCCAGGACGTGCTGTGGGTACCCGAGGCTCCGGCTCTGCTGCAACCCTTGCTCACAGTGCTGCCACTGCAGCTGCTGGCCTACGCCGTGGCCGTGGTACGCGGCCACGACGTGGATCAACCGCGCAACCTGGCGAAAAGCGTGACCGTGGAATAGCGGAGCTATTTCCGCTTCTGGCGGCCACATGGGGCTGGGACAGTCAAGGACAGGCGGGGGCGTCCGTCCAGGTTGTTGCTGTCAACACGAGTCCATCCCGCATCAGGTAGCGACCGAGCAAGTTCAAAGGCGAACCGCACGGGCTGGGTAGTGTCACATCGAACGAAGCGTGGTCGGCATCGAAGCGCACTTCCATGTCTCGAAATTCCAGAAAACGGTGCGTTGTCGGGAAGAGACACTTGTAGGCGCTCTCCTTGGCGCAAAAGAAGAGACGATCCCAGTGCAATGGATCGCCCTGCCGGCTGGCCAGCCAAATGCATTCTTTTGCGGAACACACCACGCCCGTGAGTTCCTCGGAAAGCGGCGTGGCCGGCTCGCTGTCGAGGCCGAGGCCTCGGATGGCTGGGCAGCCGCTGGCTGGCAGGGTCCGCGCAACGGCAACTGCACAGAAATCCTGACAGTGTGTGATCGAGCCAACGTAACCGAACGGCCACATGGGATCACGGAAACGGCCCATTGGGATGGCGACACGGGGACCTCCCAGGAGCGCCAATGCCTCCCGCGCACAGCTCCGTCCTAGCGCGAATTCCTTCCGACGCGCAGGCGCTGCGCGCGCGATGGCTTGGAACTCCTCGGGAAACAAGTCCGAATCGTCCGACTGCTCCCAGCGAGTCACGAAAGCCACTCCCTCGGGGAACAGCTCCTCTTGACCTCGCTCGGCCATCGAAATCAGTGCCGCTGCCGCCACGATTTGGAAACCAAGCAGAAACCGGGCCAGGATCGGGCAAACACACAGGAACGCGATAATTGCGCGATTTGCGAATGCGGCGAGCGATCGGGACACAGGCCCACGTCCTGGCGTCGGGTTTGCATCCCTGTCAGCACGTGAACTACGCCGCGAGGAATAAATTATCATGAGACAAGCAATAAATACCGCAGGGCTCATCGATGCGAAGCCGGTGCCGACCGTCACCATCCGGTGGCCCAGCGACGCGGCCCGGGGCGCGGAATCCAGCCGTCGGATTATTTTGTGCGCAGATGGACACCGAGACGCCCTGTTCAGGTCTCAAAGCGTTTGTCCGCGGCACGCGGAAATCGTGTCGCGCCAGGGTGAATTCTTCGTTGTCGCCAGCACCGAAGACGAACCCATTCTGGTAAACGGCAGGCGGGTTCTGGGCGAGGCCCACCTGCGCGAACATGACGTCATCAGGGTGGGCGACAGCGAAGTTCGTTTCCGCCTGGCCCTTGCTGACGAACTGGAGGCGGACGAGTCCAGTTCCATCGTGCGCCGAGCGACGCCCGTCCTGGGCACAAGCGTGATCCCGAACCGCACCATCAGCGTTACCGAGTTTCTCTTGCAAAGCCGCGCCATGCGCGTGCTGTCGAACGCAACTGCCAGCTTGCTGGTGCATCACCCGTTTCCCGTGCTCTTCGATCTCATTCTGGATCTGGTGTTCGAGTCGGTGCCAGCCGATTTCGCCGCCATGATCTTGCTCGACAAGGAAAGCCACCAACCCGTGCTCAAAGCCGGTCGTGATCGGCAGGGGCGATCGGTCGAGGAGCGGATCAGTCAGAGCATCGTGAACAGAGTCATCGAAGGACAGGTGGCGGTGATGGCCGGCGATGCCTTGGATGACGTGAACCTGCGCCAGGATCCTGGTCTCGCGACCGAGCCAATCCACCGGGTGATCTGCGCTCCGCTGTGGATGTCGGCCAGCCAGGGCGAGCCGGTACGGATTCTTGGCGTGCTCTACGCGAACGCGCGGCTCGATCGGGCGGCCTTCCGCGAAGCCGACCTCGAAATCCTGACCGTGCTGGCCAACACCGCAGCAGCCAAGATCGAGACTGCACAACTGCTTGAGGCGGGCATGGATCAGCGGCGCTTGCAGGAAGGGCTGCGCGTGGCCGCGGAGATCCAAGCGAGCCTGTTGCCACGCTACCCGGCGAAGGTGCCGGGCTACGATCTGGCGGGCCGAACCCAATCGAGCGAGGCGGTGGGCGGCGATTTCTACGACCTGGCTTATGACGGCGGCTTCCTTCACCTGGCGCTGGGGGACGTCGCAGGCAAGGGCGTGGGCGCAGCCATGCTCATGGTCGAGTTGCGCTCCACGGTGCGCGCCAACTGGCAACAAGGACGGCTGGCTGAGGCCGCGACCCGCATCAATGGCCACTTTCACCTCAACATTCCCTCTGACCGGTACGCGACCTTCTTTCTTGGCCGGTTGTCCCCGGAAAGCGGCCACCTCACCTATGTGAATGCCGGCCACAATCGCCCGCTGTTGATCGGCGCCAATGGTCAGTTCGAGACACTGGGCGAAGGAGGTACGGCGTTCGGCACCTTTGCCGATTCGAGCTACCAAGAGGCCCAGGTGGCCATGCGACCGAATGATACGCTGGTGGTGTACTCGGACGGCATCAGCGACGCGTGGCCCGAACCCGAAGCCGCTGACCGCGAACTGGCCCACATCGTCCGCCAGGCCGGCACCGGCGGAGCGAACCAAATCCAGGACGCCATCTTTGAAGCCGCGGATCGGCGTACCCCCGAGTTGCCCCGCGACGATCGGACATTGGTGGTTGTGCGTCGCTTGGCTGCGTAGCCCTGGCAGGCCTGTTCATGAATACGCCGACTGACGAGACTGTGCCCGACCTGTCGCTCGGGATTCCCAGCAGCGAACTGGTTGAAGGCAAGCCCCTCGTCGGCAAGGTGGGCGAAAATATGGTGCTGCTGGTTCGCGAGAATGGGCACGCGTTCGCGGTGGGCGCCAACTGCACGCATTACGGTGGCGCGCTCGCCCAGGGAGTTGTGGCCCACGGACAGATCTGTTGTCCCTTGCACCACGCTCGCTTCGCGCTGGCCACGGGCGAGGTCACGCGCGCGCCGGCCTTGAGCCCGCTGGCCAGCTGGAATGTCGAAGAGGTCGAGGGAAGGGTCACCCTGCGAGGGCAGCGGCCGGCGGCCGCCGCGCGACCAACACCTGCGCTCGGTCCCGCCTCGGTCGTGATCGTGGGCGGCGGGGCCGCTGGCCATGCGGCCGCAGAGACCCTGCGCCTAGAGGGCTACGCTGGGCCGATCACCTTGGTCAGCGCTGATCCATCAGAACCCTACGATCGCCCCAACCTCTCGAAGGATTATTTGGCCGGCACAGCGCCCGAGGAATGGATCCCCCTGCGACCAGCCGACTACTACCGCAACATGGACATCAAGCTTCTTGTCGACAATGCGGTGGTCAAGGTTCACGTGGCCTCGCGGTCGGTGGAACTCGGCAACGGCCGCTCGCTGCCCTTTGGCGCCCTCCTTCTGGCAACCGGGACGCGACCCATCAGCCTTGACGTGCCCGGCGCGGACCGGCCGTCAGTGCTGACCCTGCGCACCTGGGCCGACAGCAACAAGATCCGAGCCGCTGCCCGCGTCGCCCGTCGTGCCGTGGTGGTGGGAGCCAGCTTCATCGGGCTCGAAGTCGCGGCCGCGCTGCGGACACTGGGAATCCAGGTTGCCGTCGTCACACCCGCGGCTCGTCCCATGGAGCGCCTCTTCGGACAGGCCGTGGCCGATTTCTTGCGACGCCGCCACGAAGAGCATGGTGTGGTGTTTCGCCTTGGCTCCCGTCCCGTGCGTATCAATCACCGAAATGTGACCCTGAGCAACGGCGAAGATGTCCCAGCGGATCTGGTCGTGGTGGGGATAGGCGTGCGGCCTGTGACCGACCTGGCGGAGCAAACCGGCATCGAGGTGGACAATGGGATTCTGGTCAATGACCAGCTCGAAACCCGCGTGCCCGGAATCTTCGCGGCCGGCGACGTCGCGCGATTCCCCGATTCAGTATCAGGCGACCGCATCCGCATCGAGCACTGGGTGGTGGCGCGGCGACAGGGGGCCCTGGCAGCCCACAACATGCTGGGCAGAAGAAAGCGCCTGGCGATAGTGCCCTTCTTCTGGAGCCAACACTACGACGTGACTTTGCGCTACGTGGGCCACGCCGCGGCCTGGGACGAGGCCCGGGTGGACGGCACCATCGATGGCCTGGACGCGCGCATCGACTACCTGGCTGCCGGGAAACGCCTGGCCGTGGCCACCATCAACCGCGATCAGGAGAGCCTGGAGGCCGAACTGGACTTCGAGCGCCAGTGGGCGGACGCACCACCGCGGTGCTAGTTACCTATCCCCCACAAAGGCCCAGAGGGAACAGAGATCGGATGGGAAGAAAGGATTTGGACTGCGCTGCATCCAACTCTTCGCTTTCTCCTTCGCCTCTGTGGCCTCTGTGTCTCTGTGAGAAACAGCTAACTTTGGTCCGTAGTCCACGCGATGCTGGCTAGTTCGTGGCTGGATCGCGCACTCCGTCCGTTCATGCTAGGTTCTTCGATGCAGCTCTTGCAGTGGGAACCCTCGGAACTACGCGCGCGCTGGGAGCCATGGATCCGCGCCGGCTACGTGGTGTTCGCTATTGTCTTCTCGCTCACCGTGGTCGTCGATGCCTTCGCGCATGAAACCGTCACGCTCGGCCTCGGGCTGGTCGACGAACCGGGCAGCGCTCTGACACACCTCGAAAGCCAGCTCGTCGGCGTGTCGCCCCGCTGGCTGGTCGTGATACTTCCCTTTGCAGCCTTCGTGGTCGCTTGGAATGGCGTCATGCTCTATCGCGGTTTCTCGCGCGCTCAAGCGCTGCCGCGGCGACAAATCGTGTCCTTCTTCCTGCTCACCGCGATCGTTTCGCTGATGCTGTATGTGGGCCTGGCGCTGGCCGGCGCCGCCAGCGCCGCTCTGGGGTACGGTTTCTTCTTCGGATTCTCTCTTGTTCGCCACTACACCCAATGGTGCAGCGCCGCGGTGGCTCGCGTGCCGACCCTGGTGCGGCTGCCCTACCCGCTGCCACTGTTTGTAAGCGTCGCTCTTGTCGATCTCTTTCAATATTGGTTTCACCGACTCGGCCACACCTGGCGACCATTCTGGCTTCTCTGGCATCGCCCACACCACATGCCCCCCTTTCTGACCATCCCAACCACCCAGCCGGTGTTCGCCGCCTTCCCGCTGTTCTTTCTCCTGAGTGTGCCCTTCCAGCTCGGACTCGGCGTGTCCGCCAAGCTCTTCCATTCGGACGCCATGATCGCGGAAGCCCTGCTCGTGCGCATGCTTGGCCAGATCCCGCTCATCGGCTCGCACAACACGGCCCTTTACACCACGTTTTGGCGGAGCCGCCCGCTGCGCGCGCTCGGTGCCTTCTTTGGCGACGGTCCCTATCACTACATGCACCACTCGGCGCTGCCGGGCCACTCGCTCATCAACCTGGGAGGTCCGTTGTTCATGCTGTGGGATCGCGTTTTCGGCACATATGTCTCTCCCAGCAAAACTCCTCCGCCGATCGGGCTGCAGGGCTCACCCCAACTGCACCTGAACCCACTCCGGCTGGGGTTTGCCGGCTTGCTGCAGCTGGGATACGAGTTGCGCCACAACCGCGGCGTTGTCACACGTTGGCGAATTCTATTCGGCAGCTCCAACTTTGCCCCGGCGCACACCAGGGACTACGCGCTTTCATGGCAGGCGAAGCCTCAACAGTCGCTCTTGCTATTGAACGAGGTGGCTGGGAGGCTTGACGAGTGAACCTTGGGCCACGGGAAGGATGAATCAAAGCTCAGCCCTGAAGACGCTGCGCGTTCTGGGGAGGCTGCACTTCGCGCCCGCCTGGGGATTCCCGCCGAGGCCACCAGAGTGCTGGTATTCGGCGAAACCAGTCACTGGGATCCGAACTGGCTGCACACCACTGAAGAGTATTACCAGCTGTGCATTCCGCCGATCTTCGAGCGAGCCTTGGCTGCGCTTGAACAGGAACCGCGCCGGGTCTTTTCCATTGAGAGTCTGTTCTTTCTGCAACGCTATTGGCGGTCGAATCCGGCCCAGAACGAACGGTTGCGCAGCCTGATCAACCGGCGCCGGCTCCGCCTCACCGGCACTGGTATCACCACGCCCGACACCGTGCTGCCCGACACCGAGGCGATTCTGCGCGACTATGCCGAAGGACAGCACTGGCTCAAAGACAACGGCATGACTGTGGAGCCGCAGCTGGCCTACCTGCCCGACGATTTCGGCCATTCCCCGGCCCTGCCCACAATGTTGGTCGCATTGGGCTTCGACATGGCAGCGATCACCCGCATTGACGGCATGTACTTCATTGGCAGCGATTATCGCGGTCAATCGGCCTTTCCTCTGCCGGGATCGAGCGCCGAATTGCTGGCCAAGAAACTCAAGACCACTGATTTCCTGTGGCGCGGCCCCGACGGATCGCAGGTCCTGTGCCACTGGAATCCCTTTACCTACTTCCAGGGCGACCTACTGGCTCACATCGGCGTGGTGCGCTGGATGGACCGCACTTATGGATTCCCGTGGCGAACTGAAGCCCATATCGCCCGCCGTATTCATGGCTATGTCCGCGACCTGGCGCCGCTCGCCCGAACGCCCTACCTGTACTGTCCCATTGGCGGCGACTTCAACGGTCCCATTGCGGGCCTGTGCGATCTGCTGGACGGCTACAACCGCATTCGCTACCAATCGAGCGGGATCTGGGTGCTCAACGCCGGGCTGGACGACTACCTCGCGCTGGTCGACTGCCATCGCTCGGCTCTGCCTGTGTTGTCGCTGGACCCGAATCCCTACTGGATGGGGTTCTATGCCAGCCGTCCTGAGGCCAAGCGACGCGCCAACCGCATCGTGCGCCAGCTGGTCATCGCGGAAAAACTGACCGTGCTGCCGGCGCTGGCGGCGGCTGACCTGCCCGGCGGGCACGCTTCCGTCGAGTCTGAGATTGCGCGCGACTTGCGCCGCGCCTGGGATCTGGCGGTCTTGAGCAATCACCACGATTTCATCACCGGAACGTCGCCTGATCGCATCTGGCAGGAAGAGCAACAGCCCTGGCTCGCGCAAGCCGAGGAGATGGCCAATCAGGCGCTCGCCCGCATTCGCACCATCCGCGCCCCGGCGCGCGAGTTTCCACCCAGCCCACCGCCCCGGTACAGCCTCGACTCAGGCAAGCTGGTGGTGGAGACAGACGCGTACCGGGTCGAACTCAGCGAGCACCAGGGAGGCGCCATCACCAGTTTCCGCCTGAACGGATCGGGTGAAGAGTTGCTCGCCGGTCCCGCCAACGACCTTGTGAGCTACCGGGACAGCGGCGGGTTGTGGCGTCTGGGTCACGAATTCCGTGGCGGGTTCTTTGTCGAGCAGGCTCGCGCCAGTCAGCAACCGGCCCGTATCAAGGCGCAGGTACGCCATGACGTGCTCGAAGTGCGCATCGATTCGGAATTCGACGAGCGTCACTTTGTTCGGAGGCTGTGGATGCGCAACAACACTCCGGTCTTGCGCATGCGACTGGAAGGTTCGGCCCGGCGTGGCCGGACCATCACGTGCCACTTTTCCACGCGCTTGATCTCGCAGGCACTCACCATGGACGCGCCGGGGGGGATCGTCGAACGTCCAGCGCACAAGCTCTACCATCCCACTTTCTGGCCTGCGCGCTCGTTCGCGCACTTGCGCGACCGACAGAGCGACATTGGCTTGGCCGCGTTTCTGGGCGGGCCTGCGGCGATCGCCAGTGACGCGGCGGGCGGCCTGGAATGGATCGCTCTGCGCCACGCGCCTCGCGAGACCGCGTTTCACCTGCTGCCAATCCTCGCGCATCCGGCCTCAGGAACCGATCCACATGAAGGGCAACTCGACTACGCCGTGTGGTTCACGGCTGGAGGAGATGCCCGCAGCAACCGTCTGCCCCACCATGTGCGACGGGCCCTGCGCGCCGCCTTGTTCGGCCCCAACGATCCGGACCTGGACGACCTGGCCAACTCGGTGATGCTGGTCGACCGCGACGACGTGCAGGTCACCGCGCTCAAGCCGGCCTTTCGCGGCGACGCCGTGGTGGTCCGTCTCGCCAGCTTCGCGCCCGGCGCGGTCCAGGTGCGCCTGTCCTGCCCCTGCCGTCCCATTCGACGAGCCAAACTGTGTGATGCTCGGGAACGTGAACTTGGCGACCTCGAAGTACGCAGCGATGGCGTGATGGTGCTGATGCCCTACGCGCTGGCCAGCGTGCTGGTGTGGCTGTGACCTACCAGGGCAGGTAGTCGGGGCCATAGACCATACGGCCGCCAAAGTCGGCCGCCAGCAACACGACACCGCAGGCCGCAACCACCAGCCCCAGATAGGCGATGCGCCACCCTCCTTGCAGACTGTTGCGCCGCCAGAGCCGAAGGGCAAACGCGGCCAGGACCAGGCCGGCCACCGCGAAGTTGAGCGTTCGGTGCGTGACCAGCAGCGCGTGCGTCGCCGCATCCGTCGGCATGTGGGCCGCGCGCAAGAGTCCCGTGGCGGCTGTGGGCAGAAGGCTGAGCACGGTCCCGGCCAGAACGAAGATGCCCGCGCGCTGCCACTCCTCGCGCCTGCGCACCAGACCGAAGAAATCGATGATGGCCAGACCCACCAGCCACGCGATGGGGAAATGCACCAGCGCCGGGTGAAAGCGGCCGACCAGATCGCCCAGGTCGGTCGGTTTGCCCTCGCCGGTGCTCGGGGTCACGATCTGGACATCGCTGATCTGCTCCGGGGCGGGCGTAGGTTCCGCCGCGGCTGGGACGGGCGCCAGCGCGAGCGCCGACATCGCCGCCACACCAGCCAACACCACGAAGATCGCCAGCCGTCGCATCGCCTGCCTACAGGGTCACGATGATCTGCTCGCCGGCCAGTTCGGCGGCGTAGGTTTCCAGCGGCCGCGATGCGGGCCCATGAATCACGCGGCCATTCAGATCGAATTGCGAGCCGTGACAGGGACACTTGATCTTGTTTTCGCCTGCGTTGAACGCGACCACGCACTGGCGGTGCGTACACACGGGATTGAGGGCGCGCACGCTGTTCGCGCCGTCCCGGATGAGCAGGAGCAACTTGTCTTTCACCTTGAGAGAGATCGATCCGCCGACCGACTTCAGCGGCGGCAGCTTGGCCAGCGGGATGGCAACCTTGCTTCCAGCGGCGCGCGCAGCGATCGTGGGCAATCCCAACAAAGCGGCCAGGCTCAGCCCCGAGCGCAACAGAAAGGGGCGACGGCCGAATGTCGAGCTCGACATGGATGACTCCTCCATTGATGGCGGTTCTCAGTCTGATGCCACCAGGCTGTCAATTGTTGCGGCGGATCGTATTGGTGGTTAGGGCCGGTGGGCGTGCGCGGGTTCCGGGCGGTGCAACTTGGACCGGGCATCAAGCTGGTAGGTGCGCCCTCGCCACGTCACCTGCGGTCTGAGAATTGCGCTGAGCAAGAGCAGCGGCCCCGCCAGCAAGATCGCGGCCGGAACCCAGGCGTGGCGCCAGCCAATGGCCGCACCGCCCAGGGCGCGGTGTAGACGCACCATACTCGCGCTGACCGCGACGACAGTGGCGGCAGCGGGAACTGCGGCAGCGTACTGGCCATAGGAGAGAGCCAGCGCGGTCATGAGAAATCCCAGCCAGAATTCCACGCCGCGCAGCCACACCGGCGCCTTGAACGACCAGGTCGGCAAGCCCGAGCGAGAGAATATCAGCCAACGGCGGAACATGTGAACGAACTCCGCCAGCCCCAGCCCACGAACCACGATGGGCAAGGTGTCGGCCGCAACGACGTTGCGATAACCAGCTGCCACCACGTCCATGCCCATGCGCATGTCGTCGACCAGCTCGCCGCTCACGCTCTGCAGATCGTGCAGGGACTTGAGCGTCTCGCGTCGAAACACCATGAGCTGTCCCATGATGAATGGCATTTCCCCGGTCTTGCTCACGGTACGGGCCACGGCTGGCCCGTAAAGGCCATTGAGCATGAGCGCGACGCCCACGTCACCTGCCGTCTGCGGCGCTTCCGTGGCCACCACAGGCACGAATACGGATCCTGCCCGCTCACGGGTGAGCAACGTCTCGACCGCCAGACGCAAGGAATGTGGATGCGGCCGCGTGTCCGAGTCCCCGAACGCGATTAACTCGCCTTTGGCCTGGCCCAGACCGCCGATCATCGCGTGCAGTTTTCCGGTCATGGTGGGCGGCGGTTGTCCGACGACCATGATCATCGCTGTGCCGCGCCGACCTGCCGCCACGTGGTCTGCGATGGCCGCGCGAACCGTGGCAAAACCGGGGTCGAGGTCATCGTCAAACACGAAGACAGTTTCGACCTCGCCGGGATATTCATTGTCTAGGGCGGCGGCCAGGTTCTTGGCAGCATCAACGTCCAGTCCGCGCACCGGCCTCACCACCGTGATGGAGGGCAAGGAATAGTCACCGGGCTTTCGCGCGCCACGAAGCCGGGCCGTGCGAGCCGCGAAATTCTGATCCAACAGACCGCGACGCAGCCGGAAATGATCCCAGATGGTCACAGAGAGAAGCAGCAATCCAAACAGTATAGTTAAAGAGTCCACATTCCCCCTCCCTGGACGGCCTCACCGGGAGTTGTTCACCGGCCCGTCCGATCAAACCGCCTAGTCCTGCCTTGTTAGATGCTCATATCGTGAGGGGGTTCCCACCGACGTCAATCGACGAGTGCGGAACATCAACGCGCCGTCACGGACAGCAGGGCTCAGAAATTGTCAGGCAGTGGCACGCCCGCGCAGCCAAAAAAGACCTGAAGGACCTTGTAGGTTCCGGCCTTGATGCCGTCGCAGTAGCTGCCATTGAGCGTGACGGTCAGATTATCCGCACCCAACGAAAAGCCCTCGGCCGGGTCACGCGGCACCCTGGTTGTGCTGTCCAAATAGACGCCGAGGTTGGTGGGGTCAGGCGGAGTGTCGGCCATCTTGAACACGCAACTCGCCACAGTGCCAGCGATGGTACTGAACGCGGTCGTGAGAGCGTCCGGGGAAGTCGCGGGGTAGTAGTTCGATGTTCCGCCGGCTGCGGCAAAAGCGTCCAGGTTGCCAGACGATGGTCCGATGCCGATGACGTAGGTCTTGATGCCGCTGCCGGTGTTGGCAGTTCCGATGACGCCCGCGGTGTCCATCACCGATGCGTCCGTCACATTGGAGCTTGTCCCTGGGTCGCAGTTTGGCTCGCCGTCGGTGGCCAGGAGAATATAGTGGGGCAGGCCATCATTCAGCGTGTTGAAATACGCGACTGCCGCCTTGATGGCGGCCATGGTCGGCGTCTGATTTCCCGGAGAAGTGCCGGTAATCGCTGCCTGAATCTGAGCAGCCGTGTTTGGCCCGACTCCAACTTCCACTCCCGTGCTTACGGTGCAGGTGCCGCCGCCAGGGGACGTGAAGAACTTCAAGCCCCACTGCACGCTGGTTGGTGAAGCCGCGAGAACTTGGTTAAGGGATGCCGTGAGCGTGGGCCACCGCGCTTGGCAACTGGCGGGAGCACCACGACCGCCGCAGGTCGAGTCCGACGCAATGTCATCGCTCATTGATCCCGAACGGTCCAGAACCAAGAGAAGATCCACCGGCTGCACACTGGGGTTCTGCGTCTGGCTCCCGCAGTTGGCGTCGGCTGAGGCGATCACCGGGGGAGCGTCTGGGGCGGCGTCCACGTTTCCGTTGGTTCCGGCGCTGGACGGCGCGGAGAGAATTGCGCTTTGGCCACCGACTGCGTTTCCTCCGGCCGCGCCCCCACCGTTGCCGCCATTTGCCCTGACGCCGCCGTTGCCGCTGCTGCCGCCCGGGCTGGTAAGGGGAGGAAGATCCGACACGCAGTCCATGAGCGATGCGCCGACAAATAGCCACGCCGTGAGCCCAACCAGAACTTTGCCAACTGTTGTGCTTCTCATGAGTCCCTCCCTGGCTGAGTTTCAGCGAAAGCGCGAGCCTGCAACCAACCCCAAAGCGAGTCTGCTGCACATTACCAGTGCCGTCAATGGATAGCGACTGGTCAGAGGCCTTGCGAATAGTTTGAGAATTCCACGCCCGAACGCGTCCACCGATGAACCGGCACCGGGTGCACTTCGGCGCCAAGTTCCTCCTTGGCCAGACGCGGCGCGATTCGATTCCTGGTGCTTGTCCACAACCGATCAGATAGCGTCACCTGCGTTCACGGCGCGCCGCAGACGCAGGCCGCCGTCAGGTTCCTGGCGCCTCTTCTGAGAAGTACCTCCATGCAACATCCCTGTGTTGACAGATCTGTCACTCTCTCCATCAGTCTCTCGATTGTTCTGCTGGGCTGCGGCCTCGCGCCTCTACCTGCTTGGCCGTCCTGAAAGGAGAATCCCGTGACGCTGCCCCTGTGTGACCGGTTTCCCGGAACCATAAATGTCGCCCATGTGACGCTGGGCTGCTTCCCCACGCCGGTCGCGCCAATGCCGGAGCTGGCTCGCCAGCTGGGAATCGGGGCTTTGTTCGTCAAGCGGGACGATGTCTCAGGCCGCGCTTATGGCGGGAACAAGGTCCGCAAGCTGGAATTCCTGTTGGGCCAAGCGCTGGCCGAGAACCGGCGCGCGGTGATCACCTTTGGAGCAGTCGGTTCCAATCACGTGCGCGCAACCGCCGTCTTCGGCGCGCAAGTCGGGCTGCAGGTCCACGCTGTGCTCGCGCCGCAGCCCCACACGCCTTACCTGGACGCGAACCTGGCTCGCCGACCGGGCCGCCGGTGCCACCCTGCACTTCGTCGAGTCCTATTCGCTGGCCCTGGCTCGCGGTACCGAGTTGCGCGACCAGATCGCCTTGCGCGATGGTGTCGAGCCATTGGTCATTCCGTTTGGCGGAACCAATGCACGGGGGATCGTCGGGTTCATCAACGCGGCCATCGAATTGACCGCACAGGTGGATGCCAGGTCGAGGCCCGACTTGATCTACGTCCCCTACGGTTCGGCGGGAACAGCCAGCGGCCTGGCCATCGGGCTGGCGGCCGTGGGCTCGCCGACTTCCGTGATCGGCGTGCGCGTGGTGCCGGCAGAGGCCACCAATCCCGTGCGCAATAGGCGTGTCATGGAAGAAGCCGTCGCCTTGCTACGCGACCTGGATGCCGGTTTCCCGATGATCAGGCCAGAGAGCGTGGCGCTTGAAGTGCGCGATGGCTTTCTCGGCGAGGAATACGCCGCGGCCACGCCCGAAAGTCTGGAAGCCGTCGCCCTGGCTGCAGCCCACAACATCCACCTCGAGACAACCTACACCGGCAAGGCCCTGGCCTCGCTGGTTGCCGATGCACGGGCCGGGAAACTCGCCGGCAAGACCGTGCTGTTCTGGAACACGTACAGTTCGACTTCGATCACCCCCCGAAGTTAGCTATTTCTCGCAGAGACACAGAGGCCGCAGAAACCGAGGAGAGAGGGAAGGTTGTATACACCATGCTCGCGCGCCTGGCCCACATAGGCGACCGGCCTTTTAGTCCAGCGCAGATCGGCCTGCGTGAGCGGTAGCGGTAGCGTGAGCGACCAGCGGAAAGCGGCTAGCGTGGGCGACTCGCGTGAGCATGCGCGGCCCGCGGCCTGCTAGCCGTCTTCCCGCAAAACGCCCACGAACTCGCTCACGCTCGCGCCCACGCGACCCGCTAGCCGCGACCCGCGGGCCGGCCCTTCGGGCGGCCCGCAATTACCCGACAGACGCCAACCGGTCCATGCGCTATAAGGGCGGCCATGCAGAGGCTGGCGCAGCTCGTGCGTCGTTGGCGCGAATCCGCGCTGGGCCGCGATCTGACCAAGGCGCTGCTGCTCTTCCTGTTGTGGCGTGGGGTTCTCTTCGCCTTCGCGTTCGTGGCCGGGTCCCTCACCACCGACCGCTTTCCCCATGGACTCAACCACGATTGGAATGGCGGATGGTTCTGGAACGGGTGGGCGCGCTGGGACGCGGGCTGGTACCGCGATGTCGTCAGAAAGGGCTACTACGTGGTTCCGGGCTACGGCGAAAGCACGGTGGCGTTTTTTCCCCTGTACGCCTGCGCCACCAAGGTCCTTTCCTTCCTGACCCGGAATCTCCTGGCCGCGGGCCTCATCGTCTCGAACCTTTCCCTGGTCTTCTCTCTTTTCTTTGTCATGCGCATCGGCCGCCGGACCTTCGACGAGGAGACCGTGCAGCGCGCGCTGGTCTACCTGCTGGTGTTCCCCACGTCCTTCTTTTTCTCCGCCTTCTACGCCGAGGGCTTGTTCCTGCTGACCACCACCGCGGCCTTCTACTACTTCCTGGACGAGCGCTACTTCTGGTGCGGACTCTGGGGAATGCTGGCGTGTCTGACTCGCTCGTCGGGTGTGGCTCTCTTCCTGGCCATGGCGGCGGGCACCTTGTGGAATCGACGCGCGAACCTCAGGCTGATACGCCCTGGCGCCCTGTGGCTGCTGCTGATTCCTTGTGGATTGCTCATCTTCATGCTGATCCTCAAGGTGACTGTGGATGACCCGCTGGCCTTCAGCAAGGTCCAGGCCTCGTGGGGCCGCCATTTCAAGTTTCCTCTGGTCACGCTGTGGGACGAAGCCCGCAGGCTGGACTTCAGCATCCCCCGCAATGCCAAGAACATAGAAATCCTCGGGGGCCATGTCGCATCCGTGCTCTTCCTGATCGTGCCGCTGTTTCTCATCGGCAAGGTCGACGTGTCACTCATCCTCTATTCGCTGTTGCTCGTCCTCATTCCACTGTCGACCGGCCGTGTTCTCTCCATTCCTCGATTCGCGGCTCCCATCTTCCCTGCGTTCTTTGCGCTTGCCCACCTTGTGCGATCGCGCCGCTCAGAGCAGCTGTTCATCACGGCGTCGGCGTTGCTGCTGGGCTTCTACACCATGCAGTACTTCAACCAGTACTGGGCGAATTAGAGCGCAGGCTATACTGTTGCCACCTTGAGCCAAGTTCCCGACCGCCTCGCTGTTCTCGTCGTGGATGACGAGAAGAACATCCGCACGACTCTGACCGTGTGCCTGGAGCAACTCTCGCATCAGGTAGTGTCCGTGCCCAGCGCCGAAGGCGCCCTGGCCGCGCTCGCCCGGCAACCCTTCGACCTGGCGCTGGTCGATCTCAAGCTGGGCCTGGACAGCGGACTTGAACTGATTCCGCGCCTGCTGGCGGATCGGCCCGAATTGCTGATCGCGATCATCACGGCCTACGCCACGGTGGAGACGGCCGTCGAGGCCATTCGCCGCGGCGCCTGGGACTACTTGCCCAAGCCGTTCACCCCGGCTCAGATTCGCCACCTTGTCGATCGCGCCTGCGAACGGCGCCGGCTCACCTGGCGGGTCGAGAACCTGGAAAACACGCTCTCCAGCGCGCTTCCTGATGTGGACCTGGACTCCCAGTCGCCGCGCATGCGCTCGGTGCAAGAGACGGTGACCCGCGCGGCCGCCTCCGACGTGCCCGTCTTGCTGCGCGGAGAAACCGGTACGGGCAAGACCGTGGTTGCGCGCGCCCTGCACGCGTACAGCGCCCGGCGCGAGCATCCTCTGGTCGTGGTCAACTGCCCCACGCTTTCGGAGGAATTGCTGACCAGCGAGCTATTCGGCCACGCACGCGGATCGTTCACCGGCGCGGTGAAAGACCAGCCGGGACGGGTCGAGGCCGCGCACGGCGGAACGCTGTTTCTCGACGAGATTGGCGAAATCCCGCCCACCTTGCAGGCCAAGTTGTTGCGCTTCCTGCAGGACAAGGAGTTCGAGCGGGTGGGCGAGAGCCGCACCCGCCAGGTGGACGTGCGCGTGGTTGCGGCCACCAACCGAGACTTGGAAACCGACGTGCAGCAGGGACGGTTTCGCGAGGACCTGCTCTACCGGCTCAACGTCATCGAGATTGTCGTTCCGGCGCTGCGCGACCGGCCCGAAGACATTCTGGTTCTCGCCCGTCGCTTTCTGAATTTCTACGCGCGCGCGGTCGGCCGCCCGATTCCCACGCTGTCACCACCCGCCGAGCAGGCTCTGGTGCAATACGCATGGCCGGGAAACGTGCGCGAGTTGCGTAACACCATAGAACGGGCCCTTATCCTGTGGCCGGCGTCGCTCATCGAGCCGGAAGCGTTTCCGGCCAAGATGCAGGTGTCGACCAGCCCGCCCGGGGCGCAGTTGGGAGGCGATGTCACGCTGGCCGAGATCGAGGCCGAGCACATCCGTCGCGTGGTCGCCCGCGCCGCCAGCCAGGATGCCGCCGCCGCCACGCTGGGTATCGATGTCTCGACTCTGTGGCGAAA
>CAVWUP010000041.1:0-41125 GCA_963758155.1 uncultured delta proteobacterium
CACCACGGTCTTCAATCCATACTTTGCCTTGAGGTGGCGGACCAACTCGAGGATTCCGGGGTAGGGCCTCGATTGGGCGAACAGGAACCGCCGGAACTGCGCACGGGTAAACGGTCGCTTTTGATAGAAGACCACCCGAGCCAGGTATTCCCCCAGGGTCAGCTTCCCTGCCTCGTAGGTGTCGAAATTCAGCAGATGGCGCTGCTCCATTTCGGCCCAGTCCAACGCGAAGGTCCTAGCCGCCCGCCTGCGCGCATGATGGTCCCACCCATCCGTGAGCAGAACACCGCCGATATCCAGAAACAACGTCGTGATAGCCGCCGCGGCCTTCATCGCTGCCACAGAATTCGATTGGATTCCAGTGGAACTTCCCCAGCTACCACCACCAGGCGCCCGGCCTAACCTTCACGCGGTTCACCACTCCGGTGGCACCACTCCTGCGCGCGTCCTTGTCAGCTTCACCCCACCCGATCCAGGTTCCGACGTTGCCAGTCAAGGTGGCCATTCCCCCATCAACCGAGACCTTGATTTCATCGCTGTGCACGAAGGGGCTCCAGAAGAACGCGTTCTCGATATTCTTCTTGATCCGTTCGTCGCTCAGATAGAGCTGTGGCCCGAACATCCCGGAGGCGTAGTAAGACGTCTGGCCGCCATGGGGCGAGGCGTAGTAATAGTTGGGCCAATCGTAATAGGTAACCCAAGACTCTGGCTCAACTTTCAGCGCGTTCCAGACCAACACCACTCCCTTTGTCCGCAAGGCAACGTCCTGCGCTTCGGCTTTTTGAACGATCGAACCTACCGTCCCAGAGAGGTAGGCGACACGATTGATGACAGCCACACTTATTGTGGAGCTATCTAGCAGCGGGTCCCAGAACACGACGGCCTTCAGCTGTTCCTTCATCTCTACATCGGTGGGCTGGCCGCTCGGCCTCACCTTCACAAGGCTATCAAGCCCCGTAACACCCACTATGTTCTCTACGTCCTGTTCAGCGGAAATCTTCGCCTTCAGGTTTCCCACGTTGCCGCTGAGAACGACCACTCCTCCTCCGACGTTTACGTCGAGAGAAAAGGCTGCGACACGCGGGTCGAGACGGAAGGCAGCCTGAACCGCCTGTTTGATATCGCTGTCCGACCTTGTGGCGTACTTTAATCTTCGGTGCGCGTCATTGTGTACCCATGGCTCGACTTTCATCCCGCTGGCGTCAACCGACAGTACTCCGCTCACCCAGGCATCATCCGACGCCCGCGATTTCGCTATCGCGCTTCCAACGACTCCGGTGAGCGTTACCTTTCCGGCTCTCACATCGACATTGGTCATGTCGCCGTTGACCCAGATGTCCCATTGCAGGCGAGCCTTGACGTCCGCCGCAATTTGCGAATCGGTGCGTTTGGACAGGTAGTTGATCGCAACCTCATCGCGAACCTCTTTGATCCCCTTTACCCCCTCGGCAATCCGAGCGACCATCTGCTTTTCCGTGTAGGAACCGACGCTCCCGGTTAGCGTGGCCACGGCATTTTGGACGGAAACCCCCACTCGATAGGATTCGGTTGCGGGATCCAGCCGCAGCGCCGCCTGGATATCCTTGCGGGTTTCTGCGTCCGAGCGGGACACTGGCGTCACCGTGGTCCGGTCGATCACACCGCGCACGCCGCGGATGCTCTCGGCCATCTTCACCGCCCGCTCTTTGGCAAGCAGATTGTTGACCGAACCGGAAAGCGTGACGATGCCCTGGCTGGTGCTGACGTCCACATCATTCGGAAACACGCCCTTTTCGAATGCCAATCCTCCCTCAACAGCGGCCGTGATGCCGCTGTCGGTGATTTCCTTCTTCGGACTCGCCGCTTGCAGGGACGGCAACGCCAGAACCAGGGCCGCCGATGCAATCAGAAGCGTCGCACACCATCTGCCAACCGCTGCGCGGTGAGGCGGTCCTGCCATATTTGTGGTCAGACCAGTCGCTGCTCGGGAATTGCTGTCGGTCACACTTGCCCTTCCACCGTCGCTTCTCAATGCACTTGTCATCGCGGGTAACTCCTGCTTGTGAGGGATTTGATGGGTTGTAGGAGCGCTCTGGCGCGATCCCTGGCGCCGGAGTTGCGAAAGCTTCGATGTTCCGCGCGAGGCCCGCGCGTCTGGATTCGGTCGGCCAAGCTGAGCGTGGCAAGATGTCACGCGAGGCAAAGTGCCTCGCTATGGCCGTGCGTTTCCCTCCCCGGTTTCGGCTGGATCATTTCGTATGCAAACGGGTTTCGTGCACGATTGGTGCCATAGCGCCTCGGTGAAGCTCGTCGTCGCAGCGGGTTGGCCAGCGTCGCACTGCGGGCCGCGATCGCCATCCGATGTCGGACGGAGTCCATCCTCGCACCCTGCGAACGGCGTGCCTTCTCTCACTCGAACTGAATGAGGCCGTCCATCATCTTGATTGGGGCCGGCGCTCCGGATCGCATGAGATTCGCCAGGATTCAGGGCGGCTTGGCAGGAGCATTCGGTCCTACGAAGCGTGTCTGCAGGCACTTGGAACTCAGGTGAGGCGACAGTAGCGTCACCGCCGCCGAAGCCAACGTGGAAGACCCGACCCGCTTGGGACTGGTCGCGCAGCATCTGCAGGCGATTGCCTGACGGCGCGTCGGTCCCTAGCATCGGCATAATCGATGCGGCACTCCGTGGAAGGCGAGTGGCCATCGCAGCGGTTGCCGTGATCGTAGTCGCACTTCCGCTTGGGGTGGTGGTCGTCGGATTCCGCGGCAGGCACATTTTGCGGAATTCCGCGGCGATGACGACACCTGTTCCGGCGTCCACCAATGTCGGAGGGCGACCATAGTGGTTGGGTCGTCCTTTCGTCGACAGATGGGCCGATCTCCCGATAGGCATTTTGCCCGGCCTGCTCGCTACTCTGCGTTTTCACCTCTTCTTGCATAAACAAGGGTCTTAGTCAGACAGTAGATCGCCTGGCGCCGCCATAGGTGCAAAACCTGCGCGTTACAGGTGGCTTCCTGGGTGGTGGTGCGGTGGCGTTTTGGCCGGTCCACAGACGCTGTCCCAGTAGACCGGGCGTCCGTAGTAGTCGTACAGGTGTGCTTCGTACTCGCGGTTGATGGGTGCGGTCGCGTTCCACTCGGGGCTGTTCTTGATCGATTGTCGAGAGAGGTCGACGAAGACCTTCCTTTCCGCCCAACTGATGCGGCTGGTCCAGTGCGGCGCAACCAGCACCTTCTTGTCGAGCCACCAGTTTCTTGTGTCGACCACCAGATAGCGTACCTCCCAGGACTCATCGTCGATGATGAAGTCGTCGACGTGGCCGATCGCTGCGTCCGTTCCCTCAATGTGGTATCCGCGAATTTCTTTGGCGCTACGCAAATGGGCGTCGCCTGACTTGGCAAGCTCGGCTTTGGCAGGCATTTGGTTCCGCCCGCCCGCCGCGAGCAAGTTCGGGTAGGCGCCTATGCCCCATAGTCCCGCGTATCCCCAGTAGTACATTGGTGCCACAGAGTTCCGAGTGAAGCTGGGGCATCGCAGCTCTTCACATTCGGGCGGCGGCAACCCATTTCCTTCAAATCGAGTGAAGCGGTACCTCATCTTGATTGAAGCCGCCGCCCACCGCGATGGGACGGAAATACGATTGCGTCAGGACTGCCGCCAGATGGGACGGACGTACATTTGTGGCCCTCAGTGGCCGACGCGCTTCATGGTCGTCCAACCTGGACTTTGGACCGCTTCTTGCGTAAGCCCAGAACCGAGAGGGAGGGGAACACATGCGTTGTGAAGAAATCATGAGTCAGGACGTACAATGGATCCGCCCGGACGAAACCGTCGCGCGGACCGCCAAGTTGATGGCCTTCCACAACCTCGGGTTGTTGCCGGTGTGCAACGCCGACGGCAAGGCCATCGGTGTGATCACTGATCGTGACATCGCCTTGCGGGTTGTGGGGAGGGACCGACCAACGACGAAGACCAAGGTGGGCGACGTGATGACGGCTCCGGTACAGTTCGTCCCACCCGACTGCCCAGTGGACCGAGCCGGCGAGATGATGGTCAGCGCGGGGGTATCCCACTTGCTGGTACTCGACGCCGCGGGACATCTCAAGGGCCTTGTCAGCCTCGGCGATCTGCTGGTGCATGAATCGGCCAGTCACGCCTTGGACACCGCTCGCGGCATCTACGCCCGGGAGACGCCAGACCAACCTACGGTCGGCCACCCGCACCCTGCCTCCGAGCCGACGCCCGAGTATTTCCATGGCGCCCACGACCGCGGCCCTGCAAACGAATCGGCTCCCGAGGTGGAGGCCGCCCGTGTCGAGGCCAAGGACGTGAATCGCGGCGGCGACCGCAGCTCCAAGGAATTCCCGTAGTCGCTCGGCAAATGAGAAGACGATCCTTACGCTGACCATCATCCAACCTAGGGGAAGAGTATGAGCAGAAACAATTCTGTCGTAGCCATCTATCCATCGCACACGGCCGCCGAGGCGGCTATCAAGGAACTGCAGAAATCTGGTTTCGACCTCAAGAAACTGTCAATTGTCGGCCGCGACTATCACACTGACGAGCACGTGGTCGGGTACTACAACGTCGGCGACCGCATGAAAGTGTGGGGCAAAACCGGCGCCTTTTGGGGCGGAGTCTGGGGACTCTTTTTCGGCTCAGCGTTCTTCTGGGTTCCCGGGCTGGGGCCGCTTTTGGTGGCGGGGCCGCTGGTAAGCTGGATTGTCGGGGCACTGGAAGGCGCCGTTGTCGTGGGCGGCCTGAGCGCGATCGGAGCCAGTCTGTACAGCCTGGGCATCCCGAAGAACAGCATATTGCAGTACGAGACAGACCTCAAGGCTGGCAAGTTCGTCCTGCTTGCCCACGGCTCTGTGGATGACGTCGCCCGTGCCAAAGACATCCTGACACGTACCGAGCCGGTGACTTTGGAGCACCACCAATAGACGGAGACTGACATAAACACGACCGCAGGATTGTGGATCGACCATCGGAAGGCCGTGATTGCGATTGTCTCAGCCAGGGGCGAAGAGACGATGGAGATCAAGTCGAACGCGGACAAACAGCCGGGCAGGCTCGCGGGCGTTCGTTCGACTGCTCCCTACGAATCACAGCTGGTCAAGGCCGACGACAGGCTGGAGAGGAAACTGACCGGCCATCTCAACCAGTATTATGCCAAGGTGATTGCATCAATTGGCAATGCCGACGCCATCTTGGTCTTTGGACCAGGGGAGGCCAAGAGCGAACTGAAGAGCGTCTCGATCGCGCGAAGTTCGGTGGACACATCACAGTCATGGAGACCACCGACAAGCTGACCGACCGTCAGATCGCGGCCAAGGCGCTCAAGTATTTCCACAAGGCGAATTCAATGCGGTCGAGCAACGGCGCTGTCTCCGCCGTGGGCCGGAAATTGCGTCGCAACACACCCGCGCGCGAAGTTTGATGGTTGCCCGCGGCTGTGAGGGGCGGTTTCGGAATGCGCTCTCAACCTGGATTGCTTCATCGAATTGAAAGGAACGATCCTTCATTTGGATTGAACCCCACGAACGGCGAGAGCTGCCTCGAAAAATTGCGCGTGATGAGCGCACGCTCACCGCGATCGAGGATTTCTGGGGGCGACCTCCGCGGCCCCTCTGGAGCGCCGCGGAAAATCGCAGCGGAATCGTGGCACGCATCCTGCAGTAGCCACGAATTATCGATGGAGAGAATTCCTCGGCGAAAGGGACAAATGATGCCACTCAACGTGCTCGGCCCATTCAAGATTCTGGCTTCCGCGGTCGTCATCACACAACTAGCGGCATGCAGCACAACGTACGTCAGTTCCCTATGGAGGGATCCAACGTATCAAGTTAGACCCCGCAAGATCATGATAATCGGAATAGCGAAGAATCCGGCAAACAAGAGAACGCTGGAAGACGACTTCGCAAAGCAGCTCAAGCTGAAAGGTACGGATGCCGTCTTAAGCTACGCGATATTGCCCGACGACAAGGACGGCAACAAAGAAGCCATCGCGGCTGAGATGAAGGCGCAGGGGGCCGATGCGGTACTCATCACCCGGATAGCCGATAGAAAGACGGTATACACAAATCTGCTCGAAGTGTACGCCCCGCCGCAATCCTACCTCACCTGGCAGAACTATTACGAGTATGGTTATGGCAACATCACTTCCCCCAGCTATGTCGAAAAGACCCAATACGCAGTTATGGAAACCAACATGTACGATGCTGGCAACGACAAGCTCATTTGGTCCGTCTCGTCTGAGACCCAGATCACCGGTACGGACCAAAAATTCATAAAGTCATACGTAAATGTCATAGTGAAGAGCATGGCCAAACAGAAGTTGCTGATGCGCGAATGACGAGGGGAGAGTTCCATGGAGACAGCAGGACAGGAACTAGGAAGGATCGAAACACGACTCCGCCAGTTGGCCGCGAAGCTCGATAGGCTGGTGGCCAAGGCCGACGAAGTAGGCAGCGATGCCGAGACTGACTATCGCAGAAGAATCGGTCATGTCAGAGATAAGCAGGCCTTGGTGCAGAGCAGGCTCGATGCGTACAGGGCGGCTAACGGCCAAAAATGGGAAAGTTTCAAGGGTGGTGTTGAGACCGCTTGGGGCGAACTCGCGGATGCGTACAGGGCCATCAAACAGTAGCGCCCACGACGCTCCTCGGGGCGGTTACAGGGCGAACTCGATGCGGTCGAGTAGGGGCATTGTGGCACTGCAGGCCCGAAGGTGGAGAAACCAGGCGCAATGCCTGCGCCAAGAAGATGCCCGAGAGAACCAATGACAGCCTTCGCACCGTAGCGGTTGCCCTGGTCGCTAACCTCGCCACCGCTCTGGCGAAGGTGCTGGCTGCGCTGTTCACCGGGTCGAGTGCAATGTGGGCGGAAGCGTTCCACGCCTTCGCAGACAGTGGCAACCAAGTGCTGCTTCTGCTTGCCCAGCGGCGCAGCGGCCGCCCGCCCGATGAGCAGCATCCACTCGGCCACGGGCGCGCAGCCTATTTCTGGGCGCTGATTGCCGCCATGGGAGTCTTTGCAATCGGCGCCGTCCTTTCGGTGCATCAGGGAATCGAAGGTCTGGTTCACCGACAGCCGATCCTGTCATTCCGGATCGCCTACTTCGTCCTCTTGGTCTCGTTCTGTCTGGACGGCGTCTCTTTGATCCAAGCCCAGCGACAGCTAAGACGAGAGGCGCAGGCGCTGGAGCGAACATTTTTGGAGCACCTCGATCTGAGCTCGGACCCGGTCGTGCGAGCGGTGTTCGCGGAGGACGCTGCGGCGTTGGTCGGCAACCTGATCGCCGGCGGAGGCATCGCGCTTCACCAGGTCACAGGATCCGCAATTTCAGACGGAATCGCTGCGATTATGGTTGGGATTCTGCTCGGCTTTGTCGCCTTCCAGCTCGCTGCACGCAATGGTGACATCCTGATCGGGGGCCAGGTGTCCGCAGCCCTGCGCGGCAGGATCGGAGCGATGATTGTCGCGCAGCCCGGCATTGTCGCGGTTACGGAGCTGGTGGTGACGTTCATCGGGCCGCGACAGGCATGGGTGGTTGCGCGGGTGGTGATCGATCCGGCGATGAGCGGCGCTGGCGTCGAGAAGCTGGTGCGCACGGCCGAAGAGGTGTTGAAGCGCAAGTCACCGGTCATCGCCCGTGTCGACCTTGTACCGCGCGGGCATTCGAATTGAATGGAAGCCTCTCCACATTGACTGGGCACGCGAAGGAAGTGCGCCTGGAAGGCCCCGTGTAGCGCCCGAACGACGGCCCCCAACGATGTCGGCACGTCTCGTGCAGTCCGCTAGTACAGCAACCCACAAACCTGATTGGAGCAACCATGAAGAGTGACATGCGATCCGAAAATATTGCCCGGGAAGGCGTGCTGAAGCTGCTCTCCGACGATGAAGTCGCCAGCGTTAGCACAGCAGAAACCGCCACGCATCTACTGGACGGTGAGGAGTACCTCGATTTGGAGCAACTTGAGCGAGGCGTGCAACAAGCGCGGAAGGCCGGCCCAACCATGGGACGCGTGCTGCCACGAAAAGCTGTGCACAAGGATACGTGGAGCAAGATCCTGACAGCGTTGGGGCCGGCGCACTGCGCGGAGAATTGCTGCAAGGGCGAGAAGGCAAAGCCAGTTGTCTCGACGTGAGGCTACTGAAAAGAAATGAACAAGTCGACACGAAAACGCTCAGATGGCGGCGATGCCTTCATTCCGGAATCCGCACAGATCTCCGGCACACCGGATGATTTGGCCGAGTTTTCGGGGGAACAGTACCTGCGAGAGGCGCTTGACGATGATTCAGGGGAAGGCAGTCGCGACGAGGAAGTGACCGAGGAACTGGGTGGTCCCTTTGTGGAGAGCCGTCCCGAGGAGGAGTTTGGCGCGACTCAGGAAGGTGGAAATATCGGTGACTCCCCGACCGGGGCCGAGGAACCGCCCACGGTGAGGGTGCGTAGTCCCTTGCCCCAGGCCGTGGGTCCCTTGGCTATCGCGGCCCCTGACGAGGATGGCCAAGGCGAGGTGGCGGAAAAGGACCGCAATGGGAGGCCCCTCACCGCTTCCGATGTGCGAGCGGCGAACCTGGGTGCGGAGTCTGGCTCGACCATGGAGACCGACATGAAGCTCGATTCGCCTGCGTGAAATGGTCGATGGAAAGATCCTGGCCGCCCAGCCTGGCATCGTGGCGATGAACGAACTCGTGGTGACGTTCATCGCGCCGCGACAGGAATGGGTCGTCGCGCGCGTAGCTATCGATGAGGCGATGAGCGGCGCCAGCGTGGAAGATCTTGTGCGCGCAGCCGAGGACGAGTTGAAGCGCAAATTGCCGGTCATCGCGCCGTCGACCTCGTGCCTCGTGGGCAGTCAGGCTCTTGAGCGGCGCAACAGACTCAGCAAGAAGGAGCCCGCTGCCACGAGGACAATCATGGGACCCGGAGTCCGGTGCAGTGAGAGCGAGAGCCAGGTGCCTAGCGTCGTCGATGCGATCGAAACCGCCACGGAGATGGCCAACATGCCTCGCAGGCTGCGAGCGAGGCGCTTGGCCGTGGCCGCGGGGATGATCACCAACGAGCCGACAAGCAGCACCCCGAGGTAGCGCAGACCAAGTGCGATGGTCAGTGCAAACACGAGCAAAAAATACAGATTCAATCGCTGGACGTTGATTCCGGTGGTGTGGGCGATTTCAGGAGAAACCAGCGCCAGCACGAGTCGGTGTCTCTGCCACAGCACGAACACAATCACGCCGAGCGCCAGGACGAGACCAACGCTGGCTTCGATCGTGGTCAAGTGCCCCACTCCGCCGAAGAGCGCTTCAATCAATTCTTCTCCGGAGGTGATCAAACTGCCAATGGCGAGCGCTGTCGAGAACACCACCCCAATGATCGTCTCGGTAGCAAGTCGTGTTCTGTTCTCGATGCCCCAGACCAGGAATGTCCCCACCAGGAGCGCGGTGGCGCCCCCCAGAATCGGGTGAATCCGCAGCAAGAGCGCCAACCCGATACCGGGCAGGGCAATGTGCGAGATGGCGTCAGCCGCCAGGGTCATCCGGCGCATGACCGCGAAGCAGCCGACCAAGCCGGCGGCTGCGCCGGCGGCCACGGAGAGCGCGATGGCGTTAGGGTCGATGCTCATTGTGCACGTGGTAGGCGACCGGGGCGCCGTAGAGATCTTGAAGCAGCTGGGGAGTGAGTACTTTTCTGGGGACGCCGAAATACACGTGCCCGCGCGAGAGACACAGCACATTGGTGGCGTAGTGGTACACGACACTCAGATCGTGGGAGATGAACAGGAGGGTCAGGCCGCGCTCGTCACGAAGACGGCCGAGCGTGTGGTTGATGCTGTCCTGCCCCGGCTCGTCCACGCCCGCCGTGGGCTCGTCCAGCAGCAAAACCGTCGGATGTCCGATGAGCGCAGCCGCAACCAACAGCCGCTGGAACTGGCCGCCCGAAAACGCTCCGATGGATTTGCCGACGAGCTCCGCCTTGAGCCCGACAAGTCCCAGCACATTAGCGACGTCAACTGGGGATGCACGCACGACGACCGCCTTCGCGTGCAAGAAATCGGCGCCGGTGATGGGCAGATCCCGCTCGATGTCCAGCTTCTGAGGCACGTAGCCGATCTTGGCGTTGTCCTCCCACTTGATCGTGCCCTCATGAGGCAGGGCGCCAATGAGCGCCTTGGCGAGAACGCTTTTGCCCGCGCCATTCGGTCCCACGATGGCCAGCGCGCTGCCGCGCGGGACTGCAAAGGACAGCCGTTCAATGACGGCGATCTGATCGAACCCAACCGAGAGGTTGCTCACATCGAGAGCTGGGGCACCTTTTTCCGCCGAGACATCCATCGGACGCAGTTCCTCTCTCGATAGCCGCGTCTTCAGCGATGTCCGCCGCCATGTCCACCGCCACGAGACCCGCCCCCACCGCCGCGGAATCCACCGCCGCCGTGGAAACCACCGCCGCCGCGGAATCCGCCGCCCGCGCGATAGCCCCCACCACCACGATAGCCGCCACCGAAACCAGCACGACCGCCGTTACCGCCGCGGTATCCGCCGTAGCCGCCGCGATATCCGCCCCATCCATAACCCGCCCGGTACAGTCCGCGATACCAGCCAAAGCCGTTTGGACCGAGTGGTCCGAAGTAGGGGTAGATCCCCCAGCCCCAAATCCACGGTGCCGCCAACCACGTCCATCCGTAGCTGGGATAGTAGACGTAGGAATAGGGAGACGCATCGTTGGCCGCGCCCTCGTAGGTGTACTGACTGCCGTAGGGCATCCAAATCCAACCATAGTCACTCGTGTACACCCACTGGCCCTCGCCCGCTCCGGCCTGTGTTCCTGCGCGCGGCTGCGTCTGAGGCTGGGCTTGGCCCGGTGGGAGTGGCTGCTGCGGCGGCGCCGGTGGCTGCTGCTCGGGCGCCGGCGTGGATGGCTGCGCCGCCTGCGGAGGAGGGCCAGCCTGCGAAGTCTGATTCGTTGAATTGTCGATGGCGCTCATGTTCTGGGCTTGGGCAAGGCCGGATCCCAAACACCAGAAACAGAGAGCAAATATCAGTCTCATTTTCATGACAACACCTCACGACTAACCGCGTGTGCCCGATCTGGCTCTACGCCGTATCGTCGATGAACGGAAAGGAGCACAATGCGTGCCATGGCGCGGACGCCGAGCCGCCTGGACAAGATCGCGCAAAAAGCGCAGTTCGCGGTCCCGCCGAAGAAACAAGCCGCTCAAGGCAGCGCATAGCGCATGCTCGCCTGACTGAACCGTTTTGACTGAAAGCCTCTTCACATTGACTGATCTCGCGGTCGTGCCTGGCGGAGAGACGACACTGACCCTGTCGGCACACATCGTGCAGCACCTTCCGATATGAATACTAGTGAGGATGCACAATGAAAAAGCTCGTTACATGTGTATTGATGGCCGTTCTCCTTTGCGTTCCGTCCATTGCGCGGGCAGCGGTTCCCGCCCAGCCTACCGCCGCGGTCGCCGAGGGACCTGGACGAAGGCCCGCCGCATCCGCGCCCGTCGACGACTCCGTGAGGAGCACGCCGAACTACGCCGCGCGCGAGGCAGCCACTCCTCAGCTGGCCGACTTCGAGGGCGGCGGTGGTGGGATTTGGCTCGGGACCGGCGCGCTCGTCGTAATCGCCATCGTGCTCATCATCGTCTTTTTGCGCTGATTTCCCGTGCGCGCCAACACGATGAAGTCGCGCGCCGCGAGCCCCGAGCTGCTCGCGCTGTTGGCCTGCCTGGCCACGAGCGGCTGCTATCTGGGCTCTGCCCGGAATGCGAGGCTCGCCGACCTCGCAGCCGACGATGGCTGGGAGTTCGTCGAGGGCGTACCGGCTGTGCGCCAGGCCGCCAACGAAGATTGCGGTGCCGCCGCGCTGGCCATGGTCCTCGGCTACTGGAAACGAGCGGTCACGCGTGATGGCATCGTCGCGGCCAATCCACCTGTTCCAGACCGAGGCATCAAGGCCGCTGCGCTCCGCGATTTCGCCCGGCAACAGGGCATGCAGGCCTTCGTTATCCAGGGCCAGTTCGTTGACCTCGATCGCGAGATCCATTCGCACCGTCCAGTCCTGGTCGGCGTGATGAAGCGCTACGGGCGCCGAGCCTACTCCCACTACGAGGTGGTCGTGGGTGTCAACAGCAGAGAGCGGCGCATCCTCACTATCGATCCGGCCCATGGCCCACGCGTGGACAGCCGCGAGGGCTTCGCCACCGAGTGGGCCGCCGCCGGCCAGGTCACGCTGGTGGTCCTCCCGCAATAGATTTCAAATCAGCGCCACCAGAGTGTCACGACAGCCCAAAGCAGCCCGACAAAGACCATGGCCCACACGAAGTCGCCGCCCCATCCCCACGCCTGATGAATAAGGATTGATGACTCGCCCGCGGTGGCTGCACGGATGCCCCGACGCCGCTGGACGTATCTTGGGTAAGGCGGCCCCCATTTGCGGTAGCCCCAGCCATAGCCAATCGGCGACACGAGAAATAGGAGGATGAATATTATCCACAGCATCCACGACGCGTTCATCATTGGTGATTTCCTTTCCGCCCGATGGCGCGATCATTTCGTGCGCAACGGAATGCACGATTTGTGCCGCACCTCTCTGACCGCATCGTGGACGCATGTGACATTCTTTACTCTCCGAATTGATGGAATCCGCCCTTCAATCTGATTGATTGGCCGGGTACCCCCGGATCGTCTGCGGCGCAACTAGGGGATCTGATGTGCGTCTCAATGCTGGCTTGAAAAATGCTGCAGCTCGGATGCCGAGACGACGTCCCCGATCAGGCGGAGGCCGGAGAGAGCTGCGGTCACATCGCGGGCCGCGAGAACAACCGGCGCGTCGAATTTGTCGTCCACTTCATCATTCTCAACGACGGGAGCAAGTAAACATGAAAACACTCAAGAGCGGCGTTCTGTATCTGTCGCTATTCCTCCTGCCCGCGTGCGGACAGCGGTTGGCGGAGTTCGCCAAATCCAGCGATGCTGGCGCTGACGCGAAATTCTACGACGCGGGAATCTCTGACGCCCGCAGTGCCGACATCGCGCGTCCCGAGTTGGGGAATTCCGACCTAGGGAACATCGACGCCGCAAACACCGACGCCCCGAGCCCTGACCTGGGAAACATCGACGCCCCGAGCGCCGACACGACGAACACGGACGCCTCACGCGCCGATGCGTCGGACACCAGTTCGATCAGTGGTGACGTAAGGAACGCCGACGCAAGGGGCACCGACGCGAGCGTCACCGACGTCCCCCACGCCGACGCCCCAAGCGCCGTTGCCCACGCCGACGCTCCCAACATCTCCCTCGACGCCGATGCTGGCAACAGTCACTCGCCGGATGGCGACGCGAGCGGCCTCGACGGCGAAGACGTCGACGCAAGGCCGGCCATCTTGGTCAACCTTGGACTGGCAGCCCCATTTGCGATAGCGGCGACCGCGGGGCTTACCAACACTATTACAGCGCCACTCACCCATATCAATGGGGACGTGGTCTTGGACCCCAATCCCACGTGCAACGCCGTGGCCGTCGACAATGCCGGGGGATTTGGCCTGTGCGGAGGCATGCCTCCGACAATCAGCGGAACGGTCATCACCAGTTCATATCCTGACACGACCACTGCAACCGCTGTCAAGGCCGCCTTGAATGCCGCGTTCCTCAGCATTACACCCTTGGCCGGTCCCCCGGCCGTCGGCTCAATGGGAGGCGGCACACCCATAGCAGCTCCCACCACGTTGGGCGGCCTGGCCGGCAACCCCCTGGTGCTCGGGGACAACTGGTTCACCCCCGGCGTCTATACCTCCATCACGTCGATCCTGATCACTGGGGATGTCACGCTGGACGGCCAGGGCGACCCGAATGCGGTCTTCATTTTCCAGTCAGCGAGTTCACTGACTACCGCAGACGGCGCCCCAAGTCCCGGAGCCCACACCCGCATTCTCCTTACCCACGGCACGAAGGCTTCCAACGTCTGGTGGCAGGTCGCAAGCTCGGCGACTATTGGACTGTACTCTGAATTCCAGGGCAACATACTGGCGGCTTTCGATGTCACGATGAAGACTGGCGCAACCGCGTGTGGCCGCTCGATGGCAGGCGCCTGGGTGGGTGGCGCTGGTGCATTCATATTCGACTCGAACGTTGTCTCGGTGCCGGGTAATGGCTGTCCGTTGTAGGGACCGTTCTCGCCTATCTCCCAGGCGTTGCCCTCGAATTGAAGGCGACGGTACGTCACTTCGATTGGATCGCCAGCTCGTCCCAACCGTCCTTCGACGTAACTAGCTGAATTGCCTCACGCTTTATCGATGGCTCGAAAGATGCTGTAGCCCCCTGGTTAGATGCAGAGGCGGTGCGCCACTGGCGGGTTGCACCAACAACAGATGAGAAAAGCAATAATGAGATCTCAGGTCAACAAAATCGCGCAATTCGGGGATTTGGTCGCGGCCGCATTCGACGGGGCCGCCTGCTACAGCAGCGATTCACGGGAGGTGGCGCGCCTTGCCACCGGCGCAGTGACGCTGATGCTGCGACACACGAGCCCCTGGGCGAGTTTGCGGTCTCAGCCGCCAGCGTCCGGCAAGACAGCCAATTCACACCGGTTGACATAAACGACTGAAGGGAGAACCGCATGGAAAACACACCAGCGCACGTGGGCAAGATGGAAGAGCAGCTCAAACACTGGGGCGCGAAACTCGACCACCTCGTGGCGAAGGTCGAAAAGGCGGGCTCGGACGTGAACTCCGAGCGGCGCAAGCGCGTCGACGATCTCAAGGCGAAGTACCAGGCCGCGCAAGCCAAGCTGAGCGAGGTGAAGGCAGCGGGGGGCGAGAAGTGGGCGACCCTCAAAGGCGGGGTGGAGAGCGCATGGAGCGAGCTCGAGGCCGCTTTTAGGAAGATGAAGAACTAGTCGACATTCGATTTAACGGGCATCCAGGTACCAAGAGGAGGATTCGATGAGAAACATATCCAAGTCCGCAATCACTGTTTTCGTTATGGCCGTCGCCAGCACCGCAATCGCTGTGGGCTGCGCAAGTTCCCCGCCGTTGCGCACAGAAGCGTCGACCTCGGGGATCCGCGCCGCCGAGGAGGTGGGCGCAAACAAAATTCCGCAGGCCTCCTTGCACCTGCAGTTGGCCAAGGAGGAACTGGAGAACGCCAAGGCGCTGGCCGCGAAGGACGAGAAGGAACGGGCCGTGTCGATGTTGTCGCGCGCTGAGGCCGACGCCGAATTGGCTGTCGCGCTTTCACGCGAGGACGCCGAGCGGGCCGATGCCCAGGCAGCAATGGACCGGGTGCGCCAGCTCCGGCAAGAGAACAAGTAAAGGTGTGGAATAGCAAAAACCGTTTCGTGAAAGGAAACTCGCATGAAAACCAGTAGTCTTTTGATCGCCGTTCTCAGCGTCGGAGTCCTCAGTTCCTGCGCAACAACTGCCCCGACGGAACTCGTGGACGCCCGCGAAGCATACCGAAGGGCCAGCTTCGGCACGGCCGGCCAGGCCGCGCCAGCCGAGCTTCACGTCGCAAACCTCGCTCTCGCCGAGGCGGAGCAGTCTTTCCAGAAGGATCCCGACTCCTATCGAACGCGAGACCTCGCCTATATTGCCCAGCGCAAGTCGCAGTTCGCGGAAGCGACCGCCTCAATCAACATTCAGAGCAAGAAGGAGGCCCAGGCCAAGAACGATTTCCAAACAGTTCAGGGCAAGGTTGTTGCGAAGACCAAGCAGGATCTGAGTCAGACGCGCTCGGACTTGGCGGCGTCGGAGCGTAATGGCCAGGCGACAGCCGAAAAGCTTTCGGCCGAACAGGTGGCGCGGGCAGACGCCGAGAAGCGAGCGGCTGACTCTCAGGCAGCGCTAGCCAAGCTGGCTGCAGTCAAGGATGAGCCGCGCGGAATGGTCATCACACTCTCCGGAAGCGTGCTCTTTGCATCGAATCGGGCGGTTTTGCTGCCTGAGGCGAGAACCCGACTCGACCAGGTGGCCGAGGTGTTGCTCACAACCCGCGAGCGCAACCTTACCGTCGAGGGATACACCGATTCCCAGGGCTCGGTGAATTACAACCTAGACCTTTCGCAGCGTCGAGCGGACGCCGTTCGCAGTTACTTGATCGAGCGAGGCTACCAGGGTGATTTGATCCAGTCCCACGGGCTTGGCAAAGGCAGCCCCGTGGCCGACAACTCCAGCGCCGAAGGCCGCGCCAACAACCGGCGGGTGGAGATCATCATCGCCCACGAACCGCACGCATCGAACCCGTAGAATGAAACAAGCCTAGCTTGGGACATCGTCAGATGATTAAGACACTTCCCGGGGGCGAGGCTCGATGAGCCACGCTCCCGGGCTTTCTTTTAGACCGCAGGAGTTTGCGAAAGGCGAAACCATGAGACACACGATACTGATGACCGCGTTTCTAAGTGCCGCCGCTCTCGCGGCGGGATGCACGTCGAAAGAAGTCAAGGCGGCGGTCCCGCCGAAACCAGCCGAACCCGCAGCGGTGCACCTGGAGAAGGCGAAAGCGGAGACCAAGGAGGCGGCACAGTCGATGCGGGACTACGCCTACGCCGAGAAGGCCGAGTCTGTCGTCAAGATGAAGAAGGGCTTGGTCGGTATTCAAGAAGAGCTGGATCAGCTCGGCGCCAAGGTGGAAAGCACCGGGAGCTCGGCAAAGGCTGATGCCAAGGTCAAGCTCGCGGCGGTACGCGAGAAATGGGCCCAGGCAAGGAAGCAAGTTGACCGGGCCGAGACCGCGACTGCGTCCGACTGGGACGACGTCAAGAGCGGCTTCAACCAGTCCTACGCCGATCTGAGGGATTCGTTCGACAAGACCCGTCAGTGGCTGAGCGACAAGATCGCCCCTTGAAAGGCGAGTCAGGCTCGCCCGCGGGTCCAAACCGAGAGGCGCCGCCCCGGGGCTGAGCGAATAGTGGTACAAGACGAGGTCACATGCCCCGAGCCTTCGAAACCGTCATTCAGCAGATCCGCCACGATGTCCTGACCCGCCTGGCCCGCATGGCCACGGAAGGGACTCTGGCGCAGGCAACCGAGACCATTCCTGGGCTGGTGGTGCCCGGCACGCGGCCGAGGTTTCGCTGCTGCGTCCATCGCGAGCGCGCGGTGGTGCGGGATCGGGTCAGGCTCGCGCTTGGCAGCAGCGTGCCCGCCGAACCCGCTCCGGCGGCCTCCGTGAAAGGCACTTCTTCTCGCGGCATCGTTCAAGTCATTGAAGAAGCGTGCGAGGAATGCCCGCTCGACCGCTTTATCGTGACGGAAGCCTGTCAAGGGTGCATCACCCATCCCTGCATCGATGCGTGCAAACCAGGGGCAATCGTCCAGGTGAACCGTCGCGCGTTCATCCACCAAGATAAATGTGTGGATTGCGGGCTGTGCTACCGTGCCTGTCCCTTCGGCGCCATCGTCGATCGCGAGCGTCCCTGCATTCGAGCCTGTCCGGTGAATGCCATCTCCTACGGCGAGGAGAAGATCGCGCGTATCGACTACAGCCGTTGTATTGACTGCGGATTGTGCGTTTTCAAGTGTCCTTTCGGCGCCATCTCGGACACCTCGTGTATCACCCAGATGGTGGCCTTGCTGCGAGGGGCTCCCTCCGATGCGCAAGCCCCCGGTGCCGTGCACGCCATTGCGGCTCCGGCGATCGCCGCGCAGTTTCCCGGCGTTCCGCTCGGACGGCTTTACCGTGCCCTGCGCCGGCTGGGATTCGCAGCCGTGCACGAAGCGGCCCACGGTGCCGATCTCGCACTCCCTCGCGAGGCCACGGAGTTACAAGAGCGGATTCGTGCGGGCTCGTTCCTCACCTCGTCATGCTGTCCCGCCTGGGTCGACATCATCCGCAAGCACTTTCCCAGCCTCGCCTCGCACATTTCGTCCGCGCCCTCTCCGATGATTGCGATGGGCCGCCACGTGCGGGACAAATGTCCGCAGGCGGTCACCGTCTTTCTCGGCCCCTGCATCGCCAAGAAGGCCGAGGCGCAGAAACCCGAGAACGCGGGAGCCATCGATTGGGTAATGACCTTTGAGGAAGTCGCGGCGTTGATCGACGCTGCCGGAATCGACATCGCGACATGCGAGGAGATGCCGCTTGAGGAGGCGTCTTCCTTCGGGCGGGCCTTTGCGCGCTGTGGGGGCGTTGGCGAGGCAGTCGCCGAGGCGATTGAGGAGACCGCTCGCGGCGGTTCGCGCGGCGGGCCCGTCGCACTGGCTGCGGTGGGCGGGCCAGCGCAGGTTCTGGCGGGCGAAGCCATCAAGGTGCGGCCGGTCGTGTGTGACGGCGCATCTGACTGCTTGCACATGCTTCACCAGACCACCGCGGGAGCGCCCCCGGGGAATTTCCTCGAAGGGATGGCCTGCGAAGGAGGATGCGTGGGTGGTCCCGGCTCGCTGAACCACTCATCCAAGGCCAAGTTGTTCGTCAACCAGTACAGCCGCGCGGCGATATTCCGTACCATTGCACAGGCGAACAGCGGCACGCCTGCGGCCGAGGCGGGCATCCCGAATTCTGAACCGCCCAAGCCGCAGTGACACGGCTGGGTCGCTTCCGTAGGCGGTTCTTGCCATTTCTTTTCGATTGAATGGCAGCTCAATTTGATTGGGCGATTGGGGCACTCGCGAACGTCTGAATAGGAACTACCTGGGGTTGTGCTTCACCTGGCGGTTGGCTCGAAAGCTGCACTGAATTGCTTGGGATAAAAATGGAGGTGTTTCATGAACCGCTTCGGCCTCCTGACTGTGGGCAGCGCACGCACCCTGCCGGCACTTGAGCCGGTTGGCCACGAAACCGGCGTCCTGTCTGCCAATACCGGAGAAGCAACAGGGCGATGATCACGCTCCGCAGAGCCAAGGAACGCCACTGCGACCAACGCGGCAAGCGCGAGATCTGGCTCACATTCTGCTTAGCGGACTCTAATGACCCGCTCGCCGGCGGCTTTGGAACGCTCGAAACTCTGAACGAGGAGCGTCTGCCACCCGGCGCAGGCACCCCACGCCACTCCCATCGCGACGCCGAAGTTGTCACCTACGCGCGCGAAGGCGCCCTGGCATACGAGGATTCGCAGGGATGCTCGGGTGTCATCCAGGCTGGCGAATTTCAGCGCATGACCCCGGGACGCGGCATTCGCCACAACGAAACGAATGCCTCAAGGACCGAGCGGGCCCAGGTTTTCCAGATTGCGCTGCGCCCCTGGCAGAGCGGGCTGGAGGCGGGCTATGAACAGAAACGCTTCAGCGCAGCCGAGCGCCGGGACGGATTGTGCATTGTCGCCTCGCCTGACGCTCGCAAAGGATCGCTACGCATCCACCAGGACGCCCTGGTGTACTCGGCCATGCTCGACCCCGGGCAGCACGTGGTCCACGAGCTCTCGCCAGGGCGCAAAGCGTGGCTGCACGTGGTGCAGGGAGAGATCACCTTGCGCGATCTGGTCCTGACCACCGGCGATGGTGCTGGCCTCACGGACGAGCGCGCGGTTTCACTCACCGCCCAGACCAAGACTGAGATTCTCCTTTTCGATGTGGGTGTGGAATTGCCGGGGCCTCCAAGAATGGCCGCATCCCGCGACACAAAACCCGTAACCGATCGCAATTGAGGAGTTTATCATGAATCCAACCGTCATTTATGTCGGAGTCAGTTTGATTGTGTTGATTTTCTTCGCGGGAATCCGAGTCGTCCGGCCCACCAGCCGGGGTCTGGTCGAGCGCCTGGGCAAGTACAAACATCTGGCCATGCCCGGGTTTAACTGGATCATCCCGCTCATCGACCGCATGTTTCTCGTCAACATTACCGAGGTCATGGTGAACGCAGAGCCACAGGAGATCATCACAAGCGACAAACTGAATGCGCGCGTGGACGCGCAAGTGTACTTGAAGGTCAAGAGCGACGAAGAGAGCGTCAAAGCATCGCAGTACAACGTCTTCAACTACCAGTACCAGATCGTCAACCTGGCCAGGACCACCCTGCGCAACATCATCGGCACGTTGACCCTAAAGTCCGCCAACAGCGAGCGAGGCAAGATCAATAGCGAGCTACAGAGAACGATGCGCGAGGAGACCATGCACTGGGGAATCGAGATCGTCAGGACAGAGCTGAAGGAGATCGATCCGCCCAAGGATGTGCAGGAGACGATGAACAAGGTTGTGAAGGCGGAAAACGAAAAGGTCGCGGCGGTCGATTTTGCGACAGCCACGGAAACCATGGCAGACGGCGCACGCAGGGCGGAGATCAAGAAGGCCGAAGGGATCAAGCAGGCGAAGATCCTTCAGGCCGAGGGCGAGGCCCTGGCCATTCAACTCGTGAACAACGCTGCCGACCGCTACTTCGTCGGCAACGCGCAGTTGCTGAGGAAACTCATCACGGTGGAGACCGCGCTCTCGGCTAACACGAAGATCGTGATTCCCGCCAACAGCGAGTTGGTCAACATTATCAGCGACATGGCCGGGATCTTGCCGCTGGGCAGGACCGTCCTGCCGCTGAAGTCACAGACGTCCGTTCCCGCGGCAGGTGTCGTGGCAGGGCACTCCTGATGTGATCCGGCAGACGCAGTTCGGCGGCGCGAGCGCGAACCCCTTGCGAGCCCACGGGTCGCCGCACTACCATGTCGTCCATGCAGCCGTCGTATGCCCACGGAATCACGTCTGTGCCTTTGCTCGGTGACACCATCGGCGACAATCTGCGCCGCACGGTGGAACGCTTCGGCGATCGCGAGGCCCTGGTTTCGCGCCACCAGAACTACCGCGCCACCTACCGCCAGCTCTGGGAAGAGACCAGCGTCATCGCGCGCGGGTTGATGGCGCGCGGGGCGAAGAAGGGCGACCGGGTCGGGATTTGGTCGCCCAACCGCTACGAATGGGTGGTCACCCAATACGCCACCTCGCGCATCGGCGCCATCATGGTGAACATCAACCCAGCCTACCGCAGCCACGAACTGGAGCACGTCCTGAAGCAGTCGGGTTGCTCGCTGCTCATCATGGCGCGCGCGTTTCGCCAGACCGACTACGTGTCCATGTTCAAGGAAGTGGAAGAACGACTGCCCGCCCACATCCAGGCCCTGGTCATCGACGACGAATGGGGCGCCCTGCGCGACGACGCCAAGCAAGTCTCCGAGGAAGACCTCGCCATGCGCGAGCACACCCTGGATCCCGATGACCCCATCGACATCCAGTACACCAGCGGCACGACCGGCTTCCCCAAGGGCGCGACGCTGTCCCACCACAACATTCTGAACAACGGCCATTTCGTGGGCCGCACGCTCAAGTACAGCGAGAAAGATCGCATCTGCATCCCGGTCCCGCTTTATCATTGTTTTGGCCAGGTCATGGGCAACCTGGCGGCCACCAGCCACGGCGCGTGCATGATCTTCCCCGGCGAGGCTTTCGACGCAGGCGCCGTGCTGGCCACTGTGGAAAAGGAGCACTGCACGTCCTTGTACGGCGTGCCCACCATGTTCATCGCCGAGCTGGAGCACGCCAACTTCAGCAAGACGGATTTTGCCAGCCTGCGCACCGGCATCATGGCGGGCTCGCCCTGCCCCATCGAGGTGATGAAGCGCGTGCAGAAAGACATGCACATGCCGGAAATCACCATCTGTTACGGCATGACCGAAACCTCGCCAGTGTCCACGCAAAGCAAGGTGGACGATCCGCTGGACAAGCGCGTGGCCACCGTGGGCTGCGTGCATCCGAACCTGGAGGTCAAGATCATGGATCCCGGCAGCGGCCGGGTTGTGCCAAGGGGCACAGTGGGTGAACTGTGCACGCGCGGCTATTCGGTCATGCTTGGCTACTGGGACGATCTGCACTCCACCCGGCAAGCTATCGACAATGCACGCTGGATGCACACCGGTGACTTGGCGACCATGGACAACGACGGCTACGTGAATATCGTGGGCCGTATCAAGGACATGGTCATGCGCGGGGGTGAAAACATCTACCCGCGCGAGGTGGAGGAGTTCCTCTACACCAAGCCCGAAGTCGCCGACGTGCAGGTCATTGGCGTGCCTGACGCCAAGTACGGCGAAGAACTCATGGCCTGGATCAAGCTGCGCCCAGGCGCCAACGTGACCGGCGACGAGCTGCGCGCCTTCTGCAAGGGCAAGATCGCGACCTACAAAATCCCGCGCTACTGGAAGTTCGTAGACGCCTTCCCCATGACGGTGACCGGCAAGATCCAAAAGTTCAAGATGCGCGAAGTGGCCGTGGAAGAGCTCAAGCTACAGACCGCGGCCAGCATCAAGACAGCCTGACGCCGGCGCCGACCCGAGGCTCCCAAACAGCACGTGAAGAAGGGACAGGTGAAGGGGCTTCCCTTCTCCTGTCCCTTGGACGACTGCGTCCGCTCTATTTGTCAGCTACAGGTCGCGTACAATATGTTGGCTGCGGTTTGGCATACGTCACCGGTCCCCGCGACATAGACGGTGATTCCCGACCAGTCCGTCGCAGTAGGGGAGGTGGCAGTGCCGTCGCCGTTGGTATCGCCGCCGTGGGCGTCGTCGTTGATCGACGTGAATATGTCGCCCGGGCCCTGGTTGAGCGCGCCACCCTGATCCACCGTGAGCGATCCCTCGGAGAAGAACTTCATCGTGACGTTGTTCCCGAGAGTCAGGGCACCGCCGCCGGAAACCGACATGTAATTGCAGGCCGATACTGGATCGCCGATGACCAGAGGGACCTTGGTCGGCGACCAGTTGATGGCCGTCGCAACCTGGCTGCACCCGGCGACGAAGACGGCATTGTACTTATTCGGCAGCGGCACAATTGGCTGGGCAACGCCGTTGTCGAACGTGTTGGAGTCATCCAGGCTGTAGGTGGTGTTTATGGAGAGCGGAATGTAGTTGTCATACAGAATGTTGCCGGTGATGACCGTTCCGGTGAGCGCCTCGTCAGCAGTGAGGGCCGCCTTTTGACCGCTCACGTTGATGGTGTCCGTGTCGCCGTTGTGGGCAAAAATGCAGTTGGTGACGGTCGCCTTGTTGGCGCCGAGAGCCAGCGCAGCGGATCCCGAGTTTCCGCCGTACAAGAACTGGACGTTGTTGAAGACCGAACCACTGTGCTGAAGCGTAATGGTGGCCCAGTCCCCCGCTGCGGCATGGGTAAGCGTGCCGTCGGCGTTGGTATCGCCTCCGTGGAGGTCGTCAGCGATCGAAGTAAAAATGACGGGACCCGAGGTGGCGTTGACGTTCAGGGTTCCCTGCACGGTCATCCATCCCTGGGCGAAAAACTTCACGACCACCTGGCTCGCCAGGGTCAGGCTCGCGCTGCCGGCGATCTCTACGCGATTGCACGCGTCCGTGGGATCGCCGATGACATAGGGAACCTTGGTCGCCGACCAGTTGATGGCAGTCTGGACGGTGTCGCAGCCCTGCACGAAAATGCCATTGTACTTATTCGGCTGCGGCAGCAAGGGGGCCGCGACGGCGTTGTTAAAGGCATTTGAGTCGTCCATGCCGAAGCCTAGGCTGATCGCCAGAGGAACGAAGTTGTCGTAGAAGGTATTGCCCGTGACAACCGTACCGGTTCCAGCCCCCGAGAGGTCGAGGGCGGGCTCTGTGGAAGACAGATCGAGCGAGTCGGTCTGTCCGTTGTGAGCAAAAATGGAATTCGTGACCGTGATGCTGACCGCGCTGCCCCACACGTAGAGGGCGGCCGAGTCGCTATCGCCGGAATAGGAGAAGATGCAGTGATTGAACACTGACCCGCTGTGGTTCACGGTGATGCCATCCCAACGCGTTGCGATCGGAGAACTGAGCGCGCCGTCAAGATTGGTGTCTCCCGCGCGGCTATCGTCGGCGAGCGAGGTGAACACGATGGGTGTGGCTGCGGAGGCTCCATCGGCGTTGATCAAGCTGCCAGTGGAGTTGGCCACCGAGAGGGAAGCCCCCTGAGAGAATTTCACGGTGGCCCCCGGTTTGATCGTGAGCGTGGAACTCACGTTGATGCCCGAGCCGTCGGGAATCACGTAGACATTGCACCCGAGCCAAGTCGTGGGCGCGGTGATGTCATCGGTGACGTTGACCGTGGTGAACGCCGTGCATGTGCTGGTCCCCGTTGAGGTGTTCGTCACCGTGCCGGTCGGCGTGGCGGTGCTGGTCGTCGTCACCGTGCTCGTCGGCGTGGCGGTGCCGGTCGTCGTCACCGTGCTCGTCGGCGTCCCTGTCCCCGTGTTCGTCACGGTGTTCGTCAGGGTGTTCGTCGCCGTGTTCGTCAGGGCGTTCGTCAGCGTATTCGTCACGGTGTTCGTCAGCGTATTCGTCAGCGTGTTCGTCGCCGTGTTCGTCAGCGTATTCGTCAGCGTATTCGTCAGCGTGTTCGTCAGCGTCGCCGTGCTCGTCACGGTGTTAGTCGCCGTACTGGAGCCGCCGCTTCCACAACCGGACAGAATCATCCATATTACCAGGCTAGCGTACTTAGATTGGGTCTTCATCGCGGAGTGTCCTTTCGCTTACTGGAGTTGCCTTGGTCGACCGAAGATTGCCTTTCGACAACCCAACCGGCCGACCAAGCCCTGATGGGGTCAATAGCCCACGCTCGGGGGATGATCAGACCATGGCGCCGTTTTTTGCACAAGGGCGAATCCAGACCGTCAACACAACCGCCACCACAGCCAGCAAGCCTGTCCAACGATGCACGTTGGTCGGGTTTATCCGCGTGATGGGGTAGAATACTTCGCGTGCTCGATACGCTGTCATCAGGGGACGGACACGGCGGCAAGGGCCGCCCGGTCGAGTTGCGCAAATTTGTTTGGAAAAATGCGGCTTCAGCGCTGGCGATCGCGTTCTCGCCGCGGGGTGCGTGTCGGTGAACGGCCAGACGCCGCTTCGCCTCATGTGGGTGCGCGCTTCGGCCCTCGGCGGGCTCGCGCTTCTTCTCAGCATTTTTGCCTGGGGGCCGATGCTGGCCCTCTATCCCCACACTCAGTGGGGAGACGGCACCTTCTTTCACAAGATGGTCGAAGCAGCGCGCGCCAGCGTTGTCTACTATCACGAGCTGCCCCTCTGGAATCCATACGAGTGCGGGGGCGTCCCCTTGTGGGACAATCCACAGGCGCCCATCTCCGCGCCGCTCTTGTGGGTCATGCTTCTCGTCTCGACCACCCGAGCGATCGAGATCTGGTACATCGCGCACACGGCTCTCGGGTTCATTTGCATGTGGATCTTCGCGCGGCACGAGCTGCGATTGGGCAGCACCGCGACCTTCTTGGCGTCCGCGGTCTGGACCTTCGCCGGCGTCCACTGGCATCACCTGACCGGCGGAAGTCTGACCTGGGTGCCGTTCCTCTATGCTCCTCTCATGCTCCTTCTGTGGAGGCACGCGGAGAGCGATCGCCGCCTGGCGGTGGCCCTGGGTGCCTTGATCGCCCTGACGATCTACGAAGGCGGCGTGTACCCGCTCGCCTATTCGGCCGTGTTCCTGGGCGCGGAGACCCTCACCCGCGCCTGGCCCCCTCGGCGCCTTCCGCGCATCGCCCTGCTGGGTCTCATCGTAGTGGCGGTGGCCATCACGGTCGGGGCCGTGCGCTTCTTGCCCGTCGCCGACCAGATACGTTCGCACGCCCGCGGGCTCGGCATCGAGACCGATGCCATGCGATGGGACACCCTGAAGGACGTCTTTCTCCGTCGCGATCACGACCGGCCGGTAAACGGGCAGGCCTACGTTTGGACCGAGTACTCCGACTACCTAGGTCCCTTCATCCTCGCCCTCGCGCTCCTGGGAATGGTGATTGCGGGCGCCGAGAGGCTGTGGATGGTCGCGCTGGCCCTCTTGGCCTTCGCTATCACGCTCGGCCACTTCGCGGCCTATGCGCCGTGGTCGATCATGAAGCATTTCTTCCCCTTCAAGGAAATGCGCGTCCCCTCCCGATTCCTCTCCTGGCTGACCGTCTTTCTGGCGGGATTCGCCGGGATAGGATTCGAAAAATTGAGCGCCGTTGCGCGGCGTTTTGCGCCGAGCGCCCGGTTCAGCGATGCGCTGCGCGTGGCGCTCACGGGGATCGCCTTCATTGGCGTCGGGGACATGATCAGCGTGCAGATCAACTGGTGCGAGCGGTTCTTCCACGAGTCGCCCAGTCAACCAGTGAAGAGATCCCCCCGTTTTTACTACGGAGGATCGGACCTTGCCCAGTTCATCGACCAGCCGAAACAGAATCGGGGACGCCTGGACTGCTGGGAGGAGTGGGGATTTTCGGCGGGGGCCCCCCTGTGGCAGGGTGACGTGCCCCAGGCGCGCGCCCAGGACGATGCGGCCGTCGTCGAGACAGTGAATCGTACGCAGAATACCTTCACCGTCGACGTCAACGTGAAGCGCCCCGCGCGAATCCTGCTGAACACCGGCTACGACAAAGGGTGGCGAAGCGACGTCGGCACACCCGGAGAGCAGAACAAGCAATTGATCGTTGACCTCGCGCCAGGGCGGCACCGAGTGCACGTCAAGTATCGGCCCTCGACCCTCATTGCAGGGTTCGTGCTGACTGCCCTGGGGATAATCGGAAGCGTCCTGTTCGTGGGGTGGGAGTCTTCGCGGAGGCGGAAGGCCGGTTGAGGGGGGGGATCTGGGTCCGGGATGGTAAAAGAGCCATTCGCTCTCAAGGCAGGACGTAATCGGCGTTTCACAGGGTCCGCCAGACCGTTCGAAGAGGCAGCCGGCGTGACCGTTCCACAGTCGGCTGAGTTTGACCACTTCTGCCGCATGCCGCCAGCGGGCGCCATGGCTAAATTCCCCAAGACCAGCGCTCAGTTGCGCCCCAAGGGGACGAGGGCCCGAAAAGTATTCTCAGCTATACAAAATAGTATTGAAGATTACTACTCATATGACGATATACTAGATCATGAGGTTGCGTCTTCTCCTGGTTGTGGTCGCTGCGCTGCTCCTCGGGAGCACACGGGCGGCCTGGGCCTGGGAAGACTACGAGAAGGGGGAGAACGCGCCCTTCATCAGCGTGCCAGCCGCGCCTCCCTCGCCCAAGCGCTTGCCCTACCTTGGCATGATGGCTGACGTGGGCGTGCCCGATGGCCTCATCGGTTCGGTGGTGGCGCGACCGTGGCAGTGGTTGCGCCTGGCGGGCGGCGGCGGGAGCAACGGCATCAGCCGCGGCTGGCGTACGGGCGTCACTTTCCTGCCGTGGTCCGCCGGTCCCTCGGCCAGCTTTGAACTCGGTCACTTTCAAGATGGCAACGCCAACTCTCTGGCCAAGAAAGTCATCGGCGGCAGTTTCGATGGCAGTCCGCTGCTGGAGCGGGTTGGCTACGACTATCTCAACGCGCACCTGGGTTTGGACTTCGGTTCTCGCAGGGTGGTCTTCTTCGTGCACGGGGGCGCCACCTTCCTGCGCGGCCAGATCCACAACGTCGAGGCTGCCATCCAAAACGCCACCTCCCAGGGCGGCGCCGGCTCAGGCACGACCGAAGTGGTCGTACCCAAGGACCCGACGGTCAAGGCGGTGGGCACGTCGGTCAAACTGGGGCTCATCGTCTACATCTGGTGAGGCACTGATCATGATGCTTCGAACTCTCCCCATCATTTCGGCCCTGGCCACGCTGGCCAGCTCCTGCGCTTTCTCCGTCGACGCCAACATTCCCGATGTCGAGATCACACAGCGCGGGCTGAAGGTGCCGGGCGTGCCCCAGTCCAATTTGGTGGGCGATGTCTCGGTGTCGAGCTCCTTCACGTATTCGTCGTCCAACACCGCGTGGGCCAAGAGCATGAATTCCCGCGTCTATGTCCGCCAGGTCGAAATCACCGCCAGCAGCGGCCTGACCAGCCTCGACTTCATCAAGGGCGTACATCTGACCATGGCCGACTCCCAGAACTCGGAGAATAGCGCCGAGATCCTCAGCTATGACCGCTCGGACGGGGCGCCGTCTAGTTCAGTCATCGACGTCAGCATGCCCAACCCCATTGACATCACGCTCCTGTGGTCGGCCGCCGCCACGGTCATTGAACTGCAAATGGCCGGGCGACTGCCGGAACAGGACTGGTCAGTGGATGTGACCATGAAGCTCGACGGCGAGATCACGTACAAGTTCTAGCGTCCCATCCCGCTTGCGCCGGTGCGCCGGACGATGCAACCTGTGGTCCTCGACGAAAGGTACCACGGAGGTTTTCATGATCGGCATCATCGGAGGCACAGGACTTGGCGACGCGCTCGGCACGGTCGGCAAGGGCCAGACGCACAACATCGACACACCCTTTGGCCGTCCCTCGGCGCCTATTCTCACGACCGAAGTGGGCGGTGTGCCAGTGGCCCTGCTCTGCCGTCACGGCGAAGGCCATGTGCTCAATCCGTCCACGGTGCCCTATCGCGCGAACATCTTCGCGCTGAAGGAATTGGGTGTCAGCCGCATCATCGCCAGCGGCGCCGTGGGCAGCCTGCGCGAGGAGATCGCGCCGCGCGATCTGGTGCTGCCCGATCAGTTCATCGACCGCACCATCCATCGGCCCAGCACCTTCTTTGAAGGCCTGGCCGTGCACGTCGAAATGGCCTCGCCCTTCTGCCCGGCCTTGCGTGCGGCGCTCACCAGTGCCGCCGCGGCCGTGCCGGTCAAGGTCCACCTGCGCGGCACCTACGTGTGCATGGAGGGCCCGCAGTTCTCCTCGCGCGCCGAGAGTGAAATGCACCGACAGTGGGGCGGCGACTTGATTGGCATGACCCTCATGCCCGAGGCCAAGCTGGCTCGCGAGGCCGAGATCTGCTACGCGTCGGTGGCGCTGTCGACCGACTACGACTGCTGGCGCGCGCACCCTACCGACGTGGATCAGATTCGCCTGCTGGAAGAAATCATCGGCAACGTGCAGTCCGCGACCCAGAATGCCCTGTCGTTGATCAAGGCTGGGCTGCCTTCGATCGCGTCGTTGCCGGCCGGCGCGTGTACCTGCCAGCAATCCTTGAAGCTGGCCATCTGGAGCGATCGGCGCAAGATCCCCCGCGAGGTGCGCGATCGCCTTGGGCCGCTCACCGCAAAGTATCTGGACTAGCCATGAACGTCGCTGGCATCCCCTATCGCACTATCCGTCTGCATGCCGACGGTGCCTCGGTCGAGGTTATCGACCAGACCCTGCTGCCGCACGAGTTCCGCCTGGTTCCCCTGCGCACGTTGGAGGACGCGGTGAGGGCCATTGCCGACATGGTGGTGCGGGGCGCGCCGCTTATCGGTGCCACGGCGGCGTATGGCATGGCCCTGGCCTTGCGACACGATGCCAGCGATACCGGCCTGGCGCGTGCGCACGCGCAGCTGCTGGCCACGCGGCCCACAGCGGTCAACCTGCGCTGGGCCCTCGATGAAATCCACGCTGCCACGGTCCGCTTGCCGCCTGCCGAGCGCGCCACGGCTGCCTATCGTCGGGCGGCGCAGATCTGCGACGAAGACGTGGCCCTGTGTTCGGCTATTGGCGAGCATGGCAAGCGCATCATCGAAGAGATCGCCAAGCGCAAGGGATCGAGTCCGGTGAACGTGCTCACCCACTGCAACGCCGGCTGGCTGGCCACCGTCGACTGGGGCACGGCCCTGGCGCCTGTGTACAAGGCCCACGATGCCGGAATCCCGGTGCATGTGTGGGCGGAAGAAACCCGGCCGCGCAACCAGGGCGCGTCGCTGACTGCCTGGGAATTGGGCCAGCACGGCGTGCCCCACCATGTGATCGTGGACAATGCCGGCGGGCACCTCATGCAGCACGGGGCCGTCGACGTCTGCTTCGTGGGCACGGATCGCACCACGGCAGAAGGCGACGTGTGCAACAAGATCGGCACCTACCTCAAGGCGCTGGCCGCCCACGACTGCAAAGTGCCGTTCTACGTTTGCCTGCCCAGCCCCAGCATCGACTGGACCATCCACGATGGCGTGGCCGAGATCCCGATAGAGGAGCGCGGCGCCGACGAGGTGCGCCTGATGCGCGGGCTGGGGCCCGAGGGAAAGCTCACCTCGGTGCTGGTCACGCCACCTAACAGTCCGGTGGCCAACCCCGGCTTCGACGTCACGCCCGCGCGCCTGGTCTCCGGCCTGGTCACCGAGCGCGGCGTGTGCGCCGCCAGCGCCAACGGGCTGGCGCAGCTGTTCCCCGAGCGCGCCGGCCGCAGGTAGTTGCTTTGGGCGTGACCAGGCTGCGAATCTCGCGATAGACTGCGTTGCAATGGCACGCATTGCTCCTTTTCGCGCACTCCGTTTCGACCAGGGTCGCTTTGCCGACTTCGCGCCCCTGCTGGCTCCGCCCTACGACGTGATCAACGAAACCCAGCGCAAGGAATTGGAAGCGCGCCACCCGCGCAACATCGTGCACCTGGATCTGCCGCGCGGCGAGGGTGACGCCCGCTACGAAAACGCGCGCACACAGCTCGACGCTTGGCTGGCCGAGGGGACTTTGCGCCAAGACGCGAAGCCGGCTCTGTATCGCTACGAACAGACGTTCACGTTCACAGGCGCGGCTGGCCCGCAGAAATACACGCGCAAGGGATTCATCTCGCTCATCGAGCTGTCGCCATTCTCCGCACGCATCGTGCTGCCCCACGAGCACACGTTGTCGGGCCCCAAGGTCGATCGGTTCAAGCTGATTCGCGCCACGCGCGCACACTTTTCCCAGGTATTTTCCCTGTATCGCGATCCTGCCGGGACCGTCGAGGCGGTGCTCGACGGCGCCTGCGTCGCCGCGCCCGATGTCGACGCCACCACGCCCGACGGTTGCCGTCACCGCCTGTGGGTGGTGAGCGACGAGGCCGTCATCGCCGCAGTGGCGCGCGGGCTCGCCCCTCGCAGTGTCATGATTGCCGACGGCCATCATCGCTATGAAACCATGCTTGCCATCCGCGACGACATGCGGCCCGCGGGTGTCCCGCTGGGCCGCTCGTTGGCTGACTGGGGCGTGATGTTCTTTGCCCGCGCCGAGGATCCGGGATTGCTGGTTCTGCCCACCCACCGCATGGTGCATGGCTTGTCCGCTGAGGCGCTGGATACGCTCGCCGAACGTTGCCGCCCCTGGTTCGAAGTCGCATCCGGCAATGAGGAAGACGCCGTCGCCATCGAGGAGCGCCTGCGCCGCGAGGGCGAAACGGCCGTGACCTTTGGTCTGCGGCGCGCTGGCGCAGCCGTCACCACCTGGCTCAAGTTGCGCGCCGATGCGGACCTGGCGCGCCTGGGCCCGCCCACGCTCGCGTGCCTGGACGTGAGCGTGTTGCACGGCCTGGTGCTGGATCCTCTGCTTGGCATCGGGGCCGAGGCCATGGCCAAGCAGTCGAACCTGAGCTACAGCCACGATTTGCGTGAAACCCTGGGCCGGGTGGCCGCCGCCGAGGTGCAGGCGGCGTTTCTCATGAACGCGACCAAGGTGGAGCAGGTTCTCGACGCATGTGAAGCCGGCTTCGTGCTGCCGCAGAAGTCGACCTACTTCCAGCCCAAGCTGGCCACCGGTTTGGTGATGGCGCGAATCGATCCCGGCGAGGAGCCGGTGCTGCCCGAGGCATGACCGCCGACGACGCGCACGAGTCGGAGGCCGTCACCCACGACACGCTCTTGCGCGGGCGGGTCAAGTTGATCCAGCCAGTGCGCGGCTTCCGATCCAGTCTGGATCCGGTGCTGCTCGCGGGTTTCATCCAGGCGCCCTACGGCCACTTTCTCGACATCGGCTGCGGGACCGGCGCCCTGTCCTTTTTGTTGCTGACACGCGATCCAGCGGCCACTGGCCTAGGCGTGGAGATCCAGCCGCGCCTGGCCGGGCTGGCGACGCAATCGGTGGCGGCAAACGGATTCGGCACGCGCTTCGCCATCATGGCAGCCGACGTGCGCGACACGGGGAGCGTGCCGGCAGCGGCTTTCGATCTGGTGGCCAGCAATCCGCCGTTTCGGCCCCTAGGCCAAGGTGTTTTGCCGCCGCACACGGAACGCTCGCTGGCGCACCACGAAGTCGCGCTCACCCTGGCCAAGTGGCTTGCCGTGGCCGAGGCGGCCCTGCGGCCCGACGGCCGACTGGCCGCAATCTACCCGGCCGACCGTCTCGACGAGATGCGCGCCGCCCTGGCCGCAAGGGGACTGACCATGACCCGCCTGCGCATGGTGCAAGCACAGGGCGGCGCGCGGGCCAGTCGCTTTTGCTTCGAGGCGCGCCGCTCGGCGCTGGTCGCGGAGACGCAGACCGAAGCGCCTCTGATCGTGCACGAGCAGGGCAAGTATTCAGCGGAGGTTCGCCACATGCTGGGAGAAGAATCGTGAAATATCGCCTGGCCTACATTCTGTCCATCTGGTTCGGTTGCGGCCGCGTGCCCAAAGCGCCAGGAACCGCAGGCACGCTAGGCGCCATTCCGCTATATCTTCTGCTCGTCCACACCGGCGGATTGCCTGCGGTTGCAGTCGCGGCCGCCGTGATCACGGCAGTCGGTGTATGGGCGTCGAATCAGGTCGTGCGCAAGCTGGGCATCAAAGACCCACAGATTGTTTGCATCGACGAGGTGGCTGGCGTGCTCATCACCTTGCTGGCAGCGCCAGTGAGCTGGCTCGGCGTTGTGGCTGCCGTGGCTTTGTTCCGCCTATTCGACCAATTCAAGCCATGGCCCGCGAACGCGGCTGAAAGCCTACCCGAGGGCTGGGGCGTGATGATGGATGACGTAGCAGCCGGCGCGTGGGGCGCGGTGTTCTTGCTGGGCGCACGCGCCGCTGGCTGGCTGTGAAGGACTAGAACTGCACGCCGGTGTCGATGTAGTAAAAGTTGCTGTAGAATTGGGCCAGGGTTGGGTCGGTGGTGGCTGGCGGATCCCAACTCTTCACCGCTTGCTCCGACACCAACACATGTCCTGCGGGATCCGTGAATCGCAGGGCCAAGGGCAGTGCGAATGGCCCCTTGCCTGGCGGAAGTTGCGGCAGCACCCATGTGCCAAAGCGTTCCTGTGGCCTGGCTTGCGTGTAGTTTGGATCCCGTACCAGCGCCATCCACTCGCCCGACGGAAGTCGGGCCTCGACACTCACCAGCGAACCCAGGCCCCCCATGTTGACCACGCTGAACGAGAAGTAGTACGTGCCCCCATTTTTCACAAGAATGTGAATGTTGCCCTTCACCGGGCAAGGCGTGCGGCGGTACCGGGTCGGGATGACCCCGTCTACCATCATCCCGTTGGCGTCGCCTGTCTGCAGGCGGGACATGGCGATGTCCGAGAGATCCAGGTGCAGACTTTCGTTGGGCAAGGGGTCGTGGTCGGCAGGCACCACTGACGTCTTTGTCGAAGGCGGGAGCGGACAGCCGTACGCGAAATTGGAAACCTCGCCGCAATGGTCGCGTCCCGAGCCACAACACCACTTGGAATTGGCCGAGCAGGGGCAAGAATCCACAATCTGGAGTGTGATGGGTGGCGTGTACCCGGTGTCTGTCGGCTGGTAATCGGTGCCATCGGCCTTGGTGCGCACAAGTTGAAAGCACTCGCCGCAGCTCAGATAGTTGTCATTGTCACCGGGAAGATCGGGCCAGAACTGTGTGTAGTAGTCGCCGTCAGGGGCCGCGAAGTTTCCCCGCAGCGTGATGTCGGGCGGGTCGGCACAGAGATCCGGGTATGTATTACAGAACGTCGTGCACTGCCCCTGTAGCGTCGGGTCCGTGAATTTGTAGGCGTTGGTGCACAGGCCATAGAGACCGAACGCGCAAGCCCCGCCGTAAGTCAGCCCGAAATGCGTGGAGCGCGAATAGTGCCAGGGCTCGTTGTCGCTGACACAATGGACCTCCGGCCATTGGCCAGAGGTGCACGCCTTGCTGCTGACCACCGTGCATTGAGCCGAACCCGGTCCCCCGCACTTGCTGCAGTCCTCGGACTCGTTATCGTTGCCGCAGTACTGGGCGCAACACACACCATTGGTCATGGCCCAGGCGCCGCAATTGGTTCCGGCGTCAGGACGGGGTGCGGGCTGGCGCAAAGAGGGATCCTCGGAAACGGTCGGTCCTATGCACACAAGAGGCGCATCGGGCCCGCTGCTGCCCGCGTCGGGGCTCGATGCGCCGCCGCAGCCGCCTGAACCGCCACAGCCCGCGCCCGTCGTTCCAGCCGGACCGCTGCCGCCCTCACCCGTCGAACCTCCCGTATCTGTCGCGCCGCCTGTATCCGTCGCGCCGCCCGTGCCGGTCGATCCTGCGGATCCCGTCGAGCCACCTCCGCCCGCACCGGCGACCGGAGCGTCCACGCTCGCGTCGGAGGTCGCACCCTTGCCCCCACAACCGCCCTGACAGGTGCCGCCCGATGAACCAGCTGCGGCACCGCCAGCGTTCTCAATAGCCGCGGGCTGCGTGCAGCCCACCACGAGAAAACAGGACCAAAGCAGAGCGCCCGCCATCCAGGCCAGCGCCCGCCCGGCATATCGAGCGCAGCCACCCTGTTCACGGTGAATCGAACTGCATTCCGTCGTCAGGTGCATCCCTCCATTTTGACACACGCGGCCCGACCGCGCACTGCGATCTGATCACAAGCTCGCGCTCCTTGTCCGGGAGCAGGAATGCAGCCTCCAGGATCTTCCTTGCTCTGCAGCATTCTCCAAGTGTAGCGCACCCGACGGATAATGGAGCGCGGCTCTGCGCACGTCTTCAGCTTACTCTTGAACTGGTTGAGCAGGAGCGACCACACATCTGACCGCTCTGGGGGCTTGAGTCGATTTGCACCGTAACGAGCGAGCCGCGAGCGAGCCTCATCGCCAGTCAAACCATTGGCTGTCGTATGAAGTTGCTGAAGTATCTCGGTGGCGGAGGTCGTCCTGTCCCATTATTCGACCCGCTCCCGAACTGCGGTCTTCCGGTGAGGGACATTCCTCATTGGGGCCGAGAAAGGCCATTTGGGGACAATTTGCCACGATGAGGGATGCGCGTGGCCGCATGAGGGACGTTCCTCATGCTCGCCGCAGGCGCCTGACTTCGTGGACACCATGGGGTAAAGATTTGATCAGGCATAAACTTCTCGTTTCTGGCTTCACTCCAGCCACAGAGCCGACAGTGGCACGAGCCATAGTTTGTCGCCAAAGGGAACCCACTGGTCGCCGGTGTAGAGCACGATCCCGGCGCGGAATCGTTTGCCCAGTTGATCACGCAATTCCTGGAGCGCGGCGAAGTCAGACGTGCCAACGGTGGCGCTGGCCTTGACCTCCACCCCGGCCACCGTGCCGTCGGCCTCTTCCAACAGAACATCCACTTCCGAACCGGCGGCCGTGCGGAAATGGCAGAGCGCGGCGTGGTGATCGGCCCAGGAAACCTGCTTGCGGAGCTCGCCAACCACGAAGGTCTCCAGCATCCGCCCCAGCAGGGAACGGTCTTCGCTGAGCCGCCGGGCGTCGGTGCCGACCAAGTGGCAGGCCAGACCGGTGTCCACCAGGTGCAGCTTGGAAGCTTTGACCAGGCGTTTGCCCAGGTTGGGAGACCAGGCCGGCAGGCGATGAACGAGGAATGCGGTCTCCAGCAAGGCCAGGTAGCGGGTCAAAGTGGTGTGCGGCAGGCCGGCGTCCCGGCCCACATCGGCAAGGTTCAACAAACCGGAGGTGCGAGCCGCCAGCAGCTTGAGCAGGTTGGGCAAGGCGCGCAAGCCATCCACCCGAGCCAGATCGCGCACGTCCCGTTGCAGGATCGTGGAAATGTAGGAAGCAAACCACGCCGAGCGACGATCCTCGGCTTTGCGTTGCACGGCTTCCGGGTAACCGCCGCGAACCAATCGGGCGGGAAGATCATCTTTTGCGGAAACCGCTTTTGGTTTGGCGATGGTGCCTTCAACCTGGGTTTCGCATGTTCCGGCCCGCTCCTCCGTCGAGAAATCGAAGCGCACGTGCAGAAAGCACTTGAAAACAAGGCCCGGCGCAAGCATCCGTATTCGTTACGATGCAAAGACTTCAGCCCGCGCCGAGCACCCAAAAGGTGCGCCGAGATTCGCTTGGAGGCAAGCGCGGAGATGGACACCGACGCAGCCACCGCATCTGCCGTCCGGACCCGCGCCGGATTCACATTGGGCGTCCTGACTCAGGTTTGACTGGCTATGGCGGCCTCGGGCAATTTGGCGGTTTCGTCTGCGACCTCGGCGTAGACGCAGTCCTGCGCAAGCTGTTCTTTCGCCTCAAGTCCGGTGTCCTGGTCGTCTACCCAATGGAAGCGCAGATGCGGCTGTTGATCGATGCGGCAGCAGTTGGCGAGCAGCGCGTATTCGGCGTGGAGGCGTTGTCGGCCGATCCGCTCTTCCTGCATATGGCAGGCGGGGTTGTGCCCAGCATCGACACCATCTACCGAGATCTGCGCCGTTTCGACGAGCAGGCCATTGTGGACCTGGAAGCGTTGACGGCCGAGCATGGGCTGGCCGCCGTGCGAGCCAAGCGCCGTGCGCTGGTCCACCTGGACGTGGACACGACTGTCGAGCCAGTTTTCGGTGACCACGAGGGCGCGCTGCCGGGATACAACCCGCGCTACCATGGACGCCCCAGCTATCACCCCATTCTTGCCCGTTGTGCGGAGACCGACACCATCGTGGGTGCCAAACTTCGTCGCGGCGACACATCGTTCGGCGACGCCGATGCGCCCATCATTGGCGCGTGGATCGACCGGCTGCGCGAGGCCACTGGCGCCAAGACGCTGATTCGCATGCGCATCGACTCGGCCGGCGACTGTACGAGGGTGATGCGCACGATCGACGAGAAAGGCGCGCATTTTCTCATCAAGGGCAAGACCACGTCCGACCTGTGCTCGGCCATCTATCGGGTGCCGCCGGGTTGTTGGTGCACGGTCGACGTGGACGCCGATGGCAAGCCCACGCGCCAAGTGGCGGAGGTGGATTTCGAGCGCGACGAATGGAAGAAGCAGGGGCTCACAGTGCGGGTCATCGCAGTCCGCTCCAAGGAGCGCGACACCGGAAAGCAGTTGTATTTGTGGGATGACAGCGAGTGGACGGCGCAGGCATTCCTGACCAATGACCTGGACGGTGACGCCGACGAGTTGGCGCGGGATTACGACGGGCGTGCGGGAATCGAGCCACTCATTGCTGAACTGAAAGGCGCATTCGGCATTGGCAAAGTGCCGTCGGCTGATTTCGAGGCCAACCACGCTGCGCTACTGATCAAGCTGCTGTCCCACAATCTCCTGCGCCGCTACGTTTTCGCCATGGCGCCCGAGATTGCCGCTTGGCGCGCGACCTGGCTTCGTCGGGCGCTCATCGTGGTGCCCGGCCGCTTTGGGCGACACGGCCGCTCTCCGAATTTGCGGTTGGCGCCGCGACCTCATCTCATCAACTGAAAAAGCGCGTGCAACGGGCGGCGACGGTGTTGGGGGTAAGGGGGCCGTGTATCCGCGATTCGCGATCTTGCGTGCTTGGCACCCTTTCGCTGTCCATTTTCAGACCGCGATGCCCCTTTGGACTACCTCACGCCTGTGCATACTGCGACCAACCATGGGGTATGCGAAATCGACGTTCAAAGAGCCGCTTTATAAACCCTTCGCGCCGGCCAGCCAGTTCGCCGGCCGAGAAGGGAAAGAGCGGAATGATCTCCATGCGTCCGGCGAGCGATTCGGACAAGCGCGGCAGGGTCATGACGTTGGCGGAACCGGTGAGCAGAAAGCGGCCGGGCTGGCGATCCTGGTCCACCGACCGCTTGATGGCCGGGAACAGGTCCGGGGCCTTCTGGATTTCATCAATCACAACGGGGCCGGTGAGATTGCGGATAAACCCGGACGGGTCGCCGGCGGCCAGCGCGAGCGTGGCGGCGTCATCCAGGGTAAAATACTGGCTGCCGGGCGCGGTCGCCAGCTCTTGGGCCAACGTGGTCTTGCCCGTCTGCCGCGCGCCGTTGAGCAGCACGACGGGGGTGTCGGCCAAGGCCCTCCGGATCGCAGCATGAATGTTGCGTTGGATCATGGTGGTATATTCACCGGTTTGTGGTGATTTTACAAGCCATCAAAAAGGGCTAGTCGCCATTTACCGGTGAGTAGAGCCCCTTGCTGCGCACCACAGCTACGGACCAAGACATTCTGGAATTCTCGTGCGTGCAACTGCAACAAGCACGAAATTGCAGAAGGAATCCGCCCTGCGCTGACTTGCCACAAGGCCCGGGCGCGATCAGCCTTGAGCGGACAGGAGAGGACAGGAGCAGACAGGAGCGGACAAATTCCGTTCCTCATTTGTTCCTCATTCTGGCCAATGAGGGACGTTCCTCATTCGGGGCCAAACAGTACGTATTGTGGTGTTTTGCCACAATGAGGGACGCGCAGTCGCATGAGGGACGTTCCTCATGCACGCGGCAAGATTGCTCATTCTGACGACAATGCATTTCCTGACACCAGTGAGCAATCTAGGCGGCGGCTCGCCTTTCGTCTGCCACCCTGTACTCCCCCTTCTTGTCCAAATACAAAGTAAGCTTGATGGATACCGGTTTTCCCTCAATGAATCCTGGGAATTCCGCAGTAGGTCCGCCATGGCGCAATAGGTACAGCGATGCCATGGCGCGCGCCAGGCGATCCACCGTCTGATTAAGGCGGTACACACCCTTTTCGTATCGCGACAGCGTCTCGGGCGAAATGCCAAGACTGCGCGCGAATTCCCGCCCATTCAGCAACAGCAAACCACGCAAGAACCTCAGCTCATCGCCGCTTAGAGGGTTCCGCTTCTTGATGACTTCGGCGGCGATCCGCATTTCAAGATGTAGAGCCCTGACGATGAGGTCCTCCTTCTCGCCGCACTTGGGACAAACAAGAGACTCATTGTCCAGGACGGTCACCGACCATTTGCTCGTTATGCTGTATTCCAAAGGGCCGAACTCTCGGCGCATTGCCGTCCCGCAGAATAGACATTTGCGCTTTTGCTTTTTCATCTCTTTCTCCTCCAAGCGGTCACCACCACCACGTGATCCTCGGTTCGAAAGGCTACCACCACATAGATTGTCGCAGCCCTAACCCGGTATCGCCACGATCCATGCTCAAATTCGGCTGGTTCCACCACTCCTCCACGCAAGACTCCAATGGCACGATCAATTGTGATCCCATCCTTCGCCAGTTCTTCTCTGGCGTGCGAAGCGAATGCCACCTTCGCATGCGTTACCGCGAGGCGAATCAGGTCTCTTGCAGCCGATGGTGATAGCGGTTCTCTCAATGCGAGAAGACTACCCCAAGATTGATGGGATATCAATCCAGTTGCCTTCTTGATGAGGCATCAATCCTGGGGTAGCGCCCTGTGACCTCGCCCTATGCCCAGCATTGGAACGCCCAACGGCGCCCGAATGACAGGAGTGGCAAGGGACGAATTGGACCAGATGCGATCGAGTCTGGTACGTGACGCGATAGACCTATCCTCTCTCTGACAGACAAGATTGCAGAATGGATGGGCAGGCCCACTGTCCTTCATCGCCACAGAGGGGCTCGAATCTGGACCTGACCGCCATGCGCCAATGTTTGACCTGCGAGCCGGCGGTTGAGGGACGGCCGTTTCCCTTGCTCCCCTCCTGATCCCTCGCGACGCGAGCCGGGGAAGATCCCTGCGATCTTGTGGTCCGTACCGACTTTTTGCGGCGTACAGGAGCGTGGCATTCATGCGAGCAAGTCAACGACGACGCAGTGCGCCTGTCGCGACTTCACGGCTTGCCGAAAATTGCGCTATGGTCCCTATCTCGACGGAGCCCGCGATGGTCATCCAGGTTCAGCTCAACGATATGCGAACAGGCGAACTGAAGACGCTCTGTTTTGAACAATCACCGATCCGGATCGGCCGCAACCAGCTGAACAATATCGCCATCGATGATCACTTTGTTTCCGAGTGGCACGGGATTATCCGCTTCGATGCTACCGGCATCTACTACTACGACCTCGGCTCCACCAACGGAACGTCACTGGGAGGGCAGCGACTGCCCAAGAATACGGTCACGCCGCTGGCTGGGAGTGCACAGCTTACGATTTGGCCTTTCCAGATTTCCGCGGTGGATCAGTCTTCGGCACCGGCTACCAGCACCACCTCGACCATCGCATGGGGGGCGCCGCGAAGTACCGACGGCTTGCCACGAGTCGGTGCCCCGGCACCGGCTGCGCTGGATCGTACTTCCGCCCCGCACTTGGGGAATCGGGGCCAGAGCCCCCCCCGTCCCGACAAGCCGGCACCAGCGTTTCCGCCTCTTGCTGGTGAGAAGAACGAAAATGCGCAGGCCCGCCTCATGCATCTTTTCGAGACGTTCGGCGAAGCCTTGATCGGATTGAAGAGGGGATACGAAGAGTTCGGGGCCGAGGTGGGGGTCAGACCGCTCGGTGGTGGTACGCCTCTGCACCGCGCGCGCTCCAGCCGCGAGGTGGTGGAGTATTTGCTCGATCCGGCCGCCGACGCTGAGGCGCGCGCGCGTGAGCTGAAGGCGGTGTTTGCTGACATGGGAATTCACCACATCGCACTCATGGAGGGACTGACCCAGGGAATCCGCGCTCTTCTCGAGTCCCTCGATCCTAGTGTCCTTCAGAACCGTGCCGGCGCGGGTCTGTTCAACCGGTCGAAATCCAAGGCGGAATGGCAAGAATATGTCGAGCGCTTTGCGACCCTGATTGCGGAGGATGCCGCCCTGCACGCCCAGATCTTCGGCGAGGAATTTGCGCGGGGCTACGCCAGTGTCGCGCTCGGGGGATCGAAGCCGGACCCTGAGGATTCGGAAAGGTCAGAGTAGCCATGGAGACGGCGCGGATCATTCTCGTCGGAGTCGCCATGTTTGCTTGGGCCAGCACGGGGTGCGCTGCCAGGCGCAAGACGCAGACAGGCCCGGTCCCTTGCACGATGTTGACCAACGTGGGCGCTTCGCTGCCCGTCGCGGAACGCTCGCTGCCGGCCTCCCAGTGGTTCAGTCTGTTGCTCTACGGGTACTTGCCGACCGGAGCCATCACGAGACCCGCTACGGATTGCTCCGGGCGGCGCACCGAGTGGCCCTCTGATCGCTGTTCGGTCTGGCCCGAGCCAACGGTTTCGCTGCCAAGCCAGTCCGTAGCCGCATCCGACCTCGTGGTGGAGAATTTGGGCGGACCCTGGCGCCTAGTCTGGGCTATGACCGAGCGCTTTGCGGATGGTCAGGCACAGGGCCCCGTCGCGCTGGCGCAATTCGAGGATCAAGGCGTGCGCGTCTCCTCGCTGGGGGTTCTTCGCGCCCACCCAACCAGGGCCAAGCTTGGCCTCAAGACCTTCGCGGGCGGCACGCTCCTGGTGGCC
>CAVWUP010000042.1:0-45506 GCA_963758155.1 uncultured delta proteobacterium
CTAGGCCCCGAAGGGGCACGACCCATATCGTGCTCACGCCGCACGAACTGATCGAGAAGCTCATCCCGTTGATTCCCCGCGCTCGCTGCCACCTCGTGCGATATCACGGCATTCTCGGTCCCACTCGGCTTTCCCCCCGGTCACTTCAATCCGGCAGACAAACGATCGGCCAGTTGGCGCTGCTCGGTGTCTAGCGGGCAGGTGCGTGCGTGCGCCAGATCGACCGCCGCGCGCTCGGGTTGCTGCGCCTGCATCCAGAGCACGGCAGCTGCGAGCCATGGGCGCGCATCCGTCGAGGCGCAACGGCCAGACCCTTCGTAGGCGCCGGCCGCCTCGGCAAGCCGCCCGGTTTGCGCAAGCACGCGACCCAGGGTCACGCCGAGGTTGCACGACGGGTAGCCCAGGTTCGAGGAGTTGCGCAACCAGACCTCGGCCGCTCCCAACTGGCCGGTGTTCGAGGCCGCCACACCGGCAAGGTAGTAGGCTTCCGCATGGTAGCGTCTCTCCATCGCCTCCTCGCGCAGAAATGAATCGGCCAGCGCGTAGGCATCATCAAAGCGCGAAAGGTCGACCAGTGCCCATAGACGCAGCAGACGAAAGCGGCCCGCGAGGCATTCCTTGTTCAAGGCGTCCAGCTGTTCGATGGCCATGGTCGGATGTCCGTCCTTGATCGCGCGCAAGATCTGCCGTTCGGCAAAATCACACCGGTCCATCGATGTGCGCAGCGCCTCGGGCATGGCCCTGTCGTCGGACCAGGGACTCGGTGTCGCGGAAGACGCCGTGGCTAGATCCCGAGCGAGCGAGCTCGGCGATTGCCCAGACCACGGTCAGTGCGACGAGCCCCGTGTGGGGCCAAGGCCGGGGCAGCCAGCCGCAGAGAAGACCGGTCAAGATGGCCGCCACGGCGACGGCAGAGGTCACCCAGCGGCCAGCCAGGGGGAACAGGTTGGGCGCCACCGGCACGTTCAGTTCGGATACGAGCAGAATGGGGGTCAGTGAGGCAAGAGCCCAGGCCAACAGCACCAGCAAGCGCATCCGCCGTCGATAGACAGCAGCCGCCAACGCCGCGACAAAGGCCGACTAGCCCACGGTGGCGGAGATCAAGACCGTGGGAGCTAGCCACGGATCCTTGGGCACCGAGCCTGCGCTACCATCCAGGTGAAAGGGCAGGACGCTGAAGAACGCCTGGCCACCCACCAGTGGAATCCGTGCGGCGTCGAACACGAATGGCACGCTTTGGTGCGGCCCCAGCACGAACCCGCGCCCGACAAAGTAGGCGGCCGTGATGAGGACGGCCGGCACCAAATAGCGGAGCCGCCGGACGAGCCAGAGAACTCGCCCAGCAGCCGAGGCTGCGGGCGGTGGCTCTCGGGCCGGGCTTGCATCGGAATTCTCGACGCCCAAGATCGCCCAAAGGGCGAGCACTGCGGGCAAGACCACGGCGGTTTCCTTGCTTCCGAGGGCCAGCATCAAACCCAGGCCGTGCGCCACGGCCCAAGCGGCACGCCCCGTCTGGGTCCACCTTAACCAGGTCACCACGGTCCAGATGGAGGCTGCTGCCACAGCGACATCCGAACGTGCCATGACCGAGCAGGTGGGTTCGATCAGATCGGGATGCAGACCATAGACCAGGCCTGCCACGCACGCGCCGACGGGGCCACCGTCCAGACGGCGAACGAAATAGACAACGCCCAGGACTCCCATCAAGTGGATCGCCACCTGGTCCAGGTGAAAACCACCTGACCATCCACCCCACAGCGCGAACTCGAGAACCCAGCTACCCTTGGTGACCGGACGCCAGTAGGGGATCGAATTCCCAGATCCCGACCAAAAATAGTCGTGCGTCAGGTTCTGCCAAAGCGCCCCCGTTCCGCGCAGCAAGGGGTTCGCCGGAATGAGAAAGACGTCGTCGCTGATGAAAGCAAACCAGGGCGACTCCCGATAGGCGATAAGCACGGCCAGAACTGGCAAGACAACGGGCAAGGCCCAGGTCAGCCAACCCAACGAACCTCGCTGCAGCTTATCGGGCGCGTGCCATGCCAAGGAATAGAACTCCAGGATGCGATTATCACAGAAGTCAGGCGGAAAAGTAGCGACGCTGCGGCTCCGGAAAAACCTCACCAACGGAAAGACCTCGGAAAGACCTCACCAAGGTTGGCCTTCTTCTCGTGAGATCCGCTACAGACGACCACGATGTTGTGCGCCGGCATCCGAATCTCCCACCGCGATCGGTACCGAATATTCGCTCTCGGCAAGCAACCTGCACATCGCGATTGCCGACAATCCCGGCATGTCCCTTCCCCGCGCCATCGTCCCAGGCCGCCGCTACATGATCACCCGTCGCTGTTCCGAGCGCCGCTTCTTCATGCGCCCGGACCGCGAAACCAACAACGCATTCATCTACTGCCTCGCCCTCGCTGCTCGCAAGGCCGGCATCAGCATCGTCCGCGTCGGCACCCCATCAAACCACTACCACGCCATCGTCGTCGACAACCACGGCCGGCTGCCCCAGTTTCTCGAACACTTCCATAAGCTCTACGGCAAGCACCAGAACGCCCTTCGGGGCAGGTGGGAGGCGTTCTGGGCCAGCGAGCAGACTTCCGTGGTCGAGCTGGTCAATGCCGAGGACGTGCTTGGAAAGATGGTTTACGCCATCGCCAACCCGGTCACGAGCCACTTGGTCGCAAGGGTTCACCACTGGCCAGGCGTCGAATCGCTCACGGCCATCGACCACAACCTGCCTCTGACCGCAACCAAGCCAATTCGCTTCTTCGACCACTGCAGCCCGTTCAGCCATCGTTCGGCGGAACCAGATCTGCGGTCGCTGCGGCTGAGGTAGACTCGTTCGGTGCTTGCCACAGCCCGCACCCTTGGTGCCTCTTGCAGCGACGTGGAGCGTTCCCGCCAGCCGCCGCGCGCGGGCCTGTTCTGCGGTGCCTGCTTTGGCTTGCTTGTGACCTGTCTCTCTGTTGCCGCGGCTGCCACGCCAGATGCACACGAGACCAAGGTTGCTTCACAGAGGCTCCCTGACCGCCCGATCGTTTCCTGGCTGCAGCCCTCTTCTACCGGCTGCGCCTGGTCGTTCTTCGACCCCACACAGGGGCAGACCCGCAAGTTGGCCGACACCCCGAATTGTCCAAGCCGAATTCTTTGGGATCGTCGCGGCCGCCGGGCGCTGTTCGAGCGCGACGGAAAGGTCTGGGAACTCGCCTGGGATCGACCCGCTCAGCCGCGCGCCATGGCGCCTGCCGAAATGCCGATGACCGTTCCGGAGGGGGTCGACGCCGAAGCCGCGACTGAGATTACGTGGTGGATCTCGAGCACCACCGGACGTCTGCGCGCAGGGCGCTCGCTTCCGCTGGTCGGTGAAGATGCGCTGGGAGATGAGGCCCCCCGCAACGTCGAGTACGAGGACAAGCCCTACGCCATGGCGCCCTTGCCGTTTGTGGTGCGCCACCCGATCTTCGGCGCCCAGACCACCGCGATCGCGCTGGTGTGGGAACTGTCGCCCGACCAGGGGTGGCAGCGAATCGCGGCGCGCGGAACGCGCATCGGCTTTCCCCACATGGATTATTGCGAAGGCGTGGATTGCGGCGGCCGCAACATCCGGCGGCGCGTGCGTTTCGCCGACGGACTTTACGCTGTGGGCGCGACCCGCGATCCGCGGTTTGGCGTCATCGACCCTGGCGCGACGGCAGCGGCCGCCGACTGCGATGTGTCGGGGCGCTGCCGGCCCGACGACATGAATCTGGGCGAGAATACTCGTGTCCTTTTCGACATCACCTCCGTCTCCGACCACACGCTTGTCGATGGCCGCGTGGCGATCTGCCGCGTTCCCCGGCGGCTGCGGCACAGGCAATGTGATGAATCGAAGTGCGAGGGTTCCGCCGAGCTTGTGCCCGGTGCGACCGTCTGGTCGCCTGCCCTCCTGCGATCCGGACCCTACGCGCTCGTGGTCGACAGCCGCAACGCCAGCCGGCCGCTGCTCGTGGCCGCAGGCAAACTCGGCGCAGTGTGGTCGGCACCGAGCGGAAAACTCGCCACGTGGTTGCCCTGGCACGAACTGTGGCAGGCGGCGCACTGACCAGACATGCTGCCCGCAATGAGTCGCCTGGCTGGTTCGAACAAGCGCTGGCTGGTTTTCGCAGTCTGCGTTCTTCTCGCGGCAATTACTTTCGCCGTTTTCGGGCAGACCCTGGGGCACGAGTTCGTGAACTACGACGACGGCCTCTATGTGTATGAAAATCCCGTGGTCGTTCGCGGGCTGAGCCTGAAGGGAATCGAGTGGGCCTTCACCCATACCGTCGCGTCCAACTGGCACCCACTGACCATGATGTCCCACATGCTGGACTGCCAGCTTTACGGGCTGAGTGCGGGCGGGCATCATTTGACAAATCTTCTGCTGCACGCTGCTGCAGTGATTGTGCTGTTTCTGGTGCTGCGGCGGATGACTGGATCTCTGTGGCGGGCCGCGTTCGTGGCAGCGGTATTTGCGATTCATCCGCTGCGCGTGGAATCGGTGGCTTGGGTGGCGGAACGCAAGGACGTGCTGAGCGGCCTGTTCTTCATGCTGACCCTCTGGGCGTACACCCGTTACGCGCAGAAGCAGTCGAGCGTCGGGAGTCCTGAGCGGGCAGCAGCCGTTTGGTTCAAGAGCGTCGATTACTATCTGGTGCTGTTGCTCTTTTCGTTGGGCCTGATGTGCAAACCAATGTTGGTGACGCTGCCCTTTGTGCTGCTGCTGCTGGACCGCTGGCCGCTGGGACGACTGGGCGGCCGAGAGGTCACAAATTCTGGGCGTGCGGGCGCAGATCGGAGACGGGGCAACCACTTGTTCGTGGAGAAACTGCCCCTGCTGGGCCTGGCCGTCGCGTCGTGCGCGGTCACGATTCTCGCCCAGCGCCGAGCGCTTCGGTCGTCAGATGAACTGGCTCTGTCCTTGCGCGTGGGCAACGCCTTGCTCTCCTATGTGGCCTACCTGGGGCAGATGTTGTGGCCGTCTAATCTGGCCGTCCTTTACCCGTTTGCATCCGGACGGGTTGAGGTTTCAGGAGTCGCGCTGTCATTGGCTCTGCTGGTTGGGATTTCCGCCGGCTGTCTTGTCCTGGGTCGCCGCCGCCCCTATTTGCAGACCGGATGGCTTTGGTATCTTGTCATGCTGTTGCCAGTGATCGGGATTATCCAGGTGGGACTTCAGGCGCGAGCTGACCGCTACACCTATCTGCCGGAGATTGGACTGCTCCTGCTGGTGACCTGGACAGCGGCGGACTTGTGCGCACGCTGGCGCTTTCGCCGCTTGTTGCTGGGTGGCGGCTCTGCCATCATTCTGGTGGCCTTGCTTGTCTGCGCGCGCACGCAGACTTCGTATTGGCGCAACAGTGAATCACTATGGACGCACACGCTCGCCTGCACGGCTGACAATGCCGTTGCCCACAACGACCTGGGCCAGGTCCTGTTTCAGAAGAAGCGCCCAGACGAGGCAATCGCCCATTTCCGGATGGCTTTGCAAATCAAACCTGACTACGCGGAGGCCCACCACAATTTTGGCAATGCTTTGCTGCAAGCCGGGCGAGCTGACGAGGCGATGCTTCAGTATCGACAGGCGCTGGACGTCAACCCAGAGGATGCCAGATCCCACAACAACCTGGGCTACCTGTTGCTTGAGAAGAAGAGGGTGGACGAAGCGATTGTGCATTTCGAGCGGGCGCTGAAGATCAGGCCCGACTATGCAGAAGCCCATTACAATTGCGGAGATGCCCTGTTGCGGAGGGGCCAAGTCGGCCAGGCGATTGGTCATTACCGAGAGGCGCTGCGGTTCAAGCCCGACTCTGTGGCTGTGCTAGACCGTCTGGCGTGGCTGCTAGCGACATCTCGGGACGCGCACATTCGCAACGGTATGCAAGCTGTCACCTATGCCATGCACGCTTGCGAGCTGACACACTATGGGGTGCGCGCCCTCCTCAGCACCCTGGCGGCAGCCTATGCCGAGGCCGGTCGATTCGACGATGCGATTGCGGCGGCGCAGGAAGCGTGCGCGCTCGCCAGGGCTGCGGGCAATTGGAATTTGCTGGAGAAGGACCAGAGACTACTGGACCTGTATCGCGCCCACCAGGCGTATCGTGAGGAAATGGGAGTGGCCGCGCCAATGTGATTCCGAAGCACCCGCGATGTTGGCGGCTGGCCAGCGTGCGGAATTCGCGGTCGGCCGGACTCCACGGAAGCGCGCCTCGGCATCATCCCCCTCGGCGTGGCCGTCCTCGATCGGTCGGCGCTATTGTACGGCGATGGACGCGGCTTTCCGACCACCTACAAGCGCGTGGAGAGCCGGCCGACTCCCCACGCGATCGATACGGCTAGGGTTGCGTACAGGTGCTGGTGTTCACTGTGACCGTCAGTGGCGTCGCCTGGGTGACGCCAAGATCGACAGCCCCGGTACAGCTTGTTGAGGTCGTGATGGCGCCGGGCGCGGCCGCGGTGCAGTCGCGGCCAGCGAACTGGTTGCCCACTGCGGCCAGCGTTTGCGTGCCGGCGCTCGCCGCCAAGTCCACACACAGTCCAGCGCCGATGTTCAGGCTGCTTCCGGCCTGGGCCTGCAAAACGTTGTGACCGGCATTCCCAGCTGCGGCTCCGGTTTGCCCCAGATCGATACCCGCAAGACTGTTGGCCGCCGCCGTAGCGCCAGCCGAGGCGATGCGGATGCCGTTCCCCATGTTGGCCAAAAACACACTGTTCCGCACCTTGATTTTGCTGCCGGCAAGAATGCGCAGTCCGTCTCCCTGGCTGCTCGCCCAGCAATAGAGGCCATCAATGGTACTCACGGGCGTCGCGGCCACGGGCGTTTGGCCAAAGTCGACGTTGCCGTTAACGTTGTTCTGGGCAATGACCGACCGCTGGTTGCCGGTCAAAGCTGCGCCGCTAATGCTGAGCACACCAGCGCCGGTGACCGCGATGCCGGACTGGGTGTTGCTTTCGAACACGGTATTCGGATCGGCCGCTGCCACAACGATGTTGGCGAGTCCGCCGGAAACCAGAAGCCCGCTTTGGCGAGAAGCTGCGGTGCCGGCCCCGCTCACGTGTACCCCGCCGCCAATCTGGGCGGTGCCGGCAGTGACCTGGATTCCGTCGTCGCCAGTATTGGTCACAGTGACATTGCTGATACTGGCGATTCCGGTTCCGGCGGCCACCACGATGCCCGAAGCCGACACATGGTTGGCACCGTCGATGGTCAATGCCGCCGCGGCCAGGGGCTGGAGATTGGCTTTATCGCCAATCAGGTTGAAACCGATCTTGTTGTTGGCCAGGGTCAGCTTGACAGGACCGGTCTTGGTCGTGATGGTGACGTTGGCGGGCACCTGAATCGGCAAGGTTTCGGTCGGCGACGTGTCGCCGGTTGCAGGGACGGTGTACAGCGACGTCGCTCCCGTGGTGTTTCCCACGATGGTGATGGTCGTCCCAGCGGGTGCCGTGCTGCCAATGGCCTGCAGTGCCCGTGTCACCGTGCGGAAGCTGCAGCTGGCGGTGGCCACGCCGCCAGCAGCGCCGCTCCCAGTTGCTATGCTGTCGTCTCCACCCACTGGATCGACCAGGTAGGCATTGCCAACCACGTTGTCACAACGGCTGCACGTGTTCTGCCGACAGAAGTAGCCGTCACCGAAGACTGGGTTGGACAGACAGTTAGCGTCGGTACAGCAGTTACCCGAGATGCACTTGTTTCCGCAACAGACATCGGCGCCGTTGGCCGAGCAAGCGGCACCGGTGTTGGTGCAGGCATTGCTTACGCACTTGCCGGTCGAGGCCAAGCCAGCCGTGGTCGTGCAGATGGTGTTGGCCCCATACTTCGCGTCGTTTTGACACTGGTCATCGTCCGAACAAGTACCGCAGGTGTGAGGCGCATCGGCGCCGCACACCAGGCCTGCCTTGGCGGTCGTGCAGTCGTTGCTGGTGTCATGGCAATCGCCCTGGGCGCACAGATTGCCGACACAGATGTATCCGGTCTGGTAGCGCGTGTCGGCCTTGCACTGCGCATCCGTGTTGCAGTCGCCGCAGGCGTGAGGGACGGTCGATCCGCAGATTCGTCCCGCCGAACAGTCGGACGAGATGTCGTGGCAATCCCCTGTGGTGCAGGCGCCGGCGAGGCAGATGGTGTGCTGCCCGTAGACTGCGTCGTTCTTGCATTGGGTGTCGTTGGCGCAGGCGACGCACGCGTGGCTGGTGGTGTTGCACATGCGCCCGCTTGGGCATTGGCTGGAGTTGGTGCAGGTTCCGCTGACACACTGACCAGACACGCAGATGGTCGCGGCTCCGTAGGCGGTGTCGTTCTTGCATTGGGTGTCCGCGGTGCACTCGGCGCAGACCTTGTTCGCGGTCGGGCAAAGCCGCCCGATTGACTTGCAGTCAGCCGTGGCCGCGCAGGTGCCATCGATGCACTGGGCGGACACGCAGATGCTCTTGGTGCCGTAGACGGTGTCGGCCTGGCACTGCGTATCCGTGCTGCAGTCGCTGCAGGTGTGCGAGGCGGCATCGCACAACTTCTTGCCCTGGCAATCCGTAGAGGTATGGCAGGTTCCCGCAATGCACTGGCCCGTGCTGAGGCAAATGGTTCCCTTGCCGTGGGTCGCGTCGTTCTGGCATTGCAGATCCGAGGCGCAATTGTGGCAAGCGTGGGTTGAATCACATACCTCGCTGCCCGTGCACGTCGTGGAATCATGACAGGTTCCAGCGACGCACTCACCTGCGGCGCAAATGGTTCCTGTTCCGTAGATGGTGCTGCACTTGCTGTCGTCCTGCGCGCCCGCACACGCCTTGCACGTGCCCGCCGAACACAGTCCCTTTGCGCCGCTGGCGAGCGTGCACGGTGCATCGCTGGCGCAGGCCGTGTCGATTGGCGTTGTGTCGTCGGGAAGATCGGCTGCAACATCGTAATTGTTGCGGTCGGGGGCCTTGTCCTGGGCGATGTCCGGTCCGGAATCGAGAGGGGCGTCTAGACCGCCGTCCGGGAGGCACGCGCCGGTGCACCTGCCCACTGTTCCGTCAGCTTGGCAAATGCAAGAACCCCCACACGCGTCGTTGAGAGGAACGGCTTCACCTGGGAAATAGGTCGTGCCAGCCCTGCTGCATGTTATCGGCGCATCCGACGGGGCGGGCCCGTCCGGCAAGAGGCGACTGTCCGGCTGACCGCCGTCCTGACCGCAGCCGCCCGCACACTGCCCGAGGTTGCCTCCGCTCTGGCATGTGCATGTGATGCAATCCCCTGGCAGAACTACCGTCTCGCCAACAGCGTAGCTGTGACCATTGGCCGTACAGCCGGAGACGCTCGCGAGGTCGGTTCCTAGGTCCTTGTTGGCCGGAAGATCGCTGGGTAGATCGGCCGCTGAATCCGGCTTTGTCGGCGCCGTGCCGCTGCTGCCACCGCAGGCGGCGATGAAGCTGGCCGCGAGGAGTGCAGCGGTTAGGTAGGGAGACGTGATGGACTTGCAGGTGACTCGTGCAGGAATTGCCAACCTCCGTGTCTTGGTCATGGCTTTCGGTCCTTTCTATCGTAGGCAGTTGAGTTGGGCTGGTTGACGGCGGTGCCGCCGAATACGCCCACGGCCACTAGGTGCAGCTTCTGGATTGTCTTGGTACTGCTTCGCTGGCAGAGATGACCGCCAGTCCTTACCTAGTGCCCTACCTTGTCAGAACCTAACAAGACTTTGGTTGCCTATTGATAGAAACAGGCTTTGTCATGTGACTCCGATCACAGAACGACCCCAACACGCAATGGCCGGATTTTGCATTCTCGATTACACAATTGGCGCTTGCGAAAGACCTTGGGGCAGATCCATCGGGCGATGAGCGCAACGAACGGCGCTGGAATACGGCCATTCGCCTGCGCTTTATTGGTCAGGTTCACGCGCGCCCGGCGTCGATCGGCTGGTGGGTTCGACCCGGCCGGAAAACCTCTTCTTCGAGACAGACGTGTTCTGGGCCGCGCACGCTGGAGCCGACTTTTCAGCAAGTCGCCTCTACTTGAGGTTGGGCACCTGGTCGCGCGTGACGGTGTAGGGGCTGTTGAAGGCAGTGGGTATGCTGCTGTTGTTCTTCTGGGAGCCGGCCCAGGTGTTAAAAAGCACCCACGGCGCCGAGCTGGGGAACAGGGTGCTGGGATTGGGGAAGTTGCTGGATTCGTGCAGCGGGATGGGCATGGTGGACCCCACGACGCCCTTGACCTTGGAGTAGGTCGCGGCATCGCTCGAGTAGTCTGGACCCGAGAGATCGACGACGCTCTTCCCCGGGAAGAAGGCACTGAAACTCGCAGCGGCGATGCCATTGAGGCCACTGAAAGGCATGAGCCAAATAATGTTGTTGAGTCCCTTGGTGGCGGTCAGATAATTGTACGTGTAGTTCCACAGGGCAACGTACTGGGCTCCGGTCCCTTTGCTCCACCAGAACCAACCGTTGGGTTGCGCCTCGTGGAAGATTGCCAGGATGATGGGCACGTTGGCGGCCTTCATGACCCCGATTTGATAGGCGATATAGTTTAGCCGGTTAAGGAACGCTGTATTCTCCGGGGTTCCGGCCGTGACCGCGTTGTCTAGCAGGCCGGCGGCGGGAGAAGACTCGGCGCAGTTGGTACCTTGGTAGCAGTCGTTTTTGTAGGTCGAGCCGGCCACCGGCACGCCCTGGTGGTAGCGAAACATGGAAATGCCACCCGCGTTCCAGTAGGCGATGGCGCGCGTGATCCCGCTAATCTCGGAGGTGTCGCTGCCGCCAGCGGGGTAGAGGAAGTCGCCACCCAGAATGGCCGGATATTTCAGGTTGTTGGTCGCGTACCAACTGATGTCGCCCTCGGGATCAGCCCAGCTGGTTTCTTGCTGCCCTGAGATGACGTGATTTCCGTACTGGCCGTAGATGAAGCAGAGCAGGTTCTTGGCCTGGGTCGTGGGATTGGGGCTGACGGGCGAAGCGCTGCAAGGGCTAGTCGATGGCGGCTGGGTCGAGCCACCCGCACCGGCCGCGCCGGTTGCGCTGCTGCCGCCGGTCCCTCCGACGCTACCCACGTCGCGGTTGCTGTCGAGTCCGGCGTCCCGATTGCCGCTAGAGCTGCTTTCGCTCGAACCGCCCTTGGGGGAGGATCCGCCCGCTGGCGTGGAGCCGCCGGTCGGGGTTGAACCGCCGGTCGGGGTCGAACCACCGGTCGGGGTCGAACCACCGGTCGGGGTCGAACCACCGGTCGGGATCGAACCGCCATTCGGGGTTGAGCTGTCGATCGGGGGCTTGCCGCCGGTGGGGGTGCTGGCCGTGGTTGAGCCGCCGGCCGGGGTCGTGCCGCCGGTTGGCGTCGTGCTGCTCGCCGCTGTCGTGCCACCCGGTGTTGTGGTGCCACCAGCGCTTGCCACACCAGTCTGACCACCCGCGTTGGTGTTGCCGCCGGTCACGGTCACGGTACCTCCTGGGCCTGGAAGAGCACTGCTTCCGCCAGTCGTGCCGGCAGCCGCGGTGGCGCCAGCCGTCCCTTGCGGACCAGCGTCGGTCTTCGTGCCGTTGTCGGAGCAGCCAACCGAAGCAGCCAGAGAGACTGCGACGGCAAACAAGCAGATCTTCTTCATGCGACGTCTCCTTCCCGAACGAGCGATTCAGCAGCCTTCAAAAGGCGTAGCCTATTGACCAGAAGGGTGTGCGCCTGCGAAAACCTTCTACGAATTTATCGAGATTCGAGCGTGCGGGAATGCACGCTACCAACAGGCGCTCTTCCAAAGGAGGAGGTAAGCTGGGTCTCTGACATGCGACTCTTGGTCTCACTCTTGCTTGTTGCCATCCCATTGTCGGCAGACTGCGGAGGGCGAACGAATCTCGACCCCATGGCGGTGAACGGAGGCCGCATGGTTTCGCTTGGGGGCGCAACCGCCGCGGCCGGCCTGGTTTCGACTGGTGGATTGGCGGCGTTCGGCGGAAACTCGAACTTGGCAGGTCTCGTGTCCACGGGAGGCACGCTCGACGCAGGCGGCACGGGTGGCGGCCCAGGAACTTGCACCTGGGGGTTTGCCGCGCAAGTCACGTACTCGGTCGGATCGGTTCCCGGTGAGATCGTAGCGGGCGATTTCGACAACGATGGCTTCCTCGATCTCGCGGTGACGACTTTCAACAACGTCAGCGTCTTTATCAACCGCGGGGATGGCAAGTTTCTTTCGCCTGTCACGTACGATGCGGGCAACTGGCCAGTCTCTCTCACGCCGGGAGATTTCAATGCGGACGGCCTTCTTGATCTGGTGACGGTCACCAACGTCAATGGGAGCAGCGCTGTTTCCGTGTTGTTCAATCGGGGCGACGGCTCATTTCAGCCGCCGGTCACTTTTCCCGCCGGCAAGACCCCCGACGGAGTGGTGGTCGGCGATTTGGACAACGATGGGTCACTCGACCTCGCCGTGGACAACAGCGATTCCTTTAGCATCTTCCTCAATCGTGGGGATGGCACGTTTCTTCCACAAGTCATATACGAGTTGCCCGGTTTGTTAGGTCTTGCGTTGGCTGACTTCGACAAGAATGGCTCACTCGATTTGGCCGCGACCAACAACGACATGGGCACGGTCGGAATCCTGTTCAACCAAGGGGACGGTACGTTCCAACCGCCCGTTACCTACTCCGCAGGCGAAGGGTCGAGTTCTGTGGCGGCGGCCGACTATGACGGCGACGGGGCGCCCGACCTCGCCATTGCCCACAGCGACCTTTGGATTGCGAACAATGGCGGCGACACCATCACCGTGCTCCTCAATCAGGGGGATGGAACATTCGGTTCCGGGGTTTCATACGCCGTCGGTTCCTACGCGGGTGCCCTGCGGTCGGGCGATTTCAATTCCGATGGCTCGCCCGATCTGGTTGTTGCCAACTCACACGACAACACAATGAGCGTGTTGCTCAACCAGAAGGACGGAGTCTTCCAACCGCAGATTGCCTACGCCACCGGGCGCCTGCCAGAAGGCATCACAGTCGGCGACTTCAATCGCGATGGCGCGCTCGACCTTGCGGTGACTAACTGGCAAGATGCGTCAATCGGAGTGTTTTTCGGCCAGTGCCGTTGAGTGCGAAGGCCAGCCTGTCGTCCAGCCCGATGGGCGCGCGATTCGGTATGCGGGAAAGCGGGTTTGTTCGTCCTTCTACGCACCCTTCCGCGACAGAGGCAACAGCGCGACCGCGGCCAGCGCCAGGCCCGCGCCGGTGAGAAAAGCGGTGGCCGCTCCCAGGCGCTGGTAGAGCAGGCCGAAGAGCAGGCTGGCAGGCAGGGCGGCCAGCCCGACGCACATATGGTACACGCCGAAGCCGCGGGCGCGCGCCTCGGCCGGAACCAAGTCCACCACCAACGCCTTCTGCGCCCCGCCCACCAGGGCAAAGTGCAGGCCGTAGACCACAAACAGGCTTGCGATGGCCAAGCCCGATCGCGCGAAGGCGAAGCCGGCGTAGATGGCGGCATAGGTCATCCAACCCGCGGCCAGGGCGCGGCGGCGACCCAGCCGATCCGCCAGCTCGCCGGCCTTGGCGCTGGTGGTGGACTTCACCACGTGGTGCAAGGCCCACAGCAGCGGGGCAGCCTGGGCAGGCAGCCCGGCATCGTGCACGCGCAAGAGCAGAAAGGCGTCTGACGAATTGCCCAAGGCAAACAAAATGGTGGCGAGCAGATAGCCGAGAAATGGCCGGCTCAGAATGGGAACCGCAGGCGCCGCAGCGACCGGCTGGCTGGGTCGCGAGCGCGCCTCGCGCACGAACACCACCACCACCAAGCAGGCCACCGCAGCCGGCAGCGCAGACAACAAGAACACCGAGCGCAGGCCTAGGCCCATCGCCAGCAGCAAATAGGCCACAAGTGGCCCCACCACAGCGCCCGCGTGGTCCATGGCCTCGTGCACGCCAAAGGCGCGGCCGTGCAGCTCAGGCGGGGCTGCGTCGGCGATGAGGGCGTCGCGCGGACTGGCGCGCAGGCCCTTGCCCACCCGGTCGGTCACACGAATGGCCAGCACCGTGCCCGCCGTGTGGGCAAAGGCGATCAGCGGACGAATCAACGAGGCGAGCGCGTAGCCCCCCACCACCAGTGGCTTTCGCCGTCCCATGCGATCCGAAAGCGCGCCCGAGGCGAGCTTGAGCAGACTGGCCGCCGCATCGGCCGTGCCTTCGATCACGCCGAGAGTGGCCGCACCCGCGCCCAGCACACTGGACAGAAACACAGGCAGAAGCGGGAAAATCATCTCGCTCGACGCATCGTTGAGCAGACTGGTGGCGCCGATGGCGTAAATGGCGGAGGGCAGACGCGGCTTCTTCGGCATCGCTCTGGCAAGGCTAGCGCCCCGAGGGCAGAGCAGCTAGAGTCGACACCAGAATGTCACAGCCTCCGGAGTCGACGCAAACATCCCCGGTTCGCAGAATGACCGACGAGGAGAAGCGCAGCCGGCTGTACGAGGAGCAGGTTTTTCCTCTCATCGGCCGAAGATTGGTCGAGCGACTGGTCGACGGCGTGCCGCTCAAGCCGCGCTCGCAAGTGCTTCAGATTCGCTGCGGCCTGGGCGAGTCGACCGCCAGTCTTCTGCATTGGTTGGATCCTTCCAGCCGGATCATCGACTTGGAAACCGCGCAGGGCTTGCTTGATCGAGCCCGCGCCAACGTGGCCGCCGAGCAGGTCGGGCGCCGCATCTTTTTCCGCCCGCAAAGCCTCGATGCGCACCTGCCTTTCGGCGACGACACTTTCGATCTGGTGCTGGCCAACGTGGGCTTGGTGGATCTGGCCCGGCCCGACGAATTTCTCGCCGACCTGGTGCGTGTGGCGCGGCCCGGGGCCGAGGTGCGCGTGGCCTCGCCGCTGCGCGGGACCTGGGGCGAGTTTCTCGACGTGTTTCGCGATGTGCTGGTGCGCTTGGGGCGCGACGACGCGCTGGCCAGTCTGCGCGGATATTCCGCCTCTTTTCCCGAGGCGGGCGGCGTGGTCCACCAGATGGAACACGCGGGCCTCCGTCCGGTCACTGTGCAGCGCGATCATTGGGAGCTGGTGTTTCGCAGCGCGCGCGAATTCTTCTACGCGCCGGTCGTCGAATTCGGGCCGCTGGCACGCTGGAAGAAAATCGCCGGCACAGGCGAAGAAGTGCAAGACACTTTCTTGGCGGTTAAACAGGCCATCGACACCTATTTTTCCAGCCAATCGTTCAGCGTGAGCATCGAGGCCGGGCTTTTTGTCGGCCAGAAACCCGGCGGATCGAGCGGCTAGAAGAAATCCTTCGAGAGCAATCGTCCCACGCCAGCCAGTGCCACGACCAGCCCCGCTGCGGCCAGCAGGGCGCCGGCCAGATCGATAGGCCGATGGCGCTCGTTGACCAGGCGCACGCCGTAGACAGCGGCGGCAAGGCCAATCACGATCAGGACGAACGCCAGCAGCATGGGCCAACCATCTTGAGGTAAAGTGCGCCGATGGCAAATCCCGAACAATTCGCCATGATTCTGGCCGGTGGTGGAGGCACGCGTCTGTGGCCGGCCAGTCGGCGCAGTCGGCCCAAACAGTTGCTCAGCCTGGGCGCCAACGAATCGCTGCTGGCCGCCACGTTTCGCCGCCTGAGCGCGCTGGTTGGTCTGGAGCGTACCCTGATTGTGACCGCGGCGGATCAAGCCCAGGCCATCCGCGAAGCCCTGCCCGGCCTGCCAGCCGACAGCCTGGTGGTCGAGCCAGCGCCACGCAACACAGCGCCGGCCGTGGGCCTGGCGGCTGCGCACATAGCGCGACGGGCGGGCCAAGACGCCGTGATGGCGGTTGTGCCCTCTGATGCCTTCATCAGAAACGAGCCGCAGTACGCCGCGGTGTTGCGAACCGCGCTGGCGCAAGCCAGCCAGGCCATCGTCACCATCGGCATCAAGCCCACGCATCCGGAAACCGGCTACGGCTACCTGCAGACCGGGGCCAAGGTTTCCGGTAACGCCGAGGTGTGCCACGTGGCGCGCTTCGTGGAGAAGCCCGACCTGCTGACCGCGCGCGCCTATCTGGCCTCGGGCGACTACCTGTGGAACTCGGGCATGTTCTTTTTCTCTGCTGGCCGCTTCTTGGCCGAAGCCCGCCAGCACCTGCCCGAATTGTCGGCTCTGCTCGACCAGCTTTGCACTTCGCCTGATCCCATCGCGCTGGCCCAGCAGCGCTACCCGCGCGTGCCCGCCATCTCCATCGACTACGGCATCATGGAAAAGGCGCAGGGAATTCAGGTGGTGCCAGGCGATTTCGGCTGGAGCGATGTCGGCAGTTGGGCCGCCGTGACCGACATTCGGCCCACCGATGTCGACGGAAACGTCATCTCGGGCGACGCCATCGTGAAGGCCAGCAAGGGCAGCGTGGTGATGGTCGATCCAGGCGCTCCGCTGGTCGGCGTGGTGGGCGTCGAGGGAATCGTGGTGGTGGCCACGCGCGATGCCGTGCTGGTCGTGCCCAAACATCGGGCGCAGGAGGTGCGCAGCGTGGTAGATGAGCTGTCCGCACAGGGCAGAAAAGAGTTCCTGTGACGAGTTCCGAGCACAAGAAGCAACCATGAACCCAAAAGTCTTTCGCGAGTACGACATCCGCGGCGTGGCGGACCAGGATTTCCCCGATTCTTTCGTGGCCGAGCTGGCCGACGCCATCGCCGAGCACCTGCGCGAGGCGGGCGCGCGCCACCTGACCCTGGGCCGCGATTGCCGGCTCTCCTCGCCGCGTATCCACGCGGTCGTGAAGGCGCGCCTGGTGAATGCCGGCCTTGCCGTGTCGGATCTGGGCGTGCTGCACACGCCGGGCATGTACTACTCAGTCTTTCACTGCAAGGCCGACGGCGGCGTGATGATCACGGCCAGCCACAACCCCGAGCAGGACAACGGCTTCAAGATCATGCGCGGCCCGAGCACCATCTTCGGTGCCGAGATCCAGGTCTTGCGCGAACGCATCGAGCGCCACCAGGCCGGCGCCCGGCCGAAAACCGTGCCCGGGGGCACGGCGGCTGACGTCGATGTCCTAACACCGTATATCGCCGAAGTAGCCGATGGCATGCGCCTGGGCGCCCGCCGTTTCAAGGTCGTGGTCGACGGCGGCAACGGCACGGGCGGCCTGACCTGCGTGTCGGTGCTGCGCCGAATGGGCCTGGACGTCGAGCCGCTGTACTGCGAGCCCGACGGCCGCTACCCCAATCACCATCCTGATCCCACGGTGCCGGCCAATCTGATTGACCTTATCAGCCACGTGCAGAAATCCGGCGCCGAGCTGGGCATCGCGCTCGACGGCGACGCGGATCGTCTGGGTGTCGTGGATCCAGCGGGCCGCATCGTGTGGGGCGATCAGCTGGTGATGCTGTTTGCGCGCGACATTCTGCGCGAGCGACCGGGCGCCACCTTTGTCAGCGAGGTGAAATGCAGCCAGGCCATGTACGACGAGATCGCCCGGCTGGGTGGCCGCGCCATCATGTGGAAGGTGGGCCACTCGCTCATCAAGACCAAGATGCGCGAGGAAAAGGCCGCGCTGGCGGGCGAAATGTCGGGCCACATGTTCTTCGCGGATCGCTATTACGGCTTCGACGACGCCGTGTACGCGTCAGCGCGCCTGGTCGAACTGCTGACCCGCAGCGATCGTCCGCTTTCCGCGCTGGTGGACGCGTTGCCCGTGATGCACAACACGCCCGAGATTCGCATGCCGTGCTCCGATGACATCAAGTTCGAGGTCGTGCGCCGGGCGCTGGCGCACTACCGTCGCGAGCATCATGGTGGTGGACGTCGACGGCGCGCGCGTCAGCTTCCCAGGCGGCTGGGGCTTGGTGCGCGCCTCCAACACCGGCCCAGTGCTGGTGCTTCGCTGCGAGGCCGACAGCCCGGCGCGCCTGGCCGAGATTCGCGCGAACTTGGAAGGCCGCCTGCAGACCATCACAGCCGAGTTGCAACCCACGGCTGGGTTTCCGTCCAAAGCATTGTAAGCTTACCGAGCGACCGCAGACGCCCGAACTTGGGAGGCAACGCCATGCACACCGTCCCCATCGCTTCAACGCTGTTCCGCAGAGTGTTGCCGACCTGTGCGTTTTTGGCTCTGCTGTTCGGCTCGTCGCCAGCGTCGGCGGCCTTGGGCGGCGATGCTTCATCCATCGGCACGGGCCAGACGCACTTGCTGGCCAGTGCGCGCATCGAGCGCGCTGCCACCCATACCATGCACGAGCTTCACACGGCGACCGGCACCAAGGTGCGCGAGTATCTGGGCAACGACGGCAAGGTCTTCGCGGTGGCGTGGGAAGGTCCATTTCGCCCTGACCTGCGCCAGTTGCTGGGCGTGCACTACGACACGTACATCCAGGCTGCCAAGGGCCGCGTGGCCCGCGGCCCGGTCAACATCGAGCTTCCGGGGCTGGTCGTGCACATGAGCGGCCACCAGCGGGCCTTCTATGGTCGCGCGTACCTCGTGGACCGCGTGCCGCAAGGACTTTCCACCGACGAGATCCGCTAGTGCGCGCCCCTCACAAACCACGAGCCAGGGCGGGATGCATATGTGCCGCCCTTCTGGGCGTGGCGTGTAGCAGCGGCGGCAGCGGCAACTCCGGCCTCAGCCCCAACGTCATCGCTCTGCCCGCCGACAACGTGGCCGAGGTCTCCGTCGACTACGGGCTGCCTAACAACGGCGGCTACATCAACGGCCTGTTTGCCAACGTAACCGTGTGCGTTCCTGGCAGCACCAGCGAGTGCCAGACCGTCGACAATATTTTGGTCGATACCGGCTCTTCGGGCCTGCTCCTGCTCGGGTCCGTGCTGACCCTCTCGCTGCCAGCGCTGACGGACGACAACGGAGCGACGCTGGCCGAGTGCAGCCAGCTCATCAGCGGCGCCCTTTGGGGCCCGCTGCGCAGTGCTGATTTCAGCATCGCCAACGAGAAGGTCAGCAACCTCGTCGTCCACGTCAGCGAAGAAGCAACCTATCCCATGCCGACCAGCTGTACCGGCACCGATATCAGCGACCCGAACGACCTCGGCGCGAATGGCATTCTCGGGGTGGGAACGTCCCTGCAAGATTGTGGGCCGCCTTGCTCCGCGGCCCTTGGCGGCAGATCCGAAAATCCCGGGATCTACTACGCGTGTTCATCAGCCGCGCCGGATGGCTGCCAGCCCACGGCCGTGTCGCTGGCCCAGCAAGTGTCCAATCCCGTCGCCTTCTTCAGCCAGGACAACAACGGCACGATTATCGAGCTGCCCGCCATTCCCGAGGAAGGGGCGCCCAGCGTGCTAGGTTCCCTGGTCTTCGGCATTGGCACGCGCGACAACAATGGTCTCAAGCGGGCAACGGTGCTCCCGGTCGATCTCAACGGCTATTTTCGCACCATGTACCCCACGAACGGCAGCCCATCTCTTTCTTTCGTGGACAGTGGCTCGAATGCGATCTACTTCTTGGATAGCAGCACCACGCATATCCCCACCTGTTCCCGCGCGGAGTATTTCTACTGCCCCAGTTCCACGCAGAACGTGACGGCCAGGATTCAAGACTATACCGGCCAGGGTGGTCTGAACGTGAGCTTCGGCGTCGCCAACGCCCTGAACCTGTCCCAGTACAACTTCGCTTTTGACAATCTGGCTGGGCCCAGTGGCGCCCCATCGGGGGGAACCGACTTCCCATCCAGCTATTTCGACTGGGGCCTGCCCTTCTATTTTGGTAGGAACGTGTTCACTTCCATCGAAGGCCAAGTGACCACAGGCTATGCGGGACCGTTCGTCGCGTTCTGAGACGACGCGGTTTCATTCCCCGGTCAGCATGCGCATCAGCGCTGCCCACGCCAACTTTCCCAGGAAGAGGTAGGTCAAAGCACTGGCCGCCAGGAATGGACCAAACGGGACTTCCGCCTTGCGAATTGACCCCGGCGCCAAGGGCGATGGAGGGACGGCGGACGCCACCCCGGCCAAGCGACGTCGCCGCAGGAACAGGACCGGCACGCTTACCAGGATGCCCGCCAGCGAGGCCAGCAACACGATGGCGGGAATGGCTTTCCAGCCAAACAGGGCGCCCATGATGGCCAAGAGCTTGCCGTCGCCCAGGCCCAGACCCTCGCGTCCGGTGGCGTAGTAGTAGCCGTCAGCGACGATGCGCACCAGGAGATAGCCAGCCGCAGCCCCGATGGCCCGTTCCGACCAGTCGACGTCGTGGACCGCGAAGCCAGCCAGAAAAAAAACCGCTATGGCCGGCAGGGTAATGATGTCGGGCAGGCGCTTGGTATCGAGATCGATGAACGACAGCACAATCAGCACGGCAGCAAATGCGAAGTAGGTGGCGAAACGGGCGGCGCGCACGCCGAGCGGCTCGCCCGGCGCATCGACCACAAAGGTCCAGAAAATCAGGGCCGCGAGCGCAGCAGCCAGAGCCTCAACCAGCGCATAGCGGGGCGAAAAGCGGGCGCCGCAGTGGCGGCAGCGACCGCGCAGCAACAGGTACGAAACAATGGGGATGTTGTCGCGCGCCCACACACGCTTGCCACACGCAAAGCAGTGCGAGGCCGGTCTGACCACCGACATGCCACGGGGAATGCGCACGATGCACACGTTGAGGAAGCTGCCCCACAGCGCGCCCAGGCCCGCGGCCGCGAGGGTGGCAGCCAGGCGCAAGCCAGGGGAGCTGAGCGTGGGGAGTGCGTCCACCCCCCGACGTTACCATTCCTGTGACGGGACTGTGGAACCATGCGCTCCGGGAGTTCAGTGGTAGATTGCCAGCCCTCGTGCGCAGGTGCCCTTTTCGCAGTCGGATCCTTGCCACGCTGCTGCTCGCGGCGGCGTGGCCAAGCTGCAGCCGCGGCAAGCGCAGCGAGGTGCAGCCGCCGGACCAAGAATTGGATGCGGCCCTGCGACCAGCGACTCTGGTTTCGGGGCTGCGGCGTGTGGCCGGCGCGCACTTTCATGCCACATCGACGTTTCGTGTGAACGCATCCGGTGGGCCGGATGCCGGCGCCAAAGACTCCATCACCACCACCACTGACCTGTGGATCGACAAGCAGGGCAACTTCCGCCTGGCCGAGAGCAACGACCAGGATGGCGGCCGCGAAGTGGTGCGCGTAGCTGGCGAGCTGGCTGTGGCCTTGCGCTACGGGAAGTTCATCCGCCGCCCGGCCCAAGATCCCGAGCCGCAGCGATTCCTCGAGGAAGGCGTGGGGGCGCCCTCGGCCGCGTGGGATATCGTGCGCCGATTCGTGGAGGTCGTGCCAGCCGGCAGCCGCGGCTTTCGCTTGAGCAAGGCCGCGGAGCCGCGCGCGGAACTGGCCGCGTCCACGCCTTTGCGCAAATGGCGCGAGACGGTCGACGTTCAGAGCCTGGTGGGCGACGCGCAGCTTGATGCCAGCGGCGGGCTGCAGACCTTTTCACTGGCCTCGCATTTTCGCGCTGTCCGCGATGGAACCCCCATCGAGGGCGAGCTTGCAGTCGCGGCCAGCGTGGACGCGGCGGTGGCGCCCGTGATCATGCCGGTTGCAGAAACCTTGCCTGCGCGACAACGAACCATCTTGGAAGAGCGCGCCCTGCTGGGCGGCCTCGGTGGCCGCATCGCTGCTTTGCCATCATCGCCGAAGACGAGCGGCGGGCGCCGCTCGGCCGGGGCTGCGGGTCCGGGCCAAGACAAGTCGAAGCAGCCTCGCCAGCCGTCGCCTGCCAAGGCGCCTGCGGCCAGCAAACAAGGAGTTCCGTGAACGCACCCGACGACCAGCCGGCTGTCGAGGTGAGGATCGAGCCCGTCGCGCCCCAGGATCCGTTGCGGCTTTCGCACTTGGCCCAAAACCGCAAGCTCATCGTGCGGCGGGCGCTGCTTGCGTCGGCCCTGAGCGGACTGGTTCCGGTGCCCATCTTGGATGACATCGTGTCTGCTCGCGTGCGGGCGGGCCTGTACATGAAACTGGCGTCGAGCCGTCAGGTCGATCTGCCTGCGGCCTCGGCCGAGGTCCTGGCCCAGGGCAAGGCCGGCTCGGCTTTGCGCAACATCACGGTTGCTGCCGCCACGCTGGCAGCGCTCAAGCTGGCCTGGCACAAGCTCTTTGCCCTGCTCGTCGCGGGCCGCGGCGCCGAGGACATGGCGACCATCTTCCAGACCGCCACGCTCATCGACCACTACTGCGCCAAGCTGCACGTGGGCGGGCCCATCACCCGGTCGCAGGCCGCCCAGCTACGCATGCTGGTCCACCAATCCGTGACTCGCACCTCGAAGGCCAAACTGGTGGCCGCGTTTCGCGAAGGCGGCCAGATCCTGGGTCGCTCGCTGGTGGAAGCACCACGTTGGGCGTCGCGCAGTCTGTCTCGCAGCGCCGAGCGCTGGCTGCATACCGGCGGTCATCCCGAAGCCGCACCGGTCGGTTGGCCAACCGACGAAAGCGAGGAAGAGCGGACCTGGCTCGATCGCGCCGCCCATGCGGTGGAAGAACGGCTGGCTGCCCTGGGCAGCGGGTATGTGGGCGGACTCGTCGACGATTTTGAAGCCCGCTGGCGCGAACGCCCAACGGCGGAAAGCTAGCTTTTCTTCACCACAGAGACCACTGAGTCCACAGAGCCGGACCGGAAGGAAGAAAGGGTTGGGATCCAGTCCTGTCCGAACCCCTGCTTCATCCGATCTCTGTGTTCTCTGTGCTCTCTGTGGTTGATCAGCTAGCTTTCTTCTTCCCGCGTAGGATTTTCTGACTTGGATTGAGTAGGGCCTATGGCTTTGCTACGATTGCAGTACGTGAAGAAGAAACCTGCCCCCAAGCCAAAGCGCTCCTCCAAGACCTCAAGCAAGCCCAGCCGTCGCGTCGGGCCCAAGGTGGCAGCGCGCAGAGGCCTGGTTCCCGCGCGCGCGCGCCACGCGGAGACCGTGCGGCCGATCCCCAGCAGCCCGCAGGTGCAGCGCGAGGCGCTGGCCGCGGCCCGCGCCGCCATCGACGCGGCGCTGGCCAAGAAGGCGCTGCTGCCGGTGCTCATCGACGTTTCGGGTCGGGCCAGCTACGCCGACTACATCGCCATCGTGAGCGGCCGCAGCGATCGCCAGGTGGACGCCATCGCGGACCATGTGAGCCAGGCCATGCGTGAGCGCGGCCGACGCCTGCTGGGCCGCGAGGGCACACGCAACGGGCGCTGGGCCCTGCTCGACTTCGGCGACGTGGTGATGCATGTCTTCTATCACCCGGTGCGGGAGGTGTTCGACATCGAGAGCCTGTGGATCGATGCGCCCCGGGTGAAGCTGCAGGTTCCGCCCGAGGCCATGGTGATTGCCAGCGACGGTCCCGTCAGTCCGTGAAGATCCTGGTTCGCGCCGTCGGCAAGATGCGCGACCGCCGGCTGGAGTCGGTGTGCGAGGAGTATCTGGATCGCGCGCGACGCCACCTGCCCGTCGCAGTTGAAGAAGTGGACAGCGACGCGGACTTGCTGCGCAACCTGCCTGCCGGCGCTGAAGTCGTCGCGCTGGAACCGGGTGGCGATTGCTGGACCACGGCTGAGTTCATCAAGTACCTCGAGCAACGCATGGTGCAGGGCACGCGTGCCATCGTCCTTCTCATCGGTGGCGCCGAGGGCCTGACGCCGGCCACGGTCAAGGCCGCGAAGAGGCGTCTGTCGCTCTCGCCTCTCACCCTGCCCCACCGCCTAGCCCGCGTGATCTTGTGCGAGCAAATCTACCGGGCGATCTCGGCCGTACGGGGCGAGCCCTACAACAAGTAGCGACCGCTCCAGTGTAGACTGACAGGGAACGCCATGACCATCAGCAAGCGACTCTTTGATATGGCTCGGGCCGAGTTGAATTCGCTGCTCGACAAGGCGTCGACGTGGGAGTCGTCGCGTGATCCTGACGAGGATCTCTATCGTCGCTACGGGCTCGACGAATTGACCGACGAGCAACTGGAAGCCGAATTGGAACGTCGCCATCGCGCGCGCGCTGCGGTCAAGGCCAAGGTCGACGCCCCACGCCCGTCCCCGGCCAGCAGCGGATCGCGGCCGAAGGCTGCGCGTCCCTCGTCGAGCCCCCCGCCGCGCAAGCCTTCTCCTGACGATGACCTGCGCCGCGCCTACGCTGCGCTAGAAGTACCAGTGGGCTCGAACTTCGAGACCGTGCGCAAGTCGTACCGCGCGCTCCTGCGCAAGTACCACCCCGACCATCATTCCGAATCGCCCGAGAAGCAAAAAACCGCCACCGAGCTGACGCAAAAGTTGACCGAAGCCTACAAGCTGCTCGAACGCCGATTGCGGAGATAGCTACGGCTTGTTGGGAAATTCCCGGCGCAGATCGGCTCGCGTGAGCGGTAGCGGTAGCGTGAGCGAGCTGCGTGCAGCGGCTAGCGTGCGGGACTGGCGTGAGCGTGAGCGGCCCGCCTTCCGCCTTTCGCGTCCCGCCCACGAACTCGCTCACGTTCACGCTCTCGCTAGCCGCGACCCGCTGGCCGCAATTCGACCTAGCGGCCCCGAATTTCGGGACAAGCCGTAGCTACTTCGCCTTGCCTTGGTTGGCGACGGCCTTCATGGCGGCCTCGATGGCAGTTTGATCGCCGAGATAGTAGTGCTTGATGGGCTTGAGATTGGCGTCCAGCTCGTACACCAGCGGGATGCCGGTCGGGATGTTCAGCTCGACGATTTCGCTCTCGGGAATGTTGTCCAGGTACTTGACCAGGGCGCGCAGGCTGTTGCCGTGGGCCGCGATGATCACCTTCTTGCCTGACTTGACCACCGGTGCGATGGTCTCGTGCCACAGCGGCAGGAAGCGCGCCACGGTGTCCTTCAGACACTCGGTCTGGGGCAATTCGGCGGCCGTCAGATTCTTGTAGCGCCCTTGTGGATCGTTGCCCGGGAAGCGCGGGTCGGTCTTTTCCAGGGGCGGCGGCGGGATGTCGTAGCTGCGCCGCCAGATCTTGACCTGCGCCTCGCCGTACTTGGCCGCGGTCTCCGACTTGTTCAGGCCTTGCAATGCGCCGTAGTGCCGCTCGTTGAGTCGCCATGACCGGTGCACGGGAATCCACATCAGGTCCAGCGTGTCGAGCACACACCCCAGGGTGCGGATCGCGCGCTTGAGCACAGAGGTGTACGCCACGTCGAAGGTGTAGCCCCCGGCCTTCAGTGCCTCGCCGCCAGCCTTGGCTTCCTGACGGCCTTTCTCCGACAAGTCCACGTCAGTCCAGCCGGTGAATCGGTTCTCTTTGTTCCAGGTGCTCTCGCCGTGGCGAAGCAACACGAGCTTGTACATCGCGGTCTCCTCTCTTATTTTGCGGGCAGTATTTGTAGCATGCCCTGGTGGGCCGAGGGGCCAGCCAAAACGACCAAGCCCTCGGGCCAAGCTTCAATCTGGATGAAGGTATCGCCCGCGGCGCGATAGCGCCACACCTCGCAGATCCCTGACGCGCGCCCCGGCGTTCGGCCGCTGGCCACCACCTCGGCCTGACCCGCGAAGGCGCGCAGGTAGATCCGGCCTTTGTAGTAGATGTTGGCCGGCGGCGGCGCGGTCATGTCGAGATCGTGCACCCCTTCGAGAAACAGCACGCGCTCGTCGATCTCGTCCGGCAGCGGATCCATCCACAGCACGCGCTCGCCGTCGACCAGGCGCGCCAGCACGCGCTTGCGGTTTCCCAGGCGGTAGCTCAGCAGCCCCTCGACCAGGTAGTCCGCCCCGACGTAGCTGACGACGTCTCTCAGATGAAGTTCCATGGCTGGCCTCGCGCGTGGCTGCCGCGCAGTATCCTGCCTGGCCTGCGCCTTGACAACCCCGGCCGCCGCCGTTAAGCACGACTGGTGAAGTTTGAACTTGTCCGGGTTCTCGACGATGCGGGTCGCGTCGTGCATCCCGAGCGCGAACCCACGATCCCAGCCGCCGAGCTGCGCCATATCTTGCAGACCATGGTGCACAACAGTTTGCTCGACGAGAAACTGATGCGCTTCCAGCGCCAGGGCCGCATCGGCTTCTACCTGACCGCCTGGGGCGAAGAGGCGACGCTGGTGGGCCCGACTTGGGCGCTGCGACCCAGCGACTGGATCTTTTCCTGCTACCGCGAGGCCGGCGCCGCGCTCTTTCGCGGCTACCCGCTGCGCACGTTGTTGTGCCAGCTCTACTGCAACGCCGAGGATCCGGTGAAGGGCCGGCAGTTGCCCGTTCACCACACCGTGCGTGAACTCAATTTCGTATCGGTCAGCTCGGTGGTAGGCACGCAGATCCCGCACGCAGTGGGCATGGCCATGGCCGCCAAGCTGAGTGGCCGCGACGATGTCAGCCTCGTGTATTTTGGCGACGGCGCTACGTCGACGGGCGACTTCCACGTCTCGTGCAACATGGCGGCTGTGCGCAAGAGCCCCTGTCTGTTTTTCTGCCGCAACAACGGTTGGGCCATCTCCACCCCGCGCTCGACCCAGACCATTACGCCCACCTTTGCCCAGAAGGCGGTTGCCTATGGCATGCCAGCGGTGCTGGTCGACGGCAACGATGTGCTAGCCCTGGCCCATGTGACCGCCGAGGCCGCGGCGCGCGCGCGCCGGGGCGGAGGGCCCACCCTCATCGAGGCGCTCACCTACCGCCGCGGTGCCCACACTTCGTCGGACGATCCCACGGCCTACCGCGATCCCGCCGAGCCCCACGAGTGGGAATGCCGCGATCCCATCCGGCGCTTCCGCGCCTACCTTGAAAGCAAGGGTCTGTGGAGCGCGGACGAAGAACGAGAATTCGTGCAAGACTGCGAGCAGGAATTCGCAGTGCTGGTGGCCGAGGTAGAGAGCCTGCCCGGCAAGTCGCCGCCTGCGACTATGTTCGACGACGTATACGCCGAGCGGCCCTGGCATCTGGACGAACAATTCGCAGAGCTGGACCGCGAGCTTCGCCGCCACAAGGCCTAACAATCGTGACTGCTGCCAGCGGGCGCAGCTTGAGGTAGACTGCTCCCAGTCTGGCGGGCTGACAGCCAGCAAGAGAGGTCTTCGCCATGAAACTAGCCATGTTCTTGTTTGCCGTCGTCGCCCTCGCGTCGTTTCTGGGCTGCGCTTCCACCCCGCCTCCCCCGCCCCAAGGCCCGTCGCCCGAAGAGACCGCAGCGATGCAAGAGTTGAATCGCGAGACGCAGAACCCACCACCCGCACCCCAGGCGCCGCAGGAGTAATCGCCTAAGGCCGAATCACGCGGCCTTGACGGACTTCACCTTGATCCGTGGGCCGGTCATGGCCAGGGAGAGGGCCGTCCGGTCGATGGACCCGTCGATCTCCACCCGTGCGCCGTCGCGGCGCAAGAGTGGATCGTTTCCCTCCACTTCGTAGCTGGTGCCGTCGTCGGTCAGCAACTGAAAATGTCCGCCCTCCAGGGCGTTGTGCTTGATCGTGCCGCGGAACTTGGGCATTGCAGAAGTATAACCCCGACGGGGTGTCCCGCTTGCCTTGCTTGGCCATCCTTCAGCGCCTGGCCGCCAGAGAGCGCTGAGCCGCCGGGGAAATCCACTCGCACCCGGACAGCACCTTGCCCGCAGATTGCGGATCCAGCACGCGCATTCGTCGTGGCCATGTGGACATTTGGGCCGGATTGCCCATGATGTAGTGGGCTGGCAGCTCCGACCAAATACTCGCGGTGATGTCCGGATTCCAGCGTCCGTGTTCCACCTCGGAAACGTCGAAGACAAAGGCGCAGGCTGACGGGTTGGCTTGCCGTAGGGCGCGAAAATGACGGAAAAACGAACCCTCTCCTGGAACCCCGTGGTAGCCAGGAATGCGTCTCCCAAGCACGGTCTCATCGAGCGTGGCGTAGCTGGCAGCCTCGGCCCGCCGCCAGCGCCAGGCCGCGAACCCTTGGGCCGCGATCAGCAAGGCCAAGGCGAACACCGCGATTTTGCGTAGCCGGGTTGACCCAAAGAGCGCGTCAGCGGAAGTGAGGAGCAAGAAGGCCGCGAGCAGCGGCACGAAGTCGGTGCGTTTCAAGTAGGCGTAGGGGACGTCCCGGTACAGGGCGGTCAGCACCGAGAAGAGAAGCAAGCTGGTTGCGAACAGGTGCGGTCCCCAACGACGCTGGCGAAAGGACCACAGCGTGGCCGCGACCAAGACGACGATCTCCACCAGCAGGACGAACCCACCGATGCCAACCAGCGCAAAAGACGAAGCGAATGGAATCCGGTTGGAGAAGAGCTGAAGCGAGGCTGCCAGGCCGAGGTTCCGCAGCGATCCGGCCACATCGGCGAGTAGTCTGATGGCCTCCGTGGCGCTTTGGGGAAGCGAAGAGGTGGTGGGACGGGATAGCAGGACCGCAAGGGCCTGCCGCAGCGGGAGCGCCGAGGTGCCTGACACCAAGCAGGCGAACCCGATTTCCCCGCCCAGCATGGCAAGGAGAGTGATGCCGGCGTCGCGCGCGCGCAGGATCGCTGAAGTTCCTCGACCGCGCAGTACGACGCCGACATACAACGGTGGCAAGACGTAGAGCACTCCCTGGGTGGACATCAACGCAGCCGCGGCCGCCAGCAACCCGGCCACCAGACTCTCGCGCGCTCCCCATTGCTCGGCACGCAAGGCACACAGCCACAGGACGCCAGCCGCGGGTGCCAGAAACACCAGGTTGTCTTCCAGTGTGAACACCAGGAACTGGGTCACGAAGGCGCTCGCCCAAAGTGCCACCACCAGCGCTGCCACCAGTCGACTGCCTGCGATCCGGTGCCCGGCGTCTGCAAGCAAGGCCGCGATGGCCGCGAGACAGAACGCACCTAGCAGTCTCGCTCCATCGATGCAGGTGCCGCCCGCCAGGCGCGCCACCCAGAAAAACACCATGTACATGTACTGCATGCCGTAGTGTGGGTTCCACGGTGCACTGGACCATGCTACGGCGCCGTTCGCAATCTGGTGGATGTAGCTACCCGCATCCCAGTTGATGTGAACCAAAAAACGCGGCGATGTCGCCACCCACCCGAACAGGCCGGCGAGGATGGCCACGCCAGCAACGAAAAACCTGGCGCTGCGGCCAGTGCGGCGGAGCAACGACCCCTCTGACACGCGCGGGAGCATGGCGGTTGCAACTACCCTCGGAACGCCTGCGCGATGGGGTAGCGGCGGCCGCTGCCAAAAGCCTTGCCCGTGATCTTGAGTCCCGGCGGAAGCTGGCGCCGCTTGTACTCCGACTGGCGCATCAGGCGCATGACATCGGCGACCACCGCGGGATCGAAGCCTTCCTTGTGCAGGGCTTCGCTGTCCAGGCCGCGCTCGACGTGGGCTTCCAGGATGGCGTCCAGCACATCGTAGGGCGGCAGGCTGTCCTGGTCTTTCTGGTCGGGTCGCAGCTCGGCGGATGGCGGCTTGCTCAAGGTCGACTGCGGGATCACCGCACGCTCGGCATTGATCTCGCCGGCAATCTTGTACACCAAAGTCTTGGGCACATCCGAGAGCACGGCCAGGCCGCCACAGGTGTCGCCGTACAACGTGCAGTAGCCGGTCGCAATTTCGCTCTTGTTTCCCGTGGAGAGCAGCAGAGCGCCCAGCTTGTTCGACAAGGCCATGAGAATGCCGCCGCGGATGCGCGCCTGCAGATTCTCCTCGGTGACATCGGCCGGCCGGCCTGCAAAAGCCGGCGCCAGCGCTTCGAGATACGCGGCGAACATGGGCTCGATAGAGATGGTGCGAAACTGGATGCCCAGCGCCGCGGCCAGCGCCGCAGCGTCGCTGCGCGAGTGATCCGAGGAAAAGCGCGACGGCATGGACACGCCCAGCACGTTGGCCGGCCCCAGCGCGCGTGCCGCCAGGCAGGCCACCACCGCCGAATCGATGCCGCCCGAGAGCCCGACCAGCGCGCCGGTGAAGCCGCAGCGCCGAGCATAGTCGCGCGTGCCCAGCACCAGGGCATCCAGCGCCGAGCGGGCATCGGATTCCGTGAGCGGCCTCACCGTGCCGCGACCCGCGTCCACATCGACCACAATCAGATCGGTCGCGTGCTCGGCCGCGCGCGCGATGACCTCGCCACGCGCGTCCAGCGCCAAGCTCGATCCGTCGAAGAGCAAATCATCCTGTCCGCCGACCTGATTCACGAACACCAGCGGCCGCGCCCAGTGCCGGGCCACGGTCGCCAACATGCGCGGCCGCAAGTGGCGCTTGTCCAGGGTGAAGGGCGAGGCGGCAATGTTGATGAGCAGATCAGCGCCCGCAGCCACCAGCTTCTCGATGGGATCCTCGCGGTACAGGCGCCGCGGCCAGAAATCGCCGTCGTTCCACATGTCCTCGCAGATCGAGATCCCGAGGCGACGGCCCGCGAATTCCACCGGTGCCACCGACCGGGCCGGCTCGAAATAGCGCCATTCATCGAACACGTCATAGGTGGGCAGCAGCGACTTGCGCTGGATCGAGACAATGCGGCCCTGGTGGATGAGCGCCGCGGAGTTGGCGATGCGGCGACCCACCGGCGCTTCGGGCAGCAGCTCGGGAAAACCGACGATCACTGCTGTCGAGGCGCCAGCCGACCCGCGCCCGACCCGCGCCACCAGTCGATCCAAGCTGCGCCCGCCCGCCTGCACGAATGCCTCGCGCTCCAACAAATCACGCGGCGGATAGCCCGAGAGCGCCAGCTCGGGAAGTACCAAGAGATCGGCGCCCGCAGCCTCAGCCGCTGCCAGAGCATCTTCGGCCAAGCGCAGGTTGCCGTGGAAGTCCCCCACCGTCGGGTTGATTTGGCCGAGTGCGATCTTCACAGACCTGAGGTTAGCTCTTTTCACAACAGAGGGCACGGAGGCCGCAGAGATCGTCAGCGCGGCCGGCGTGAGCGGTAGCGGTAGCGTGAGCGATCCGCGTACTGCGGCCAGCGTGGGCGGCTGGGGTGAGCGCGACGGTGGGTGGGGCGGGTTGTCCGTCCCGAGCCCTTTAGGGTACGCGGCCCGCGGCCCGCATTCTGGCGTACCCCACACGAACTCGCTCTCGCCCACGCGGACGCGACCCGCAAGCCGCGGCCCGCATTTCCCTACGCTCGATACCCGATGGCGTCCAGGGCTGCGTCGTGCAGGGCGGGACGCAGGGCTCGGAAGCGCGGATCCTTGCGCGCCGTCGGATGGACGAAGTTGGTCAGCAACACGACAGAAGTCTCGCGCTCGGGATCGATCCAGAGCGAGCAGCCGGTGAAACCCAGGTGGCCCACCGCCTGGCGCGACAGGCGATCGCCGGCCAGCGATCCAGTGGCCGCTGGCCCATCCCAGCCCAGGCGCCAGGTCGATTGCGGGATTCCGGCCGATTGCCAGAACAGACGCAGCACCTCGGCCGGGACCAGAGGTACACCTCCCGCGGGCGCGTTGTCACGCCAGGCAGCGCACAGGGCGCCGGCCAGCCCAAGCAAATCCACAGCATTGGCAAAGAGCCCGGCGTGACCGGCCACCCCGCCCATGGCAAAGGCGTTGAGATCGTGCACCTCGCCCACGAGCATTCGGCCGCGCACCGAACAACGCTCGGTGGGCGCCAGCTTCCGGCCGGCCAGCGCGGCCGAACCGGAAAAGCCCGTGGCGCTCAGCCCGAGGGGCTTGAACAGGAATCTCTCGGCCAGCACGTCCAGTCGGCCGTGGAGCCCGCGCTCCACCAGATCGCCCAGCAGAATGAAGCCCAGGTCCGAGTAGAGCGAGCGCGTTCCTGGGTGATAGGCCAAAGGCTCAGCCGCGGCCAGGGCGACGATGCGCTCCCGTCCCTGCGCAGGCGCCACGCCGTCCTTGATGACCTGCTCGAAAAACGGACGATGGGCTGCGAATCCGCCGGCATGGGCCAGTGTCCGCCGCACGGTCACCTCCGGCTGCGCTGCCATCGATGGCAGGTGCTTGCCCATGGGGTCGTCCAGCGCCCAGATGCCACTGCCGACTCCGCGCATGACAAGCAGGCTGGTCACCACCGCCTTGGTCAGCGAGGCCAGATCGTAGACCACGTCGGTGGTTAGCCCTTCGACCTCCGGGACGACCTGTCGACGGCCGAATGCATCAAGAAACCGCACCTGCCCACCCTGGCCGATGCCCAAGACCAAGCCCGGAATCACTCCGTCGTCGACGGAACGCCGGGCCAGGGCGCGAACCAGGGTGAAATCGGTGGCCATGCCTGTCAGGCTACCAGGTTTCGGATAGGTTTCGTGCAACCCAGCGAACCCGCGCGCGAGTATAGTGTGCCCCCTGGAATTCTGGCGCGGACTTGACAGCGATGAGATTCGGACACTACGAACTTTTCGACCGCTTCGCCGTTGGCGACATGGCCGAGCTGTACCTGGGTCGCGCCTATGGTGAGCAGGGCTTCGAGAAGCCAGTGGCCATCAAGCGCATTCTGCCTCATCTGGCGGCTGATGAACGCTTCGTCCACATGCTGCTCACCGAGGCGGGCATCCATGCCTCGCTGTCGCACAAAAACATCGTGCAGATTCACGACCTCGGCATCTCGCCCGAGGGCGAGTACTTCATTGTGCTCGAATATGTGGACGGCCGCGATCTGGGCGAGTTGCTCGCGGCGCTGCGCAAGACCTCCAGCCCCGAGGGCTTGCCCGGCCGCCTCGACGACGCGCTCTCGCTCTATATCATGGGCGAGCTGTGCGAGGGCGTGCACTTCGCGCACGAGCTGCGCGGGACAGATGGCCAGCCCACCGGCCTTGTCCATCGCGATATCTCGCCTGACAACGTGCTGCTGTCCTATGCCGGCGAAGTAAAACTCTCCGACTTTGGTGTGGCCAAGCGGCGCACCGACAACTCGTTGGTGTCGTCGCTCAAGGGCAACCTGGCGTACATGTCGCCGGAACAGGCGCGCGGCGTGGCGCTGGATCGACGCAGCGACATCTATTCGCTGGGCGCGGTGCTATTCGAGCTGCTCACCGGATATCCGCTGCGCGATTCGTCGAACCAAGCCGAAACTTGGCGCCAGGTGGCCTCCGGCCTCACGTTCTCGCCCCAGCAGCGACGGCCCGATCTTCCGCCGGCCCTCGCCCGACTCATCGCCGATTCGCTGGCGCCGGATCCGCGCGATCGTTTTCCCGACGCGCGCGCCTTTGCCGACGCCTGTCGCGCGGCGCTCGATCTGGTGCCCCGCCCGGCCTCGGGCGAGGCCACCGAGTTGAAGCTCTTGCTGCGCACCTTGTTGCCGTCCGGCAGCCTGACCAACCCCAAGCCGCCAACCAAAGTCATTCGCCTGGCGCCTGATCTGTGGTCCGACCAAACCGCACCCGAGTCCGACATTCCCTTGCAAGGAAAACTCGCCGCGCGCGCCAGTACGGCACCGGCGCGGGCCGTCGGACCAGCCCCGGCCAGCAAGTCGCCCCGGCCTTCGCTGGCCGGCGCGCAGGGCACCGTCCTGGTCGCGCCTCGCCAGATGATCAACGCCCGTCCCACGCTCCCGACCCCCTTTGGTGGAGGGACCGGGCCGTTGACTCCGGCCCTCACGCCGGTGACCCGGCGGCGCGGAATTCTGGTGCCTGTCCTGGTGGTGCTGGCGTGCGTGCTTGCCGCAGCCGCGGTGCTGGTTCATCTGGTGGTGGTGCCGCTTCCGGTGGCCGCTGTCTGGCTTCGGCCCGCCACGCTGCTCATCGATTCGCAGCCACCGGGCGCCGACATCGTGCTCGACGGCAGGAAGCTTCCCGCACCCACGCCCATGCGCGCGCAGGTGCGCCGGGATCTGGCCGTGCACGTGGTCGAGCTGCGCCGGGATGGTTTCTTGCCGGCCTCGCGTCCCGTTCGCTACGACCGAACGATCGATCTCGCGCTGACGGTGCGGCTCGATCCTGCGACCGCGCGGAAACCGTAGCCCAACTGTGGAAGTCAAGCGCCCATGACCGACGCGGCTTCCGATGTTCGTCCAGTTCCGCCCCTGGCCCCGCCGCCCGGGCCCGCGGATGCCGACCACATCCTCGAACAATTCCTCGGCTACGTGGCTGCGCTGGGCTTGTCGCTGTATCCCGCGCAAGAAGAGGCGCTGTTCGAAATTCTGGCCGGCAAGCACGTGGTGCTGGCCACACCGACGGGCTCGGGCAAGTCGCTGGTCGCCACCGCTTTTCTGTTCAAAGCCCTGTGCGAGGGCAAGACCGGTTTCTACAGTTGCCCGGTCAAGGCGCTGGTCAACGAGAAGTTCTTCGATCTGTGCGCCTGCTTTGGCCCTGAACGCGTGGGCCTGCTCACCGGCGACGCCTCGGTGAACGGCGACGCGCCCATTCTGGTGGGCACGGCCGAGATCTTGTCCAACATGGCGCTGCGCCGGTCGCGCCCAGCGGCCGACAGCGTGGTGATGGACGAGTTCCACTACTACGGCGATCGCGAGCGTGGCATCGCCTGGCAGATCCCTCTGGTCACTCTGCGCGAAACCGTGTTCCTGCTCATGTCAGCCACCCTGGGCGACACCACGAACATCGAACGCCAGCTGGCGGCCTTCACCGGGCGTGAAGTGGCCAGCGTGCGCGGCGCCATCCGACCCGTGCCGCTCGACTTCGAATACCGGGACAGCCCGCTACACGAAACCATTGCTGACCTCATCAAGCTCAATCGCGCGCCGATCTATCTTGTGAACTTCACCCAGCGCGCGGCCGCCGAGGAAGTGCAGAACTTGATGAGCGTGGACGTGTGTAGCAAGGAGGAGAAAGAGACCATCAAGCTCGCCCTGCGCGACGAGCGTTCTGGACAGCCCGTATGGCAAGGAACTGCTGCGCTTTCTTCGCCACGGCATCGGCCTGCACCACGCCGGCCTGCTTCCGCGCTACCGCCGCATCGTCGAGCGCCTGAGCCAGCGCGGCCTGCTCAAGGTGGTCAGTGGCACCGACACGCTGGGCGTTGGGGTCAACATTCCCATCCGCACCGTGCTGTTCACTCAGCTGTGCAAGTACGACGGACAGAAGGACGGCGTGCTCAGCGTGCGCGAGTTCAAGCAGATCGCGGGTCGGGCTGGCCGCAAGGGCTTCGACGAGCGCGGCTGGGTGGTGGCGCAGGCGCCGGCGCATGTGGTGGAAAACCTGCGACTGAAAGCGAAGGCCGCCGGCGGCAAGAAAGTGCACATGCAGAAGCCGCCGCAGAAGGGCTACGTGCACTTCGACAAGGGCACCTTCGATCGCCTGGCGGCCGGCACGCCCGAGCCGCTGGAGTCGCGCTTTGCCGTGAGCCACGGGTTGCTGCTCACGCTTCTGCAAGGCGAGCAGGGCGACCCGCAGCGCGGGGGCGGCTATCGCAAATTGCTCGAAGTCATCGCCGCGTGCCACGACAGCGACGTGATGAAGCGCCGCCACCGACGAAGCGCAGCCGCCTGCTTTCGCACCCTGCACCAGGCCGGGTTGATCAGCCTGGTGGTCAACGAGAAAGCCCGCTGCCCGCAAGCTGTGGCCAGTCCCGACCTGCAGCACGACTTCTCCATGCACCACACGCTGTCACTGTATCTGGTCGACACCTTGCCGCTGCTGGATGCGACGGCAGAAACCCACGCTTTCGACGTGCTCTCGCTGGTCGAGTCCATTCTGGACAATCCGCGGCCCGTGCTCTTCGCGCAACTTGACCGGGTGAAGGGCGAGACCGTGGCGGCGCTGAAGGCCCAAGGCGTCGAGTACGAACAGCGCATGGAGGAGCTGGAAAAGCTGGAATGGCCCAAGCCCAACCGCGACTTCATCTACGAGACCTTCAACGCCTTTGCTGACAAGCATCCCTGGGTGGGCGAGGAGAACATCGCGCCCAAATCCGTGGCGCGCGAGATATTGGAACGCTTCTGCAGCTTTCACGATTACGTGCGCGACTATGGCTTGCAACGCACCGAGGGCGTTCTGCTGCGCTACTTGTCGGACGCGTATCGGACCTTCAACCAGTCGGTGCCAGCCGCCTTTCGCACGCCCGAGGTCGAGGATCTCCTGGCCAGTCTGGGCGGACTGGTGCGCACGGTTGACTCCAGCCTGCTGGAAGAGTGGGAAGAACTGCGCGCGCCGGATGGTCCGTCAGCGCCCAACCAGCCCACCCGCGCCGCACGTCCGCGCGATCCCGCCGCCGACCCGCGCACCTTTGCCGCCCGCATTCGCGCCGAGCTGCACCGCTTGCTGGGCGCCCTGGCCCGTCGCGATTGGGAGGAGGCCCTGTCCGCCCTGCGCGACAATCCATCCAGCGACACACCGGAATGGACCGCCGAGCGCTTGGCCGCCGAGCTTGAGCCCTACTTTCAGGAACACGGTTCCATCTTGGTCACCCCGGTCGCGCGCAGCCCTCACAATACTCTGCTGATGCCGACTGGACCGCGCCTGTGGGACGCGCAGCAGCGCCTGGTCGATTCCGAAGGCGACGAAGACTTCGCCATTCACGCGCGCATCGACCTGTCCCAGCCGCTTGCGCCCGGTCAGGAAAGCGCGCCGTTCATCGAACTTCTGCGCGTGGGACGCTGATCGGCTCAGTCCTCGTCGAAGAAGAGTGACTCGCGCTTGGTGAGGAAATCCGTCACCGCCTTCTTCGCACCGGGCGACATCTGCAGAAAACGCAGACCCATGCCCGGGTCCTCGACGTTCCGGCTGAAAGTTGTGCTGCGCACCCAGCGGACCTCGGCGAGGATCTCAAAGGTCTCCTTCTGCCCTGGCAAAGTGAGCAGAACCTTCATGCGCTCGCCAATTTGCCGAATCTGGTTGGTGGCCACGAAAACTCCGCCCCCACTCAAGTCTTGGGTGAGCCCCGTGTAGAAGTTGCTCTCGGTCTGCATGCCGATCTCGACATTGACCTGCAAGCGTGGACTAGTGCGTCGTTCGTCTTCCATAACCGGTCAACCCCCTGCTTCGGCTGAAGGGCGCAAAGAGTTGAGTGGCGCCCAGTATACGCCGGTTCGTGCGCCGCAACAGATCGCGCGTCCCAACCGCCCTAACTTACCTATAGGGAACAACTGCGGTTGCCCTCGGGCTACCCGTTGCTCGGGCGGTTCAGCCCGCGGAAGTATGCAATGGTGGCCTCGAGCCCGCGCTCCAGCGGCACCTGCGGCGTCCAGCCACCCAGCAGCTCTTGCGCCCGCGCGATGTTGGGATTGCGCCGCACCGGATCGTCCTTGGGCAAAGGCGCGTGCACGATCCCGGCGCGCGAGTCGACCATGTCGCGCACCATGGTCGCCAGCTCCAGCATCGAGGTTTCGCGCGGGTTGCCCAGGTTGACGGGATCGCACCCGTGCGGGCTGGCCATGAGCCGCAGGAATCCCTCGATGAGATCGGACACGTAGCAGAACGAACGGGTCTGCTGGCCGTCGCCGAACACGGTCAGCGGCTGCCCGGCCAGCGCCTGCACCACGAAATTGGACACCACGCGGCCGTCGTTCTCGTGCATGCGCGGACCGTAGGTGTTGAAGATGCGCGCGATGCGGACCTCCACGCCGTACTGGCGCGCGTAGCTTGTGGCCAAGGTCTCGGCGCAGCGCTTGCCCTCGTCGTAGCAGGCGCGCGGCCCGATGGGATTCACGTGGCCCCAGTAGCTCTCGCGCTGCGGGTGCTCGGCCGGATCGCCGTACACCTCGGAGGTCGACGCGATCATCATGCGCGCCCCGGCCTCGCGCGCCACTTCCAACAAATTGAGCGTGCCCTGCACCGCGGTCCGGATGGTGCGCACCGGGTTGCGCTGGTAGTGCACCGGCGAGGCGGGGCAAGCCAGGTGGAAGATCTGGTCGACCTCCATGGTCAGCGGGTGTTCCACGTCGTGGCGGAACAGCTCGAAACGCGGGTGGGACAGCAGATGCGCCAGGTTGGCCCGCGTGCCGGTGAAGAAGTTGTCCAGGCACACGACGTCGTGACCTTCGGCGACCAGGCGTTCGCACAGGTGCGAGCCGAGAAACCCAGCCCCTCCTGTGACCAGTATGCGTGCGGGCTTTTTCACGGGGACTCCTGTTTTCTCGGTTCAAGGATAGCGATGAGGGACAGCGGCGGGAACGGCAATCAAGCGGCGAAACACCGGCATGAGATCATGCCAGGCCGATGCTATAGCAACGAGGTTCCGGACAGCAAATTGTCCTGTTCTCCCAGCGCGCTCCTCTGCATCACAACTTGGGGGTATACTTCCGGCGACCTGTGGATCTGTTTCAGGAGCTAAGAAATCTCACGGCTGCGCTTGAAGCGGACGGCCTCGATTACGCACTCTGCGGCGGTGTGGCCTTGGCCATCCATGGCGTTCCCCGCGCGACCCAGGACATCGACCTGCTGCTCAGGCCGGAGAATCTTGCACGGCTGCGCGACGCCGTCCGCGGCTGCGGCTTCACTCTCGCCCATGGACTTCGCCAGCGGGATCACCATCCAGCGATTCACGAAGCTGGTTGATGGTCAGCCTCTCATGCTTGATGTGTTGCTGGTGAGTGGCGTCTTGGAGACCGTGTGGGTTTCGCGCCAGCATGCCGAATATGAGGGCGGCCCTGTCCACGTGGTGTCCAGAGAAGGGCTGATCACGCTCAAGCTGGCGGCCGCGCGACCGCAAGATCTCGTCGACGTGCAGCGGTTGCAAGAGGTCGGCCGTGGTTGACATGGGCCGTGATGCGATCAGCGCCAGGCTGCGCGAAATGGCGCGCCTATCTGCCCGGCGTGGCCTTGTTAGCAAAGGCGTGGACATGTCGAGCGCGGCCATCAGCGCGCGCTTGCGCACGATGGCGTCCCTGTCAGACCTGTGCCGCCGCCTGGCCCGGATTGGGCGGCGGCTGACTTAACCGCGTCGGTCCAGATAGCGCCCGCTGATGGTGAGGTCGGGCACTCGCGCGAAGTGGTCGAGGTTGCGGGTGAGCAGGACCCCGTGGTGGGCCAGACAAACGCCCGCGACCAGGTAGTCGGCCATTGCGATCCCGTTTCCCGCGGCCTCCAGCTCGCGCCGGATCGCCGCCGCACGCTCGCTGGCCGCCGGGGTCACGCCGAGCACGGTCAGCGCCCCCAGCAACTGCGACACCTTGTCCCGCTCGGCCGTGTCCTTGGCTCCGCTCAGCAGCTCGAAGCTGTTGATGGCGGTGGTGGCGAGATGGCCGGTCTTGAGCTCCAACTTGATCCGTTCTGTCCAAGGCGACCGCCCGCGCAGGAAATCGATCAGGACGTCCGAGTCCGCGATCATCATCGCCAGTGGCTCCGCACGCGAGCGACCGAGGCCGTCAACTCGTCAGCCGCCTCGGCCGTCATCGAGCCTTCGAGCGCCAGGGCCGCTTCGACACGTCCCTTGCCCGCATGCTCATCGGCCAGCAAGCGATCGACGGCCTCTTGAACCAAGCGCGAGAAGCCCTTTTCCCCACGCCGGGCAGCAAGGTCGAGTAGCCCGGCTCTCTGCGCATCGGTGATCTCAACGGTGGTTCTCATGCAACCCATACTTGCATGCATGCATGTGCATGTCAAACTGAAACATCCATGATGTTGTGTGGTTACATGCAAACAACAACGCGGTGGGCGCTCACCTGCTCACCCACGGACTGGTTTGCGTGATCTTCTTGGTAACCCTGCCGAATTTCTAGGCAATTCTGGGGGCGGTGGGCGAGCTGCTGACGAAAATCTTTCGTGTGCTATTCTTGCGGCCGTTCCTGTGAGAGAGCTTGCTCGGACCCAACGTGCAGCGTGCCGCGTTCTTCGTGGGTGGCTCGTACTGTCGTTGCTGGCTGCGAGCGTGGCGTGTGCGGGGCGAAGGCTGCAGCCAAGCACCCCGATCCAGGCGGTGGATCTCACGCCAGAAGAGCGACTGGGCATCGACGACGTGTTTGAGGTGCGTGTGCTCGGCGAAAAGGATCTTTCGGATCTCTACCGCGTCGCCGCGGACGGCACGATCGACTATCCCTTCGTCGGCCGCATCTCGGTCATCGGGATGCGCAGCGGAGACGTGCAGGAATTCATCGCGGCCAAGCTGGCCGACGGCTACCTCAAGAAGCCCCAGGTTTCCTTGATGGTCAAAGAGTGGAACAGCCGCAAGGTTTCCGTCATCGGCCAAGTGCAAAAGCCGGGCTCGGTGTCCTACTTCACCAACATGACCATCGTGGATGCCATCGCCGCGGCCGGCGGATTCACTGGCATTGCTTCGAAAAACTCCGTGACCTTGCGGCGCGAGGCCAAGGGGTCGGTGCAAAGCAAGACCTACCCGGTGGCCGACATCAGCGAGGGCCGAGCCCCCAACGTGGTCCTGCGGCCCGGCGACATTCTGGTCGTGGACGAGCGGCTGTTCTAGGGATCGCATCCTGTGGATCTGCGCGCTGCTCCCGCATCGGCAGAGACCCTTCCCCAGCGCCCGCACCGCCAGGACAGGCGAAGCCGCCGCGGTTCAAGCGCCGCGCGGACTTTCACCACCGCGGCCCTGCTCGGTGTGCTGCTGGTGGGCGCGCCGCTGACTCTGGGTGGCGTGCATCGCCCGATCGTGTTCGCCATTCTGGGCGTGGCCGCGCTGCTTGCTCTCGCAACCGCGTGGCTGGCCAAGGATTGCAGAGACAATCTCGCGACCGGCGTCGCGCTTGCGCTTCCACTTTTCTTTCTCGTGGTCGCGGCCGCGCAAATCGTTCCCCTGCCTGCCGGCCTGCGCGCGCTGATCGATCCCAAGGGCTCGGCCCTGCTTGCCCTCGCTGATCTCCGTGGCGCCCAGCCGCTCAGTCTCGACCCGCCTGAAACCTACGCCGAATTCGCCAAGGCCGCGGCCGCGCTGTGTGTGGCCTTGGCCGCGCTGGTGCTCGCCAGCGGACGCCGGCTACGCTCCATCGTCCCTGGCCTGGTCGCAAGCACGGGTCTGGCAGCGATGGCCATCGGGCTAGGCCACCGCGCCGCCGCCGAATCCGCGGTGTACGGCCACTTCCCCACCAGCGGCGGACTTCTGGTCGGTCCCTTCGTCAACCCCAATCACACGGCCGAGTTTCTCGAACTCGCCGCCTTCGCCGCGCTGGCGTTTGCCTTTTCCCGCAGCACCAGCTACGGCCAGCGTGTGTGGAAACTCATCGCCGCGGTCCTGGCAGCCGGGGCGATTTCCACTTTGTCGCGCGGATCGGTGCTGGCCCTGGGCGCGGGCGCCTTCACCTGGTTTGTCCTTGCGCCTCGATCGGACGAGGGCGAGCCTTTGCACCGCAGCCGATTCGCGGCCGTTCTGCTCGCCTTGGTCGTCGTGGTAGGCGCCGCCATCGGCCTGGGCGGCGACAAGATCGTCGGCGAATTCCGCGGCACCGTCGGCGACAACCTGTCCAAGCTGCTCGTGTCGAAAGACGCCTTGCCCATGGCGGTTGCCCATCCGGCTGGCATTGGACTGGGCGCATTCGGCCGCGTCTATCCGGCGTATCAGACGCTGCGCTGGCCGGTCTGGCTCGAATTCGTGGAGAACCAGCCGGTCAGCATCCTCATCGAAGCGGGCATTGCGGGCGCCCTGATCTTGCTCGGCCTCTTGATTTTCGTCGGGCGCAGGTTCTGGAAAGAAGCGCGCCGGGATCGCGTCGAGGCCTCGATGGTGGCCGGGCTGGTCGCGGTCCTTGCCCACAACCTGGTGGACTTCGGCCTCGAAACCCCGGGCGTATTGCTGCCTTTCTGCGCTCTTCTCGGTGCCGTCTTCGGCAGGCAGGCCACTTCAACCGAAGATCCCGCGCCCAATCGCAGCCCCGCGATTTTCGCTGCCGTCGCCTGCCTCGCCGCCGTCGCTGGTATTGGACTTCTGCGTGCCCCGGGTGCGCGCGATTTCGATGCGCTGTTGCGACCGCCCTTGACCCCGGCCAGCCGCGCCCTGGTCCACGCGGCCTCGCTGGCCCACCCGACGGATTCTGTCTACGCGCTGGCCGAGGCCCGACTTGAACCCCGGACGACCATTGCGACTCGGCTGCGCCTGCTCAATCGGGCGATGCTGCTTTGTCCTCTGTGCTTGGGGGCGCACCGGGAGGCGGCCCGCGATCTGTGGCGGCTCGGCCGGCGGCAACAGTCGTTGCTGGAATGGAAGATCGTCGTGACCGAATCCCGCCCAAGCCTGGGAGGCGCGCTCGACGAGCTTTTCAAGGCCGGCGCCAAGGCCGAGGAAATGGCGACGCTGGCCGACGACAAAAATCGCTACGACATCAGCCGTTACCTGCTCGCGCGCGGACTGACCGACGCAGCCAGGGACACGCTGAATCGGGACAGCAATGCGGAGGGCGCCGAGTTCCATCTAGTGCAAGCGCAGATCGCGCTTGCCGCGAAAGATCTTCCCGCCGCGCAAAAGGCCAGCCAGCGCGCCCTGGAAATCGCTCCGCGCGATCCGCGCGCGACCCTGATGGCCGCCGAGATCGCCTTGCTGCGGCCGGGAACTCGGGACGAAGCGCTCGCGATCCTCGAAAGCGGCCTGCGCTTTTCACCTGCTGACGTGGACTTGAACCGCAAGCGCCTGGCCCTCTTGATGCAAACCGATCGATGGCAGGCCATCGACCAAGCCTTGGCCGGGTTGCGCGCAGCGCTTTCCGAGGCTGGCGCACCCAGCACCGAAGCCAACCTCGCAGCCGCCTACGCCTTTGAACGGCGTGGCCAATTCACGCGAGCCATTTCCGAGTACCAAGCTGCGCTCGCGCAAAACCCGGATAACATCGGACTGCTCTTGGCCCTGGCCAAGGCAGCGGAAGAAAGCGGCGGGATCACCACCGCGATTGACGCCTACAATGGCGTGCTCCGACGTGCCCCGACCAACGCGGAAGCCCGCGGCGCGCTGGCAAGAATCCAACACGACAAGAAGCAGCTTGAGGTAGATAGCATCTCCCCACCCCCTTGAGCCCTGGACCGGGCCATGACGGCCCAGCCGCACTCGCCTGGCTGACCGGCGCTTGAGATCAAGACGCCGTTCGGCTCTTTCGGCATCTCTGTTGCCGTTTTTATGATAAAAAGGGAAACGTGATTGCCAGAACGATGAGCCTGCCAGGGTCGGCAAGCCTGTTCCTTTTTGGGCCGCGCGGCACTGGGAAGTCCACCTGGATCGGGTCGGTGCTGCCCACTGCCCTGCACTGACCACGCACCCGAAGTTCTACTTCTTCGACGCAGGCGTGTATCGGGCGCTGCGCCCGCGTGGCCCCTTGGACAGCGCCGATGACATCGACGGCTCCGCCATCGAAACCTTGGTCCTGCAGTCGCTGCGCGCGGAGAACGCGAACCACCGCCTCGGCTACGACATCCACTTCTGGCGCACGTTCGATGGTCAAGAGGTCGACTTCGTCTTGTATGGTCCACGCGGGTTCCATGCCATCGAGGTCAAGCGTACGTCCCGCTTTCGCGAGCAGGACATCGCCTCTCTGCGGCTGTTTTGCAGCGATTACCCACAGGCGCGCGGGCTACTGCTCTACGGCGGCCATCAACACTACCGCTTCGGAGAGATCGACGTCGTTCCGCTCGGCGAAGGACTGGCCGAGCTTGGCAACCGCCTCGGCTGACGCTGGACATTCGACGTCGGACCTTATCCCCCAAAGTGGACATGCAGGCGTTGGTGTCTTGACATCGGAGCCGACGTTTATCATGATAAACGTCGCCTTAGTCGTCGGGGTGGCCACACCATGTACCTTGCCAGGCAACTGAACCTCATCGAGGCCACGGCCCACAAGTCGTGCTTCCTCTTCGGTCCCCGCCAGACGGGGAAGTCCATGCTGCTTCGGCAGACCCTACCCAAGGGAACGCCCATCTACGATCTCCTCGACCATCGCGTCTGGTTGGATCTGAACACCGACCCGACCCGTATGCGCCAGGAGATCGAGGCGAAGGATCTGCGCCATGCGCTGGTGGTGGTGGACGAGATCCAGAAGCTGCCGGTCCTGCTCGACGAGATCCACCTTCTCATCGAAACGCGCAAGCTCCGCTTCCTTCTCACGGGATCCTCGGCGCGGAAGTTACGCCGTTCAGGCGTGAATCTGCTGGGCGGGCGGGCCCGGTCCCGTCACCTGCATCCCTTTTCCTGGAAGGAACTGGGATCGCAGTTCGTCTTGCTGACGGCGCTGAACCACGGGCTGCTGCCTTCCGTCTACTTCTCCGACGATCCCGCCGACGACCTACGGGCCTACGTTGGCGCCTACCTCAAGGAGGAGATCACCGCCGAGGGTCTCACGCGAAACGTCCCGGCCTTCGCCCGCTTTCTGGAAGTGGCGGCCGCGTGCAGCGGCAAGATGTTCAACAAGACCGAGGTATCCAACGACGCCAAGGTGCCACGCACCACCGTGATCGAGTACTTCGAGATTCTCAAGGACACGCTCATCGGCTACGAGCTGCCGGCTTGGGGTCGCAGCCGGAAACGCAAGGCCATCGAAACCGCCAAGTTCTACCTTTTCGATGTTGGCGTGGCGCGCGCCATCCAAAGACTTCCCCCACTGGTACCCAAGTCCACGGACTTCGGCGACGCCCTGGAGCACTTCATCTTCCACGAATTGAAGACGTACATCGACGCGCGCCAGCCCGGATGCGATCTGCACTACTGGCGCAGCACATCCCAATTCGAGGTCGACTTCATCCTTGGGGAGCACACCGCGATCGAGGTGAAAGCCACCCGCAGCGTCTCTGCCCGCGATCTGAAGGGACTCACCGCCTTGGCCGAGGAAGGCGTGATGAAGCACCTGCTGCTGGTCTGCCAGGAGCCGACGCCGCGGAAGATCGGCAAGATCCTGGTGCTGCCGTGGAGCGAGTTCCTAGAGCGGCTGTGGTCGGACGCGTTCGTTGGATGACGTCGGTGATGCCTAGGGGTGTCGGCATCTCTATTGCTGTTTTTATGACAAAAATGGCAACGCGATGGCCAGAACGATGAGCCTGCCAGGGCCGGCAAGCCTGTTCCTTTTTGGGCCGCGCGGCCGAATTGTCGCTGCGCGCGACTGACCGCACCTACGCCCCGTGGCGGTTCCAAAACTCGGCGGGGGTCACGATTGCGTAGCGGTCCCTGAGGGCGAGCAGATCATTGTCGCCGGTGACGAGGTAGTCCGCCTGGGCAGCGAGAAAGGTGCCAAGAACCGGCAGATCCTTTGCGTCGCGGGCGCTGTCGTCCGACACAGCCACGGGCTCCACGATGTCGGCCTCAATGGCCAGAATGTCAATCAGGTCCGCGAAATCGGCCGGTTGCCATTTCAAGCGATGGTTCAGGCGCGGTAGCACGCGCGCCAACTCGTCCAGCAAGTAGCGGGACAGCACCACGTCCATGGCGCCCTGCCGCCAGGCCGTAACGATCCGGCCGGGTACGCTGCCGGGGTAAGCCAGGCCGGACACCAGGACGTTGCTGTCCAGAACGACGCGCAGACCGGGCAAGGCACTAGCCCTTCTTCTTTCGGCTGGTCCTGCCGCCCGTCCCCGCGCGAACCTTGGCTGTCAGCCGATCGATCTCGGCCAGCCCTTGCTCCATCGGCACCGTGGCGTACGACTCGGCCAGCCGCGCGGCCAGGGCATCAAAGCGCTCGTGCATGTGGCGGATTCGCGCGAACAGACGGGCATCCACCAGGGCGGCTACCGCCTTTCCATCCTTGTTGATGACGATGCTGTCGCGCCGGAATTGCACCTGGTTGATCATCTCGCCCAGGTTCTGACGGAACGAGACGGCGCTGGTTTCGGTGATCATGGCCTACCTCATATTGATCGACACGATCAGTATGACCATGTATCCGACTGCGGTCAACTGTCGAAGCTCCGACACCGTCGATGCATTCAACAGCGTCCTCGAACTCCTGCTCAGACAGGCAGAACCCTAGCCCCAGGGGATCTGGCATAC
>CAVWUP010000043.1:0-24974 GCA_963758155.1 uncultured delta proteobacterium
GTGAGCTTGAGCGTGCCTGGCTCTTTCGAGGACTGCACGATGATCTGGGCCAAGCCATTGAAGACGCTCCGGCTCCAGGCCACCTTTGCGGGGTCGTCCTGCAGGCGCAATGCCACGCCCCTGTTGAGGCCGGCCACGGGGCCGTAGTTCGCCAGGGTCACCGCGAGGACGTTTTCACCGGCGCGCAGCAGCTTCTTTACGTCGTAGACCGAGGCGGCGCGAAAGTCGCCCGCGCCGCCGACCCTCTGGCCATTGAGGAAGACGGCGACACCGCCGTCGATCTTGCCGAACCAAAGCTCAACCACAGGCATGGCCAGATCTTTGGCGGAGACTTGGAAACGCGTGCGAAAGACCGCCCTGTCGTGCAGCCCGAGTGGACCCTGCTCCTTGCTCACATCGGCGGTCTGCCAGCCGGAGTCGCCGAACTTCTCCGCGACCTCGGGAATGTTCGCGTCGTAGGCGTTGATTCCCTTCTTGTAGCGCCAGCCGTTGATGGGCAGCGAACGAGAAGCCGCAACGGGGACAAGTGTGTCAGGCTCGTGCGAGCTTGGGTCGCCGTTGCCCACGCCAAGAATGCGGCCAGGGCCTTCCAGTTCGAAGCTGATGGGATGGTTCGCCACCGGGACGACGCGGCCCTTTTCATCGACGACCGCCACAGTGATGATGGAGACATCCTCGCCGTTGGCATCGATCTCCGTACGGCCGGGGTGCAGTTGCACGGCCGCAGGTGCGCCGGTAGTCTCGATCCTTTCCTCGGCGACGACCTTGCCGCCCTTGCTGCCCTTGGCGGAGAGTATGCCGGGCGCGTACTTCACTTTCCATTTGAGCTGCGAATCGCGCTGCATAGCCTGCTTGCCAAGGCTCTGGCCGTTCAGGAAGAGTTCGACCTCGTCGCAATTGCTCAGCGCGCGGACGTCGATCATCTGCCCTTCCTTGCCGGGCCAATTCCAGTGCGGAAGCAGGTGCAACACCGGCGTGTCCTGCCACCACGAGCGGTAATACCAGAAATTGTCCTTGGGAAAGCCGCAGGTATCGAGGATACCAAAGTGCGAATTGATGCAGGGCCAGTCGTAGGGCGTCGGCTCGCCGCGATAGTCGAAGCCCGTCCACACGAATCCGCCCGACAGCCAGGGGCGAGCGTCGTAGAAGGTCCACCAGGCCTGCGCGCTATTGGCCCATTCCGGGGCATTGTCATCGTAGGCGCTGACGTAGCCACGCACGGGATCGTTGGCGTAGATGCCGCGCGTGCCCACTGTACTGCCCTGTTCGGTGCCAAGGTTGGGCTGTTTTGAATGTGCCGCATGGTAATCGTCGGCATCTTTGCCAATGTGGTAGTTCCAGCCGCGCACCTCGATGACCTCGTTGATGCCGGCGAATTCATTGCCCACTGGCGCCGCGTAGGTCATCGGCCGGGTGGGATCGAGGCGACGGATCGCGGCCTGCATAGTTGCGGCCACGTGTTTGCCTGCGGGCGTGCCCTGGGTATTCCACTCCTCATTGGCAATCGACCAGATGAAGACGCTGGGGTGATTGCGGTCACGCTTGATTAGACTTTCCAGGCTGTCGGAATTGGCAGCATCACTGCCCAGCAAGCGGTTTTCATCCATCACCAACATACCGAGCCTATCGCAGGCTTCGAGCAGTTCAGGCGTCGGCGGATTGTGCGAGGTGCGGTAGGCGTTGCTGCCCATCTCCTTGAGCCGCGCGATGCGGAAATACTGGAGCTGGTCGGGCATGGCCACGCCCACGCCCGCGTGGTCCTGATGGTTGCAGGTGCCTTTGATGACGTAAGGCCTGCCGTTGAGCAGAAATCCCTTTTGCGCATCGAAAGCCACTGTGCGGATGCCGAAAGGCGTCTCGATGCGGTCTATCGTCTTCCCACCTTCAATGACGGCGGTCACAAGCTTGTAGAGTCTCGGCGTTTCGGGCGACCAGAGTTCAGGACTGTCGACGGTGCCCTCGTAGTGCAGAGTGCTGCTCGCCGCCCCGGAGACGCGCGTAGTTTTCTTCCCGTGCGCACGCACCTTGCCGTCGGGCGCAAGCACTTGCCACTCGACCACCACAGACGCTGGCGCGGGCTGCGTATTGCGCAGCTCGGTTTGCACCTGCACTTTGGCTGGACCGGTCGGGGTGTTGTTGGCGAAACTGCTGCTGACGAAGACGCCGTCGGGCGGGACGGCGACCGGCGCGGTCTTCACCAGCCAAACATGGCGATAGATGCCCGCGCCTTCATAGAACCATCCTTCGGTCTGCGTCGCATCCACGCGAACCGCGACCAGGTTCTTTTCACCGAAATTCGCCACATCTGTGATGTCGTAGCGGAAGCTGGTGTATCCGCTGTCGTGATGGCCAACAAACCAGCCGTTCACGAAGACCGTGCAGTCGCGAAATACGCCATCGAATTCCAGCCAAATGCGACGGTTGGCATCGTCCTTTGCAATATCGAACGTGCGCCGATACCAGCTGACGCTGTTCTGCGGAAAGGCGGTGCCGAGCGCCTTGAATCCGTGTGAGCCGTCGGCCTTGGCATCGAAGGGAAGTTCGATGGCCCAGTCGTGGGGCAGCTGGACCTGGCGCCAGCTCGCGTCGCTGTAGTCCATACTGGCCGGACCAAAGCCCGCCCCGGCTTTTGAGAGGCCCTGGCCAATGCCCCAATCATTGCCAAGATGGAACTTCCAGCCGAAATCCATCAACAGACGCTCGCGTGGGATGGGGGTATTCGTGGGATTGGCGAAGGCCGGAATTGCGAGGAGGGAGATCACCAAGAGGAATTGGAGATGTTTCATTGTTTGAACCCATTCAAATGAAGGATCGGGATCCGGAGTTTCACCACAGAGAGCACAGAGTTCACGGAGACGGATCGGAAAGAATGAAGGGTTCGGAGCCGGATCCGAAACCCTCTCCTTCCGGCCTCTGTGGCCTCTGTGCTCTCTGTGGTGAAATCCGGATCACACTCTTGCCTTTCTCCCGCGGTAAGCCAGCCACAGCATCAGCGCGCCGAAGGCGATTTGCACCAGGCCCCAGGAAAAATTGATGTTCATGCCGAGGGAGTGGCTCTGGTAGATGGCCGGGTCGGAGAACAGGCCGAAGATGGCCAAAATGGCGCCAAAGACGACAAAGAGGAGACCGATGGGAATTCTGACGTCGAGGTGCATGGCAATTACCAGAATAGAAGGTTGAGAGCGACGGCGAGGGCCAGCACGATGCTGCCGAGCAGGGCCGGGCGCTGCCACCAGCGGGCATCGCGTTCCTTGATCTTGGAGGTGAGGGAATAGACCAACCCGCCCAGCTCCTCGTCGGTTTTCTTCTGGCGGGTGAGAAGTGAGATGAGGATGGTCGCGACAAAGCATGTCGACCAGGCGAAGATCGCGGTCCAAAAGTTCTGCGCCATCTCGCTGGGGTAGACGTGGACAGCGCCCAGCCAGCCGCCCTTGATTCCGGCCGCGGCGCCGTGAGGCAGGGAAAGTCCGTGGTGGATGGCGGCGGCCACGGTGCCCGCGATCAAGCCGAAAAATGCGCCGTGTCCAGTGGTGCGCTTCCAGAACATGCCCAGCAGGAAGGTGGCGAACAGTGGCGCGTTCACGAAGGCGAACACAAGCTGCAGGATGTCCATGATGTTGTTGAAGGACGCAGCCGCATACGCAGCAGCCATCGAAGCGACAATGCCGACCACGGTGGTCCAGCGCCCCACGGCCAGATAGTGCGCGTCGTTGCCGTCCTTCTTGATGTAGCCCTGGTACAGGTCGTAGGTGAAGACCGTGTTGAAGGCCGTCACATTACCCGCCATCCCGCTCATGAACGAAGCCATCAAGGCCGTGAGGCCGAGCCCGAGCATGCCAGTGGGAAAGTAGTGGGCCAGCATGGTGGGAACCACCATGTCGTAGTCCAGCCCGCCGTTTTTCGAGGGAAGATGAAAGTTGCCGCCCGCGCTGTGCAGAGCGATGGCGATAAGGCCGGGCAGAATGACAAGCGCGGGGAAGAACATCTTGGGCACTGCCGCGAGAATCGGTGTTCGCCGGGCAGCGCCCATGTCCTTGGCGGCCATCGCCCGTTGCACCACGAGAAAGTCGGTGCACCAATAGCCGAAAGAGAGCACGAATCCCAGCCCCATGGCCAGACCGAACCATTCCACGCCCATGGGATTGGTCGCGGCCGAGCCGGTGTGGGACCACGAATGGGTCCAGGTGTCGGGGGCGAATCCCGCGTTGATGGCTGGCTTGACCAGTTTGGCCACCAAGCCGTCCCAGCCACCCACGTCCTTGAGTCCGAGCAACACCAGGGGCAGAAAGCCGAAGACGATCAGGAAGAACTGCAGCACCTCGTTGTAGATGGCCGACGTCAAGCCGCCCATGAAGATGTAGGCCAGGACGATGACGCCCGACACGAGAATGCAGCCGTGGAAATTCCAGCCCAGGATGGCGTTGAGCAACTTGGCCAGCGCATACATGGAGATGCCCGACGACATGATGGTCATGCAGGCGAAGGTAAGGGCGTTGAAGCCCCGGGTTTTTTCGTCGAAACGCAGTTTCAGGTACTCGGGAACCGAGCGCGCCTTGGAGCCGTAATAGAACGGCATCATGAAGATGGCGACGAACACCATGGCCGGCACGGCGCCGACCCAGTAGAAGTGGCTGGTCATCATGCCGTACTTGGCGCCGGAGGCCGCCATGCCCATGACCTCCTGGGCGCCCAGGTTCGCCCCGATGAAACCGAGCGCGCAGATCCAGGCTGGCAGCGAGCGGCCGGACTCGAAGAAATCCTTGCTGCCGCTGACCGTGCGACGGAGAACGAAGCCGATGCCCAGCACGAACAGGAAGTACGTGACGAGCAATACGTAGTCGATGCTGTGGAGCTGGATGCTGTGCTGGAGCATGGTTCGTATTCCTGGTGGGCGGCAGTTTGGGGATAGTACGTCAACTCATCAGCAATGTCCCCATCAACAGTGAGCCGTGCGATTATGGCGCCGCCATGCCCCCCACCAACGTCCAGATATTCGGCACCCGGAAATGCCCTGACACGCGCAAGGCCGAGCGCTTTTTCAAAGAGCGCCGTGTGTCCTTCCAGATGATCGACTTGGCCTGCAAGGGTCCGTCAGCCGGTGAGCTGCGCAAGATCGCCAATGCCGTGGCCGGGGTCGAGAACCTGATCGATCGCCAGGGCAAGCGTTACCTTGAGCGTGGCCTCAATTACGCGGCGCCGACCGGCCCGCGTATCGAGCAGGCGTTGCTGGACGATCCCCTGCTGCTGCGCACCCCCATCGTGCGCGCCGGCGATCGCGCCACGGTGGGTTTCGTGCCCGAGGTCTGGGCCACCTGGCTATGATCGACAGGGCTCGATAACCGTTTCCTTGGCGTGAGTAAAAATACGGCTATAATACCCACATGTACGAACGGCTCTTGGCGCGACGACTGGCCGGGGACAAGAAGAGCGTGCTTCTGCTGGGCCCCCGCCAGGTGGGCAAGTCGACTTTGCTGGGCGCCTTGCGCCCTGATCTCAGTCTGAACCTGGCCAGTCCGGCCATCTTCCGCGACTACGTAGCCCGCCCCGAACGGCTAGAGGCCGAGTTGCGTGCGGCCCGGCCTCACCTGCGAACTGTTCTGCTCGACGAAGTCCAGCGCGTTCCCGCGTTGTTCGATGTTGTGCAGGTGTTGCTCGACGAACGCCCCGGCCGCTTTCGATTTTTGCTTTCGGGCTCCAGCGCGCGAAAGCTGCGCCGCGGACAGGCCAACCTACTGCCCGGTCGTGTCCACGTTCACCACCTGCATCCTCTCTTGGCAGCCGAGCTGGGGGATGATTTTTCGCTCGACGGAGCCCTGGCGCACGGAACCCTGCCAGGGGTGTGCGCGCAGAAGGATGCCCGGGCGCGCGCCGACGATCTACGCAGCTACGCGGACACCTACTTGCGCGAGGAGATCCAGGCCGAGTCACTGGTCCGCGATGTGGGCGGCTACGCACGGATGCTGGAGATGGTGGCTGCGTCGTCGGGGCTTGTTCTGAATCTCAAGAAGCTATGCGACGAGGCGGCGGTCAAGTACGAGACCGCTCGCCGCTTCCTTTCGATCCTTGAGGACACACTGGTCGCTTTCACCGTGCCGGCCTGGAGCGGTTCGGATCGGCATAGCCTGGTGGCGCATCCCAAGGTCTTTCTCTTCGATCTGGGCGTTCGCAATGCGCTCTTGCGCCGTCCGCTCGACGTGCCGTCGCCAGACGAGCGCGGCCTCTTGCTTGAACACCTCGTCGCCTATGAGCTTCATCGCCGGGCCGGGGATCTCTGGCCAGAAGCGCGCCTGTTCCATTTCCGCACACGGCACGGTGGCGAGGTCGATTTCGTGTTGCAAGTGGGACGGGAGCTGTGGGGCATCGAGGTCAAGTCTGGTCGGGATACGCGCAGCGATTGGTTCTCCGGCTTCGAGAGCCTGGCGTCGAACGTGCGGACGCTCAAGCGGCGGATCGTTGTCTTTCTGGGCGCGCGATCCCAGCGCGCAAAAGGCGTCGAGATTCTGAGCTTGAAGGATTTTCTCGCCGAGTTGCCAACGCAGTAGTGTCCGCGGCGCGGTTGGATCACGGCTGTCCGCCGTCGGGCGCGCGCGGGCTGACGTGGATCTCGGAAAACGGCACATCCAGGACGCGGTACAGGGGCCAGTCCTGGTAGTCGAAGTGCCACCATTCGTCGGGGTTGACCTTGAACCCTTCTTTTTCCAGCGCCTGGCGCAGAAACGCGCGCGTGCGGCGTTGTTCCGTCGTGCCGCCCTGGTAGTCGGCCGCGGCCCGATCCGACATTTCATCGAAGGCGCTGGGCATGGCGACTTCCTTCCCGGTGCGAAGATCGTACAGGCCCACGTCGACCGCGCAGCCGCGATTGTGGCGCGATCCCTTCTGTGGGTCGGCCACGAACTTGTGCTTGTCAGGCGGGGTCGCATCCCAGAAGGCCTTGGTCACAGCCCAGGGACGGTAGCCGTCAAAGACCAGCAGGCCGTAGCCCTGCGCCTTGAGCGCCCGATGAGCACGCAAGAGCGACTCGGCTGCTGGCCGCTGCAGAAACGCCCGTGCCTCGGCGTAGAGTTTGTGGCCAGTGAAGTTCTTGGTCGTGGCATAGCGGATGTCGAGATGGATGCTGGCATCGAGGCGCGGAAGCTCGACCAGATCGGGCGCGCGCAACTCTCCGGTTTCCGTCGGTTGGGCAATGGCCGGCAGGCACCACAGGCTCGCGATGAAAGCGGCGAGACGACGCGCGGTCGGTTGGCTGGATTTCTTCACCACAGAGACCACACAGACCACGAAGTCGGCGTAAGTGCAACTGTCGCTCTGAGACTTGCCTGGGGACAGGCCGGCGCCCATCGGCTACAATCGGCCCCGCGCTTCTCAGTAAGGACCGAACTCGATGCGAAGTTCCTGTGCCGGCAGAATCCAGGTCGCAGCCGTCTTGGTCGGCGTCGGGTTGGCGCTGGCCCTGTTCTCCGGCTGCGGCTCCAACCCGCAGCCGGAGGGCGCAACCTCGACGGGCGGGGCTGCCACAGCAGGCACGACTCCCGGATGGGGAACGCCCGTGCCTGGCGGTCCGACAGGCTCGGGGCTGGCAGCCGCGGTGACGATTGACCTCGGCGCCACGGTCGCGACGATCGGTGCCGACTTCACCGGGTTCAGCTGCGAAAAGACGCACATCATGAATGGCTCGCTCACCAGCAACAACACCAATCTGATTGCGCTCTACAAGCTCCTTGGTTCTCCCATGCTGCGGCTGGGAGCCAACGATGTCGAACGTTGCACCTGGGTTGGCACAGGGACCGCACCTTCGCAGCCAAATGGGCCGCCATTCGACACACAGGTCACGACCGGCGGAGTCGGCCACCTCTGCGACTTTCTGGCCGCGACGGGAAGCAAGGCTATCTACGGCGTCAATTTCCAGTTGGACGACGTGGCCGCCTCCTCGGCAGAGGCGGCCTATGTCATGAGCCAGTGTCCGTCGAGCATCGTCGGAATCGAGATTGGCAACGAGCCCGACAAATTTGGGAGCTGGGACTCCCAAACCACCGACTACGAGACGTTCGCGGATGCCATCGTCGCCACGCCGGGCGCTCTGTTGGTTGGCCCGGGCTGCACCAGCAAATCTGCCGTATCGTTCAGTGCTCCATTTGCCGACACCATGACGGCGAAATATGGGAGCAAGTTCACTCTTCTGGCGCAGCACTCCTACGTGGCCGCATCCAGTTCGTCGGAATGCTCATTGGCCAACCTCCAGATAACGACGACCAAGCTCACCGACATCTTCGATACCATCCAAGATGCAGCGACCAGGAACCAACTCCCAGGCTGGCGCATGGATGAAAACAACACTTGCTCCGGTCACGGTCAGCAAGGGTTAAGCGACACCTTCGTCTCGGCTCTCTGGGCGATCGACTACATGTTCGAGGTCGCCAAGCGTGGCGGCAGCGGCGTCAATTTCGAGAGCGACGAGAACGGAATGGATGGAACGGTTCCCTTCTACTATGAGCCGATCAAGGAAAATGGCGGCGTGGTGGTGCAGGTTCAGCCGGAATACTACGGTATGCTCCTCTTCACCCAAGCCGGCGTAGGATCGATGGTCTCCGCGGCCGTCACCACGAGCGCTCAATACTTCACCGCGTGGGCCATCAAGGCGGACGGATTTACCAGCGTGGTGCTCAACAACAGGAACGAGGCGAGTGGCGTCAACGCGACCGCAGATTTGGGATCCGCGGTGAGTAGCGCGAGCGCGATTTATTTGCAGGGGACGCCTGCCGGCTCACTGACGGCACCGGCAGGGTTCGTGACCCTCGCGGACGCCCAGGTCACGGTGGCGGGCGTGTGGAATCGCAATCCACCCTACATTCAGACGACGTCGGGCAACACCGTTTCTGTGTACGTCCCGCCCGCAAGCGCAGTGCTGGTCCGCGTCCTGCAGTAGGGGGCCGTCACCCGGTCACTGCGGCCAGGCCCAGCGCCGCCGCGCCTCGCGTTTGCTGAGCGTCGAAGGTGAGGATCTCTGAGAAGTCGTGGTGCAAGGCCGTGACCAAATGAATGCAGTCGGAGGAGCGCAAGAAGATCGTTTCAGGCAGCGTGGCAAAGATCTCGGCAGCAGCCTTCAAAATGAAGCCGTCGACGGGCAGCCAAGTCCAGAAGCCGGCCACGTCGTCGTGCTGGAACTGGCGAACTGCCGCGAGAAAGTCTCGCCGGTTCCAGCTCCCTTCGCGCAGGCGGCGGTGGAAGACCGCCATGATCTCGGGCCGCACCAGCTCGGACAGGCAAACCCGATCCGCTTGCTCAAGCAAGCGGCGAATGGTTCGCGATTCCTTCTCCGGGACATAGAATTTGGCCACCGCCGAGGTGTCGCAGAGGATCATCGGTCGCCCCGGACCGCGTCCAGATCGACCAGCACGTTGCCCGATGTCTTGCGAGCGAGCAGCGCTTTGTACTCGGGCAGCAGGGTGCGGCGTCGGCGTTGGGGAGCAAGCAGCGAGGGGTTGGCCAGCACCGCCACCGGCTTGCCCCGGTCCGTGACGTCGATGGGCGCATGGGACTGGGCGGCCCTTCGCACATGCACACCCGTGGTCTGATGAAGCTGCTTGATGCTGATGCTCATCGCCATGGTGTAACAGTGACACCTGGGCAAACGTGGGTCAAGGAGGTCCCTGCGGCCGAGGCAGCCTTCCCCCTGCGCAGCACCCTCGCTTGCGGAATAGTTCGCGATGGACTGGTGCTTCCCGCTTTCTACAGTGGTTCCAGGCGCGCGCACACCACCGTGATGTTGTCCAGGCCGCCGTGGGCGTTGGCCGTGGTGATCAGACGTTCGCACAACTTGTCGAGGTCGCTCTCGCTGGTCGCGATTTCGGCCAGCTCCGGGTCGGGCACCATGCCCGACAGGCCGTCGGTGCACAGCAGATACAAATCGCCCAGGCGGGGTTGATCCACAATCACGTCCACCTCGACCGAAGGTTTCATGCCCAGGGCACGCACGATGACGTTCTTGTGCGCGAAATTCGCGATTTCGGCCGCCGAGAGACGCTTCATCTTGATGTAGTCGTTGAGCAGGGAGTGGTCCTCGGTCATCTGCTCGAGCTTGCCATCGCGCAGACGGTACAGGCGACTGTCGCCCACGTGGCCGATCAAGAGGGCGCCGTTGGCAAACAGGGCAGAGACCACCGTGGTTCCCATGCCGTGGCAGTTGCTGTTGCGTTCCGCCTCGTCATAGATTTTCAGATTGGCCAGCTTGATGGCACTCACCAGCCGGTTGAGCTGGAAGCGGTGGCCGCGGTCCATCTTGTAGGGCCAGGTCAGCTCTTGTTCGTCCTCGGTGGACTGGAAATGGCTGGCGATGGTTTCCACCGCCAGTCGGCTGGCCACCTCGCCCGAGGCATGGCCCCCCATTCCGTCGGCCACGATGGCCAGGCGTTCGTGGCTGGGCAGATAGAAGGAATCCTCGTTGTGGTCCCGCGTACTGCCCACATTGGTCTCGCCCGAGAAACGAACACGCATGCCGTCGAGCGGAAAGGAGGTACTCATGAGATGGTCAATGGTATCGCCGGGGCGGGGCGCATTTCAACCGATTCGCGGCCTCACGAAAGAAAGAGCGGGTCCCAACTCCACGGACAGGTTGCCGCGCGCACGGTAGAGATCGCCATCTACCGTGTACTGGGTTTCGGGCTCGTCGGGCTCGATGACCAGTCGCGTGGCCACTGCGCTCCAGGCGCGGCGGGGCGAGATGCCGCGGCCCTGGCGCACCGCCGGCAAGTCCCAGGTCAAGCCCAGCGGTGACGAATGGATAGCCAGGACGCTAAAGCGGCCGGGATGATCGTCGGCGCGGTGGTTAAGCTTGAAACCCAGGCCAACCTCGCTGACCGTGGCGGCGCCCAGCCCGAGCAGAGTGTTCCAGGGCAGGATTTCCCCGTCGACGAAGACCCGGCCGCGGAAACGCCGAAAGATGCGCCTGGCGTAGCGCCCGCTGGCAACTTCAGAAAGGATCGAACGCGCCAGGATTCCGATCGCGCGCATCGCCCCGTAGTCCGCTGCGGCGTAGTACTCCTCCAGAAAATTGCTGATGAGGCCGGTCCCGAAGACGAAGCCGTATTCATCCTGAACCTTCATGCACCGACGCACCACGACCGAGGGCGTGCGATCCGCCCTCTGCGCGGCGGCCAATTGCGCCAGCAAGGTTTCGGGTTGAGTCTGAATGCCCAGGGAGGACGCTACCACGTTCATGGTTCCTCCGGGCAGCAGCGCCAACGGGGGCAGGGGACGCCGGCCATAGGCGCGCAGCAGAGCCGTAACCGTCCAATGCAAGGTGCCGTCGCCCCCATGCACGCCTATGATCGAAGGCTGGGCCTCCGCCACCTGGCGCGCTTCGGCAGCCAGGGCATCGGAACTGGCCGGAGCCAACACCTGCCCCGTCTCACCCAAAATTCGGGCGAAACGTTGCGCATGGTCCGGATCTCGGCGATTGGCCCGCGATCCCGGATTGACAAAGACAACGATAGACACGCACATGAAACTCTACACCCGGAATCGGCGGCCGTCAGAAAGGGTCTCGCGACGCAGGTGGCTGCCTTGCGGCGGGGTTTTGATGTATACGTTGGCAGCTTGGGTATGACGGTCCCAAATTCCACAGCCTGCGGGAAGCGGTGATGGCCTTAACGCACGAAAAGCGCCCCTCTGCGTCCGGATCGTTGCAAGAGCGGCCGGTGGCGCGCCTGCTGCAACAACTGTTTCGCAGGCAGGTCACGGGCTGCCTGTCCATCACCGACACAACCGGCGACGAGAGCAACGTCTATCTGCGCACCGGCATGCCCGTGCACGTGCATCGCCCTGTGGACATCGATCGCCTTGATCACATGTTGGTCGAATACGGGCTCGTGCCAGAGGCGGCGGTGGCGCAGGCCGTGCCCATGGTCGCCGGCGGGATGCGGTTGGGCGAGGCGCTGCAGGGAATGGGCGCTCTGAGCAGGGAATCGCTCTCCGCCGTGCTCAAGGATCAGCTGCGGCGCAAGGTCACGCGCCTGTTCTGTGTGGCAGAGGGCTCTTTTGCCATCTACCTCGACGCGCACAGCTTCGGCCAAGGTGACGACTTGGCTGTCATGCGGGTCGATCCGCGCACTTTGTACTATTCCGCCATCCACGCGGCCTACGACTTGCCGCGTGTCACGCGCGAATTGTCGCGGCTGTCGGGCCAGGAGTTTCGGATGGCGGCGGTATCGCCGTCCTTCGTCACCGCCATGGGCATCCCCGGCGACGATCCCATGGTGGCGGCTCTGCGCGCGCGCTGGATGAACCTGGACGCAATCGATTCTTTGACCGCGCGGCCCATCGAGCTGCGAACCGTTTTACTTTCGCTTTACTACGCGGACTTGCTTGAGCGGCAGAACATTGGCGAGGCTCCGGTGCAGGGTGATCCAGCGCCTGCGATCAAGCTGCGCTACACCTCGTCGGACAGTTTCCCTTCCGCACAGGCCAGCCCGGCCGCTGCCGTCGTGCCGCCGGCAGCTCCGGCCCCTCGGCCATCGGTGATCGCCCCTGTGGTTGCGGCGCCTGCTCCAGCGCAGGCGGCGCCGTCGCGTGCCAGCGCAGTCCCCAGACGCGCGTTTCCGACGCCAGAGTCCTCGCCGCGGGTCGTGGGCGTGCGACCCGTCGCGTCCCCGATCCAGTCGGTGCCAGCGCCTGACGCTGCCCTGCGAACCGCGATCCTAGAGCTGGCGGAGAAACTCGACAGGCTGTCGCATTTCGAGATGTTGGGAGTGTCCGAGTCTACCCCGGCCGGCGAGGTCAGTTCGGCCTTCATCCGCGCGGCCCGCCGCTTTCATCCCGACCGCCTGGCTGGCGCTGGTCTGTCCGAACTGGTGCCCGAGGCCGAGCGCATCCTGGCTCGCATGAGCGAGGCCGCCATGATCCTGGGCGATCCCACGCGTCGGGCCGAGTACCTGGATGGGCGCCGCGGAAAGAAGCCGACGGCCAACACCATTCCCACTGTTCTCGACGCTGAGACGAGCTTCCTCAAGGGGGAGGTGCTGCTTCGGCGCGGCGATCACGCCAAGGCCATTGAGTGCTTTGCGGCCGCCAGCAAGGCCAATCCGAGCGAGCCTCAGTATCGGGCTTACTGGGCCTGGGCACGCTTCGACAATCCGCGCGGGCGCAAAGAGGCTGTCGTGCGCGAGGCGCAGCGGATCATTGCCGACGTGGTCGCGGCACAGCCACGCTTCGCCCGCGGCCACTACTGGCTCGGCCAGATCTGGAAATTCCTCAACGAGCCCGACCGCGCCGAACGCGCTTTCCGCGAGGCGGTCAATCAGGACAAGGATCTTCTCGATGCCACGCGCGAGATGCGCCTGCTGGAGATGCGGCGAACCCGGGCGAGCGGGACACGCAAGGATCCCGATCCCCCGCGGGGCGGAATCATGGGCCGGCTGTTCAAGAAGTAGCCGCGCGTGGTTCAGGGCGTGACGTAGATGCTCGCGTTCTCGAACCTATCGACCAGTCGATAACCCTTCTTGGGCAGCTCGCCGGCTGCAGGCCACGCCGCCCAGTTTCCCACCACAAACAAGGGCGGAGCATGCCGGTCCATCATGTCGGCCACTTCTTCTTGCGTGACAATGCCGACGCGGCGCCGTTCTTGGGGCAACAGTCGCGCGGCCGCACGAAAACCGAAATCGTTGGCCAAACTGGAAATCAGCGGCGTTCGGGTCGTGACAAAGTAGCCCGGCCACCAGCTTGCGCCCATGGGCTTGCCCGCGGCATCGATCTTTTGCGCCACGTTCAGCACGGTGGGGATGGCCCAGCGGACCACCCGATCCCGCGTCCACACGCCGGGAACGGCGTCACCTGTGGTTGTGTATCGTTTAATATCGCGCGCGCCCAAGACAAGATACGGGATGGCCAGCGCAGCTAACAAGGCCCAAGCCTTCCAAGCGCGCAATGAAGCCAAGCCCACAACGGTTTCCATCACCATGAACGGGACCAGCAAGCAGAAGTACTGTGGCAGTGACGGGCTAGGAAGCAGGCTGGTGAAGAACAAGACCAGCCAGAGATAGGAAGCAAGCCGGTTGCGGCGGGAATAGGGCGACACCAAGGCCCACAGCGCCGCTGCCGTCAGGCCGAGAAACTGCAAGTCACCGGGCAGCTTTTCCTGGCCGAGGTAGAAGATCGACAGCAATGTCTCTTTCTTGTTGGGCCAGTTCTTGATGAAACCGGCCTGTCCGAAATCTCGAAGGCTGTGATAGGTCCAGTTGCCGAAACAGAAATTGGGCCAGTCACGCAAAACATACGGCAGGAGCAAGAGTGCGCCGGCCAATGCGCCTGCAGCAAAGGCCGACACGAATTTCAGTCCGCGACGCGAGAACCCGTAACGTCGCAGCAGAAACAGCAGCGCGCACGGGAACGCGACGACGACATACAGGCGACACCCAAAGGCCAGCGTCAACGCCAGCCCACCGCAGGCCACCAGCAATGGAGTCTGGGCAGCTTCCAGCAGCAGGACACCCAAGCAAAGCAAAAACGCGGTCGGGGCAAAGGACTTGGAGATGGTCAGCCAGCCGGCGGCCTGTCCGGTAACCAGATACAGCGCCGCCCCGACCACGGCCCAGCGCTTACGGCCGCAACTGCGCAGCAGCGCCTCAAGAACCAAGAGGCCGGTGCCCACGGCGAGTAGACTGGAAAGCAGCCGCGCACTGTACCAGCTGCGGCCCCACAGCCAGAACCAAGCGCCGAAGAGATCGGCCCCAAAGGGCATTTGCGTGTGGAAGAAGTCAGCGTAGATGCGCTTGCCCTCGGAAATCAGGCGCGCTGCCTGCAGGTAGTATCCCTCGTCTCCGTCAATCAGGCGCAGATGCCCGACGGGAATGAGAACGGCCGCCAGGCCGAGCGCGACCAACAGCCGCAGCCGCCAAAGCTTGGCCCCGTGTCCTGGTGCCTCCGGCTGGCGGCCCCTGTGCCGCCCCATCCCGGACCAGACGCGGCGAAGGAAAGACGTCGCAGCACCGCCATTCTCCGACGGAATCGCGACAGATTGGCCTTCCGGGGACGAAACCGACATTGGGCTTTCTATTATCATCGTTATGGGAGCCCTGAAAGGGTTCGCTCCGCCCTCCGCCCCCACCCGCCGCCATTTCACCTCACCTGTCAGGGACCATCAGGGTCCACATGCACGACGGCACCGATCTCGAGTGCAAGGCCGGGGATGTCTCCATGCTCACGGCAGGGCACGACGCCTGGGTCGTCGGCAACGAACCCGCGGTGGTGGTGGACTTCCAGGGGCTGCGCGACTACGCCAAGCCGCGCTGATAGCCGCGGTTCGAACAGGGGTCGCCCTGAGCCAGTTCTTGCTTGATGGGCCGCCGGGCACGGCCTCGTAGAAACTACCGCTGAATGCGGGCCGAGCCGCCTTTGGCGAAGGCCTTGACCTGTTCCAGTGTCACCATGGTGGTGTCGCCAGGCGTGGTGGTGAGCAGCGCCCCGTGGGCCCAACCGAGCTTGAGGGCTTCTTCGGCCGACTCGCCGGAAAGCAGCCCGTAGATGAAGCCGCTGGCAAAGCCGTCGCCGCCGCCCACGCGATCGTGCACATCGAGGTCGCAGGTGGGAGAGACATGCGTCTTTCCGTTCACCCAGGCCACGGCGCCCCAGGCGTGGCGGTTGGTCGAGGCCACCTCGCGCAGGGTCGTGCACACGACCTTGACTTGCGGAAACTTGGCCGTGACCTTGTCGATCATGGCGAAGAACGCGCCGGGGTCGAGCTTGGAGCGCTTCTCGACATCCTGGCCGGCAATATTCAATCCCTTTTGCAGATCCTCCTCGTTGCCCACCAGCACGTCGGCGTTGGCCACGATGCGGCCCACGACCTCGGCCGCCTTGTGCGCGCCGCCCCAGATGTTCCACAGCTTCTCGCGGAAATTCAGATCGAAGCTGCAGATGGCGCCCGCTGCTTTCGCGGCCTTCATGCCTTCAATGATGACCTCGCCAGTGGTCTCGGAAAGCGCGGCGAAGATCCCGCCGCTGTGGAACCAACGAATGCCGTTCTTGAAGATCGCGCCCCAATCGAAGTCGCCGGGCTTGAGCTGCGCGCCGGCTTCATTGGACCGATTGTAGAACACCACGGGCGCGCGTACGCCATGGCCGCGATCGCTATACACTGTGGCCATGTTGGGGCCGTTCACGCCGTTGTGCTTGAAGCGCTTGTAGAACGGCGTGACGCCCATGGCCCTGACCCGCTCGTGGATCATGTCGCCGATGGGATAGTCGACCATGGCGGTGGCGATTCCGGTGTTCATGCGAAAACAGTCGGCCAGGTTCGCGGCCACGTTGAACTCGCCGCCGCTGACGTGGATCTGGCAACTGGTGGCCTTACGCCAGGGCACCAAACCTGGGTCCAATCGGTGCACGAGTGCGCCGACGGATACGAAATCGAGACCGCCTGCGGGACGAATATTCAAACTGTCGCTCATGTTGAATTCCTGCTCCTATCGCTGCGCCTTCGGCGCTATTTGTCCTTCAGTCGATAAAGCACCTGCCCGGCCTCCTCGACGACCAGTGTGTCTTCATCCTGTTTCCAACGTTCGATGTCGATCGAATTCACGTCCCGATGGGCGAGGTTGATGGCGTCGCATTTTGCCTTGGGAATGCTGGTGGCCAGGCTCACGGTGATGCGGGGATACTCGATGCCGTTCTCGAACTTGCCGATGCCCTTGACGTTGGTCGAGTGCGCCAGGATCAGCTTCGATTCCTCGGCGAAACGCTCCCACTGCTTCACGAAGTAGTCGAGCACGTGGTAGCCGATGCGCTCAATCTGTTTGCCGTGCATGAACGACACGGCCTTGACGTGTGCCCCGTGGATGACCAATTCGCCGCCGTCGGCCACGATGGGCTCCAGCTTGTACATCGCCTTGCCCGCGACCCACAGCTCTTCGTAGATGGAAGGGGTCAAGCCCAGCACGCGGCGAACCGGCTTGTCCAGGTACTTGATGTGAAGTTGCGCCGAATAGTCGGCTGCACGCGACCAGGATTCCGCGGGGTCGCCGCCGAACAGGCAGGCCAGTCGATGATGGTCGTCGACAGCGAAGGCGAAACAAGTGCGCGGCGTTGACAGAAATTGAACCGTCCGATTGATGACCCGGCGGGTGGGCGTGTCCTTCACTCCGTTGACCACGGGATTGGTGATGACGGCGGCCAGCCAGTGGAATTTCTCCACCACGTCGAGTCCCGCAATGCCGGGGAAGAAGTATTTGTTGCCCCCGGCAAATCCCATGGCCTCGTGCGGGACCACGGGCGAGACGATGAGAATGTGGTCGTACTCGGTGGCCTTGCGATTGATGGTGACGGGAATGTCGCGGGAAAACAACCCATTGGTGAGTTGCGCGACCTCTTCGCCCGGCAGCGTGCCCAGCGAGACCAGCTCGTCCAGCTTGTGGTGCTCGTGGTTGAACAGGCGAACCTTGGGGTACTTCTGCGCGTGCTCCGAGGCCGTGAGTCCGATGTGCCGATAAAGCCGTTCTGGCTTCATGGCCGCGTGCGTGCCGGTGGCCACCATGTAGTCGAGCACGCTGACGCGAGATTGCAGCAGATCGCTCAACACATGAAAGAACAGGTCGATGGGAGCGTGCCGCGTGTGATCCGGAATAAGCACGAGCACGCGTTTTCCGTCGAGCGGAAGATCGGCCAGCGTCGCCGCGCAGATGTCCTTCACATCTTTCGGGGTGAGCCGTTGCTCCATGGATCCGTGACCGAAAAGCGTGCTCATGTCTCTCCTAGCGTAGCAACAGGGCCAGGCCTACGCTGTCCATTGCGTATGGAACTTGCCGTCCTTGTCGACGCGCTGGTAGGTGTGCGCACCAAAGTAGTCGCGCTGCGCTTGCAACAGATTGGCCGGAAGAACGCCCGTGCGGTAGCCATCGTAGTAGGCCAGGGCGCTCATGAAGGCGGGGATGGCGATGCCATTTTCCGCGGCCGCAGAGATAACCTTGCGCCAGTCCTGCTGGTAGGACGCCGTCACGCCTGCGAAATAAGGATCGAGCAGGAGGTTGGCCAGGGCGGCGTTGCGCGCATAGGCGTCCTTGATCCGGCCCAGGAATTGCGCCCGGATGATGCACCCAGCGCGCCACAGCGACGAGATGACGCCAAATTGCAGATCCCAGTGGTATTCATGGTCGGCCGCGCGCAGGAGTTGGAAGCCTTGCGCATAAGAACAGATCTTCGAGCTGAACAAGGCCTTGCGAATCATCTCGACAAAGGTCGCCTTGTCCCCGCTGAACTTCGCCGTTGGTCCAGCCAGAACGCCAGAAGCAGCCACGCGCTCCTTCTTCAAAGCACTGAGCGTCCGAGCGAACACGGCGTCGGCAATCGTGGGTGCTGGCACGCCCAGGTCGAGCGACACCTGGCTGGTCCACTTGCCCGTGCCCTTTTGCTCGGCGGTGTCGAGAATGATCTGCACCATGGGCTTACCGGTCTCGGGATCCTTCTTGGCCAGAATCTCGGCGGTGATGCCCACCAGGTAGCTGCTCAGTTCTCCCTCGTTCCATTCGGCGAACACTCGACTCATCTCGTCGGCGGACATGCCCAGCAGCCTCTCCATGATGAAGTAGGCTTCGCATATCATCTGCATGTCGCCGTATTCGATTCCGTTGTGCACCATCTTGACGAAGTGACCCGCGCCGCCACTTCCGATCCACTCGCAACAGGGGGCACCATCCTCGGCCTTGGCTGCGATAGCTTGCAGAATCGGCTTGACCAAGGGCCATGCCTCGGGATTGCCGCCAGGCATGATGGCGGGTCCGTGCAAGGCGCCTTCTTCGCCGCCGCTGACCCCGGTGCCAATGTAGTAGATTCCCGTGCCCTGCAATTCCTTGATGCGGCGGTCGGTATCCACGAACAGCGTGTTGCCGCCGTCGATCAATATGTCGCCCAACTTAAAATGGGGACGCAGGTCGGCGATCACCGCATCGACAGCCTTTCCAGCCGGAACCATGATCAGCACCCGTCGGGGCGTGTCCAGGTTGGCGACGAACTCGGCCACCGTGCGCGCGGCCACCACCTGCTTGCCCTTGGTTCGGGCGGCGAAGTTGTCCACCTTCTTGCCATCCAGATCGAAGCCAACCACGGAAAATCCGTGGCTCTCGATGTTGAGAGCGAGGTTCTCTCCCATGACGCCCAGCCCGACAATTCCAAAACTTTGCTTTGCCATGATCCTTCCCCCGTTCAATTCCGTTGCCGTCTACACACCACTGAAGGCCGAAAAGCCCCCGTCGATGGGCAGTACGATTCCAGTCACGAACTTGGATGCTGGCGACAGCAGCCATAGAACCGCGCCCACCAAGTCCTCGGGGGTTCCGAATCGGGCCATGGGCGTGTGGTCGATGATCTTGTGGCCACGCGCGGTCAGGGCCCCGGTGTCCTTGTCAGTGAGCAGGAAGCGGTTCTGATCGGTGAGGAAGAATCCTGGCGCGATGGCGTTGACCCGGATGTTGGGCGAGTACTCCTGGGCCAGGTGCACCGCCAGCCATTGGGTGAAATTGCTCACCGCCGCCTTGGCCGCCGAATAGGCCGGGATTCTGGTCAGCGGCCGAAAGGCGTTCATCGACGAGACATTCAGGATCACGCCTTCCTTCTGCTTGACCATGCAGCGGCCAAAGGCCTGACTGGGCAGGATGGTCCCCTGCAGGTTCAGGCTCGACACGACCTGGATGGCCTCGGGCGGAATTTCAAAAAATGATTGCTCGGGGTTGGTGGTGGCCTTGGGATTGTTTCCACCCGCGCCATTGATCAGTCCATCGATCTTGCCGTATTCCGCGATAACTTTGTCAGCGGCCTGTTGAATCGCCGCCTTGTCGAGCACATCGATGAAGAAAGCTTTGTGGGCTCCCTTGGTGCCGCTCAGCGTGGCGAGAACCCTCTCGGCCAGCCCGATATCGCGGTCTAGGAGGACCAGGTTGGCGTGACAGCCGGCCAAGGCCCGGGCCATCTCGCCGCACAGGACACCGCCGCCGCCGGTGATAGCAATGGTCTTCCCGGTGAAGTCATAGGCACTGATGAAGCTCTTGGGGTCCATGATTGCTCCTGATTGCTGGGTCGCACAGTCTCAAACGCTAGGCGCCGACTCCCAGAAACAGCGGCTCGATATGGCGTTTGAGGATGTTGTCGGTCACATGGGATTCGATGCTGCTGCGATTGGATTTGAGCAGAGCCAGATACTGCGACTGCTTCTCAGCCGCCAGCCGGAAGCTGATGTGCACCATCTGGCGGAAATGGATATTGAAGCGCTTGCAAACCTGGTTGTGTTCCAGTGTCTCGACATATTCCTGGGCGCTGAACGAATCCACCTGGGCCGGCGTGGGCAGCGCGGCCCGGTCGATGGCAATGACGGTGAGATAGGGCTTGGCCATCTCGTCATAGCGGCCGTAGGCCTCGCGATACAGAGCCTTGGCAAAGGCCAAGCCTTCGCCCCCGGCAGCCGCCAGCCCGATGACTTCCTCCAGCCAGGTGGTTCCCGCTGTCTTGAGGTGAAGGCCCGCGTCGGCCTTCTTGAAGGCCCGGTGGATGATAGGGTAGAGCGAGAACTTGTCGCTGCCGGAATGGATGCTCAGTTTGAGCGTTGCCGGCAGGCCGAAGGTCTTCTGGGCGAACGCCAGGACCGCGAGATCTTCTTCGAATTCCGTGGCGAAGCGCTGGCCGTCGCCTACGTAGTCGATGCCTTTGAGAAACTCGCCGGTGAACTTGGGCGCAACCGTGCCCACTGGGATCCCTTCGCGCGCAGTAGCGGCCAGGATGAAGAACAGCTCGGCCGGCGTCTGCGGGGTGCTGGCCTCGTCGAAAGATACCTCGGTGACGAAGCCCTCCTCGCCTTTGGCCTGCGCGATGTGGCGGTAGATGCGCCCTGCCTCTTCGACCGCGAAGAGATACTTGGCGGCGATCTCCTGCAGGGACGTCGTCGTGACGGTCATCGGCTCGGCCACCCCCGGAATGCGCAACGCCCCTGCGAAGCGCCGCATTTCGGCCACATACTTGGCCATCGACGCGTCCGAAGACGGTTTGCCGATGGAATCCGCGACGTCGATGGTGAAAAAATCGCTGGCCGCGAGGAACTTGTCCACCGTGGCCAGGCCGATGTGGTCCGCGTCGACGAAGTAGTCACCACGCCATTGGCCCGATTTGACCGCGGCTTCTGCTTCGGCTCGCACATCTTCGGGCCGGGTTCCGATCAGGGAGTGCTCGCGGTTCGACTTGTTCCACACCGGCGTGATGGCGACGCCACGATCCTTGGCCGCCTGAAAGGCCCGCAGCTGAGCCGCCCCTTCCAGGCCAAAGCGATCACCAATCCCCATCGAGTACTTCGAGATGTTTTTCGTCATGGGCATATAGGGGAGCTGACCCCTACCTTTGGGTCATCGTGCGCGAGGATGTCCGATAATCATCGGGACGTCAACCGCGACACCCGAAGCGGCGAAGCCTCCGTCGAACCCGGAAGACTCACTCGCACTTCAGCGTGGCCAAGCCTTTGCCGGCGCCCGCCACCACTCGCAGCCCATCGTGCACGCACAGGAACGGGTCTGCCGTGTAGCTGTAGCCCAGAGGTTCCGGGAAGGTCGCGGTCGTGGTCCAGTCCGTTGCATTGACGGTGCCGGCGCTGCCTGCGTCCCAAGTGATGCCGAAGGCGTTGCCCGCTGACACGTCGGCTTTGCTCGCGAGGTTGTTGTTGCGCAGATCCCAGAAGCCGATCGCCGCACTGTCGCGCGCCGTCACCGGATTGAGCACTGTCTCGAAATAGTTGGCCTCGACCAGCGCGTAGCCGCCCATGCGGACGTTGATGCCCGACACCAGGACCTTGTAGAAGTAGTTGTTGAGCATGTGCGAATAGCCGAAGCGTTGCAGAGGGGTTCGCGAGCCGACATTCTCAAAGAGGTTGTGGTGAAAGGTGACGTGCCGAACTGCAGAATCGTCGTCACTGTAGCCATTGAGCGAGACTTTGTGATGGTCGTGCATGTAATTGTAGGAAATCGTGACGTTGTCGGCTCCCTTCTTGATGTCGATCATGCCGTCGAAAGCCGTGTCACCGGCCCCGGCGCAATCGAGCATCGAAGTGAACAGCTCATTGTGGTCAATCCAGATATTGGTGGGAATGCCGCCGCTCATTCCCTCCAACGAAATGAGGTCGGAATCGCTGCCACCGGGAGTCAGGCCGATGGTCATGTTGCGAATGATGATATTGCTCGAGGAGGACGCGATGTGGATGCCAAAATTGGCGGCAGAGCCATCTGCACCCAGGATGGTAATGTCGTTCTTCTTCTTGATTTCAATGGTCTGTGCCGCCAGCGTGTGTTGCACGCAGGGATCGGGGATGCTGGCGAAGTCGAACGTGCCCGTGTACCTGAGCACGAGACCGCCGGATCCTGAGTAGGCATCAATGGCTGCCTGCATGGCCGCCATGTCGGCGACACCCACCGCCGCGGCGCTGCCACCGCCCGTGGTGGCGTTGCCATAGCCACGCGGACTGGTTTCCGGGGCGCCGGTGCTGGCCGACGAGCCGGCAGCCGCGCTACCGCCAGCAGGACCTGTGCTGCCGCCGCTGGCACTGCCAGTGCCTGCGCTACCGCCGACGGCACCAGCAGCGCCCACGCTACCGCCGCTCGCGCGACTTTCGCCAACTCCGCCGGCCGGCGTACTGCCGCCCGTCGTCGCCGTGGAACCCGCTGTCGGAGTCCCGCCGCCTGCGGTCGTTCCGCCCGTTGTCTTGGTTTCGCCTGCCACGCTCGTTCCGCCCGTTGTCTTGCTCCCACCCGCGGCAATCGTGCCGCCCATGCCGATGCTGCCCGCCGTCGCCTGGATCCCACCGATCATGCCGCCCATACCTGTTGTGCCGCCGGCGTCGGTCGCACCGCCCATCGCCTGCGTTCCGCCGGAAGACGTGATGCCTGCCCCTGCAATTGTGCCGCCGGTCGCGGTCAACGCGCTGGTCGTGCCCCCGCTTGCGACCGTCCCGCCCAGCGGTTTGCTCGCGTCACTGGAAGCCAAACCAGCGGCGCTCTTCACGCCGCCAGACTGCGCGACTCCTCCGCTGCTCAGCGCGGAAGTGCCCGCGGTTCCGCCGAGGGATGCGTCGGGAGTCTTCACAGAAGAGCCCGCGGCCTCGCTGCAGCTACATAGGAGAAGGCAAAACCACGGGAAGACTTTGAAGATCTTGGGCATAGGCACTCCTGGGCTTCTCGTCACTTGTCAAAAGTACGTGATGTTCTAGTTGGTGCCTACGGGGACTCTTTCTTTCGCCTGCCAGCATTGGTGAGCCTTCGTCGGCGGTTTTGGCCGAAGAAGACGCGGGTAGCGGGCACTCAACACCGGCAAGACACGGCACGTGCACACGAGTAATGGGCGAGGGCGCCGCTTCCTTTCGCGGCTGACCTGCGGTAACTTCGCGCGGTCATGAAGCCCTTTCTCGATGAGAATTTCCTGCTCGAAAGCAGAACGGCTGAGCGGCTGTACCACGAGTACGCCAAGGACCAGCCCATCATCGACTACCACTGCCACTTGCCGCCTGATCAGGTGGCCGACAATCATAGGTTCGCGACGCTGACCCAGATCTGGCTGAATGGCGACCATTACAAGTGGCGCGCCATGCGTTCCAACGGAGTGGCGGAACGCTATTGCACAGGCGACGCGTCCGACTGGGAGAAGTTCGAAATGTGGGCCAGGACGGTGCCCTATACCCTGCGCAACCCCCTGTACCACTGGACCCACATGGAACTGGCCAATCCTTTCGGCGTGAAGGGCAAGCTGCTCAATCCGTCGACCGCGCGCGAGATCTACGATCACTGCAACAGCAAGCTGGCTCAAGACAGCTTCACCACCCAGGGGTTGCTCGATCACTTCAAGGTCCTGGTGGTCTGTTCCACCGACGATCCGTTGGATTCCCTGGCGGCGCATCAGAAACACGGCAACGGCGCGAGCGCGGCCACCAAGCTGTTGCCCACCTGGCGCCCGGACAAGGCTATGGCCATGGCCGACCTAGACGGCTGGAACCTCTGGGTCGAGAAGTTGCAGGATGTCTCCGGCGCGGACATTGGCTCATTCGATGACTTCCTGGCCGCGATCGAGAAGCGCCATGCCTTCTTCCACCAGGTCGGTTGCCGCGTCAGCGACCACGGCTTCGAGAAGATCTTGGCCGAACCCTGCACCACCAGGCAGATCGAGGACGTCTTCGCCAAGGCGCGGGCCAAGCAGGCTCTCTCGCCGGTCGAGCGGGACCAGTTTTGTTCGGCCATGACGTACGAGCTGGCCGTGATGGATCACGCCAGCGGTTGGACGCAGCAGTTCCACCTGGGGGCCTTGCGCAACAACAGCACGCGCGCGATACGCACACTGGGGCCGGACACCGGTTTCGATTCCATCGGCGACTGCCCGCAGGCCGCTGGCCTGGCGCGCCTGCTTGATCGTCTAGATTCCAGCAACCGGCTGTGCAAAACCATCATCTACAACCTCAATCCCGCCGACAACGAAGTCATCGCCACCATGCTGGGAAATTTCCAGGATGGGTCGTGCCCCGGCAAAATCCAGTTCGGCGCGGCGTGGTGGTTCATGGATCAGAAAGACGGTATGGAGCGCCAGATGAACGCGCTTTCCGCGCTCGGCCTGCTCTCGCGTTTCGTGGGCATGCTGACCGACTCGCGCAGCTTCCTGTCGTATTCGCGCCACGAGTACTTCCGCAGGCTGCTGTGCAACCTGCTGGGAAACGACGTCGAGAACGGGCTGATTCCCGCCGACATAGACTTGCTCGGCAACATGGTGCGAGACATCTGCTTCCGCAACGCCCGCGAGTACTTTGGCTTCTTCGCCAGGACCCCGTAGTGGCGACGGGAACTCTATGGCCGCCGGGGGCGTTCGTGGCGCGAGAGGACGAAAGCAAAACCGTCAGCCAACCCCTTGACGGGAACGAGGTTTCCGCATAGACCAAGTCCCCTCTGCGGGCGTAACTCAGTGGTAGAGTGTCACCTTGCCAA
>CAVWUP010000044.1:0-38479 GCA_963758155.1 uncultured delta proteobacterium
TAGCGCCCCGACAAGTCGTTCGACGCTGTCCGATGGGCAGCGCCGGGTGAGCTCGTAGGCGAAAAACTTCGCGTGGTAGGGGGTCAGGTTCAAGGGCTAGTACCCTTTCTGAGGCAGCGCTGAGCCGATTCGCCATCGCATTGTACTCGCATCGACGCGGCCGCGTTGGAAAACGCCTGGGCAACAGCAGGGGCGACGTCTAACCCCCGGGTCTGGTTCAGACCGGACAGAAGCCAAGTATGGTCCACGCCTGTGGTCAAATCTGCCATCGCTGTGTGGACTCTTGCGTTCACAGCCGACGACGTTCACCCGGGCGGCGCGTCGCGCTCTCGTTCGATCTGGTGGAGCCGTAAAGCACGATATCCTCAGGCGTCGGCTCGATGATAGGTGGCTTCTGAGCCCGCCGGCGCCCAAGCCACCAGGAGAGTAGTACGGATAGCAGCGCAGACAACGAGATCAAAAAGGATTGCCACATCGGACGCTCCTTTGCATTGGAAAAAGGGAAACGCCCACTCGACCCAGAAGACCGCCTGATTGACCTTCGCGATCAAACGCGAAAGCTACAGACCGACTTAGCTTCCGGCGTGCGAGAGTTGCAGACCGACCTAGTTTCCGGCGCGCATTTCGTTCCGTTTGCATAGCACGTCATCCTCGTCCTGCGATTTTGCATAGCACCGTCCCTTGAGGGGCTTTCGCGACCCTAGACTGACCCCTTCAGACCGAGGTCTGGACACCGGATAGACGCTGACGTAGCATCGTGTCTGGTAGGACGGCTCCACGTGACGTCAGAGTCACCGGTGATGCTGTTTTCCAAGATGGCCCCCAAGGTGCTGGAACACCTGGGGGCCATCTACTCTGTTGATTGGCCTTTTGCGATTTCTCCTCCTTCCTCGGCCCCCGAGCTAGGCCAAGACCGAACCGGCCGTGCCGCCGCCGCCGGGCATGGCGGGCCCGCTGCCGGCGCCGGGCCTGACCCGACTCAACCCATAGGGGATTCGTCCGGCCTTCCGGCCCCAATGGGCGGACTCCGTCTTGCCTTGGCCTGAGCGGAACGCCGCGAGGGTCGCGCCGTCGGGATTGAAAATCGCTTGAATGAACGCCCTCATCTCTTGCGGCGTGGAGATCTTCTTGCCGGCCTGTTTCTGGGCCTTGAAGAAGAACAGGGGCAACTGGGTCCACACGGCGCCGGGGCGGGGATATCCCTTTACGATGAACTTGTTCTCGTCCGGCCGGACGCTTTCGGGAGAGGTCGAGGTGTTGTCGTGCTGCAGCAGGATCTCGTCCATCACCTTGTAGACATCCTTGCTTTCCTCGGTCAGGCCGCAATAGTCCAGCATATGGGCCAGGACGTAGTCGGAGGCGATCCAGACATCCTTGCCCTGGTCGGACTTCACTTCCTTTCCGTCCGCAGTTCTCTGGGTGGCCCAGCCATTGGTCACGCGATTGTTCTCGTAGATGGTCTTTAGGATCATCTGCACTCGCGCGGGCTTCACCAGCTCTTCCGGGTTTTCGCCCATGGCAATCCAAGCCCACAAACCGTCGAGCTGGTTTGTGAACACGTCGAAACTCTTGTGAACCCTCAAAGCGTTGAAAGTGGCCAGGCGATCGGGATAACGTCCCTGCAAGCGTTCGGCTGAGGAGACCTCCCAGAATTTGTCCTGAATCTTCCCGCCCGCGACGTAGCCGTTGCGATCGAGCTCGGGATAGACCGAGGCAGTCTCGGCAAGGACTTTCCCTATTTCTCCGTAGACGTACGCCTTGTCGATGAAGGGGCTCAGCTTCATGGCGCCCGCGTTCGGCAGGGCTTCAAACTTCGCCCGGTCGATAGCGCCACTGTCCTCATTGGCGTAACGGTACTTCTTTAGCTGGTCAAAGACCGAGGCGACTTTGTCGAGGGTTTCTGTCAGATTCGCGACCTGGTCGGTCTTTCCCGCATAGGACTTGAGCAGGACGAGAACCGCCTTTTTGTCGAAGACCGGGGACAACTCCAACGCGGACGGATCGCCGATGGCACTCACTTTTTCCGCGTCGACGCTGCCATCGTCGCGGAGATACCCGCCGCGCTGCAATTCCGCCCGCAAGGTGCCGCCCTGGGGATAGACGGCGAAGTCCCCTGGCTCCACCTTGGGATCGTAGCAGGTGGCGAAGTAGCCGCCTTCCGTCCCGTCGTCGTTGCGCGTGCTGACCCACAACGTCTCGATGGTCTTTTTCGCCTTCTCGAAGCGCGCGCGACAGTCCGCGATCGTGGCGCGCAGAGAGCTGCGCTCCGCCTCCGTCGCTGTCCTGGCGAGCATCATCTCCGCTATCCGGACGATGGATTCGTATCCGGCCAGGGCCAGGCTGGCGCTGTAGGAGTCGTAGCCGAACAGCTTGATGTTGTCGAAGGTGTTCTTGACTTCACCAGCGTTGCCTTCGGGGATGCCGTCGCCGTCCCGGTCCAGGCCAATCCAGTAGGTGAATCCGGTCTGCAGGGTCGTCCAGTTCTTGGCGACGAACTCGGTATCGTTGGTGAACTTGGCGTTGCGAGCCACTCGCTGGGCCAATTTGGGGAACAGGTCCACCCAGTAGTTGGTGTTGAACCAATCGTACTCGCTGACGTTGCCGCGCATGGGATTGCCCGCGGTCAATCGCCCCACGTCGTGGCTGACGCTGCCCTTGAGTTTCTTGGGCCCCTTGATGTGGGTCAAAGAGCGGCCGTTGTAGCCTTTCTTGCCGTCGCCTACGTCCGCCTCGTATTCCAAGTGCTCGAAGCGGGCGGCCTGGTCGCCGGGGAGGGCCTTGCCTGCGTCGACGAGCGCCTTCAGTTTTTTCCACTCCTCGAACTCCACCCGCATTTGGGCGCTGGCAGCGTGCCAGTGGAAATAGACTTGCGTATCGTCCTGGCCGCCAATCGAATCAATGAATTTCTGGCAAATAGCCTTTTCTTTCTCGGGGAACACCATCAACAACAACTGCGAGTACCAGTCCACGTCGGCCGAATTGAGGAAGGGATAGTCGAAGCATTCGAGAAATTCCGCCAATCCGCCCTCAATCCACACGGCTGCGTTGGACAAGAGATAGGAGATCTCGTTCATCAGCAAATTGACCACGCGAGTGGCGGCCGGCCGGTCGTTGGCATAACCGGGGTCGCTGCGGACGATGTCGAACACCCGGGACTGGATTGCCTCGGTTCGATCGATCCAATTCGCGTATTCCGCCAAGGCCCATTCAGTCATGGCAACGGCCCGCGTCTTCTCGTCCGTGAACCTCTTCGTATAGGCTCTATCGAACGACTTGCCGTCGACGTACTTTTGTTTCGGGAAGTCCATGACCGTGGCGAAGGGGATCTTCGCCTGTCCGTTGGCCGCAAGCTTCACGGTGACGGCGATGGCCGCTCCGCACTCGAAGGTTGGCTCGGGAGATTTGTGGGCCGTGAACCGGCCCTGCAGGTCCACCAGCAGGTCGGTCTTGTAGGCCGCGGTCCGGAAACCGGGCTGAACATCAATCTCGACGCCGGCCATTTGGGGCACGGCGATGACCATGCGGTCGCCGGTCTTCCGGCTGCCCATGACGACGCCTCTCATGGTGGCGGATTGGTATTCCTCGTGGACCTGTTCTTCCGTCGCGCCTTGCCCGCTGAAGGCATTGTCTTGCTCGGCGCGGAGTTTTTTTTCCGTCAGGTTCACCAGCGAAGGCCGCGGGATCACCAGCGTCACCGTGCGCTCCGCATCGGCTGAGTTGCAGAGATCAAACACGTCCACTGTGGCCGGAACGGACACGTCGGCCTCGTTTCCCGATAGTTCCGGGGAAATCGTGGTCCGCGCGACGCGAACGCCTTCGATCTCGTACTGGGAAATCATGCTGGGCGGGGCCAAGGTCACCGACACATCCTCGTCGGCGATGGAATCGGGATAGGCCTGGGGCTCCTCGCCCTTTTCATCCTCGTCCTCACGCTTGAGGTTGGTGAGCAGACGGGTTTGGGTCTTGCCCGCCTGGGTGTCGCAGATCATGGGGGTCGAGGCAAAGCGCATCCGTTTTCCAAACCGGATGGAACGTCCGGCGTCCAGGAGATGGTTCACCTGGCCGAACGGAGAGACGCCAGTCGCCAACGTGGGCGCTCCGGTCACCACCCCGGTCGGAGGGAAATCCAACGTGGCCGACAACCCTTGAGCGTGGACCAGCATTCTCCTGAACAGATAGATCGCTTTGGCCTGCGCCCCGCCGATGGTGTGCAGCTCGTGCCTTTGGAGTGGGCCAGGGTCCTGCGCCGCCACGGCAGCGGCCCGACGGGACTCGCTCTCTTGCGCCATCTTCTCGATGAGGGGAACGGTGGGCTTGCTGCCGAGTTTCACGACGATCTCGACTTTGGTCTTTCCCGCGAGGAAGGAGGTGGGCACGACATTTCCTGCCACCGGTTTGCCGTCGACGAGCATGACACTGTTTGCTGCATCCGCGCGCTCGACCCGGATGTGGCATGCCACGCCCCGGAACACCCGGGTGGCCGTGTAGCCCGGCCAGTTTTCGGGGATGCAGGGGTCGAGCATCAACCCGTTGTAGGTCGGACGGATCCCCAGGATGTTCTTCGTCGTGGCCTGGTTGACCCAGGAAACGGTTCCCGATAGCCAGGGGTTCCGGGCCAACCCGAATTGAGGGTGCTCGTCGCTGGCCATGTTCTGCACGAACACATCCGGCTGACATTCGTAGGTGCTTGTGTCTTGCTTGAGCGGATTGATTCGGTCGATGATCTGCACCGCCCGTTCGCCGTGGCCCAACATGGTTTCGGCGATGGCCGCCCACGGGTTGGGATGCAGGAAGATGCCCGCGTTCTCCTTGAGGCCCGGCGTGTAGGTCGATGCGCTGATGCCCGGCTGGGTTTTCTTATACGCGGGGGTCATGACCTTGATGCCGTGTTTCGTGTCCAGCTTCTCTTGCACGGATTTCATGGCCCGGGCGGCCCGATCCGGCGACGCGAAGCCCGCGATGACGGCCCACGCCTGGGTATAGAGGTAGATCTGTCCCTCCTCGTTCTTCTTCGAACCCACCGGGTTTCCGTCTTTGTCGATGTAGCTGACGTACCACTCGCCGTCCCAGGCGTACTTGTTTACGTTCTTTCTGATGCGATCGTAGTCCTCGGCGTAGCCCTGGGCGGATTTCACATCCCCCAGAAGATCCATCAGTTCCTGCATCTCCAGCAGGGCCTTGCCGTACAGGCAGGCGCTGAACACGGATTCCGATCCCTGCATGTTGAAGGCGTCGTTCCAATCGGCCCAACCCAGCTTGGGCAGGCCGTGCCGCCCCAGGTTGCCGGGCGTGAAGGCCAGGGCACGGTGCAAGTGCTCCAGGACGGCGCCGGATTTCTTCTCGCCCGCGCCCTCGTCGTAGTAGCCGATGGTTTTGTTCAGGAAGGCGGTGTCGCCGGTTTCCTTCACGTATTCGACGACCGCCAAGACGTTCCAAAGGTGGTCATCGCTGTAGAAGTCCTGCTCCGAGCCGGCCTGGCCCTCGCCGATGGACGCCTTCATGGTCAGGGGATTGAACTGGTGCATGGAAGATCCGTCGAAGCGCTGGACGGAAAGCAGCTTTTCGATCATTTCACGCGCTTTGTCCGGCATGTAGGGCAGGACGCCCATCAGGTCCTGGTTGGTGTCGCGGACGCCGATGCCGCGGTCGCCGCCGTAGCCGAGCTGGTTCAGCGACAAATAGCGGGACCAGAAGAAGGTCGCGTGGTTCTGACGGGGGCCAAGCGTGTTGATGATCTTATTGAGCGCCGAATCGGGCGTCTCGACGTCCCGGAGATGGTCGAGGTATCTCCGCCAGGAAGCATTCAAAGCCACAAACACCGAGTCCACGTTTTGGGGGTCTTGCAACCGGGCGATGGAGTCGGCGGCGGCCTCGACGCTGGTGTTCTGGCCGAGCTGGATGATGATTCGAGATTCTTGCCCCTGGGCGATGGAGCCGAGGCTGTAGAGGATGGCGGCGATGCTGTTGCCGTTGTCCGCGCGGAGAGCCTGGTAATTGTCCAGGTGCTCTTCCGCGAGCCCCCCGGGCTGGGAATACGTGCCGTACCCATGGCTTCCAAGGAACTTGTTTCGATCCGTGGTGAAGGAATCCATGGGACGGTTGGCGGTCAGAAAATTGGCCCGTTTTCCCTCGGCCATGTGCGGATACTGCGTGATGACGTTCCCGACGGCTTTCCCCTTCATCGTCTGGGGAACCCAGTCCGCGTTGGTCAAGTTTTTCAGGGCGTCCGGGTGGGAGAACTCCACCAGCGGGATGACGTCCACCTGCACGTTCTTCGGGGCGGAAATGTTCCTCACCTTGACGTCCGTGACCACCTGCGACGCGCCCGCGGGCACGAACATCTTGATTTCGAATTCCAGACCGTTCATCCGCACCAGCCACTTGTTGTAGCCCAGGCCCATCCGGCACTCGAACTTGTCGTAGGGAGTCAGGGTGGGTGTGAAGAACGGGGAGAAAACCGTGTAGGTGCCGTCGGCGTTCCTGATCCGGCAATACAACGTATTGCCGCGCATGGCGTTCTGCGGAGTGTCGATCTTGTAGCCCGTGATGCGGTTGTTGGCCGGGTCCTTCTTGCAGATGTTGAGCCCGCCCGTCTGGTCGACGAACCCGCCGAAATCCAGCGTGCCGATGTAGTTGACCCACTTGGCGGGCGTGCGAGGATCGGTGACGACGTACTCGCGGGCCGCATCGTCGTAGTGGCCGAAACTAGTTTCGTCGCGGTGAATCTTGGTACTCATGGATGCCGCGTTTTTACCACGCCTGCGGCCTGCGGCCTACAGCCTAGGGCCTCCCTGGGATTCGGAGCAGCGGGGGGCGGTATAGGTGTGGGCGGCGGTGACGGTGACCGGGGCTGGCGCGGTAGCAGAGGCGGTGGCGGCCAGGCCAGTGGACCCAACGTCCTGCCGTTATGCGGCTCCCCGTCGAGAGAGAAGGGCGAGAAGCACTCGACGGGGGCTCTCCATCCCCAAGATGCTCATCGGAGACTCGTTGATGTCGTGGTGGATTTTGGCAAGTACACGGTCATCGAGGCCGCCCGCGTCCTCAACGAAGAAGCGGCTCATGTTGACATGGTCGTTCATGGTTCCCAGCACCCGACGGTCTATCTATCGCCCGACAGATAGTGTCTGGCCCGTCATCCATCAGCCTCGCGCCCAGACCGGCGGCTACGCCTTATGCGGCCTTCGCGCGCTTGGTTCCCATATGCTTACCCACACGCTTCAGTTCCTCGCGAACGACCCGACGAACTACTGTTTCGATCTTCGCCGGCCCTTCGGTCGCGATCGTGCGCAGAGCCTCGTTGATCATGCTTTGGTAGTTGCCGCCACCCGCGGCATCTGCCTGGTCCCGGAACCATTCCAAGATGTCGTCGTCGAGACGAATCGTAATTCGGGTCTTCCCGGCGGGAGCTGGAAGGACCGCGCCTCGTTTCCCCTTTTTGAAATCGTATTCCTTGCGCATGGTTACTCCTCCTCGTAGTCGCGTGATTCATTCCGCGTGGCTCGTCTTGCCGAAATCAGCCGAACCTGCTCGTCGCGCCAGGTCCAGGAGACGACCAGTACCCGCCCAAGGAAGTCGAGCCCGATGGTGACGTAGCGGTCTTCATCGGGATGCCGGTCGTCGAGGGTGACAGCACGCGGATCTTCGAACACACCAGCCGCATCGGCGAAGCTGACGCCGTGTTTGGCCCGATTCGCCCGCGCCTTGGCCGGATCCCACTGATAGGACACATGGGAAGTGTATGCATTACTGTGCATACACGCAAGCTGAACTTCGGGTCCGTCCGCCTTGCCGTTAAGCTGCGAGCGGCCGTCCGCGGCCGATCGACAGCTTCAACGGCATGTTATCCCGCCGGCAGGAACTGGCTCGACTACTCGATTGAATCCAACCGGCCATATGAGCCTTCGTCATAGTATACTTTCGCGATTCGAAGCACCTTTTCCATGTCGGTTAAGATGTTTCTGGCTTTGCAGAAGTATCCCTGATCGCTGTCCCACAGACGAACTTCGTCATCATCACCAGCTTCGCCAGCCGGATTGTCGTACTGCCATTCGCCCATCATGTGGAACAAAGCCCACCTTCCCGCACCGCCGATGATGTTGAAGACGCTTTCGTCGTCATCGCTGTCCGTGATGTTGAGCTGCACGATCGGGAAGCAGTAGTTGTCCATGCGTCGAATGGCCGACACCACATCCGGCCACGTGGGCGAATCGACTTGTTGCGAATCCCACGGCCGTCCGTCCCGGTAGTATCGAATCACGGTCATGTGGTGGATGGGCGAGCGCATGGGTCGGGATAACTCTGTATTCGGACGCAGCTTGGCGCCCCACGGTGTTTTTCGCAAGCGTGGGCGGGCGGCAGACGTCACGGCACCGAGCCGACTTGCCATCGGTCACCTCAAGCAATGTCAAGGTGTTGCCGATTGCGGACCAGGTGCCTGCGCGAAATGCGCTGTTTCGGTTTGCTGTCTAATCCCCTGAGGGCAGCAGCGATTCCGGGTATGGGAACCTTGTCCGGCGGCGCCTGACCCGTCCCTGACACCGCCTCGGCCCAGGCCGGCAATGCCTGGGTCCCGAAACCGCCACCGCCTCTGTTACCGCACCAGCCCCAGCCACCGTCACCGCCACCCACACCTGAACCGCTCCCGTCTGCTCGCCCTCTATTCCCGACCTCTGATTCATGGTATTGCCTCCGGCTATGGAAAACACGACCAAGAAAGTTGCGCCGGCGGTTTTGTGGGTTCCGTCGTCGTACTTGGCGATGGGATTCGTGCTGTGCTCGCTGACCCTTAGCAACACCTACGTCTTCAAGAATCTGGGGTTGCCGAACGGGACGATCACCATGCTGGCGGCCATCCTGACGTTGCCCTACGTGTTCAAGTTCCTCTGGGCGCCGCTTCTCGAGCTCTACAAGACCAAGAAATTCTTCGTCGTGTTGATGCAACTGGGTGCGGCGGCGTGCATGGCGCTGGCGGGACTGGCGTTGCAGTTGCCGGCGTGGCTGGCCGTCTCGTTCGGCGCGATGATGATCTGCTCGTTCATGGGCGCCACCATCGACATCGGCACCGACGGTGTCTACGTCACCACCCTCGACGACAAGCAAAAGGCTCGCTGGGCCGGAATCCAGAGCATGGCCTGGACCGGCGGCCAGCTCATGGCCCAGGGCGCTCTGGTCTGGCTCGCCGGCAAGCTGCACGACGATTACGGGTACACCTGGAAGATCGCCTGGATGTACGTGTTCCTGGCCGCCGCCTGCATTCTGGCAGGCTTGGCCGCGTGGCACGGCGCCTTCATGCCCCCCGGCACCAAGGCCAAGGACGCGCCCAAGAGCATGGGTGAAGCGATGGCCGGCTTCGCCCACGCCTACAAGACCTTCTTCCAGAAGAAGCTCATCTGGCGAATGCTGGCCCTGGCTTTCTTCTATCGCTTCGGCTGGTACCTGATCGAGAAGGTCAACAACCTCTTCCTCGTTACCGAAGCTGCCAAGGGCGGTCTCGGCCTGAGCAACAAGGCGGCCGCAGCCATCAGCGGCGGATGGGGTGCAGCCTCGTTCCTGGCGGCCAGCGTGGTTGGCGGCTTGGTGCTGGCCAAGATAGGCCTATCCCGCAAGACCCTGATGCTCTATGTCGGCGTCCTCGTCATCCCCAACCTGGCCTTTCTGGGGCTTGCCAGCTCAGAGTCTGCTCCGGGCAATTTCTGGCTCATCGCCGCCGTCTATTGCATTGCCATGTTCGCCTACGGCTTCGGCGCCGTCGCGCACATGTATTACATGATGAAGCAGATTTCCCCGGGGCCGTACCAGACTGCCCACTACGCCTTCGCCACCGGGACCATGGGCCTCTGCAACTTCCTCACCGGGTTCTTCAGCGGCAAGATCGAGGAGGCACTCGGCTACCAGACCTTCTTCACCGTCGTGCTCTTCTTGACGATTCCGGGCCTCCTGGCCGCGTGGTTCGCTCCCTTCGTTCACAGCATGGGCGAGGAGACCAAGGCAGCTGCCGCGGCGCCGTCGCCCGCCGACGCGTAGGGCCCATCGACCCAAGCGAACGAATGGGGCACAGGACTCGATTGCCTGCCACTCCCGCCTCGGGGGCCTCCTGAATCCGTGAAGTCGCGAGAGGCCCTGCGATGGACCGCAAATTCATCTTGACCCGGCCGGCCGCTCCATCGAGGACCGCGGGCGAATTCTTCTTCGCACACGAGTGGTGCCTGAACCCTGTTCTGACGATCCACGACCTGCGCTTGCGTCTGGAGCAGTCGTGGCGGCTCTTCCGGTCCGCCACGGTCGCGTGGCAGCAGGAGGAGTGCCGGATCAATCTGTACCTGCTGTTGTGTGCGCTGGACTGTACGACCAACGACTACCTTGCCTTTCGCCGCTGGTGGCCGGACGCGATCTCCCGGCGGCTCCCCCGCCTGCGCCCTGCGATCTCCGAGCTGCAAACCCTGGCCGATGTGGCGGATGCCCTGGGGATCCCGGGGGACAAGCAGGCGGTGCGCCGATGGCGACAGGCGCTAGTTCGATGCGTCGATGCTGCATGCCGAGCGCTGGTCGATCACGGCGCGGGCGCGGCTGAAGACTGGTCGTTTCTGGAGGCCGAGCTTCCCGCCCTGCTGGGAGCTCCGCTTCCTCAGCGGGTATTGATGTGGCGCATGATTATCCCGGAGGCATTCCGCTGCCAGGACATGACCCATCATGATGTCATTGCGATGGCGGAGCGGTTTGTTGCGGCGTTCGGCGCGGAGGCCGATCGCCCCGTCTTCGTCGTCGGGCCGCGCACGGCCGGCGCGTATTTCGCTCCCCTGGTGCATGCATTTCTCTTGCGCAGCGGAGTCAAGACTGCGGGGTGGATCACAATCCGGCCCAAGCAGGGACTGTCGCGCATCGAAGAGCAGCGACTGCGCGCCGCCTGTACGGGCTCGCAACGTTTGCTCATCGTCGACGATCATCCCAACACGGGCCACACATTCACCTTGATGGTTGCGCTGCTGCGGAGCCTAGGCGCACTAGTGCAGAACATGGTGATCCTGGCTCCGGATCACCCCGCGCAGACCGCCTGGAAGCCTCTGGTCCGCCCGGTGCCGGTGGTGACACTGGCGCCGGCGGACTTCGCCAAGGCGCGACTCTTGCGGGACGAGGCCCGGCTGCGGGAACTGCTTTGCGACTTCCTGAACGAACGCTCCGGCGCCACGCTGAACTTGCGCACCAATGCGGCGCTGGATCGGATCAACGATGCGCTGGCGGCGCACTACGGAGACAGCTTCCAGGTACGTCTCAAGCGCGTGTTCGAGGTCGAGTCGCGAAGTCCGGCGGCCGAACCGGTTCGCTTGACGGTGCTGGCCAAGAGCGTGGGCTGGGGGTGGTTGGGCTACCACGCGTACCTGGCGGCGGCCCGGATGCACGAATTCGTTCCGCGGCTCATCGGACTGCGCGACGGTTTCATGTTCATCGAGTGGTCGGGCGGGCAGGAATGGCCGGGGGATCCGCCACCGTCCGAAAAGATCGCGGCCGTCGTGCCCAAGTACGTCGCGGCGCGGGTCACCACCCTGCCGCTCAACGAGGATCCGAGTGCCAGCGGCGTCGGCCTTCGTCGCACCGGGCGCGAGCGCATCCTCGAAGCGTTGCAACGGCCCTATGGAGCGCTGATCGGGCGCCTGGTTCGGCCGGAATTGGACCGGCGGCTCGCTGCTCTTGTGCCACCGAAGCCGACGCTCGTCGATGGGCGCATGAACCTGGAGAACTGGGTCGACTGCCCATCGGGTGTGCGCAAGGTCGATTTCGAGCACCACAACTTCGGCGGCGGGGAACAGGACATCGTCGACCCGGCCTATGACTTGGCTGGCGCCATCTACGCTCTGAAACTGGACCCGGACGCCGAGGATCGGCTCATCGACGAGTACGCGGCAAGAAGCGGCGATGCGGGCGTTCGCGGGCGGCTCCTCTTGTACAAGCTACTGCTCGGCTTGCTGACGATCGAGAAGGCCCAAAATGCCCTGCGGCATCCTCTGGAACCAGAGCGCCTGCGCGAAGAGCACCTGCGCTACCTAGCGGGCCGGAATTTTCTGACGTTCCACTTCAACCGTCACCACGCGGCCAGGATCGCCGTCCCTGCCGACCTGGCCTGGTCACGGCGCCTCTTTTCTCTCGATCTGGACGGGGTGTTCGACACACAGCCGTTCGACGTCTTTCCTTGCAGCACGGCGACCGGGCTGCGCGCCTTGGGTCTCCTGCGGGTGCACGGCTATTCCGTGATGCCGAACACCGCCCGGAGCATCGAGAATGTGATCGAGTTTTGCAACAGCTACGGCCTGCCCGGCGGTATCGCCGAACATGGCTGCATTTTCGTCGACCGGGTCGCGGGCCGGGAGGAGTTCCTCGTTGGGCCCGACGCGGCCCAAGAACTCGCGCGCTGCCGTGCGTTCGTGGAAGGGCTGCCGGGGCTTACCTGCGACCCCGGCTACAAGGCTGCCGTGCGATTCTTCCAGCATCGCGATGGCGTCCTGTCGGGAATTCCGTTGGCCGAAGCGCAGGAGATACTACGCAAGGGCGGATTTCCCGGGCTCGATGTCATCACCACGAAGGCGGAGACGTTCTTCCTCCCCAAGGGTGTCAACAAGGGTACAGCGCTAGCCGCTGTGCGCAGCAAGCTTGCAGTGCCGCCGGAACTCGTGGTCGCCATGGGCGACTCCGACCAGGATCTCGAAATGCTGCGACAAGCGGATTTGGCCTACGTCCCAGCAAACGGTTCGGCCCGTCTGCGGGAGTCGATCCGCTCCTCGAAGAAGGTGCACCTGATGCGGCAGGCGCGTCAGCTGGGGATGCTCCAAGCGGTCGAGCACCTGATTCGGGAAGCCGGCAGTGCAGTGTCGCCGCCTTTCGAGGGACGGACCGAGGATCTCGTGCGGCCGTCCGAACACATCATTGACGTGGCGATCGAGGCAAGGGCCATCCGTCAGCATTGTGGGGCGTTGTTCGGCTGTCAATATCGACCAGATTGCGGACGTGCAGCGACGTAGCCTTGTGGCTAACCCTCCGCTTCACTGACGGCCCCGAACGGGGCAAAGAAGGAAATGATGACGGGTGGCAGCGAGGCGAGTAGCACGAAGCCGAAAAAGGCCTGGTAGCCGAGCCAGGCCTGGATGCGTCCGCTCACCATCCCGGTCAGCATCATGTTGAGCGCCATGATTCCAGTGGCGAAGGCATAGTGGGCCGTGCGATAGCGCCCCGGCGACAGCTCTTGCATCATGTACAACATCATGCCAACTGTGCCCAGTCCGTAGCCCAGTTTCTCAATCAACACCACACAGGTAATCAAAACCAGATCGTGAGGCAGGGCCTGGCTCAAGTAGAAGAACGTCACATGCGGCACATTGAGCGCAAAGGCCAATAGCACGAACACCCGCCGCAAACCGTAGCGCGCGGCCAGTAGCCCGCCCAATAAAGTTCCCCCGACGAACGCCACTGTACCGAAGGTTCCATTGATGTTGCCCAGGGCCATGTTGTCGAGCCCCAGGCCCCCGACGGCCCGCTTGTCCATCAGGAACAGGGGACCGATCTTCTCGATGAATCCCTCGGCGAATCGATAGAAGAAGACCGCAGTGATCATCATCCACACGCGCGGTTTCTTGAAGAAGCTGACCCAGGCGTCCGCCGTGGTGGCCAGGGCCGCACGCACGCTGGAGGGCGCGTCCGCGGCCTTGGCCCCGGGGGGAAGAAGATAGAAGTGCCAAACAGCGGCCGCAGCCAGGATGGCCGCGATCAGCATCATCACGAACATCCAGGCCGTGAACCACGCCGGGTTGGGCCCAGAGGCGGGCGCCGGCTTGCCGGCCGCCGCCCAGTCAAACAGCACCTTGGTCAAGCTGACCAGCGCGCCCGAGACCAAGACCCGGCCCAAATTCCAGAACGCCCCTTGCAGTCCGACATAGAGCGCCTGCTCCTTGGGCGTGGTCGAGGTCAGGTACACGCCGTCGCCGGCGATGTCTTGCGTCGCCGAGGCAAAGCCCGACATCCAGAAGAAGGCGATAGTGAGAGGCAGGTAGACCGGCAGCCTGAGGGCAAAGGCCGCGCAAGAAAACGTGACCACCATGGTGAGCTCCATGGCGATCACGAAGAAGCGTTTTGTGCGAAACAGCTCGACCAGCGGCGCCCACAGTGGTTTGACCACCCAAGGCAGGTACATGGCGCCGGTGTAGGCCGCGATCTCGGCGTTGGTCAGCCCCAGGTTCTTGTACATGATGGCCGCCACCACCGACACCGCGATCATGGGCGTGCCCATGGCAAAGTACAGACTGGGCACCCAGAGCAGGGGATGCGCGCGGCGGTTTTCGGGGCGAGGCATGGCGGGCTAGTAGGCTGGTTTCAGCGGCGCCCACCGTCGCTAGCGCTGGATGACGGCCGGAATATCCAGCTCTTCCCACACCGGGGTCGTGTTCACGGTGGCAGGACTCTGGGTCCACAGGTAGACCGCGGGATAGGTCGTGATGTTGCCGCTGCCATCCACCACGATGGCGGTCATGTAGAGCTGCGAGATGTAGACGGCATTGTTGGGGTAAACTGGTAGCTGCTGGTGACGGGCGGAATGTCGGCGCGGTTGGAAGAGAAAATAACCCAGTAGTAGGTTTTCCCGCTCAGCGGACTGGAACGACGGCGACCACTTGCCAAAGTGGTTGTTGACCCCGGGGCTAGTCTTGCTGCTGCACTTGGATGGATCGTTGGCATTCAAACGGGTGGGTGTGCTGCCCTTCGACGGGATCACGAATATCTCGGCCTGCGTATTGGCGTACATGACCTGCGTTGCGGGCACTCGGTTGAAAAGCAGGTACTGATCGTCGGGTGAGAAGGCCGGATAGTATTCTTCCCACGCTGGATCGGCGGCGCCGGTCACGGGCTGCGAGGCGCCACCACTGCCGCTGTTGAACGGCACCGAGTGCAGGTCAGTGGCTCCCACGTTCAGCCGTCCGTCCATGTTGCCGCCGTTGGTGGACGAGTAGACGATGGCCGAGCCGTCGTGGCGCCAGGTCGGACAGGCCGCGCCATACGAGTCGCCGGTGCGCACGATCTCGCCGTACTGCTGTCCAGGAACCACGAAATTCTGGCCATTGTTCAGGGGAGGTGCGGGCGAGTCCAGGTTGAACCAGGCCAGCTTGGCCGGCAGCTTGTCGTCGGTGGCCCAGGGCTGGGTTGGATCCTGCAGGCTGGACGTCGCGACCATCAGGCGGTGTCCATCTTGCCAAAACGCCTTGGAAAAGGCGGGCATGCCCGACCAGGGCATGTTGAGTGCTGCCAGGCCGCCCGGGCTCAGGTTGGGCAGCTCGGTGCCCAGCGTATCGGTGCTGATCCCGGCGATGGCCATGTTCCAGGGCCAGTGATCGTTGAAGCCCACGTAGTTGCTGTCGGGCGTGGCTGCGTGGCACCCGATGCACAGCACCTTGCGGACAGTGTGCGCGTCTTGGTTCATGCTCGGCTGCTGGACCTGCGAAGTCTTGAGCACGACCACGGTGGAATCGTCGCCTAGGGTGTAGCCGCTGAGATAGTCATCGGTGTCCTTGGCCAGCGAAGGGTCTTTGCCCACCTCGGTGGGAACCGCCGACCAGAAGACGATGTTGCCGCCAGCGCTGGCGGGCGCGATGCGGAAGTCGACGCTGCTGGCGCCCCCGGAGGCGGTGCGCACGGTCACCGTGACGTCCTGGTCGCGCACATGCGAGGCCAGGGCTTCCCAGATGGTCTTGGGCATGGTCCAACTGCTTTGGTTGGTGTACACGACCATGTCCTGGACTTCGAGGGCCGTGTGGATCGCGACTTGAGTCAGGCCGCTGCCGCTCCAACTGATGCGGGGACGCTCCCAGTTGTAAGGGAAGAGCGTGCCGTCCTCGGGTTCGGAAATACACGGGCCTGAACCCGACGCAGAGCCACTGAACTGCGAGGCCGCGCTGGTCGCGACTCCCGTGTCAAAGAAGGGGTTGGGCGTGTTGGGATCGCTTGAGAAATCCACGCACCCGCTGCTGGGACAGGGCAGGGGATCGCTACCGGGTTGTGGCCCTGGCCCCGGCCCGCCCGTGGCGCCGGCCAGGCCGAGATTCGTGGATCCGCCGTTCGAGACGAGGCCGGTCGATCCACTTTGACCGCCACCGTTTCCGTTGTTGGCGACGTCAGCGGCTTTGCAAGCGAGAGTGAATGAGACCGGAACAAGGGAGAGAAACAATAGTTTATTCATGCCGGGCCTACAGTCGGAGGCGCACCCCCGTATTGATGTCAGCGACGGCCGAGATGTCCGGGATGCCAGCCAGGCCGTTGATTTCCAAGAACCAGCTCCAGCTCTCGCTCAGGCCAACGGCCAGTCCAGCACCCACGCCGATCACGACTGGCCCGCCGAGAACGGTGTCATTCACTACTGGATACTTGGCCTCGTTGTTCTTGAGATTCTCGAGGTACAGACGGAAGCCCTGGCCGCCCCCTAGGATGCCGCTGCCGTAGAAGCGCAGGGTCTTGCCACCCATGAAATAGAGCAGTCGTCCCAGGAACGCGACGGCCTCGGAGGCCGTCGCAGGGCGGCCACTAACCTGGGGAATGTACTGGATTCGTCCCTGCAGGGACAAAGAGAGGCTGGGGGTCAGAAAGTAGCCGACCTCGGGCGTGATTTGCGCGGCCTTGGCAAAGGCCACGCCTGGCGAGTATTTGATTACGGTGGCGTGATACACCTCGGGCCCGGAGCTCCCGGCATAGCCGTACCCAAACCCCACGCCCAGCCCCAGCCACCAGTAGCCGCTGTCTTTGGGCGCGGCGGGCTCGGCGTCGACATCGGATTCGTCCCCTGCAGCGCGAGACGCTGCTGCCCCCTGATTGGCGCTGTGAATGTCAACCACCACCGGCTCGACCACGCTCCCGACCGAGGCGACTACCTTGCCCCGCTTGTTGCGCGCCTGGAAGTACAGGGAAAGCTGCTCACCTTTGGTCGCCTCGGGCGGAAGCTGCGTGCCCCAGCCTGGGGTTCCATCGAGCGCGGATTCGGCCGACATCTTGCGCGACTTGAACGGGGCACTGTCTCCTGCGCGGAACGCGACAGTCACTTCGGCGACCTGGAGCGAGCCCTCGACCACACAGCGCAGTTTGACCGACGAGCCGGCGGTGGCCGAACTCGCGGTCGGACAGCGGAGTGGGCCTTGCGGCGGTGCTGGGGGCGGCTCGCTGGCCTCGGGACTAGGCGCTGACGTCGCGGGCTCCATCTCGGACCTTGCCCGTTCGAACAGCTCTTTCACCTCGGGAGTGTCCGTCCCCGCGCTGGGCAGGTACTGAGGCTGCAACTCCAACGCCTTCTTGAAATGGAAGATGGCCTGCTCTTCGTTCTTCAAGCCACTGGCATAGAGCACGGCGAGATTGCCGTGCGTCCCCGCCATCACGACGTGATTTCCGAGGGACGCGGCTTCGCCGATCTCCAGGGCCTTCTGCAGGCTCTTTTCGGCGAGTGGAAACTCCGCCGCGTCGAAGAACTGCCTGGCCTCTTTGTTGAGGCGTACCACTTTTGCCACCGCTTCTTTGTTGTCTCCAGCGGCCACGACGTTTGCGGCTGGCAGGGTGAAGAGTAGCCAGGCGGCGGCTCCGAAGAAGAGATGTCGATTGAACCAAGGGCGTACGGATTTCTGCGCACTCATGGGATCCCCGTGCAGACGATTGACTGCTCCCGGACTTATAACTCGGGAGCTTTTCAAAATGCGAAATTACTTGGCCGAGCCCTTCTCGTCCAGGTAGGCCAGCACCCAGGCAAGTGGGGCGTTCCAGTTGATGCAGATCTCGTTGGTGGAGTAGGATTCGATGTTGTCGGCAAAGCACTTTTCCGGCGCGCACCCGCCCGCGGCCGCGGTTTTCACGTAGGGATCCTCGAGACCGGAGTTGGGGCCGCCCGAAACCATGCCGGGCGGCGCCGACGGATACTTTTCGTTGACCTGATGGGCCCAGAAGCGATGGTGCGGGTTGCGCAACGGCCGGGAGCCCCAGCCGGTCACGTAGCTTTGGTCCATGGCGTTGCGACCCAGAATGTAGTCCATGCCGGCGGCCACGGCGTTCAAGTAGCGCTGCTCGTGGTTGAAGTCGTTGGCCAGGGCCAGAACCACCAGGTTGTTCAGCAGGAATGAGTTCGAGCCCCAGGGTGTCTTGCCGGCCTGGCCGTAGTCAATGGGCACTCGATAGCCACGCTTCTGCAGGATCTGCAAATAGGCGTCTGCCGCCTGAGTCACAGCGTTGCGCGCCGTCGCAATCTCCTTGTCGCCCAGCGCGTTTGGCACGACCGCAAGCGAGATGGTTCCCAGCGCCGCGGTTGCTTGCCAGGTCATGGACGAGGCGATGCCGCCGCCTTCTGTGGAGGGTAGACGCGGCGCTAACTTGAGGTAGCAGGGCGAGGCCGTGAGAAACTGTCTGTATTCGGGCTTCTTGGTCGTGATGAAGAGCTCAACCGCGGCCCAGTAGAATTCGTCGTCGACCTTGTTGTCTTCGTAGGGCCCGCCGCCCACGCCGCCGGGCGGTGCGAAAAGCGCGGGATGGCGTCGCGCCGCTTGCCAGGCTCGCTCGGCCGCCACCAGGCAGCGCTTGGAGAACGGGGCATCGATGCTTTGCCAGATGCGCGCCGCCTGGGCCGCCACCGCCGCGAGATTGAGCGTTGCCGCTGTGCTGGGCGGATACAGGAAGCGCGGCATCTGGTCCTCGTGCGGAGCCAGGCCGAGCGCGGTCCATTCCTTGTCGTGAATCTTGTGATGAGCCATTCCGGCGTGGTCGCCGTCGGGAACCTGCATCTTGAGCAGGAACTCCAACTCCCAGCGGACTTCGTCCAGCAGGTCGGGCACGCCGTTGCCCTGCTCGGGAATATTCATGCTTCCGTCGGCGAAGTCAGCCAGCGACGAGCCGAGGTGCTTGGTTCGCTCGTAGAGATTGAGCAGGGTCCACACCGAGATCCCGCCGTTGACCACGTACTTGCCGTGATCGCCGGCGTCGTACCAGCCGCCCGAGACATCGAGACGATAGCTGCAGCCCGAGCCGGGCGCGCAGGGCACGCTCTTGTCTGAAAGGTGGCCGGCCGGCCGCGCCCATTGCGGTCCATCCGCGTAGGGCATGGCGATCTCGATGCCGCTGCGGTTCTGATAATAGAAGGTGAGCGCGTCGTACTTGAGCTTGTGATAAAGGGTCGGGCTGACATCAAAGGGTCGGCTGCGATCGGCTCCGACGACGAGCGCGAATCCGCGGCCTACCTGATGGAACGAGCTGAAATCGGCGATCTGAACCGTGTCGCCTGCCAGGGGGTCGGGGCCGGCCACCACGGTCTGGCCTGACTGGACCTCGTGCCCGGCGCTGTCCACCAGGCTCCAGGCCTGGGCAGCGTTTCCGCCGGTGCGTACCGTCGCCAGTTTCACCAACCCCGGGAAATAGCCGACCTGATTCACTATGACGGCCGCAGGTGGCGCGTCCTTGACCTTGCTCCCACCAGATTGACCGGCGGAATTCGGGGAGTCACTGTTGACCGACCCACGCCCAAGCGGTGCGGTCCTCGCGCCAATGGGCACGCAACCCACCGCCACAGGCAGAAGGAGCGCGGGAAGGACTACCCGCATCGTTGGGCTACCACCACATGCTGGCGGCGATGGTGAACGTGTGCTTATCAGGCAGCAGAGGCGCCCAGAGATTGCCGATCTGGCCGTACGGATAGGGAAGGCTTTGGAATGTGTTGTAGGGCTTGGAGTACCAGTCCCCGTACATGTAGTACTGGTACTGGACCTGGATCTGCTCGTGGGTAACGAACGCCGTGCGGAAGATCAGGCGCGGCGAGATCACATTGAAGGTGCGGGTGCTGTCGTCCATGTTGGGCTGGACCCGGTCGAAGCGAATACCACCCGACATGACGGCAAACGGGGTGTAGAGCCCCTGCGCGCCCCACTTCAGCTTATTCCTGCCCTGTTGTTTTATGTATTCCTCTTCCGATGGGTCGAGGCCACTGATGTGGTTGAAAATGCCGAAGACCTGGACGGTGACGTCCGTGCCCTGGCCCCAAAAGGACTGTGGCCGCAGCATGAACGCAGCCAAGCTGAATGTGTACTGCAGACCGATGCTATCGAGCGTGCCAGTGCCCGTTGCCTTGCCCGTATAGTTGGCCGCGTACTGCCAGCCACCCTGAGAGTGCATCGTCTCGATTGTGTCCTGCAGGACGCCAACATTGACCGCCCGGTCGTGGGAATAGCCGAGGTAGCCGATTCCCATCCACCCTCCGTCGAGCCTCAGGTCGGCACCAAGAATCAGCAGGTGGCCATCCCTGGCTGCGGCGCTATATCCATCCGGGCTGACGTAGTTTGCGGGTCTGCCCGTGCTGTCGGAGTTGGGGTTGTTGAGGTCGGTCCGCATGGCATCCATGGTCCAGGTGTACATGACGTGACCGGTTAGGGTGAGCATCTCTTGGTACATGGCGCCTACGTGACCATGGGCCAACATGGTGGTTCCCATCTGCACGTAGCCCGGGTAGGGCTGCCACGAGGTGTACGGAGACGGCACCCACTGCGGAACATCCATCTTGGCGCCAACGCCTCCCTCTGCAATGACCTTGATGTCGTCCGCGACGTCCAAATCGAACGTGCCCGTGGCTCCAGCCACACGGGTACGGCCAATGATATAGGTGTCATAGGCGCCGCCATCGTACTTGCCCATGGCGCCGTAGCGGTCCCCGAATACGCCCACGTTCCACGTCATCTTACCCAGGTCGCCAAGGGCGTCCGGGAAATTGAGGGTGAGGAAAGCACGGTCGATGCCGAGCTGGTCCTGCAACTCGCGCCAACTGCCCGAGGTGATGTTGTAGCTCGCGATGGCCATGGTCATGATGGCGCGGTTGTTCCCGTACTGGAACATCATCTCCCCCCAGGGGCCGGGGTTGTTGTTGGTGTAGCTCCATGTGGTGTAGTTCAGATCAGGCGTCACCGGCGGGGCATGGAACTGAAGCCCATGGCCGGACTGAGTATCCATGCTCAGGCGCATGGGGCCGCGGAAGAAGCCGTGGAACCTGAAGCCCCAATCCTCGGCAGGCACTTCGGACGCTACGGGTGGAGCTCCTGCATTGTCAGCGGCGTAGGTGGTGGTCTGAGGAGACAGGCCGAGCTCGGTGATTTTTTCACTGCGTTTGTGCTGGGGACTGGCGGCGCCGGCCTCCGGCACTGGGGCCGGAGCAGGTGCGGGCATGGCGGCTGGGGCCGGCGGCGGGGCTGGGGCAACGGGCTCCGCGGCTGGCTGGGCCGGGACTGGTGCGGGAGCCGCGGCCTCCGCCGGTGCGGGAGATTCCTGGGCCGGCGCTTCCGGGGCCGGCGCTGCTGCCGCCGGCTGCGCCGCAGTGTCGGCTTGGTCATCGGCCGGGGCCTTGGCCTTCTTCTTTGCTGAAGCGGTCCCGCCGAAGGCCAGCAGGGATGTGACAAGGAACGCAGCAGAGAGCAGGCGCAGGACTCGAATTCTCGGTGGTCTGGTCATTCTCATGGGGGGGAGCCTCGTTGGTGGTCCGCGCTCCCCAACCATCAAGAATGGACAAGTGGGAAGCAGCAAAGAAGGACGCCGTTGTACACCAACTTGCCTTGCCCCGGCAAGGCGCCCCTGAGCATCCAACTTTTCGGCGGTGGCAGGAGCGCGGTCGAATTAGCCCAGTTCCCACCGAGCCGCGCTCACGTGTTGCAACGGCGGAGGAGGATCAATGGCTCCACGGAGGTCGTGGGGTCTCAAACAGAAGCAATGCTCGGCGCGCGGCCAACCCTGTTCAGAGGCACTGTTTTCGCGGAGGCCAGATCGGCCTGCGGACGTGGTCTGCCTGACGAGCTGGAGGTCGTGACATGGCGCGCCGGGGGAGCAACCTTGTCGTCCACAGATCTGGGAGAATGGGCGGAACCACTTTTCCCCAGCGGCCTTGCCGACTATGCTTTGATTCGCGTGGGCCCAAAAGCGAGCCCGCAAGTCGTGGAACGAACAAGCGAGACGGCTCTTGCTGCGTTGTATCGAAAGTACGCGCCTGCGATCTATGCCCACTGTCGGCGGATGCTGCAGTCGCAGGCAGCGGCACGGGACGCGACCCAGGAGGCTTTCATTCGCGTGCTGGCGCGCGGGCCAGGCTTTCCCAACGACGAAGATGCCCTTCGCTACCTGTACCGCGTCTCGACCAACGTTTGTTTGAATCAGATTCGTGAGCTCAAGGTTCACACTCGCGCTGCGGCGACGCTGCGGGTGCGGCCCTCGTCGTCGGGATCGACGGAGGGGCGCCACGCGGATCGCGAGTTCGTTGCGGCCGTGCTGGAACGCTGTGGTGAGTCGGGTGCAACCGTGGCGGTCATGCACTATGTTGACGGCATGTCGCAGGTCGAGATCGCCGAGGTCTTGGGGATCACGAGGCGGACGGTCTTCAACCGACTGCGCAAGCTCGCGAGAATCGCTCGGGATTTGCTTGGGGCCGACGAACCCGATGGCGGAACGACAAGGCGGGAGGGAAGTGCATGAGGGGCTGCGTCTCACACCTGGAACTTCTCCGATGGGAGGCGCAGCCCCAGGCTGAGAGATCCCCGGAAGCCAGCGACCACCTGCGTGCCTGCGCACGGTGTGCGGCGGCGCTGGCAGAGCTGGAATCGGCCCGCCAGGAATTGCTGGGAGTCGATCCTCAGGCGGAGAGCCTCGCCGCAGCTCGGGTAATCCTGGCCCAAGTGGCCGAACGGCGTCGCAGGGCGTGGTGGCGACTCCTCGTTCCCGCCACCCTCACCCCGGTTGCTGTTGCGGCCGTGCTCCTGCTCTTGGTGACACGCGGTGCTCCGGCGCCCGACACCACCGTCTCTGGCGCTGAGAGGCACCGAGCGGGCACCGTGCGCGCCAAAGGCGCCCTGCTGGTCGAGGCGTTCTGCAAGCGCGGCGAGAGCGTGTTTCCGGTCAAGGACGGCGACGATTTCGTGGCAGGCGACCGCTTGCGCTTTGCCTACACCAAGGACCAAGCCGGCATGTTGTTGGTGTTCGGCGTCGACGATACCGGACGGCTGTTTCCCTACTACCGCGATGACGCGCTAGCCGGCGTGACCGCGCCCCCTGGCTCCGAGGTGATGTTGCCCGAATCCGTGGAACTGGACGACCACCACGGATGGGAAAGGGTTTTTGCCCTGTGGACGCCGGACGCGCTTGGACAGGACGCCATTCGCAATGCGGTGGCCCAGGCATTGGCCGCGGTCGACGGTGACATCCGGCAGGTGCCTCGGCTTCCTGTCCAGGCAGAGCAGGTGTCATTTTTGCTGAGGCGGCCGTGACGATGATCACCTTGGCGCATAGGCTTGTCACTATCGGTATCGTGTCCGTGGAAGAATGAGGTACGCTAGAGCCATGTCCCTCCGCTTGTTGGGCGCTTGCCTGATTTTGGCGTTGGGGCAGGGGGCTGCCCGCGCACAGACGCAGCAGACCCGCGTGGCAGTCGTGGTGGGCAACAATCTGGGGCACGATCCAGCGCGTACCCTTCGCTACGCCGAGGCAGAGGCCGTCAAGCTGGCCGTCTTGCTTCGCGGCGCTGGCGACTTTGACAGCGTTATCACCGTCACGGGGGCGTCGCGCGACAGGGTCGAAGCAACTCTGGCTGCGGCTCGCGCGCAGCTCGATCGCGCGCACGCTGATGGAAAACGGACCCTGTTTCTCTTCTACTATTCTGGCCACGGTGATCAGGAGGCGCTGGAACTGGGCTCGTCGCGCCTGCCGCTGCGCGATCTGCGTTCGTATCTCGAACAGCTTACCGGGGCCGACGTGCGCGTGGCCTTTGTCGACGCCTGCCAGTCGGGCGCGCTCACGGGTGTGAAGGGTGGGCGGCGCGCTCCGGGCTACGAAATCCATCTGGCCGATCCCGGGAGCGTAAGGGGCATGGCCATCGTGACCTCCTCGACGGCCAATGAGCTATCGCAAGAGTCTGATGACCTGCAGGGCTCATTCTTCACCCACAACTTCATGGCCGGTCTGCGCGGCGCCGCCGATACTTCACGCGACGGGCAGGTGACCTTGGGCGAGGTCTATCAGTTCGCATTCAGGCGCACGCTGGCCAGCACAGCGGCCAGCCTGGTGGGTGGCCAGCATCCCACCTACGACTATCGCATGTCGGGCGCCGGCGACGTGATTCTGTCGCGCACGCGGCCCAACGACGCTCGGTTGGTGTTTCCGCGCGAGGCGGGCGCGACCTACACCGTTGTTCACAAAGGTCGCGGCGAGGTGATCGCCGAGTTGGCCTCGACTTCCGGCGATGATTTCTATCTGGCACTGCCTGCCGGCCAATACCGGGTTGTGCGAAGGGCCTTGGCCAGCGTGAGCGAGACGACTTTCTCCCTCGCCGCGGGCAGTTCGACGACCATCGAGACATCGACCATGTCCCCGGTGGTGGCCGATGCCGAGAATCACCGCGAGAAGGGCGGGCTGTGGCAGCCCAATTCGCTCGGAGTTCACTTGGGGCTGCAAAACAGCCCAGTGTCGGGAACCGGCATGGTCGGCGCGCTTTCCTATATGCGCCAGATCGGCGGGTTCGCGTTGCGGGTGCGCGGTGAGTTCTCGTCCTCCGACGCGAGAGTGCAGGACTATCAATCGTCGTTCCTGCGCACGGGGCTCTCGCTCGACGCACTTTGGTCGCTCTACCGCTCAGACAGGCTGACGTTGATGCTTGGGCCGACAGTGGGCGTGCCGGTCGTACGCCAGCACGATGTTTGGCACGACGGCTCATACTCCGTCGGATTCACCTACGGTGGCGCTGCTTCGGTCATGTTCCGCTCCTATCGCAGCACGTGGCTTGTGCTTTCGGCGCAGGCAGGTGGCGAGATTTTCCGTCTGAACGACAAGCGCGTCCAGCAGGCAACAATGGGCGTCTCTCTGGGCGGCGTCGTCGCATTTTGATACACCACCCGTCGCCGGTGAGCGAGCGGTGAGTGGGACAATGTAGTCAACTTCGGCCGACGCTGAAGTTGCTTGCTCGTCGCATTTTCGTTTCACCGTCTGCTGCGCGTACCCTATATTTATTGGGAGAGAAGGAACACAAAGTGAGACGACAACTTATTCAGACCGGCGCGTGTGGTGGGATGGGCGCGTGGCGATGGGTGGTCGCAAGAGCAAGCGGATTCGCCGAAGTCCCGCTCGCTGTGCTTCTGCCGGTTGCGGTTGCCGGCTTGATGTTCGGCGCAACCTGCGGCGCACCGGATGAGGTGATGCGCGGTCAAGCGCAACTCACGGGCGGCAACACCGGCGGCGTCGGTGGCGGCACGTTCTCCAGTTCTTCGAGCAGCGGCGGAACGACTGCGCCGGCGGGCTCCACCGCATCCAGCACGCTCACGGGGGGCTCGGTTGGTCCAGGCGGCGCGGGCAGTTCCGGAAGCCCGGGTGGCGCAGGCGGCTCGTCCAGCGTCGGTGGCAATTCGATTCTGGGTGGCGCGACCACCGCAGGCGGCAACAGCGGAAGCGGCGGAATCAGCACCACCGGCGGCAAGGGCAGCGGCGGTGCGGGTACTGGCGGCAAGGGTAGCGGCGGCGCGGCCACCGGTGGCAAGAACACCGGCGGCGCGGCTACTGGCGGAGTGGCCAGCGGCGGCGCTGGCGGCGGCACGTCCGCGTTCGGCGGCTCCACAAGCACGGGCGGGGTGGTTACAGGGGGCAGCACCGGCGGCGTGGGCAGCGGCGGCGTCGCAAGCGGAGGCACGACCATTGTGTCCTCGGGCGGGGCTGGGGGTTCCAGCGGCGGAGGTGTGAGCGGGACGGGTGGTGGCAACGGAGGCGGCGGTGGCGGGTCCGATGGCTCGACGGGCGGGGATGGCGGCGGAGGAGCCGAGCCTTGCGTGCCGGCCGCGACTGTCACCGGCAGCAGCGGAAGCGGAAATTCCGGGAGTTTTGGCACTGTTAGCGCCTATTGCTTCAGGACGCCGGACAACATCAATGGCTGGGGCTGCTCGAACTTCGGCGGTCGCACCCTCAAGGTGAACGGTGTCGCCAAGGACTGCGGCAACATTCCCCTTCCCGCGAAGGTCAACGGCTACTACTACTTCGACTGCAGTGCTGGCACCTACTCCTACGCCAGCATCTACTGGTGGTAGTGAATGCGTGTCGCGCCCGACCTGCAATCTCCAAACTCCGGCGGACATGGCGCGAGCGCGGCTGGTGGTTTGCTGCATGTCTTCGTCAGAATCGTGTCATTTCGTCACAAGATGTGTCATTCTTCTGTGCCACCATGCGAACAATCAAGCGCTACTCGAATCGGAAACTCTACGACACCTTTGACAAGCACTACGTGACGCTGGCCGATGTGGCGGGGTTCGTACGCAACGGCGATGAGGTGAAGGTCACCGATCACGTCAGCGGTGCAGACCTCACGTCGGCAACCCTCGCGCAGATCATCTTCGAGGAAGAAAAGCGGGGCTCGCGGCTGGGTCCCGAGGGCCTTCGCCGTATCATCCAACACGGCTTGAAGACCGAGTAGGGATCCTTCGTCTGAAAGCGGACCCGCCTTCGTGTCCGGCCACGCGTGCATGCGGCAACCGGCGTAGGGAAGCCGGCGAGCTACACTTGCCGCCAACCATCGCAATTGTGCTTCCTCCGCGCTCCCAATAGGCACAGATCGCGATGTCCCTTAGCATTCGGCCGACAAGCCGGGCTGCTGGCAAGGAGGGCCGAGAACCGGACCGGAATGTACTGATGTACTTGAGGACCGGAAGCGCAGGCCCGACGCAGCCAGCGGCCCGGATCGTCGGCCGTCGTCGCCTCGGTGGTGGGAGGGAGCTTCGCCGAAGTTACTCGCTTAACCTGTGAATTCCGTCGACCACGTGCCACGTCGCCACGATGGTCAGGTCGACCAGTTTCTCGTTGCGCCGGTTCTCTGGCACGACCAAGTGCTCGTAGGTGCACAGAGCCTGGAGTTGGCGCAGAAACTTGCCGATCACGCGTCGGTCAGAATCGCCGATCCAGCCACCCAGCTTGCTTATTAGAAGTCGCTGGTGCTGCTGGATGAAGCGGGCGGCGGACAAGGCGCCCTGCGACCCGCGCGCGCGTAGGGAGCGCCGGGGGAAGATGTCGAGCAGATCCTTGCGGTACTCGGCCAGGTCCGGGTCCAGCGCGTGGTTGATGTCGAAGTACTCGGCGACAGTTTCTCTGATCTCGCTGTAGGGTGCCTGCGAGCCGGTTCTTTGATTGGGGGGCGTGCCCCGGCAGGCGCCTTCCAGATCGATGATACGGTCCACGTACTCCAGCTTTGTCACCGCAACCTGCCAGTCGCGGTAGCGGCGTCGCCAGCGCGACGATGGATCGAGCCAAACGGCGAAGCTTTCGGCGAAATCCTCGTCAGGATGCTTCTGCGCGTAGTGATACATGCCTGCGCGGTGCAGGTGTCTCACGTAGTCGTGGCTCCATGGATTCGCGTTGTAGACGTCGCGGTACGAGCGGCGAAAATCGCCAAAGGTCTGCGTCCAGTCCTTGCGCTTCCACAGTTCAAAGGCGTAGTTGACGGCATGCCCGGTCTCGTGGCGCAGATACATCAAGACTTCGTCGCGCGTGTACTCGAACAGGTGGTCGTTGACCATCTGCCACAGCACGGAGTTGGCAAGGTACCAGGGGATGTTCACGCTCACGGCGCGATCGGCCGTCCAGAAGTCATCGTCGCCCAGGTAGTACTGCGGGACGAATGTGATCCCCTTTGCGCGCAACTCCGCGCCGACTTGGGCCAGACATTCGGCCAGGACATCCTGAGGATCGAGTTGCAGATCGCAGATGCGTGTGGAGAGGAGCTTCTGCAGACCAACCTCGCGCTCCACCGGATCGTCGGTAGTCAGCCGAGCAAGGCTACGCCTGGTTTTGACCGCCGATAGCGCCATTTAATGGAGAACATCTACCATGACGGCGTCGGGCCAACGGCGGAAATGAGCCTAGGAACAACGCGGCACTTGGCGTTTAGAACTCATTGCGGCGTCGCGTATTTAATTGAAAACAAATGGATATTAGTAGTTGGCGGTGACGCACAGGTAAATGACTCGATCTGACGTCATGTCGCGGATCGCGCTGCGCATTTCAAATTGCTGGTATGGTGCGGGCCATGGCAGGGGCGGCCAGAAGTTGGTCTCGCGCAGGCCTGGTGCTGACACTCTATCTTGCACTGGCCTCTGCTGGCGTGGCCTGGTCCAGCTTGCGTGGCGATTCCAGCACCTGGCGCCTGGCAGGGCGCGAGGACACCCAGACCCTGCTAGGGATCGTCGCCGGAATCCTGATCGGGCTCGGCTACGTTTTTGCGTCGCGCTTGGCGGTTCACAGATTCGAATGGGCGCGCGCACTTCATCGAGACATGCGCGCCATGCTGGGGCCGCTGCCCGATGCTGAGGTGGTGGTGCTGGCTGTGGCTTCAGCGCTGGGTGAGGAGATCTTCTTCCGTGGAGCCCTCTTGTCGGCCATCGGGCTTTGGGGATCGAGCCTGGTGTTCGCCTTGCTTCACGTGGGGCCCAAGCTGCGCTTCTTGCCCTGGACCATTTCCTCGTTCATCGCGGGCCTGGTCTTCGGACAGCTCTTTCTTTGGTCGGGCGATCTGACCGGGCCGGTGGTGGCGCATTTCACTGTGAACTTCCTGAACCTGCGTTACCTTTCCGCACACGAAATGCGATGAACGGGAGGCACCTGCAACTGACAGCTCTCGGATGCGCCCTGGCCGCTTGGGCGCCATCGGCGCACGCGGCTGACGAGTTCTCGGGTGTGGACAAGCTGCGCGCGATCTACTCGGCCGAATTCCGTTTTACCAAGCAGGGCTTCCCGGTTGTGCCGGTGGCCATTGCCGAAGGCCTGGCGCGGGTGACCGTCAGCGCCGGCCCCGCGGGCGGCTTACGCCTCTTTCCCGAAGGCGAGGGCGGCTCAGAAGTGCGCGGCGAGGAATCGTGGCAGGTTCGGGCTTCTTCGACCGCGCCGGCCAAGCTGAGCCACTGGGCTGTGGTGTGGCGCGGAAAACCGGGACAAGGGGATGAGGCCGACGCTCACATTAAGCAATGGAAAGAGTTGGGCGAAAAGCCAAAGCGCTTCGAGCAGGGCACGGTGTTCGGCGTGGGCGGCGAGGTTCTCGACCGACGCGAGGTCCTGGTGGCGGTCGGTCCCTACCGCAAGCCGGAGGAGGCCGAGCAGGCGTTCGAGACCTTGGGCCGCAAGGCCACCCTGTCCAACCCGGGCGTGTTCACCGAGTTACTCGATCGCCCACATGGGCAACTGGAAGCGGTTGGCGGCAAGACTGGGATGCACGTGCGCAACGAGGGCGTGCTGTGGTTCGTGGCGGGCGGGGATAGCCCCCTGCAGGTGGAGGCCGAGGGCCCGGCGGGCAAAGTGTCGGGCGCCTACTTTGGCAAGGTGTACGTGACACTGGATCGCAATGGCAGCTTGGCTGTGGTCAATGCCTTGCCCGAGGATCGGTTTCTAGCCGGCTTGCTCCCGGCGGAAATCTTCCCCAATGCGCCGGAGGAGGCGCTCAAGGCGCAGGCCGTGGCCGCGCGAGGTGAGTTGCTGTCGAAGATCGGCACGCGCCATTTGGGTGATCCCTTCCGGCTGTGCTCGCAGACACACTGTCAGGTGTACTTGGGGGCGGGCCACGAGACGCCGCGGACCACGGCGGCGGTGGCCGCAACCCGCGGCGAGGTTCTGTTCACCGACGACGGCAAGGATCTGGCCGACACCGTGTATTCAGCCAACTGCGGCGGCCACACCGAGAACAACGAGAATGCCTGGCCCGAGATGCCCGCGCTGGCGGCTTTGCGTGGCCATCGCGACGCGCCCGCGCCTGCAGCCGGCAAGCCTGACATCTATGCAGCGGGCGTGAGCGCAGAGAACGTCGCGCGTTTCATTGACCAGCCGCCCGCTGCCTACTGTGGCCACGCTCATCTCGGTGCGGGCGACCGTTTTCGCTGGACCGTGCAGCGAACGGCCGCGGAGCTGGACAAGCTGCTGGTGCGCTACCATCTGGGTGAGATTCGGGCCATCGAGGTGCCGCAACGGGGAGTATCCGGGCGCGCACTGGCGGTGCGTGTGGTCGGCTCTGCGCGAAGTGAAACCATCCGCGGCGAGTTGCGCATCCGTCAGGCTTTCGGCGGGCTGCGCAGCTCGCTGTTCGTGGTCGAGGTCAAGGACGGCGGCGCGGTTTTTCGCGGTGCCGGATTTGGCCACGGCGTGGGTATGTGCCAGACGGGCGCCGTGGGAATGGCGGAAGCCGGCAAGAAGTATCGCGAAATCCTGCGCCACTACTATCCCGCGACTGTGCTGCGGAAACTTTGGTAGTTCAACCAGCATTCTTTCCGGATGCCGGCGCGGTCTTTTCGGGAGCCTTGGGGCCGTTGTTCAGGATGAAATAGTCCACGCCGGCGGTGCCGCAGGCCTCTTCGTTGCGGTGGAAGGTCCAGTGAATGTAGACTTTGCCATTGCCGGACAGGATGGTCGGCGGCGGGGTGGGGTAGGGCGCGGCGCTGTACACAACGTCGATGGCCGCGCTGTCGTAGATGGTCAGCCCCGACGATCGCACCACAGCCACGCGGTCCACATTACCCTGACCGTCGAGGACGATTTCTAGCTTGGCCACCAGACTGAGATCGTTGAGCGGCAAGTTGCCGGGCTTGCTGTCCAGGCCGGTCATGAAACCGAAGGCCCACAGCTCATGGATCTTTCGATGCATGCGCGTGATGAACTGGGCAAAGGGCGCGGCGCGCGTGTTGAGCGCGGTCTGGTTGCCCGGCTTGACCTCGGTGATGAAGTTCTCGAGGGCCGAGCGCACCCGCTCACGCCGTTCGGCGGACTTGCCCTTGCGCAGGGATCGCTGGGCCTTGGCCAGCGCTGCCGAGGCCTCGGCGTCGGTACCGAAAACCGATTCGTACTGTCTGCGGGTCAGGCGCAGCCTTGCGGAGGGGCCGCCATCGCTGCCGCGCGAGCTGCGCCGTTCCTCCTCGGGCACAAGGCGCGTCCCGTCCGGTGAAATGGTTTCCCGTTCCGCGCTTTCGACCCGGCGCGGGCCGCGCATGGACAAGGTGGCCTTGTTGGGCGCCTGGGGCTGGAAAGACTCGGGCAAGGGGCGCTCGCCTTGGCCCGCGCGCTTTTCCGGTCGTGCCTCGCGATCCTCCAGTTCAGCGATCTTGTCTTCCTGGTCCGAGCGTTGGGCCTCTTTGCCGGCCTGCTCGCGCTCCAAGTTGGTTTCGCGCGCGCGGGTCTCATTGTCGGTTCGGTTGTTCTTGTCGGCCAGGTACTTGGCATTGTCGGGCGCCTCCACATTCTTGCCCATGTCCAGCTCGACGATCTTTTGGTGCAATCGTTCGGGCGGCGGCGGTGGAGGCGGCTCTGCTGGTTTGGGAGGCGGAAGTTGTGCCAGCGGCTTCTCCGGCGGCCTGGGAATGGGTGGCATCTTTTCCGGCGGAGGGGTTTCGATCTCGGGTTCCGGTTTCTTCTCCGTTTGCGCGAGCTTGCGCGGCGTCTTGTCGTGCGCGCGCTTTTCGGGCGGCGGGGGTTCCTCGACGGTGGGAAGCCCGGCCGGCAGCTCATCTTCCTTGACCGATTCAAAGCTCAAGTCGACCTCGTTCGACTCGTGCTTGCCATACAGGCGTGCCAAGACCACCAGAGGCAGAATGATCTGAGCATGCACGAGCAGCGAAGCGAGCAGACCACGGCCCAGGTGGCCGTTTCGTCGCTTGTTGCGTCGTGCAGGCATGGCGCAGTCGGAGGTTACTCCATCCGTCGCAAGCGTCCACGAAGACCTGTGGACCGACAAGTAGTCAACAGCAGCGAGTCCTAGTCAGTTTCTGGGCTTGCGGCGACCAAGACGCTGCTGCCGACAAACTCTTCCAGACTTTGCACGAAATCGGCTTCCAACACAGTCGCGTGCTGCATGAGGTTCCTCACGATTCCCGGTGAAGGTAGCGGCGCTGCAGATGCTGTTCGAACGCCTCGGTGCCAAGCGGGCTTCCGGTGGCACGCGCAACCAGAGCCTGAGCCTCCAAAAACGATCCCTGGCTCCAAACGTTCTTGCCGAGCCAGCTGGTCGAGACCTGCCACGCGGGAAGATTCACGGCTTCTGCCCGAGCCACGGCAAACAGGTCGGCCAAATTTTCGCGCGTTGAATGTTCGTGAATGAGGCCCCGCAGCGTCGACAGCGCCTCGGCACGCGCGGCTCCTCCTCCGACGGGCATCATGGTGGATTCGTCCCAGACCGTGATCGCCTCAACGTGATGAAGTTGCGAGAGGCGCCGATGGTGCTCAGCCAGGGCGGCGTAGGACATCACGCAAATATCGGCCAACTCGCGCGCGACGGTCGCGGGATTGTGCGCCTACTGCTGCCGCGACATCAGCGGCGCACTGCGGGCGTCGTCGCCCACGCGCACGGGAAGCACAGCCATAGCCAGGCCTTTCCAGTGCAAGCGGCGTTCGACCTGGTAGGCGGTCTCGTTGTGCAGAATCTTCTGCATCCATGTTTCGCGCTTCCAGATCAGCTTGCCGGCAAAGAACACGACGCGGGGAAACTCGTCCGCGATCCTGATGCACAGGCGGCTGGCCTCGTACACCGCGTCCAGCCCTTCGGCCATTCGGTAGCTGGAGTTCCAGCCCAAGCTCTTGGCCAGGGCCACGTATTTTTTGAGAGTCTCCTCGACCTGGAGGCGTTGCGCGTCGACCTCGGCCGCGCCCTTGAACGTACCCGAGTCGTGCACGGCCACCGAGACGAACACCAGGTTGGAAAAATAGCCGGGGTAGGTGCGCTGGATGGAGAGCATGGAGTGCACGCCCAGACCGCCATACTTTGCCACCAGCAGGACCGCGGTGGGCTTGCTGGGATCGGGCTCGCCGCCATTTCCGTCGAGCCCCACCAGGTTGTCCAGGTCAGCATCGAGCAAGGCCAGTTGGCGTGCGACCTCGCGGTAGTGGGACTTGACCAGCAAACACACCACGATGAGAGCGGTGGTCACCAGCAGGGTCAGCCAGGCGCCCTGCGAGAACTTGAGGACAATGGTGAAGGCGAGGATGGCCAGACACATCACCAGTCCGACGACATGGACCAGGATGTGACGCGCCCACTTGGCATCGCGAGACCGCTCACGCAGCCAGAAACGGCACATGCCGAGCTGAGAGAGCGAGAACGTGATGAACACGTTGATGGCGTACATGGTCACCAGCGCGTCCACGTTGCCGTGGGTAAAGAGAAGTAGAGAGATCGCCGCTACTCCCAGCAGCACGACCCCGTCCTTGGTGGTCAAGCGATCCGACAGGGATGCGAATCGCCGCGGCAGCCACGAATCGACGGCCATGTTGGACATGACCCGCGGCCCGTCGATGAAACCGGTCTGCGCGGCCACGAAGAGCAGGGCGCCCTCGGACGCCAGTGCGATGACGACGAACACCTTGCCGACCGGCAAACCGAGCAGCTGCCAGTTCGAGGCGAAGGCCTCCACCAAGACACCGTTCAGGGTCTTGCCTTCTTGCGGGCGGATGCCAAAGAGGAGATAGCAGAGCAGAATGCCGCCCGCGGTGAAAGCCAGCGAGACGGAGAGGTACACCATGGTGCGTTTGCCCGTGGTCGTGCGTGGCTCGCGCATCATCTGCAAGCCGTTCGACACGGCCTCGATTCCGGTGTACGTGCCGGCGCCTCTGGAGTAGGCGGTCATGAAGATGATGAACACGCCGAACACGCCGTAGCTGTGGATGCTCTGCGAGAACTCGTGCCTGAGGTTGGCGGCCACTTCGGGTGCGTGACCGATGTGCGACCCGAGGCCACCCAGAATCAGCACCAGGTGCGTGACCACGAAGACCATGAAAACCGGCACCAGCGGCGTGACCGACTCCTTGACGCCGCGGATGTTGAGGACGATGAGCAGCATGATGACGACAAACTCGATGGGCAACTTCCACGCGTGCCAGGCCAGCGGCAGCATGTTGAACACGGCATCCCCGCCTGATGCGATGGACACGGTTATGGTCAAGATGTAGTCGACCAGCAGGGCCGAGCCGGACAGCAACCCGGCCTTCTGGCCGAGCAACTTGCTCGCCACCACGTAGCCACCGCCGCCGGTCGGGAAGTGTTCGATGATGCGGCTATAGGCGTAGGACATCACGAACACGGTCAGTGCGGTGGCCAGCGCCATGAACACCGCCAGATAGGTGACGTTGCCGTGTTCGAGCAGCGAGCGGAAGGATTCGTCAGGGCCGTAGGCCGACGACGACAAGCCGTCGGCGCCCATGCCCACCCAGGCCAGGAACGCCACCAGCGAGATCTTGTGGAAAACACCGGGATCTTTGAAATCCCGCGGTCGACCCACCATGACCCGCCATCCCGTTTCCAGCAGGGACGCCTTTTCTTCAGGCCCGGTGGGCGAGTGACTACTCATGCAGCTTTCTTGGCCGGCCCCCGTCCTTCGGGGCCTCTTGTGCCTGCGAGTTCAACTGACGGGCTCGGAAGGAGGCCGAGACCGGATTGGGCGGCCCAGAGTGCTACCCCTGACCGTCTGCGAAGTCAAACCGGCACCTACTGACGCTCGCCAAAGATGGCCGTGCCCACGCGCACCAGGGTCGCGCCCTCGGCCACGGCAACTTCCAGGTCGTGACTCATGCCCATGGACAGTTCCGTCAGGTTGACGTTGGCCCGGCTCACGCCGGCTTGCTCGTCGCGCAGGCGGCGGAGGGCTGCGAAGTGGGGCCGCGACGCCTCGGGATCGTCGCTGAATGGGGGCATGACCATCAGGCCGGTGCAGCGCAGGTGGCCGAGCCGAGCAAAGCTGGTCAGCAGCGCGGGAAGCGCCGCCGGCGGCACGCCGTGCTTCTGTGTCTCGCCAGCCACGTTGACCTGGATGAGGCAGTCCTGCAGCGTCGCTGGTTTCAAGGCGGCCACGCGTCGCTCGAACTCGGCCAGCACATCGCCCGCCTCGATGGAATGGATCAGGGCCACGTTGCCGACCACGTACTTCACCTTGTTGGTTTGCAGCGGGCCGATGAAGTGCCAAAGCGGCTGCGGGAGGCCGGCGGCTCGTGCGGTGGTCTCGACCTCCACGCGCTTGTCGCGGAATTCCTGCCCGTAGCTTTCGCCAAAGACCTGCTGGCCGGCGGCCAAGGCAGCCAGAATATCCGCCGCCGCAACCATTTTGCTGACCGCCACCAGGCGCGCGCTGCCTGCGGGCCGACCCGCGCTGGTCTCGGCCAGCGCCAAACGGGCGCGCACATCGGCCAGGTTGGCCGCGATTTGTTCGGCGCGATTCACCGGGAAATTCCCCCAAAAGCCGCGGGCGGATAGCCGGGCAGGGCTTCGAGTGCGCGCAGATCCGCGATGACCTCGGCCAGCGGCAACCCGACCACGTTGGAGAACGATCCGCGCACCTCGATGGCAAACGCGCCGGCGATGCCCTGGATGGCGTAGGCGCCGGCCTTGCCTTGCCATTCGCCGCAATCGAGATAGGCAAGCAGCTCGGCCGGATCGATCGAGCGAAAGCTCACGCCAGTGCTGACCAGGCGCTCGACCATGCGGCCAGCAAAGTGCGCGCGATAGGCCGTCATCACCTCGTGGCGCCGGCCGGCCAGCCGGCGCAGCATGGCCGCTGCTTCGTCCCGGTCGGCCGGCTTGCCCAAAATGTCGTCGCCCAGCACGACCACTGTGTCCGCGGTCAGAATGGGCAGGGTCTGCTGGCCCAGTTTGGCCAGTGCCGCATCGCTTTTCTCGGCCGCCAGGCGCTGCGCATAGGCCCGCGCCTTCTCACCCGGCGCCGGCGTCTCATCCACGTCCACCGGTTCGATGCGCAACACCAGGCCCAAGCGTTCGAGCAGTTCGCGCCGCCGCGGCGACGTGGAAGCCAGGATGAGATCGGGCTTGGTCTTCATGGTCGCGGCGAGTATATCGTGGCCAGCGTGCAAGACGCGTCCTTCGGCGCAACTTTGGATCGGCCCGTCCGATAAAGCGGGCGATGTCTGCTTCGCGCCTTTGCCCTGTGGTGTGGCTCATTCACGTCGCCTGCTCGCCCAGCACCGACCTGGGAGCGGAACGACATGTTCCCGGCGCGACGACTATTGATGGAGGTAGGGCCAGCGATTCTGGCGTCGTCTTGGGCTTGCCGGAGCTGGTCGACCCGCCTCCTGGCACAACACAGGTGCCGCCCAACCTGGCCAAGGTCGTGCTTCGTTTTTCCGAACCCGTGCAACTTCCCGACGCGGGCGCTTCGCTCAATCTCCGCGCCAGCGATGGCACCGAGGTCGCGCTGGCCTTGGGTGACGGGGACACCGGACCTTGCAGCGGCTCGTGCTACGTGGCCGCACCGGCCGGCGTCCTGGAATCGACGACCTCGTATGTCGTCGCGATTGGCGCTGATGCCTTGCACTTCGAGGGCGGCAAGCCGGTTCCGGCCGGCCAGGTTGGCTCGTTCACCACGGCCGATGCGCCCGACGAATACGCTCCTTTGATCGTCGGCTTTGCCATGACCCTCACCGAAGGGTGCGTGCAGGCGCAGTTCGCCACAGATGAGCTGGCGTGGGGCCAGATCATCATTACGGCCGGCGATCAGGTGGCCAGCCTGGATCTGGGCGCGATGGCCACCAAGTTCGACCTGCTGACCCACCTGCCGGACCTACCGGCCGATGTGGACGCTGAGGCAGTCGCGCGTGCCACGGATCGCGCTGGCAACAGCGCGGATTCTGCCGCGGTCGCGCTGCACCTGCCGCCCAAGCTGCCCCGGCTGGTCATCACCGAGGTGCTGGCCAATCCCGCTGGCTCAGAATACACGCAGGAGTTCGTCGAGCTGGAGAACCTGGAAGCCGAGCCGGTCTCGCTGGCAGGCATGTTCATCGAAGACGAGAAAGGCAACGATGTTCTGCCCGACCTGACTGTCCCGGCCGGCGGCTTCGCGCTGGTCGTGTCGGCCAACTTCGTCATGGATGACGGCAAGGATCCGGTGCCGCGCGATGGCACGGTAATCGTCCACGTGTCAGGCCGGATTGGGATCGATGGGCTTTCAAACAACGGCGCGCCGATTTCCCTCGTTGGTCCGGATGGCACAACGATCAGTGAGTACGGGGGCTGGGTCGATGTCAGCGCCACGGCCTGGAACGGCATGAGCGTGAATCGGGTTTCAGTCGACGCCTGCGACCAGCCCAGCGCCTGGACCAACGCGCCCGAAACTCCGACGCCAGGCTGGTAGCGCACGCTCGTTACGGAGCGCTGCGGCGTCGAACAGGCGATTTTGGCGCCCGCAAGCGGGGCATTTGCGAATGAAAAGTGCTACAAAGCGGGCATGTCCGGTCACAACAGATGGTCGAAGATCAAGCACAAGAAAGAGGCCTCCGACTCCAAGAAGTCGAAGCTCTGGACCAAAGTCATCAAGGAGATCACCATTTCCGCCAGACTTGGCGGTGGTGATATCAACGGCAATCCCCGCTTGCGCTCGGCGGTGGACAAGGCGCGCGGCCAGAACATGCCCAACGACACCATCGACCGCGCCATCAAGAAAGGCACCGGCGATCTGGAAGGCGTGAACTACGAAGAGTTCACCTACGAAGTCTTTGGCCCGGGTGGCGTGGCCATCTTGGCCGACATCATGACCGACAACCGCAACCGGACCACCGGCGAGATTCGCAACCTGCTGACCAAGGCCAACGGCAATTTGGCGGGTTCGGGCTCGGTGGCCTGGATGTTCAAGAAACAGGGCGTGATCGTCTACGAAAAGGACAAGGTCGACGAGAACAAGCTGACCGACGCGGCCATCGAGCTGGGTGCCGACGACGTTCGCGCCGAGGACGATGTGTTCACCGTCACCACCGAGCCCAAGGAGTTCGAGCGCATCCGCGACGGCCTGAAGAGGGCCGGCATGCCTGACCCGGCCTCGGCCGAGGTGACCATGGTGCCGCAGAACAAGACGCGCCTGTCGGGCAAGGAAGCCGAATCCGCGCTCAAGCTGCTCGACATCCTGGAAGACAACGACGACGTCCAGAACGTGTACTCGAATCTGGACGTGGACGAGGCCACGCTGGCCAAGCTTTCCTAGCCGAATCCTGCCGCATGTCTGCCGCAGGCCGCACGCGCATCCTGGGCATCGATCCAGGCACCCTGCGCCTGGGCTACGGCATCGTCGACCGCATCGGCAACGCGAAGTTGTGCTACGTGGAGTGCGGCGTGATCTCCGCGCCGCCCCGCCAGCCGCGCAACCAGCGTTTGTTGACCATCGGCCGCGGCCTGTGCGAGCTGCTCGACGAGCTGCGGCCCGACGAGGTGGCCCTGGAACAGGCCTTCTACGGCAAGAACGTGCAGGCCACCCTGGCATTGGGCGAGGCGCGCGGCGTGGCCCTGTTCGTGGCCGGCGACCGCGGCCTGCCGGTCGTCGGCTACGCCCCGGCCCGGGTCAAGCGCACGATTGTCGGCCACGGCCGCGCGAGCAAGTCCCAGGTTGCCTTCCTGGTGCGCGCGCTCCTGTCCATGCGCCGCGCGCCCGAGGCCGATGCCGCCGACGCCCTGGCCATCGCCATCTGTCACGCCCGC
>CAVWUP010000045.1:0-43429 GCA_963758155.1 uncultured delta proteobacterium
CTAGGTTCCTTGACCGTCTCTAGCGGCGTTGGGATCTTCCGCCAACGAGATCGAGATTCCTGGGAGCTTCACAGACTTGGCGATCTCCCCACTCGCTTGCGCGAGCGTATCCCATAGCCTCCCTTCTCTATCGCCGTTCGGCACCCTGCGGGTCCCCAAGAGACCTCCTGCAGCGTTGCACGCGGAGATGAATGCCTTGGACGCCTCTGGGCTGAGATACAGACAGTTCCTGCGCCACCATTGACAGGAGTCGCTGAGCTTCTTCACCGCCTCAGCCTCAGTGACTTGATTGCCCGAGATCTCGCGCAACTCGTAGCACCTCGCGAATGCCTCCTGGTGCACTTGAAGCCGCTGCTCAAGCGCAGCAAGAGAGAGCTGGTGCCGCTGCTGTGTCCGTTCGAGGATCAACTCGTTGGAGTGTTCGAGGGCAAGCAGCTTTTGTGCATACTCCGCCTTGACGCCCTCAACTTCTCTAGTGATGGCTGCAATATCCTCCTTCGTCGCCAGATCCTTGCCCTTTTCCTTGGCATAACTTCGAAGCCCAAGCTGGAGGCAGGTAATCACTACCAGACAAACGCAAGCTGCGATTTCGAGCACACTCAGTAGGATCATCATAGGATGTATGGCTACCACGATCCTGGACCAGACCGGAGGTGGCTTCCGCGCAGGCTCGGCCAGCGGTAACGGTAGCGTGAGCGGCCAGCGTCGTGCGGCCTGCGTGGACGGTTGTGCAGCCCGCGCGGTCCGCAGCACCCGGAGCGCCCCTCGCCTACGCTTTCCGCGTACCCCACACGAACACGCTCACGCCCTCGCTCACGCGGCCCGCGGCCCGCTACCCGCAGGCCGGCCCTTCGGGCGGCCCGCAATTTCCAACTACGTCGAGAACCCGGCCTTCAGGTTGTGCACCACGTCCGGGGTCTTGCCCAGTGCCTCTCGGCGCGACAGGCGCACCTTGCCCGAGGCGCGGTCGATACCGATGACCTTGACCAGCATCTCGTCGCCCTCCTTGCAGATGTCGATCACCTTCTCCACGCGCTTCGTGTCCAGCTCGCTGACGTGTACCAGACCATCGGTGCCGGGCAGGATCTCCACGAAGCAGCCGAAGTCCGCCAGGCGCCTGACCACGCCCAGGTAGAACTCGCCCACTTCCGGTTCTGCCGTGAGCCCCTTGATGATGTCGATGGCCTTTTGGGCCAGCAGCCCGTCGGGCGACGCGATGTGGACCGTGCCGTCGTCTTCCACGTCGATGGCCACTCCGGTCTGCGCCGTGATGCCTCGGATGGTCTTGCCGCCCGGGCCGATGATGTCGCGAATCTTGTCGGGCTTGACCTTGAGGGTGAAGATGCGCGGGGCGTACTTGTTCAGCTCCTCGCGCGGCGCCGGCAGCGCTTCGGCCATCTTGCCCAGGATGAACATGCGGCCGCGCTTGGCCTGCTGCAGAGCCTGCTCGAGGATCGTTCGGCTCAGTCCCTGGATCTTGATGTCCATCTGCACCGCGGTCACGCCGTTGCGCGAGCCGCACACCTTGAAATCCATGTCGCCCAGGTGATCTTCGTCGCCCAGGATGTCGGACAGCACAGCCACGCGCTCACCTTCCTTGATGAGACCCATGGCAATGCCAGCCACCGGCGTCTTGATGGGCACGCCCGCGTCCATCAGCGCCAGCGCGCCGCCGCACACCGAGGCCATCGACGAGCTGCCGTTGGACTCGAGGATCTCGGACACCACGCGGATGGTGTACGGGAAGTCCTTCTCGTCGGGCAGAATCACGGACAAGGCCCGCTCGGCCAGATGGCCGTGACCGGTTTCACGTCGGCTGGCGCCGCGCAAAGGCTTGGTTTCTCCCGTGGAGAACGGCGGGAAATTGTAGTGCAGCATGAAGGTCTTCTCGAACTCCTCGCCCAATCCCTCGATGTGTTGCGCGTCCTGCTTGGTTCCCAGGGTCGCGGTGACCAGAGCCTGGGTTTCCCCGCGCGTGAACAACGCCGAGCCATGCGTGCGCGGCAGAAGGCTCACCTCGCAGGTGATCTGCCGGATGTCCTCGGTGGCCCGCCCGTCAATGCGCCGGCCGGTGTTGAGCACCAACTCGCGCAGGTGCTTCTTCTTGGCCGACTCGTAGACCTCCTTGATCTCAGAGTCACGCTCGGAAAATTCTGTCTTGGCCACTTCCAGGATTTCGCTTCCCACCGCATCCAGGGCCGCATAGCGCTCGAGCTTCTCGCGGATGGCCATGGCGGCCTCGATCTTGGGCTGGGCCAACTCGCGCACGCGCGCGTCCAGCGCCAGATCCACCACCGGAGCCTGGAAGGCGCGCTTGGGCTTGCCCACCGCGGCCCGCAGTTTTTCCTGCAGGTCGATGAGCGGCTGCGCCGCCTTGTGCGCGAACATGAGCGCGTCGACCAGCACTTCCTCGGACACGTGCTGGGCCCCGCCCTCCACCATCACGATGGCGTCGCGGCTGGCGGCCACCGTCAGGTCCAGCTCCGAGGCCTCGCGCTGGGAAAAGGTCGGATTGACCATGAACTCGCCGCCGATGCGGCCCACGCGCACGCCAGCAAAGGGGCCGGCCCAAGGCAAATCGGAAAGGTGCAGCGCAGCCGAGGCGCCGGTCATGGCCAGCACGTCGGTCGGGTTCTCCCGGTCGGTCGACAAAACCATGGCGATGACCTGGGTGTCGAAACGCCATCCCTTGGGGAAGAGCGGCCGGCAGGGCCGGTCGATGATCCGCGAGGTCAGAATTTCGGTCTCGGTGAGCCGTCCTTCGCGCTTGAAATAGCCGCCCGGGATCTTGCCCGCGGCCGACGTCTTCTCGAGATAGTCGACGGTGAGGGGCATGAAATCGATGCCCGGCCTCACCGTGGCGGCGCCTACCGCCGTGACCAGCACCATGGAGTCGCCGTAGCGCACCACCACGGCCCCGTCGGCCTGCTTGGCCATGCGGCCGACCTCGATACTGAGTTCCTTGCCACCTAGGGACACGCCTTCACGTACGAACATTTCGCTGCTCCTCTCTAGCGGCCCCTGTGGCTTCGTCCCTCATCTCGCAGGTCCGGATCGAATCTGCACCGAACGCAAGGCGCGGCTCGAACCAGCGGGAAGAAGGATGAACGCAAGCACCGGGGCCCTCTGTTTAAGTGGCGGGCGATGCATCACGCACGCCCGCCCTCCATACTGGAAAACCTTCGGGCCTACTTGCGAATACCGAGCGAACCAATCACGTCTCGGTAACGCTTGACGTTCTTTTTCTTCAGATAGTCGAGCAGTCGACGTCGCTGTCCGACCAGCATGAGCAGGCCACGACGTGAATGGTGGTCCTTGGAATGCTCGCGGAAATGCTCGGTCAGATACGCGATACGCTCAGACAATAGGGCTATCTGGACTTCAGGGGATCCCGTGTCAGCCGGACCCCGGGCGTACTTCTTGACAACTTCTGCTTTCTTTACTGCGGCTAGCGCCATGCAATCACGCTCTTTTCTTTAACTTTCGCCTTTTTCTCTTCGCCTAATTTCCTACATTGCGCGCCGAGAGTCAACCGACGTTAAACACTCGAAGGATACGCACAGCCCCTTCCGTGTTTCGGTCCACCACGGCAACCACGATTTCCGACGGAAGCAGGACGCAAACAGGCCCCCGCTCGGCCACGCCGGGGCCGAATTCCTCCCACTGAACGCGCTGGCCGCGAGCCAGACGCACGGCCAGCGCATCTGCGACGGTCACGGCCGGAAGCTGGGCGAGGGCCTCACGCAGCGAGACGAAGGGCAAAGCGCGGCCCTCTTCAAGGCATGCCTCGATGGCGTCGAGGGACAGGGCTTGCGCCAGGCCAAATGGACCCGACGCCGTTCGGCGCAGCTCGGTCAGGTGCGCGCCCACGCCCAGATCACGTCCCAGATCCGCGGCGAGCGAACGAATATACGTGCCCTTGGAACAGCGGATGCGCAGGCGGGCTCGATCGGGTGGCTCGAAGGCCAGCAGCACAAGCTCGTGCACCTTCACGTGCCGAGGCGGTCGGGCGATCGTTTGGCCGGCGCGGGCGTAACGATAGAGCGGCTGGCCGTGGTGTTTGAGCGCCGAGAACATGGGGGGCACCTGTTCGATTTCGCCGCGAAAGCCTGCCATGGCCGCCTGCAAGCGAGCGGCGTCCAGGTCGCCGACCGGCTTTTCGGACAGCACCTGTCCCGTGGCATCCAGTGTGTCGGTCTCGACGCCGAAGCGCACGGCCGCCAGGTATTCCTTGTCCGCATCGAGCAAGAAGGGAATGACCTTGGTGCCTTCGCCCACACACACCGGCAGCACACCCGATGCCATCGGGTCCAGGGTCCCGCCGTGGCCGATCTTGAAGGAGCGCGCATTGCCACTTCCCGCGCGCATGAGCGCACGGCGTACCCGCTTGAGCACCGCAAAAGATGTGGGGCCGACCGGTTTGTCGACGACGAGAACGCTCACTCTTTCTTAGCCACCTCTCGCAGGAGCTGCTCGATATGAGCCTCCTGGTCCAACACGCGGTCGACTTCGAAGTCCAGCCCAGGCGTGACCTTGAGCCGCAAGCGCTCGCCCACCTGACGCCGCATAAAGCCGGCTGCGCTCTGCAAACCCACGCGTACCTTCTCCGCGGCCGCATCGTCTGCGCCGTGAACCGTGAAGAACACGCGCGCCTGGCGCAGATCTCCGGTGATGCGCACGTAGGTGACGGTGATGAGACCGGCGTCGCGTACGCGCGGATCCTTGATGGCCCCGCGCACCACCATCTCGCCGATGACCTCGCGAATCTCGCCCGCGACCTTTTCCGCGCGTTGACTCATACTAGCCCTTCCAACCCAAGTCGTTCTCTGCCAAAGGTTGGCTGAAGGTCATCAGCTCGCGCTCCACATTGGTGGTTTCGGCCAGGTCGCGCACGAAGCGCACCACCTCATCCAGCGCCGATTCCACGAAGCGGCGGTCGTTGCCCAGCAACGCCAGACCCACCACAGCCTGCTGCCACACATCGTTTTCCTCCACCTCGGCGATGGCGACGTTGAACTTGTTGCGCACACGATCCTTCACCCGCCGCAGAACCATCCGTTTCTCCTTGAGCGAATGGCTCTCCGGAACGAAGAGCGTGATACGGGCGATACCGACGGTCATGCCGGTGAGAAAAGCCTCGACTACTTGCGTCCGGGCGGGGCGGAGGTGGGTTGATCCAAAACCGCTGCAATCGACTCAACCTCAAAGGCCTCGATGATGTCGCCCTCTTTGACGTCGCCATAGTTTTCGATGCCGATACCGCACTCGTAGCCGTGGGTGACCTCACTGGCGTCCTCCTTGAATCGGCGCAGCGAGCTCAAGCGGCCGGTGTGGACCACCACCGAATCGCGAATCAAACGCACATGCGATCGGCGCGTGACCTTGCCCTCGATCACGGTACAGCCGGCCACTGTGCCGGCCTTGGTGATGTGGAAGACCTGGCGCACCTCGGCCCGGCCCAGGATCTTCTCTTTGCTCACCGGCGAGAGCATGCCCACCATGGCCTTCTTCACGTCGTCGATGGCGTCGTAGATGATCTGATAGAGCTTGATGTCCACGCCCTCTTGATCGGCCAGGGCGCGCGACTTGCCCGCGGGCCGCACGTTGAAACCGACCACGATGGCCGCGGACGCCTTGGCCAGGGTCACGTCGGATTCGGTGATGCCGCCCACGCCGGCCGAGAGCACGTTGACCCCCACCGTCGGCGTGGACAGGTTGCGCAAGGCATTGGAGATCGCTTCGACCGAACCCTGTACGTCGGCCTTGAGCACAATGCGCACCTCTTTGACCTCGCCCAACCTGATCTTCTCGAGGATGTTCTCCAGCGACACGCGCGTGGTGCCGCTGGCTTCCTTGCGCTTGCGCTGCTCGCGCCGGTGTTCAACCAGCGCCTTGGCCGACTTCTCGTCGGTGACCACGTTGAAAATCTCGCCCGCGTCCGGCACGCCGTCCAGACCGAGCAGCTCGACCGGCGTGGAGGGCGGAGCCTCGGTGATGTTCTGGCCCTTGTCGCCCAGCATGGCGCGAAGCTTTCCGTAGGCCTCACCCGCCACCACCAAATCGCCGACGCGCAAGGTGCCTTCCTCGACCAGCACGGTCGCGATGGCGCCGCGGGACCGATCCAGGCGCGCCTCGACCACGTGGCCCTTGGCTGCCTTTTTGGGATTGGCCTTGAGCTCCAGCACCTCGGCCTGCAAAGCCAGCATTTCCAGAAGCTTGTCCACGCCCTGCTTGGTCTTGGCGGAAACCTCGACGAAGATGGTTTCGCCGCCCATTTCTTCCGCGACCAGCTGCTGTTCCATCAGGCGCGTGCGCACCATGGCCGGGTTAGCGCCGGGCTTGTCAATCTTGTTGATGGCCACCAGGATGGGCACCTCGGCCGCCTGGGCGTGCTTGATGGCCTCAATGGTTTGAGGCATGGGGCCTTCTTCGGCCGCGACCACGATGACCACGATGTCCGTCATCTGGGCACCGCGTGCGCGCATGGCGGTGAAGGCCTCGTGGCCGGGCGTGTCCAGGAACACGACATCGCCTTGTGGGGTGTGAACGCGATACGCCCCGATGTGCTGGGTGATGCCACCAGCCTCGCCGGCTGCCACGTTGGCCTTGCGAATGGCGTCGAGCAGCGAGGTCTTGCCGTGGTCGACGTGGCCCATGACGGTCACCACCGGCGCGCGCGGCAGCAGGTCTTCGGGATTGTCGACCACCTGGCCCTCGGAAATGACCTCTTCTTCGTTGAAGGCGGTGGACTCGACCTGATAGCCGAACTCGGTGGCGATCAGGCTAGCGGCGTCGAGCTCGATGTTCTGGTTGATGTTCACGCCCATCATGCCGAGCGCCCACAGCTTCTTGACCACCTCGTTGCCCTTGACGCCCATCTTCTGGGCCAGGTCAGCCACGCCGATGGTCTCGCCCATGCGGATCACGCGCTTGTGCTCGGCCGGCGTCGTGATGAGCGTCTGCTTGAGCTTCTTGCCGGCCATGGCGACCTTCTTGCGAGGCGGCCCACCCGGTCGCTGCCCAGGAGCACCCGGCGCGCGCCAGTCCCGCCCACCCGGGCCGCGCGAAACCAGACCACCGCGTCCCAGGCGGCGCAGTTCCTCGTCGCGATCCTTGATCTCGATCTTGGGAATGGCCGTATCGCGGGAAACCAAACCAGGCAACTGAATGAATTGCCCGGTGGCGGCCGAACCGGTCACCACGGGTTGCGGAATCTTCACCGGCACCTGGAGTGGCGCCGCTGGCTTGGCCTCGACCGCGGGCACCATGGGTTCAGTCTCCGCCTCAGGCGCCATCTCGGCCGGGGTGGCACCGCCACCAGCAAGCTCCTCGACCACGGCCGGCGGCGCCTCGACGGGCGCCTCGCTCACCACTGGGACTTGGACCTCGGCAACGGGTGCCGGCGCTTCCGGCTCGGCCGGTGCCGCTGCAGGCGCGGCCGCGGAGGGTGGCTCGGGCAAGGGCGCGGGAGCAGGAGGCTCCACCACGGACGGTGGCGGGGCCGCGGGCGGAGCCGCAGGTCGCGCCGCTGCGGGGCGCGCGGCCGCCGTAGGGACCGTGCGCGAGCGCCGCCGGATTACGGTGTCGCTGAGACGTTCCTCGACCAGGCTTTCCTGGCGTTCGCGCTCAATCGCGCGCCGGACCCGGTCCACATCGGCCGCGGCCATGTTCGACATGTGGTTGGCCACTTCGATGCCCAGAGTGCGAGCCTTGGCCACCAGGTCCTTGGGGGCCATGCCGATCTCTTTGGCCAACTCGTAGACGCGGACCTTCGCCGCGGACGCCGCTGTGCCTGCCGGCTCGGGGCCGGGATCTCTGCGTTCATATCCGCTCATCATGGTGATTCACCCTGCTCGTGGGACGAAGCCCCAAGTGCCACGTTCACGTCGCTCAGAAGCCGAACCGGGTCCACCCCGTCGACCTTCCCGCGAAAAGCCCGGCCGAAGGCCCGCCGCTTGACCGCCGCATTCGCACAGTCGGGCGTGGGATGCAGCCACGCCCCACGGCCCTGCCGCGGCATTGTGGCGCCGCCTCGCCGGAGGGCGAGCCCCACGCGGCCATCGGGCGCTGCCAAGCGAACCAACTCGCCGGCCGGGACGACGCGCCGACAACCAATACAAGTTCTTTCGGAAATGCGTCCCATGGTCATCCGCTTCCGCTAGGTCCTCTCCTCTGATGCCACGGCCTCGGGTACCGCTTCGGCCGCGACAGCCTGGGCGCGCGCCCGCTCCTCGGCACGGCGTTGCTCTTCCGCGGCGGCGGCCCGGCCAGCCGCAGCGATCAGCCGCGCCGCTGCCTCGATGTTGCCCACCCCAGGTAGCGCGGCCAGTTCGTCCACCCCGGCCCGGGCCAGGGCCTCGGCCGACCCCCAGCCCGAACGCAACAACGCCTCGAGAATTTCGGGCGTGGCGCCCTCGATGGCGGAGAGCGAAGCACGCGCCCGGTCCTCGGCCTCGCGCATCTTGGTTTCCGAGTGGATGTCGATGCGCCAGTTGGTGAGCTGCGATGCCAAACGCACGTTCTGACCCTTCTTGCCGATGGCCAGGGAGAGCTTGTCGTCGGCCACCACCAATTCCATGGTGTGGTTGGCGGCGTCGATCATCACGCGCGACACCTGGGCCGGCGCGATGGCGTTGCACACGAAGCGAGCCGGATCGTTGTCGTAAGGCACGATGTCGATCTTTTCGCCGCGCAATTCCTGCACCACCGCCTGCACGCGCGAGCCCTTCATGCCCACGCACGCGCCCACCGGATCCACGTCGCGATCACGCGAGCTGACCGCGATCTTGGAGCGGGCGCCCGGCTCGCGCGCCGAAGCCTCGACCCGCACGATCTTGTCGTAGATCTCGGGGACCTCCATTTCGAAAAGCTTTTCCAGCAGGCCCTTGTGGCCGCGGGAAATGATGATTTGGGGACCGCGCGCCGCCTTGTCGATGTCGACCACGTAGGCCACGATGCGGTCGCCGGCACGGAACGATTCGCGCGGCACCTGCTCGCGCACCGGCAGCACCGCTTCGGCACCACCCAAGTCGACGATGATGCTGCCGCGCTCAAAGCGCCGCACGATGCCCGAGATCAGCTCGCCCTTCTTTTCGCGGTACTGGTTGAACACGTTGTCGCGTTCGGCCTCGCGCACCCGCTGCAGGATGACCTGCTTGGCGGTTTGGGCGGCAAAGCGGCCGAAGGTCTTCCAGGCCCGGTTGAGCTTGAGCAAGGCCCCGTACTTGGCGTCCTGTTCCTCGGCCCGCGCCTGGTCCTTCTCGTCGAAGAAGATCTGGAACAGCAGCTCGTCGCCCACATCGGCCTGCAGATTGAACTGCTTGGCCTCGTCGAGCGAGATCTCTTTGGCCGGGGTGGAGACCGGGTCGGCCACGACGATGATCTGGAACAGATCGACCCGTCCCGTGGCGTCGTTGAACTTGGCCTCCATCTCGCGCTCTTCGCCAAAGGCGCGCTTGGCCGCGGTCAGGATCGCCGACTCGAGGGCTTCGACCAGGATCTTGCGCTCGATATTCTTGTCCTTCGAAACCTGATCGATGACCTGACTCAGGCTCGTCCCTTCACTCATGACGCACTCCTGTGTGGCGCATGGGGCGCAGCGCTCTCGCCGCGCCCTGTCTTGCTGTGACCATGGGGATGTTCCCTGGCCCCCTCCCGCTCTGGCTGTGGCGGCTGATTTCCGCCTTCGCCACCGGCCGCTTGTCGGCGAAATTCCGCGGCCCAGTCCGGAATCAGGTTGGCGCGTGCGATGGTCGCGATGGGCAGGTTGTACACCTTTCCGTCACAATCGACCTCAACCTGGCCATTCTGCGCTCCGCGAAGCACACCGGAGAAGTTCCGCCGCCCCTCGCTTGGTTCGGTACAACGAATCTTTGCCTGCTGACCGGCAAAGCGCCGGAAATCCTGCTCGCGACGCAGCGGACGGTCGATGCCCGGCGAGCTGACCTCGAGCTTGTAGGTGTGATGAATGACATCCGCGACGTCCAGGGCCGCTGAGAGGTCCCGACTGACGCGCTCGCAGTCCTCATGGCTCACCGCGATTCGAGGTAAAACGTCCGCCGGCGGTTCGCTCGCACCCGGTAGGTGGGGCGGCTCGGGCCTGTCGATGAACACGCGCAGAACCCACCCTTCACCCTCGCGATTCCACTGTAGCTCGATCAGTTCCAGCCCCGCCCCGTGAATCGGGGGTTCGACTAGCTGCCAGAGCACGTTGGATTCAGTGCGCATTCTTTGCGGTTGTGTTGTTGGGTCTCGTTGGACAAAAAAAAGGCGGGCTCGATGGCCCGCCCACGACAATTGGGGTGTGCCTGTAAGTGACAATTTCGTTTACCACGGTCGCGTCTGCCGTGCAATCGCCGACAGACACGCCGCATTGCGCCCTAGGGTGATTGCCAATGAATTGGCTACGGTTTGGCGCTGCTTGCGCAGCGGAAACCCAAACTGGCACGCCGGTTACCCCTACAGAAAAGGCACCAGCCAGCACGCTGGCAACCGTTGAACTCCGACGGAAAGAGCGCTAGGTGTTAGCCGCGGGCGTCGCCCCGAAACAGGCAAACACCAAAGCACGGCAACATTTCAGGAGAATCAGTCATGGCGACCGGCACGTTTGGAGTGGGGGTTATCGGCTGTGGCACCGTAGGGGGCGGTGTCGTGAAGCTCCTCGTCGAGGAGGCTGAGAACCTGCGCCGCAAGACCGGCGTCGCGGTCGAGTTGCGCAAGGCGGCGGATATCGACCCAGCCAAACGGAAGTCAACTGGCCTACCGCCTGAGCGGCTCACTGAAAACGCGCAGGAAATCCTGGACGACCCCGAAATCCGCGCGGTGGTCGAGGTCATCGGCGGGGTCAAGGCGGCCAGTACCCTGGTCGAGGCGGCGCTGACTGCCGGCAAGCACGTGGTCACGGCCAACAAGGAGCTCCTGGCCAAGAAAGGGCCGGAACTGCTGGCTCTGGCGCGCAAACACAACGTCACTCTGCACTTCGAAGCCTCGGCGTGCGGCGGCATTCCTGTCATCCACGCCCTGGGCCAGTCGCTGGCGGTCAACCGATTCCAACGCCTGTATGGCATCGTCAATGGCACCACCAACTTCATCCTGACCAAGATGCATCGCGAGGGGGCCGAGTTTGCGGCGGTGCTGCGAGAGGCGCAGGAACTAGGCTATGCCGAGGCTGATCCCACCGCCGATGTGGACGGTCACGACGCTGCCTACAAGCTGGCCATCCTGGCCGCGCTGGCCTTCAACACCGCGGTCGACTACCGCGACATCCACACCGAAGGTATCCGCGGCATCACCGCGCGCGACATCGAGCTGGCCAAAGAGTACGGCTATGTCATCAAGCTGCTGGCCATCGGCATCGAGCACGACGAGAAGAGCGTCGAGTTGCGTGTTCACCCCATGATGATCCGGCGCGACCACCCGCTGGCCGCGGTCAACGATTCCTTCAACGCCGTGTTCGCGCGGGGCAACTACGTGGGCGACGTCATGTTCTACGGCCGCGGCGCCGGCCAACTGCCGACCGCATCGGCCATCCTGGGCGACATCATCGACCTGGCCATGCACCATCCCGAGGGCGGCGTGAGCGGGCGCATGAACTTCGGCGCGCGCAAGAAGCACGTGGTCCCCATGGGCGAGGTGGTGAGCAAGTTCTACCTGCGGCTCGAGGTGAAAGACCGGCCCGGCGTGCTGGCGACCATCGCCCAGATATTCGGCGAGTGCGAGGTCAGCATCGCGGGCGTCAAACAGAAGGAAGCCACCGGCAAAGAGGCCGAGCTGGTCATCCTGACCCACGAAGTCCGCGAATCAGCCATGCAGAAGGCGGTGGCGGACATCCGCAAGCTGGACGTGGTGCTCGGCGTGCGCTCGTTGTTGCGGGCAGATAGTTAGAATGCCGGTCCGCGGATCGCGGGTCGCGTGGGCGAGGGCGTGAGCGAGTTCGTGGGCGGGACGGGGAGAGCGAAACGCGAAACGCGATCCGAACTCGCTCACGCTACCGCTCACGCGCACGCCAGCCACTCGCCGCCGCACGCTCACACCCGCTTCGGCCCGAAGAGCAGGGACACTGCTGTCGCAAGGGCGAGCAGCCCCGCCACCACGGCCAGCGAAGTCACCACGGAGATTTCGAAGAACGGCTGGACGATGATCTTGATGCCAATGAACGCCAAAATGGCCGAGATGGCGTACTTCAGATAGACCAGCCTCTGCGCCAGACCGGCAACTAGGAAGAAGAGCGAGCGCAGGCCCAGCACAGCAAAGATGTTCGACGTGAATATGATGAAGACGTCGGTCGTCACGCCGAAAATGGCCGGGATGGAATCCACGGCGAACATTATGTCCGCCGCCTCTATCACGACCACCACGGCCAGAAGGGGCGTGGCCATCAGGCGTCCCTGGTGTCGCACGAAGAAGCGCCCGCCCGCATAGTCCGGCGTGATGGGTACCAGGCGGCGAAACAGGCGCAAGACCAGGTTGCGCGAGGGATCGACCGGCTTGTCTTCCTGGGCCAGGATCTTGATGGCCGTGAAGACCAAGAAAGCGCCGAGCAGATACAGCACCCAATGGAAGGCGTGAATGGTCGCGGCCCCGGCGGCAATGAAAGCCCCGCGTGAAATGACCGCGCCCACGATGCCCCAGAACAGGACCTTGTGCTGGACGTCCCGGCTAACCTTGAAGTACGAAAGGATCACCAGGAACACGAACACGTTGTCAGCGGATAGCGCCAGCTCCAGCAGCCAGCCTTGCAGGAACTCCAGCCCCTTGTGCACGCCAAAGCGTCGCAAGACGAAGAGGTTGAAGGCCAGCCCCAGGCTGCACCAGACGACGACCCAGATGGCGGCGTCGCGCATGCGCACCGGCCGCGCCTCGCGGTTGAACACGCCCAGGTCGATGGCCAGCGCCACGATCACGATCAGGGCGAACAAGCCCCAAACCAAGGGTGAGCCAACCGAGGTCATCGCGTGGCTGCTTCCGGAACTTGCACCTTCACGTGGATGGGACCCCGCTCGGCCGCATCGCCCCGAGTCGTCCCCGCGGCACGCGGCTGCGGCGCCATGAAGGACTGACTCATGCAGCCCGCGATGGCGCCGGCCTTGCGCTGAAGAACCACGACCACCGCCAGAAGCCCCAGCAGGAGCAAAACCCGCGTGATAGTTCCGCGCGGCAGGGTTGCCCAGAACCCCAGCCGCGGTTCTTCGTCGCCCTCATGGTTGTGTTCCTCGCTCACGATGTCCTCCGCAAGAGCTGCTTGACCCGCACGCGTGGCCGTCGGTTTCCCCGAAACGTGTCGACCTCGGCCGTGCCGATGACGTCGAGCTGCGCGCCCTGGCCTGGATCGCGATCCGCCATGCCAAAGGCTATCGCTTGGCTCACCGCCGCGCCACGCGACAATGTGATATGCAGGTGCGACGCGCCCACCACGCGCGTCGAGCGCGCCACCACGTCGGGCAGAGCGAACAGCGGCTCGCTGTTGCCGATGCCGAACGGCGCCAGCCGCTCCAACTCCTCGGCCTGGACCAGATCGAGATCAGCCAGCTCCGCCTCCGCGTCCACCTCCAGCACCGGGTCCTGCATGCGGCTGTCGAAATGGCTCCGGGCCTGGGCCACGAACGAGGCCCGAAAGGCTTCCATCTGCGCGGCTGACAATCCCAGGCCGGCCGCCGCCGCATGCCCGCCAAATACGGTGAGGTGTTCCTGGCACGCAGCCAGCGATTGGTAGAGGTCGAGCCCGCCCGTGGTGCGCGCGGAACCCCGGCCGCTGCCGTCCTTGAAACCCACCACCACGACCGGCTTCTTGAACTTGTCGACCAGCTTGGCCGCCACGATGCCGACCACACCCTGGTGCCAACCCTCGGCGCCCAGAACCAGGGCCGCGTCGTTGGGGAACTGCTCGGCCGCGCGCAGTGCCTCGGCCCACATCTGTTCCTGGATTCTCTGCCGGTGGCGATTCATGTCGTCGAGCTCGCCCGCCAAGCGGGAAGCCTCGGCCGCGTTCGAGGCCAGCAACAAGTCCAAGGCCACTTGCGCATCTCCGAGCCGTCCAGCCGCATTCAAGCGCGGGGCCAGACGGAAGCTCACATCAGATGTGATGACCGATCCAGTATCGACACCGGCAATCTCGGCCAGAGCGCGCAGCCCGGGACGCCGGAACGCCGCCAGATCGCGAAGACCGATGGAGGCCAGAATGCGGTTTTCCTCGCGCAGCGGAACCATGTCCGCGACCGTACCCAGGGCCACCAGGTCCAGCACCTCGCGCGGATCAAAGCGATCAGCCGCCGGGTGACCCTGACCGCGTAGTCGCGTGCGCAAGGCTGCCGCCACATAGAACGCCACACCGCACGAGGCGAGTCCTTTGAAGGGGAACTGGTCGTCGCTGCGATGAGGGTTGAGCAGCGCGGAGGCGGCCGACGGCCCGGAGGGCACGTGGTGGTGATCGATGACGATGACGTCAACACCTCGCGCGCGGCAGAGCATTGTGGCCTCGCCGTCGCTGGTGCCACAATCGCCGGTCACCACCAGGGTGCACCCCTGGTCGAGAAACTCCGTGGCATCACCCGGCGACAGGCCGTAGCCCGACGAGCGGCGCGCCACCCGCGCGACCACCTGCGCGCCGAACGCACGCAGCATGCTGGTGAGGATGGCCGCGGTGGTCACCCCATCCACGTCGTAGTCCCCAAACACCCCGATGCGTTCGCCCGCGGTCACCGCCGGCACCAGTCGGTCCAACGCGCGATCCATGTCCGCGATCCCATCAGGCGGCCGCAGATCCGCCAGCTTGGGCTGCAGAAAGCGAGCCGCCGCGGCGGGATCGTCCAGTCCGCGCGCGGCCAGCACCGTGGCCGTCAAGCGACGCAGGTGCAGTTCGTCGCGCAGGCGCGCGACTACGGCATCGTCAGTCGGGCGAACTCGCCAGGTGGGGGTCAAAATTGCGACCTACCGGCGGGCATGGCCCGGTCCTGCTAAGTCTCGACCGCTTCTTCTTCGCGCCGGACTGGCCGACGAGCCGGCCGCGCCGCCTGCCGCTTCTGCACCGCCACGTACTTGTCGTTCAGCCAAATCAAGATGGGGCTGGCGATGAAGATCGACGAATACGTGCCCACGATCACGCCCACATTCATGGCAAAAGCGAAATCACGGATCCCCCCGCTGCCGAAGATGTTCATGGCCAGGGTCACGAAGAACACCGTGCAGCTGGTCAGGATGGTCCGCGACAGGGTTTCGTTGATGGCGTGGTTGACCACGCGGTCAAAGGCGCGATCGCGATAGCGGCTGGCATTCTCGCGAATACGGTCGAAGACCACGATGGTGTCGCTCATCGAGTAGCCGATGATGGTCAAGATCGCCGCCAGGGTGGTGAGCGAGAATTCCTTGTAGGTGACCGCGAAGGCCCCCACCGTGAGGATGGCATCGTGCAAGAGAGCCACGATCGTGCCGGGGCCGTAGCGGAAGTCGAAGCGGAAGGCGACGTAGACAACGATGAGCAGGATGGCACCCATCAGCGCACGGATTCCATCGAGCTGGAGTTCCTTGCCCGCTTTGGCGCCCACCGAGGACACTTGCGGAATGCTGGTCACCGCGCCTGCCCCCAGCTTGGCATCCAGCGCGGCGCGCACCTCGGATTCCATGCCGACCAGCGTGGCCTCGTAGGTGTGGTCCTGAGGCGGGCCAAACTGTTGCACACCTTTGTCGGTAGTGGATGTGCCGGCCGCCTTGAGCGCAGCTGCCAGCTCCGCCGGATCCAGCGCTCTGTCGAAGCGAATGTAGACCTTGTCGCCACCCTCGGAGAACTCAAATTTCTTCAGGATGGCCTCGCCCACGCGCGCCAACGCTACCTCCACCTTCTTGGCCTGCTCGCCCGACATGACCGACACGGCGCCCAGACGGATCATGTACGCATTGCTCGATCCGCGCTCCATCGCGCTGCCGTACTTGACCACGTCGGGGTTATCGAAGCCCTTGGCCTCCAGCGCCGCGCGTATGGCGCCGGCGTCGACGGGCTTGGAGAAGTCGACCACAATCTCGGTGCCGCCGCGGAAATCGACGCCCCAGTTCAGCGCGTGCCCACGACCCTTGATGACGTAGGCGTTGATGGGAAGCATGAGGAAGGTTACCAGCAGCAGGGTGATGGACGCCCCGATCCAGTACTTCTGGTTGCCAATGAATTCGAGATTGATGCCGGGCTTGATGATCTCGAAGAACTTTTGATTCGCCGCCATCGGTAATTCTCCTGCCTGCTAGATGGAAAGGGTCGCGGGAGTTGACCCGCGGCGGCCCACAATGAGGTCGAACATCCAGCGCGACATCCACACCGAGGTGAGCAGGTTGGACACGATGCCCACCAACAGGGTGACTGCGAAACCGCGGATGGGGCCGGAGCCGTAGGAATAGAGCACGATGCCGGCCACGAAGTTGGTCACGTGCGCGTCGAACACGGTCCAGAAGGCGCGCTGGAAACCGGCATCGACCGCCGTGCGCGGCGATTTGCCTTGGCGTAACTCCTCGCGTATGCGCTCGTAAATGATGATGTTGGAGTCCACCGCCATACCGATGGTGAGCACCAACCCCGCAATGCCGGGCAAAGTCAGCGAAGCCTCGAAGGCGGCCAAGATGGACACCATGAACAACATGTTGAGCACCATGGCCAGATTCGCGATGAAACCGGCCAACCGGTAATAGATAAGCATGAACAGCACGACCGCCACGGCCCCGATGAGCATGGAGAACTTGGCCTTGTCGATGGAGTCCTGACCCATGGTGGCGCCCACCTGGGTTTCAAACGACTTCTTGAGCGGCGCCGGCAGAGCACCCGAACGCAAAACCGCGACCAGATCCTTCACCTCTTGCTGCAGCTTGAAGGGATCGCCGTAGCCGCCCATGGTGATGCGGCCGCGCTCGCCGATCTTGGACTCGATGACCGGCGCGCTGGTGATCTTCTCGTCGAGCACGATGGCCATCTTGCGGCCCACGTTCTCGCCGGTCAGCTTCTCCATCATGGCCGAGCCCTGCCGGTTCATGGTGAACGACACCTCGGGCCGGCCCATCTCGTCCCAGGTTGCGTCGGCGTTGGCCAGATACTCGCCGGTCACGCCCGCGCGCTTCTTGAGCAGGTAGGTGCGATAGAACTTTTCCGGCGCGGCGTCACCGCTCTCGCGCGGACTGATCTCCTCGATGGCCAGCTCGCGATCCGGCGGCACCGCCAGGTCGCCGGACAGACCAGCGATGAACTTCTCCAGCCCGGGACGATCCTTGGTACGCAGGAAGACATCTTCGTGCTGCTGGCCCGAGTGCTTTTCGGTCCAGCTTTCCGGCTCAGCCTTGATGGGGCCGTCCTTGGGCAAGCTGGCGGCCAGCTTCTTCATGTAATCCGAACCGTCGTCGACGATCTTGAACTCGAGCTGGGCGGTGCGGCCGATGATGCTCTTGATGCGTTCGAAGTCGGACTGCTTGAGGCCGGGCAGCTCGACCACGATGTCGGTACCCTTCTTGATGATGGTGGGCTCGGCCACGCCGAACTTGTCCACACGGCCGCGGATGGTTTCGATGGCCTGGCGCAAGGCCAACTCCTCGACCTCGGCCACGCGGTCGGGATCGTAGCGCAGCCGCAGCGTGCCCGCCGCGGTGTCACGGTTGACCTCGTCCAGCTCGCGACGGTAGGGCTTGAGCAGTTCGGCATCCACGCCGGCCAGGCCTGCGGGATTCTTGAAGGAAACCACGATGTCGTCGCGGCCTTCCCGCCCCACGGTGACGTCCGGTGACTTCTTCTTGATGGCGTCTTCGATGTCATTCGATAGACGATCCACCTTGCTGGACACGGCCTTGTCGATGTTCACCTCGTAGACGAGGTGCAGGCCGCCCTGCAAATCCAGACCAAGCTGGATGCGTTTGGAAAAGTGGTCTTTGAAGAAAGCGGGACGCTTCTCCTCAGGCACCACCGTGGGCACCAGGTAGAGACCGGCGAGAACAATGGCACATCCATAAAGGAGGGCCTTCCACCACCATGATCGTTCCATGAAGTGAATCCTTGCTGCGCTAAGAGGCCTTGTCGTCCGACTTGGCGGTTTCGTTGAACTTGTGGCGACCCGTGACTGCACTGCGCAGGACGCGGAGGCGGACGCCCTCCTGGACCTGCAACGTGACGACGTCGTCCTTGATCCCCGTGATGCGCCCGATGAGTCCACCGGTGGTCGCGACATCGTCGCCCTTTTGCAATTCGGACAGCATCTTCTGGTGTTCTTTCGCCTTCTTGGACTGCGGGCGAATGACCAGGAGATACATGACGCCGAAAATCAGCAGCATGGGAATGAGCATGCCGCCAAGCGCACCGCCAGGAGACGATGAACCCGAAGACGATGCCTGGGCCAATGAGACGAAGTATTGAGTCACGAAGGGAGACGTTTAGCAGAGGGGTGATCCGGGGTCAATCTAAGCCGGCAGGGGTCCGCGCGATAGCCGCAGGGGGTCGTAGACATAGGCAGTCGGCTCGCGGTTCGCGGCTCGCGTGTGCGTGAGGGCGAGCGTGTTCGTGGGCGGTACGCGGGATGCGGAACGCGGAGGGCGGTAAAGAGCGTATCGCGGTCCCCCTACCCAAGTCGCACACGCAGGGCGCGTTCCGCTGGTCGCTCACCCTACCGCTCACGCTCACGCGGGCCCACCCTACGCTGGCCGGCATCTTCCCCCACAAGCCCCGTCTATCTGACCGCCGGGACCGTCTTCGCTGGAACGTCTCGACCGAACACCGCCTCGGACTTGAACTTGCCGGGCAGATACGGGTCCAGGTGACCCAACCGCCAGAGCGCGGCCAAGCCCAGCAGCACCAACAGAGTCAGGTACAGGCCCCAGGGGGACCGTTTCTGGGCAAACGGGTCGCGCAGCTGGCGGCGCGCTCCCCGCGGCAGCGCCGCCACCTTGGTCAGGGCCGAGCCAAAGGGAATGTTGATCTTGGCCAGCGCGTTCACCGACCAGCCATTCGCGTCCAGGATGGGGCCCACGTTGCGCTGGCGCAGCTTGAGCCAGGCGATGAGCATGGAAGGGCCCGAGATGGCCAGCAGCAGACCCAGCGCGCCCACCGGCATCCACATGCCCAAGCCCAGAAAGGTTGCCAGGATGCTCGACAGGAAGGTCGCCATGCCAGCCACAGCCACGCCGATGGCCGCCACGGTGCCCACGTCGATCTTCTTGGCCTCGGGCGGCTTTACTGTCGCGTCTTCAGGCTTGGCCTTGTCGGCGTGAACCGTCTGCATGGCAGCGGCCTGCGTCTTCTGCCGCGCCTCCTCATCGGCGGCCGAGGCGCGCTTGGCCACCTGTTCCTCGATCATGCGCACGAATCGCTTGTAAGGCGCCCAAGCGGCCTGCCGAATGTTGATAGGATTCTCGATGATACGCGTGACTGTGGCGTCCCAGTCGCTGCCCTTGTGGTCGAAGAACACGCCGTTGCGCCCCACCATCAGATTGTCGGTACTACCGCCGGTGACGACCGCGACGATGCTGCGCTTCTCGCCACCCTTGCGGGTGCAGTCGCAATAGACCAGGAAGGCCCGCGCCAGGCCCGCAACAGCGGCGTGCTTGGCGGCGTCTTCAACGGGCAGGCACAGACTGCAGCTTCGGCCATCAAGGTAAAGGGTGCCGGCCTGGAAAATGGCGCGGCGCTGGCCGTAGAACTCGGAGAAGTTCACGAAGTTGCGCACCAGGCGGACCAGGTCGCGCCGGAACAGGATCATCTTCTCCACCAGATCGATCTGGCTGCTTTGATCCTCCATCGCCGCATCCTTGACCACGAGAGCGTTCAAGTCCCGGCGAAAACTCCCGGCGTGCAGTTCGCGAATGCGGCTGTCGCTCAGCACCGCCAGGGCGTCGGACGGCCGAGCAGCCTGCCAGGCGACAAAGGGCGCCAGTCTGTCTTTGATGGTGGTCCAGTCCGATTCGATCAGCGCGGTCTTGTCGACGCCCAGCATGGGCCGAACCGCGGCAGAAGCTAGGACCGCCACCTTGGCCGCCCAAGCCGGGTTCAGCCCGTCGGATAGCACCAGCCGGCGCGCAGCGCCGATGGCAGCCAGCGGGAGCTGCGCGATCTCGGCGGCCTCGTTGGTCAGGCTCTTTCCGGCCAGCGCGACCAAGTCGCTCTCGGCAGGACCCAAGGCTGTGACTGCGCGTCCGTCAAAGGCCGCCAGGCGGCAACGGGCGAAGTGGTCGTCGACTTTGGCTCGGACAGCGTCCACGGCTGCCGCAGCCTCGGGCGTGGCGTTTCCCAAGGGCCGAATGGCAGCGTTCTGCTCAGCCTGGTCCAGCCACACGACCGTGGCCGCGACGTCCTCAAAGAACTTGTCGACAGTGGCCTGGTCCACGCCCGGCTTGCCGCTCCGGTCAGGCTTCCCGCCAGTAACCTTGATGATGTCCTCGATGGCCCGACGGGTGGGCTCGTCTTCGGCCGAGTCGGCCGGCACAATCCCGTCGCCGTTGAATCGGCTGGCAGCCAGAATCTCGGCCGCGCCAGCCACATCCTCTGCCGACAGTGTGCCAGCGTCGGCACGGCCCAACTTGGCGAGCAGGCGCCGGGACGCGGCCAGCAGATCGCGTCCCAGTTGGGTTTTCTGATTGATCGAGGTCAGCGGGACCGCGCTGCCCTCGACAAAGAGATGGTCCAGGTTGCCAAAGACCTGTTTGGCCCAGTCCACTGCGGCCAATACCTCGGGCGACCGGATGTGCCCGTCGTGATCGGTGTCGAAGCAGTCCAACGTGCGGCTGTCGAACTCCAGCCCCCGCGTGGGACACGAGAGCGCCATCCACAGCTTCTGGTCGAGCTCAGCCAGGTGATCGAGGTCAGCCCCTTCGGCGAGCACGACCTGGTCAACATCGCCCGCGCGAAAGAACTTCCACCGGTGCGATTCTTTGTTCTTTTCACCCATGAAAGCGTACCTCCAACCGACAAAGCGCCGAGTGCCTACCGCGTGGGGAGCCGGCGAGCTTCGCTCGCCGCGCACCATCGCGGGAGGGTTTGGCGAGGCCGAGCAAAGCGAGTGGGGATGGTGTGGTAGGTGGGGGGCCGAAGTGCAAAGCTAACCCTCCCAGGGTTCCCATATTGATCAAAAAAATGAATACAGGAGATTGACCTCGGTGAGCGTGTCGACCTTGTCGGCGAACGCCCACGAGACGTAGTCCGTGGTGGGGAAGGTCGTGCCTGCGGGCGCGCCCGCGGGAATTGGCCGCGGCGCCGGATTTTCGTCGTACTTGAGGGTGAAACTGACGCCGAGGGCCAGCTTCTTGAAGAGATTGGTGCTGATTCCCAGCTTGGCGTTGATGCGCGTGTCGTGAAAAGCATCGACGCCAGTGTTGCCGTTGCTGGCGTTAAGCGCCTTGGTCTCGCGGTTGAGGTTGAACAAGGCTTCCACGCTCGTCGTCAGACCGGTCGCAGGCGTGAGCGAAAGCGTCTCGCCCACCAGCACGCGCGCTGAATGAATGGTGACCGGGTCGACAGTCTTGCCCGGTTGTTCAACATAGCGCTCGTACGAGAAGTCGTAACCAAGCTCGGCCAGCACCAGGTTCCACTTGTCCTTGCGTACTTGGCGGCTGTAGCCCGCCTGCCCGCCGCCGAAGAGCGTCTTGCCGGCGATCTGGTCCCCTGCCCACTGGGTGCTGGCGTAGACGACGTTGTTCTCGGACAGGAAGCGATCGTAACGACCCTTGGTGGCCCAGTTGTTGGTGTTGACAACAGTGTCCCGATGAAGACCGGTGATGGTCGGCGGGGTCGTGGTCGTATCGACATCTGCCACCAGATTTTTCGAACGGCCGTAGGCCACGCCCGCCAGCAGTTCCAACTTGTTGTTGCCTTCTTTGCGCGAGCCATTCACCCCAAAGTTGACGTTGGTAGCCTGCGAGTTTCCCGAGGTCATGATGAAGCCGCCCTTGCTCTGCGCTTTCCATTCGACAGCTGGGACCGGAGGCGGGGCCGGCGGCGCGACTTCCGGGCAGGGCGCCGGGGGCGCTGGAGGCGCCATCTCAACCTTGGTCGCCTCGGCCGGCGCTGCGGGTTTGGCCTCTGAGGCCTCGGCCGGCGCTACTGGCGGAGGCGCCTCGGCCGGAGCCGCCGCCGGTCCAGACGGCGTGTCCTGGGCAAAGGCGCGGCCGCCCGCCAAGCTCAGCACCGCGGACGCGGCCACAACAGCGCGATTCACTCTCGACGATGGCAAAAAGGCAAGCTTCCTCAAATCGAACATGCAGCACCTCCGGCCGAATTTGATGCGATTGTTGGGCAAAGGTCGCGCCGCTACCAGACTTATTTTGGCGGCGCCCCCCGCCAGTCGACCGCCGGTGGCTACGCTTCGTCGTCGGCAAAGGCCATGACGTCACGGATGCTGTCGGCTCCCGTGACCAGCATGACCAGGCGGTCGAAGCCCAGGGCCACGCCACAGGTGGGGGGCATGTCGGCCAGGGCGGCCAGCAATTTCTCATCGATGGGGTACACCGCCCTGCCCTGCTGGCGGCGAAGCTCGGCCTCTGCAACGAAACGCGCGCGCTGCTCAAGCGGGTCGCAAAGCTCGCCAAAGGCGTTGGCCAGTTCCAGCCCTCCGGCGTAGAGCTCGAAGCGCTCGACGGTCAGAGGATCGCCCGGTTTGCGTCGCGCCAGCGCTGCCAGAGGCAACGGCCAATCGAAGACAAAGGTCGGCCGGTCGCAGCCCAAGCGCGGCTCGACGCGGTCGAGGAAGATCTGAAAGAAGATATCGTCCCAGGTCGCGGCGCTGCCCAGATTGCAACCAGCGCGCGTGGCCAGGCCACGCAGCTCGGCCACGCTCTCGTCGCCGCGCAAGACAATCCTGGCAAAGCGTGAAAGCGCCTCGCGCACCGTCAGTCGCTCGAAGGGCGCCTCGACCGCCAGCTTCTCGATCTTTCCTTCCCGGCCCCGGCTGGCCGGCACATCGACCAGTGGCCATCGATCAACCGCGCGCGCAGCCACCTCGACCAGCACTTCGCAGTCGCGTGCGATGTCCTCCAGGCTCGCGCCCGCCCGGTACCACTCGATCATGGTGAACTCAGGTTCGTGGTGACTTCCGCGTTCGCCCGCGCGCCAGCAGCGACAGATCTGCACGATGCGCGGCAGACCGGCCGCCACCAGCCGCTTCATGTGGTACTCGGGCGACGTGATCAGATACCGCCCCTCGTCCGCGGGAATGGCCTGCAGGTGAACTTCCTGGCCAGGCGAGGGAACCCGCGCCGGCGTCTCGACTTCGAGAAACCCCTGCCCCTCAAACCACGAACGGACAGCGCGGCGGACGGCTGCGCGCGCCTCGATCCCTGCTTTTCTGCTGGCGGGGTTCACCTCGCACCACCAACGGCCGGCCTGCGGCTCGCGGGTCGCGGGTCGCGGGTCGCGTGGGCGTGAGCGAGTTCGTGTGCGATACGCGAGAGGCGGCACGCGCGCCGCTCACGCGAGTCGCCCACGCAAGCCGCATTCCGCGCGCCGCTCACGCTCACGCTACCGCTCACGCTGGCCGGATTGCGCCGACCCAGAATTCCCAGAAAGGCCGTGGCCAGCCTCCAGCGAACTACGCGCGGCCGACCCGCTCCAGGTACTCGCCCGAGCGCGTGTCGATCTTGATGGTGTCGCCCTCGTTGATGAAAAGCGGAACCGCGATGGTGGCGCCGGTGGAAATCTTGGCCGGCTTGGTCACGCCCGTGGCCGTGTCGCCGCGGAACCCGGGCTCGGTGGCCAGGATCTTTTGTTCGATAAAGTTGGGCAAAGTCACACCCACCGCGCGCTCGTTGAAGAACAGCACTTCCACAACGATCTGCTCGGGCATGAACAGGGCATCGTCGCCGATGGTCTCGGCAGTGATGTGCACTTGGTCGTAGGTGCTGGTGTCCATGAACACGAAGCTGTCCGCTTCCTTGTACAGGTACTGCATGGTCTTGGTCTCGACGTTGGCCGATTCCATCTTCTCACCGGATCGGATGTTGCGTTCGATGACCGCGCCCGAGAGCAAGTTCTTGAACTTGGTGCGCGTGAAGGCCGCGCCCTTGCCCGGCTTGATGAACTGGAATTCGACCACGGTGTACGGCGAGCCGTCCATCATGACCTTGAGTCCCTTGCGGATGTCGGATGTATCGTAGGTGGACATTGGATTGGCGGATTTAGCTTGGCCGCCGTGCCTCGTCAACAGCAGACTACAACTACATTTCAGGAATCGGGCACTGCGCGTTGCGGGCACGCAACGCACGCAAGGAACCTCGGTTGGGCGCAGCGGGCCGATCCTGGGCTTGCAACGCGGACAGATAGAGAAGCGCCGCCCGGCAGGCGTCGCCATGGCCCGCCAGGGCTTTTTCCAGCCACTTTGCCGCCTGCTTGTGATCGCCCTCACGCGCAGCCAGAATCCCGAGGACAAACGATGCCACCGGACTGCCGTGCTCAGCCCGTCGTTCCAGCGTGGCCCGGTCGCTCGGGGACCCGCTGCCCTCGCGGCCCAACTCCGCGAACGTGCGCAGGTCCGGGTCGATCTCGCTTGCCCCTGCCGGCAGGTTCTTGATGGCGGCGGCCAGGGCCACACCCCCGCCCTTCAGGTAGGCAGCCCGCAAGGCCACCAGCTGCCGTTCGGGCTGGGCGGGCCGTTCAGCTGGGGGCGCCGCCCCGTCAACTTGGCCGCGCCCGAGACGGATGGCCAGGTCGGCCCAGGCCAGCGGCACGGCCTTGTCGTCGGCCAGCTGGCGCGCGCGCACCAGCACTTCGTCCGCGGCATCAATCTCGCCGAGCGAGGCCAACACCAGCGCGGAATCGGCCAAAATGCGTGGATCGTCGGACGACTGGCCTGCAATCCGGGCCTTGCGTGTGGCGGTCAGGCGCTCGCCATCCAGCCGTGCCTCCTGCGCGGCGGCCAGCGAACACGCGGCGCGCATGGCGCGCGAACCCCGGTTGTCGCCTCGGCAGGCCGCCTCGACGTGTTTGCTCCACCCCCGTTCTCCCAGGGCGCGCTCAGCCTCGGCAACCACCAGCTGCACGCGCCACGCCGTCTTGTTCTTGGCAAGAAACTCCCGCGCCACACGGCGGGCGGCGCCGGCATCCCCGCTGTCGAGCCGCTGCGCGGACCAATCAGCGACGACAGGAGCAAAATCAGGCGCAGCTTGCAGAGCCGAGTCCAGATCTTTCCCAGCGCCAGCGGTGTCGCCCGCCAAGGCGCGAACTCGCGCGGATGCGAGCAGCAGGGCCGCCGGTGGCCTCTGGGCAGCCCAGGCCAGCCCAACCTCCACGTGCTGCCTGGCCATATCGCGATCACCGGCAGCCAGGGCAAGCAGCGCGCGCACGGCCTCGACCAAAGCCAGCCGCTGCAAATTGGGGCGTTCACCGGGCCGCAGCCGTCGCAGATCCTCCTCGGCGTTCTTCGCCCCAGGTACCCCATGGTCGAGCGTGAGGAACGCCTCGACCAAAGCCAGCCGCACCAGGGTGTCGGCGTCGGGCTCGGCACCGGCTAGCGCCGAGTGCACCCGGTCGCGAACCCGCGTGAGCCGCTCGAACGATCCAGACGACAGCGCGCTGTCCAGCTGCTCGTGCAGCCAGGGGCCGCGCCGCTGCCCCGGCTTGTAAAGGCGATAACTCAGAATTCCAAGCCCTGCCAGCAGCACCGCGACGACGGCCACGTACTTCCCGAGCTTCGCACCCGGCTTGGCCGAAGCCGAAGCATCAGCGGCCGACCCGCTGGACAACGCCACGGGCTGGCTGGAAGATGGCATCGTCAGCGACGTTGCCGCCACAACCGGCGGCGTGACCAGAGCGGGAGCGGGGCGCGGAGTGACGAAATCGACCGGCGGCGTGGTCGGCGTCGCGCGCGGAATAGCGGAATCGACCGGCGGCGTGAAGGGATCGACCAAGGGCGTGACGAACTCGCTTCGCAACGCAGGCGGCTTGCGCGCTGGCGCCTGCGCGGTCGGCCCCTGGCGAGCGCCGGCCTGAGTCGGGCGAGTCTCGGGCAAAGGCGTGGGCCGCGGCGTCTTCGCGTCGTGAACGCCCAGGTCGGCGGCGTATTCGGCGACGATTCGCGCGCGCGTTTCGTCGCCCTTGCGATGCAACACATCGCCCAGTCCCCGAAAAGCCTCTGCGTTGTTCGGGTGCTGCTGGCAGAGCTTCACCAGCACGCGTTGGGCTGTGCTCAGGTGGCCCTGCTCGAGCAATGTGCGCCCAAGCAGAAGATCTTCGCCTATGTCAGGAACGTCAGGCGCCAAGGCGGCTGATACTACCGCAATTGGCCCAAGCTAGTTGTTCTTGCTCCCCAACTCGAAGGCGTCGTGCAGGGCGCGTACGGCCAGCTCGCTGTACTTGCCGTCGATGACGCAGGAGATCTTTATCTCCGACGTCGAGATCAGGTGGATGTAGATGTTCTCCTTGGCCAGCGCCTCGAACATCTTGAGCGCCACGCCCGCGTGCGAGCGCATGCCCACTCCCACGATGGACACCTTGGACAGGTTCTCCACCGTGCGGATGTGGTCAGGCGGGCAGAAGTCGCTGCAGTGCTTGACCAGAAGGTCGCGCGCCCGCTTGCTGTCGCCCTTGGACACCGTGAAGGTCAGATCCGTGCGCCCCTCGGCGGAAAGCGCCTGCACGATGGTGTCCACGCCCACGCCCGCATCAGCCAGGGGCCTGAACACCTTGGAATGAATACCCGTGGCATCGGAGATGCCAACCATTGTGATCTTGGTTTCATCCTTGGTGGCGGTCACGCCGGACACCAGGACGGCTTCCATCGCTTTTTCTTCAGGCACGACCCACGTCCCTTCGTTGTCGTTGAAACTCGATCGGACGTGAATCGGGACGGCGTACTTCATCCCGAACTCGACCGACCGGATCTGCAGGACCTTGGCGCCCAGCGACGCCAGTTCCAGCATTTCCTCGTAGCTGATGCGTTCAACCTTGCGCGCGCCCGGCACCACGTTGGGGTCCGCGGTGTAGACGCCGTCGACGTCGGTGTAGATCTCGCAAACGTCAGCCTTGAGCGCCGCCGCCACGGCCACCGCCGAGGTGTCTGAGCCGCCGCGGCCCAGGGTGGTGATGTTGCCTGCGTCGTCCACGCCTTGAAAACCGGCAATCACCGCGATCTTGTTCTGGGCAAAGGCTTCTTGAATGGCCTGCCCTTCGACGTCGCGGATGCGCGCGCGGGCAAAGGCGCTGTCGGTCAGCACACGGATCTGGTGACCGAGCAGCGACACCGCCTTGCCGCCTTCGGCATGGATGGCCAGGGCCAGCAAACCGACCGACACCTGCTCGCCCGTCGAAGCGATGACATCCAGTTCGCGCTCGTCGGGCTCGATATGCATCTGCTGCGCGAGACCGAGCAGGCGGTTGGTCTCGCCGGACATGGCTGACACGATGACAGCCACCTTGTGGCCCTGGCGTTGCGTGGCCAGACAGCGGCGCGCGACGTTCTTGATGCGCTCGACTGTTCCAACCGAGGTTCCGCCGAATTTCTGTACGATGATCACTGCGAGGTCGAGTTATCGCCGATTCGCCAGGGCGGCGTCAATCCCGGTGGGCGGGAGTGTGCTACACTTGAGGTGTGGGCGTGGGACATAGGGAGGAAGCGCGATGAAGACAGTCAGGGACATTCTGGCGGCCAAGGACCAGGCTGTTTGCTCCATCCACCCGAGAGCGACGGTCTTCGACGCTCTCAAACTGATGAGCGACATGGAGATCGGCGCGGTGATGGTGCTCGACGAAAGCGGGAAGGTGTACGGGATTCTGTCCGAACGTGACTACGCGCGGAAGATTTCTCTGCGGGGCAAGACGTCGCGCGACACCGCGGTGGCCGAGATCATGACCCCGGCCGAGCGCATGCACACCGTGGGGTCAGCCAACACCCTGGAAGATTGCATGGTCCTGATGACCGCGAAGCACGTGCGCCACCTGCCCGTGTTCGAGGACGCGCGCTTTGTCGGCGTGATCTCCATCGGCGACGTGGTCAAGGCCATCATCTCCGAAAAGCAGAGCCTCATCGATCAGTTGCACGACTACATTTCCGGCAAGTTCGGGTAGCAACAAATCCCCGAGATTGCCGAAAACCAGTCCATGAGGCTGGTCAACCAGACCGCGGTTCCGGCGACGCTCACGACCTCGGACTTCGAGGGCTCAACCCAGCGCATAGGTCTGCTGACAGCCAAGGCAACCTTCCGCTTCGACGAGCAAGGACGTGTCGAACTGGAGACACAGGAGCCGTTCCCTCTGCTCGCGCAGGACGAAAGGACGCCGCTCGGCGATCTCCCGGCAGACTTGCAGCCACGCACCGATCCTTCGTTGGAGGTCATTCTGCTGGGGCATGCCTATGCCCCGCGCGAGCGCCCAATGTCCGCGCTGACCGTGGCCCTGACCGTGGGCAAGGTGCGCCGCGAGATTCTCGTGTTTGGCGACCGTTTCTGGGCCCCTGATCGCAAAGTCATCTCAAGACCGGCACCGTTCACCAGAATGCCGCTCAGCTACGGCCGTGCCTTTGGCGGGACGGTGCCCATCAACCTGGACCAGGAGTCGGTCTTCGACTTGTGCGACGCCCGCAACAAGCACGGCCTCGGGTTCGATGCCGAGCGCATGGCGCGTGAGCTGGGCGGTCTGCTCAAGGCCCCGCGTGGCTATCCTACGCTCCCGGCTGGATATGCACGCCGCTTGCCCAACCTGGAAGATCCGCGTGCGCCGATCGCCCGCTGGAAGGATGCGCCTTTGCCTCTGTGCTGGGCCACGGTTCCCATCGATGTGCCCCTGTGGGCTGTCCGTCAGGCACGCCAGAATCCCAAGCCGCCGCCCCCGACGCCCCTGGCTGAAATCAAGCGCGAGCTGCCCTCTGTCGCCAACTATCGCGCCCATCCAGATTGGGTTATTCCTGTGCCCACAAAGGCGCCCACAATTCGACTGGAGAATCTTCTGCCGACAGTTCCAGTATTGGAAATGTCCATGCCGGATTTCTCAGTGGTGGCTGACTACACAGTGAACGGACGCATAGGGCGTCGCAACCTGATGCCCCACACGCTGGTCCTGTTGCCGGATGAGCGGCGCTTCTATGTCGCGTACCGGCTGCCCTTCAATTTCCAGTTTCGACCGGGCGACGAACGCGAGTTGCGACTGCGAACAGAGCCCAAGTGGTTTTCCGGGAACGCGTGATGCTGGAGAGGCACTCATGAGAGTCAAGGTTTCGCTGACCGGCGATGTCTGCGCTCCCGCGCCCGTGTCGATGACAGTTCACGACGGGCCATGCTTCGAGATGCCCACAGCCATGATGTGGCCACCCGGGCTTGCGCTGCAGCAGAACAAGCTGACCAAGACCGTGTTTCACAAATCACAGTTTGTCGTGTTGGACGGCCACGACTGTGGCCACCTGATCCCTCACGTCACGATCCCCATCACCAATCCCAAGCTGGCGCTCTACATTGCTTTTTCCAAGCGAAAGGTGATGTTCGCCGCCTCCAAGGTCAAAGCGAACGGCGCCCAGGTCGGTTGCACCGCGCTCATTGGGTTTCACATCCCTCTTCCCATGCTGTGCTGCGGGTCACCCATGTCCTTGCCAAACGGTTACCCGATGTTCAACTGGCTCAACACGGTCAGCGTGGGACTGAGCATGCGCGACCTCCTGTCGGGCTGTATTGCGATTTTGATCGACTTCGTCGGCAAATTCCTAGGCAACCTCTCGTGGTTCAAGGGTGGCTACGACGGGCTTATTAAGGAGTTGGTGGGCGCATCCGGCTTCAAGGGGTGGGCACTCAAGAATGCCCTCGCGAGCCTCTCCGGCGCAGCCAGGCTCGCTCTCACTGGCGAAGGTAAGTATTTGCGCATTGAGCTCGGCTCGGGGTACGCGGGATTCCAGCTCTCGTGGAAGAGGTCGCCGGACGATCGCATGAAGGCCGAGCGTCAGTACCAAGTGTTGCCGATACAACTGGGCCTCGCCCACAGCGACAGGCGGGACGGGACCAGCAGCGACCAATCGACCCTCAGCGAAGCATCCTCGACAGGAACCCGCAGCTCGCAGCTTACCAGGACTTATGACAGCAAGGGCAACCTGGTGGAACAGAAGACGCAGACGACAACCACCGGTGACAGGGTGGACGTTCTCGGCGACGGTGCCTCCGACATGACCGCAGTTTCACGTCAGCACACCACCACGCTTCTGGCCAACGGCCACGCAACATCCACGACCGTGACCTACGCTGGCTCACCGTCGCTCGCCGCAAGCTGGGGCCTACCGCTATGACTCGCGTGCCGGCGCGCCCACAGTACGATGCCGTGGTGGGTCTGGATCCACGGTCGCCGCCGGAGCCGGCGTTTGCCTTTGCTCTGGTCAAGATGACCTACGAGATCAAGGGGACAGCGACGGTGCTCAGCCAGCCGGAACCGTTGCTCCACGATTTCTGGTCCGACGAGAACCTGGAACCCCGCTTTCCGCCGGGTTCCGACTTCTGGCTGGACAAGCGATGCTCCGACGTGGTGATTCGAGGATCGGCCTTTGCCCCCGCGGGACGGCCCACACCGTCGATGTTCGCGTCGGCACAGATCGGCCGCGTCACCAAACGAATCGCCGTGTTTGGAAAACGGCTGGTCGAGTGGAGCCATGGCCAGCCACGTTTGAACCGACCCGAGCCGTTCACGGAAGTGCCGCTTCTCTATCAGAATGCCTATGGCGGCCTCGACAATCGGGTTGCCATTCCGGCTCATCTGAAAGACGACTACATGCGGACCGTTGCGCTCGGCATGCAGTTCGATCACCCGGGCCTGTATCCGCGCAATCCGGTGGGCAAGGGCTATCTCGTGCTGCCGGATCCTGTCGACGAAGTCGAGCTACCCAACCTGGAAGATCCCGCCGACTTGCTCACCGCAGAGCGACTGATCACGCGCAAACCAGAGCTTTGGTATCGGCAACCTTTGCCCTGGTGTTTTGAGTGGACAGTCGGACTGACCTTCCCGCGCTACCTTTTCATGGGCATCGATGCTTGGTTTCCTCCGCCCGACGACTCCGCATTGCCGGAGGCGCAACGGGGCTTCATTCCGGCTGGGCTGCGCCGCAGACTGGAGAAGGATCGCGACTTGGCGACCGGTTATCTGCAAGAGGCGTCGCTGGGCATGGTCGTGAGCACGCCGCTTTCCGGGCGACCCATCGTCCTGACCGGCATGCATCCCGAAGAGCCCTCGATCAGTTTCATCGTCCCGCCCGCGCCGTCGATCGAAATCGAGGTCGAGGGTGAGCGGAGCGCGCTGCCGCCGCTGCTCACCAATCTGGTCATCTTCCCGTCCGAAAAGAAATTCACAGTCGTCTACTGTGCCAAGACCAAGGGCCTCGCGCGGGTCTTCGTTCCCGGAATCCACAAGAACATCCCCCTCTCAGCCCGCATCAACCGCGATGCTCCCATTCGCTACCAATCGCCGCCGACCATTCGCGATCGACTCCTTGACGCCGGCGCCGTTTCGCAAACGGGCGGTCCCTAGTGCCAAAGAAGGCTCTTGCCATGTCTTCGAGAGACCCCACACGCGAACCTGATGAAGTCACTTCCTATTGTGAAGAGGAAGGGTCTGTCTTCGACCAGCTGCTGGCCGCCTCACCCAAGGCGTGGCCCGAAGGTCACGTGGTCGCCACGTGCACCGAAGAACGGCACCCCACCCTCACCGGCCGGATCCGCGTGCGCTGCGAGGATGCGCGCGGATGTGTTCATGAAAGCTGGGTGGCCTCCTTGCAAGGCCTGAGCGTACGCGTTTCCGACCGCGTGCTGGTGCTGAAACTGCCCCATCAGCCGGACGCCATCGCAGTGGGCGTGGTTGACGGCTTCAGTCGCCGCCCGGAAACTCCTCCTCTGGTCGCCCAGATCCTCGAGATAAAGCGCGACGAAGCTTTGCAGGTCAATGCGGAAAACGGCCAGCCTTTGTTGCAAATTGTCCGCAACCAGCAAGGTCCGGTGATTCGGCTGCTGCAAGCCGACACCCAGGTCGAGCTGCCCGGCAAGCTTTGCATCACCGCCAGCGCCATCGAAATGCGCGCCTGCGCCGGGACCGTGAGCATCGATGCCTCCGACGACGTGGAGATCGTCGGCGAGGCCATTCACCTCAACTGACCGAGGCCTGACGGGAGATTCTCCGCCAGCGCAGGTCGGCCTGCATGCCCCGTGAGCGGTAGCGTGGGCGGTAGCGACCGGCGTGGAGCGGCCTGCGTGGGCGACTTGCGTGAGCGCGGTAGCCCGATCACGCGACACGCTTTCCGCGTGCCCCACACGAACACGCTCACCCTCACGCCCGCGCGACCCGCGGCCCGCTTGTCGGGGGCCGGCCTTTCGGGCGGCCCGAATTTTCTGGCAGTGGTAGTCTTCAATTGTGTTGCCTGCGAATCGGGCCGTAGCCATCAGCACCGCCATCGGCGCGGATGGGGACGACGCTCTACTTTCGCACAGCCTGCTGCTGGGTGAGCGCCTCTACTTCTTTTCGCGACTCCGGTTCTTGGCTGCCGCCGGCATCTTGACCGGCGGTCTCTTCGCCATCCACGTCGTGGGCATCGAGGGGCTCAATTTCGGCGTGCTGGCCGGCACCGCCGGCCTTCTCGCCCTATACAACTTGGCGGTGTTCTTCACGGTGCGGCCTTATCGTCGGCCTGAGCGTGCCGCCAGCGCGACACGCCTTCTCATCCGGATTGCCAGCACCACCATCCTGATCGACTACTTGGTGCTGACCTTCACCATTTGGCAGGTGGGTGGCAGTCAGTCGCCGTTTCTGGCTTTCTACGTCCTGCACGCCATCTTCGCCTCGGTGATGCTGTCGCGCCGGGCGGCGTTCGCGCACGCGACAGTGGGATACGCGATGCTGGCCGCACTGGTGCTCGGGGAGTGGTTCGGCTGGTTGCCCCGGCACCGTCCCCTGGGTGCGGTTTTCGGTGGGTCCGAGCACGACTTCCGTGTGGTGTGGACGCTGCTCTTCCTCTACGGCCTGCTGACAGCCGCGACCACCTACCTGGCCACCGGCATCGCTGCTCGCCTGCGCGAAGCTGAGCGCCGTCTGCGTGCAGCGGTGCACAGCCTGGAACGACTGGCCGACCTGCGCCGCGCCTTCCTGCACGTGGTGGTTCACGATCTGCGCAGCCCGCTCGGAGCGGTGACCACCTTGCTCGACAACTTATCGAGCGAGCTGGGCGGCCCGCTGACGGAACAGCAGCGCCAGTGGGTCGCCCGCGCGGACCACCGACTACGCGGGGGCCTGGAACTGCTGCGCGGACTGCAGGTTCTGGCCGATCTCGAAACTGAATCCCTGGCGAGCCTGATGGTGACCGTCGATCTACGCGCCATCGTGCAGGAAGTGGTCGAGGAATACGCCGACCTGGCCCAACAGCGCCGCCAGTCGCTCACCGCCGAGCTGCCCGACAGTCTGCCGCCCGTGCGTGGCATCGCGCGCCTTCTGCGCGAGGCGCTGGTCAACTATGTGACCAACGCCATCAAGTACTCGGGCGAGGGCCGCACCATCGTGGTTCGCGTGCGCGCCCAGAATGCCAGTCTGCGCGTCGAGGTCCAGGACGATGGCCCCGGGATTCCGCCCGAGAAGCAGACTCACCTTTTCGAGGAGTTCGTGCGTGTCTCCAGGGGCAAAGGCGCGGAGGCGGGCACCGGTCTGGGCCTTTCCATCGTCCGCCGCATAGCCGAGGCCCACGGTGGCCAGGTTGGGCTGGAAAGTGCCCCCGGCCAAGGCAGCTGCTTCTTCCTGACCCTGCCCCTCGACAAATCAGCGGGGCCAAACGCCGTCTAGCCGCCGCATCGCATCTGTGTGAATCTTCCGGCCGCGCGCACCGCCGGCGAAGTGTCGTGATATGGTCCTTCCCGCCGGATGCGAGTCCTCATCGTTGTGCCTGCGCTGAATGAAGAGAGCGGCCTGCCGCCCCTGCTGACTGAGTTGCGTGCCGTGGCCGAGCGCGACGGTTTCTCGGTGGAAATCGTGGTCATCGACGATGCCTCGACTGACCGAACCGCCGAGGTCGCCCGCCAGCACGGCGCCCGCGTGGTGCGCCTGTGCCGCAACCTTGGCATTGGCGGCGCGGTGCAGACGGGATTGCGGCTGGCCTTGCGCGAGGGCTTCGACTGCGCCGTGCAAATGGATGGTGATGGCCAGCATCCGCCTTCTGAGCTGGGAAAACTCCTCGCCGTCATTGACACACCCGCTGCGCCCGACATCGTGGTGGGCAGTCGCTACCTGCACGGCGAGGGATTCCAGTCCACCTTGCCGCGCCGGATGGGCAGCGGCTGGCTGGCCTGGGTGCTCCGCTTGGTGACTCGTCAGAGAACCACCGACCCGACCTCCGGCTATCGCGCGTACGGCCGCCGCGCGCTCAAGCTCTTCAATTACTCCTATCCCCACGACTACCCCGAGCCCGAGGCCCTGGTTCTGGCCAGGGTGGCCGGGCTGCGCGTGGTCGAAGTCCCGGTGGTGATGAAGGAGCGCCAGGGTGGCGCGAGCAGCATTTCCATCCTGCACGCGCCCTACTACATGCTCAAGGTGACGGTCGCCATCCTGCTGGCCTACGCGCGCAGCTGGCATCGCATCGAACCCCGCACTTTGTAAGACCATGCAACAAGCTGAACAGTACTGGCTATTCGCAGCGTTCTGCTGCGTGGTCGCGACCTTGCTGCTGCGGCTGGTGCTGCGCGAGCGCATCACCATTCAAAGCAGCCTGTGGGTCTTCTTCTCGCTGGCGGCTTTGGTGGTGCTGGCGGTCGTGCCTGATCTCACCACGTCTGTGGCCCATGCCATGGGCTTCACCCTGCCTTCCAACTTCTTCTTCGCGATTGCCACCGGCGCGCTCGCCCTGTTGCATGTCCACACCCTGGTCACCCTGTCGCGCACCGAGGCTCGATCGATCACGCTCACGCAGGAACTTGGAATCCTGCGTGAGAAGCTCGACCACCTGGAAAAGGAAAGCTCTCGGACGCGACCCACCGTGGGCGGAACCCCAGCCCTGCCGCCACCCAGGAAAGCCGACGCTCCTCACGAGCGAACATGAAGCTCGCGATCGTCGTCGTCACTTACCAGGCCGAACGCTACCTCGACGGCTTGTTCTCCACGCTCAAGCAGCACACCGATCTGGATGACGTCGCGATCGTGGTGGTCGACAACGCCTCGTCCGACGGAACCTTGGCTGAACTGTCTCGCATCGGCCAAGACTGGCCTGGCTTGCACGTGTTGCCTCAGACGAGAAACACCGGCTTTGCAGAAGGGAACAACATCGGCCTGCGCTGGGCTCGCGAGCGCGGAGCCGCCTTCGCGCTGCTGCTCAACCAGGACATCGAGGTGACGCCGGGCTGGCTTGCGCCACTTCTTTCCGTCATGGACACCCGACCGGAGGTCGCGGCGGCGCAGCCCCTGGTCGTGCTCTACGACGAGCCCCATCTGGTCAACACGGCGGGCAACCAGTTGCACTTCTGCGGATTCGGCTACTGCGGCGCCTACCGCCAAACCATCGACAGTCTCCCGGCCACCAGCGAGCCGCGCTCGGTGGCCTTTGCCTCAGGGGCGGCCCTCATGCTGCGCATGGATGCTCTGGCGCAATCGGGAGACTTCGACGAGAAGCTCTTCCTCTATCACGAGGACTGCGATCTGCAGATTCGCCTGCGCCAGCTTGGCTACGACTGCGTGCTGGCGCCGACGTCGCGGGTTCTGCACAAGTTCACAGCGCGGTTCTCGGCGCGCAAGTACGCGATGCTCGACCGCAACCGGTGGCTGGTTCTGCTGCAAGACTGGCCCTTGGCCCGACTGACTGTTGCGGCGCCAGCCCTGGCCGGGGCCGAGCTGGCCGTGCTGATGTTCGCGGCCCGCCAGGGTTGGCTGCGCGCCAAGCTGGCCAGCTATTGGGAAATCCTCCGTCTCTTGCCGGCGGTCATGCGTGACCGCCGCCGGGTGCAGAGGAACCGGTCGCCCAAAGCGACCGACGGCGCCTTCTTGACCGGCAACATGTTCTTCCCCGGGCTCGACCACCCAATCATCACACGCGTGGCCAACCCGGTCCTGTCTGCTTATTGGCGGTTCGCGCGCAGGGTTCTGCGCGTGCCGTGACCGAAACTTGCTACTGCCCGAGCTTGGCCTTGATCGTCTTCAACATGGCGTCGAAGTTGACCGGCTTCTGGAAGACGGCGTCCAGGCCCATCTCGCGGGTGCTGGCCGAAACGGTCAGGGAATCGCCGAGTGAACTCAGCAGGAGCACGGGCGCGCGGTTGCCCGCCAGCTTGAGCTCCTTGACCATGCCCGTGCCCGAATCGATCTCCTCCATCATGAGATCGGCGATGATGAGATCAGGCTGGGTTTCCTTGAATTTCTTCAGCCCTTCCTCGGCAGAGAGGGCCGTGGCGGTCAGGTAGCCGGCTTTCTCCAGCCGCAACCGCAGCGCCTCAAGGATGTCGCCGTCGTCGTCAACACAAAGGATCAGGTACTTTCCATTTTTCATCGCTCAGGCCTCTGCTGGCTGGGGATCGCAGGCACAGCCGCGACCGGAATCGATACCGAACTGCCTCGTGTATTCATCGAATTTCTGCTCGCGCACGGCTCGCTCTACGAAGGTTAGCGCAAGCGCCAGGTTGCCGCGAGCCTGCGTGGACAGCGACTCGCTCAACTCGTCGAAGCGGTAGCCGCGAATGCCGAGGGTGTAGGCCTTCACCCGCGCCCCGAACATCTCGCGCGCCAAGCCTACCACCTGGCCGGGTGAGGCGCTGTGGCTGGAGAAACTCAGTTCGCAACTGGGCTGCACCCGATCGAACCAGAACGGCGCCGGCCCCTTCTTGTCCGCGTCGACAAAGACCACCACGTCGTACTTGGCCAGGCTGGCCGCGTCCTCGATGGCGAGCTGATAATCGGACTCGCAGTCGAGTCCGTCCCCGCCCAGCACTTCCAACGCAGCCACCAGCGCCGGCCCCAGTCCATCGTCGCCGCGGCCTGGGTTGCCGTAGCCATAGACCAGGATGTGGGCCCCGACGCGGTTCATGCGCGGCACTTCTCGCTCAGAATCTTGCCCTCGGGGTTGACCACGCTCACGTCAAGCGCCATCTGCCCCAAGGCATGCGTCGCGCACGACAGGCAGGGATCGTAGGCCCGGATGGCGACTTCGATGCGGTTGAGCAAGCCCTCGGTGATCTCCACGCCCGACAGGTGATCCTGCGCCACCTTGGTCACGGCACGGTTCATGGGCTCGTTGTTGTGGGTGGTGGAGACGATCAAGTTGGCCATGACAACCTGGTCGTTCTTGTCGACGCGATAGTGATGGAAGAGCGTCCCACGCGGCGCCTCGATCAACCCCACGCCCTCCTCGCGGCGCTGGCCCTTGACCACCAGATCGCTGCCCTGCAAGTCCTTGTCGTGCAGCAGGGTCTGGATCTTCTCCATCGAGTGCACAAGCTCGATCATGCGCGCCCAGTGATAGGCCATGGTGACGTTGTTGGTCTTGCCACCGGTGACCGCGCGGAACTCTTTGCGGGCCGCTTCGGCGGCCGGTGTGTCTATGAAATCCGCCGTGTTGAGACGCGCCAGCGGTCCCACCCGGTACCAACCAGTCTCTGGCCCCAGCTTCTTGATGAAGGGGAACTTCATGTACGACCAGTCGCGTACGTCCTCGGCGATGAAGTCCACGTACTTCTGATAGTCGATCTGGTCGAAGATGGGCTTGCCCTGCTGGTCCACGGCGCGCAGGTTGCCGTGGTACAGATCCATGGCGCCGTCGGCGCGCACCAGCGACAGGTGGTTGGAATCGAACGAGCCAAAGGGCAGCAGTTCTTTGAGGTGGGCGGTGGTGTAGTCCTTGGCGATCTTCACCGCTGCGTTGGCCCACGTCATCTGCTGGTCCACTTCCTTGAGCAAGACATCGCGTTCGGCCAGGCTCAGGTTCTTGTTCACCCCGCCGGGGATGGCGCCGGTGCCGTGGATCTTCTTGCCCGCCGTGGCCTTGATGATCTCCTGGCCATACTTGCGCATCATCACCGCCTGCACGGCCAGTTCGGGATACTTGCCGGCCACGCCGATGACGTTGCGAATGGCGGGATCGGCATCGAACCCGAACAACAGATCGGGCGATGCCAAATGGAAGAAGTGCAGCGCGTGCGACTGGTACATCTGCCCGTAGTGCATCAGGCGGCGCAGCTTCTCCGCCGTGGGCGTCAGCTTCTCGCCGCCCACGATGATGTCCATGGCCTTGGCCGCGGCCAGGTGGTGGCTGACCGGGCAGATGCCACACAGGCGCTGCACGAGAACCGGGATTTCCCAGAAGAGCCGCCCCTGAACGAAACGCTCGAAGCCGCGGAACTCGACGACATGCAGGCGGGCCTGCACGATCTTGCCGGCCTCGTCGATAAGGATGGTGACTTTTCCGTGACCCTCGACGCGGGTAACGGGCTCGATAACGACACGCTTGATGACGCTCACGTCACACTCCTTGGTACGTTCAATCGTACTTGATGAGCCCGTAGGGCAATTTCACCGGCTTGCCAGTCAGCAAAGCCACCAGCGATTCCCACAGGGTGTCCGCCGAGGGCGGGCAGCCGGGCAGGAAATAGTCGATCTTCACAACCTCCTGACAGGGATAGACCTTGTTGAGCAGCAGCGGGATCTCAGGATCGTTGGGGATCTTCTGGCTGGGATTGTGAACCGTGGGCCCGTGCAGATACGCCTCGGCCAGGCACTCATCGAGAGGGATGCCGTTGCGCATGGCCGGCAGTCCGCCCATGGTCGCGCACTCGCCAATCACCACCAGGGTGTCGCAGTGCTGGCGGTACTTTTGCAGCACGTGCACGTTCTCTTCGTTGCAGCAGCCGCCCTCGATGATTCCCACGGCGCAACGGCCGGTGAATTCCTTGATGTCGTTGATGGGCGACTTGTCGAAGTCCACCAGCTCGACCAGCTTCAAGATGCGCTCGTCGATGTCGAGCAAGGACATGTGGCAGCCGAAGCAGCCCGCCAGGGAGATCGTGGCAATCTTGGGCTTGGCGGTCATCGCGCGCCCCCTGCTTGCGCCGGCAGAACACCCTTCTCGATGTCCGAGCCGATGGGCTTGCTGTCATACAGCCGCTGCCCAATGGGGACGGCGTAGCCCACGCGCTTCTTCATCAGCGAGCCCACCGGGCAGATCTCGCTGGCCATATCGCCGAAAGCCGCGTCGGTCCCGCCCAGCCCTGCGGCCGAATTGGCGGCCACATGCTTGTGCGCGCCACGACCCACGAAGCCGTAGGCGTGCTTGCCGTCCAGCTCTTGCGAGGCCCGCACGCAACGCGCGCACAGGATGCAACGGTTGCGGTCGAGAAACAGGTCCGGGTGGCTGGCGTCCACGTCGCGCACCGGGAAGAAATACGGGTACTGCGGCGCCAGCATGCCCAGGCGATAGCCCATGGCTTGCAGCTCGCAATTGCCGCTCTTCTCGCAGAAGGGACAGAAGTGGTTGCCCTCGACGAACAGCATCTCGACGAGCTCGCGGCGCATGGCGCGCAGATTCTCGGTGTCGTTCTCGATGACCATGCCCTCGGCGATGGGCTGGATGCACGCCGGCTGGGGTCGGCCGTTGACCAGTACCGTGCACACGCGGCAGCTGCCCCAAGGACTCAGTCCGCGCTTGGCGCACAAGTGAGGAATGTAGATTTTGGACAGCGCCGCGGCCTGCAGGATGGTCTGGCCGGCCTGGCCGCGCACGTCCACGCCGTCGATGGTGATGTTGATTTCGCCGCTCATGGGTTCCCTTTCACTTCCCGAAATAGACCGACCGGCGCTGCGCCAGCGACTCGGCCACGGCCACAGCAGCGGCCCCGTCGAAGCTGGGCAGCAGATCCGCCTCGCCCTTGCGCACCCGTCGCTCGTACTCGGATCGGAACGACCGCAGCGTTGTGAGCACCGGCTGGGCCGAGGTTTGCCCCAGGCCGCAGCGGCTGGTGGCCTTCACGGTTTCGCCCAGTCTCTGCAGATAGGCGAGGTCCTCTGGGCTTCCCTTGCCGCTCACCACCTGCCCCAGGCGCTCGCGCAGCAGGCGGTTGCCCACGCGGCAAGGCGTGCAGTAGCCGCAGCTTTCTTCGCAGAAGAAGTCCATGAAGGCCTCGGCCACCCGCAGGACATCGCGCTGCTGGTTGAAGATCATCACCGCGCCGCCAGTGGCCAGGTCGTCGAAGCGCAGGGTGCGACCAAAGTCGTTGGGGCCGATCATCTGTCCCGAGGCGCCGCCCACCTGCACAGCCGCCGTTTCGTGGGCGCCCACCATGGCGAGCAAGTCGCTGACCTTGGCACCAAAGGCCAGCTCGTACACGCCCGGCCGATCGCAGTCGCCGGACACGCTGTAGACCTTGGTGCCCGTGCTGTCGCTGGTGCCGATGGCGCTGAACCAGCCCGGCCCGTTTTCCAGAATGCGGGCCACGCAGCAGAAGGTTTCCACATTATTGATGACCGTGGGCTGCCCCATGTAGCCGGACTGCGCCGGGAACGGTGGCCGATTCTTGGGATCGCCGCGCTTGCCTTCGCACGAGCTGAGCAACGCAGTTTCCTCGCCGCAGATGTAGGCGCCAGCGCCCAACTGAATGCGGATGTCGAAATCGAACCCTTGTTTGCCCAGGATGTTGCGGCCGAGCAGGCCCGCCTCGCGGCGTTCCTTGAGCAGGCTTTCCAGGAAGGCGAGCAGATAGGCGTATTCGCCGCGCAGATAGACGATGCCGGTGGCCGCGCCCACGCCGTAGCCGGCGATGGTCATGCCCTCGAAGACCAGTTCCGCAGCCTCGGTCAGGATCACGCGATCCTTGAACGTGCCGGGCTCGCCCTCGTCGGCGTTGCACACCACGACCTTGTTGGCGCCAGTCGCCGCGCGCGCGAATTCCCACTTCATGCCAGTGGGGAAGCCTGCGCCCCCGCGCCCGCGCAGACGCGAGACCTTGATGCTCTTGATGACCTCGGTGGCGCTTTCCGCCAGGGCCTTGCGCAAGGCCGCGCCGCGAACCAAAGGCGCGAAGATCACGGGGCCGCGCTCGCGCAGGTTGTTCCTGACCACGGCACGAACCAAGGGATGGCTGTTGTTGCCGTTGCCCAGGGTGAGCTTGAGGTGCTCCACGTCGCCGCTGGTGCGCAACACCTCGACCAGCTCGCGCGCGCGATCGCTCGACAGATTGGTGACGACCTTGTCGTTGATGAGCGCCGCGGGCGCCTGGTCGCACAGGCCGATGCAGGGCGTGTGCTCAAGGGTGAACAGCCCGTCAGCGGTGGTCTCGCCGAAGCCAATACCCAGTTCCTCGCAAAAAGCACGACCCACGCGATCCGCGCCGTGCATCTGATCGATGATGTCGTTGCACAGAGCGGATGACGAATTTCCCGCGCGGCTTGGGCGAGAAGAACGCGTAGAACGAGAGCGTGCTCTCGACCTCCACGCGCGGCAACTTCACCGCCGCTGCGATGGCATCCACCGCGTCGCCTGACACGCTGCCCAGCCGTCGGTGCGCCTCGAGCAGGATGTCCATCAGCCGCGTGGGCTGGTTGCCGAACCGTCCGCAGATCTCTCGGATGACGCTTTCCTGAGTCTCGGCCATGTTGTCCTTCATCTTCGCTTGTCTGTCACAAAGCTAATCTGTCACTTCCCGGCGCAGAGAGGGCCCGCAGCACCAACGTTACCCGTTTCACGACGTATATAGAAAACCCAAGCGCATTTCAAGCGCTAACGCCAACCCCGAGTCCATCTCGGAGACCAAGGCTAGAATGTGGGCATGAAAACCCTTGACCCAGCCGCACCCCACCCTGCTGATTTCTGGTCGTGCTCATCACCGCGCCAGATGCCGACGTGGCTGGCCGCTTGGCCAGCGTGTTGGTCGATGAGAAGTTGGCCGCCTGCGTGAACATCGTGCCCGGCCTGCGCTCCATCTATCGATGGGAAGGCAAGGTGTGCGACGAATCCGAAGTCCTGTGTCTGATGAAGACGCAGCTGGATCTGTTCCCGGCTTTCGTGAACGCATCGCCGCACTTCATCCCTACCAGGTGCCCGAGATCATCGCCCTGCCCCTGGCCGCCGGCAGCGCGGCGTACCTCGACTGGATTCGCCAGTCCACGAAGTAAACATGCCGGCGTCGAACGCGCACGCGTGCCCGCGCGGATGCGGGTCGGGAGACGCGCACTAGTTTCCGAAAACCTCTGGGTCGCCAGCCCTGCGTCCGCCAGATAGTTCCCGCAGCCGTCGTCCCCACCGGCGATAAGCACCTTTCCGTTGCCCAACAACGTCGCTGCGTGGCTTTCCCTCACTTCGCTCATGCTGCCGCCAGCCGTGAAAGTCCCGGCGCTTGGGTCGAACCGCTCCACACTGGCGAGAAGCGTCGCCGTTGCCATCGGTCCCCCCTGCGATAAGCACCTTTCCACTCGGCAACAACGTCGCCGTGTGCAACTCCCTTGCGACAGCCATGCTGGCGCTCGATGTGAATGTCTCTGCCGCTGGGTCGTATGTCGGTCATCGAATCATTCCCACCGCCGACGACGAGCACCCTCCCGTTCCCCAGCAAGGTCGCCGTGTGCTGGTTCCTTGCCGTGGTCATGCTGTCGATGGCCGCAAATATCCCGACCCTGAGATGTACAGGTTCGCGCTGCCAATATGTCTCCGCCCGTGATGAGCACATCTCCGGTGTTCAGCAGCGTCGCCGTGTGGTCGCTTCTCGCAACGGCAGTGCTGGCGGCTGGAGTGTTTGTCCCGGCCGCTGGGTCGTATAGCTCAGCGCTTGCGAGATCCCCATCGCTGTCACTGTACCCACCGACGACGAGCACCTTTCCCGCTCTGGCAACAAAGTCGCCGTGTGCTGCTGCCGTGCCACGGTCATGCTGCCCGTCGCTGCGAACGCCCCAGCCACGGGGTCGTATAGCTCAGCCCTCGCGAGAGACACCTTGTGGTCCCCGCTTCCGCCGACGATGAGCACCTTTCCGTTCGGCAACAAGGTCGCCGTGTGATACTGCCTGCCCACAGTCATGCTGCCCGTCGCGGTGAAGGTCCCAGCCACGGGGTCGTATGATTCAGCGCTCGCGAGAGCAAAATTGCCGTAGTCTAGCCCGCCAGCGATGAGCACCTTTCCGCTGGGCAGCAACGTTGCCGTGGGCAACCACCTTGCTGTGGTCATGCGGCCCGTCGGTGTGAAAAGTCCCTGAACGCTCGTGCCCCCGGATGAAGGGCGACCGGCTACCTTCGAGTGGAGCCAGCTGGGCCACCGGCCGTCCTCATGGTGCCGCTTTCGCCGGCGCTTCCTCCACCCGTGCCTCCCATGGTTCTGGCGCTCCCTCCGTTGCTGCCACCCATGCCACCTCCACCGGCATTTCCACTCGTGCCAGTGAGTCCCTCCCTCGCGTGACCGTCGCAACTCCTCCACCCATGCCGATGGTATTCATCGTGCCTACGTGCCGTTCGTCCATGGAGGTCCGGAAGCAGGCAAGCCCGGCTAGCGATAACGCCACGCCGATAGCCGGCCGCCGACACTCGCAGATCATGGGTGCAAGACT
>CAVWUP010000046.1:0-20804 GCA_963758155.1 uncultured delta proteobacterium
CGGCAAGCTCACTCGGACGGTCCAGGCCCCTGGCAAGCCTGGGCGAAAATCAATGGCAGCAGCCGGGATGTTTTGGACGAAATCGATGAGTGGGTCGATAGCCGAATCGTAACGGGCGATGAGGGAGATCTTCTCAGTTCTGTCCATGGGCCATCAAGTGTACATCCAGCGGACCCCGCCAGCTGACAGATTGACCCGCTCGGCTCTACCCGCAGCAGCCCGCTGAACCCGAACACCCGCACTCCGGTTGCTTCCGGCGATTGCGGCTGGTCGCTGCGCTGATCATGGCCGCCGCGCAGCCCACACCAGCCTGCACCCACAGGGCGCCGGGCGAGCAGTTGCGCTGGCAGGCGCCGCATTCGATGCAGGAATCGCGGCTGACGATCTGCGCGCGATGATCGGCCATTTGAAAAACCGCGCGCGGGCAGACCTGAACACATTGTGTGCAGCCATTGCACCTTTCAGGATCCAGTCGAAGGCTCGTGACGTTGCGCAGGTACATCATGGGCGGCTCCTCACAGCAGCACGATCAGCAGCAGGCCAGCCAGCGCGGCGACAAGTTGGGCCGGAATGGCGTAGCGAAGCTCTTTGCGCACGCCGGATGGATTGGAAAATGTGCTGGCGCCTGTGAAGTTCATTGCCAGATACGACGCCAGCGCGGTGGGCAGCAGCACCCATCCCAGGGATCCCAGCAGCGGCCGATTGAGACCGAGGCACATCAGCGCTGCGCACAGCACGCCCACCAGCGCTCCCTTGGCGGCAAAAGCGCGAAACGGAATCCAGGGCAGCAGTATCGGCGTCAGAAATGCGCCAGCCAGGACGGCAACCAGAATAGGGCCGACGTTCCGCAAGAACTCATAGGCGCGGAAGGGACGGCCGGACAGCAGCATGATCAGTGCAACCACCAAGAGCACAAGGGCGACTGGTTTGGCCGCCTGGAGCAGCTCGATGGGCGTGACCTTGATGCGCTCCCCGAGGGGAAACTGCTTGGCGCGCATGGCGGGGGTGGCCTTTGTCCCGGCCCGCATGAACGCGGGGATATCCCGAGCCTCGACCGGACCCCAGACGACTGTAAAACCCGTGTGCTCCTTGACCACGTGGGCAGCCACCCCCGGCGCTCCAAGCTGTGGCAGGATCAGTCGCCGACCGTCAACATGCGCGGCCAGTTCGGTTTGCCGGATGCGACGGACGAGTTCTTCGGTGCCGAATGTGCCCTTGCCAGCCGCGCACCAGACGTTCACGCCTTTGGTGTCGAGGACGAGAATCCAGGCGTCCAGGCCAGCCAAGTTGGTGCGAAGGGCGTCGAACGACAGCTTGTAGTTTGCGGTCACGAAGACCGGCGCCTGCCGATCGGGTGCGCCCAGTCGATAGAGTCCAGGCACCACGCTCATGTGCATACGGCCCATGCCCCAGCGGGCCTTCCAGTGGGCAACTCGATCGCGCCAGGTCAGGTCTCTGGACGCTGACAGAACGGCGACGTTAACGTCCACAGCAGCCTCCCTCTCCATTCTGTTCATCTTCGCGCAGCAGCTCCGCGATGCGCTCCATGCCCCACAGCACCTTCTTGCGCTCGGCTGCCGTCAGCCGTCCCAGCAGGGCCTGGTACTTGGCGTTGCACAGCCTGTTGATCCGGGCCACGGCAGCACGGCCCTGTGGGCTCAGCTCGACCAGCTGGCTGCGGCGATCCTCGGGATTTTCCCGGCGATGCACCAGTCCGAGGGTGACCAGGCCGTCGATGGTTCGGCTGACGGTGCTCTTGTCCAGGCCGACGTAGGAGATGAGGTCAGGGACGGGCGCGGTGGTGTGTTCTTCCAGTTCGAGCAACAGGTGACACTGGGTGAGCGAGACCCCACAGCAGGAGGATTCCTCCTTGAGGTTGCACATGACCACCCGCTCAACAACCCGCAGACGGCGGCGAAAGGATCGGATTTCGTTCTCGGGCACCATGAAGAGCAGAGTACCCGATTAGTTGCAGAATGCAAGCGATGTCTCATGCAACCAAATGGCGGCTGCAAGAATGGCAGTTCCCCGCAGCGCGGGTTACGCCGGATGCTACTGGGGCGACATCCCAGTCGTCCGCGTCCCCAACGACGGTCTTGTTCCGTGCCCTCACCAGATCCCTGGCACGAGACGATACCGGACTCGTGCCGCATAGTCGCGGTAGCCGGGAAGCTCCGCTAGGAGCGTGCGGTCTTCGAGTGCGGTGCGCAGGACATGCAGTGCTACGCCAGCCGCGACGGGAATGAGGCTCAGCCAGGAACCCAGGAGAAACGGGACGGCGGCGAAAAACCCAATCATCCCGACGTACCCCGGGTGCCGGACGTGCGCGTATGGGCCTCGGATGTGGACTTCGTGGCCGCGATCGAGCTGGATTCGCACGACGCTGGAGAAGAACGGGTTCGACATCATCGAGACCAGCGTGAGCGAGTACGCGCCGATCCCAAGCGCGGCGGCGATCAACTGGACGATCGGCGGCAATGGCACGGTCCAGCCGTAGCGGGTGTCGAGTCCCGCGACGACGAGGGCGACGAGCGGGAGGACCACCACGGTGATGGGCATGAGCAGCCGGTCCCAGCGCTTCGTGTTGCCGGCCGTTGCCGTCCGCTCCCGGAGCAGCGTCGGGTTCCGCAGCGCGAGCAGGATGAACTGCGCCGCCATGCCGCCGGCAAAGAAAAGCGTGTAGAGAAGGCCCCCAAGCCAAAGCCAGCGTCCGGCGGTGAGTCGGGCGACGGTCAGGTAGGCTGCGGCGAACACCACACAGCGTAGGACGTGGGTCATGAGCACGTTCCTTTCAATGCGATCTTCTGCGTCGGAGAATCATTGCGCGTGTCTGCCGTGCCGGTCGGTGCGCCACACTCGTTGCGCCGCAAATACCGCTGCGTCCAAGGGCACGCGAGAATGCAGATGCCGCAAATCGTGGCGTTGATACCCTGTGCGGTGGCCAGCTCAGAGGCTTTCTTGCGGCAGGCAGCGGCGTCGTAGATTTGATCGCGTGGCATTCCGGCTGTCCAGGAACGGCCCTTCACAGCGCCAGCGGGACACGCATCCACGCAGCGTCGGCAGCGTCCACAGTGTGATCGCTCGATCGCCACCGCATGGGTGAGAGGAGCGTTTGTGAGCACACTGCTAATGCGCAGGGCGGGGCCAAATGCAGGGGTGACCAGGAGCGCACAATGGCCGATCCAACCCAAACCTGCGCGGGTTGCGACTGTCTTGTGAGGCAGCAGCGTGGTGTCCCTGTCCTCGCCCACAGTCCTGACCGTCGCCGGCCCGCTTGTCGCCGCAAATCCTCGTTCACGCAACATGTCCGCTGCCAACGTGGACAGTTGTGCGAGGGCGCTGTTCACGCGGTCATACTCAGCGTGGTACCGGGCCGTCGGGCCAGCAGCGAGGCCAGCAACAACCTCGGGGTCGAGGGCGATGCCAACAGAGATCGCAGACTTCAGACCGCCGGTGGCGGGTTCCGGCAGAAACGAGAGATCCGCGAAGCCGACCACAGAGGCGCCAGCCTGCCGAAGGCGCGCGACGATCTCGGTCTCCAGGATGAAAAGATCCTCTCTTGACTCATGCAGAACCATGGGCAGCCAGCGTACTATAAGGGGGGCGGCATCTTGAACCAAGCCAGGAGGCACCGATGACCCAGAAGCGGCCCAGCAAACGGAGACCAGGCATTTCGCGCGATGCTCAGCTGATCGAACTACCGAGACCCGCGCTCAAGTCCCGCAGGTCGCTCGCGAAGGTCTTGCAGCTGAGGAGGACCATTCGCGAGATCAGCGACAAAAAGCTTCCTTTGCAGACCCTCTCTGATCTGCTCTGGGCGGCCTGCGGAGTGAACCGGAAGAAGGGTCCATTCGGGATTCCCGGCAGGACCGCAGCCTCGGCGAGCAACTCGCAGGAGATCGAAGTCTACGTTGCCCTGCAAGACGGGACGTACTTGTATGACCCGTTCAATCACCGGCTGGTGCCGGCCGTTGCGGGTGACCTGCGAAGTCTGGCAATCGGCCGGGGCCAGGGCGGCAGCGGCGCCAAGGCTCCTGTTCGTCTCATCTACGTCGCGGATATCGACAAGTTGGCCAACACGGCCGGATACCAGGAACCGGGGCTTTGCGATCCCGATGTCCAGCGGTCGTACTACTTCGTCGACGCAGGCTTGATTGCGGCCAACGTGTATCTGTTCGCCGCCTCCGTCGGCTTGGCAGCATGGTTCCACAACTGCGATAGGTCGGCGCTTTCTGCGAAGTTGAACCTGCGCGACGATCAGCGCATGCTTTTCGGCCAGACAGTGGGATACCCCATGAAGAAACGACAGGGAGGCACACGATGAAGCTCACGGGAAACACGGTCTTGATCACGGGCGGCGCCACCGGCATTGGCTGCGCGATGGCGGAAGCCTTTCTGAAAGCAGGAAACGAGGTCATCATTTGCGGTCGAAGGGAAGCAAGACTCCTGGACGCGCGCAAGAAACATCCCGAGTTTCACATCAGGACCTGCGATGTGGCGAAGGAATCGGATTGCAAATCGCTGGCCGAATGGACGAGCGCGAGCTTCAAGGATCTGAACATCCTGGTCAACAACGCCGGCGTGCAAAGGGACATCGACTTCACAAAAGGCGCCGACACATTTCTGGCTGGGGAGAGCGAGGTCAGAATCAACTTGGAGGCGCCAATCATGTTGTCGGGGTTGTTTGTCCCCCAATTGATTGGCAAGAACCAGCCGGCTATTGTCAATGTGTCCTCCGGGCTCGGCTTCGTGCCCGCCGCGCGTATGCCGGTCTACAGTGCGACCAAGGCTGGCTTGCACGCCTTCTCCATGGCGCTCCGGCATCAACTGTCGAAGGTCGGGATCAAGGTCTTCGAGGTCGTTCCCCCCGCCGTCGATACGGAATTGAACCCGGAGGGCCGAGCCCAGCGAGGAAATTTCAGGGCAAATCTCACGCCCGAGGAATTCGTCAGCGCGATCATGAAAGACCTTGAAGCCGACGTCCCCGAGATCGGCTACGGCATGAGCGCGGGCATGCTCAAAGCATCCAGGGCCGAGCTGGACAAGAGCTTCCACCAAATGAACAGCCGGTGGTAGCGGCGGATCATCATCGGCGAGACGCTCTCAACTCATCCAGCATGGCCTGGTGAATCCTGCCGTTGCTGGCCAGAACGCGGCCGGTCTCGGCGACAAAAGGCCCACCTCCAGGATCGCTGACCTGGCCCCCGGCCGCAGTCAGGATGGCGGCTCCGGCCACCAGGTCCCAGGACTTGATGTGCCGTTCCCAGAACCCGTCCAGCCAGCCACAGGCGACGAAACACAGGTCAAGCGCCGCCGATCCCAGACGCCGCACGCCCTGCGAAGCCCGCATGAAGGCCGCGAACTCGGGCAGGTTGTCGTGCTGCTGGACCCGCAGGTAAGGAAACCCGGTGACCAGCAGCGCGAGCCCCAATTCGGCCACACCCGAGGGACGGATCGGCCTGTCGTTCAGGAAGGCACCTTGCCCACGAGCCCCGTGGAAGGTCCAACCCACGGCAGGGGCGGATACCACGCCCACGACTGGCGCACCTTCGGCCACGAGGCCGATCGATGTCGCGAAGATGGGCAAGCCGTGAGCGAAGTTCGTGGTGCCATCGAGCGGGTCTACATGCCAGGTGCGGCCCGATCGGCCAGCCAGCCCGCCGCCTTCCTCGCCCACAATGGCATCATCAGGGAACGCCGCGGTCAGGGTGCGAACAATCACTGTCTCGGCCCGGCCGTCGAACTCGGTCACCAGATCAACGTCGCTGGACTTGAAACGAAACTCGGGCCGGGTTCCCCACCCCTGCAACAGGATGGCCGCTGCTGACGCCGCCGCCTCTTGGGCGACCGCGATTTCGCGCAACCAGTGAGTGTCCAACGTCTGCATGGCCGTTGCTACCTATAGCAAACGCAGGCGTCCATGCCCGGCTTTGGGAACAAGTACTCGGCAGCGGGACCCGCAGCAAGGCTGAGATTTCCGCGGGGTGGCAGTACCGACGTCCGGCTGCTCTAGGCAAACACCGCCGCCAACACGTCGACAAGGTCGCGAGGGCGCTTGCTGGACAGGCGCTCGACGTCGCCGGTCGTGACGTCGAAGCCGCCGACCGCCCACACGTATTGAATGGCCAGAACAGCCTCGACGATATGGGGCGGCAATCCGGCGGCCTGAGACACGTTCCCAAGGCAGCCTAGGAAAGATGCAGACTGGCAACAAAACCCCTTGTTTCCAAGGGGTTCCGTTGTGCGAGGAGGGGGACTTGAACCCCCATGGCTGTTAACCGCTAGCACCTCAAACCACGCAACCTCACTTAACCTATTGAAATCACAAAGAACAACCAAGAACACTTTTGGACGGAACCGCCATCCACACGTAACCCATAGAGATATGGCGGGTCTTCGTCTAGCACCCGTCCAAAACGGACGGTTGATGCTCGCATGAAACGGATCGGCGGGAATGGGATCCAAGCCATCAGTCTGCAACGCGGACTCATCCCTGATCCCCCGCTATCGCGGAGGTGAAAATCTGGAACGTCTCCTGCGGGGTACGACGATGCTCCTTCCCGTGATCGACACGCAGATCATCAGTGATGAATCGGCTGCCCTTGCGCGACGTCAGGTCGCCGAGCGCACCTGTTCCATGTCTGGACCCTGTGCGCGTGATGTCATCTCCTGCCCCGGGTTTGCCCCACTGTTGCCCCAGTCTCGCCCCACGCCATAAGTGACCGGAATCATTGCCTGCCCCGTTGCCCCATAGCTCTTGCCCCTTGTGCTTCGCCAAGAGTTCATCCACAGCCAGACCCGCTGCCCGTCATAGCCACCGTCGCGCTGGGGACCGCAGCGCGACAATGAGGCTGGGGAACCAACAAAACAATCGTCCAATGATGCCTGTTGGTGGGCTTTCGCGGCTAGGCCCGCCATTCATCTCCTCCACTGTCGGGAAACAGGTGGTGCGGTCGACCGCTTGGCGAAGGACGTGGGATGCCCTCAACACTTCATGGCAGCGCTGGAACCTACCAGCCCATCAGGGACTTGAGGCGGGTCGCAAGTACGGTGCCCATGGCCTGCTGACCAGCCACGTTCGGGTGCTGATTGCACCCAAGGTTGTTTTGCGCCGAGCTGACGCTGAGTGTTTCGACTTTCGATTCGCCGCTGTTCTTCAGAGTGGCAACAACGTCGTTGATTCGGGTCAATCGATTACCGCCGTACATGTCGATGAGGATGAAATACGCGCTCGCATATTTCGTGCGGATGCTCTGGATGAAAGCAACGTAGGCGTCCTCATAAGGCGTGCCTGGATCTCCGGAGCCAAAATCGTTCGTGCCCAGGTTGATGACTACGACCTGCGGCTGGTACAGCGTGAAGTCCCAAAGAATGGTGTCCGGGATCGCGTATGGGTAGCGCTTTGGCATCGTGAATGAGGCGGCCGTAGGGGTCGTCTCGCCATAGTTACGGTAGACGCCGATGCCCGACCAAGCGATCGTGACCACGTCAGCCGAAACGGCGCGGGCGGCAACCGAACCGTAGGCAAGGTAGTTGTTGGTATAGGCGTTGATGCCCCCGCTGCACGTGGCATCTCCTTCGACGCCCGCACCCACGGAAAGTGAGTCTCCGATCACTTCAATGCGCCGATCCGGTGCGGCTGCGGGTGCCATCGACGCACCGCCGGCGCCGAAGTTTGAAAAGTCTATAAACTGGCTAATTCCCCCGGGAGACGCTTCGGTGTTTCGCCAAACGACCAGATCGTGGGTCCCGCTCGACAAGCCCGTGGCCAGCGCCAGCGACGTCTGTCCCGGAACAGTCGTGACGGTCTTGGGCGTGCCACTGTCGACCACGACGGTGAAGCGGTTTTGGTTACTACCATCGTTCATGTCCATTGAGACTTGCGTGCCAGTGAAGCGCGCGTTGACGTTCACCCCGGGCCACGAATATTCAACCGATCCAGCCGTGGTGCCTGGGGCCGTTCGGCCGACGATGCGAACACCAGCCGTGCCAGCGCCACCAGTGCCCGTTGTCCCTCCGGCGCTTGGGTTTCCGCCGGTGGAATCGGATCCGCCTGCAGTCGTTGTTCCGCCGGTGGTTCGGATTCCGCCCGTCGCGTTGCTGGTCCCGCCGGTGTTTGTCACGCCACCCATTGCCTTTGTTCCACCCGCTGTTACCGCTCCACCTGTTACAGTGTTTCCGCCGCCAGCCGCACTTCCGCCCGTGGCGGTTGAGCCGCCGGTTGCAAGGCTCCCACCCACTGCCGTGGTCCCACCAACGGATCTTGACCCGCCCGTGTTTGGCGCTCCACCGCTCGCCAAACTCCCGCCTGTTCCGGAAGCGCCCCCGTTCTCACCTCCGCCCGTGCTTGGCGCTCCACCGCTCGCCAAACTCCCGCCCGCACCAGAAGAAGCGCCCCCGTTCTCACTTCCGCCCGTGCTTGGGCTTCCTCCCGCACTTGATGCCCCGCCAGTTGATTGGCTGCCCGCCGTCGCCACTCCGCGAGAACCACCCGCTGGGTTGGCACCGCCGGTGGCGACCGTGCCGCCGCCAACTACGCTGCCCCCATTACCTGAGGCACCAGCACGTGTGCTGCCCCCTCCTCCGATCACAGCTTGGTTCGGATTCGGCGAGCCACTGCAGGCCGCGGCAACGGCGCCCACCGCAAGGCCGAGCCAACCGATTTCACGCAGATTGCTTCGGTCGAATTTTGCCATCGGACGTGTCCATGGCCACTGTGCAGTTCGCATGGTGCTCCTCCACGCCGGCAAGGTTCAGAAGTAGTTCTGCGCCGACACGGCCGCGTAGGCATTGTCAGCCATGTTCGTCGCGCCAGCGATGTTTGGGTGGACGCCATCGACCGTTTGCGTGCTCGTGTTGACAGCGTTCGACTGATCCACGATGAAGATCGGTGATGTGGACGTGGAATTGGCTGATGCCCAGGCCTCGGTAATGGCGGCGTCAAGAGCAGTCACCCCGGCAGCGCAAGTCGTACACCCGGAAGGGTTCATGGAGATGATTTTGGAGACGAAGAAGATGACGTTCGGGTTCTGGCTGCGGAACTGGTTGATGACGAAGACATACGCCGAAATGATGTCGGCAGTCGCGACGCTACTCCACACGTCGTTGGTGCCATAGTGCATGAGCACCATGTCAGGCTTCTCCGCGACCCAGGTCTGTAGCTGGCTCAACGTCCCCAGGCCCGTTCGAGAGGGAGAATTGGTCGTCAGAAACGTCACGAGGTATCCCCCATGCCCCTCGGTTTGGACGTTGGGAGCGCTGTTACAGCTTTGGTCATTCAGATTTGTGCCCACGAACTGGAAGTTAGTGTGCCCCTTGGTCTTGAACTCCTGAGAGAGCAACTGTGGGTAGCAGGTGTCAGCGGTAATCGAGTCGCCGAACGGCATGAACTTCCATACTCCGGTGTGAGTCGAGCCTCCGGCACCCGCACCGCCAGTCGACTGAATGCCGCCCGTGCTTGTGGTGCCGCCCGTCATGACCCCTCCGGCCGTGCTGCTAGCTGGCTGTGAGCCGCCGAAGTTGCCTCCGGTGCTCACCCTCCCGCCGGTAGTTGTAGTTCCTCCCACTCCAGTGGTGCCACCTTTTGCGGAGGAGCCTCCGGTGGTGCCGGAGCCGCCGGCAGGCGTGGTCCCGCCGGTGGCCTCGGACCCACCCGTGCTTGACGTGCCGCCGGTGGCTCGCGAGCCGCCCGCGCTCGTCGTACCCCCTTGGGGGGAGGAACCACCAAGATTCGAAGTGCCACCACCACCACCGCTGCCGCCGGTGCTCGCGGTGCCCCCGCTGTTGGCCGAGCCGCCCATGCTCGTGGAGCCGGCGGCGCTGGACGAGCTGCCTGCCAAAGAACCCCCACTCGTACCTCCCGAGCCTCCCACAGGTTGAACGCCGCCGTTGCCTCCACTCGTCGTGGTGTTGCCACCGGAAGCCGTGACGGAAGTTGTGGGTACCCCCGTGGTTCCGCCTGATCCGCCTGAATTGGCTCCAAGAGAGGCATCGCTCTTTGCTGCGTTGCCAGAGTCACTCCCATTGCAGGAAATCAGACCAAGAGCGACCAGAAGGCAGGGAACGAGTTCCAAGGACCGCGCAATGTGCTTCGTCATTTTGTGACCGACTCCGGAGTTGTTGGTTCTTGAGACGCGTAGGCTCGGCTTCCGTGGGTTCGACATCCGCCTCGGGCTCGGCTCGGCCACAACCTCACTTCAAATAGGCTGCCAAGGGACTGCCGATGGTTGCCAGTTCTTGCGAGGCCAGCAGAGCCATCTCGGTGGCGCCCGCCTTGTCGAAGTGCGCTTTGTCGCCGTTGAAGGTGAGGGCCGCCGCAGCGGTCTGGCCGATCGAGTTGTAGTATGCCACGGCGACCGAGTTGAGATCGTCGACCAGCAGGCCCTTGGACTTTCCCACCGCAATCGTCGCGTCACAGTACGGCTGCAGCCGATCATTGGTCTCCTTGCCGCCGACCCACACCTGCAGCGGGGATGATGTCGTGGGAATGAAGGTGGCCTTCTTAGCCGCGACTTCATCGGCCATGGTGCTGAGTTCCGCCTCGAAATCCGGCACAGAGACGGGCCCGTGCGTGGTGCCGCTGTCGTTGATCCCGAACGCCGCCATCACGTAGTCGCCTGCCTGAACGTTGGCGATGAGGGTCTTCCAACGACCGGCGTAGAACGTTTGAACGTTTGCGCCCGGTTGGGCCTGATTGTCAATCGTCACCTTGCTGATGAAGTATTGCCCAAACTCCTGCCCCCAACCTTCCTGGGTGGTTGTGGCCGCGTAATTGCTCATGGTGGAATCGCCAGCCATGTGCACAGTGATGCTTGGCAGCGAGCCTTGATCGGGTTTGCCGCCAGTGCTTCCGCCGCTGACGCCAGCGCTGGCGCTGCCGCCGCTGGTACTAATCCCACCGGTGTTGATGCTGTCGGTTCCTCCGGCCGAGGACTTGCCGGCAGTTCCTGCGCCTCCCGTGGAAACTCCACCAGTGGTCGTCGTGCCTCCGGCCGTGGAGCTGGTGCCTGTCATGCTGCCGCCGGTGGCGACGCCACCCGTGGCGCTTCCGCCAGCTGCGCTTCCGCCAGTTGTGGTCTTGCCACCCGTCGTGCTGGCAGCAGCCATGCTGCCGCCGGTGTCGGTCCCACCCGTGGCGCTGTCGCCAGCTGCGCTTCCGCCAGTTGCGGCCTTGCCACCCGTGGTGCTGGTGCCAGCCATGCTGCCACCTGGTTCCGTTTGCCTAGTCGCACTGGTCCCGGCGCCGCCGGTAATCGATCCAGCCTGAGCTGTCGAACCAGCTTGCGATTGGCCCCCAGTGCCCAGGGTGCCTCCGTTGAGCAGAGCACCTCCGAGGCCAGTGGTACTCGCGGTCGTGCCGCCCACGCTGACGCCACCAGAAGATGTGACCTCACCGCCTGTGCTACCTCCGGAACCAGCGCCTGCCGGCGAGTTGTTGGAGCTGCAGCCCAGCAGCGAAAAGGCAGTGACGGCGAAAACGCCAGCGAAGATTCGGGTGAGACAAGTTTGCATGGTGGGACGATTCCTGTGCGATGCGATATGTCTTGGAGAGTATAGCTGACCGAGACGACCTATTTCGGCGGACCGCCCCTACTGAGACCAGCTTGAGAGCGTCAGTGCGGCGTCGCCAACAAGTGCGCCTTGTACGTCGTCCCGCCGCAGGTCGCGGTCCCGTTGTAGTTGGAAATCAGAATCGGCTGGTCGTCGGTACTCCAGGACCACGCGAGGTAGCTCTGCGGCGGGCTGAGGCCGTCGAGATAGGTCATGACGCTGGTGATGAAGGAGCCGTTGTCGGTGCTTCCACCCGTGCAGTTCGCGTCGCCGATCTCCGTCGCCACAATTGGCACCGTCCCGGCAACGCCGCTCGCGTCCATCATTAGAGTGTGGCTGCCGGTGTAGTTGCTGTTGGGATAGACGTGCCATGCGGCGGCGAAGTTGTCGGCCGGATCGGTCGGTTTGTACGTCAGCCACTGCGTCAGATCGTTGGAATACTCGATGCCGCCGAGGAGGACGAGGTTGTTCGCCCCCGCGTTCCGCACGGCAGTCAACATCGACTGCATGCCCGCTACCGGGTACGAGACGCCTGCACAGGTGCCGCCGTCGCGCCAGCAGGTCCAGGCGGCGGTGGCGTCCGTGTTGTTGTCGGGGTAGGGCTCGTTGAACAGCTCGAAGATCACTTTTGGAGAATTCTTGTAGGCTGCCGCGACCTGGCCCCAGAAAGTCGGCGCGTGCGCCAGGTCGGGCATCGGCTGTTGGCCGCTCGCCGTGGCGCCGTTGTTCTCGGTCCAGTGCAGATCGAGGATCGGATAGAGATTGTTCTGCAGCAGGAGATTGACCCAGGTCTGGATGGCATTCTGATAGGTCGTGCCGCCGGTCTTGACACCGTTGAGCGACAGCCAGCAGTCTTCGTTCATCGGAATCCGCACGGCATTGACCTTCCAGGCCAGCATCTCGGTGATCGTGGCCATGTTGTTGCCGGAGCCGTCCGCTGGATCCCAGACGCTCGCGCCGGTCACACACGAGTACTCGCCGCCCGGACGGTTGACTCCCATTAGACGAATCGCCGTCGATCCGTCATAGATCTGGTTGCCGACGACGTGGACGCTCGACGCTGCGCTGCCGCTTCCGCCGGAGCCTGTCGACCCACCGGAGCCGCTGCCACCCAAGCCGGTCGCTCCGCCGGACCCTTTCACGCCGCCGGAGCCGGTTGTCCCGCCTGAGCCGCTCGTTCCGCCAATGCTGCCACCCGAGCCGGTGGCTCCGCCGAAGCCCGTCGCTCCGCCAGACCCTCGCGCGCCGCCCGAGCCGGTGGCTCCACCCGAGCCGCTCGTCCCACCTGAGCCGCTCGTTCCGCCAGAGCTGCTACTAGAGCCGGCGGCTCCACCCAAGTTGGTCAATCCGCCGGAGTCCGTCGCCCCACCGGACCCCCTCATGCCACCCGAAGCCGTGGCTCCGCCCGAGCCGGTCGTTCCGCCCGAGCCGATCATTCCGCCAGAGCTGCCGCCGCCAGAGCTACTGCCGCCCAATCCGGTCGCTGCGCCGGAGTCCGTCGCTCCGCCGGACCCTCGCACGCCGCCCGAGGTGGTGGCTCCGCCCGGGCTGCTCGTTCCGCCCGAAGCGACGGTGCCGCCCGAGCCACCACGTCCGGCGGATCCGCCCGAACCGGTGACGTCCCCGCCGGCCGATCCGCCGGGGCTGCTGGTCCCGCTTGCCGCGCCTCCGCTACCGGTTGCGCCGCCAGAAGTTCCGCCGCCCCCGTCGTTGGAGGATTGGGGACTGGCGCACGCTCCGACGGCGATGCCGAAGCATAGAAATAGAAAGCGGGTCCTGCGATTCGTCATGGTCTCTCCAAAGGACGCGAACTTGAAGGTGACAGGCCGGACAGAAAACTTCCAATATGGGAGGGCGCCTACGCGAGAGAGCTTCAAGAAATCGACGCTTCTATGAGGGCATGGATGTGACCAATGCCTACGGCCTCGCCCGAATCCAGGCGGCCTGGGGGCCGTAGGACTCGGCAATGACTTCTTGTGTGTTAAGCAAGAAGCCAACGACAAGGGCCAGCTCGACGACTACGTCCGACCCCTTTTTGTCTGCGCCACCAGTTTGTCGACGGCTCCCTACTTCTTCTCGGTCAACTCGGCGTACACGATCTCGACCAGACTCGGCCAGCGATGGCCGCCCGGCGGCCTCGGCTGATCCTCGACCTTGAGGGCCACCTTCACCTCGGCCACCGTCTTGTGTTTTGCCACCAGCGCCTTGACCTTGGCCCGCGTGTCCTCGATCTTTGCAATGAGCGCCTGCACATCTGCGCGTGTGGCCGCCTGGGCGTGGCCATTCAGGAACGTGTCGGCGTCGAGCTGCAGGATTGACCGCAGTACCTTCACGAGCCCGACCGAGGTGCCACCCTTCTTCTCACGGTGGATCAGCGGATCTCGGCCGAGAAAAACCAAGTCTCCCACGAATGCCACCTTCTCTGCCGGGAAGTAGACAACGACATCGCCGTTGGTGTGGGACGGGCCGAAGTAGAGCAGGCGCACCGTCGCATCGCCGGCGTGAAGATCCAATTCGTCGGTAAACGCGAGGGCGGGCAGATAGGCTCTCTGTGCCGCGTCCGTGAAAGCCTGGTCGAGGTCGCGGCGAGCATTGGCTTGCGCGATGACCCGCACGGACTGCGGGTAGCCGGTGAGGCCACCGACATGATCCGTGTCGCTGTGGGTGAGCGCGACGAATGTAATGGGGTTCGGCGTGAGCTTCTTGATCTCGGCGACCATCTCGCGCGTCGCCTCGGGCGTCATCTTGGCGTCGATGCAGAGCACTTCGCGCGCGCCGACGTAGAAGCCGGTGTTGTTGATCGCGCCGCCCGTGACTTCATAGATACCGCCGCGAATCTTGTGAACTGCGAGAGGTGGCGCGTTGGGCGCCAGCGCTGGCGCCGCGCCATTGGCGGGCGTGGCGCTGAAGACCAGTGCAAAAGCCAGGGCAGAAACGTGCGGAAATTTTGTCATGGCACCTCCTGAAGTGGCGTTGATCATCGGACAGTAGGCCAGCGGGCGCAAGCGATGTGATACCGTGGCGGCTAGGCACATGACCAAGGCGGAGATCGTCGATGTCGTATACGAGAAGGTCGGCGGCTTCTCGAAGACAGAGGCCGCTGACATCGTCGAGACCGTCTTCGAGACGGTCAAAGCGACGTTGGTAAAGGGCGACAAGATCAAGATCACGCGCTTCGGGAATTTCGTGGTCAGGGACAAGAGGGCGCGTGCCGGTCGCAACCCGCAGACCGGGAAAGAGATCACGATCAGTGCCCGCCGCGTGTTGACCTTCAGGCCAAGCCTGCTGTTGAACAAGGCGCTCAACTCTTGAGCCCGTTGGCCATCAGGAAATCCCCCTTCCTCTATGGCCAAACGGACCCTGCATGCCGTCCGCGCTGGCGCTGGCCTGCCGACGATGACCCCATCAGCCGTTCGTGGGCGGCGCCGTGGGCGTGCCGTATGGTCGGGAATTTTGTAGAGTTGCCGGCCTGATGGCCAAAGACGCAAACGGCAAACAAGCCCAGCCTGAAGACGATGTGCCGGCTGTGGATAGCGATCTGGAGGAGCTGGCTCATCGGATCGGAGGGGTGTCGCCGAGGCGCCTGGAGATTCTGGCCGGGATACTTTCCCGCGCCGACCGGGAGGAGCATGCCCAGCTTCTCGAAGAGGTGGAGCTTCGCGACAGAGTCCGTGCTCGGATGGGCCGGGGCAGCGCCGGGTTCTGGGTGTTGGCCGGTGCGGCCATCTTGGTGGCGACGATCATGCGGGTCAGTTTCTTCGCGGTGCGGCCGTTCGTCGGGTTCGGCCTGCTCGGCGCTGTGCTGCTGCTGGCGGGACTGCGGCGGTGGTACCGCGCCAGCGAGGTGCGAGAGCGCACGGCGATGATTGACGCCAAGGCGTCGGTCGACCGCGCGGCCGATCCGATCGAGGGCGAGGAGGACGAGACGGAGGACTGGCAGAAACCCTTGCCGCAGCTCCGGACCACCGACGGGGAGGAATTCGCTTTCATCGCAGATCACTACAAGCTGGCGAGCAAGACAGCGCGGGCAACAGTTGAGGCCGAGCTGGCGAAGATGCCCGACGTGCAGGTGCCTGCCCCTGGTGATCGGGAGCGGCGCTACGCGGTCGTGCGCGATCTCGGCGGGGACATGGCGATGGTGAGCAAGCTCATTGGCACGATCGTGATCAAGGCGCGGGAGATCGTGGTGGAGACCAACTCGCGCGCTCGCGCCGATGGGCTGCGCGAGCGCATTGAGACGACGTTCGGGGATCTGGTGCATTTTGGCAGGCGGCAGGAAAGGACCGTCGGCGAGGCGATGGCGGAAATGGCGGGGCATGCGGGGCAGGCCCAGCCTGCGCTGGAAGGCCCTGAGATCGATGCTGTTCTACGGGCGTTCAAGGCGCGGCACTACGCCACATGGGCCGACGATAGACTCCCCGCGCTGGATGGACTGACACCCAAACAGGCCGCCGCCAAGCCCAGATACCGTGCCCGCCTGGAGAGGCTGCTGGAGGAGATGGAGCGTGGCGAGAGCCAGGCGGAGCCGGGCCAACGGTTTGATTTCAGCGCAATCCGTCGCAAGCTCGGGATGGGATGAACCTGTGGTGGACCCATGACGCTCGACAGATCGCCGAGCGCAAGAGGACGGAAACATGACCACGGATAGAGCTTTGACCGACCCGGCGACGCCGGTGCCCACGCCGAAGAGGAAATTCGAGGTGACGAGAGAACAACTCTGACCCAGCCGTCACTGGCGATGCGGCGGGTGGACGCTGGCGATGCGCCAGATCGTAACCGAAAACGCCGTGGTGGTGGTCACGGACCAGGGTCGCGTCTGCGCAGGCATCGTCGGCGATTCGGGACGGGCAGGCAAAGATGCGATCGCCCTCTCGAACCGCGTCGGCGCCCAGCGCAATGCCGCCATCGTCGAGGGACGCGAGGTACAGATCACACGCTTCGGCCAGGCGGTCGCGCGGATCATCCCGCCCGAACGCATCCCAGAGTATCTCCCAGGCTGGGTGCCTCCCGCTCCCAACGTCGCCACGCCCAATGCCAGCACGTCCAACGTCGCTGCACCCAAGACGGTTGCCACGCCCGAGGCGGTCGCATCGAGAGCCACCCCGCCCAAGGTCGTTGCACGGAGGATCTCTGCCGCACCCGTGCCGGACGCGCGGCATGCCGACCGACGCGATCTGATTCGCGAGGCAGTCGAGCGGCGGCTTGCCGGATCGGCGGGAAAGAAGGCTGGCGGATCTCTCACGCCGAGAGCACGGAAACGCGGTCGACCCTCCGACGAAACCGCGTCTGTGGAGAAAGATGAAACGCTCTTCGCGGAAAAGGATGAGATGACCGAGGAACGCCTTGAGGTGCTCGACGAGCTGCTCAAGGGGTAGGGGTGCCAGATAGCCAGCCACGTCCTGCAGCGAGGGCCGACCGAGAAAGTCAGCCCTCGGCGCAGGTTGGACTTGCGGAAGCTACGCCACGGCGTCCTTCACCGCCTTCACGGGGCGTCCCTTGATCACCTTGCGAGCTGGCTTGGCCTTGAAGACCGTCGGCTCCTTGGTGAACGGGTTGATGCCCTTGCGTGCCTTGGTCGCTGGCTTCTTGATCACAACCATGCGCACGAGCCCAGGCACGACAAAGACGCCATTCTTCTTCAACTCAGCATGGCCGACGGTGGCCATCTCCTCAACGAGGCACTTGACACTTTTTCGCGTGAGTTTGTTTTCCGACTGGTCGGCGAGGAGTTGGATCAGTGCGGATTTGGAAAGAGGACCTTTAGCCATCGAATCTCCTTCAAGTTGGGGTGGGTCTGGGGACCACGTGTTCTACAGGTACCCAGCAAGATGATCTCTGGGAGCCGCAAGAACAGCGGCGAGCGACAAAACGTAACCGATTTCGAGCGGAGGGCGACGAAATTCGCGACAAAACGGCGAGGCAGACGGCCAGTCTGAGGTGCAGCCCCAGTCCACGACCTGGCGGCGGCCGGAGTCTTCGGGGAATCCCAGGCGCACGAGGGCACAGGCAGGACCAAGGCATGCGCCCCGCACGTGCTTGACCGCCGCATGGTTGTGGCTCGGGTCACTGGCAGGTTGATGGAAGCCGCGATCCCAAACGCCTGATTGGCCCTGTACCCACTGCTCCCTGCCAGCGCGGCGTCCGCAGCCATTCTTCTTCCCCGGTTCATCCATGTGGCCTGCAGACTTGCGTTGCGGCGACGCCCGAATGGAGCGACCATAGTCCACATGGTTATCAGGCTGCGCATCGTGCTTTTCGCCCCGGTCGCAATTGTGCTCGGCCTAGCCCTGACAGGCTGCAAGGCCCAGTACCCAGCGTGCAATGTGGATCGCGACTGCAAAGACAAAGAGTTCTGCGTCGACCGAAAGTGCCAGCAATGTCGCAACAGCTGGGACTGCGGCCATGGCCTTGCGTGCAACGTCGGTCTCTGCTCCCCGATTCCCGGCTACTGCCACGACAGGAGCGAATGTCCCGGGGGGCGGGAGTGCTTTGCCAATCACTGTCGGGGCTGTCTGCTCGACAGTGAATGCTCCAGCGGCACACGCTGTGACCAGGGCTCTTGCATCAAAGGATGCGCTCGCGACAGCCACTGCCCCCTCGGGCAGGACTGCGTCGACGGTGCATGCGCGGTGCGCAGGAACGAGCCATAAAGCAGAACCCAACGAATCCTAAGCGAGGGCCGCGTCTGGACGCCAAACCTGGCCGTCACCAGTGCTAGTTTCTCCTGGTCGAGATGGCGCTGCATGAAGCGCATGTCTGGTCAGTTCTGGCTAGGATCTTGAACCCGACCCATGAACAGAATTGCACCGGTGGGCTGGTCATACAGGAAGTAGATGAAGGGACGGGTCGCGTCGACCAGTAGCCCGGTCGGAGGTGGAGTCGCCACTGCGATTGCGGTTACGCCGACGACCGCTGTGGCGGCTGCGGCCTCGGTGCCCTTCTCCGCGACGTCGATGAATGCCTTGTGGATAACGTTCGAGATAGAGAGGCTGTGCGTGCCATCCATGCCCGAGAAGTCGGCGACGCCGGGGATGAAGGCCGACGTCATGCCCAGGGTCTGGAGGAGTACCTTCAAACTCGTCCCTGTCTCAATCTTGAAGCGGGGAAGGGTAAGAGAAACTGGCTGACTCACCAGCCCTGCCACCAGAGTCGCCAGCGCGGTCGCGTCCAGCGATGATTCGACCTGGCTGAACTGGCCAGCATCAGGCACCACCACCACCAGCGACAGCCGAGTGTCGGCGTAAGGAAGGGAAGCGGCTACGTAGTTAGTCCCCCGAATGGCAGGGAGGGCGAGCTGTACGTTCATGAAGTTCACGGTCACTCTGCTGCCGTCGAGAAGGCTGAACGACCCGTCGTGGGTATCGTTCGCATCAAACGGGGCGCTCCATGCAGCATTGAAGTAGACCGCGTCGGTCAGAACCAGCCTTGTCGAGCTTCCGATGGAACCCGGAGGCAACAGGTCTTCAATCTTGTTGTTGGTCTGGGCGGCCACCCACGCGTTGATGGTCAGACGCTATGGCTCTGGTGCTCCGACAAAATCAAGCAAGTTGACGCCTGCGCCATAGTTCGCAGCCAGAGTGTCGAGGAAGTCACTCTCGAAGGTGTAGGTTTGCTCGGCCCAAAGCGCGTTGGTGATGTTGACCTGCATGGGTCCGCCATCACCGCCAAGGAAGCCCTGACCGCGTGAGGCCAGAGTCTGGTCCACGGCATTGAACGCCGGGTGCAACTGTGCCGGTGGCAGGCTGAAGTGAAGCGCCTGAGCCATTTCGGTCGCTGTCGTCGTTGCCGCCCCAGCGTAGGTCATGGCAAGGGCGATAGAAATGCTGGCCGGTGAGAAGACCAGATTGGTGTTCGTAGCGATGAGCTGTTGGTAGGCGGCAAACGCGAAGGCGGCGTTGTCGGAAGCCAGGGTGGTGCTGTCGGCCACCGTCACCTGCGGGTCAGCGATGCGTTGGACAGGAGATGTGGCGGTGCCGATGTCCAGGGAAGTCGCAGCGTCGGCTGCGCCGACCGGTGCAAGCGCGGCGTCGGCTGTCCCCGCAGAAGCAGGGGTGGTGTCGGCAGCGCCAACGGCGTCCGGCAGAACGGAGGCATCGGGGGTGGTGGTTTGAGGCGCAAATGCTGCGGCGTTTGAGCCACAACCAGCGAGCGCAGCGAAGAAAAGAGCGGAAAGGATACAACAACCGGTCCCAGGTCGAATCGGTCGAATAGAACGAGTCATGGCTGCCTCCAGATCAAGTGGGTATCAGCAAGTTCGAGGCCAAGTTGGGGCTTGTCCTTCCACCGGGAAGTGCGCCAGATCATGGACCGGCACCCTCAGAATTCTGATGGTTGACGGACTCCACGGCCACGGGCTCACCTGGCACCTGGGCTCTTCTCCACGTGGTTGCAAGGAAATCCGTCCAACATCAGCGGGGCTAGATTCGGCACGCCGATTGCTGTCGTAGATCAACCGGGGGATTCCATGCTCAAGATGTCTGCACGCGTTGCAGCCCTGTTCGTGGCTGGCCTGATCAGCTTGGCGTGTAGCAGTTCCGGTCTGAAGGGTGGAGGGAGCACTGCAGGCGCTGGCGGTGCGGTGAAGGGCGGACAGGCGGACAGCTTCATCGGCAGCGGAACAACCGGCGGCATGGGTGGCACCATTCGTACCGGTGGAGCCGGCGCTGCCAGAACAGGTGGTGCAGGCAGCGGTGCTGGTGGCACGTCTAACGCTGGCGGAGTCGGCGGTTCTGGAACAGCTGGCGCGAGCGGTAGCGCGGGGGGAACAGGCGGGTGCTCACGTGGCGACTGCCACATGCCGGCCTGTGCCGGAGAGTTCGAGCCGAATCCCGATCCCTGCGGCTGCGCCGTCATCTGCGTGTTGAATCCTGACGCAGGCATGGCCAAAGACACAGGAGGCCCAGACTACCCGACGTACTGTGAGCTAATTGATTGCCCCATCGAACGACCATGTTCGATAGGGTACGCACGGAGCACCGATCCCTGCGGCTGTCCCATCTGCGTGTTTCCTGACGCAGGTGTGGCGAGCGACGCTGGCGGTCCGGACTCCCTGCCGATCTGTCCGATCGGGTGCCCCGTGATGACCTGTCCTAGACAGTGCATTCCGCTTTCCACCGTGGACAGTGGAACGGCGACGGATGTTGGGAAGCCGGACACGCCGGTGATCTGCAACGTGATGTGCCCGATGATGGCCTGCACTTACGGGTACCTGCCGAATCCCACGCCTTGTGGCTGTTCCAGCTGCGCTCCGCCCC
>CAVWUP010000047.1:0-14921 GCA_963758155.1 uncultured delta proteobacterium
GGGGTACCTTGGGGGCGCCCATGATCGAGTGGTCCACCACGTGCAGGTACTGGACTCCCGTGGGCACCAGACGCTCGACCAGCTTGATGTACGTCTCGTGGCGACCAGCCGTTGCTAGGCGACTGCGAGGAGGGCGCGCTCGGCTTGCGCCACGTACGACCCGCCGAAGAGATTGACGTGAACCATGAGGAAGTAGAGCTGATAAAGCGGCACGCGGTCCTCGTGGCCAGGGGAAAGCGGCCATGCTTCTTCGTACGCGGAAAACACGTGATGTCCGAAACCACCGAAGAGGCGCATCATGGCCAAGTCGACCTCGCGGTGGCCGCCGTACACGGCCGGATCGATCAAGCAGGCCACGCCGGTTGCGTCGCCAATCACATTGCCGCCCCATAGATCGCCATGCAGGCGTGCCACGGGCCCAGGCGGGCCCACGCGTTCATCCAGCACGGCGAAGAGCCGGTCGAATCCACGGGCCATGGCCGAGGTGCACAGGCCGGCGTCGCGCGCCAGACGGAGCTGCGGTTCCAGCCTGCGGCTGCGATAGAAGTCCGGCCAGCTCGACGCTGGCGTGTTGGATTGGGGCAGGCGCCCGATGAAGTTGTCGTGATCCAGACCGAAGCCCGGCGCCCCGAAGCGGTGCAGGGCTGCCAAATTGCGGCCCAGTCGTTCGTCGAAATCGGGCCGGCGCCGCGCCTGCGAGATGTGCTCGAGTACCAGAAATGTCTCGCCCACGGCCAGAACCGCGGGAACGCGCAAGACGCGGGCCTGCGCCAGCCAGGCCAGGCCGCGCGCCTCGGCCGCGAACATGGTTGGGTCAGCGACGGAGTTGCTCTTGACGAACACCACGCGTCCATCTGCCAACGTCATTTCGTGGGCGCTGTTGATGTCGCCGCCGGACACCGCCCGCGACGAGCGGACAGCGCTGCTCATGGCCCGCGCCACCTCCTCCTCAAGTTTCCGCCCGGCCATCACCCCAGCCCGTGTGTGCGCCGCAAGTGATCGAGCAGGCCACGGCAGGCCGCCTCGCAGATATCGAACACGTGTTCGAATCCGTCGATGCCGCCGTAGTAGGGATCGGGCACGTCGGAATTGGGCGGCGAGGCGCGGTCGAACTCGCGCAGCAAGTGCACCTTGGCGCGCGCCTGGGCGTCCGGGGCCAGCCGGACCAGATCGGCAAGGTTCTCGCGGTCGAGCGCCAGCACATAGTCGAAGCGCGCGAAGTCCGAACGTCGGAACTGGCGCGCCTCGCCCGAAAGCGGCATGCCCCGCCGCAGCCCCACCGAATGGCTGCGCTCGTCGCGCGACTCGCCCACATGCCAGGCACCGGTGCCTGCGCTGTCGATCTCGATCGCACTTTCAAGCCCCGCCTGCCGCACCAGATGGCGCATCACCGCCTCGGCGGTGGGGGAACGGCAAATGTTGCCCATGCAGACAAAACTGACGGCAACGCGCGGTTGGCTCATAGAATGAGGCTCCCGAAAAGCGTGGCGGGATTCGCGCGCTCGATTTTCACGTCGACGAACGCGCCCAGCGTGGCCCTTGCCCCTGCCGGAACGATCACCGAACGGAAGCTGTCGGTGCGGCCCAGCAGCTCCTCCGGGGAACGGCGCGAGGGCATCTCCAGTAGAATGCGCTCGCACCGCCCCACCTGGGCCGCGTGAATCTCGCCGGTGACTTGCCTCTGCAGATCGATCACCTGGGCCAGCCGTCGCTGCTTCACCTCGGCAGGAACATCGTCAGCCATAGTCCGCGCGGCCAGCGTGGAAGGCCGTTCCGAGTAGGCGAAGGTGAAGGCATTGTCGAAGCGCAGCTCGGGCAAGGCGCGCAGGATCTCGGCGAACTCCTCCTCGCTCTCGCCGCAGAAACCGACCAGCAAATCCGTGGTGATGGCAACTTCAGGCAAAGCCGCGCGCAAGGCCCGCACCAAGTCGCGATACTGACCAAAGCTGTAGCCCCGCTTCATGCGCGCCAACACCGTATCCGACGCTGACTGCAAGGGCAGGTGCACGTGCTTGCAGATCTTGGCCGACGCGGCTATGGCCGCAATCACGTTGTCGGAGAATCCCAACGGATAGGGCGACATGAAACGAATCCGCTCTAGCCCGTCGATGCCGGCCAGCGCCTGCAGCAGACTCGCGAAATCCACGTCACGGTGGCGATAGGAAGTCACAGCCTGGCCGAGCAGCCGAACTTCCTTGCCGCCCGCCGCCACCAGGGCGCGCGCTTGGCGCAACACCTCGTCGGGAGCCGTGCCGCGCTCGCGCCCACGGGTGTAGGGCACCACACAGAACGAACAGAACCGATCGCAACCACGCTGGACGGCGATTTGGCCGACCACGGTCCCGGTTGCATCGCGCGCGGGATCCAGTCCTTGGTAGGTTTCGTGCGGGTCGAGCACGGTGTCGTCGATCTTGGCACCTGCACGCGCCTCTTCGATGTGGGCAGGAAGGCGACGGTAGCCGTCCGGCCCCACCACCAGGTCGACGAAAGGCGCCCGGGCGCGCAGCTGATCGCGCAGGTGCTCCGCCATGCAGCCGGTGATGCCCAGAACCACATGGGGCCGCCCGGTCTTGTAGGTCGCCAGGGTACTGGCGCGGCCCCACACCCGCTCCACCGCCTTTTCGCGCACGGCGCAGGTGTTGATCAAAATCACGTCGGCCGCCGCCGGATCGTGGGTGCGCACATAGCCCGCCCCCTGCAGCAGCCCGAGCACCATCTCGGTGTCGGCCACATTCATCTGGCAGCCGTAGGTCTCGACGTAGGCCAAAAGGCTCATACCAAGGATGTTCTTATCGCATCGAATCCCCGCTCGCTACCTGCGCCCTCACCGCGCCAGGCCCAAGGCATCTTTGGGGCTGAGGCGTCTGATTTCTTTCAGCACATCGAAGTCGCCGTCCACGGACACCAGGAGATGGACCGAACCATTCTGCATGACCGCAACATGCACTGCATCGCGGGCCCCCAGACCGGGGTGTCGTTCGAGAAGCCGGCACGCCTCCAGAACATCCTCTCGCCTGACCGGGAGAACCTCGCGCACCAACTCGCTGACAGCACGAACGGCGACGACCGCATCTTTGATGTTCACGCGTCGCGAGCGTACATGCAGGATTTCCTGCAGAACCTCGGCATTGGTTACGGCTTCGATTTCGCCGTCGCCAACGGCCTGCAAGAGATCCCGACAGGGTTGTCGCTGCGGACCTTCCCCACCCACCGCGTAGAGAAAGACGTTGGCGTCAAGGAAGACGCGGGCCACGACGTTCCTCCAACTCTTTCTTGAGCACCCGCCATGCCGGCAGCCGCGTGTCGGGCAACCCCAGGAACCGTTGTGCGGCGACGCTCCGGCGTTCACCGTCGGCCGTGCCAGCGTAGCGAACACTTACAGCTTCGCGCATCAGACTGGCAACTGAGGTGCCGCGCGAGCGGGCGACGCGGCCCAGCGCATCGAACTCGTGCGGATCCATGAGGACCTGCACCCGTTTCGTCTTGGCCATGGCTCTAGTATGCACATCTACATGTGCATGTGCAATTCACGTTCCCTGCTACTTGCTCGAAAGCCGCGCCACCTGCCGCATGGCCTCGGGCCGCGAAGGAGCATCCTGGGGCGCCAGATCCACGTACTTCTTGAACGCGGCGAGTGCGGCCGATTTGGAGCCGGTCAGAAGCTCCGCCTGGCCAAGCTGGAAATACAGCTCGCTTTCCCATGAGGCGTTGGCCGGCATCTTGGCGATGGCCTTGTGGAAGTGATCGATGGCGGCCGTGGGATGACCGTGATCCATCTCCTGCCGGCCCAGACGGTAGTGTGGCTCCGACGCATCCGGCGCCACGCGAACCGCATCTCGCCAGGCATCCTCGGCCTTAGGTTGCTGTCCCATCTTGTCGTAGCACAGCCCCTGGAAAATCAGCGGCTCGGCCGCGGCGGGAAGCATCTTGGCGGCCTCCTTGAAGTCCACCAGGGCCTTGTCCAATTCGCCGTGCCGGAAATATTCGCGCCCGCGTTCCATGCGGGCATCGGGCAGGCTGCTGGCCGCGTCCAGCGCGACGTAGGCCTCTTGCTCCTTTCCCACCTTCAAAAGAACCCGGCCGTAGCCGTAGTTGTACGCCGGAAGCTTTTCCCACATCAGAGCCCGCCGATATTCGGCCAGGGCCGCCCCCAATTCGCCGCGCGTCTCGTGCACGCGGGCGAGCAGGTACGCAGCCTCGGCGTTGCGCGGGATTCTCATCCTGGACCTTCTTGGCCTCGCTCTGGGCAAGCTCCAACTTGCCCAGGTCGAGCGCCAGCCGCGCCAGCGCCAAACGCAACGTCGGCGTCACCCGGCCGGTCTTGAGTTCCTCTTGATAGCGGACCAGCGCCTCGTCCTTTTGGCCAAGAGCCAGGCAGACCGCGGCCAGCCGCTCGCGCAGTCCGAGGATGTCCGGGATCTCCTTGAGCGTCTCCTCAAGATAGGTTTTCGCCTCCTGGAGCTTGTCCTGCGCCTGCAAGGCAGCCGCCACGCCGAGGCGCGCCTGCGCAGACTTGGAATCCGCCTGCAGCGCCTCGCGAAAGACCTCCTCGGCCTTGACCGGCTCTTTCGCCACGATCAAGGCGTCACCCCAGGCCAGCTGCAGGATAGACGCAGGCGCTCCCGCCTCTTCAGCCGCACGCAGCACGGTCAGCGACTCCTGCGCCTTGTTCTGCTGCTGCAGGAGCGCGGCCAGCTTGAGCGAGGCGGGCAGGAACTTGGGATCGCGCTTGAGCGCCTCGTTGTAGTTTTGCTCCGCGCCCACCAAGTCAGGGGCTTGTCGTGTGGCAGCGGCGAACCCGTTCCAATAGGCTCCTCTTGGGTCGTTGGGTAGGGCCGCGGCGGCCAGGTTGATGAGCCTCGCGCCTTGCTCCGTCTTCTTGGTGGCCAGATAGGCTCCGCCCAGAGCAAATTGACCCGCGGCGCTCGCCTCCATCGCGGGTCCCGGCACCTGAAGCGTGGTCAGCGCCTCGTCGTAGCGCCCCTCGTAGAGCAGCGACTCGCCCAGCGCCAAGTGCGCCGGCATCAGGCCCGCATCCAGCGAAATGGCCTTGCGTAACATGGTCTCAGCGTCGTGGCTGCGCCCCATCTCCAATGCCGCCTGGCCCCACAGAAGGTTGGTCTCGGCCTGCTCGTGGGGAGAAGCGGCCGGCTGTTTTCGGTCGAGCAGGGCCTGCGCGGCCGCCAGGCGCTTCTCTGGAGTCTCCGCCATGCGCGCCAGGCCCAGCGCAGCGCCGTAGTGAGCGGCATTCTGGCTCAGAACCTTTTCGTACTCGGAACGGGCTTCGGGCTTGCCGGTCTCTGCCAACGCCCGCGCCAGCATGTACTGCGCGACCAGTTCCTTGGGATGGGCGGTCCCGTACCGTCGCAGTGGCTCCACCGCAGCGCCAGCCTTGCCATCTGCCATGCGTGCCAGCGCCACGACCAGCTGACTGTCGGGGAGCCCACTTTCGCTCGCGAGGGCGGGCTCGGCCTCCCTGGGCTTGCCCTTGGCCACGGCCAACAAAGCCTTGGCCCGGCGGAAACCGGCGACGGGTTTCGGCGATGGCTTGATCGCCTGCAAGAACTGCTCGGCACGAGACGTCTTGGAGGCATCCGCGCCGTGCACAATCACGTCGAGAAACGTGATCTCCGCGGCCTTGCTGCGCAAGGCATCGCCTTCCTCCAGCAAGGGCGCGATGACCTGCGCGAGCTGACTCTCGGCGGCCTGGTAGGCGGCTGGAGTGTCATTGAGCAAGCCCGCGGCCATGGGCGCAATCACGTCGTCGGCCTTGGGGGCCTTGCGCGACGGCAGCAAGAAAAAGGCGGCAGCACCTGCCACCACAGCCGCGCCACCGACCGCGATGGCCCACTTGGGAACCCGAGCCTTCTTGGCGACCGGCCGCAACGCGCCCCCGCGCATGGGCGCACGCCCCGCAACCGGCTGCAAGGCGGGCAAGTGCTCGGCAGCGGCCGCCTCGGCCAGTCCTTCACTGGCGACCCGAGCGCCAGGGAAGGGCAACGTAGCAGCCCCTGTTTGCGGGGAGCCCGAATCACCCTCCAATTCCAGGCTGAAACCCAGGTCCACGCGGCCTGACGAAGGCTTGCTGCCCGAAGGTGAAGACTCGGGTGCGGCCGCTCCGGTCGGTGCCAGCGGCGCCAGCGCGGGCGAGGGTGCACTGGTCGGTGTGAGCGGCGCCAGCGTGGGGCCGGCCCCTCCTGACGGCGCGCGTGCAGACACGGGAATTGGGGGCGGGGTGACCCCGCTGCGGCCGAGAACAGCCCCAGCGGCACCGGCCCCCTTGGCCGTCAGGGGCGTGGAAGGTGGCCTGGGCGGTCCTGCCGGCGCCCGGCTGGGAACCGGCGGCGCGTCGGCAGACCCGCCGAAGTCCAGCGACAACCCCGAGGGAGGCGGGCCTGAAGTGGAGACCGGCGCAGGTGAGGAATCCAGGTCCAAGCTCAGCGGCGGGCCACCGCCGGTTGCCTGGGCAGCCGCCAGCGACAAATCGAGCGCCAAACCCAGCGGAGGCGTCTTGCTGGAGTTCCTGTCAGAACCGGGCAGCCACCCCGGCCGCGCCCAGCTCTTCGATTGCGGAAGATCGTCTGGACGCGGGACTTTGTCGCGCGACACAGGCAAGTCCTCGGGCCGCGGAACTGTGTCGCGAGACACAGGCAGATCCCCAGGACGCGGGACCGCATCGCGAGAAACCGGCAAGTCCCCAGGACGCGGAACTGCGTCGCGAGACACCGGTAAATCGTCCGGGCGCGGGACCACGTCGCGAGACACCGGCAGGTTGTCAGCCAATCGGCTGGCGGGCGGCCTGACCCTGAAGATCGCGCCGCAGTGGACACAGACGTGGTCCATGCCACCGGCCGGAAGCTCGCCGCCGACTTCCTGAGCCTTCGCACATTTTGGACAGATGACTTTAAGAGCGGGCAAGCTGAATCCCCCGGCCCGCCATTGTAGCATTTACGACCTTCTGCCGCGCAGAGTACAGCGACCGCGCCAGCGACATCTGGGAGGTTTCGCCAACGTGGCGCGAGGCCAGCGCGGGTGCTACTGTCCGCGCCCAAATGGCCCCTGAGGCATTCCGATCTCCGAGCCCGGTCGACCTGGAGCCGCTGCGCGCGCTGCTGGATGGCTGGACCGGACTTCAGCACCGCAACTTGATCGCCGTCCTACAGCGTACGCAAGAGATGTACGGCTACCTGCCTGTCGCTGCGCTCGACGCGGTCGCGGACCACATGCGCATTTCCGAAGCCCGCGTCTACGGCGTGGCGACCTTTTACTCGCAGTTCCGCCTCAAGCCGCGCGGCCAGCACGTGGTGCAGGTCTGCAACGGCACGGCTTGCAACGTGAAAGGCTCCGAGAGCCTGCTTGAAGAATTGGTTGCGGTGCTGGGCATCCGGCCGGGGCAGACCACGCCCGATGCCAAGGTCAGCCTCGAACAGGTGGCGTGCGTGGGCGCGTGCGGCGTGGCGCCTACCATCGTGGTCGACGGCGAAGTACACGGCCGCATGACCCCGCGCCAGACCCGCCGGATCGCGGAGAAACTGCTGGCCAGTCCCCAGCGCGAACGCGCGCCGGTCACCCGGCCCAAACCCGCCGCACCAGTGCGGGGCAAGACCTTCCTCGAGCGCTGCTGCGACGAGTGCAAGAACCGCGAGGGCACGCCCTGCCCCAACTTCCTCCTGTGCAGACTGGAGGACATGAGCTGCCACGACGACACGGCCTGCAGCAAATACCGCAGCGAGCTTCGCGATCTGGCGCTGCACACCAGCCCGAACACGGTCGCCCAGATCTTCCTGTGTAAGGGTCTGACCTGCGACGCCGGCAACGAGTCGGCCATCCACACCGCCTTCCGCACCGAACTCAAGCGCCGCGGCCTGCTGGAACAGGTGGAGTTCGTGGAAACCGGGTGCCAGGGCCTGTGCGAGGTTGGCCCCATCGTTCAGCTGAAACCGCTGCCTGCATTCTACTGTCGCGTGAAGCCAGCCGACGTGGCCGAGATCGTGCAAAAGCACATCGTGGGCAAGCAAATCGTCGAGCGGCTGCTCTATGCCCCCGGCCAGATCACCGAAGCCGACATTCCCTTCTACCAGCATCAGGAACGCCGGGTGCTGTCGAACACCGGGCGCATCGACCCGGAGAACATCGACGAGTACATCGCCCGCGGCGGTTACCGGCCGCTGTACCGGGCGCTCAAGGAACACACCCCCGAAAAGATCGTCGAGTTGGTCACCGCAGCCGGTTTGCGCGGACGCGGCGGCGGCGGGTTCCCCACCGGGCGCAAGTGGTCCATTGTGCGCACGCAGTCGCCGGTCGAGCGCACGCTGGTGTGCAACGCCGACGAGGGCGATCCCGGCGCCTTCATGGATCGCAGCCTGCTTGAGGGCGATCCGCATCGCGTGCTCGAGGGCATGCTCATCGGGGCCTACGCCATCGGCGCGCACCACGCTGTCATCTACTGTCGCGCCGAGTATCCCCTGGCTGTGCGTCGGCTGGAGACAGCCATCGAGCAAGCGCGATCCTACGGACTGGTGGGACCCAACATTCTCGGCACCGGCTACTCGGTACACGTCGAGATCGTGCAAGGCGCGGGCGCCTTCGTGTGTGGCGAGGAGACAGCGCTCATCTCCAGCATGGAAGGCAAGCGGGGCATGGCGCGCAACAAGCCGCCCTACCCGGCCGAGGTCGGCTTCTACGGCCACCCGACCTGCGTGAACAACGTCGAGACCTTTGCCAACGTGCCGCTCATCATCGATCGCGGCGTGGACTGGTATCGCTCGGTGGGCACGGTCAAGAGCCCGGGCACCAAGTGCTTCTCGCTGTCGGGCAAGGTGAAGAACACCGGCCTCGTCGAGGTGCCCATCGGCACGTCGTTGCAACAGCTTATCCAAGTCATCGGCGGCGGCGCCGAGATCGGCAGCACCATCAAGGCCGCGCAAACGGGCGGACCGTCCGGCGGCTGCATTCCCGCCGATCGCCTGGACACGCCGGTCGACTACGAGAACCTGCGCACGCTTGGCGCCATGATGGGCTCGGGCGGCATGGTGGTGACTGACTCGGGCACCTGCATGGTGGCCTTTGCCAAGTTCTTCCTCGGGTTCACCCAGCACGAATCCTGCGGCAAGTGCATCCCGTGCCGTGAGGGCACCAAGCGCATGCTGGAGATTCTCGAGCGCATCACCGACGGCAAGGGTCAGATGAGCGACCTCACCGAGCTGCAGCACCTGGCCCGCGCCATCTCGCGCACCTCGGCCTGTGGTCTGGGCCAGTCGGCGCCCAATCCCGTGGTCTCGACCCTGCGCTACTTCGAGGCCGAGTATCTTTCGCACATCCGCGACCTGCGCTGCCTGGCCGGCGTGTGCAAGTCGCTGGTCACCTTCCGCATCCTCGACAACTGCCGCGGCTGCACCTTATGTGAACGCAACTGCCCCACCAACTGCATCAGCGGCGAGCGGGGCAAGGTCTATGTCATCGATCAGGCCCGCTGCACGAAGTGCGCGGCCTGCCAGCGCGTGTGCCCGTTCGGGGCGGTGGCACGAACATGAGCGGGGCAAGTCCAGCGATGTCCGACGTCACGCTGACCATCAACGGAATCGAAGTCCGGGTGCCGGCCGGCAGCTCGCTGCTGCAAGCCGCGCGCGCCGTGGGCGCCCATGTCCCCACCCTGTGCTACGACTCGCAGCTCACCGCCTCGGGCGCGTGCCGCATGTGCGTGGTCGAGGTGAAGAACCCCGACGGCTCGACGCGACTGGAACCCGCGTGTTCGTACCGCGCGCAGCCCGGCATGGTGGTGCGCACCAACACGCGCGAGCTGCGCGAAGCCCGCCGCGTGATCATCGAGCTGATTCTCGCCAACCATCCACGCGCTTGCCAGACCTGCATCCGCAACGGCCGCTGCCAGTTGCAGTCGGCGTGCCGCGAATACCAGATCGATGGCATCCGCTACGAAGGCGAAAAGCGCCACAACGAGCCGGACACCTCGTCGGTGGCCATCACGCGCCACCCTGACTTCTGCATCCTGTGCGGCAAGTGCGTGCGCGTTTGCCGCGAGGTCCAGGGCGTGTACGCGCTCGATTTCGTCAACCGCGGTTTTCACACCACAGTGCTGCCCGCCTTCGATCGCGATCTGGTCGAAACCGTGTGCGTGCTGTGCGGGCAGTGTCTGCTCAAGTGCCCGGTGGCCGCCATCCGCGACAAGAGCTATCTCGGCGAAGTCGAGGCCGCGTTGGAGGATCCCAAGCGCGTGGTGGTGGTGCAGATCGCGCCCAGCGTGCGCGCCACCATCGGCGAGGTCTTCGGCCTGGCGCCCGGGATCTCGCTCACGCGCAAGCTGCCCACGGCCTTGCGGCGCATCGGCTTCGACTACGTGTTCGACACCGACTTCGGCGCCGACATGGCCGTGATGGAAGAAGGCCACGAATTGGTGGAACGCTTGAAGAGCGGCGGCCCCTTCCCGCTCATCACCAGTTGCTCGCCGGGCTGGGTGAAGTTCATGGAGCACTTCTACCCAGAGTTCATCCCCAACATGTCGAGCACCAAGTCGCCCCAGCAGATCGTCGGCGTGCTGACCAAGACCTTCTTTGCCGAGCGCAACGGGATCGATCCCGCGCGCATCTTCAACGTTTCGGTCATGCCTTGCTCGGCCAAGAAGTTCGAGATCCGCCGCCCCGAACACCGGCTGCCCAGCGGCCTGCCCGAGATGGATGCCGTGCTCACCACGCGCGAATTCGGCGACCTGCTCCAGCTCTACGAGATCGACCTGCCTTCGCTGCCCGACGCGGCCTTTGACCCAATTCTTGGCGAAGCCACAGGCGCCGGCCTGATGTTCGGTGTAACCGGCGGCATGATGGAGGCCGCCCTGCGCACAGTGGCCGCTGTGCTCGACCCGCAACGCGAACCGCGCATGGAATACACGCTTCTGCGCGGCACAGCTGGCATCAAGCGCGGCTCGGTGCTCATTGGCGACCGCGAGCTGAAGGTCTGCGCCGTGCACGGCCTGGGCAATGCGCGGCGGGTGCTGGACGACATCAAGGCCGGGCGGGACGAGGTACATTTCCTCGAAGTGATGGCCTGCCCAGGCGGCTGCATCGGCGGCGGCGGGCAGCCGCTGCCCACCGACGAGGAAACGCGACAGCGCCGCATCGAATGCATGTACGCCGAGGATCGGGGGATGCCGCTGCGCCAGGCCCACCAGAACCCGGCGATTCGCGCCGTGTACGACCAGTTCCTGGGCAAACCGCTCGGCGAAAAGGCCCACCACTTGTTACACGCCCACTACGCCGCCCGCACCCCGCGCGGTTGGTGAGGGCGGGACCTGATACACTTCGTCGGCCGTGCGCTTTGTTGCTGACCTGCATATCCATTCGTATTTGTCGCGGGCGACCAGCAAAGAGCTGAACCTGGAGCAACTGCATCGCTGGGCTCAGCGCAAAGGCATTGCCGTGGTCGCCACGGGAGACTTCACCCATCCGCGCTGGTTCGCCGAGCTGCGCGACAAGCTGGTGTCTGCGGGCGACGGACTCTTTGCCCTGCGCGAAGACTTGGCCCGAGCCGTGGACGCCGATGTTCCCGCCGCCTGTCGCGCGCCGGTGCGTTTCATGTTGTCAGTCGAGGTCAGCAGCATCTACAGCCGAGGCGATCGGGTGCGCAAGGTGCACAACCTCATCTACGCGCCCGATTTCGAGTCCGCGGCGCGCGTGTCATCGCGCCTGGCCCGCATCGGCAACATCGAATCTGACGGCCGCCCCATCCTCGGCGTCGATTCGCGCGATCTTCTGGAAATCACGCTGGCCTCCTCGCCGGACGCCTTCTTGATACCTGCGCACATCTGGACGCCGTGGTTTTCAGCCTTGGGCTCGCAGTCGGGCTTCGATTCGATCGCCGAGTGCTTCGCCGATCTCGCGGATCACATCTTCGCGGTCGAAACCGGGCTCTCGTCGGATCCAGCCATGAATTGGCGCCTCTCCGCGCTCGATCGCTATGCCCTGGTCTCCAGCTCCGATGCCCACTCACCGGACAAGCTGGGTCGCGAAGCCAATCTGTTCGACTGCGATCTCTCTTACTTTGCCATGCGCGAGGCGCTTCGCGAACGCGGGGCTGGTTTTCTCGGCACGCTCGAGTTCTTCCCCGAGGAGGGCAAGTACCACGCCGACGGCCACCGCAAGTGCGACGTGGTGATGACACCCGACGAGGCTGCCGCTTGCGGCAAGATCTGCCCCCGTTGCGGAAAGCCTCTCACCGGCGGCGTGCTGGGCCGGGTGGCAGCGCTCGCGGATCGGCCCGAGGGCTTTCGGCCCTCGGGCGCCAAACCTTTTGCCAGCCTGGTTCCGCTGGTCGAAGTACTGGGCGAAGTGCTGGGCGTGGGAGCGGGCAGCAAGCGCGTGACGAGCGCCTGCCAGCAGCTGGTGTCGCGGGTCGGGCCCGAGCTGACCGTGCTTCGAGATGCGCCCCTGGAAGATGTGGGCCGCGAGGGACCTCCGCTGCTGGCCGAAGCCCTGCGGCGCATGCGCGCGGGCGAGGTGAGGCGGCAAGCCGGCTATGACGGCGAGTACGGCGTGGTGCGCATGTTCGATGAAGAAGAGCGCCTGCGCTTGCTCGCGCAGACGGCCTTCTCCTTTGGCGGAACAGCCGTTGCTCCTGCGGAAAAGCCAAAGGCAGAGCCTGCCATCCGTCCGCCAAGCGAAGAAGTTCCGGCTGAGTCGGCTGGCGGTCCCAATCTCGAACAGGAAGCAGCCATCGCCCATGACGAGGGGCCGCTGCTCATCGTGGCGGGCCCGGGTACGGGCAAGACGCGCACCCTGGTAGAACGAATTGCGCGGCTGGTGCGCGCAGGGGTCGCCGTACCGGCGGAGATCACGGCCATCACCTTCACGCGCAAGGCGGCGACCGAGTTGCGCGAGCGACTCGGGGAGCTTCTGGGCGCACACGCCGATGGCGTTTCGGTGCAGACGTTCCACGCCCTTGGCCTCGATCTGCTGCGAGCACGCGCGGCGGCGGCAGGGCTGCCGCCAGACTTCGCAATTCTCGACGAGACGGCTCGGCAAACGCTGCTCGCGCGGGTACACGCGGAGGTAGGCGAGTGCGCGCTATCGGTGGCGCGACTCGCAAGCGCGATCTCGGCGGCCAAGGCCGCGTTGGTCGCGCCTGAAGCAGCAGCGCCCGAGCTGGCGCCGATCTACGCTGCGTACGAAAAGTCGCTCGCCGCCGCGGGGGCGCTGGACTTCGACGATCTGGTGGCTCGTGCTGTCTGGCTGCTGGAGGCTGATGAAGCTGCGCTCGTCTTCGCGCGCGGTCGCTGTCGCCACCTGCTGGTCGACGAGTATCAGGACATCAATGCGGCCCAATACCGTTTGGTGCGTTTGCTGGCTCCCGAGGGTTCTTCAACGAATCTGTGCGCAGTTGGCGATCCGGATCAGTCGATCTACGGTTTTCGCGGTTCCGACCCGTCGTATTTCGCGTGTTTTGCCAGCGCCTATCCCGGGGCCCGCACGCTCACGCTGGCGCGCAACTACCGTTCCGTGGCGTCGGTCGTGGGTCTGGCCACTGCTGTCATCGAACGAAGCCGCGGCCGCGTCCCGCGCCCGCTGCAGCCAGTTTCGGCGCGCGGAAGCAAAGTCCTGCGCCAGGTGCTTGCCGACGAGCGAGCCGAGGCGGATTTCATCGCCGCCGAGATCGAGGCACAGGTGGCGGGCACCAGTTTTCTCTCCATGGACGCAGGCCGCGCTGCCGATGGACACGGCCTGGCATTCCATCAGATCGCGGTGCTGGTGCGCTTGTCGGCTCAGGCCGATGCCATCGAAGAGGCACTCGATCGAAGCGGGATTCCCTGTCACCGACGCGGCGACGACGCTTTCTCCTCGCGCCCGTATGTGGCTGACATCCTGGCCAAGCTGCGCCGCAATGTTGATGCCACAGAGGCGAAGCCCAAGCCGGTCGCAGACCTGCTCGCCACGCTGGTTCCCGACGCCAAGCTCGACCCGCGCTGCCTTCGTGCGCTGGAACTCCTGCAAGCCTTTGCCGTACCCTTTGGCACCGATGCAGCCAGTTTTCTCGCAGAGATGGCGCTGGCGCGCGAAACCGACCTGCAATATCTCCCGCAAAAGGTGGCGCTGCTGACGTTGCACGCGAGCAAGGGCCTGGAATTCCCGCTGGTCTTCATAGCTGGCTGCGAAGACGGCATTCTGCCCCTGCGACTGCCATGGCTGCCGCCAGCCGACCTGGACGAAGAACGCCGTCTGCTTTACGTGGGCATGACCCGCGCGCAGCAACGCCTGATCCTGACCGCCGCCCATCGCCGCAACCTGGCCGGCCGCACGGTCGAAAATCGCCCCTGCCCGTTTCTCGGCGACGTGCCGGCCGATCTGCTCACCACCTCGTTCTCGGCCCCGCGCCGTCGCAAGGCGCGACAGTTGTCCCTTTTGAAATCCTAATTTTTCGGTCGCCGGATGGCCGACACGGCAGCTTTCTGCATAGATTACCTTTTCCCCAACGAGCACGGTGCTTGGCGTATTCATCATCGCCATCAACTCCGGCCGCCGCCGCCGCGCACGGAAGCGATCAAGCGCTGGCTTCTACGGCAAGGGAAACGGACAGGTGTGACAAGTCGTCCCCGCCATGTTCTCGCAGCCAGCGGGTGCAGCGTCGGACGCGACACACCTCGAAAACGGCAGCGCGCACCGCCCTACACCACAGCCACCTGCTACCACCGGCTGGCCATCGTCGCATTCGCCAGCGTCGTTGAGAGGAAGCTGTTCGCAGCAACCGCCCGCTATCCAGCATACCTCCGTCATAGTGCACATCCTGCTCGAACCCAGACACGTGTATGTTCCGGCATCCTCACCCTCGACTTCGGCGCTAGCCTCGGCGGAAGGCCGGTTCCCGCCATCCCTGCGAAGACTCGATTGTCCACTGCACGCAAACCCAGCCACGCCGCC
>CAVWUP010000048.1:0-38874 GCA_963758155.1 uncultured delta proteobacterium
GCCGGCGACCACCAGGCAAAGAGCGATGGCAACAGCGGATCCGAAAACGCGAACATCACGCATGACGCCCCTCCGCGATCAATCTCGCGGGCATCATAGTACAAATCGGGAAAGGGCGTTCAGAAGTTTGCCCGCTGCGGCCTCAACCGCAGCCACTCGGCGGCCCATGGCCGGTGAGCGCTACAAGCGCACCGGCGAGATCTTGCCCGACAGCGCGCTGGAAGAGTTCAAGAAGTTAGATTCCATCTTCCTGGGCGCCATCGGCCATCCCGACGTCAAGCCGGGCATCCTCGAAGTGGGCATTCTGCTCAAGACGCGCTCCGCTCTCGAACCCATGTCTTCTCTCGCAGCCGGGAAGAATCGACCGGCCTGAAGGTCCTGTGCTACAAGAGAATCTTTCATGACAAGAACCCACCGTTCGCGAAGCGTTCCCTCTCGTCTCTTGGCCGGCTTGCTGACGATGCTTTTGCCATTGGCTCCCGTTCTTGCGGGAGGGACTCGTTCGGCCTGGGCGGCAGAAGACGCTCCGCCGGATCAGCCCAGCATGGTTTGGCCGGTTCTCGGATACGTCGTTTTCGCGGGGGGCCTGGCGCTCAACTATGATGTCGCACGACGGATGGACGCGGGCAGCCCCTCGTGCTTCCTGAACTCGCACCAGGCGGGCGGCTGTCTCTTTGAAGCGCTCTTGAGTCCCTTCGTCGTGCTGGGTGGGGGTGCGATGGTCGCCGGCTATGCCTGGAAGCTTGGCGAGCACGACGCCGGTCTGGACCTGGGGTCAGGCCGGCTGCCCAAGGATACCTCGAACCTGCGCACTTTCGGGCTGATTCTGGGCGGTCTTGGTTTGCTCGTCACTGAGGTACTCGATCTCTACGTGCTGAGCAAGGTGGAAGCGTGCAACGGCATCGAATCAGGAGGCGTCGTCGATATTCACCGTTGTTTCAGCAACGTCAGGACCTTGGCCTTGGTAGGTGACGCCGCCTCCCTCTTGGTGGGCCTCGGCGCACCCATGGTTGGCTATGGGTTTGGGTATCACAACTACGTAGGGCGCCACTCGCAGCCGCATTTGAGCCTCCTGCCCCTGGCCACGCCAGGCGGGGCCGGCCTTACCTTGGTGGGCAGTCTGTAGCGCCTCCGCGGCTGCACCACGTACGCCGACGGCGACGGAACTGGCGAGCGCTACAAGCGCACCGGCGAGATTTTGCTCCACAGTGCGATCGAAGAGTTCAAGAAGTTCGGCTCCATCTTCCTGGGCGCCATCGGCCATCCCGACGTCAAGCCGGGCATCTTGGAAGTGGGCATTTTGCTCAAGACGCGCTTCGCGCTCGATCAGTACATCAACCTGCAGCCGGTGAAGCTGTATCCCAACGTGGAAACCCCGCCGGCGGCGCCATCAATCCCGAAGGCGTCTCCATGTTCGAGCCCATGGGCGGCAGCGCACCCACCGGCTTGGCCCTGCACCCGGTTCTCAAAACGCCCGATCTGCACCCACCACATGCTTCGCAAGAAGCACCAGTTCGGCCACCAACATCGGGCTGGGCGCATGGCGGCCGGCTTTGACGTGCGAAAGATAGCCCTGCGAGAGGCCAAGGAGATACTCAACGCGCTCCTGCTCCACGGCAGCAGAAAGGTGTCGCCAAGATTCTCGCATGAATTCGCGAAGATGAGCGGCTTGGATCATGGGGCGTCGGGCTCCAAAGCACCTCGGTGAGCACGCGGTCGCGCTAGCGCACTCCTGCCCCAGCCCCCACCGGACGAATGCTCTTCATGAGCTTCTTTGGGCGCGACGTCGCCAGGTCGTAGCTCACCTGGAGGTTCATCCAGAATTGCGGCGAAGTACCGAACGCTCCAGCGAGCAGCCACGCCGTATCCGACGTGATGCCACGCTTTCCCCGGGCGATCTCGTTGATGCGCTGTATGGGGACGCCGAGCTTTTCAGCCAGGTAGGTCTGTGTCAAGCCGAGCGGTCCGAGAAACTCTTCGGTCAGAATCTCGCCCGGGTGCGGAGGCAGGTTGTTGTCCAGCATGATTGAAAAACTCCGGTAATAAGGTGTTGGCGTTGGCCGAGGTGGCGATAGTGTTGGTGCTAGTGGTAGTCTTCGATACGTACTTCTTTCGCGTTGTGGTCCTCCCATTTGAAGACGACGCGCCATTGAAGATTGATTCGGATGCTGTGGTAGCCGGCCAGGTCGCCGATGAGCGCTTCGAGAGGTTGCCAGGGACGGCTTTGAGGTCGGCCAAGGACGTGGCGGCGTCGAGGATATAGAGCTTGTTCCTGGCGCGTTTCCGTAGCTCCTCTGGGAAACGTCGCACCTTGGCCGAGCGCGCAAGCCGAAAGAGATCTTCGGCCAAGTCATCCGAAAAGCTAGCTATCATCTTGAAGACCAGTATACACGATTGCTCGGTAAGGCTGCAAGTTTACATGACGGGCGTGTAACAGGCTTGGATTGCCGGAAATGAGGAACGCACGGTCGAACGCGCCGGGCGGGACGACTCTTTCGTAGCTTCACAGGTAAGCATAAGCAAGCATGGCCGGCCTAGAAGACCTGGCGAAAACCGAAGGTCATCCGGCCGGGCCAGCCTGCGGGCATGCCGGGCACCGGCCGCAAGGGGAAGGCCCAGTCGGCTCGGAGCGAATAGATATTGAGCTGCGGAATGAGCAGGCGCAGTCCGAAGCCCACGTCGCTGTACATGGTCAGACTGCTGGCGTCGGCGGCAGCATCGCCGGCATCGACGAACAGCAGACCGCCCAGGCGCAGGAACGCCAGCTTCAGCGGCATGGTGCGCGCCTCGATGTGGCCCACGGCCTGCGCGCCGCAGCCCACGAATTCGCCCACCGGGTAGCCGCGCAACACGCTGTCATAGGCCTGCAGCCTGCTGTTGGCGTCCTCGGGATAGCTGCCGCCACCGCTGTCGCCGCCCACCGAAAACAAGCGCTTGCGCGTGTTGCGGTAGAGCAGACCCAGGTTGCCCGTGGCCACCACGCGCAGCAGGTGCGCCAGCACCGGCGTGGCCAAGGTGACCCGCGCCCTGACCAACTGGTCGGTTGCTTCGCCATCGCTCAGCCGCGCCTCCCACGAAGCGTCCACGCTATTCAGCCCGCCCAGGGCCTCTTGCACAAGGCTGGCTGATGCCTGAAAGATGCTGAGATTGTTCTGCGATCCTATCCAGGTGCCAGCCTGGCCGGCCTTGAGCGACAGGGCGGGCCCAAGGCGTATGTCCTCGCGAAAATCGAAGGTATCGAGGTCGCGAAAGGTCCGGTAACGGGGAGTGAACAGGTCGTAGCGCAGGAACAGGTCCGACACGCGCTCCGACAGCGGGAAAGCCCGGCTCGCGAATTGCTGCCGCTCTGGCGAGCCGTCGGGATAGGGAAAGTCCGACGTGAACGACGGACGCACCAGCCCGATCTCGTGGCCAGCGGTCACGCGCTGGATGACCCACGGTGTGGGAAACGAACGCGTGACTGTCTCGCTGGTGTTGAGCGTCCTCAACCCGTAGACCCACGGCACCGTGGGCACGTTCGGGGCCACGGTTGTGGGCACCGGGTCGCAGGTGCCGCGGGACACGCCGTCCAATGGAAATGGCCGCAGCTGTGTGCCTTCAAACAAGCGGACCACCCCGTCGACATGGCTGAAATCCGCGGCCGCACCCCAGCGGCTGGCCAGCGAGTAGAGTGGATACTCCAGGTGAAAGTGCGAAGACGAGCCTTCGAGCGGGCCAGCGGCGATTTGTCCAATCTCGCGCTTCCAGATCAAGGAGTACACCGCTTGCAGCTGAAGGCGCGTGCCCAGGATATTGGGATCGACATATTGGGGTCCGAACGCCATCTCGCCTTGGTCCATCACGAATACAACGGCGACGTACTTGCGCCAGCCGAACAGGTTGTTTTCCGACAGCGAGGCCGTGTAGTAGAGGAGATAGTTTTGCTGGGCTTGGAAATCCTGGTTGAAGCGCAGGCTCCACACATCGCGGGTGACAATCAACACATCGACCATTCCCGGCGTCGATGACTTCACCGGCAGCACGGCCACCACGTTTGACAGCGACGGATCGCGCAGGTTGCGCGTGGTTTCCTCGGCCAGATCCTGGTCGTAGCGATCGCCCGCCTGCAGCAGCGATTCGCGCCGGACGTGGTGCTCGCGCGTGGTGCGGTGGAAGATGTTGGCCCAGACCAGCGGCACGCGTTCGCGTGCCAGGAACACGTCGAGGTTCACCACATGGACGGCGCCGATGATCTTTCCCTGCGGCGCGGGCTCGATGCTCAGGCCACGCAAAGCCAGCGCATCGTCCACCGATTCCCGTTCCAGCTTCCCCAGATCGGCATAGCCCGACGCCGCGGCCGAAGCCGGCAGCAAGGAGAACAGAAGCAGCCAAGCGCCACGCATGCCCGGCGCATTGTACGCGCGAAACCGTCGCTGCCGCGCGCTCCTCGTCCTTGGATCGCCTTGCCGCATCGCGGCGTGTTTCAAAAGAAAAAGTGACAAGCTTCCTGCTTCGAGCGAGCATGCCCCGCGAAGCCGGAAGGCAAGTAGGTGCATCCAAGAAGCAGCCATTTTTTGGCAACAATCTGGAGGGAACATTCGATGAACAAGTTTCACGGGAAATCAGTTGCAGGTTTGGCCGCCATCGCGTTCTTCGGCGCGCTGGGATCGGCCCAGGCTCAGGACCAAGGCATGGCCCCAGCGCCGGCCTACGCTCCGCCCCCAGCCGCGGCCCCCGCGGGCTCGGACAGCATGGCCGGGCAGTTCGGCATCGGCGTGGGCGTCGGCGCTGGGGGGACCACGCTCGTTACAACGAGAGACGCCGAAATCAACATGAAGTACTGGCTCAGCGACGTGCTGGCCGTCATGCCGCAGCTGGCGCTCGGGGTGTTCACCCAGAGCGGCCTTTCCACCGGCTATCAGTTCGCGCCTGCCGCGCTCGTCCTGTATTGCCCATGGAAGACGACCTCAACCCGACTCAGTGTCGGCGGCGGTCTCGGGTTGGATTTCGAAAAGAAGCCGGTGACCAGCGCGGGGCCTCCCCCGACGGTGACCATGCCCACCAACTCGACTATCGCCATCACGCTGCCCATTTACGTCGGTGTGGAACACTTCTTCACCAAGTGGTTCTCGATGGGAATCGCCGTGCAAAATGACTTCTTGTCCTACACGAAGTTTGGTCCCGCCCACTCCTTCGATTTCGGCCTCGACACCACGGCCACCACCAAGGCGGTCGCATTCCTCTTCTTCTACACGGACTAGAAAATCACCGGTCAGGCCTGGCCTGACTGAATAGCTTATCAAGGCGGGATCCTTCGGGGTTCCGCCTTTTCTTTTGGCTGAGTGTCTACAGCGCTTCGACTACCGCCTGACCAGCCTGCAACGTGGTCGCCGCAAAAGCACCGGCGGGCACCACGTCGGCGGTGAGCACGCCGCGATCGATGGCGCGCGATACTGCGGCCTCGACGGCCACAGCTTCTTTCTCCAGTCCCAGCGAGTAGCGCAGCAGCATGGCCACGCTCAGGATGGTGGCGTAGGGATTGGCGATCCCGCGGCCCGCGATGTCGGGCGCACTGCCGTGAATGGGCTCGTACAGGCCGCGCGGGCCGTCGCCCAACGACGCCGACGGCAGCAGGCCCATGGATCCAGCCAGCACCGAGGCCTCGTCGGTGAGAATGTCGCCGAACATGTTCTCGGTCACGATCACGTCGAAGCTGGCCGGCCGCCGCGCCAGATACATCGAGCAGGCATCGACCAGCACATGTTCGAGCTGCAGGTCGGGATATTCCCTGCGCACCAGCTCCTCGGTGACCCGGCGCCACAGGCGCGAGCTTTCGAGCACGTTGGCCTTGTCTACCGAGGTGAGTTTCTTGCGCCGGCCGCGCGCCAGCTCGCACGCGCGGCGGACCACGCGGCGAACCTCGTCGCCGCTGTACGCGCACACATCGCTGGCCCAGTCTGCCTCGCGCTTCTTCTCGCCGAAATAGATGCCGCCGATCAGCTCGCGCACCACAAGCAGATCCACGCCCTTCAAAATCTCGGGCCGAATGGGCGACGCGTTCATCAGCTTGGGATGGACCGTGACCGGCCTCAGATTGGCGTACAGGCCCAGTTCCTTTCGGATGGCGAAGAGCCCCTGCTCCGGTCGCACGTCGCCCGAGGGATTGTCCCACTTGGGACCGCCCACCGCGCCCAGCAGAACCGCGTCGCTCGCGTGCGCCAGGGCCAAGGTCTCGGCAGGAATGGGCGTGCCCGTGCGATCGATGGCGATGCCGCCCAGAAGACCGTCGGTCAGGGTAAAGGTGTGGCCGAACTTCGCGCCGACAGCGCGCAACACGCGGGTTCCCTCGGCCGTGACCTCGGGCCCGATGCCGTCGCCGGCCAGAACCAGAATTGAAGCTTTCATGGCGCGGACGTTTACCACACGCGATCCGGAGTTTCACCACAGAGCGCACAGAGGCCACAGAGGCCGGAAGGAAAGGGTTCCGGATCCGGGTCCGAACCTTTCTTTCCTTCCCATCCGTCTCTGTGAACTCTGTGCCCTCTGTGGTGAAATCCGGTCCGAAAAGTGCCCCGTCAGTCGTTGATGCCGTCGCTTGTGTAACGGGGATTCACCGCCAGCGACAGCTCGAAGGGCTCGCCGTACAGCCAACGATAGTGCGCGTACACGGCCAGCACGCGCTTGATGTACTCGCGCGCTTGATCGTAGGTGACCAGCTCCACAAATTCGTCGAGCGGTCGGCTGCCCCATTGGTCACACCAGCGCATCATGGCGTGCGAGCCGGCGTTGTACGCGCCCGCGGCCAGGGCGATCTGGCCGCCAAATCTCTTGAGCAGTTCGCCCAAATACGCAGCGCCCACGCGAACATTGACCTCGGGATCGAAAAGCTCGTCGGTGAAAAGCGGCACGCCCAGGTGCTTGGCGACTTCCTGGCCGGTGGCCGGGATGAGTTGCAGCAGCCCGCGCGCATCCGAGGGCGAGAGCGCGTGAGGCAAGAACGACGATTCCTTGCGCATGATCGCGTAGACGAACAGGTCCGGCGCGCCGGCCGTCGAGGCCAGCGGTTCCACCATGTCGCGGAAGGCGCGCGGATAGGCCGCCTGCCAAAACAATCGTGCAGGCCCGGTGGCCGCTGAAACCAGGGCCGAGGCGCCGTGGCTCTCGGCCAGCTGCAAGGCCCGGTGGAAAGCGCGCATGCGCGGGTATTCTTCGAGGAGCACGGCCAGCCCTTGCGACTTGCCTAGATGTTGCAGCACGCTGGCTTCGGCCCGACCCAGCTCGTCGCCCGCCTCAACGTCGAGTCCCGCGGCAAGCAACTCGCGCGCGCGTTCCAGCACCGGATCGTGCGCGGACTTGGCCTTGTCCGCTGGCGCGGCCGGAGACCACACCGGCCAGTCGATGGTCACCTTCTCGCCCGACTCGCGCAGCCGCGCGGCTGCCAGAAGTCCGTAGTAGCCGAGGGGTGCGCGGTGCACGCATTCGCGCAAGGAGCGTTGCGCTTCGTCGGCCTGCCCGGCTTGGGCGGCAAAGCGCGCCCGCCAGTAGCGCACGCGCATGGCTGCATCGTTGTTGTTGCGGGACAGGCTCTCGTAGTGCTCGAGCGCGCGCAGGGCTTCGGCCGGCTCGCCCAGCAGATGGTGCGCCAGCGCGAGATACCAGGCAGCGTCGTCGGCAAACGGACTGTGCGGATAGCGCGCCAGCGTGGCCTCTAGGCCGGGCAAGGCCTCGCGGAAACGACTGCGATTGACCTCCAGCCAGCCGGAACGGAACTGGGCTTCGGCCGCCCATTTCGACGTGGGGTAGCGCGCGACCACCTGGCGATAGCCGGCAATGGCCTCGTCGTTGCGTTCGATGCGAGAAAGCGCGCGGGCACCGTGAAATGCCGCAAAGGCCGCTTTCTCCCCGGCCAGCTGGGTCGCCACCTTCTGCAACAAAGCCGCTGCGCCGGCGTAGTCGCGCCTCATGTTGTACTTGGCCATTCCGATGGCGAAATCGCGCTCGACGGCCAAATCGGCAGGCAAGGCCGCGGGCAGCAAGGCCAGCTCGTCGAGTGCGGCCTGGTACTCACGGCCCTCGGCCAGTTTTTCCGCGCGGTGCAGCCGTTCGCGCGGTGAGAACACCGCGGCCTCGGGCGCGGCTGCGGTCGGGCCGCTCAAGGCTGCCGCGCGCTTGGCCGCCTCGGCAGCCAACGGGTGCGCCGGGAAATCCAGGTGCACCTGCAGAAAGAGGTGGCGCGCCTCCTCGGCCGCGGCACTTCCCTGCGACGCCGCTTTCTCGGCGGCGAACTCCGCCAGACGAAAGCGCGCCGCCGCCGGATCGGTTCCCGGCGTCTTTCCGGCCAGCAGCCGACGATACGCTTCAGCGGCATCTTTGCGCTGGCCCTGCATCCACTGGCAGTCCGCCGCGCGCCAGGGCGCGACGCCGGCGAAGCGCGAAGGCCGCAACTTGGCCAGCTCGGAAAAGGCAGCCCGCGCCTTGGCGTAGGAGCCGTCGTAGAAGAGACCCTCGCCGAGCAAGTAGAGGACATAGTCCCGGTTGCGCGGCAGCTTCTGCGCCAGACCGTCAAGCGCGCGCGCCGATTCGTGGAAGTCGCCCGCGCGCAGGGCCTGAAAGCCGCGCGCCAAGTCAGCCACCGGACCACGCGCAGGCGGCGCGGCAGCGGCCAAGGCAATGCAAACGCCCAGCGTTGAAATCGCCATGAAGATCGCACTATATCGCGACCGCGGCACGAAACTGGAAGACCTGCTTGCCGATACTCTCGTGCGCCAGGCGAAGCGTGATTGACCCCTCGCTTGGAAAGTGAAAGAAGAAACTCAGGGCCGCCAAAGGCAAGGAGGCAAGAATCCCATGGGCAGCGTCAACAAAGTCATACTGGTTGGAAATCTCGGGGCCGACCCCGAACTCAAGTACACGCCGAGCAATCGGGCGGTGTGCAATCTGAGCGTGGCGACCAACGAGGTGTGGAAGGACAAGAGCGGCCAGAAGCAAGAGAAGACCGAGTGGCACCGGGTCAACGTGTGGGGCGAGCAGGCCGAAAACTGCTCGAAGTTCCTGGCCAAGGGCCGCATGGTCTACGTCGAGGGCCGGCTGCAGACCCGCTCCTGGGATGACAAGGACGGCAAGAAGCGCTACAGCACCGAGGTCGTCGCCGACCGCGTGGTCTTCCTGGGCGGCGGTGCTGGTGCCGAAAACGGCGGTGGCGGCGGTGGCCGGCGCGCCGGTGGCGGCCGTCCAGGCTGGGGCGAAGAGACACAGCAGCCGCCCAGCGAACCAAGCGACGGAGGCGGGAGCGGGCCTCCGCCCGCCGGCGACGACGAAATCCCATTTTAGCCTGGGCGGTAGCCCGAAGGGCCGGGCCGCGGGTCGCGGCTAGCGGGTCGCGTGAGCGTGAGCGAGTTCGTGGGCGTTTTGCGGGAAGACCGGTCGCGGTGCCGCTCACCTGCGCGCGAGCCGCCCCCCCAAACCGCATCACGCTGGTCGCTACCGCTCACGCCACCGCTCACGCTGGCCGATCTGCGCCCCGAGTTTTCCGACAGGCCGTATCCAGCAGGTCTGACCGACGCCTCGGGATACGCTAAAGCAGCGGGAAAATCCGCCGTTTGATATGATCGTGGCGGATCGTGCTGCGAGTAAGCGTTTCAGTCTTTGCGATGATGATGCCGCTGTGCCTGTCGGCCAGCGGTGGGGGAGAATCGCCCGAGCCGCAGGCGCCCCGTCACCCCGGGGCCACTTCGGTCAGCGGCGCCCAGCGCGAGCTGGCACTCGGCCCTGCTGATCGGCGCCAAGCTTCCAAGAGCGAGCCCGGCGCGCCGACCCAGGCGTCATTGCCCTCCGCGACTTTTCCGCGCTACCTGAAGCCGCTGCCGAGCGAAGCGCCAGCCGCTGTCACGCACGCACCCGCAGAGCGTCTGGTCCTGCTCACCTTCGACGATGGCCCGGACTTGCAGGGAACGCCGCTGATCATGGACGAACTGGATCGCCGAAAGTTGAAAGCGGTGTTCTTCGTCATGGGCCAGCACATCGTGCGCAACCGACCCGAGGATCTGGCGCGGCGCGATCTGCTGCGCAAGCTGGCCCTGCATGGGCACCACGTGGGCAACCACACCATGAACCACAAGGATCTGTGCCAGAACCCCGGCTCCCTGGCCGAGGAAGTCGACCACGCCGCCGAACTCATCACCTACGCCACGGGAGTGCGGCCGCTGCTCTTTCGCTCGCCCTACGGCGCCCGTTGCCGCTCGCTGGATCGGGCGTTGGCAGAGCGCGACCTCATCCAGGTCGGCTGGAATGCCGACCCGCGGGAATGGCGTGGCAACAGCGAGCGCGCGATCTTCTCCTATGTCACCGACGTGTTGGCCCACGCCAGCGCACCCGTGATCCTGCTCCTGCACGACAAGAACATGGCCGCGGTGCAAACCCTGCCGCGCATCCTCGACTGGATCGAGCAGGAACAATCCCGCGTGGCGCGCGAGGGCGGCGTGCCCATCCGCATCGTGGATTACTCCGTGCTGCTGCCCGAGCGGGCTGCGCACCCCCTGGTTGAATCGGTGAGCCCATGACCGCGACCATCCTGATTGTCGACGACGAAAAGAATATCCGCCGAACCGTGCGCATGGTGCTGGAGGGCGAGGGCTACGCGGTGGAAGAGGCTGCCAGCGGCGAGGAAGCGCTGGCGCGCCTGCCTGACGTCGCCCCGGACCTGATTCTGCTCGACGTGCAATTGCCAGGCATCTCAGGCCTGGAGCTGTTGGAGTCGCTCAAGCGAGCCAAAGATGGCGACGCCAGCCGCGCCCCTTCCCTGCCCGGGCCTGGTGTGATCATGATCTCGGGCCACGGAACCCTGGCCGATGCCGTGCGCGCCACCAAGGCCGGCGCGTACGATTTTCTGGAAAAGCCCATCGACCGCGAGCGCCTCATCGTGACCCTGCGCAACGCTCTCGAACGCCGGGCCATGGCGGGCGAGGTGGCGGGGCTGCGCGCCTTGACCGAGGGCCGCTGGGAAATGGTGGGCAAGAGCCCGGCCATGGCCGCGCTCTTCTCGCAGATCGCCAAGGTAGCTCCCACACGCACGCGCGTGCTCATCACCGGCGAATCGGGCACCGGCAAAGAACTGATTGCGCGCGCCATCCACCGCGAAAGCGCGCTTGCCGACCGGCCCTTCGTCAAGGTGAACTGCGCGGCCATTCCGCCCGACTTGATCGAATCCGAGCTTTTCGGCCACGAGCGCGGGGCTTTCACCGGTGCGGCCGCGCGCAAGAAGGGGCTGTTCGAAATCGCCGACGGAGGCACCATCTTCCTCGACGAGATCGGAGACATGGCCCTGCCTGCGCAGGCCAAGGTGCTGCGCGTGCTGCAATCAGGTGAGCTGTCGCGCGTGGGCGGCGAGCAAACGCTCAAGGTCGATGTGCGCGTGCTGGCGGCGACCAACCAGGATCTGAGCGCGGCGGTGGCAGCCGGCCGTTTTCGCGAGGATCTCTACTTCCGTCTGGCAGTCGTGCCGCTCAAGGCTCCGCCGCTGCGGGAGCGCAGCGACGATATTCCGCTGCTCTGCCAGGCATTCGTGCAGCAATGCGCACGGGAGAATGGCCTCAAAGAAAAGCCCATCACGCCCGAGGCGCTGGCCATGCTGTCGGGTTTCGAGTGGCCGGGCAATGTGCGCGAGCTGCGCAACGTGATCGAGCGCCTGGTCATCCTGTCCGAGGACAGCATCGGCGTGGGCGATCTGCCCGAGGAGATTGTGACCGAGGTTTCGCGCAAGAATCGACCTGAGCGCGCGGTGGCCGCCCTGGACCTGTCGCCCGAGACGCGCGCCCTGCCCCTGCGCGAGCTGCGCGATCTGGTCGAGCGGCAGTACATCCTGTCGAAACTGGAAGAGAACGCCTGGAACATCTCGCGCACCGCCCAGGTGCTCGAGATCGAGCGCACCAATCTGCACAAGAAGATGCGCGCGCTGGGCATCTCACGCGATGATCGGCGCGAGTCAGGACAGGGCTGAGCGACGCACCCAAACAGGCACAGGTGCTAACTACAGTTTCCCGCAGGTTTGCCCGGAATTTCACCGCAGAGAGCACAGAGTTCACAGAAGACGGGTGGGAAGGAAGGGGTACAGATCCGGATCCGAAACCCTTTCTTTCCGGCCTCTGTGGCCTCTGTGCTCTCTGTGGTGAGACTCCGGTTCGCACCGTTGGCCGCCAAGTCCCGGCAGAATCGTGGTTGGCACCCATGCCGGAACAGGGGGCTTCGCAACGGGCGGCCTTCGTGGTACCGATCATGCATGCCCGAACGTAAGGCGCGTGCAAGAGCGGCTGTGCAGGACTCCAGCCAGAAAATCGAAAAGATGCTGGGGGACAACCCTGCCTACCGCAAGGTCGAAGATGGTTTCTTCGTGATCAAGCAGGGATCGTCGCGTGTGATGATTCGCGTGCACCCGTGGAAGGATCACGCCGTGATTCGCCTGGCCGCTCAGCTGGTCAAGGGCGTGAGCATGGAGGCACCGCTGGCGCTTGAGCTGCTGAAGTTGAACGCGGTTCTGCGCTTTGGCTCCTTTGCCTACGTGCCGGCCGGCGAGGCCGTGATCCTTTGCTACACCTTGGTCGACCGCGAACTGGCCTCGCGCGAGGAGTTCCTGGAGACCATCCGCGACTTCGCCTTCGTGGCCGACGAGTACGACGATCGCATCGCGGCCCGCTACGGCGGCCAGACCATGGAAGATCTGCTGGAAGAAAGCGTGCTCGATCACCTGCGCGAGCCGGGCGGACCCGAGCCGCGGTAGGGTTTCTGACTGGGCTCGCTGCTACGACGAATGCGTTTCTTTGCTGATTAACACACAACTTCTTCAACCCAGAGCCGAGAACCTCAGACATGAGAAACCAGCACTTCCCGTATGCAAGGGCGATGGCACTCCTGGTTCCGGTCGTCTCGGGACTTGGGTGCGGCATAGTGCGAGACTGGAGCGTCTGCGCACCCAACGACAAGCAGCCGTGCCTTCCGGGCTACGCATGCACCCCCGATCTCAGATGTGTTCCGTCTGGCGACGCTGGCAGCGATGCGCTGGTGGCCGTCGACAGCGGTGTCGCGACGGACGCGGCTGGGGGCGGCGCGGACGCTCCCGCTGCCGGCCGCGATGTTGCAAGTCTGCCCGACGTGCCCTCTGCCATTCCTGACGCACCCGAGAAGGTCATAGACGCAGCCCCGACAGGTGGCTCGGGCGGCAGCGGCGCAGGTGGTACGATAGCGGCCGGGTCCACGGGCGCAGGCGGCGTAACAGGTGGTACGATAGCGGCCGGGTCCACAGGCGCTGGAGGCGTGACCGGTGGCACGATCACGGCCGGGTCCATGGGCGCCGGCGGCGCGACAGGCGGCACGATCACGGCTGGGTCCACAGGCACTGGCGGCGTGACAGGTGGAGCTGGCGGCACCGGCGGGGGCAGCACGACAGGCGGAGCTGGCGGCACAGCTGCGAGCGGCGGCACGGGCACAGGTGGCGCCAGTGGCAGCGGCGGTATCGTCACCACCGGGGGTACAGCTGCGGGGACGACGACTGGCGGCGCAGGTGGATCGGTCGCCCTGCTCCGCAACGGCAGCCAGTGCAGCGCAGGGCCTGCCTGTGCCAGCGGATTCTGCGTGGACGGTGTCTGCTGCAACAATACTTGTTCCGGGTGCAACGCATGTAGCCAGACTTTTACAGGTCAGGCCAGCGGATCCTGCGCGCCGGTCACCGTCGGACTCGATCCGCACGAGGCCTGCGCGGACGAGACAGGGACCAACCAGTGTGGCAATGACGGCACTTGTGACGGCCTTGGCGCCTGCCACAAGGTGGCGACCAACCATCAGTGCGCCTCGGCTTCGTGCATCGGGGGCCTGTTCACCGCCGTATCAAACTGCAACGGAAAAGGCGCGTGCACGACCGTGACTCCGCAGAACTGTGGGGCATTTCAGTGCAGTGTCACCGACGGTTGCAAAACGACCTGTACCAGCCAGGCGGATTGCGGGGGCCAAAGCTACTGCAACACCAGCACCGGAAGCTGTCTGCCCAAGGTCAGCACCGGCGGCGCCTGCACCCCCTCGACGGGCTGTGTTTCGGGTTACTGTGTAGATGGCGTGTGTTGCGAGAGCGCGTGCACGGGAACATGCCAGGCATGTTCGGCGACGAAGACCGGCGCCAGCGACGGTCTGTGCCGCCCGGTAAAGGCGGGGACCAATCCCGACAACGAGTGTACTGCGGCCGCGCCCAACACTTGTGGCCTCGACGGAACCTGCGATGGCGTCGGGGCCTGCCGCTTCCAGGTGCTTGGAACTCCATGCAGCACCTCGTCATGCACGGGACAGGGCACGTTCACTCCGGCCAGCCAGTGCAACGGGAGCGGAACCTGCGTCTCCGGCAACCCCGGTCCTTGCCCGAACAATATGTTGTGCGCTTCGGCCACAACCTGCGCCACCACGTGCACAGACCAAAGCACGACCGGCTGCCCGTCAGGATACAAGTGCGTGGGCGGGAATAGCTGCATTATCGACTCCATGACCTGCGGAAGCACAGCCTGCCAACTCGGGACCGGGCAGGTGTGCTGCGAGACAATCCCTGCAAATGGCAACAGAACCGTCCCTTGGACATACACTTGTGAAAATTCCGCAAGCTGCTCCGACGACGCCGACCCGACTCTATTCGCATACGCCCCTTGCCTGCGGCAGCAAGGCAGATTGCCCCGCGGGTCAAGTGTGCTGCGCGACTGGGATCTCCTGCGATGGGAGCGATGCGCCCTCGGCATATGGACTTTGCTCTCCATATAGTGCTGCCCGTTGCCAGGCGGGACTATACAATTGGGGCGCTCAGCTCTGCGATCCGAACAACCCAAGCGAGTGCGTCACCGGAAGCTGCAAGTCCTTCGCGAGCTGCGTCCATGGAACGTACTCCTGCCAGTGAAGTCGGGCTCGCGTGACCAGAGCTGGACGCGAACAGACCCTCACCCGCAGACGCGGACTTTGCCGGCTTCTCCCCGTCTGGACGACTAACGGATCTGGCATCTGGCTCCCAGCCGATCGGCACCCCTTCGTTGAGTGCGCGGCCGTCTCATGTCGCACCATGGCGTACGCCATGACTTCCACCGCAGAATGCTAGCGCAACGTCCTGCCGCTATGGCTTTTTGGACGATTTCCAGCTACACGAGGTACTAATCCGCTAGTGTTCCGCGGTTACGATTTCCCGATCCTGGGTCTAGGACTGTTCTCGGTTTGATTAAGGAGGCCCCCGAATGACTTCTCGTGCAGCACGTGACAACAATATCTTTCGCCTGCTCTTCATGCCCGCCTTGGCCATAGGGCTGGCGGTTGGCTGCGCCCCCGCATCGAGCGGGGGTGGCGGCGGCTCCGTCGCCGGACAGGCCGGCGGCAACGTCAGCCAGGGCGGCAATACCGGCGGTCCGGCTGGCAATGGTCCTGCAGGCAACGGTCCTGCAGGCAACGGCCCAGCAGGCAACGGTCCTGCCGGCAACGGCCCGGCCGGTAACGGTCCTGCTGGCAACGGCCCGGCTGGTAACGGCCCTGCCGGGAACACCGGCAGCCCCGGCGGCATGACCAGCAACCCTGCTGGCAACCCAGGCGGCACCACCAGCAACCCCGGCGGCACAACCAGCTTCTCCTGGCGGCACAACCTCTTCTCCGGGCGGCACCACTGCCTCTAGCGGTGGCACGACCAAGGTCTCGGGCGGCACGACCAGCAATCCAGGCGGCACAACCACTTCTCCTGGCGGCACCACCTCTTCCGGCGGCACAACCGCTCCGGGCGGCAGCACGGGTTCAAGCGCCGGGAGCACCGGCAGCACGGGCAACCCGCCTGGGTGGTGGCAAACCTCGGACTGGAGTGTAACGTCGGCACCTTGGCACGGTTGCGTTTGGACAGGCATCGATACCGTGGCTAGCACCACAACGAAAATCACCCCGCAGGACTTCACGGCCGCGTCTAGCGAGGGCGGCCCCTATGAAGTGACCGGCAACGTAAACAAGTCCTACGACGCCGTGGCATTGCTCGGCTTCAATTTGAACGAGACCAGCGGAACCAAGCCGAACCAGTGCAAGTACGACCCGACTACCGCGACTGCAGCAGGACCGCCCAATGCGAGCATGGCAACCATCACAAAGACCTATGCGGGCCTTGCTGTCAATTGGAGCGCCAAGACAAAGCCTGGCCTATTCCGGATCCAACTACAAGCCCCGGACTCAGCAACCAACTTGGCCGATTCTTGGTGCGTGACGGTAACAGATGCGCAGGGACCAAGCTTCATCAAGTGGACCGATTTCCACTCCTACTGCTGGGACTATCCCACGTCGACCGATGGTCACACGGCCGTCCAATATGCGAATCAAGACATCGACGCCATCTCATTCCTAGTCCCTGGCAATGGCACAGCAAGATACGGCATTTGATTTCACGGTCACGGGGTTTGCACCTGGCAATAGCACTGCCGATGCGCCTGGCAAGGCGGCTGCGTGCGGCACAATGACTGGCACGGTCGGCTCCACCACCCAACTGTCTGGCACCCAGGCCGTCGACGCGTCGGCGGCGCGCGCGGCAGTGACCGGTACGGACTGCAAGAAATACATCATCAACAACAACAACTGGGGCAATGAGGCCACCACCTATCAGTCCCTGAGCTACACGGGCAACACCTTCACCGACACGGTCACCAGCGGCAGCGGTGGCGGCGCCAACGTGGTGTCCTTCCCGTCGATCTACATTGGTGCCAACGGCCAGATCTTGGCGGCGGTACGTACAACACATGGTCTGACAGCGGTTTGCCGAAGCAGATCAGCACAATGCAGAGCGTCAAGACCGAGTTCAAATGGTCCGGTGGCACGAGCGGGGGAAACTACAATGCGGCCTACGACGTGTGGTTCGCCAAGACCCAGCCCACGCCGGGCAGCTACAACGACGCCGTCTCCGGGTTCATCATGGTCTGGCTCTACAAGCCAGCGAGCTTCCCAACCCATCGGCAACGCTGGGAGCACGCGCACCGCGACCATTGCCGGTCATACCTGGACCGTGTGGAGAGGACCACGAGACGGCACCGCGACTGGGACAGACGGGAACGGCAGGCCGGTTATTTCCTACGTGGCCAATGATTCGCCTGTGAAAGACTTGAGTTTCGACCTCAAGGACTTCATCAACGACGCGGTGACGAACGCCAGTGCCGACATGAGCGCTGGCGGCGGGATCACCCAGGCCTTCTCCAGCAGTTGGTACCTGACGGATGTGTTTGCCGGCTTCGAGATCTGGAACGGCAGTGATGCCAAGGGTCTGCAAGACACCTTCACCTGCGTAGTCAAATAGGCAGTCGCTCCTAGCAGAGAAGGGCCGCGCGGTTCATGCCTCGCGGCCCTTTTGCTATCTGCCTTGCGGGGCGGTTGATATAGATTGCGGCGATGGCATCCCTCCGTCAGCCCATTCCTCTCAAGCGACGACCCTTCGACATGGCCCTGCTCGGTTTCTTTGGCATGAACCTGCTCTTGGTCACCTACGTGATCAGCCTGGAGCAGATCGTCATCAAGACGCCTTTTGCCTATGCCCCGCCCGCCTGGCCCCCGCAGTTTCTGCTGACCATCATCCACTGGTGGGAGAAGACGTTCGATCCCCTGCTGTGGGCGCGGCCGGCCTGGTACCGCGCGACCATCTGGCTGGACGTGCTGGTGTTCGGTCCCTACTACGCGACGGCCCTATATGCCTTTGGCCGCGGCCGCGACTGGATTCGCATCCCCAGCGTGATCTGGGCCTCCATCATGTTCACCAATGTGTTCATCATCCTGTTCGACGAGCTGGGCGGCATTCACGCCAGCCCGCACCCGGTGGTGGTGGTGATGGCCAACGCCGCGTGGTTGCTGGCGCCGTTCATCGTGAGCTGGCGTGTGCTGCGCAAACAACACCCGTTCACCGAGGAGGTCCTCCCGCCGTCGGGGACAGGCGCATGAATGATTGGCGCGAGCGCTACGGGCCTTGGGCTTTGGTCGCGGGCGCTTCGGTGGGACTGGGCGAAGCTTTCGCGCGCTGCCTGGCTGAGCGCGGCCTCAACTTGCTTCTGATTGCGCGCCGGCCAGACGTGTTGGAACAGCTCGCCGCTGATCTGCACGCCCGGCATGGCGTCGAGGCGCGAACCCTGGTCGCAGATCTAGGCCAGCCCGATCTGGGCGCAGTGGTCGAGGCCGCGGTGGCCGGCCTGACCGTGGGACTGCTGGTGTACAACGCCGCCTACTCGGTGATTGGGCCGTTCGTCGACCATTCGCTCGACGAGCAACTGCACGTTCTGGATGTCAACTGCCGTGGCCCGCTGGTGCTGTCGCACCTCTTGGGCAAGGCCATGGCGGAGCGCGGTCGCGGCGGGATCGTGCTCATGACGTCGATGGCCGGATCGCAGGGCGGGCCCTGGCTGGCCTCGTATGCGGCGTCCAAGGCCTTCAATCTGGTGCTGGCCGAGGGACTGTGGGACGAGTTGGGTGAGCGGGGCGTGCATGTCGTCGCCTGTCGAGCCGGCGCCACGCGCACGCCAGGCTACGCGACCTCGCGGCCCCGACCCAGCCGGGTTCCCTTGCTGGAGCCCGCCCAGGTGGCGCGCGTCGCGCTCGATGCCCTGGGCCGCAAGCCTTCGGTTGTCCCGGGCGCATTCTATCGATTCTCGGCCTTTGTCATGAACCGCCTGCTTCCCCGTCGGACGGCGGTGCGAATCATGGGCCGCGCCACGCGACGGCTGTATGCTGACCGCGATGGCAACCCAAAGTCCTGACCAGCGCCGGCGCGACCTTGTGCGCGTGGCGCTGGCCTACGCGGCGGCCCTGCCGGTGGCGCTGGCGGTGGGATGGGCGCTGCGCGACCGACATCCCCTCTTCGTGGCTGCCGCAGCCGACTTGGTCGCCACTGTGGTCGTGTTCGGTTTCAGCGTCAGGTACGACAACTCCAGCCTGTACGATCCCTACTGGAGCGTGGCTCCGCTGCCCATCGTCCTGTACTGGGCCGCCGCGGGCACGCCCGGACTGCTGCAGCTTCTGCTTTTGGCCCTGATTGCCCTGTGGGGCGTGCGTCTGACCGCCAACTGGGTGGCACGCTGGCGTGGGATGGGTGACGAGGATTTTCGTTATGTGGAGATCCGCAGCCGCACCGGCCGCCTGTACTGGCCCGCCAGCTTCGTGTCGATTCACCTCTTGCCGACGATTTGGGTTTTTCTCGGCCTGCTGCCCGTGTACCCCGCCCTGGTGCGGTCGGGCCCGGTCACGGCGTTGCACTTGGTGGGTCTGGTAGTCACCGCCGCGGCCACCGCGATCGAAGCCATCGCTGATCGGCAGTTGCGCGCTTTCCTGCGCACGCGGCGCGATCCCGAGGCGATTCTCGACACGGGTCTGTGGGCGCTCTGCCGACACCCCAACTATTTGGGCGAGGTCCTGTTCTGGTGGGGCCTCTACCTTTGTGGCGTGGCTGCGGCGCCGACTTGGGCATGGACGGCGGTGGGTCCGCTTTCTATCACCCTGCTCTTCGTGTTCATCAGCGTGCCCTGGATGGATCGGCGCCTGCTGGCTCGGCATCCGGCCTGGGCGCAGACCATGGAGTCCCGACCCGCCTTGCTGCCTTGGCCGCGCCCAAAGTCGTGACGTCACGGGCAGCGACGACGATGTATCTTTCGTCGTTCCGATGACCGACGCGCCCGCACCTTCCTACCGACAACTGACCGCCTTCTTCATCCCGCTGGCCCTGCAGGCGGCTTCGCAAAGCCTCACCTATCCCTTGGTCGCCATGGTGGCCACGCACGGGCCAGGCGGCACCCTGAACTTGGCGGGCGTGGCTCAGTCGAACATCGTGATGTTTCTCGTGGGAGCCATCGGCGCGGGCCTGGTCACCACGGGCATGGTCTTTGGCCGGTCGCGCCTGGGATACTCGCGCTTCTTCGCGGTCAACCATCTGCTAGCGATCACCGCGGCTTTGGTTCAGACCGCAATCTGCATCCCGCCGGTGGGCCATGCCGTGTTCGGCACCCTGCTGGGTCTGCCTCCGTCCATCGAAGGCCCGGCCCGTCGGGCCTTTCCGTTCACCATCCTGCTGAACTTCCTTTTCTTCGCGCGCAACCCTTTCGAGGTTCTGCTCTTCAACAACGGCGCCTCTGCCCGCGCCAGCACCGCGACCTTCGGCCGCATCGCCCTCACGCTCCTGCTCGCGCCGATTTTCGTCCGGGCCGGCCTGGTCGGTCCGCGCTGGGCTGTGGTGTGCCAAGCCATTCCCGTGGGCGCCGAGGTGGCCATCGCCTGGTACTACAGCCGGCCGTTCGCGTCGGTGTTCGCCCAACCCGATGACGACGTGCCCAAACGTCGCGCGATTATCAAGTTCAACCTGCCGCTGTCGCTGGGCGGTTTTCTCATGACTCTGTCCGGGATGTTGTTGGGCGCTGTCATCGCCAGGTCAAACCAGCCCGAGCGCATGCTGCCCGCCTACTATCTGGCGGTCGGCCTGGCCAACCCCATGGCCTACGCAGCCACGCGCCTGCAGAACGTGGTGCTCTATTTCCCGCCGCGTTCCCGCACAGACAAGCTCACGCGCCACTTTGCCTTGCGCGCCGGTGCCATCGTGGCCTTTGTGCCGCTGGTGTTCTTGCTGCCTGCGCTTTCCCACTGGTACTACGTTTCATTGCAGCGACTGAAACCCGCTGACCTGCCTCTGGTCTACCTGTCGGCGGTGCTCCTGGTCGGGTTTCCGTTCACCACAGCCCTACGCGCGCACTGGGAAGGGTTGGCGGCGCTGGCCCGTCGGACCTCGACGATTTTGGCCGGCAACATCGCCTTCGTGGCAGCGCTGGCCATCACAGCCCCGACTTGCCTGGCGCTGAAAGTACCCGGCAACGTGATCGGTCCCATTGCCTTGATCATGAGCAATCTGGCTGGCCTGGGCGCGCTGGTGCTTTTGCAGTCCCTGCCGGAAAGTCCGGGTCCGGCGGAAGTGATCGATGTGGAAAGCGAGCGCGGTTGATGCCTACGGCTTGTCAGCCTTTCTCTCGGCCTTCACCGGCCAGGGCTTGCCGGCCAGCGACTGGCAGGTGGTGCCGGCAGGGACCGGACGATACGCGAAGGTACCGTGCTGGGACTCGGTGCTGTCACCGGCCATGGCTCGTAGACACAAACCGCTTGCGCCGAGAATCTGCTGCTTCTGCGAAACTTTGACATCGCCTGAAAGGCCGTGCTCGTCGAGTTGGGCCCGCTCGACGGTGTAGTGCGACTGGCTCGCGACGTAGACGTCGCCCGAACAGAAGGTTCCGCTGACCGTGAAGGTCACCCCAGGTTTTCCGTCGCCATCTATGTCCTCTTGTGCCCAGTCCACGTCCCAGGGTGCGATCTTCACCCCGCCATCGGCCGCAACGTCGATGGTCACCGTCGAGGTGGGCATGCGCGCCACGCCGATAGGCGAAGGGGCGACGGTCACGCCCTTGATCGGCTTGGGCTCTAGCCGACAAAAGCGCTGGCGCAACTCGATGTGATTTCCTCGGCGCTGCACTTTGGCGATGACGTAGTTCTCAGTCTCGACGGGAACGTCGCCGTGGAGAGGCACATGGCGCTTTCCGCGCAGAATCTGGTGGCCAGCCCAAACCTCGGCCGATGGCGCCTCGACGGACGGCGTTTCACTAAGCACCAGCAGAGCGAGCAAGGGAGCGAGGATGAACATGGGAGAATCCGAATTTCACCACAGTGCACGCGGGCGGCACAGAGAGAAATGCCGAGAACTGCTAACTGCCGGTGGCCGCCCGTTGGTCGGTCTGCGACGACGGGGCGCTCAGGTATTCGGGTAGTGTGCGCCCGGCCCCCTGCAACCACGTGCGCGCCAACCGTCGGCCGAGCACCCGGTCGGACGAGGTGAGCATGCGGTAGGCGGCCTCGCGCACCAGCTTGTTGCGTACCCGGTAGGCCGCTTCGCCGCCGTCGGTTTGCCTCTGCACCAGGTCGCGCATGACAAGGTTCTCCAGCCACTCGCCCATTTCGCGGTGGCTGGCCTCGCCCAGCACCGCGACCAGCGAATCGGCCGAGAAGAATTTGTCGCCGTACAGGCTGGCCGCGCGCAAGACCCGCCGCACTTCGGGCGCCAGGCAATCAAAGCGCGCCTCGACCGCGGCCAGCACCACATCCGGCACTCCCGATCGGCCCGCTGCGATGGCGTCCGCCATCTCCTCCAGGAACATGGGATTGCCTTCCCAGCGTTCCAGGATGAAATGCTCGGCCTCGGCCGTGAGCGGGGGATTGCGCAGGCGCAGCAGGCTCTGCCCGGACTTGCGCGGCAGGGGTGCCAGCCGGATGTACTCGACCAGGCGTTCGCCCCACAAGCCAGGGAATCGCTCCTCTACCTCGGGCCGACCCAGGGCCAACACCAACAGGGGCTGATCCGAAAAGAGCCCCAGGATCTCATCGATGAGATTCACACTGGCCGCATCCGCCCACTGCAAGTCTTCCAACACCACCACCGGAGCGCCGGCCGATCCCTTGCTGCGCAACCATTCGACGAAGCCGCGTTTGACATCGGCGATCTCGCGTCCCACGGTCTGGATGCCGGCGGCGGCCAGCAACGAAGCCAGCATCGCGAAATCTGTTTCGGGCCGAACCAGCGTCCCCGTGCAGCGAATGATGTTTCCGGGCAGTTCCCCGGCCTGGGAAAAGAACTCGCGCGCCAAACGCGTCTTCCCTGTTCCTGCCCCGCCGATGACCAGCGCTGCGCGCGCCACGCGTTCGCGTATGCACTCCTCGCGCAGCGACATCAGCAGGTCCAGCTCGCGCTCTCGTCCCACAAGAGGAATCACCTGTCCGCCCACGCTGCGCGGCCGCTCTGGCCCTGCCCCGCCGGTTTCCGCAAACAGCAGAGCCACCCCATCCGCATCCCCCACGACGAAGCGGGCCGGCAGAAGCCGCCGCGTGGTTTCGTCGATGCGCACCGTGCCTGCCTGCTGGCTCTGCATGAGCACGGGCAAGGAATCCATGAGACGGCCGACGGGAACACGAGCCATGAAGGCCGCCCGGCCGGTCCCGATGGCAATCTTCGCGTCCGGCTCCATGTCTCGCAACACGAGAGCCGCGCGCGCAATCTGCATGGCCTGCTCGCGCGCCGTTCCCACTGCCGGCGCGGTCACCAGCAGCGTGCGGTCGATGAGGCGGTCCAGCTCGCCGCCCAGCGCGCGTATGGCAGCCTCCAAGCCGGCGACGCGCTCCGGGCTGTCGTCCTTGACCTCAGCGGGTTTGAGCGCGGCTTGCCAGGGAAAGGCTGCGCGCGGTCCCACGCGCCGATCGCGCACCGGCCGCTGCGAGCCATCGGCCACCGGCCGCCGCCCCAGCGAAATCAGCATCGCGCAGATGGTGCGTTCCTCTGATTCGGTGATACAGGTGGGCCGCAGCGGGGAAGGGGGCTTGGCCGACGCGACCTCCTCGCCCAGATCCCCCAGTCGCTGCGCCAGAGCGCGGAATTCAGCCGCCACCGCGCCCGCCGATGCAGGCCGCGCAGCCGGATCGGGTGCCAACATACGGTGAATGATCTCCTCCAGCTCGGGCGGCACGTTGGATCGACGCGACGACAGCGGCGCCACCGAGCCCGCGCACACCTTCTGCATCACCTCAACCGCATTGTCTCCGGTGAAAGGCGGCTCACCGGTCAGCGCCTCGTAGAGCACGCATCCGAGCGAGAAGATGTCGGCCCGGCCGTCTACGTCGTGGCGGCCGCGGGCCTGTTCAGGCGAGGCATAGAGCGGCGTGCCCACGGTCGAGCCCTTGTGCGTGAATCGCTTGGGGTCAAGCACGCGGCGGGCGATGCCGAAATCGAGAATGCGCGTGTTGGTGAGTCGCCAGCCCACCAGAAAGATGTTGCTCGGTTTGATGTCGCGATGGACAACGCCGCGCTCATGGGCCGCAGCCAGCGCGTCCAGCACGCGATAGGCCACGTGCGCGACAGCCGCAGGTCCCAGTGAGCCGCGCGACAACCGCTCCTCCAAGGTTTCTCCCTCGAGCCACTCCATGGCGATGAAGGGCGACCCGTGGGGCGCCATCCCGCGATCGAAATAGCGGACGATGCCCGGATGTAGCAATTCCGCCAGGAGGTGTGCCTCCTGGTCAAAACGTGCACTTTCCGTCGCGGTTCGAACGTGAAGCACTTTGAGCGCGACCACTGCCCCTGTCCGCCGATCGATTGCCTGATACACGGTACCCATCCCGCCTGTACCTGCCTCGCTTTTGATCTCAAAGCGATCCATGAAGTCCGTCCCGCCGGGTGGTCTTCGAGACTCCACTGGTCACCTTATTCGGCACGAAGGTTGGCCTGCTTGAGGCGTCTTGACAAGCTTCCATACTCAAATCATCCTCATATCAGGATTTCCGGATGGCTATGATATCGTCAGCTGTTGATCTGCTTCGCCTTTTCGGTGATTCGACACGTCTGCGCCTCGCTTGTCTTCTTGAGAAGAACGAGCTGACTGTAGCGGAAATTACCAAGATCACCCAACTTCCACAGTCCCGCGTATCGACGCATCTCGGCAAATTGCGCGACGCCGGTGTCCTGCGCGACCGGCGAGAAGGCGCGTTGGCCTACTACGCGATGAATGACGGCAACGTGCCAGCCAGCGCGCACAAGCTGTGGAACCTGCTGGGCCGCGAGCTGAACGAGCCGCTCTTGCAGAGCGATCAGGAGCGCTGTCAGGCGGTTCTGCGTGCGCGGCAGGGTACCGCCAACTGGCCCGACGCCGTGGCCGGTGAGATGGAGCGACACTACTCACCAGGTCGGACCTGGGAGGCCACCGCCATCGGCGTGCTGGGCCTGTTGCACCTGGGCGACGTGCTCGATGCCGGGTCGGGCGACGGAACCATCGCCGCTCTTCTGGCTTCGCGCAGCCGCCGCGTAACCTGCCTGGACATCAGCCCCAAGGTGCTGCAGGCCTGCCGCAAGCGACTGCAGGGCATGGACAACGTTGAGTTCGTGCTGGGTGACGTGCAAGCGCTGCGTTTCGCCGACGCGAGCTTCGACCAGGTGCTGCTGCTCAACTTGCTGACCTACGCGACCGATCCCGCGCGGGCGCTGGCCGAGGCCGCGCGCGTGCTCCGGCCAGGTGGCGATCTGGTCGTGACCACGCTGGCGGCCCATGAGCAGCGCGAGGTGACCGCGGGCTATGGCCATGTGCAGGCTGGATTCCGGCCGCAGGCGCTGCGCGACTGGCTAGGCGAAGTCGGGCTCGTTGTCGACCGCTGCGAGGTGACTTCGCGGGAGAAGCGAGCGCCCCATTTCGCCGTGGTGAGCGCCTTTGCGCGCAAGACTTCGAGCCGAACGGGCGAGTCCAAGCCGTCTGCCAAAATTGGTTTGTCCGCCGAGAAAGAGAGGCAATCATGACCCGCCAAGATCGCGTTCAGCAGCTGCTGTCAGCACTCGAAACACGCGTCCTGGTCCTTGACGGCGCCATGGGCACCATGATCCAGCGCCGCGGCCTTACCGAGGCGGACTTTCGCGGCCAGCGTTTCGCCTCGCACGGGCACGATCTGCGCGGCGACAACGATGTGCTGGTACTTACGCGGCCTGACGTGGTGGCTGACATCCACGCTCAATATCTGGACGCCGACGCCGACATCATCGAGACCAACACCTTCAACAGCACCCGCATCGCACAGGCCGACTACAAGTTGGAGGCGGTCGTCTATGACCTGAACATGGCCGGGGCGCGCCTGGCGCGCGCGGTGGCCGACGACTTTTCGGCGAGGACGCCCAGTAAGCCGCGTTTCGTGGCTGGCGCCCTGGGCCCCACCAACAAGACGCTGTCAATGTCGCCGCGAGTGAACGAGCCAGGCTTCCGCGCAGTGACGTTCACTGAAATGCAGGACGCCTACCAGGAACAGGTGCGCGGCCTGGTCGATGGCGGCTGCGACATTCTGCTGGCCGAAACCGTGTTCGACACGCTCACGCTCAAGGCCTGCCTGTGCGCCATCGAGGCGGTATTTGCCGAGAAGAACCTGCGCGTGCCAGTCATGCTGTCAGGGACCATCACCGACAAGAGCGGCCGCCTCATGTCGGGCCAGACCATCGATGCGTTCTACACCTCCATCGAGCACGCGCGACCGCTGGCCGTCGGTCTCAATTGTGGGGGCGGGGCGCCCCAGCTGCGCCCTTACATCGAAGACCTGGCTGGGCGGGCCGGCGAGTACATCCTGTGCTACCCCAACGCGGGATTACCCAACGCCTTGGGTGGCTATGATGAACACCCGGCCGACACGGCGAGCTTGGTGGGCGAGCTGGCGCGTGCGGGTCTGGTCAATATCGTGGGCGGATGTTGCGGCACCACGCCGGACCACATTCGCGCCATCGCGCAGGCCGTGCAGGGCGTGTCCCCGCGGCGGCGGCCGGAAATGCGCGGGCAGCCCTTGCGTCTGGCCGGGCTGGACACGCTGACCGTGCGGCCCGAGTCGAACTTCATCCTTGTCGGCGAGCGCACCAATGTCTCGGGCTCGAGGAAATTCGCCAACTTGATCAAGGCTGGCGACTTCGCGGCCGCGCTCGCGGTGGCCCTCGAACAGGTGCGCGGCGGGGCCAACGTGCTGGACGTCAACATGGACGAGGCCATGCTGGATTCCGTCGCGGCCATGACCGCGTTCCTCAATCTCGTGGCCAGCGAGCCCGAGATCGCGCGCCTGCCCATCATGATCGACAGCTCGAACTTTGCGGTCATCGAGGCGGGTCTCCGCTGCGTGCAGGGCAAAGGCATCGTCAATTCCATCAGCCTCAAAGAAGGCGAAGCCGAATTCCTGGCCCGGGCGCGTACCTGTCGCCGCTACGGCGCGGCTGTGGTGGTGATGGCCTTCGACGAGGCTGGCCAGGCCGTGACCACGGCCCGCCGGCTGGAAATCTGCCAGCGCGCCTATCGATTGTTGGTCGAGCAGGCGGACTTTCCGCCTGAAGACATCATCTTCGATGCCAACGTGCTGGCCGTGGCCACTGGCCTGGAAGAGCACAACGACTACGCGCGCAGCTTTCTGGAATCGCTTCCGCTCATCAAGGCGGCGTGCCCGGGCGTGCATCTGTCTGGCGGCATATCCAACCTGTCGTTCTCGTTCCGTGGCAACGACGCCATCCGCGAGGCCATGCACACGGTGTTTCTCTTCCACGCCATCGCCGCGGGCCTGGACATGGGCATCGTCAACGCCGGTCAGCTGGGCGTCTACGCCGACGTGCCCACCGAAACGCGCGAGCGCGTCGAGGATGTGCTCTTCAACCGCCGGCCGGATGCCACCGAGCGCCTGGTCGAACTGGCCGGGCAAGTGAAAGGCACGGCCAGCAAGCGAACCCAGGACTTGTCGTGGCGACAGGCGCCCGTGGAAAAGCGTCTGGAGCACGCCCTGGTCCACGGCATGGTGGATTTCATCGAAGCCGACACCGAGGAGGCGCGGCAGAAACTGGGACGGCCGCTCGACGTCATCTCGGGCCCGCTGATGGCTGGCATGGCTGTGGTGGGCGATCTCTTTGGCGCGGGCAAGATGTTCCTGCCTCAAGTGGTGAAGAGTGCGCGCGCCATGAAGGCCGCGGTCGCCTATTTGCAGCCTTTCATGGAGGCCGAGAAGACCGAGGGTGTGGTGCAGCCGCGCGGCCGCGTGCTGCTGGCCACGGTCAAGGGCGACGTGCACGACATCGGCAAGAACATCGTGGGGGTCGTGCTCGGCTGCAACAACTACCAGGTCATCGATCTGGGCGTGATGGTTTCCTGCCAGAAGATCCTGGACACCGCCGTGGCGGAAAAGGTCGACATCGTGGGCCTGTCAGGGTTGATCACGCCCTCGCTCGAAGAAATGGTGCGTGTCGCGCAAGAAATGGAACGGCGGGGTCTTGGCCAGCCCCTGCTCATTGGCGGTGCCACCACCAATCGCGAGCACACCGCGGTCAAGATCGCGCCCCAGCGCAGCGGTCCCACCCTGCACGTGCTCGATGCCTCGCGCGCTGCGGGCGTGGTTTCCGCGCTGCTCGATGCCGATCAGCGGGACGCTCTTGCAACGAAGACCTGTGCCGAGCAGCAGCAGCTCCGCGAGATTCATGCCGACAAGCAGCGCCGGCCGCTTGTTCCCTTCTCCGCGGCCAGCGCCGGCAGGCCAGCCATCGTGTGGCGCGGAGAGGACATTCCGACGCCAACCTTCATCGGCCGACGCGTGATCGAAAGACAACCGCTCGACGAGCTGGCGCGCTTCATCGACTGGACCTTCTTCTTCACCGCCTGGGAATTGAAGGGCAAGTACCCGCAGATCCTGGACCATGCCAAGTACGGCCCGGCGGCCCGCGATCTCTTCGGTGCGGCCCAGAAGCTGCTGGCGGAGATCGTGGCAGAAGGATCGCTCACCGCCAGCGCGGCCTACGGCCTGTGGCCGGCGTGCAGCGAGGGCGACGACATCGTGCTCTTCTCCGACGAGAGCCGCACCTGCGAGCTGTGCCGCTTCCCCATGCTGCGCCAGCAGACCGGATCCGGTCCCTATCGTTGCCTGACCGACTTCGTGGCGCCGGCGTCGGCGGGCCTGGCCGATCACGTGGGCGCCTTTGCCGTGACCGCCGGCCTCGGCGCGCAGGCGCTGGTCAAACGCTTCGAGGAAGCACGCGACGACTACAGTGCCATCATGGTCAAGGCCCTGGCCGACCGACTGGCTGAAGCATTCGCCGAGTGTCTGCACCAGCGCGTGCGTCGCGAATGGAGCTACGGCGCCGAGGAGAATTTCAGCAACCAAGACCTCATCGCGGAAAAGTATCGTGGCATCCGGCCTGCCGCCGGCTACCCCGCCTGGCCCGATCACACCGAGAAGCAAGCGCTCTTCGATCTTCTGCAGGCGGCCGACGTGGGCATCACCCTGACGGAAAGTTTCGCCATGAACCCGGCTGCCAGCGTGAGCGGCCTGTATCTCGCCCATCCCGAGTCGCGCTACTTCGACGTGGGCCGCATTGACCGCACGCAGGTTGCGGACTACGCCCGCCGTCGCGGTCTGGCGCTGGACGAAATGGAACGCTGGCTCGCGCCGAATTTAGGATACGATAGGGGGATAGGGCGTGCCTGATGGGTATCGAGATTGCCTTCTGCCTCAATCTGGTGCACGGCCGGTGCGTGGGCGTTCGCATACCACAGGACGTGGACGAGAAGGTCTTGGCAGAGTTGGTTCCGGAGGAACGCAGCTTCGTGTCGAGCCTGGCTCCTGGCCGCCAGCCAAGCTGGATCGCGGGTCGGCTCGCCCTGCGCCGGGCATTTCGCGATCTCGGCATCGAGCCAGGCCCGATTCTCGCCACCCGGCGCGGCGCGCCCGCGCTGTCGCCTGACTTGGTCGGATCGATCAGCCACAAACGCACACTGGCGGTCGGGCTGGCGGCCCGTCGCGAGGGCGGCGCCAACATTGGCGTGGACCTGGAGAATAGTCCGCTGGCCTTTGCGTCGGCGGCGGAGGCCCAGGCCCAGGCGCGGCCGGACATACGCACCCGCGTGCTCACCCCCGATGAGCTGGTTCGGCTCGAGCGCGTGCCCGAAGAGAATCGTCGACGAATGGTCATCTTGCACTTCTCGCTCAAGGAAGCCTTGTACAAGGCCATCGATCCTCTGGTGAGCCGGCACGTCGCGTTCCACGAGGCCAGCATGACCCCGCTGCCCGATGGCTCCGCCTCCATCGCGCTGGCCCTGTCCGAAGGCGACGGCTCCTTCGCCGCCACCGCCTTCTGGACCGAAATCGAGGACCACTTCCTCACCACGGCCCGCGTGCAACGAACCTAGCAGCCACTTGTCGGGAAATCTTGGGCCAGGCACATCGACCAGCGTGAGCGTGGGCGGTAGCGGTAGCGTGAGCGGCCAGCGAAACGCGGCCAGCGGAACGCGGTTTGCGTGTGTGAGCGGCACGGGGCCCGCGGCACGAGATCCGTCTTCCGCGTACCGCCCACGAACTCGCTCACGCACTCGCCCACGCGACCCGCGCCCCGCTGGCCGGCCTCCCGGACTGCCATCGGATTTTCCGACAAATCGTAGTCAGCGGAGCACGCGGAACTGGGCTCGGAACTGCTTCCAGTCGAGGTCGATAGGGCGTGGCTTGCCCGGCCAGTTCGCCGACGCCTGTTCGGAGAGCTGTATGCGCTCGTCGAAGCCAGGGTGGGTGCTGATGTACTGGAGCACGGCCGGATCTTCATCCTTTTCGCCCCGGATCCGTCGCAAGGCGTCCCCCAGCGCTTTGGGATCGATGTCCGCGGCAGCCAGCATGCGCAGGGCTTCTTCGTCGGCGGACAGCTCCTGCTGGCGGCTGAACCCACTGCTCACCAGCCGGTGCATCAGGCGCCCGGTGACGCCGTCCCCGCGCTCGCCACCGACCATGGCAAACAGCGCAGCCAGGCCCAGCTCTCGCTTCAGGGCTTGCATGGGATCCTGGTGCATGGCGTGCGCGATCTCGTGGGCCAGGATCGCGGCCAGCTCCTCGGGCGACTCCAGCCGTCGCAACAGGCCCGAGTACACCAAGATGATGTTCCCGGGCAGGCACACGGCATTCACCGTGCTCGAATCGATGACGTAGCTCTCGACGGGAAAAGCAAGCGTGCCCAGCGCCGGGCCGAGACGATCCTGGACCTTGCGCAGGCCTGCCTTGACCGCAGCCTCGTCGTTGGCATCGGCGGTCACTTCGCGATGAAGCAGGTCCCGCAGCTTCCCCTCGGTTCGATGCATGAGGGACGTTTCATCCTTGGCGGCGCTCTCCTTGTGCGTCTTCGAGGCCGGCCACAGCCGCCACATGCCGTAGACGCCCAAGGCGACCCCGGCAAAAAGCGCGAGCAGGAGCAGCAACTCCCGGAGGATGCGCATGTCAGAAACCCGCCGGAGGAAGATTGGGTTGCGCCGAGCCGCCTTCGAGCGCGACGGCATTGGGACCGTAGTAGCGCGCGTAGGCCCAGCGGCCGAATACCAGGAAGTAGTGAACGCGCCCCTTGGCCGCCAGAACACAAGCGTAGATGCTCGACGCCAGATAGATCAGGTTCATCACCACTGCGAACGCAACGTAGGGCCAGAAAAAGTGCGGCAGGTCGCGATTGAGGATCAGCACGTAGTCGACGAACATGCCGACGCCCAGGAGGTTGATCAACGTCGTCGGGATCTGCGAGGTACAGGCCTGGAAACAATGAAAGGCCACGAAGCGGCTCTTCTTGCGATTGACGAGGAAGTAGACCCAGGCCGCAATCAGGTTCAACGAAGGGATGGGAAGCCCGGCGCCCCAAGCCGCGAAGTTCATCAAATACGCGGCCAGGGCGTCGTCTTTTTCTCGTTGCGACAGTTCGTGAGGCTGGGGAAGGGCAATGGGTTCCGACACTGTGTCACTACAAGCGGGGCTTGATCTAGGTTGCCATGGCTTCGGCGGCTGCGATCGGCTTGCCCGAGAATGGTGGGTAGGTATCAGTCATGTTCATCACGTACAGATTCAGCCGCAGCATCCAACGCAAGGTTCCCACGTTGAACTGGAACCAGTTCTCGGGAATCCGTCCCGAAAACAGAATCGACCACCAGGAGAGAAAGTTGAGGAAGCCCGTCGCGATCAGGCGGCCATAGAGACAGAGGCCGTGCGGGATGGTCACGTAGAAAAAGCCCAGAAACGTGCGCAGGAGCAGCGTTCCGCGACTCAGCGACTGGGGATAGGGAACGTCCAGCTGAATGGCCGGGTGGCTGCCCCCGGTTCCGATGGCCGGATAGCCTTCGGCCAAGTTCCAGGTCACAGCATTGAGTCGCATGGTCCAGGCCAGCATCTTCACGTGGAATTCGAAAAAGGAGGCTGGATAGCGGCCGGTGAACAGGATCACCCACCACGCGATGAAATGCAGGATGCTCGACCAGATGCCCACGAAGAACAGGACCAGTATGTGGGGCGCCGTGATGTACAGCCAGCCGAAGAACGTGCGCAGCAGAAGCTCGCTGCGCGAATAGGACTCCTGCTGAACGATGTCGAAGCTCATTTGGCCTCCTCCGGCAAAAGACGGTGGCTCTGCTCTCACCCCGAAGCGGGGGTCAGTCATTTGACGTCCCTGGCAAGATTCTGTCAACCGATGGTGCTAAAAGAGAGACGCCATGCCGCGCATTCAACCCGACGAGGTCCGAACGATTGCGACGCTCGCCCGCCTGCGCCTGTCGCCGGAGGAGATCGAGCGCATGACCCATGAGCTGGACGCGATTCTGGAGTACATCGACACGGTCAAGAACTTGGACACGGGAAACACCGAGCCCATGACCCACGCCGTGCCCTTCGACTGTCCCCTGCGCGACGATCAGCCCGGGCCGTCTCTGTCGGTGGGTGAAGCTCTGCAGAACGCGCCCCGGCGACGCGACTCGTTCTTCGAGGTGCCGCGCATCGTGCCTGGCACAGGCGAGGGATCCTAGCCATGGCCTCACCACAAGTGTTGGGTGCCTCCATCGCCGATCTGGCCGACGGGGTGCGCGCGCGCAAATGGAAGGCTCGCGAGTTGGTCGAGTCCTATTTGGACCGCATCGCGCGCCTCGATGGCAAGCTGGGCTGCTATCTACTGGTCGATGCCGACGGAGCGCGACGACGCGCGGACCAGGTCGATGCCGCGATCGCTGCGGGCCGCGATCCGGGCTTGCTGGCGGGCGTGCCGATTGGGCTCAAAGACATCTTCGTGACCCGCGGCCTGGAAACCACGGCGGGGTCGAAGATCCTGCGCGGCTTCGTGCCGCCCTATGAATCGACGGTCTCCGCGCGTTTGGCTGCGGCCGGCGCGATTGCCCTGGGCAAGCTGAACATGGACGAGTTCGCCATGGGCTCGTCCAACGAGAACAGCGCCTTCAAACCCGTGCACAATCCTTGGGATCTGGAACGTGTGCCCGGCGGATCCTCGGGCGGCTCGGCGGCCTCTGTGGCCGCGTCGCTGTGCGCGGGCAGCCTGGGTACCGACACCGGCGGATCGATTCGACAGCCGGCGTCCCTGTGTGGGATTGCGGGAATGAAACCGACCTACGGCCGTGTCTCGCGCTACGGCGTGATAGCGTTTGCCTCGTCGCTGGATCATCCGGGTCCCTTCGGCCGAACCGTCGAGGACGTGGCCACGCTCCTGGAAGTCATCGCCGGTCACGATCCCTGCGACGCGACCTCGATTCCATCGCCGGCGGGCCGCTACCGGCAGGCCTGCGCCGCCGGCTTGGCCGGCATGCGCGTGGGCGTGCCTGAGGAATACTTCCAGGCCGGCATGGATCCCGAGGTGGAGGCCGCTGTACGCGGAGCCATCGACGAGATCGCCCGCGCCGGTGCCAAGCTGGTACCGGTTTCGCTGCCTCACACCCAGTACGCGGTTGCGACCTACTATCTGGTGTGCACAGCCGAGGCCTCGTCGAACCTGGCGCGCTACGACGGCGTTCGCTACGGCCATCGCACGGCCGAGGCCGCGTCGCTGGACGAGCTGTACAGCAAGACCCGCGGCGAGGGTTTTGGCGTCGAGCCCAAGCGCCGGATCATCTTGGGCACCTATGTGCTGCGGTCTGGGTACTACGAGGCCTACTACGGCAAGGCGCTACGCGTGCGGCGCAAGATCGCCGACGATTTCCGCGCAGTGTTCGACCAGTGCGACGTGCTGGCCACGCCCACCTCGCCCACCGCCGCGTTCAAGCTGGGCGAGCGCCAGGCCGACCCCTTGCAGATGTATCTGGCCGACATCTACACCGTCGCGCCGGCGCTGGCAGGCGTGCCCGCCTTGTCCCAGTGCTGCGGCTTCACCAAGGGCAGCCTGCCCATCGGGTTGCAGATCATCGGACCGCCGCTGGGCGAAGAAGCCGTGTTCCGCGTGGCCGGCGACTATCAGCGCCACACTGACTGGCACAAGCGACTTCCCAAGGATCCGTCATGAGCCTCGATCAATATGAAGCCGTCATCGGACTGGAAGTGCACGTGCACCTGGCCAGCCGTTCCAAGATCTTCTCCTGGTCGTCGACCACGTTTGGCGAGGAGCCAAATTCCTGCACCGATCCCGTGTGTCTGGGCCTGCCGGGCGCCTTGCCGGTGCTCAATCGGGCCGTGGTGGACGCGGCGGTGCGCCTGGGTCTGGCCGTGGGTTCGCACATCCGGCCGCGCTGCCGTTTCGCGCGTAAGCACTACTTCTATCCGGACTTGCCCAAGGGGTTTCAGATCTCGCAGTACGAAGAACCCTTGTGCGAAGGCGGCGTGGTTGAGTTCCGTGTGGCAGGGGAAGCGCGGCGCGTGCGCCTGACCCGCATTCACCTGGAGGACGACGCGGGCAAGAACATTCACGACGATTCGGGCGTCAGCTTCGTGGACTTCAACCGCGCGGGCGTGCCCCTGGTCGAGATCGTGAGCGAGCCCGACATTCGCTCGTCGGAAGAAGCGGCCGAATACATGCGCGCCCTGCGCACCATGGTGCGAACCCTGGGCATCAGCGACGGCAACATGGAAGAAGGATCGCTTCGTTGCGACGCCAACGTGTCCTTACGATTGCCCGGCGCCGAGAAACTGGGCACCAAGGCCGAGCTGAAGAACATCAACTCGTTCAAGCACGTGCGCGAAGCCATCGAGCACGAGATCCGGCGCCAGGCGGTCATTCTGGATCGGGGCGAGGCGGTGGTGCAGGAAACCCGGCTGTGGGATCCGGAGCGCGGCCTCTCGCAATCCATGCGCAGCAAAGAGCATGCGCACGACTACCGCTACTTTCCCGAGCCCGACCTGCCGCCCTTGGCCGTGGATCAGGCCTGGATTGCGCGCGCGCGCGCGTCGTTGCCCGAGCTGCCCGAGAACCGCTATCGCCGCTACACCAGCGATCTGGGGCTTTCCGCGCAGGACGCGGGAGTTCTGATTTCCGAGCGCGAAATCGCCGATTACTTCGACGCCGCCAGCAAGGCCTGCCCCGCGCCGGCCAAGAAGCTGGCCAACTGGATCATCAACGAGGTGCTGGCCCGCGTGGGCGATCCGCGCGCGCTGGCTGCCGCGGACCTGCCCGTGCCAGCGGCGGCACTGGCCGAGCTGGTGGATCTGGTCGAAAAGGGCACGCTGTCGGGCAAGCTGGCCAAAGACGTGTTCGGGCGCATGTGGCAGGAAAAGCGACGGGCCGGCGACATCGTGGCCAGCGAGTCAGTGGCGCTGGTGTCCGATGCGGGCCTCATCGAAGAAACCTGCAAGAAGATCGTCGCCGCGCATCCGGACGAGGTGGCGCGCTTTCGCGCCGGCCAGAGCAAGCTGCTCGGCTTCTTCGTGGGCAAAGTGATGAAGGAAATGGGAGGCAAGGCCGACCCCAGGACCGCCAACGAGATTATGCAACGGCTGCTCGGGTAGCTGATCCAATATCGAGCGCCGCTACTTGGCACTCAGCTTCATCACACTGCCATTCACGGTGCCGCCCGCGCCGTTCGTCCAGTAGATGCTGGTGGCATCCACCGCGATCTTGCCGGGGCTGTTCTGGCCAGAAGCGAGAGTGATGGGAGCGCCACCGCCCAGAGGCATTTTCATCACGGTGCCATCCGTGAAGTTGTTGCCCTTCGTGCCCATGTTGGTCCAGTAGACGCTTGAACCGTCCACCGCGACACCAACAGGTGCGTTCTGGCTGGAGACGAGCGTGGTGGGAGTGCCGCCGCCCAGGGGTACCTTCATCACTGTCCCGCTGTTGGCGTTGGTCCAATAGACACTCGTGACGTCCACGGCGATGAAAAGGGGAGACGGTGGCCCGGAGGCGAGCGTGGTGGGGGCGCCACCGCCCAAGGGTACCTTCATCACCGTGTTGCCACCATAGTTGATCCAGTAGACGCTCGTGCTGTCGACCGCGATGCCCGTGAGTTGGCCCCCGGAAGCGAGTGTGGTTGGAGTGCCACCACCCAACGATACCTTCATCACCGAGCCGTCCCTGTACTTGTTGCTCTGCGTGCTATTGTTGGCCCAGTACACGCTCGTGTCGTCCACTGCGATGCCATCGGGGCTGGCTTGCCCAGAGGCGAGTGTGGTCGTGGGTCCGCCACCCAAAGACACTTTCATTACGGCACCATCCGGGTACATGTTCTTCATCGTGCCATTGTTGGTCCAGTAGCCGTTTGTGGCGTCCACCGCGATGCCATAGGGATAGGACTGGCCGGAGGCGAGCGTGGTGGTGGGGCCACCGTTCAGAGGTACCTTCATCACCGTGCCGCTGTCAAAATTGACCCAGTAGACGCTCGTGGCGTCCACCGCGATGTCATTGGGGCCGGACTGTCCCGAGGCCAAGGTGATGAGACAGCGACCGGCCGCACACTGAGCTGTGGACGGCGGCGGAGCCGAGCACAGGTCACCACACTCGCCGCTCCCGCCCAAAATCCCATCGGCCCCGGCTGCGCCTTGCAGGAGTTCAGAGCGACCGCATGCTCCAAGCACGAAGAGAAGCCAAAACATGCTTGAACATCGTCCCACCGCGCGCTCTCGTGCCGTCCCAAGAGTCATGCGAGTCATCTTCGCACAGGAGGGGCCCAGGGAGTGAGGTACGAGCGTCTAACCAGCATGGACGCCGCGCCCCGAGTTTTGTCAGTCGCACACCCCGATTTCCGAGATCGTGGTCTCGACCGCGAAGTCGGACCCGGTCACGTGCCGCTCGGCGAAGAAGATGTTCATGGGGTAGAGTTCGCCCTTGCTAAGGCCGAGCGTGGCGGCTTGGGCGTCGAGATCCACGGTCTGGCTCTCGGTCGAGTGGATGCCGCCCAGATCGATCGCGAGCTTGCGGTTGATGAACACCCAGACGTCGTCGTCGCCGGAGAAAGTGAAGGTTTCGCCGCCCTGGTAGCGAAAGCGGGTCGGTATCTCGACGGTGAAGTGATAGTTGTGCGGCTCCCCTTCGTTGCCGAAAAGCTGATTGTCGATGGGGAAGAAAGCCATGTCTTGGTAGGCATAGACGCCCGTTTGGGTCGGCGATGGCGAAAGCGGCAGACTGATGGTGGTCGTCAGGTTCACGCCGGGCACGTCCCTGTACCACTCGTTGAAGGTATCCGGGCCGCTGACCGAATGCGAAACCCCGCTGTAAACCGGCTTGTCGTCTGGCCCCAGGTCGGCAGCCACGATGCCACGGTCATCGTGCAGCCATTGTAGGGGTTCCATATCCGGGAAGCTGGTGTGGAAGTCGCGAATCGTGGCGACCAGCGTGGGTTGCTTGGGCAGCGGGGCATCGCACGCGCCCCACAAGTTGTTGGTGCAGGTCCGGGTGCCACTGCCGCAGACGCTGGCGCAGGTCTCCACAACCGGCGCGACCACACAGATTCCCGTCTTCTCGTTTTCGCAAAGCTGCGTGCCCTGGCCGCAGTCGTTCGTGCAAGGAAGCTGGGTGCTGGGGATGACGCAGGCCTTCCACTGCTCGTTCTCGCATTCCTGGGTGCCCTGGCCGCACACGCCTTGGCACGAACGCGTAACGAGAGGTACCTCGCAACCCTGCCAGGCGCCCATGCTGCAGGTTTGTAGGCCTTCGCCGCATGCCGTCGAACAGGCGCGAGTTTGGCCGGCGTTTGCGCAGAGGTCGACGTGCAAGCCTCGGGCGCCGCAGGCCGCTGCGCCAATCAACGCCGTAGCCAACAGCGAACTTGGAGTTCTCATGACGGATCAGGATACTCCTCCACGCAAACAAATCCCCGTATCAAACTGCCACCCTGTTCTTCGGTGAACGTGTACACTGCGCTTCGTCCGGACGAGGGCCGGGCCAAACAAAACTCACGAGACGAGGAGAGAGAACATGAGAACTGTGTGGCGATTGCTGCCGATGCTGCTGGTGATGGGTTTCGCACGCAATGCGATTGCAGGGGCGAAGACAACGTCGGACGAGCCCCAGCTCAATGCGTGCGGCTGCTACAAGAACTCGGCGGGGGTTTGTCTGTGCGGAAGGAAAGGCAAGTGCGAATGTCCGGGCGAGTGCGAGCCCAAGGGCTGCTCCGAGAAACGCGAGAAGGACTACGACCGAGAGATTCAGGCGGAGACCAAGCGCGCACAAGAGGCCGAGAAGAAGAAGCAGGAAGAGGCAGCCGCCAAGCAACGTGAAGCAGCCGAGGCACCGACTGAAGAAATCGTGACCCCCGAGGTCGTTGCCGACGGCGAGGCTGCGGCTGACGGCAACGCGGCCGAAGATCAACCCAAGGACAAGAAGGGCAGCAAGAAGGGCAAGAAGGGTGGCAAGGCTGACAAGGCCAAGACCGACACGGCCGTCAAGACGGATACCGCGACCAAGACCGACACGGTCAAGACCGGCACGGCCACCAAGACCAGCACGGCCGTCAAGACTGACAAAGCCGCCAAGACGAAGTCAGACACGCCCTAGAGGGCCAGGCGAGGCAGCCCATGACCAGCGTGAGAGCCGACCAGGCACCAGCCCGCTTGGGCTCGGCAGCGGTTTGTGCGCTGGTCGCGACGCTCAGCCTCGCGCTGGCCGCGCCCGGCATCGCCCGCGCCGCTGAAACAGGCAACGAGGCGGCCCGCCCGCAAGACTCACGCGGACTTGCGCCCGCGCCAGCACCGAGCAACGTGCCCGCAGTCAACTTTGTCGCGGAAACGCCGTCTCCTTCGCGTTGGGCGCGACTTCCCCTGTGGCAAAAAGTGCTGGGTGTGGGCGCGAGCTTGGCCGGTCTGGCAGCGGTGGGCAGCGGCGCATACTTTCTCTGGCAAGACGGCCAGTCCACTTGCTCGGCTTCCACCAAGACCTGCGCCTACCATCATCAGACCGCCCTGGCTGGCTGGCTGCTGGTGGCAGGAGGTGCGGCCACCAGCTTGGGCGGCGTCACGCTGGTTCTTTTGCCCGCCATAGGCGAATCGCATGGTCACGCGACTGCGAGGCTGGCGGTATCTGGAAGTTTCTGAGGCCGACGCCGCGTTCAATCCAACACCAGTCAGTGCCGCGGGCTCGCCCTGAGGACGAGCCCGTCGGGAGGCAGCCCT